>CAVRAF010000004.1:0-27925 GCA_963718905.1 uncultured Pseudomonadota bacterium
TGGGCTCGGAGGGCGTCGCCGGGCCTCGCGCGCTGGGATTGCCCATGCCCGGGGACCCCTTCGGCGGCTGCAGGTGATCTGGCGGGTGCCTCATCTGTAAAATATCATCTGTAAAATCGATTGGAACAGTCGATATTTTGCGCTTTTTTATTGGATCAGTGAATAGAATAATCGATGGCGTCGAGATACAGGACGAACTTCCAAGGAGAGCCGCCATGACACTGCTGCAACTCAACACCAGCATTTTCTCCGACGCCGGGCAGTCGAGCCGGCTCGCCGATCGCTTCATCGCCGGACGGCAGACGGTGGACCCCGCTCTGAACGTCGTCGTGCGCGACCTCGCGCGCGATCCGATTCCGCATCTGACCGCCGAGCGGTTCCAGGCGTTTCTGGCCAAGCCCGACGCACGGACGCCCGAACAGCAGGCGATCGTCGCCGAATCCGACGCGCTGATTCGCGAGCTCGAAGGCGCGGACACGATCGTGCTCGGCCTGCCGATGTACAACTTCGGCATTCCGTCCCAGCTCAAGGCGTACTTCGACCATGTCGCGCGCGCCGGCGTCACGTTCCGGTACACCGAGAAGGGCCCGGTCGGATTGCTGACCGGAAAGAAGGCGTATGTGTTTGCGACCCGGGGCGGTCTTTATGCAGGAACGCCGCGTGATACGGAGACTGCCTACATCCGCGAGTTTCTCGCCTTCGTCGGCATCACCGACGTCGAATTCGTGTACGCGGAAGGCTTGGCGATCAGTGACACGAGCAAGCAGGCATCGCTGGCGAGGGCCGCCAGCGCGATCGAGCGTCTGAACGGATTCGAGCGCCTCGCGGCGTAATCAGCGCATGCCGAGCACGTCGGCCATGTCGAACAGGCCGACGTTCTTTTCCGCGCGCCGCGCCGCGACGAACCGCGCGGCCCGCAGCGCTCCCGCGGCGAAATTCTGACGCGATGCCGCGCGGTGCGTCAGTTCGAGCCGCTCGCCGGGACCTGCGAAAATGACGGTGTGATCGCCGACGACGTCGCCGCCGCGCAGCGCCGCAAAGCCGATCGTGCCCGGCTTGCGCTCGCCGGTCACGCCTTCGCGCGCAAACACCGCTTGCTCGCGGAACGCGACGCCCGCACCTGCGGCAGCCGCTTCGCCGAGCCGCAGCGCCGTCCCGGACGGCGCGTCGACCTTGTGACGGTGATGCATCTCGACGATCTCGATGTCGAACGCCGGGCCGAGGCGCTTGGCAGCCGCTTCGACGAGTTCAGCCAGCACGGCGATGCCGACGCTCATGTTCGGCGCCAGCACGATGGGAATCGCACGCGCGAACGCGGCGACTTCGGCCTTGGCGCCGGCATCGAGCCCCGTCGTTCCCACGACCGCAGCGACGCCGGCGCTCGCGCAGGCCGCAAGATGGGCAAGCGTTCCCGCAGGTCGCGTGAAGTCGATCAGCACATCGGACACGGCGAGAACGGAATCGACGTCCGAAACGACGCGTATGCCGGTCGATCGTCCAAGGCGCTCTCCGGCGTCGGCGCCGATCGCGGGGCTGCGCGGCATGTCCAGCGCGCCGGAAAGCGTCAGGCCGTCGGAATCGACGGCTGCTTCGATCACCGCCTGTCCCATCCGGCCGCCGGCGCCGGCGATTGCGATCCGAACGCTCACGTCTCGCGTCCTTCGCGGGTCTCGCGCTACTTGCGGAAAATGTCGAGGAAACGGTTCCAAAAGCCCTTGTCGTCCGGCGCGATGACCGGCAACGCCTTGGCGCCCGCGGAACGGTTGAGCTCGACGACCGATTGCGGCATTTCATCGCCCTCCCAGCGCGCTACCTTCGAATCCGCGAAATAGACGGTGAAATTGCGGTGCTCGGTCACCTTGCCCTGCCTCGAGAACTCGTAGACATAGTCCCAGCGGTCGGCGCGAAACGGCGACGTGATGAGCGGTGTTCCAAGCAACTGCTTGACTTGTTGCTGCGTCATGCCAACCTTGAGCTTCTCGACCATGTCCTGCGACAGGTAGTTGCCCTGGTTGACGTCGATCTTGTAGACGCCGAACGAGCGCCACGAGGGCGCATAGCGATCGAACGTCGCGCAGCCGCCGACCGCGAACAGGACGAGCGCAAGCGCCGCCGCCCGTGTCGCGCATCGCGCACACGCGCCGAAGGAGTCTCGGAACACTATGGGAATCATCGAGGCAAATGGTTATTATAGCCGCGACGAATTTTCGGCGGACCGCGGAATCGCGCCCATGAGCGTCGCCGGACCGCTCCAGAACGCGAATTCCGCCCTCCGGGGGGCAGCGCAGCGGCTGATTTGGCCCATGAGGCCGCAAGCGTGGAGGGACCACCGATGAGCACATCGCACGACCTGAAAAGCGCCGGCCTCAAGGCGACGCTACCGCGGCTCAAGATCATCAACCTGTTCGAGACGTCGAAGGTGCGGCACCTGACCGCGGAGGACGTCTACAAGCTGCTGTTGACCGAGGGGCTCGACATCGGGCTCGCCACCGTCTACCGCGTGCTGACGCAGTTCGAGCAGGCGGGATTGCTGGTGCGACACCATTTCGAGTCCGGCAAGGCGGTCTTCGAACTGAACGAAGGCAAGCACCACGATCACCTCGTCTGCATGCAATGCGGGCGCGTCGAGGAGTTCTACGACGCGGAAATCGAGAAGCGGCAGATCAAGGTCGCGAAGGAGCGCGGATTCGCGATCAGCGAGCATGCGCTGTACCTCTACGCCGACTGCACGAAGACGCGCTGTCCGCACCGCAAGATCAGCGGCCCGAACTGACGCGCGCCCCGTCCCGGGTGAGGCGCCTTCATGCGTCCTCGACGTCGGGCGGCGGCGGCAGATCGGTTGGCATGGCCGCTTCGCGGCGATTGAAATCCGCCAGCCGAAACCCCAACGCGTAGAGCGTTCCGAAATAGACGGCCGCACCGCCGGCGATCACCAGGGCGAGACGGCCGATCTTGTTCGCGGCGCCGGCAGCGAGCCAAACCGCGTCGCTGCCCGTCGCCAGCGCAATCAGCACTGCGAGAACCGCCGCGGCTACGCAAGTCTTGAGCAGGAACGGCAGCCATCCCGGCTCCGGTCGATAGAATCCCTTGCGCCGCAGCAGCCATAGCAGCAACGCCGCGTTGAAACACGCGCCGATGCTCGTGGCGAGCGTCAGCCCGGCTTGCTCCAGCCCGAGCGGCCACGCGAACACGATCGCCAGCGTCTGCGTGATCAGCACCGTGAAAAACGCGATCTTCACCGGCGTGCTCATCACCTGCCGCGCGTAGAATCCGGGCGCCAGGATCTTGACCAGGACGAGCGCCGGCAGGCCGAAGCTGTAGCCCAGCAGCGCCCCGCGCGTCTGCATGACGTCGTTGACGGTGAACTTGCCGTACTGGTACAGCGTCGACACCAGCGGAAGCGCGAGCAGTGCAAGCGCTACGGCGGCAGGCAACGCAAGCAATACCGCGAGGCGCAATCCCCAGTCGAGGAGCGCCGAGTACTCGTGGTGATCGGCGTCGCTGTAATGCTGCGCGAGCGACGGCAACAGGATCGTCCCGAGCGCGACGCCGAGCAGTGCGCTCGGGAACTCCATCAGGCGATCGGCGTACGTGATCCACGAGATACGGCCGTCGCCGAGCAGCGCGGCAAGTTGCGTGTTGATCAGCGCCGATATCTGCGCGGCCGATCCGCCGATCACCGCGGGCCCCATCGCGCGAAGCACGCGCCGCACGCCTTCATCGCGCCAATTGAAACCGGGTTTGCCGAGCATGCCGATCGAAAGCAGCGGGCGCACCTGCAGCGCAAGCTGTGCGACGCCGCCGATCGCGACACCCCAGGCGAGCGCGATGATCGGCGGGTCGAACCAGCGCGCGAAAAAAATCGCTGCGCCGATGATCGACACGTTCAGCAGCACCGGCGTGAACGCGGGAATCGCAAATCGGCGAAACACGTTCAGGACTCCGCCGGCGAGCGACACCAGCGAAACGAACAGGACGTACGGAAAGACGATCCGGATCATGTCCGCCGTCAGCTCGACCTTGCCGGGCGTGCGCGCAAAGCCGCCCGCCAGCAGATAGACGAGCCATGGTGCAGCCAGCGATCCGATGACGGAAAGGCCGATCAGGGCCACCGCGAGCAGCGACCCGACATTGCCGACGAGTTCCCGGGACGCATCGATGCCGCGCTTGCGCCGGTACTCGGCGAGAATCGGCACGAAGGCCTGCGAAAAAGCACCTTCGCCGAAGAGCCGCCGCAGCAGGTTCGGCAGGCGGAAGGCGGTCTCGAACGCGTCCATCTGCAGACCGGCGCCGAACACGGTCGCCTTGAGCGTTTCGCGCAGCAGTCCGGTGATGCGGGACAGCAGCGTCATGCCGCTGACTGTCGAGAGAGTGCGAAGGAGATTCAAGTCGGAAAACCGCGCAACGCCTTGCCCGGACTGCAAAAACCGCGTATTATGCGCGGTCTTTCCCGCTCGCTCCAAGGGTGCTATTTCCGCAACGGAGCGTGCGAACTCGCACATTCGCGGCGCAGCACGCAATCTCGCAGCATCGCACGTCACGCACGAGGATCGGATTTCATGGCCAATTCGGCGCAGGCCCGCAAGCGCGCCCGGCAGGCAGAGGCGACGCGCCAGCGCAACGCCAGCCTCAAGTCGGCGCTGCGCACCGCGGTGAAGAAAGTCAAGAAGGCAATCACGGCCGGCGACAAGGCCGCCGCAACGGCGACGCTGCGCGAATCGCAGGCGGTCATCGACCGCATCGCCGACAAGCGGATCGTGCACAAGAACCTCGCGTCGCGTACGAAGTCGCGCCTCGCGCAGGCGATCAAGGCATTGCCGTAACGGTTTCGTCGACCGATGCGTGAGCAGGGCGTCCCGCGGGGCGCCCTGATTGTTTCAGGCGCGCGATGTTGTGTACTTCAAGTCATCTCGGGGAATTCAGCCGGATCGACAGACGATGGTTTCGTCAGCGACCGTTGGACCGCGAGTGCGTGTTCGACGTAGACAAGCGGGCATTCGCTGTCGTGCGCGGACGTGACGGCCTTGGACGGTAGCGTCGTGGACAACGCCGCGTCCGGCGACATCGTCAAGCTGTGGGAGCGCCATTTCCGCGAGCCGGAAGCATCGTTCGCGCGCGCGAAGGCAATCCAGGACGATCCCGACGAGCGCGACGCGCGCACGATCGGCTGGTGCGAGCTGACGATCGCGTTTCACCATCTGTTCTTCACCGCGCATCCGCTCGAGGCGCGGCAATGGATCGTCGCGGCGCAGAAGAGCATGGCCTCGGCCGGCGACCGGCGTGGCGCGTTGCTCGCGGAAATCGGTGCGGCTCGGCTCGCGATCATCGAGCGGTCGCCGGGTTCCGCGCGCGACCGGCTGCTCGCGCTGTACCCGGAGGCGCAGCAGGTCCTGCCGCCGGAAGATCGCTTCTGGTTATTGAATGCGATCGGCGCCGCGCACTATTTCACCGATCGGATGGACGACGCCATCCGCTACCTGTACGAAGCGCTGGAGACGCTCCGCCTCACCGAGCCTTCGCCGCAGCATCCGACCGTGATGTCGAACCTCGCGGCGGCGCTCGTCACCGTCGGGGACTACGCGCCGGCCCGCGAGCTCGCGGAAGCCGCGCTCGCAGGTCTCGCCTGCTATGACAATCCGCGGCTCGTCATGTACGCGCGCTCGAACCTCGCCGAAGCGCTGACCGGCCTCGACGCGCATGACCGCGCGCTCGCGATCGTCGAGGAGATGCTGGCCGATGCGGCCACAGCGCCGCGGCGCGCCGCGCAGAATCACTACATGGCGATTGCCGCCGAAATCTGCGCCTACCACGGCCGCGTCGAGCCGGCCGCGCAATGCGCCGAGACGGCGCGCGCGATTTACGGCGACTTCCCCGGTGGGCTGAACGAAGTGCACAGCCGCTGGGCCGACGCCGTGGTCGCCGACGCGCAGGACGACGCCGAACATGCAATCGACTTGCTGCAGGCGGCGGCCGATGCGGCCCATCGCCACCGCTATCTGCCGGGCGAATGCAAGGCCTGGGGCCGTCTTGCCGAGCGTCATGCCGGACGTGGCGATTTCCGCGCAGCTTACGAATGCTCGCAGCGGCTGCTCGCCGCGCACACGAAGCGCATGTCGTACCGCGCGAGCGCCGCGTACTACCTGCTGCGCGTCGGGCACGAGCTCGAGCACGCGCGCGCCGAGCGCGATCGCGCACTTGCGCAGCGCCGCGAGACCGAGCGCCTGAACGAGGAATTGGCGCGCCTCAACGCGGATCTGCAGCACAAGATGATCCAGGTCGAGGCCTTGCAGGCGCAGCTCGCCGTGGAAGCCGTGCACGATCCGCTGACGCAACTGTTCAACCGGCGCTATCTGGACTCGGTGATGCCGGGCCTCAT
Source organism: uncultured Pseudomonadota bacterium (assembly GCA_963718905.1). Taxonomy (GTDB): domain Bacteria; phylum Pseudomonadota; class Gammaproteobacteria; order Burkholderiales; family Casimicrobiaceae; genus VBCG01. Next base: position 6,377 of record CAVRAF010000004.1, read on the forward strand.
CGGCGCGGCGGATCGCCGCGGCGCGCCGCTCGCGCTGGCGCTCGTCGACCTCGATTACTTCAAGCTCGTCAACGATCGTCACGGGCATCCGGCGGGCGACGTCGTGCTCCGTGAAATCGGTCGCGTGCTGCCGATGGCACTGCGCCCCGCCGACGTCGTGTGCCGCTACGGCGGCGAGGAGTTCTGCATCGTGTTGCCCGACGCCGATGGCGTCGGCGCGGAAAAGGCATTGGCCAGTCTCGCCGCGAGGCTGCGCGATCTGCGCGTGGCGTGGAATGGCGAGACACTCGGCGGCTTCACGTTTTCCGCGGGAGTGGCCGCACTCGGACGCAACGGCACGGCGTTCGCCGAGCTGCTGGCATCCGCCGACCGCGCGCTTTACGAAGCGAAGCGCGCCGGGCGAAACCGGATTCTCATCGCGACCGCTGCGTCGCCGGACCCGCAATGAACGCGTTCCGTCGGCCGCGGGCGGTCGGCAACCGGTCTGCTAGACTTCCCCTTTGACGAAAGTCGGCGGCCGTCGGGCCACGCCGCACTCCGATGGTCGCATCCCCGCTCCAGCATTTCCTGCAATTCCAGGATTTTTCGCGCGACCAGCTCGACTATCTGTTCGAGCGCACGCGCTGGATCAAGGAGCGGTTCAAGCGCTACGAGGTATACCAGCCGCTGCGCGATCGGACGCTCGCGATGGTGTTCGAGAAAGCCTCGACGCGCACGCGCGTCTCGTTCGAAGCCGGGATGAATCAGCTGGGGGGGATCGCGATCAACCTGAACCGCGGCGATACGCAGCTATCGCGCGGCGAGCCGATCGAGGACGTCGCGCGCGTCGTCTCGCGGATGGTCGACGTCGTGATGATCCGCACGTTCGAGCAGGCGATCATCGAGCGGTTCGCGCGCCATTCGAACGTTCCGGTCATCAATGGTCTCACCAACGAATATCACCCGTGCCAGATCCTCGCCGATCTCTACACGTACATCGAGCACCGCGGCACGATTCAGGGCCGGACAGTCGCATGGATCGGCGATCCGAACAACGTCTGCGCGACGTGGCTGCAGGCGGCGCGGATTTTTGACTTCAACGTCCACGTTTCGACCCCATCCGGCTATCGCTTGCCTCCCGGCGGCGTCGATGCCCGCCATTGCGCGTTTTTCGACGACCCCGAAGCGGCGTGCGAGGGTGCGGATCTGGTGACGACCGATGTGTGGACCAGCATGGGCTTCGAAGCGGAGAACGAGACGCGCCAGCGCGCTTTCCAGCACTGGCAGGTCGACGCGGCGATGATGCGGCGCGCGAAGCCGGATGCGCTGTTCATGCACTGCCTGCCGGCGCATCGCGGAGAGGAAGTGGCGGCCGACGTCATCGACGGCCCGCAAAGCGTTGTCTGGGATGAAGCCGAGAACCGGCTGCATGCGCAAAAAGCGCTGCTCGAATACCTGGTTTGCGGCCGCGTCGACGTCGCTGCGGCGTAATGCGCCGATGCCCTCATCGGCCTCCGGCGGACCGTCTCCCGTACTGTCTACTTCCATGGAGCGCACGATGCTCGGACGATTGAGGTTTACGCTGCTCGCTGTCGCATTCGCGGCGCCGCTTGCCGGCGCGCAGGCGTGGCCCGAGCACCCGATCAGGTTCCTGATGACGGCACCGGCCGGCAGTTCGATCGACGTGCTCGGCCGTACGATCGCCGACAAGCTGAAGGACCGGCTGGGGCAGCCGGTCGTCGTCGAGAACAAGCCGGCGGCCGGCGGCATCGTGGCGACATCGGAGGTCGCGCACTCGGCGCCCGACGGCTACACGATGGTGCTTGCTTACAACGGTCCGCTGTCGTTCGCGCCGCTGTTGCAGAAGCTGCCCTATGACGTCGCCAGGGATCTCGCGCCCGTGATCATCACGTCGAGCCAGCCCAACGTGCTCGCGGTCAATGCGACATTGCCGGTGAAAAGCGTCGCCGATCTCGTCCGCTACGCGAAGGCCAATCCCGGCAAGCTGAACTACGCGTCGGTCGGCAACGGCAGCTCGTCGCATCTCAACATGGAGCTGTTCAAGAGCGTCGCTGGGTTCGACGCAGTGCATGTCCCGTTCAACGGCTCGCCGCCCGCGGTGACGGCGACGATCCAGAACGAAACGCAAATGCTGTTCGCCGTCATGCAGCCGCTGCAGGCCCAGATCCAGGCCGGGAAATTGCGGGCGCTCGCGGTAACGACAGGCAAGCGCTTTCCCCTGCTGCCGGATCTGCCGACGATTGCGGAATCGGGTTATCCGGGATTCGAAGCGCTCGCGTGGAACGGCGTGCTGGTCGCCGCGGGCACACCGCGCCCGATCGTCGCGCGCCTCAACGCGGAAATGAACGCGGTGCTGAAGGAGCCCGACGTCGTGCAGAAAATGCATGGCTTCGGCTTCGACCTGATCGGCGGATCCCCGGAGGATTTCGGCGCGCTGATTCGCGGCGAAGCGCAACGGTGGGCGCCGGTCATCACGAAAGTCGGACTCAAGATCGACTAGCGCCTGCTCACGGATGGCGGAACAACGATGAGTGATATCGGGAAGGTCGTTCTCGCGTACTCGGGCGGTCTCGACACGTCCGTCATCCTCAAATGGCTGCAGGACACGTACGGCTGCGAGGTCGTCACGTTCACGGCCGATATCGGACAGGGCGAGGAAGTCGAACCTGCGCGCCGGAAGGCGCTGAAGCTCGGGATCGGGAAAAAGAACATCTACATCGAGGATCTGCGCGAGGAATTCGTCCGCGATTTCGTGTTCCCGATGTTTCGCGCGAATGCCGTTTACGAAGGCGAGTATCTGCTCGGCACCTCGATTGCGCGGCCGCTGATCGCCAAGCGGCTCGTGGAAATCGCGCAGAAAACGGGCGCTGACGCGATCTCGCACGGCGCGACAGGCAAGGGCAACGACCAGGTGCGCTTCGAGCTTGGCGCGTACGCGCTCGCGCCGGGCATCCGGATCATCGCGCCATGGCGCGAATGGGACCTGCTGTCGCGCGAGAAGCTGCTCGCCTATGCCGGTCGCCACGGGATCCCGGTCGATTTCAAGAAACGGACGGCTGCCAACGCCGGCGGGGCGCCGTATTCGATGGACGCCAACCTGCTGCACATCAGTTACGAAGGCGGAATCCTCGAGGATCCGGATTTCGAGCCGGAGGAATCGATGTGGCGAATCACCGTTTCGCCGGAGAAGGCACCGGCGAAGGCGCGGGTCGTCGAGCTCGCCTACCGCCACGGCGACATCGTCGCGGTGGACGGCCGGAAGCTGTCACCGTCCGCCGTACTGGCGACGCTCAACGACATCGGTGGCCGCCACGGCATCGGGCGCCTCGACATCGTCGAGAACCGGTATGTCGGAATGAAGTCGCGCGGCTGCTATGAGACGCCCGGCGGCACGATCATGCTGAAGGCGCACCGCGCGATGGAATCGATCACGCTCGATCGCGAGGTGCTCGCGCTGAAGGATGATCTGATGCCGCGATATGCGCGAATGATCTACAACGGGTACTGGTTCAGCCCGGAGCGCAAGCTGCTGCAGGGACTGATCGACGCGTCGCAAGCCCACGTCAACGGCGTGGTTCGATTGAAGCTCTACAGGGGTACGGTCATGTGCGTCGGCCGCTCTTCGCCGCGCGATTCGCTGTTCGACCCGGCGATCGCGACCTTCGACGACGACGCCGGCGCTTACGACCAGAAGGACGCCGCGGGATTCATCAAGCTCAACGCGCTGAGGCTTCGCATCGCCGCGAAGCGCGGTAGATCCTAGGTCTTGAGACCGGAACTTTTCCCGCGGCCCGCTACGACCACGAAAACGCCAGATCCCGATGCTCGCCGGCAACGATGTAGAGCCGCTGGGTCTTGACGACACCCTCGTGCTCCGCTTCGACGGTATAGGCGCCGTCCGGCAAACGCAGCAGGAAGATCGGGCCCTGCGACGTCAGGTCAACGACGGCGTGGCCCGCTTGATCGGTGACGCGCAGGCGCACATCGGCGACGAATTGGTTGGTGCCCTCGCTGCCGTCGAACCGCGAAAACGTCATCCGGACGGGAAATTGCGGGCTCATCGCGCGCATCATGTCGGCCTGGTCCTTGCCGATCCCGCCGTTCAGGTAGGTCATTTCGCCCTGATTCGAGATGGCCGCCGGCGCACCGGCACGCGCGTCATCCACCCGGATCGCCGCCGGCTGCGCGATTGCGCCACCCGCGATCACCGCGCCCAGCAATAGCGGAACTCCGACTCGCGACGTTCGAATCCTGATCATCTCGTACCTCCACGACATCGATCGACGTAAATTCGAATGATGTCGCGGAACGCCGCGCTCCGTTATCGGCGGCGGGCGCGAACCGTTGTCGGTTGCTGCCCTACGGGGACGCCGCGGCCCGGCACACGGCCGGCAGCATGTCCGCTACAGCTTGCGCATGCGTGGCCGGATGGTGCGAGTCTTGCTCCTTCATGCGGGATAAGGGACCCCTGGAACGCCATGCTCCGCCTGCGCCTCGTCCGCACGCGCATCGTCGTCTTCTTCGTCGTGCTTCTGGTTTTGGTCCAGGGCGCTGCGTTCCTGCTTGTCAACGCCGCCAACTCGGACAACGCGCGAAGCGTCATCGACAAGGAGCTTGCGACCGGCGAGCGCATCTTGCGGCGCTCGCTCGACAACGACCGCGCCCGGCTCACGCAGGCTGCGCGGGTGCTGGCCCTGGATTCCTCGATTCGCGAGGCGATCGCGACCCACGACGCGAACACCGTGGCGTCGGCGCTGCGCGTTCACGGAGCGCTGGTCCGCGCCGATCTGATCGAGCTCGTCACGTCGGACAGCCAGGTCATCACCGGTTCACTCGGCCCCGACACCGCGGGGGCCAGGTTTCCGTACGCTGACCTGATCGCCAGGGCTGCGCATGCCCGCGAAGCATCCGCGACTGCCCTGATCGACGGGAAGTTGCATCAGGTCGTCATCGTTCCCGCCGACGCGGCGGCGCCGATGGCGTGGGTCGTGATCGGCGTCGTCATCGACGATGCCTTGGCTCGCGACCTCGCGACCTTGACGTCGCTCGACGAAGTCTCCTTCGCGTCGCGCCGCGTCGCCGGGTCCTGGCACGTTCTCGCGTCCACGCTTTCCGTCGATAACCGCGCCGCGCTCGTGCCGCGACTGCCGGCTACACGCGTCGTTCGCGACAATCGCGCGCCGATGGCGATGAATGGCCGGGACGTCCAGAGTCGAACGGTCATGCTCGGCGCCGATGACGGCGTCGAGATCGTTGCGGTGCTGCAGCGCTCGCTGTCCGAGGCGCTTGGCGGGTTCGACCAGTTGCGAGTGCTGCTGATGGGGCTCGTCGCGGCGAGCCTCGGCGGTTCGCTCGTGGGAAGCTTTTTCATCGCACGCGGCATCACCCGGCCGCTCAACCAGCTCGCCCGAAGCGCCGCGCGGATCAGCCACGGCGACTATTCGGAAACGATCGAAGTGACGAGCAAGGACGAAATCGGCGCCCTCGCGGAGGCGTTCAGGCACATGCGCGAAGGGATCGCGGCGCACGAGGGCGAGATTCTGCGGCTCGCGTACAAGGACCAGCTGACCGATCTGCCGAACCGCGCGCTGTTCAATGACCGCCTGGCGGGCGCCGTCAATCTCGCACGGCGCAACGGCTCGCCGCTCGCGGTGATGATCATGGACCTGGATCGCTTCAAGCACATCAATGACACGCTGGGTCACGCGATCGGCGACAAATTGCTGCGTGAAGTGGGTACGCGCCTGCGCTCGGTGCTACGCGAGTCGGACACGGTCGCGCGGCTGGGCGGCGATGAATTCGGCGTTCTGCTCCCGACGGGCAGCGAGGCGCGGATCGTCGACGTCGTACGGAAGATCATGGACTGCATCGGCAAGCCGATCGACTGCGACGGGCAGTGGCTCGACATCGGCGCGAGCATCGGCATTGCGCGCTTCCCGGAGCACGGCGACAACCCGAGCATGCTGATCCGGCACGCCGACATCGCGATGTACCTCGCCAAGGCCGCGAACTCCGACTTCGCGTTCTACGATCCGGCTCACGATGGAACGCAGCAGGAACAGCTGTCCCTGCTCGGTGAATTGCGGCGTGCCGTCGAGCGCAACGAGTTGCGCATGTTCTATCAGCCGAAGATCGACCTGCGGACGGGGCGCACGAAGGGTGTCGAGGCGCTCGTCCGGTGGATGCACCCGACGCGAGGTATCGTACCGCCGATCGAGTTCATGCCTTTCGCCGAGAGGACCGGGTTCGTGCGGACGGTGACGCGCTGGGTGCTGCAGACCGCGCTGCAGCGGTGCGGTCAATGGCTCGCCGACGGCATTCGCTTGCAAGTGTCCGTCAACATATCGGTGCGCGACCTGCAGAATCCGGACCTGCCCGACATCGTCGGCGGCCTGCTGGCGAGCTGCGCGGTTCCCGCCGAGCTGATCTGCCTCGAGATCACCGAAAGCAGCTTCATGGAAAACCCGCAGCGCGCGCTCCATACGCTCGGCCGCCTGCGTGCGCTTGGCGTACGCTTGTCGATCGACGATTTCGGGACCGGCTTCTCGTCGCTGGCGTACCTGCGCAAGCTGCGCGTGCACGAGATGAAGATCGATCGCACGTTCATCGCCGCGATGGAGGATGAGAATGATCTGGTGATCGTGCGCTCGACGATCGAACTCGCGCACAACCTGGGCTTGCACGTCGTCGCGGAAGGAATCGAAGACGAGCGCAGCTTTGCGCGGTTGCGCGCAATGGGCTGCGACGAAGCGCAAGGCTATTTCATGAGCCGTCCGCTGCCCGAGGAGAAGCTCCTCGAGTGGCTGCGCGAGTCGCCGTTCGGCGTGAGCCCGGACGACCGGCACCCGGAGAGCCTCGTGCGCTACGCCTGACGCTCGCCCGCCAGCCTTGCAGGTGTCGAGCCGGTCATGCTACGTTCACCGCATCACCGGGAGAGCGGAATGCCGTCATTCGACATCGTGTCCGAAGTGAATCAGGTCGAGGTGCGCAACGCGGTCGACCAGGCGAGCAAGGAGCTCGGGACCCGCTTCGACTTCAAGGGGTCCGATGCCCGCGTCGAGTATGACGGCAAGGCGATGACGCTGTTCGCCGATGACGAATTCAAGCTCAAGCAGGTCACGGACATCGTCATTGCCAAGCTGACGAAGCGTCAGGTCGACATCCGCGCGCTCAAATATGGCGACCCGGAAAAGATCTCCGGGAACAAGATGAAGCAGGCGGTGACCGTGCGTACCGGCGTCGAGCAGGAGCTGGCGAAGAAAATCGTGAAGCTCCTGAAGGACAGCAAGCTCAAGGTGCAGGCCTCGATCCAGGGCGACGCCGTGCGCGTCTCGGGTGCCAAGAAGGACATCCTGCAGGACGCGATCGCGCTGGCGCGGAAGTCGATCACCGATTTTCCGCTGCAGTACCAGAATTTTCGCGACTGACGGCCTCCGTCATCCAACTTCGGCGCGAGACCGCGCCGAGCGCGGCAGCCACGGGCTCCCGCCGCCGTGCTTGCGCAGTCGCTCGTCGAATTGTGCGATGGGCATCGCCCGCGCGATGATGTGGCCCTGCGCCCGCGTGCAGTTGTGGGCGGCCAGGAACTTCAGCTGGGCCAGCGTCTCGACGCCTTGCGCCACGATTTCGATGTTGAGCCCGTGCGCCATCGCGATGATGGCGCGCGCGAGTCCCACATCGTCGGCGTCGTCGGGAATGCCGCCGACATGGCTGCGATCGATCTTGATCTCGTTGATCGGCAATCGCTTCAAGTGGCCTATCGATGAGTATCCGGTGCCGAAATCGTCGATCGCGAGCCGCACGCCCATCGCGCGCAGGTCCTGCGCCTTGATGATCGCCGACTCCGAGTCTTCCAGCAGGACCGATTCCGTGAGCTCGAGCACGAGCGACGGAGCGTCCAGTCCGGTACCCTCCAGGACGTTGGCGACGGCCCGCACGAATCCCGGCTCGCGGAACTGCCGCCCGGACACGTTGACCGAGACGCTCAGCGATCGATGTCCGGCCCTTCGCCAGATGCCGGCCTGGCTGCACGCCGCCCACAGGACCCATTCGCCGATCGGAACGATGAGACCGGTCTCCTCGGCCACGGAAATGAATTCCCGCGGTTCGACGATGCCCGCGCCCGCGCAGTTCCACCGGAGGAGCGCCTCCGCCGCGACGATTTCCCCTGTGCGGAGATCGATCTGAGGCTGGTAGTGCAGTACGAGCTCGCTCCTTTCCAGCGCGCGCCGCAGTCCCGTCTCCAGCGTCAGTCGACGGAGCACGCGTGCGTTCAGCTCTTCGGTGAAGAACTGGAAATTGTTCTTGCCGCGCGCCTTGGCGTGGTACATCGCCATGTCGCCGCATTTCATCAATTTCGCGGCGTCACCGCCGTCTTTCGGGTAAAGGCTGATCCCGACGCTGCAACTGACGTGCACCGCGAGGTCGAGCACACGGAACGGCGCCGACAATCCCGCGACGATCTTCTCCGCGACGCGGCCGGCTTGTTCCTGCGTCCGGATGTCGCCCAGAATGACGGTGAATTCGTCGCCGCCCAGCCGGCAGACGATATCGCTCGCGCGAACGCAGGTGCGCAATCGCGCGGAGACTGCCTTGAGCAGCAAGTCTCCGGCATGGTGGCCCAGCGTGTCGTTGACGATCTTGAAGTTGTCGAGATCGATGAAGAGCAGTGCCACGACCTGCTCCGCGTGGCGGGCGCGGGCGAGCACATCGATCAGGCGGCCGTTGAAGTAGTAGCGATTCGGCAGGTCGGTCAGCATGTCGTAATGCGCGAGCCGGGCAAGCCTTCTCTCGGTACGCCTGCGCTCGGTCAGCTCGCGCTTGAGATCGCGCTCGCGGTCCTCGATGCGTTTCAGCATCCGATCGAAGCCGCGCGCGAGCGTCCCGAACTCGTCCTCGTCGCGCAGCGATGGCGGCGGGTTCGGCTTCTCCTCGCCGGACGCACTCTTCATCAACCGGATGAGCTGGCGGAGCGGGCGCGATGCGGTGACGAGCATGCGATCGATCAGCCACACCGCGATGCCGAGTCCGGCGATTCCCGCCAGCCCGACAACCAGCGCGTACCACGCCAGCCGCCCGTCGATTGTCCGGTTGATCGCCCCGACGCCCGCCTGCAGGTCATCGAGCAGTACCGACGAATGCGCGAGATATTCGCCGGCGATCAGCGCGACGCCGATCAGGGCGAATGTCGCGCCGGTCGCGATCAGGTTGATGACAACGAGGCGGCGGCGAAGTGAAGTCTTCCGCGGCCGACGTCGCCACCAACATGTGAAGTACAAGCGGCGCGCATTCATCGCGCGATCCAAGAGTCATCGATCGTCTCGATTCAGCACGGAGCATGCCTGTCCCCGGAGTCGAGCCGGTGCGCGAGCTCACCGCACATTCCGAGTGGCACGGGCGTTGCTCTTTCCATTTGTGCGTCAATGACGACGCGTGAATGAGCGATGCTCCACTACCTGCTGCCTTCGAACGACGAAGGAGGCGATCTCCTCGCGAGCCCGGAGGCCGCCGACTCCTTCTGGCAGGCGGTCGCGCGCGAGGAGCCGATGACGGCGGTTCGCTCGATCTGCGATGCGCTTGCGGAATCGATCGGGCGGCATTCTCCCCACTGCGATCGATTGCGCGCGCTGTTCAGGCTCGACCGTCACACACAGCCGCTGCTTGAAAGCCTGCTGCTGAAATTCGCGGCGGTCTCCGCGGATTCGCCGTCACTCGAGCGGCAACTTCGCCTCGCGGTATTCGAGCTCAGCCGAGCGTATGCGGAGGGCTACCTTCGTCATCTTCGCTATGTGCGCGAAAGGCGACCGGGCAAAGCCTGGAGCGACGGCACACCGGCGATCCTCGTCAGGCTGTTCTACCATCGGCAGATCGAGCTGCTTCTGCATTTGTTTCGGTACGAACCGTGGCCGCGCGGCCGCTGGCGCGAACTGCACGATGCCTATCGCTGGGCACGCCGCGAATTCGTCCCGGCCGTCGTCACCGACAACCCGGACGGCAATCGGAAGCCGCCGATCAGTCCGGAAACAATGTACGTACGCGTGCTTCTCACGCAGTTGCTGGACGGCGGACAGCTGCTCGCGCCCGAGCTGGCCGTCGCGCGCAACTGGATCGCCGGTTGGAGCGGTCACGTGTCGCTGCGCCCGGGAGCGGCCGGGGGTTCGTCGACCACCCCCGCCGATGGCTTCGTCGTCGACGTGTCGGGAGCGGACGGATTGAAGCGTCCGCCCGCGCGCCATCACGGCGAGTGGTTGTGGCTCGATACCGCACCGATTGCGCTCGCAATCGAGCGGGAGCTGGCCGCGGCGCACGGCTCCACGCCGACTTCGCGCGCGCGCCGGCAGGCGCTGCTGTCGCGATTGAAAGTCATATTCGCTCCCAGGACGACGCGGGTCGAGCGCCGCGGCGAGCGTTGCGCCACCGCATTGACGTCGGTGCAGGCGACGATCGGCGGTCTTGGCAGCATATTTTCGATGTTGCGCAACGAATCGCGGCGATCGGCGGAGTCCGTGCCCGCGCACGAGATGATGACGATTTCCGGCGCGCGCGGCCGTTCCGGTCCGCCGCCCGTTGCGGGCGCGCCGTTCGAGGACAGTCTGTCACCGTTTCCCGTCACGGCGAGCTTCGGCGTTCCGCAGCCGTCGTGGCAGGTCCGCGACAGAAGCCGCTCAGGGAGTCGGCTGCGGGGCCGCGTGTCGAACCCGCGGCGAACCGTGCCGGGTTCGCTCACCGCATTTCGCGACGACGAACACGCGCCGTGGACGCTCGCGGTGGTGCGCCGGCTGAGAAGGCTTCCGGGAAGCAATGTCGAGATCGGCGTCGAGCATCTCGGGCACAATCCGCAACCGGTGGTGCTGATGATCGAGCAGCCGAGCGCATCAGGCGCGAAGCGCGAGCGCTTTCCCGCACTCTATATTCGCGATGGCCCCGTCGACCCGGACGCGGCGGTCAGGACACTGGTGCTGCCCGCATCGCAATTCGAGCGAGGCCGGATGCTCGCGATGATCTCGACCGGGAAGCAGGTGACGATCCGTCTCAAGGCGGCAATCGAGCATCAGACGGACTTCGTCTGGGCGTGGTTCGACGTGCTTGATCCGCAGGCGCCGTTCGTCTAGCCGGTACGCGTCCGCTCGAGATCGAGGTCGGCGACCAGCGAATCGCGGATTGCCGCAGGAATCGCCGGAACGCTCGCCCGGTATTGCGCGTGGTCGACACCCATCGCCAGCGCGCGGCCCGCTTTCAGCGCCCCGATCATCGCCGGCGTCAGCTCGAAGCGCACGAAGTGCACGGCCGACGTCTTCTCGTCATTCTCGCGGTCGAGATCCTCGTCGGCGATCGCATAGCACGGCCGCAGAGCCGTCGACTTGCACCCAAACCCGGTCCTCGATGCCCTTCAGTCCTGCCAGCGCGTCGCGGCGCGCGTCGACGTCCTCGTATTCGAGGAGCAGCGTCGCCTTCAGGTTGGGCCGTCGGGAACGAGCGGGTTGTACGCATCGAGCTCGTCCTGGATGCCCGCCTCCTCGAAGATTTTCTCGACCCGCAGCATCTCCTGGATCTGGTAGCGAATCGTGAGCTCGTCTTCGAACAGCAGCGTCAGATGCTCGCCCAGATGCACGGTGCGAAGGCGCTTGTGCGCGATGCACGCGCGCCGAAACGACGCGCGCTCCTTCGCATAGGCTTCGAGCGTCATCAGGCTGTCGCGGCGGATTGCAGGCATCGGCGGGTCGGCGGGTGAGCGCGGTCAATCGATGCCGTAGGCGAAGCGCAACAGCGTGAGCGGATGCGCCTTGCGCGCGTTGCCCGTCCGGCCAATCTGCGCAATGCCCTGCGCGATGTGCCGGCCCGCGATCGGGCAATCGGAGCTGACGAAGTCGGGCTCGAATTCGTCCATCCGCCTGAACACCGGCGCGCCGATCTTCATCGAGTCGGCGAAGAATTCGCGCTTGACGCCCCACGTGCCGTCGTGCCCGGCGCAGCGCTCGACGGTGTTGACCGTCGTGCCCGGGATCCACTCGAGGACTTCCGCGGTCTTCTGCCCGATTTTCTGGACGCGCGAATGGCACGGAATGTGATAGCTGACTTTGCCCAGCGCGCGCTTGAAGTCGGTCTTGAGCAGCCCGTCGCGCTCGCGCAGCGACGAAATACTCGAACGGATCGAACATCGCATCGGCGACGGCCTTGACGTCGTCGTCCTCGCGGAAACAGCAGCGGCAGCTCCTGCTTGAACATCAGCGTGCAGGAGGGGATCGGCGGTCAGGATCGCGTAGCCGTCGCGGGCATAGCGGCGCCAGCACCGGGAATGTTCCGATTCTTCAGCGCCTCGACGCCGTCGAGATCGCCCAGTTCCAGCTTGGGCATGCCGCAGCAGACTTCCTTTCGACGATCGCATAGGGAATCTCGTCGTGCGCAAGCAACTTCAGCAGGTCGTGGCCGATGCCGGGCTCGTTGTAGTTGACGTAGCACGTCGCGAAGATCGCGACCTTGCCCGGCGTGCGTGCGCCTTCGCGCACCGGCCATTGCAACGAGGGGAGCGCCGCCGAGCGGAACGGCCGCGCGGCGTAAGACGGGAGCCAGGCGTCCGCGTGCGACGCCCAGCGCGTGCTGCATGACCTTGCGCACGACGGGCGTCGCGTTCGCCTTGTTCACGGCCTGGACGACGACGGGGATCGTCGCGAGCCGGCCGATGGCGTCGGTGCTCGTCAGGAGCCGGTCACGCGTCGTCGACCTGGCCATTGCGGAACTTGACTCGCCTTGGCACGGAGCATCAGGTGCGGAAAGTCCACGTTCCACGGATGCGGCGGTACGTAGGGACACTTCGTCATGTAGCAGATGTCGCACAGATAGCACTGGTCGACGACTTTCCAGTAATCGGCCTTCGCGACACCGTCGATTTCCATCGACGCGCTGGCGTCGATCAGGTCGAACAGCGTCGGAAACGCACGGCACAGCGATACGCAGCGCCGGCAACCGTGGCAGATGTCGAAGACGCGCTCCTGCTCCCGGTAGAGCGCGGCCTCGTCGTAGAACTCCGGATTGCGCCAATCGACCGGATGGCGCGTCGGAGCCTCCAGGTTGCCTTCGCGCAGCGTCATCGGAAAGGTTTGAACGGCCTATAGGGAAGCTTGTAGGGCGGTTGATCGCTTTCTCATGCTCGCTCAACACGCAGTCCGGGCTTGGCGCAGCAGTTGACCCGATAGGCAATGCCCGCATGGCGGCAATGCCGCCGGTGATCTTCCGACCAGTACGCCTGGTCACCGAAGACTTCACGCTCCTGCCCGTGCAGGAACTTGGCCATCTGAGTGCTGTCGCCCTGCACGGCTGGGCCGCCTGGTGGTCACGACGCTGTGCACGATGCCACGCCGGTCGGTGCCCATGTGCACCTTCATCCCAAAGTGCCAGTCCTTGCCTTCTTGGCATCTGGTGCATCTCAGGATCCCGCGCCCCTTGGCCGCATTCTTGGTCGACGGGGGCGCGGCGATGATGGTTGCATCCACGATCGTCCCGGACTTAAGCAGCAGCCGCTTCTGCTCAAGCAGCGAGCGGATCTGCGCTAAAGAGCGCCGCGGTCAGTCGATGTCTTTCGAGCAGATGGCGGAAGCGCAGGATCGTCGTTTCGTCCGGCACCAGGTCCGCGGTCAGCTCAATCCCGGCAAACCGCCGCATCGACTCGCTGTCGTAAAGCGCATCCTCCATCGCCGGGTCCGACAGGTTGAACCAGTGCTGCATGAAGTGGATCCGCAGCATGCGTTCCAGCGGCATCGGCTGAGCGCCGTTACTCCGCTTTGGGGTAGTGCGGCTCGATCAAGGCCAACAGCCCTTGCCACGGAATTACCGCGTCCATCTCCGCCAGAAACTGCTCGCGGCGCGTGACCTGCTCTCCCCCACCCCCCTAGTCGGCGAGCGCGTCCAGCGCCTTCTGGAAGCGGCCCGCGTGCGAGCTCTCGGCTTTCGCGAGCGTCTCGAACCATTCGGCGATTTCGTCGAAGCCTTCATCGCGCGCGGCCTTCGCCATGCCGGGATACATGTCGGTGTATTCGTGGGTTTCACCGGCGATCGCCGCCTTGAGATTTTCTCGGTTCGCCGATCGGAAGATCCGTCGCCGGATCGCCGACTGCCTTGAGGTAGTCGAGGTGACCGTGCGCGTGGCCGGTCTCGCCTTCGGCCGTCAGCTGAAATTGCGCCGAGACGTCGTTCTGGCCTTCCACGTCGGCGATGTTCGCAAAATAGAGGTACCGGCGATTCGCCTGCGATTCGCCGGCGAACGCGGCTTTCAGATTTTCATGCGTCTTGGTGCCCTTGAGAGGTTTCATGCGAGTGCTCCTTTTGACGTGATTGCCCTCGCCAGCGGCGGGGAGCGGTGAATCGGGAACGCGGATCGCCGTCGCGGCGGGACCGTCCACGACGGTCATTCTGGTTGGCGTCGGCGAGCCTGTCCAATTGAGTGTGACAATTCCCTCAATAGAAGTTGCTTATCAGCCTCCCCGGCAGGCCGTCGTCAGTCGATCAGCTCGTAGGCGGGCACGGTGAGGAACTCGGCAAACGTGTCGTTATTCACGAGACTCGCGAAAATTCGCGCCGCCTCGTCGTATCGCCCATCCGCGTAGCGCATCGCCCAGGAGACCGCGGATCTTCGCCATCTCCTCCGGGAGCAGTTGCGCGACGAGCTCCTTCGTCACCTTGCGGCCATCATCGAGCATGCCCTTGGGCGAGCGCATCCACTGCCAGACCTGCGAGCGCGAGATCTCGGCGGTCGCGGCGTCTTCCATCAGGTTGAAGATCGGCACCGCACCCTGCCCGGCCAGCCATGCCCCGATGTACTGGATCGCGACGTTGATGTTGAGCCGCAGTCCGCGTCTCGGTGATCGGCTGCTCGGGCTCGAAGCGCAGGAGGTCGGCGCGCCGTCACGCGAACGTCGTCGCGGCTCCTGGTCGCGATCTGGTTCGGCGCGGGCATCAGCCGGTCGAAGGCTTCCTTCGCGACACCGCACGAGTCCCGGATGCGCGACCCATGTGCCGTCGTGACCATAGGTCGCCTCGCGCTCCTTGTCGGCCTTGACCTTGGCGAACGCCGCGGCATTCGCCGCCTCGTCGTTCTTGACCGGGATCTGCGCGGCCATCCCGCCCATCGCGTGCGATGTTGCGCCGGTGGCAGGTCTTGACCAGGAGCTCCGCGTAGCTCTTCATGAAGTGCGTGGTCATCGTGACGAGCACGCGGTCGGCGAGGCAGAAGTCGCGGTTGCTGCGGAACTTCTTGATGCAGCTGAGAAGATGTAGTCCCAGCGGCCGGCAGTTGAGGCCCGCCGAATGATGTCGCAGCTCGTAGAGGATTTCGTCCATCTCGAACGCGGCGAGGATCGTTTCGATCAGCACCGTCGCCTTGACCGTGCCGCGCGGGATGCCGAGGTCGTCCTGCGCCATCACGAAGATGTCGTTCCACAGGCGCGCCTCGAGATGGCTTTCGAGCTTCGGCAGATAGAAATACGGTCCGCTGCCGCGCGCGACCAGTTCTTTCGCGTTGTGGAAGAAGTACAGCGCGAAATCGAAGATGCCGCCGGATATCGGCTCGCCGTCGACGCGCACGTGCTTCTCCGGCAGGTGCCAGCCGCGCGGGCGCACGAACAGCGTCGCCGTCGTCATCGTTCAGCCGGTACGCCTGGCCCTCCGGCGACGTGAATTCGATGCGCCGCCGGATCGCGTCGCGCAGGTTGATGTGGCCCTGCAGGTTGTTGTCCCAGCGCGGCGTGTTCGCGTCCTCGAAGTCGGCCATGAACACCTTCGCACCCGAATTGAGCGCGTTGATGACCATCTTGCGATCGACCGGCCCGGTGATCTCGACGCGGCGGTCGGCGATATCCGGGAGCACGGCGTCGCAGGTCCAGTCGCTCTCGCGGATCGTCGCGCGTTTCCGGCAGGAAATCGGGCAGCTTGCCGGCGTCGAATCGCGCCTGACGCGCCGCACGGCGCGCGAGGAGCTCGGTACGGCGGTCTCCGAAAGCGCGCTGCAGGCGTGCGGCGAACGCGACCGCGTCGCTGGTCAGGATTTGCGCGTATTCGGGAGTGATGGGCGCGGTGATCTCGATGCCGGGGCCGTAGCGCGGGGCTGTTCATCGAAGAGTCGTTCCGGGAAGACAGTCGCCTAGGGGAAGCGAGCGCCGCGCGGACGGCGCGCACAATGGCCACCGCGATTTACGGCGTCCGTCCACATGTTACCGCGACTGCTCCCGCGACGTTCGCGGTCGCTTGATCGCGCGAGAGCCGAGTCGCGCAGTCGGCGCAACGCCGAGCTGGCTGCGCGTCCCCTGATCGCGTCCGGTCGTCCGGCGTCAGGCGGCGACCGCCCCGACCGGCGATCGCACCAGCACGCTGCCTTGCGCGATCCGCGGTTCACGGCGCACACGACAGCCTTCAGCGTGGCGGTCACGATGTTCGGATCGAGCCCGACGCCATAGACACTCCGGCCGCCGGTACGCAACTGGACATACGCGACGGCGGTGGCGTCCTCGCCGCTGCCCGTTGCGTGCTCGTGATACGCGAGAACGTGCACGTCGATTCCCGCTTCTTCGCGCAATGCATGGACGAACGCGTCGACAGGACCGTTGCCCGAGCCGGTCACGAGCGTTTCGACGCCGTCGATTGTCAGCCGCGCCGTCAACTGCTCACCCGTCACCGAAGCGCCGTTGCGCTGCGACCGGTGCTCGACGTACGCAACCGGGGCGCCGGGTGCGACGTATTCGCGGTGGAACGCCGCATGGATGTCCGCCGGCGTGAGCTCCTTGCCCGTTGTGTCGGTGATCTCTTGCACGACCTGGCTGAACTCGATCTGCAGGAGGCGCGGCAGCGCGAGGCCGTAGTCGCGCTCGAGCAGAAACGCGATGCCGCCCTTGCCCGACTGGCTGTTCACGCGGATCACCGCCTCGTAGGTGCGGCCGACGTCGGCCGGATCGATCGGCAGATAGGGCACGTCCCAGAGCGCGTTGCCGGCCGCCTCCTCAGCGCGCTGCGCGGCAAAACCTTTCTTGATCGCGTCCTGGTGCGAGCCCGAAAACGCGGTGAAGACGAGTTCGCCGGCATAGGGATGGCGCGGATGGACCGGCAACGCCGTGCAGTATTCCGCGGTGCGGATCACGCTGCTGATGTCGCCGAAGTCGAGCATCGGATCGATGCCCTGCGAATAGAGATTCATCGCGAGCGTGACGAGGCAGACGTTGCCCGTGCGCTCGCCGTTGCCGAACAGGCACCCTTCGACGCGGTCTGCGCCTGCCATCACCGCCAGTTCGGCCGCGGCGACGGCGGTAGCCGCGGTCGTTATGCGGGTGCACGGACACCACCACGCGATCGCGCCGGCGCGAGTGCCGGTGCATCCATTCGATCTGGTCGGCGAAGACATTGGGCGTCGCGACCTCCACCGTCGCGGGCAGGTTGAGGATCACCGGATGGCGGGTCGACGGCTGCCAGACGTCGACGACCGCTCGCAGATTTCGAGCGCGAAATCGAGCTCGGTCATCGTGAACTCTCGGGCGAATACTCGAAGCGCCAATCGGTTTGCGGCTGTTCGGCCGCGAAGTCGCACAAAGTGGCGCGCGCCCTCGGTCGCGATGTCGACGATGCCGGCGCTTGTCCTTGCCATACACGACGCGCCGGAACAGCGGCGCCGACGTCGAGTTGTAGAGATGCACGATCGCGCGCGGAACGCCCTCGAGCGCATCGAACGTCCGGCGGATCAGCTCTTCACGCGCCTGCGTCAGGACCTGGATCGTCACATCGTCGGGAATGAGGTCGTCCTCGATCAATTGCCGCACGAAATCGAAATCGGTCTGCGACGCCGACGGAAACGCGACCTCGATTTCCTTGAACCCGATCTCCGACGAGCTGCCGGAACATCCGCAGCTTGCGGGTCGCGTCCATCGGCTCGATCAGCGCCTGGTTGCCGTCGCGCAGATCCGTCGACAGCCAGATCGGCGGCCGCGTGATGACCCGGCTTGGCCAGGTCCGGTCAGGCAAATCGATCGGAGGAAACGGTCGGTACTTGTGCGAAGGTACGGATAGCATCATGAATCCCGTCGGCGATGTGAACTGTGAGCCGTCCTTGGCGGGACGGCGCGGGCACTGCTCGAAGCGAGGGATGGGATTTATCTGCGCGCGGGGCGCAGCAGGAGCAGCAGACCGGCCGAGCGCGCGAGCGCGGACGAAGGCGTCCGGGAGCCGATGGGCGTAATGGCGGCGGTGGTCGAGAGGCGACTCATCCGTTGCACGTTAGCCGAATTCGGCATCGGGCGCAAGTCGGCGCTTCGGGCCCGTCGGCGAGCGCAGCTTCGTCGGGGCGGCCGCCGTCTTGATGCGGCGACGAGAGCATGCGTGTCCGGTGTGCGAAACTGCCTCCGGATCCCGCCAGCCCGATGACCGACGGCACACACCTTGTCGATGCAACCGGCCCGCGCTCGCCGCGGCGCTGGATCGCGGGACTGCTCATCGCGCTGGTTTCGTTCCATGCGGCGCTTGTCGCCTCGTGGTTCGTTGACCTGCTGCAACGGCCGGAGACACCGATAGTTGCGCCGGACGAGCTTGTTCCCGTGGCTCGTGCTCAGCGCCGCGGGTTTCTGCGCAGTGCTCCTGGGATTTCCGCGTCGTGCGCGCGCCATCATGGTCGGCATCGTGCTGGTCGCGGCCTGCGCGCTGCTGGGCGTGGGTGCGGTCGCAGTCGTCGCCTTGATCACGCTGGGCGCGCACGTCCTGGGGTCCTCCCTGCTGGACTGGATCGCGCGCGACGCGTCCGGGCAGCAGCCGCCGGAAACACCCTGCAATGCGATGCGCATTCTTGCCGGCTCCTGCCTGTGGATCGGATTGATCGGCGCGACGATGCCGCTGAAAGTGCATTACGGCGCCTTCTACCTGGTGATCATCGCGGCGACCCTGGCGGCATTTGCGCAGCGCACTCGCGAGGCCATCGTGTCGACCCGGAATTGGCTCACCCGGCCCGTCGACGGATCGGCAGCCGAGAACGTCTGGATCGTCGTGCTCGGAGTCGTCGTCGTGCTGCACCTCTTCGTCGTCGCCAAGCCCGAAGTCGGTTACGACGCCAGCGCGATGCACCTGCAGTTTGCGGAGCTGATCGGACGCTACCATCGATGGAGCTTCGATGTCGGGCGCTACGCCTGGGCAGTCATGCCGCTGGGGGCGGATTACGCCTATTTGTCCGCGTACCTGCTCGGCGGCGAACGCGCGGCGCGGCTTTTGAACCTCGTCTTCGGCGCATTGCTCTGCGCGCTCGTCTTCACGCTGATCCGGCGTCATTCGAGTCGGCAGATTGCGCTGGGAAGCGTCTGTCTTCTCGCATCGACGCCGCTCGCGTTCACGGAAACGGGCTCGCTGTACGTCGAGCTCGCCTGGACGGCATTTCTGGTCGCGGGACTCGCAGGCACGGTGGCGTTCGCCGAGCGCGCGAGCCCCGGTCGATTCGCGGCCGCGGCGCTCGCTCTGGCGGGCGCAATGCAATGCAAGGTGATGGGCGCATTCTGGGTGCTGCCGGTCGGGATTTTCCTGTTTCACCGGCTGCTGCGCATGCACCGGTACTCCGCGATCGGCACCCGAGTGAAAATCATCTGTCTGCTCGCGTCGACCATAGCCGCATGGCCGTACGCGAATGCCTGGATGCGAACCGGCAACCCGGTGTTTCCGTTCATGAACGCGCTCTTTCGGTCGCCGTTGTTCGATTCGACGACCTCGTTCAACAACATCCTGTACAACGCGCCCTGGCAGGTCCGCACACCGTACGATCTCGTGTTATCGAGCGGCCGCTACATCGAAGGGGTCGATGGCGCCATGGGAACGCAGTGGCTTCTGCTGCTTCCGGTGGTGGTCGTGGGACTGCTGACTCATCGAGCGCGCATGCGTTTCGCAATGCTCGCGCTGATGCTCGGCTTCGGCGCGGCGGTGTACGCGCAGCAGTCGTACTTGCGCTATCTCATCCCCGCGTTCGTTCTCTTCGCAATCATTGCCGCCTGGACACTGGATGACTGGATGCATTCCGCAGTCGCGCGCGCAATATTCACGGCAGCCGGCGTGGCCGCCGTGGCCGCCAACCTGTTGCTGATGCCCGCCGCCAGCTCGAGCAACACCACGCTTTGCCTCACGTGCTCGCAGGACCGCGCGGCCCGCGCCACCTATCTCGCCCAGTATTCGCCGCTTCGGGTCGTGGCGGACTATCTCAATCGGAATCTCCCGGACGCGCGCGTCGGCTTCCTCGTTTTCAACGCGCCGGCGCCGAGTGGATTCGTCGGCTATTCGAGGTCGGCCAACTGGCATGACGTGCAGGCTTATTCGGCCCTGCAATATGCGGCGTCCGCCGACGATGTCATGGCCGTCGTCCGGCGATTTCGCCTGACGCACGCGGTATTCGCCGAGCACCCCGCCGATTCGCTGGATCACGTCCTGCTCGAATTCCGGGATCGCCATACGGTGCCGGTCGCCCGCCTGGGCGGCTACGTCATCGCGGCGATCCGGAAAGAGGACAACTAGCGCCGGTTCGCACTGGGTCCGGGCTGCGTCACGCTTTTTCAGGAGACCGCGACGATGACGCCGAGCACGATGATCAGGCCGCCGGCCAGCGTCCGCAGGGTGAGCGGCTCGCCCAGCGCGTAGTGCGCGAGCACCGGCGTGATCACGAACGCGAGCGAAAAGATTGCGTAGGCG
Organism: uncultured Pseudomonadota bacterium; assembly: GCA_963718905.1. Taxonomy (GTDB): domain Bacteria; phylum Pseudomonadota; class Gammaproteobacteria; order Burkholderiales; family Casimicrobiaceae; genus VBCG01. Next base: position 27,062 of record CAVRAF010000004.1, read on the forward strand.
GCGACCAGAGGAACATGGCGCAGCACATATACCCACAGGACCGTCGCGATCGCATAGATCAGCAGCGCGGACAGCATCGGAACCGACAACAGGCTGCGCAATGTCGCCCAGGACCAGCCCTGCACGCGCCACTGCAGCGCCGCGATCTTGAACAGAATCTGGCCGCCCGCCAGCAGTCCCGCGCAAGCGAGCGTAAGCATCAGCCAGCGCAGGGGCATCGACGATGCGATTGGCGTGGAATTCAAGGATCGCCGAGGCGATTCAACGCGTGCCGGTTGCGCGGACCCGGCGTTCTCGCAACGTCATCCACGTCGAGACGGCGTAACCGGACAACGCATAGATGACGAAGGCCGCGAACAGCACCATCGGCGGCTGGTACGACAACAGCGCGAGAAACGCGACAATCAGGAAGATCGCGACGAACGGCACGCTCTTCTTCAGGTTGATCGTCTTGAAACTGTAGTACTTGAGATTGCTGACCATCGTCAGGCCGGCGAAAAGCGTCACGGCCCACGCGAGCCAGCGCAGCGCGTCCGGGTCGTAGCCGAGGTCGTCGACGACCCAGACGAGCCCGGCCACCAGCGCCGCGGCCGACGGACTTGGCAGCCCCGTGAACCAGCGCTTGTCGGCGACGTCGAGCAGCGTATTGAAGCGTGCGAGCCGCAACGCGGCGCCGGCCACGTAGACGAACGCGGCGATCCAGCCCGCTTTCCGAGATCGCGCAGCACCCACTCGTACATCACGAGCGCCGGCGCAGCGCCGAAGCTCACCATGTCGGCGAGACTGTCGAACTCGGCGCCAAACGCGCTCTGCGTGCGCGTCATCCGTGCGACGCGCCCGTCCAGCCCGTCGAGCACCAGCGCG
>CAVRAF010000005.1:0-292350 GCA_963718905.1 uncultured Pseudomonadota bacterium
GCGGTCGACAGCGCGCCCCGCCTCGAGGCGACCGGCGGTGCCGTCGCCGGGGCGCCCCGGTCTTAGGATTGAAGGCGAGGGCCTGGATCGGCGCATCGCCGCGCGGGTCACGGGGTCAACGCACCGCGAAACGGAACCGTTCTAGACGTCATGATCATTTTCGAACTGAGTTGCGCGCACGGGCATCGCTTCGAGGGGTGGTTCGCCTCCGGCGAGGAGTTCGCCCGCCAGCAGTCGCGCGCGCTGGTCACGTGCCCGGTCTGCGATGACGCGCACATCGAGCGCCTGCCGTCGGCGCGCGTGAGCATCGTCAGGGGCGCCGCGCGCGACAACGCACCGCCTCCCGAGGCGAGTGAGGAGCGGAGCACGACGGGCGAAGCCGCGCTCGGTCTTCCGGCGGATGCGATCACGAAGCTCCGCGAGTTGGTGCGCAATACCGAGAACGTCGGCCGCCGCTTCCCCGAGGAGGCGCGGAAGATCCATTACGAGGAAATCCCCCCGCGGGCGATTCGCGGCCAAGCGTCGCGCGAGGAGGCGAAGGCGCTGACCGACGAGGGCATCGAGTTCACCTCGCTGCCGTCCTATCTCGGCGGCGACACGCACTAGCGCGCCGCAGACGCGCGCGAACCACCGCGCGACTGCGGAAAAGCTTTCCGCGAATCAAGGACTTGGACTATAATCGCCGCCTCTCTGCGGGCCGTTAGCTCAGTTGGTAGAGCAGCGGACTTTTAATCCGTTGGTCGCCGGTTCAAGTCCGCCACGGCCTACCAATAAAACAGAGGGTTAGCTTAGGTGCTCGCCGTCTGCATTTTTTGACGTAGCCAAATCGTAACCGCCAAGCAACGAATCCAGCCTGCTCGCAGCCCTCGCGAGATGGTCTGGGGCCAGATGCGCATAGCGTTCGACCACTCGACGCAGGCGCCTCGCCGGCGGCACCGACGCCCCCTCCGCGCGGCGCCGGTTAGTTCGTCCATTAGGCCGCATGAATAGCCCACGCAAGGAGAAACCTTTGAGCTCGCACGAAGACAAGCAGCGGATGCGTTCGTTCTACGACCAAGAGGCGGCCGACCGGAACGACGAACAATGGCTGCGCGCGGGTGGAACTCCGCGTGTGCCTGAGAGCCGCGCGTCACACTACTTCCTCGATCGCAAGGTGGAGATGGCGCTCAAGTTGACCAACGCTCCGCGCGCGGGCCGGGTGCTCGAGGTGGGCTGCAGCTTCGGCCACCAGACCTTCCTGCTAGCGAACCACTTCGCACAAGTCATGGCGGTCGACCTCTCGCCCGAGAGCATCGATCTCGCGCGCCGCCGCGCCGCCGCGTGGAACGTGACCAACGTCGCGTTCGAGGTGGGGGATGCCGAAGCGCTTTCCGCGCTGGTCGACGCGTCATTTGATGCTGTGTTCAGCTTCTCCACGGTGCGGTTTTGCCCGCGTCCCGACGTTGCGATGCGGGAGATGTACCGCGTCCTGCGCCCAGGCGGCGGAGCGGCGATCGATTTCCCAAACGCGAATTGTCCTTGGTACGGGCCCATCAAGAAGGCGGTGGGAGTCGAAACGCACATCGACGACGTGCTCTTTCAAGACCACGAGGTGCGCGCGCTGTTTGCGCAAGCGGACTTCATAGATGTCGACGTGCGTCCGATGTTGTTCACCAGCAAGCGCGTTCCCGACTCGCTGCTGCCCGCGTTCCGCATACTGGACGCCGTTGGCGAACGCATGCCCGGCCTGCGGGGGTACGCGGGCATCCTGATGGCGCGCGGGACTCGCCGTGCCGAGCGCTGAGCTACGCTGGGCGCCGCATCCGTACCGAGGTGGCTTCTGCATCACCGACGACACCGACACAGCGGATCTCGAGTCCGTCCGGATCGTGTACGACTTCATGGATTCGCTCGGCCTGCGTGCCACGAAAACGGTGTGGGTGTTTCCACCCGAGGAACCGTCCGGCATCCCGGCCTTGCCGGCTTCAATCACGCGTGGCGTAACGCTCGCGGACCCGGCGTACCTGAATTACTGCCGTACGCTCGCCTCGCGCGGCGTCGAGATCGCATTGCATGGGGCGACAGCAGGCAACAATCGCCGCGAACTGATCCAGCGGGCGTTTGCAATGATGGACGCCAACTTCCCGCCCGCCAGCACATACATCTGCCATGCGAAGAATGCTGACAATCCGTACTGGCAGGAGAAGGCGGTGGCGCGCGGGCCGCTCGCCCTAGCGCTGCGCCTTTATGCCCGGGGTCACCATTGCTCGGGCGAAGATCCGGCAAGCCCGTATTTCTGGGGAGATCTCTGCCGGCAGCGATTACGGTACATTCGGCTGCTGCGCACGCGCCGTATCAACACTCTCGCTGCTAATCCGTCCATGCCCTACTTCGAGCGCGAAAAGCCGCTCGTTCCCGGCTGGTTCAGCGCCACCAAACGCAGCTTTCGCGAAGCGACGAGTGTAGAGGCGCTGGATGACCTCGAGCGCGACTGGGGCGTGTGTGTGCTGTACCAGTACATGTGCCGCCACGTCGACAATTCCACGGGCCGCGTGCTGGCTGCGTTCGCGGCGGGAGCGCAGCGGCTCGCGGCACGCGAACGCGTGTGGATGGACACCACCACGCGGCTGCTTGACCGGCTGCGACTGATTCAGGGTGTGTTCCTGGCGTCGCGCGCCAATGAGCTGGTGCTGGTCAACACAAACGACGAAGTGCTGGAGGGCGTACAGATCGATGTGAAAGCCGGGCTTTCCGCGCCGCTGAAGGATGTTCGCGCGGCGGACGGCGTCGTCGTGATACAGCGGCTCGCGCCGGGCGAGTTGCGGCGCCTGTCGTTCGCGCAGCCTGTTCGCGCAATCGGGCGGACGGCGCTCGCCGTCGGCAGGGATGGCACGGGCCGCGCAGACTTTGGCCACGGTCGTTTTTTGCTCAACGCGGGCGAGCGGTCGTGGGAGGCCGAGCCCGGCGTATGGGTGGCGCCCGGATCGTTCGCGCTTCGCTTCGCGCCGGGCCTCGAGGAGCTGCAGCCACGTTCGCGCGCTTCCGACGCGGAGCTTACACGGCTCTTCGTCGAGCAGTCGGCGATCATTGCGCGAGAAGTCCTATTCAAGGGCCGACCGTTCGACACGAACCGCTTGCTCACCGACGAGACCGTCATGCTCGGGAACCAGGACAACTGGTGAGCATTCGGGTCAATTGCAATACGAGTGGGTCGCCTCGCTTGCGCTTGTTTTCGTTTGGGCAATAGCAAGTGCCCGGTCCTTGTCATTGACTGTGAATCGAGAGATGGGAGCCGCGCTGTGGCTTGCGCGCACCTACGTATTGAAATTCCGGCAAATTGGGCTCTGTTGGTCAACTCCCAGGCGATCGGCTCTCCGCGATACGTGAGGCAGAACACCGGATGCTTGTTCCGCTCAGCTTCCAACATCTGTATCGCAATCTCAATTCAGTACGAAGCCGGCAAGCTTCACCACACTTGCGGACCACATAAAAGTCTGCGATGCCGGCAACGACGTCTTGAAGCCCTTCGGAATCGTCACGTTCACCGTCATCTCGCCTCGCGCGCCGCTCTGGCAGGTAAGCATGCGAACGCTGCGCAGCTTGCAGGTTATGCTGATTCGACTGCGCGGCCTGCATGACGCGCCGAGGCGCCCCGCGCGGCTTCTCGCCGTCGCCACCGAAGCCGTGAGACCCGTGCCCGACTGCGACGCGGCGAGGGCAGGCGTCACTGCAAACCCGAGCGCACCAGACGCGATGACTGCGAGAATGCGTTTCATGGTTCCTCCCCCTCGATCAGCGGAAACGCAGCGCGTTTCAATTCAGCACGAAGTCGGCAAGCTTCACGGGAGCGGCGGACCAGACGAACGTTTGCGATGCGGGTGACGATGCCTTGTACCCGGTGGGAATCACCGCGTTCACGCTGTACCGTGCTCCGGGCATGAGGCTTGCCGTATCGAGGTAGTAGAAGCCGACGGCATCGGTACTCGCCGTCGCGACGACGGTCATGCCGCTCATCAGATTGACGATCCTTCCTCCGATACCCGCGTCGTTCGTGCTGACCACGGCGCCGATGATCGGAGCGGCCTTCACTCGCGCGGCGAGCGTCGTCTGCAACGACTGCGCATCGGCGATCAAGGCCTCTCCCGGTGAAAACGCGCTGCCGCTCACCGGATCCATGCAACTCGTGACGACGTGATGGCCGATCTGCGCCTGGACCTCGTACTGGAATGCACCGAGCACGTTGGACGCGCCCTGCACATGACCTCCGCTCGCGAGCTTCTCGTACGCATTCATCTTGGCCGTCAGCGACTGGCCGATGCCCGATGGGTCGATGCAACCGAGGCCCTGTTCCTGACCGATCACGTTCACGATGGCGGCCGCCGTGGCGACGATCGTCACGTTCAGCGGAACGACGTGCGTGAGCGCGCCGGAAAGACCCGTCGAGCTTCCCTTCACCGTCTCGGTGAACGTCTGTGGTCGCGCCGAGGGACCGACCGTCAACTTGAAGATCGACGACGCCGGCGTTCCGGTTGCCGGCGCCACCGGATTGCTGGAGAACGAGATGGTGACCCCGGTCGGTGTGCTCACGCCTGAAAGCGTGATCTTGTCGGCAAAGTCCCCCAACGCGGTCGCCGTGACGGCCGTCGAGCCGACCCCGCCCAGAGGAATCGAGAGCGCCGTCGGATTCAGCGAAAGCGAAAAGTCGTGAAGCTGGAAATTCGCACCGACCGTTTGCGGGGCGCTCATGATGATCGTCGTCGATGCGCTCGTCCGTGTGGCGACGTTCCCCGTCCAACCGGTGAAGTAATAGCCGGGATCGGGCGTCGCGTGCAGCGGCACTACGGTGTTCGACACTTCCGGATAGCTGCCGGCGGCCGGATCGGTGGAACCGCCCGGGGACGCGAGCATCGTCAGGAAAATCGGCGGGTCCTGCTGCGCGGTTTCGCTACACGGCCAAGGCTGGACCATCGCACCGACCTTGATTCGACAGACTTCGTAGGCACCGATGTCGAAACCGCCTGCCTGAGGGCGAGTTGCGCCGCGCTGATCGGTTGCGAGGGACGTCGCGGAGTCCGCCGCTCCCATAGCGACGCTGCCGAACGGAATCGCCATCGTCAGCGTGTAACCCCCGTTGTTCTGCAACGTGCCCAGCTGAGGATCGGCCGTGACGACGACGTCAGGGGGGCACGATCCGAACGGTTGCGATCCCGAGCCGTTGCTCATGATGAGGTTCCCCACGCCCTGCGTATGCACGTTCCCCGTGAAGAAGCATTCGTTGGCGCCGTTGTTGGCAATGATGGTGTTGTCGAGCGTGAATCTGATGAAGATGTCGGGGCCACCGAAGAGACTCGAGTCGGGCGGATCCATGTACACGACGACCGCGCCGCCTGAGCCCGTGCTCTGATTGCGGCTGAACGTGGAGTTCACGATGGTCACGTCGCCGTCGTGCGAGAAGATCGCGCCGCCGCCATCGCCGCCATTGTGTGCGCCGGGTCCGCCGATACCTCGCGTGACGGCGTTGTTCGTGAACGTGCTGTTCCGCACGGTAACCGTTCCGTGGTCGTTGAAGATCGCGCCGCCCAGAGCACCACCACCGCCGCCACCCCCTCCGCTGCCGGAGGCGTTTCCACCGAACGGGCCGCCCCCACCCGGGTCGTCCGCGGTTCCGCCACCTCCGCCGAAGCCGCCATTGCCGCCATCACCGCCCGAGTTGCTGTTTCCGCTACCGCCGCCGCCACCGAAAGCGCCGTCTCCGCCGTTGGCGAACCCGCCGCCACCGCCCCCGCCATAGGAGCCTTTCCCGCCCGTCTGGTTGTCAAACTGTCCGCCCGATGAACCGCCACTTCCCCCGCCACCGCCGCCCTCACACTTCGTCGCATCGGCCCCGTCGTTACCAGGACTTCCACCGTTGCCACCGCAAAGGTAACCGCCGGGCCCGCCGACGTCGGCGACCCCGCCCGGAAACACCGTACCCCCGCCGCCGCCTCCGCCGCCTGCGAGAGAACTGGCCCCACCGTCCCTCGCGCCACCACCCCCGCCACCGCCGCTGCCCCCCTCGCCACCGTTGCCAGCCAGCCCGCCTCCCCCGCCGCCCTCGAACTTTTCTATGCCTGCGCCGCTACCGCCGACCGCCTGGTTACCGTCGAAGGTGCTGTTCTCCACGATGATCGACGCGCCGTTATGCACGTAGATCGCACCGCCCGCGCCCGAGTCCACCGCCACCGCCGTCGGTTCCGTCGCCGCCCTTCACGCGAAAGCCCGTGACGTGCACGTTGCGCAACGTCACGCTGCCGGTGCCGCTTGCCGTGCCGTTCGGCGTCTTGATGGAACCTGCGCCAATCGCGAAGAGCCGCGCGTTTTGCGGATCGTTGAAGTTGGGGTCCCACCGCAGCGTCGCACCGCTGCCTTCGATCGTGATAGTCGAGAAGATCAGCGGCGTTGCCGTAGGTCCATAAGGGTTGTAAGCGTCGCCATCCAGGAACTTCTTCATTGTTAACGCGCCCTTCGTCGGCAGCACGATCGTGTCGTTGCCGTCGCCCATCACGCATTCGGTGGTGATGAAGTGATCCGGCGGATTGCCTTGATCGGTCGCGTCGATGGCGATGCCATGCACGCCATCCAGCGTGTCGTGCAGCACCGACGAATAGATCGCCTCCTGCAGCGAGCAGGCGCCCGTGCCGATCCCCGGCGTCTCCGTCGTGACGTAGATCCGCGCCGCCAGTGCATTCCCGGCGAGCAGTGAACACACCACAGCACACGACAAGATCCGAAGTCTCATGACATCACCTCAATGAGCAAGGAGAGATTTGGTTTGGATATGCGGATGCGCCATACATGAACCGCACAACCCGATGCACGTTCATCGCGCTTCTTCCCTGCTTTCGCTGCCGACCGGCGACACGCGATGCAGGCGCTCGATCATTGAAGCGAGATCGGTGGACAGAGGCACTGCCGATTCCAAAAGCATGCGGCGATGGGCGCGACGCGCCCAAGGCGTGCCGCAGTTGAACCGAAACCATGCCGCAGGCTCGATCAGCTCGCCTACGCCGTCGATGAAGTCGGCGATCCACAGGTGGCCGTCGCGCAGGTAGATCGCGACCTCGCGTCGTGCGCTTCGCCGCAGAAGCTGCCCCTGGATCGATGGGCTTTCGTCAGCGCGATCCATGTTCGACTCGCTCTGAACCGCTCGTCGCCGGCCTCGCGGCATCGCCGGACGTCCCTTTCATCGAAGCCCGACGAACCAGCGTGAGCTTCGCCTCGGGCACCGGGATCAACGCGGCCTCGTTCTCCCCATCGGGTGGGACGAGGAATGCGAGGACGGCGAACGTCAGCAGGATCAGCACGAACAGTGCAATCGCGACGATTCGTCGCTTGGAACCTAGTTGCATCCTGACGACGACCATGCCCGCTCCCTGCCGGTGTCGGATCGCGACGGGTGCGCTCTGAATTGAGCGATCCGACATCGGCGGCACCGCCTCGCGCCCTGACCGAAGCTTTTTCCCGTTCAGCCGCCGCGTCTTGAAAAAATTCTGAAATCTCGATAAATCCTCAGGCGGTGCCAGGGTGGGCGATGGGGCCCGTTTGTCAGCGCGTTTCCCTCCGTGTTGGGGCAGATGGCCAGGATCTACGACATCGGACCGTTTCGTCTCGACGCCGACCTCGGCGTGCTGGCGCGTTCGCGAACGCCGGTGATGCTCGGTGCGCGCGCGGTCGCGGTCCTGACGATGCTCGTCGAGCACGCCAACGAGTTCGTCTCCAAAGACCGCCTCATCGAGGTCGCCTGGCCGGGCGTGATCGTCGAAGAGAACAACCTGCCGGTGCAGGTGCGCGCGATCCGCCGTGTGCTGGCGCAAGCACCGGGCGGCGAGCAGTGGATCGAGACGCTGTCCAAGCGTGGGTATCGCTTCGTCGGCCCGGTCAACGCCGTTGCCGATGGTGGGCGCGACAAAAAGGAGGCGGTGCGCTCGAATCTGCCGGAAGCGACGACTTCGTTCGTCGGCCGCGAACGCGATCTGGTGGGTATCAAGCGGCTGTTGCCGGCCAAGCGCCTAATCACCATCGTCGGCGTGGGCGGCATTGGAAAGACGCGGCTTGCACTGCAGATCGCGGCCGAAGTCATCGGCGCCTATGGCGACGGCGTTTGGTTCGTCGACCTCGGTGCTCTGCGTGACGCCGCCCTGGTGCCCACGGCGCTCGCGCAGGCGCTCGGTGTGCAGGAGGTTGCCGGCAAGTCCCTCACGGCTGCGCTGTGCGCGCATCTACGTTCGTTGCAGCTCTTGCTTATCCTCGACAACTGCGAGCATCTGCTCGGCACGTGCGCAGCTCTCGTCGACGCGCTGCTCAAAGGTACTGGGCAGACAGCGATCATCGCCACCAGCCGCGAGCCGCTTCGCGTCGCCGGCGAGCAGGTTTATTTGGTGCAGCCACTGTCGCTGCCGCAACCGGATTCAAGTGTCGATGCGCCACAGCGTTCGGAAGCGGTGCAACTGCTGGTCGAGCGGCTACGACAGCAATTGCCGGACTTCGAGGTAACGGCGGAGCGCGCACCGGTGATTGCCGAGCTGTGTATCCATCTGGATGGCATTCCGTTGGCCTTGGAACTCGCGGCGGCGCGGGCACGGTCGCTGTCGATCGAGCAGATCAACGCCCGGATCGGCGATCGCTTTCGGCTGTTGACGAGCGGCGCCCGCGTGGCGTTGCCCCGCCAGCAGACGCTGCGAGCGACGCTCGACTGGAGCTATGACCTGCTGAGCGAAGACGAGCGCGTCGTGCTGCGCCGCGTGGCCGTGTTTCCCAGCGGCTTCACCGTCGAGGCGGCCTGTGCAGTCGCATGGGACGTACAGATCGACGAGTTCGCAGTGATAGATCTTTTGTCGCAGCTCGTCGCGCGCTCACTTGTCATTGCTGACACCGGAGCGGGCACGACGCGCTATCGCCTTCTCGAAACGACGCGCGCCTATGCCCAGGAGAAGCTGATCGAGGCATACGAACTTGGTGAAATGGCGCGCCGGCACGCCCAGTATTTCTGCACGTTCTTCGCGCGCGCGCCGGACGACTTTCTGCGCTTGCCCGACAGCGAGCTCCGTGAGCGCTACGCGCCGGAGCTCGAGCAAGTTCGCGCGGCGCTCGACTGGACCTTGGGACCCGACGGCGATGCGACGATCGGCATCCCGCTCGCCGGAGTGTCAGGGCCGCTATGGGGAATGCTCGGGCTCTTCACGGAGGGCGCGCGCCGAGTGGAAGCGGCGATCGCTCGCATTGGACCCGACACGCTTGAAGCCCAACAAGCGTTGCTTTGGCGTCAGCTCGGAAGACTCGTGGAAGAAACGCCTGCTCGGGCGCGTCCGGCCTTCGAGCGCGCCGCCGAGCTCTATCGACGGGTCGAGGATCGGTTGGGCCTCGCGTATACGCTGGCGCAACTCGGCCGCGCACTCGCCTTGATGGGCAGCTTCGAGGAAGCCGCGCGAACACTCGGCGAAGCGAAATCGTTACTCGAGCATGGCGGGCCGCCCTGGTTGCGCGGCCTCTGTTTCTTCAACACGGGCTTTCTGGGCAACATCAGCGGGGATCTCGTCGGCGCCCGCATCAACTATGAGCAGTCCCGCATGCTCTTTCTCCAAGCGGGCGATGAGCACAGCGCACTTGCCGCCTTTGGCAACCTCGCCAACACCACGTGGAACCTCGGCGATCTCGACGCAACGAAAGCGTCGTATCGCGAGCTGGTCGCGCTCTGGCGCGCGTCGCCCATGAAAACGAAACGCACGCTGGGATGGGTGCTCGGCAACTTCGCCGGAGTATTGATTGACCGCGGCGAGTTCGACGAAGCACTTGCTGCCGGTGGCGAGGCTTTGCCGTTGCTCCTTGAGGTTGGAAGTGCGTGGATTTTCGTCGGCCAGTTTGCGCTCCACGCAGCGCTGACAGGCAAGCTTGATAATGCTGCGCGGCTTGCCGGCTACGCCGACTGCGCCTGGGCGGCAAAGCAAGCGACCCGCAATCCTGTTGAAGCGCGCATGTGTGCGCGGTTGCGCGACATCCTCCGCAAGGAATTACCCGCAGATCAACTGCAACGCCTGCGAGAGGATGGCGCGAAGCTTACCGAGGCTGAAGCCTGCCGGTTGGCGCTGGAAGGCTGAACTTCGGAGCATGCGTGAAATGTGCTTGTTTTTAAACCTTTTAGTCCGTTGGTCGGCGTTTCGGGTCCGCCACGGCCTGCCAGTCGACACGTTCCAAGCGCCCGCAGCCCCCGGCGTCCACGCGGAGCAAGCTTGACGCGGACCACCCGTTTCCGCTCCGGCGACCGGCTGGACAATGGAGCGTCGGTTGTGTATTACTCGCGACTCCGTCGCTGCCGCGTGATGCAGGATCGACTGCTGCGCTAATCGGGCCGACCGGTCTGTCGGTAATCGGAATTCTTCGAATGGCGCTTGCTCAAAATCGCCCGCATGGGCAACGACGTACTGAAAAAGATCGCCGAGCCGGTTGCCGATCCGACCGATCCCGAAGTCGCCCGGCTGGCGTCGGACATGATGGAAACGCTCGAGGACGTCGGCGGCAACGGGCTTGCCGCGCCACAGGTGCATGTCGGCAAGCGCGTCGTCGTCTATCGCATCGCACCGCACCAGATTCCGTCCAGCTCGCATTGCAAGCCGTTGCCCTGGACGGTGCTGGTCAATCCGGTGATCGAGCCGCTCACCGATGAAAAGAAATTGATCTGGGAGCGTTGCCTGTCGATTCCCGGCCTGCACGGCATGGTGCCCCGGTATACCCGCGTGCGATGCACGGCGCAGGCGCTGGACGGCAGCCCCATCGAGCGAGTCACGCGCGGGTTTCACGCGATGCTGCTTCAGCACGAGTGCGATCACCTCGACGGTATCCTCTATCCGATGCGCATGACCGACTTGTCCACGCTCGCGTTCAACAGCGAGCTTGGCGACCGCGGCTTCCTCTACCCGCGCGCGGCGGAGGAATTCGAGGATGACGCCGCCACCGCGCACATGTAACGCGGATTTCTCCACGCGGGCGAGTCGTTCGATTCCGCCCATCACCGAACAGGCGATCCAATGTCGACCATCAGCCGTCGCGACTTCCTTCAAACTCTCGCCGCATCCGGCGCCGTCTTGCTTCCGGTGGACGCCCTTTCGCAGGGCAAGTCCAAGGACGGCGGAACGCTCGTGATGGACGTCCAGCCGGAGCCGCCGACGCTGGCGTCCTACATCAGCACGTCCGGCCCCATCGGCGAAGTCTCGGCGAAAGTCTACGACGGGCTCTTCGAGTACAACTTCGACCTGAAGCCCGTTCCCAGCCTCGCGACGGCGTGGACCGAGAGCAAGGACGGCAAGACGATCACGTTCAAGTTGCGCGAAGGCGTCAAGTTCCATGACGGTTCGCCCTTCACCAGCGCCGACGTCCAGTTCTCGATCATGGAGGTGCTGAAGAAATTCCATCCGCGGGGCATCAATACGTTCAGGGCGCTCGAGGCCGTCGACACGCCGGATGCGCACACCGTGGTGTTCAGGCTCGATACGCCGGCGCCGTACATGATGATGGCGTTGTCGGGGTACGAATCGCCGATCCTGCCCAAGCATCTTTTCGCCGGAACCGACATCCAGAACAGCAAGTACGCGAACAATCCGGTCGGCACCGGACCGTTCAAGTTCGTCGAATGGCAGCGCGGCCAGTACATGCGCTTCGACCGCAACCCGGAATACTGGCGGCCCGGCGAGCCGCATCTCGACCGCATCGTCGCGCGGTTCATCGGCGGATGCGCAGACGCGCAGCGCGGCGATGCAGACCTCGGAGATCAACTACGGCGGATTCGGCGCGATACCGTATTTCGACGTCGCGCGGCTGACGAAGATTCCGGGGATCGCCTCCACGACCAAGGGCTACGAGATGCAGTCGCCGATCGTCGAGCTCGACTTCAATACGCGCGTGAAGCCGTTCGACGACGTCAGGGTGCGGCAGGCGATCTCGATCGCGATCGACCGCAAGTTCGTGATCGACAACATCTGGTTCGGTTTCGGCAAGCCTGCCACGGGTCCGATCAGTTCCAATTTCTCGCCCAGCGGGATCTACACGTCGGAGGTCAGGAACTACAACCTGCCGAACGGCGCGGATGTCGCCAACAAGATGCTCGACGAAGCCGGCTATCCGCGAAAGGCGGACGGCACGCGGTTCGAAATCATTCATGACGTCACGCCCTACGGCGACGAATGGCAGCGCTTCGGCGAATACGTCAAGCAGGCGCTCGCCAAGATCGGGATCAAGGCGACGATTCGCTACGAGGACGTCCCGACGTGGCTGCGTCGCATCTACACGGACTACAACTTCCAGCTCACGTCGAACTGGGTGCAGAATCTCGCCGATCCGGTGATCGGCATCGATCGCCTCTATTCGTCCTGGTCGATCAAGAAAGGCACCGTCTTCGTCAACGGCAGCGGATGGAGCAGCCCGGAGACCGACCGGCTGATGAAGGCGGCGGCGATCGAGATCGATCCGGCCAAGCGCGGCGCGCTCTATCACCAGTTCCAGAAGCTGGTCGTCGACGCGGCACCGCTCGTCTGGGTCTTCGAGCTGCAGTTCGTGACCGTGTACAACACCAAGTTCAAGGACCTGACCGTGAGTCCCCTCGGCGCGTATGCGCCGTTCAACCAGGTCTCGCTGGGTGCGTAGCGTCGAATCCCGCGCGTCGATCGGCCGCCCGTAGTCCTTCATGGGCGTCGCGAGGGAGCGCGCCCGCTTTATCGGGCGGCGGGTTGCGCAAGCGGTCCCGACGATCCTGCTGATCGTCACGCTGAATTTCCTGCTGGTGCACCTTGCGCCGGGCAATGCCGCGGATGTGCTGGCCGGCGAATCGGGCTCGGCAACGCCGGAGTACATGGCGTTCCTCCGGCACGAGTTCGGCCTCGACCAGCCGCTCTACGTCCAGTACCTCGACTACCTCAAGAACGTCGTCACGCTCGATCTCGGCTACTCGTTTCGCGACGCAATGCCGGTGCGCGACCTGATCCTGCAACGGTTGGGACCAACGCTGCTGCTGATGGGCACGACCATCGTGCTCTCGGTCGGCATCGGCATCCTGCTCGGCCTCGTCGCGGCGGGGCGCCCCAATTCCTGGCGCGACAACGTGATCTCGGTATTCGCGCTGGTTTCGTACGCGACGCCGCTGTTCTGGGTGGGGCTCATGCTCATCGTGCTGTTCTCGATCCATCTTGGATGGTTTCCCACCAGCGGAATGACGAACATCGCGGCGTTTTACACCGGCTGGCAAAAGGTGGGCGACGTGGCGCGCCACCTGGTGCTGCCGGCGATCACGCTGTCGCTCTTCTACATGGCGCTCTACGTTCGCCTGATGCGTGCGTCGATGCTGGAGCAGAGCGGGATGGATTACGTCGTGACCGCGCGGTCGAAGGGACTGACCGAGCGTGCGATCACCTACCGGCACGTCCTGCGCAACGCGCAGCCTGCCGATCGTGACGATGGCCGGCGTGCAGATCGGCAACCTGCTCGGCGGGTCCGTGGTCGTGGAGACGGTGTTCGGATGGCCGGGCATCGGCCTGCTCGCGTTCCGGGCGCTGTTCGCGCGCGACCTCAATCTGCTGCTCGGAATCTTTTTCGTCGCGGCCTGCCTGGTGATCGTCGTCAATATCCTGGTGGACGTGATCTATTCCGTTCTCGACCCGCGAATCCGGCTGCGGTGAAGCAGGTCGACGCCCTCGAGTTCTGCCGACGCTTTGCGCGCAACCGCGCGTCGCTGTCGGGACTGCTGATCCTGGTGGCCATCGTCGTCGTTGCGATCGCGGGACCGCGCCTGCTGCACCAGGAGAGCCCGTTCGACCTGGCCGGCCAGCCCTTCCTGCCGCCGTTCGGTCACTACCTGCTCGGCACCGACATGCTGGGTCGAAACGAGCTGGCCGGGATCATCTATGGCGCCCGCACGTCGCTCGTCATCGGGCTCGCCGCCACGCTGTTCGCGACGCTTCTCGGGGTGCTGGTGGGCGGTGTCGCCGGATATTACGGCGGCGCCGTCGACGAAGTGCTGATGCGGCTGACCGAGATCTTCCAGACGATCCCGTCATTCCTGTTCGCGATCCTCGTCGTCGCGATTCTGAGTCCGTCGATCGAGAGCGTCGTCATCGCCATCGCGATCGTTTCCTGGCCGCCGATGGCCCGGCTGGTGCGCGGCGAATTCCAGGCCTTGCGCAACCGCGAATTCGTGCAGGCCTGCATCTCCATGGGCATGAGCGATCTGCGCGTGATCCTGCTGCACATCCTGCCGAACTGCCTGTCGTCGATCATCGTCACCGGTTCGCTGCTGGTGGCCACCGCGATCCTGACCGAATCGGCGCTGTCGTTTCTCGGTCTCACCGATCCCAACGTCATGAGCTGGGGATTCATGGTCGGCGCGGCGCGCGATTTCCTGCAACGGGCCTGGTGGCTGTGCGCGATTCCCGGCGTTGCGATCCTGATTACGGTGCTTGCGATCAATCTGGTCGGCGACGGACTGAACGACGCCCTCAATCCGCGCTTGCGTCACCTGTAGACCATGACGCAGACGGTTCTCGAAATCCGCGGCCTGACGGTCGACCTGCCGCCGTGGGCCGACCGCCCGCAAGCGGTATCGGACGTGAGCATCGCGCTCCATCGCAACGAGATCCTGTGCGTGGTCGGGGAATCCGGGTCGGGCAAGTCCGTGATGGCGCGCGCCGTCATGGGCCTGCTGCCGGCGCCGCACCTGCGTGCAAGCGCGGGCAGCATATTGCTCGAGGGCGAAGACCTGCTGAAAGCCGATCCGGCGCGGATGCGGGCGATCCGGTGCAGCCGCATTTCGATGATCTTCCAGGAGCCGATGACCGCGCTCAACCCGGTCAAGACGATCGGCGCGCAGATCGACGAGGTGCTCGCGCTTCATACCGAGCTGCCGCGGCGCGACGCGCATGGCGCGAATCCTCGCGATGCTGGAATCGGTTCGCCTTTCCGATCCGCAGCGGCTGATCCGCGCGTACCCGCATCAGGTCTCCGGCGGGCAGCGGCAGCGCGCGATGATCGCGATGGCGCTGATCCTGGAGCCGCCGGTCGTGATTGCCGACGAGCCGACAACCGCGCTCGACGTGACGACTCAGGCCGGGATACTGGCGCTGATCCGCGAAATACAGCGGTCCCGGCACATGGGTGTCCTGTTCATCACCCATGATTTCGGCGTCGTCGCCGAAATCGCGGACCGGGTCGCCGTGATGCAGCACGGCAAGCTCGTCGAATTTGGCGAGGCCCAACAGGTGCTGAACGCGCCGCGGCATCCGTATACCCGGGCGCTGATTGCCGCGATCCCGGGCCTCACGCCGCGGGAGAGAATCCTGAACCGCGACGCGCCGCGCGTGCTTTCGGTCGAGGGGCTCGACAAGACCTACCACACGGGAGGATCGTTCGGCCGCGGCAGCCGCGCGGTGCGCGCCGTCAAGTCGGTCAGCCTGTCCATTCGCCACGGCGAGACGCTCGGGCTGGTCGGCGAATCCGGGTCGGGAAAATCCACGCTCGCGCGCTGCATCGTGCGCCTGACCGACGCCGAAAGCGGTTCGGTCGTGATACGCGATGTGGACTTGATGAAGCTTTCGCGACGCCAGCTGCGCTCGCATCGCCGGCACATCCAGATCGTGTTCCAGGATCCCTACGGCTCGCTCGATCCGCGCTGCAGCGTCGGAAAACTGATCGCCGAAGGTCCGATCGTTCATGGCGTTCCGGAAGCCCAGGCATTCGCCCGCGCCTACGCGCTGCTCGAGCTGGTAGGACTCGACCGTCGCGCCGCGGAGCGTTATCCCCATGAATTTTCCGGCGGCCAGCGCCAGCGGATCGGCATCGCGCGCGCGCTCGCGCTGGAGCCCGCGATTCTCGTCGCCGATGAGCCGGTGTCGGCGCTCGACGTGTCCGTCCAGGCCCAGGTGCTGCGGCTGCTCGCGGACATCCGGGACCGGTTCAATCTCACGATGCTGTTCATCACGCACGACCTGCGCGTTGCGGCGCAGGTCTGCGACAGCATCGCCGTCATGCGCAACGGCGAAATCGTCGAATATGGCGGAACGGCGCGCGTCTACGCCGATCCGCAACACCCGTACACGCAGGAGCTGCTGGCCGCCGTTCCCGGCCGCCATTGGCAGGCGCCAGTGGCTGACCCGTTGGCATGAAGCGACGTTATTCACGAACCGTCGGACTCTGCAGGCGCGCTTGGCATTGAAGCGCTCGACGAGCTGGCCCTTCCGTCGACGAAGCGCCGATGCTATCATTGATAGCGAGATGAAACGACCCGGACCTGGACATTCATGGCAAATCTGATCGTGCGCGGAATCGATGAGTCTTTGGTGCAAGCGCTCAGGCGGCGCGCGGCGAAGCATGATCGCAGCGCAGAAGCCGAGCATCGCGAAATTTTGGCAATCGCATTGCGCCATCCGCGAAAGCGGCGTCTGGCGGACGTATTAGCCGCGATTCCCGAAGTCGGAAGAGACGAGGACTTCGAGCGCATCGAGGATCGCGTCGAGGCGCAGCGTGTACCTCGTTGATACCGACGTGATTAGCGAGTTGCGCAAGAAGAAGGACGCCAACGCGGGAGTCGTTGCTTTCTTCAAGGAAGCGTCGGCGAGCGATATTGCACTTTATCTCGCCGCCGTGACGATAGGCGAGTTGCGCCGCGGCGTGGAACTCGTGCGTCATCGGGGCGACGCCGCGCAGGCGCAAGCGCTCGAACGCTGGCTTGACAGGCTGCTTGCCGATTTCGCAGACGCCGTTCTTGCCTTCGACGCGGATGTGGCGGATGTTTGGGGTCGCTTGCGGGTGCCCCACCCGGAGAATCCACTCGACAAGCAAATCGCCGCTACCGCGTTGCTCTACGGCCTCGTCCTGGTGACGCGCAACGTCAAACATTTTGACGCAACAGGCGTGAAGCTGCTCAATCCATTCAAGGAATAGCGCAGTTAGAAGGTGCGTGATGTCCGCCGAACTCGCCTACTCTCTCCGCATCCGAGCTGATCGAGCTCTATCGCGCGAAGCGCGCATCTCCCGTCGAGGTGACGCGTGCCTGCCTCGCACGGATCGACGCGCTGAATCCGCGGCTCAACGCGTATTGTCTGGTTGACGCCGCCGGCGCATTGCGCGCGGCGCAGGAATCCGAGGCGCGCTGGATGGGCGGCGCGCCGAAGGGATTGCTCGACGGCGTGCCGGTGTCGATCAAGGATCTGATCCTGACGTCCGGATGGCCGACGCTGCGCGGCTCGCGCACCGTCGACGCGAATCAACCCTGGGACCAGGATGCGCCGGCGACCGCGCGGCTGCGCGAGCACGGCGCGGTCATTCTCGGCAAGACCACCACGCCGGAATTCGGCTGGAAGGCGGTGACGGACGGTCCGCTCACCGGAATCACGCGCAATCCCTGGAATCCGGCCAAGACTCCCGGCGGCAGCAGCGGCGGGGCGGCGGCTGCCTTGGCGGCCGGGATGGGCGCGCTCGCGGTCGGAACCGACGGCGGGCGGATCGATCCGGATCCCGGCCGGTTTCACGGGCGTATTCGGCCTGAAGCCGAGCTTCGGCCGCGTCCCCGCGTGGCCGTTGAGCCTGTTCGGCACGGTCTCCCACGTCGGCCCCATGACGCGCACGGTGGAAGATGCTGCGCTGATGCTGAACGTCGTCAGCAAGCCCGATGCGCGGGACTGGTTTGCGCTTCCCTACGCGGATCGTGACTATCGGGACGGGCTGGACGACGGTGTCGCGCGGCATGCGGATGGCGTTCTCCGTCGCACTTGCCGGCGCGGACATGGATCCCGAGGTGGCGGAAATCGTCAGGCGCGCCGTCGAGGTTTTCGAGGCGCTCGGCGCAGAAGTCGTGGAGACCGGGCCGGATTTCGGCGACGTCAAAGGAATCTTCCGCGCCCATTGGTGGAGCGGGGCGACGCGCGTCGTGCGGTCGATCCCACCGGAAATGCGGGAACGGGTGGATCGGGACCTGCTGCGCATCGCCGAGCGCGGCGAGGCGATCGAGCTTCCCGGCTATCTGGGCGCCGTGGAAGCGCGCGGCGCGCTCGGCACGGCGCTCAAGCTGTTCCATCGCGCGCTACCCCGTGCTCCTGACGCCGACATTACCCGTCCCCGCATTCGACGCGGGGGGACTCGCGCCGCCGGGATACGGCGACGTGGACGGCGACTGGACCGTGTGGGCACCGTTTTGCTACCCGTTCAACTTGAGCCAGCAACCGGCTGCGTCCGTTCCCTGCGGGTTTACCCGCGACGGCCTGCCCGTAGGGCTGCAGATCGTCGGCCCGATGCATGACGACGCCCTGGTGCTGCGGGTGGCGCGGGCGTTCGAGCGGGCGCGGCCGTGGCAGCCCGATTACGCTCGACTCGCCTAGCACCAGGGGTGATGGGCGGTCGAGCTGTGGCGGCGCCGGCACACCCGGACGTACGCCTGTCGCCGTCGTTGAGCCGTCCGTCAACTTGGCGAATTTTCCTAAATTACATCGGCTTACACTCCGCTACGACTTGAGGGGGCAGGACCGATGGTATTGAAGCGTCTACGCGGATTCACGCTGCTGGAAATCATGGTGGTCGTCGCGATCGTCGGAATACTCGCGGCGATCGCGCTGCCG
Source organism: uncultured Pseudomonadota bacterium (assembly GCA_963718905.1). Lineage (GTDB taxonomy): Bacteria > Pseudomonadota > Gammaproteobacteria > Burkholderiales > Casimicrobiaceae > VBCG01. The sequence goes on from CAVRAF010000005.1 coordinate 18,606, forward strand.
GCCTATTCCAACTACGTGAAGCGCACCAATCGTTCGCAGGCCAAGCAATTCCTGCAGGACATCGCCAATCGCGAGGAGCAGTACCGGCTCGATCAACGCCAGTACACCACGACGCTCGGTTCCACTGGGCTCAACCTGACCGACGCCACCGATGTCGCCGTAATTACACCGTTCTCAGGCAGCCGATAGCACCGCCGCAATGACTGCAACAGCAACGCTATCCTGCTGCCTGCGTACGTCCTAACGGCAACCGCCACGGTGGTCAAGTTGACCGACGGCGCACTCTGTGTCTGGACAGCGCCGGCGGCAAGACGCCGGCGGACAAATGGGCGCGATAGCGATCATGACGCGCACGCACTTCATCCGCGGGCTTTACGTTGATCGAACTGATGATCACGGTGACGATCGTCGGAGTATTGGCGAGGCTTGCCGCGCCCGCGATGCACCAGATGATGCTCAGCCAGTACGTGCGCAGCGGCGCGACGGACCTGCAGACGGCGCTCTACTACGCGCGCAGCGAGGCCATCAAGCGCGCGACGAATGTCGACGTCGTGCCGTGCAGTTCGCAGTATCCGCCCACCTGCGGGACCGGCTCGCCGAATTGGACCAACGGATGGGTCGTCCAGATCTCCGGCGGCGGCGCGGTGCTGCGAACGCCAGAACGCGTTGAATGCCGAGCTTTCGTCGATGACGGGCACCACGATCACCTATCGCAGCGACGGTCGCGTGACCGCCACACCGGCGACGATCGTTTTCAAGACGTCGAATACCAGCGTGCAGCGGCGCTGCATTGCAATCGACCTCAGCGGCCGGCCGAACGTCACCAATTACGCCTCCGGCGGCGGAAACAGCGTCTGTAGCTAAGCGAGAGCCCCGATGCCTTCCATGACTGATCGCAGCCTGCGGTTCCCGCCCGCCCGGCGTCACGCGTTGCGGGCTTCACGATGATCGAGGTGCTGGTCACGCTCGTCGTGCTGGCGCTGGGCTTGCTGGGCGTGGTCGGCCTGCAGGCGCGCGGGCAGCAGGCCGAGCTCGAGTCTTATCAGCGCGGCCAGGCGCTGGTGCTGCTGCAGGACATGGTCGACCGGATGAACACGAACCGGCCGACTCCATGAGCGCTCGACTATACGCTGACCGCTGGGACGCTATCCGGTCGGCGGCGGTAGTCGGTTACCGACTGTTCGGCGCATAGACCGGCGCGGCTTTCGATCTCTGCGACTGGGGCAACGAGCTCAACGGTGCCGCGGAAGTGGCGACGGCGACGCACATGGAGCGGCGCCTTGCATCGGCGCGATGCTCGGCGCACGCGGCTGCATCGCGTACGACGCGACGACGGAGCTGACGGACAGCAAGGGCGCCACGATGACCGGCACGGGCGTCTACACGATCACGGTGGCCTGGCAGGGGATCGCCGCGACGATGCGTCCGCCGGCGAGCCTCGACCTGCGGCCAGAACCTGTATCCGACAGCGACGCCGACGATGCGACGCGTCGGTCGTCACCGCGACAATGCGCGTCGCCAATCTCGAAATCGCCATGAAGCGGCCGCGCATACCAGACGAACGATGCTGCGATCGCGCAATTCGTCCGACGCCGCACGCATCCCGATCGGTCGCCCGCGCCGGCGCGCGACCTGCCGAGCGGGCTTTTCGCTCATCGAGCTGATGGTGGCGCTGACGCTCGCCGGCATCCTGCTGCTCGGGCTTTCGGTGTTCTTCGTCTCGAGCAGCCGCTCGTTTTCGGAAGCCGAGCGAGCGAGCCGGCAGATCGAGAACGGCCGCTACGCGCTGGCGCTCATCGCCGAGGAGATCCGCCACGCCGGGCTTTTACGGCGAAGTGGGCAACGTACGCTCAACCTGCCGCCGACGCCGCCATCGCGGTGCCCGATTCCCGGCGCTACCCGATCCCTGCGCGACACTCATCGCGAACGTGTCGGCGGCGTTGCCGATCCCGATCCAGGGTGTCGACAACGTGACGGCGACAACGTCGCCGAGCTGCATGCACGGATGCCGTGGCCGGCACCGACATCATGGTCATCCGGCGGGCGAACACGACGACGATCGCCGCGCGGCAAGCGCCGTCGCGAACGGCTACTACACGCAGACGAGCAACTGCGCCACCGCTCGCACCGTCTTCATAATCGCGCAGAGCGGGTTCACGCTGACGGACAAGGACTGCACCACGGTGATGCCGATCCGGCAGTACCACGTCTACATCTATTACATCGCGCCGTGCAGCGTCGCCACGGGTGCCGGTGGCGCATGCCAGGCGGGCGATGCCGCCGCTGCCGACGCTGAAGCGCGTCGAGCTGCTGCCGGGCGCGATGTCCACTCCGGTGCCGCTGGTCGAAGGCATCGAGAACATCCAGTACGAATACGGACTCGACACCAGCGCGGCGATGGCTCGCCGGACACGTATACCGCCAGCGCCGGCTTCGGTGGCGCAGTGGTCGCAGGTCGTCGCCGTGCGCGTGCACCTGCTGGCGCGAAACATCGATACAACGCCGGGATTCACCGATACCAAGACCTACACGATGGGTCTCAACGCCGACGGCACACTGCGAACACGGTGACGCCCGGCGGATCGTTCCGCCGCCACGCCTACACCGATCTGGTTCGCGTCAACAACGTGAGCCAGCGCATCGAGAGCCACTTTCCCATAGCATGAACCATGACAAACCAATCTTCCATCCGTGCAACGCGGCGCGACGCTGGTCATCGGCATGATCATGCTGGTCCTCGTGACGCTATTCGTGCTCGCGGCGATCAACATGTCGACGATCAACCTGCTCATCATGGGCAACGAGCAGGCGCGCAACGAATCGATCGCGGCCGCGCAGCAGGCGATCGAGCAGGTGGTGAGCACGGATTTCACGACGAACCCGCGGCGCCGCGACCGTCGCCGCAGCTCGACATCAACGGCGACGGAACGACCGATCTACAGCGTGGCGGTCGCCGCGCCGACGTGCCTCAACTCGGTGCCGATCAAGCTCGTCGGCGTTGAAGCCGTTCAATCCGGACGGCACGATCAATCAAAACGATGCTTCAGTGCACGTCGGCGGCCCTTCGCGCATCCTGGCGTCGCCGGCGGCGGGCGGCACCGGCAATTCGATCTGCTCGAACTACGCAGTGGGAAGTCAATGCGACGGTGACGGACGCCGCGAACAATCCGGGAACGTCGATCAAGCTTCACCAGGGCGTGGGCAAGCGCGTCCTGACCGGCACGCCGTGCTAACGGGCTATCGACGATCGGCGCACGCTCGCTGCGTGACGAAGAACGACGAGGGAAAGTGAAACAACAACGATCGAAGAAAATACCAGATGATCGGAACGCTCGCATTCGATCGCCGCGCTCGCGATGGCGGCCGCGTCGGTGCGCGCGCGACATCGACATCTTCGGCGGCACCGGCGGCAGCGCCAAGCCGAACATTCTGATCATCGTCGACAACACGTCGAGCAACGATGCTGCCTACTACGTCCACGTGCCCGTTCACCGGCGCGCCGGCCAGCCTGCCGAACAGCAATCTGCTCGACATGGTGTATTGCGCGCTTTACGGCGCCGTCGACGCGATCAAGATCCAGCCGCAACTGCTCGGGCAAACTGAACATCGCGCTGATGTCCGGCGGCTCGGGCTCGAACAAGGGCGGCGCAATTCTACATACCGGCGTTCGTCGCCCTACAACCCGCTGCCGATGGACCAACGGCGGAATTCAGCGTTCGAGAACGCGATCAACGCCGGGATCCCGAAGGCGACCGGCAACGCCAAGCTCGACGGCGACATGACCGAAGCGTGGGCATGGTTCACCGGGAATACCGGTCCGCGGTCCGGAACGTCGTACTCGGCGCACATCGGAACGCTGTCGCTGCCAGAAGAGCTTCATCATCCTGATCGGCGCGGCGGCAAGCAGGGCCGTCCCTGCAACGGCAGCGGCTGCGGCGCCACGAGCGACCTCACGACGGCAGGCTGGACCGCCGCGCAGCAGGTGCACGATCAGCACGACCAACTCTCGGCGCCTAACACCGGGACGACGGCTCGTGGGTCGACGAATGGGCGCGCTACTTCTACCAGACGATTTCAACAACAACGCGAACGATCGCGCAGAACGTCGTCACCTACACGATCGCGGCGGGTCGGACACACGGTACGTACCCGACTACACGCAGGTGCTGCAAAGCACGGCGAACCAGGGCGGCGGCAAGGCGTTCGTCGGCGTCGACTACACCTCGATCGAGCAGGCGCTGCTCGCAGATCTTCAACGAAGTCGCGGCCGTCAACAGCGTGTTCGCGTCGTCGAGCCTGCCGATCAGCTCGAACGCCCAGGGAACCTACCAGAACCAGGTCTACATCGGCATGTTCCGTCCCGACGGCAACGACAATCCGCGCTGGATGGGCAATCTCAAGCAGTACCAGTTCGGCGTCGGCGGGCACGGCTGAGCAACCCGACGCTGTTCCTGGCGGACGCGACCGGCACGGCGGCGATCAGCGCGCACGCACGGGATTCATCACGCCGACGGCGGTCGAGCTTCTGGACCAGCAAGGACACGACCAAGCTCCCGGACAACATTTCCGCGACCGGCGGCTTCTGGGTGAACAATCCGCAAAGCGCGGGCGGGGATTCGACAGCCCCGACGGCGAAATCGTCGAAAAGGGCGGCGTCGGACAGCAGATCCGGCTCGCGAATCTGCAGGACAACTACACGACCAGTCCGAGCTCGCCGCGCAACGTCTACACCTGCACCGGAACGTGCACCGACACGGCAGCAGCCTGTCCGCGACGCCGTTCGCGACGACGAATGCCGACCTGACGCAGGCCGCGTTCGGCATCACCGGGCCCACGTCGACCGTATCGTCGATCTCGCGCACCGGCAACGTCGTGACAATGGTCGCTGCGCGCCGCGCCGACGCCCGGCGCTGACGAATGGCCAGACGCGTCACCATCAGCGGCGCGGCGAACATCGAACTGAACGGCACCTTCACGATCACGCTGGTCAGCGCGACGACGTTCACCTACACGATCACCGAGAGTCCGCCGACGCCGTCGACCGGGACTTACACGGCGAGCATTCCATCGAGCCCTGTCGCGCTCACATCGTTGACGCGGACGGGCACGACGACAGCCCAGTTCACGCGACCGCGCGGTAACGCAACGTATTCGCGAACGGACAGAAGGTCACGATCCTCGGCGCCAACCAGGTGGAGTACAACGGCTGCGCAAACGCTCACCAAGGTCAACTGCGACCGACGTACACCTACACGATCACACCGGGGCCGGGCGCTGCCGTCGGGCGGAGGCAACGCGACTGACGTCGGCGGCCTGAATCCCACGACGATCACGAGCGTTGCCGCTCGGCGCCATCGGCGGCACCGCGCCATTCACCGCGACGGTGACAGCCACGATCTCGGCGAAGCACAGTGCCTGCCGCGTACACGGTCGGCGCCAACGTCACGTGTCGAACGTCGTCCCGGGCGGCTACGACGGCACCTTCACGATCACTGCCAACGGGACAGTGGGCAACGTAACAAACCAGCACGGCACGTTTTCGTACGTCATCAACACCTCGCCAGCGTCGCCGGCAACCGGAAGCAGCATTTCGGCTGACCCGTCGGTATCGGTCGCGATCGCCGCCGGTGGCCTCACGCACACCGACGTCGTGTACCGGGCGACGCCGACACCTACGCGACACCGTGACGGTGACGACCGGCGACGACCAATCCTTTCACCGCGGGACAGACGCGTCACGATCAGCGGCACGCCGGGAACGCGCGAATCGGCAGTACCTCGGCACGTTTACGCGTCGCGGCCCGGTCACGAGCACGACGCTTCGCCTTGAGCCAGACGATCACGACCACGCCGCCGTGCGTCCCGAGCGCGTCCGGCGTGTCGGTGTCGACGGGCGCGATCTCGGTCGACCTGACGTCGTTCATCAACTGGGTGCGCGGCGACGACGACGTCGGCGACGAGCCGAGCCCCGAAGCCGGCGTCATCACGATCCGGCCATCGGTGCATGGCGACGTATTGCATTCGCGTCCCGCCGTCGTCAACTACGGCGGCTTCGCACAGGCGTCGTCGTGTTCTACGGCAGCCAACGACGGCATGTTCCGCGCGATCAACGGCAACCAGCCGCGGACGGCAGCTCTCGATGGGCTCGCGCCGCCCGGCGGCGAGATCTGGAGCTTCATCGCGCCCGAATTCTTCACCAAGCTCACGCGTCTCTTACCAGAACTCGCCCGCCGGTGCAACTCGCAACGACACCCACCGGCCTCAACCCGACGCCGACGCCCAAGGACTATTTCTTCGACGGGTCGACGGGTGTCTATCAGAACGGCGCGACGCGACGTACCTCTTCCTTTCGGCGCGCCGCGGCGGCCGCCTCATCTATGCGCTCGACGTCAGCGATCCGACGAATCCGAAGTTCCTCTGGAAGAAGATCGAATGCCGACATTCGCCGAGCTCGGCTACACATGGTCGACGCCGAAGGCGGCGCTGCGTGCGCGGCTATCGCCAACCCGGTGCGTGATCTTCGGCGGCGGCTACGACCCGAACGAGGACAACGAGCCGCCGACGGCGGACACCATGGGGCGCGGCATCTACATTCTCGACGCGACCGACGGGCACGTCGTCTGGAGCGCAACCTTCGGCGGTGGAGCGACCGGCACCTGCACCGGGAACCTGCACGCTGACCGACATGACGTACGCGATCCCGGCGGATGTCACGCTTGTCAATCGCGATTTCGACACGAACGGCTACATCGACCGGCTCTACGCGGCCGACATGGGCGGCAACATCTGGCGCGTCGATCTCGAGCCGGCAGGCTATGCGGCCGTCGGCGCCCGGGATGCGGGCACCAATGCAATCGGACCGAGCACATGGCAGATCACGAAGTTCGCCGCGCTCGGCGGCAGCCGGCAGCGACCAAGCGGAAGTTCCTCTATCCGCCCGACGTCGTGCCGACCAAGACGTTCGACATGGTGCTGGACTGGCACCGGCGATCGCGAGCATCCGCTGTACGGCGCGACTCGACGCAGTCGTACGGGATCGTCAACCGCTTCTACGGGCTGAAGGACACGAACATCGGTTCCACGTCCATCGGGCGGCGACAACGGATCGACGCCGGCAGCAACGCGCCATCGTCGACGCGTCCAGCAGCACCGCCGACAACGCGGTCACGGGCCTGACCAACGCCACGTCGACTCGCCGTACAATCCCGACCACCGACAAGGCGGCTTCTACCTGACGTTTCCGAACGCCGGCGAAAAGGCCGTCAACGCGCCGACGACGATCGGCGGCTTCACCTACATCGGCACGAGCACACCGCCGACGCCGACGTACCCTGGCGTGCAACAATCTCGGCACGGCGCGCGGATACCAGATCAACTTCCTGACCGGAGCGTCGGCAAGCGTGATCTTCGACAACCGGGGATTGCCGCCGTCGCCGGTCGCGGGGCTCGTTGACGTCGTCGTGGACGGCGTCGATCGGCTCGTGCCGTTCTGCCTGGGTTGCGGAGACCCCGGACGGTACCGGTGCCGGACGCGACATCGTCGATCGGCGGCATCAAGCCACCCATTCCCGTACCGCCGGTTCGGAAGCGGCTCTACTGGTACCTGGACAAGCACGACAACTGATTCCGGGTCGAGAGCATCGGGCGCCGGCGGCAACGCGGGCGCCCGTTTTTTTGGCGCTTCGCGCGAAGCGGTCCGAATTGCCACGTTGCGCGCAGGCACGTTGCCCGCGCCGCCGCCGGGCAGGTACAATCCCCGCGCGCGTAGCCACGTTCGTTGCGCGGCAACTGCTGTAGCCAATGGGCCGTTAGCTCAGCTGGTAGAGCAGCGGACTCTTAATCCGTTGGTCGTAGGTTCGATCCCTACACGGCCTACCAATAACAAGGGCTTGGCGAGAAATCGCCGGGCCCTTCGTGTTTCCGGGGTCGCGCGTCGGCTCGGTATCTGGCGGGCACGCGCACAGTGCGACAGCGAATCCACACCGGCCCCACGATCGCGATTCGCGTCGCCGCCGCCAACATCACCGGGTGGTGAAACCAAAAACGCCATCCCAGTCCGCGCCCGGCGGGGCCGCGCGGAACTGGGCGACGCGCTCGCGGTAGAGTCGGTAGAGTTTCACTTCAGGCGCGGCGGCGGCGAGTTCCTTGAGCAGCGCTTCGGCCTCGTCCCAGCGCCGCTCGCGGAAGTGCGCCAAGGCCTCGTGGAAACGGGCGATCTCCAAAAGCGTGTCGCCGCGGACCTCGCCTTGCGCGCCGATGGGCTCGAAAATCGCGACACCCTCGCGCTTGCCCTTCACCCTCACCTTGTCCACTTCTCGATATACGAAGTCCTCGCACGGCTCGCACGATGTTCTCGGAGACGAGGATGCCCACGCCGTATTCCTTGGTGAGATCCTGGAGGCGGGAGGCGAGGTTCACCGCGTCGCCCATCACGGTGTAGGAACGGCGGAAGTGTGAGCCCATGTCGCCGACGCTCATCGTGCCGCAATTGAGGCCGACGCCGATGCGCAGCGCGGGCCAACGCTTCTTCGCGAACACCGGGTCCAGTTCGCGCAAGGCCTTCTGCATCGCGAGGCTGCATTCAAGCGCGTGCCGGGCATGCTCGGCATCGCGCACTGGCGCCCCCCAGAAGGCCATGATCGCGTCGCCGATGTACTTGTCGACGATGCCGCGCTTGTCCTCGATGCAGATGGTCATCCTCGTGAAGAAGGTGTTGATCAGGTCCTTCAGGTCCTGCGGCGTGCGGGTCTCTGCGATCGACGTGAAGTCGCGAATGTCGGCGAAAAGCACGGTCATATCGAGGCTCTGGCCGTGCATCGAGTACTCATCGGGATGCTCCGCCATCTCGGCGACGATTTCCTTCGGGACGTAGGTTCCGAACAGGTCGGTCAGCAGCCGCCGGTGACGGGTTTCGGCGAAGTAGCCCCACACGACGTCGAGAAAGTAGAGGCCGGCCAGCATGAGCAGCGGGCCGGCCAGCGGGAGCACCAGATTGCGCGCCTGCCACGCCCACGCATTCACGCCCAACAAGACTGCAAGCACGCCCGCTACGGCGAGCGTCGCGGCCAGGGCCGACAGCCTCCGCAGAAGTACCGCGAACGGAATGCCGACGAGCAGGATGGTGAGCATGGCAATGGCGAGCGTCTCCGTGGGCCGGGATTTCACGGCGTTGTCGAGCGCACCGGAGATGAGACTCGCGTGGATCTCCACACCCGGGAGGTCCTCGCGCGTCGGCGTGGCGCGGACGTCGACGAGCCCCCGTGCGGAGGTGCCGACAAGGACGATCCGGTCCTTCAGCTCGTCGGCGCCGAGCGTGCCCCGGATCACGTCGGTCGCCGACACGTAGCGATAGCTACCTTGGCTGCGGAATGGGATGAGCGCCGCCATCCTCTCGTCGAGCGGAATGCGCACAGCGTCGCCGATGTTCACGGAGCGCATCCACCCCACCTTCCGTCCGCCCGAGACGACGATGGTCTTCTCGAGCTTGATCGGCGCGTTGCCGAGGTAGACGCGAAGGACGGCCAGCGACATCGATTCGAAGAAGTCGTCTCCCACCTGCATGAATATCGGCACGCTGCGCGTGACACCGTCCGGGTCGAGCGCCGCGTATAGGTGTCCTGCGGCGGTCGCCGCCGCCTGCAGCGGCGCGATGTTGCCGCTGTAGCCGGGGGCGCTGAAATAGCTGTACTGCGCGTCGGCGAGAGCGGTCGCCGGGAACGCCGGTGGCGGCAAGACGGCCGATCGCTCTGCCTGCGCGCTCACCAGGAACCCGAGGACTACGGGATGCTTCTGGATCTCTTCGGCGAAGAGCCGGTCGTGGTCGAGCGAGGGGCGCATGCGCTCGAAAAAAGCTTGAAACGCCGCGTCGTCGCGCAATTCGCCACTGGCGGCCGCTTCGAGAACCGGCAGGCCGGCGTTCGGGTCCGTCTCGGGAAAGGCGGTGTCGAAGCCGACGACGCGGACCCGATAGCGCGCGAAGAGCTGATGCACCATCAGTGCGAGCTTGTCGCGGCCCCAGGGCCAGTATCCCTCGGCCTTGAGGCTTCTTTCGTCGACATCCACGATCACGATGCGTGGGTCGCGCGTTCGCGGCAGGAACAGACGGACCCTAGCGTCGTAGACCCAACGTTCGAGCTGGGTGAGTCCAGGGATCTCGATCCAGCCCGCGGCGTCGGTCAGCAGACAAGCCAGCAGCGCCAGTTCGATCACAACCCGAACGAGGCCATTCAGCGAGAACTTCGGCATCCAGCGGACGATGGTTCACCAGGCGATGTGCTGCCAGAGCACGAAGCATAGGCGATACTCCGCCACGTGCGGAAGCGGCCGGAAACGCGAGCCGCGGTTGGTGCGCCCAACGGCGTGGCGCGAACGGACCGCCGGGCAGCTACTGCGAATTTTCCGCACTGTGCTACGGTATCTCTCCGCTTTGACCGGGACCGGCAACCGGCCCAGAATGGCAAATCGAGTCTCATGCGACTGCAACGATGACGTGGAATAAAAATAGTGAGGAATCGCAGCGCCGCCTTCTGATCGAGGCGCTTGCGGCGGGCCTTTTCTCGACCGCGCTCGGAAGCCGCAAGGTCGCCGCGCAAGTACTCGGCAGCAGGCCGGCACCGCTGCCGAAGGGGAAGTCGATCTACCGGATCGAAGGGCAGGTGCTGGTCGACGGGCAACCGGCTACGCTCGACACCCAGATCGCTGCAAACTCCACCGTCCAGACCGGCAAGGATGGCGAAGTCATCTACGTCGTTGGCGAGACCGCCCACCTTCAGCGCAGCGAAAGCCAGGTGACGATGGAAACGAAGGAAGCCAATTCGATGGTCGTTTCGGGCCTTCGGGTGCTGACGGGGAAGATCCTGTCGGTGTTTCCGAGCGGCAGACCCGTGCGCATGACGACGAGAAACGCGTCCATCGGCATCCGCGGAACCGGCGTCTACATGGAGTCGGATCCGGAGCAGACTTACTTCTGCACTTGTTATGGAACCGCCGACATCGCCTCAGCGAGCGATCCGACGAGCCGCGAAACGGTAGTGTCGAGCCACCACGATCGGCCGCTGTACATTCTGGCCGGGGAGCAGCCCGGCAGAAATATCCGCCTCGCACCGTTCATCAATCACACCGACCAGGAGCTGATGCTGATCGAGGCGCTGGTGGGCCGCACGCCGCCCTTCGTGTTTCCGAAGGACGACTACACGCGACCGCGGCGGCGCACGTATTGATCCTGCAGAGGCACGCTATTGCGGCGCGCCGTTGAGGATCCAGTTCTGGAAGAGATCGTATTTCGCGCGCCCCGGTTGCCCGGGCGCGAGACTCGTGTCGAAGCCTTTACCGAGACCGCCGAAGTGATGCTGCCCCGAGGGCTTCTGCAGAAGCGCGCTCGCGGCGATCTCCGTGAAATTGATCCGGCTCCTTACCTCGGCGTAAAACCAGGCGTCGTCCGTCGGTGCGATCGCGCCATCGCCATCGCGGTCATAATTCGTGAAAGCAATCGGCGGGTGCAGCGCACTGGCTGGCGCATGGCAGCCCTGGCACTCCTGGCCGTCCTGCAGGGCGGCCTTGATGTCGGAGAAGCGGATGGCGCTCGGACCCGGCGTCAACCCGTTCTGGACCACCAGCGATAGCAATTTCGGTGCGCTTCGAGCGGAGGCGTTGCTGGCGACGAGGCTGAGCACGTACGTCCCATCGGTCGTTGCATTGAACGTGGGTTGCGCGGTGTTGGCATTCGTGAGCATGGCGCCGCTGGGTGGAACAGCGCCGTTCGGGCCGGAGACGATCGACCAGGCATAGGTATCGGCAAACAGACTGTTGCTGGCCGATAGCGGCGTCGCGCCCTGCCGCACAACACGATCCGGCCCCGGATCGGCGATCGGACGCCCGGGCCGCAGCACGGCGCCGCTGGCGTCGCGCGCCGGCAAGCCCTGGCCGACGAGGAAATCCGCCAGCGCTGCTTCACCCGAGGACGCGTGGAACGTGTCGTACACGAGCTTCGCGAGCGGCATGTTGCCGCGATTGGCGACTGTCGCAAGAATTCGGTTCGCATACGACTGAAATTTCTCGTAGGTCGTGAAATCGATGTCCGACTGCCTCCCCGTTCCGCGCAACTGGTGGCAGACGCGGCACGCCGGCACGGCTACCGTCGCATAGAGCGAGGTCTGTCCCGCCGCCACCCACGAAGCGGGTGCAGTGGGTTCCACGTAGGCCGGGTTGGGCAGGCCATCTCCCCCATAGGCCGCCTTGATGAGTGCGGCCGCCGTGCCTTGCCATTCGCCTGAGCTCGCCGCGCGTCGGCAGACGTCTTCCGGAAACGTCGACGGCGCGGGGAGCGGGTACGAGCATAGGACCCACTTGTTCATTGTCTTGAGCATGGGCTCCTGCTCGGTGCGGGTGTACCCCGGTTTGTCCGAGAACTGGAAGCTGCTCGACCTCGAACGGGGGCAATTGCCCCAGGACGTCGCCGCGGGCGCCCGAGACCGCGTTCAGGAGCAGGTTGAAGCGCACGTTGCCCGAGGCGTCACGTGGTGTCAGCGCGTCGGCCCGGCCGCCGTGACAAACGATGCACGGTCCCGGCATCGCCTTGTCGCCACGGCCATCGATGTCCGCCATGTTCTCGCGCGCGCCGGTCGCGACGTTGAAGTTGAAGTATTTCGCGAAGCTCACTCCCCCCGCCGGCCCCGGGCTGAACTCGATGCCGGCGACGTACACCAACGCGATTCGGGTCGCGCACGATCGCGGCCTCGAGGTTGACCGGGGAAAAGGCGTACGCTCCGCCCGTCTTGACGAGGTAGTTCTCGGTGTAGAAGGCAAGTGTGCCGTCGACGTTTTGCCGCGCGGTGATCCGCCGCCCAAAGCCCAGGTCGCGCACATCGCCGAAGACGACGGTGACCTGCGTGCCGGTTCCGCTGTCGAAGCCGTTGGCGGCCTTCCACTTGGCGAAGGTGTCCTTCGCGTTGTTCGGATCGATGGCGGCGTAATAAGCCTGCGCGTAGGCGGCCGCGTTGGTTTGCAGGGAACCGTCCGGCTGCACCTGCGGATTGGGAAACAGCAGGAAAGCGTTCGGCTCGCCTGGCACGATGACGGGGTCGGTTCCCGGGTGAACATCGCCGGGGCTGCCTCCGCCGCCGCACGCGGCAAGCACCAATGCCGCAGCCGCCGCAAAAATCCATCCGATAAGGCCGCGTGAGTACCATGATTGAATCGCCTAGAAGCGCTTCAGCAAAACAATGGAGTACTGATTGGCGACGTAGCGCAGCGAGCCCTGGACATCGAAGTTCGGGTGCGCGGTCGGTGTCGACTGTACGCGTCGCCACGAAATGTCGAGCGATGCCTGGTGACCCAGCGGCACGTTGTATCCGACGGTGCTGATCAAGGTACCCGCCTCGGAACGGTAGGCGAACATTGCTGGTTCGGGAACGCGTCGTCGAGCACGAAGACCTTCGCCAGGCTCACGTTCACCAATGTGGCATGGCCGTCCGACACCACGTCGCCGCGCCGGTACTGGCCGGTCAGATACAGTGTTCCGCTTTCGCCCAGCGAATAGTCGAGGTTGAGGAGCGCGGAATGGTCGATCACGTCCCACACTTCGCTCTGGGCGTGGCGCTCGTTGTATGCAAGTTCTCCGAACAGCGCGATGCGATCGGTCAGGGCGGCACGCGCGCTCACTCCGAGTGAGTAATGGCTGCCGTCGCGCAGGTGTGACGCGTAGTTGTCGAGCCAGCCCCGCGCGAAGGCCGCGTACGTTATCGCGTCGAAAGCACCGGACTGCCGGTACTGAATCTCCGCTTCGAGGCCACCCGAAAGATTCGAGAGGCCGTTGTACCTGTTGAACTTCTCGCCGTTCAAGAGACCCGTCACGACCAGCCGTGCCTTGTCGCCGATGCGGAACGCGCGGCTTGCACTGGCGCCGAGCGCGAGCGACTGGTCCCACAGGATCTCGTCGTCGGTACGGCCCAGGGTGACGTTGTCGTCGTAGGTGTAGCCCAGTTCGATGTTCACGCTATCGAGGAAGGGCCGGTTCGAGCCGGGCTGGGGGAGTCGGTCCTGGTCGCCGGACACGGGACCCGGGAGCACCGCTCCTGTGCCTTGCGCCGCCGACGTTATCGGTGTCGCCAGACTGAGCAGCGCCGCCACGATCGCGATAGTGCCCCGGCAGCTAGACCGCCTGCGTGGAAGCGGGCGATGCTGCCGGTCGCTCGGGGAACGCCGAAAGACTATGTCCCGGGATTTCAGGAGCACGCCTAGCGATCATAGGACGGACGCTGCCCATATTACCCTACGGCAGCGCGGCCAAGTCCGGGAATCGGTCCAGCTCCTGCGGCATGTCGAGGAAAATTTTCTCTCGGCACGACTAGCGGCATGTATAAGCCACGTGGCGCGTGATGGCCGCCAATCTCGGAAGGTGAAGACGGCCTCGCGAAGCTTGCCTAATTTCTGCCAAGCTTTCACAAAACTGCGAATCGTCGGACCCGCGAATGCGAGTCAGCGCGCGCGTTGCACGCACCAACAATCAACGAAGCTGGGAAATTGCTGTGTGCAGCATGAGCAGGCGGCGCTGCCGTGGACAAGCGAGAACCCTGACTATCTTTTCGCGCGTCGCGCGACGACTTGTAATACTTACAATGCGCGCCGATCGCTACGGTTTCGTTCAGAGTGAGAGGTAGAATAAACGCCCCCGCAGGGAGGCTTTTTTGAAGGAGGAGACATGGGCTTTTCGGATACTTCGTCGAATGAAAAGCAAACCGCATTGAGAGTGCGCACGACAGCTGTGATGGCACTATCGGCTATGTGTGCCTGCTTGCTTGCATGCAATACGTCGCAAGCCGCGGGGGCTGCGGGGCAAAACCATCATTGGTATGTCAGCGCTACTGCGTCGCCTGGTGGTGACGGCAGCATTCAATCGCCTTTCAACGCGCTTGCAGCCGTTGAGCAGGCGTCTTCCCCGGGCGATACGATCGTGATTGAAGCGTCCCCGCTCAATGTGCCCCCACTCGATGGCGGTATCGCCCTGAAGGCGGGCCAGCATCTGGTAGGAGAAGGCCCGCCGGTCGTCCAACTCGGGAAACCGCTGTTGCAAGGTGGACCCCCGCTTGCGATGAGCACCGAACTCACATCGCAGCCGAGGATCGCAAACTCATCGCCCACTAGCAATAACGGCGATGCGGTGGAGTTGGCCGATGGCGCGGATGTCGAGAACGTCGTCATCACCACCGCATATCGCGGTGGCGTCTACGGCAATGATGTCGTCGATGTAGTTGTTCGCGGCAACGATGTCGGCACTTTCAACACGTCGGGCACCGTCGGGTTTCGCGTTCAGCCGTTCTACCTCAATTCCTACACCGCGGGACTGGCCAGTGGAGGGCCGCCGCCGTTCGGCAATGGCATCGGGGCCGGCTGGGCGGCCATCCTGATCGACACCGCGTCGGTCAAGACAGCCATTTCGATCGAAGGGAACTACGTCCATGACGGCTTCTGCGGCGACGGCATCGACCTGCGTTCGATGGGCACCGGAAACGCGACCGCCCAGGTGAACCGGAATTTCGTGACCACACTATCACAATGCAGCGGCACAGGCGTCGGCACGATCGAGGGAATCGGTACGCAGGTGACGGGAACCGGCGTTCTCCATGCTACGCTCGACGAGAACACCGAAGCCAACACGGGCAGCCCGCGCGCCAACATGGACAGCCTCTTCGTGAATCCGGCCGAATCGGGAACGCTAATCGAGGAAATCAAGCACAACCTTTACTCGATGGGGATCGGCGGCGCTTCGACGAATGGGATGGAGTACATCACGAGCAACGGCAAGCCGTACAGTCAGCTGACCATTTCCGATAGTCAGTTTTACAACAATCCCGGCGACATGCTCGAGGAATTCAATCGTGGTGAGCAAGGGTCCACCGCGATTCTTATCCTGGACCACGTGCTGGTCGTTGGCACCACCATGAGCGGCGGGCTGGCGAGCTATGCGATCCCGGCTGGAGGAGTGAACGGCGTGCCACTCGCGAAGACCGGCGACAACACGGGCGAGTGCCTCGGGATCGCGTCGGTCGGCGCCAATGACGTGACGATGCTCGTCATGCGCGACAGCGAGTTCAGGCAATGTGGCAACGATGGCATCGAGATCACCAGCAACCACTGCACGGATCCGCCGACACTCGGACCTGCCTGCGGCGCGAGCGATCCGCACACGGTCTCCATTGACATCCAACGCAGCAGCATTTCTGGTAGCCGGTATTACAACCTCTGGATGAACGACGTTACACCGCTCACCCAGTTCTCGATGCGCGTCGAGGACAGCGACCTGTCGAGCTCGATGAGCGGTGTTGCCGTCGCGTTCGACCAGCAACCGACCGGAGGGAACGGGGAGTTACGTAATCGACCTCGGCGGCGGGGCGCTGGGGAGCAAGGGCCGCAACTGCATCTTCGGCGGTGCGATTTACGACCTCGAGACGGAGGGCTACAACGTGACGGCCGAGAACGACTGGTGGGGAACTCCGTCGGGACCGAATCCGGCAAAAGTTGTCGCCACGGATGGAGGTAGTATCGACGATGCGAACTGGTTGACGCACGCTCCTTCTGTATGCAGCGGGCAGTAGGCGGTGCCTCGTTGACTCGCCCCTGTGCCCGCTTTCGTTGCGGATAGGTGAAGCGACCTGTAGACCAAAACGTAGCAGTCCGATCCGTACACGGCCTACCAACTACAAGGGCTTGGCGACCGATCGCCAAGCCCTTTGTTTTTTGGTGCGCCCGGCAGGTCCCCTACCTGATTGATATTGCTCTCGGCCCTACTGGAGCCCCGCCTATGTCAACCGACCTCCAAAATTGATACAGAGTCGGGGTCCTTGCGTGCTTGCTGCTGGAGCGCCGATGACGCTGGCAAACGGACGCATGGATAGTGTCATTCGCCGGAGCACTCGAGGCCGCGAAAGCGGCGGCAATAAACACTGATTCGCAGAATCGGTTGCAGAAAACCAGAAAGACGCCTCGACTGCCGCGACGTATAGTCGTCCAGGTACGCGCACCCCAACGAAGTACATGTTGAATCGGCGTCACACGCCGGGCGCGCGCTTGACGAACAGACGCAAGGAGGTCTCACTATGCTTGGCATCCATAAGCCTGCCCGGGACATCGGGCTAGCGTTTCTCGTGGGTCTCGTCTCGATGACTGGGTTTTTCGCTGGGTTGACGAGACCGGCGTGGGCAGAATCCCCATACCTGCCGGATCACGCCTTGGTTCCAACGATTACGAACAACATGGGCTCCTCCGGGGCATTTGGGCTTCCGCCGCTGAACCCGCCGGACCCACCGAAGGATTTCGATAAGCAGGCGAGCTGGAACATGAAGGTCGTTGGGTTCATGGATCAGATCGGTTGCCAGGACGGCGATCAGATGTGGGTCGAGCACCAAGGCAATCGCGAGATCCTGTACGCCGGTTCTCGATCGGGGACCGGCGTCAATCCGGTGACCAAGCAGACCGAGAACTGCGGCGTTCAGGTCTACGACGTTACGAACATAGGCAACCCGGTGTTCCTGGCCCACATCCCCGGGCTTGCGTCAGGCGGCGCGCCGCACGTGTTCGTATGCAGCGGAAACACGTTGCCCCACGCGACGCCAGGCAGCTACTACCTGCTCGTGCATCGCGGTGCCACCAACATAGGGGACGGCAGGCAAGAGATCTGGGACGTCACCAACCCATCCGCGCCCACACAGCTCTCCACGATCGTCGGCGGGCTCTCGCAGTACCATCGAAGCTATTGGGAATGCGATACCGGGATCGCGTACCTGGTCTCGGGCGGCAAGGCCGACGGCTGGCAGCAAAAGCAGCACCTCTACATTTATGACCTGAGCAATCCGGCGAGCCCGGTGTTCATCCGTCAATATGGATTGCCCGGTGGACAACCGAGCGCCGATATCGCGACGCAGCCGACCTGCACCAACAGCCCGGGACAAAACTGCTACGAAGGCGTCGCCAATCCGCCCGCGAGCGTGCACCAGTGCTATTCCACCTCGACCGGCGTGATGTCCGCCACGGGCATGAAGAGCATCGTTGTCTGCTCGTACGGGGTCGGTTCCACCGGGGTCATGCAGATACTCGATCGCACGAAGTTGCTGACGGGGTGCACGTCCAATCCGGACGCGGGCGGGCATTGCGCGGACACGCCGGCGCAAAGCCTTGGCCCGTCGCAGACGGACCTGCTCTACCCTCAGCTCGGTTATATCGCGCAACCGCCCTACATCGGGTCGCATAACAGCACTCCGATCTTCAACATGCCCATCCCGCAACTGCAGGCGAATTTCACGACTTCGCCACTCTCGCAGACGCCTGGACCGCAGAGCTGGGATGTCGCCATCAACACCAGCGAAGCCGGTGGACCGCCGAGCTGCGGCACGAGCGAGCAATACATGCGCAACACCACGCTGGTCGACGTCACGAACGAGCAGACGCCATGGCCGATCGCGACGCTCAACGTCCCGCAATTCCCCGGCAATTTCTGCCAGAAAGGAGGCCGCTTCGGTTCGCACTACTACCAATGGCACATCTACGCGCCGTATTACGGCAAGCTTGCGTGTGTCACATGGTTCAATGCGGGAATGCGCTGCTTTGACATCCGCGATCCGCTCAACCCGCGCATGGTGTCCTATTTCATCCAGGCACCCAACGAGAACACCAGGGCGTCGTGCGGCGTTCCGGGTGACCCGACCCTGTGCCGGAATGTCGCGTACATGAATGTCGTCGAGGTCGATGACCGGGGCTACATCTATGGTCAGGATCGCGCGGGGTCCGGCATTACCGTCCTGGTGCCGACAGGCGACGCGGCGCAGGTGGTGGCGCAGTCGAGCGGCGGGCCCGGCCAGGCATGTAACACTCCGGCCGCGCAGCACAATCCGAACTGCCCGCAGTAGAGCAAGGGGGCTGTCGTCGGTGAGTTGATGGAACCCGGGCGCGTCGGTGTATGTCCGGGTTCCCTCCGCCCGCCCGCAAACGGGCAACCGTCAAACTGTATGCCCGCAACCCATTCGAAAGTCGAGATGCGCGTCATTCCAGCAGCGCTGCTCGCTGCTGCTGCATTCCTGAATGCACTCGCGGCTGTCGCCGCAGACGGTGCGAATCTGCAAGGCGGTACGACTGCGGGACAGGTGCCGCCATCCCAGCAGGCTCGGGATTTCGCCGACCAGATGCTCGCCAAAATCGTCCCGGGACATACGACCAAAGCCGAAGTCGAGGCGTTGCTCGGCAAACCGTGGCGCGATACCCAACTCGACGACGAAGACGTCATGCCGGGCGATCCGGCAGTCGAGGTTTGGGAATACCGGGGACGCGGCTCGCAGGGCACCTATCGCGTTCACATCCAATTCGACAAGAGCGACGTCACGACGCTCATCGCAAAGATCCCGGACAAGACGGGGCGCGCGGTCGCAAGGGTGGCCCAACCACCCGCGGATCCCAAGAAGCCATAGCGAGTCGCGCGCGAGTGCTGGCGCGCGTCAGCAGCCATTCCTGTAAGTGCGCGGGGTCCTGCCCGTTGCACGATGAAAAAGCACTGAGAAGTTGCTCGCATTCGAGCAGCCGATCAGCTGCGCTACTTCGCTCAGTGGAATATCGCACTCACGCAGCAATGCCTTGGCCCGCTCGATTCGCCGGTCACGGATATAGCGGTGAGGCGGCAACCCGACCGTCTCCCGAAACACGTGTGAAAAGTGGCTCTCGCTCATCGTTACGTGTTCGGCGATATGCGCGATGCTCAGGTCGCGATCCAGGTTCGCTTCGATGTAGTCGACCGCGCGGCGCAACTTTCTGGGCGACATGGTGGGAACCCGGGGCACCGAAAGTCTGCGCTCCACCGCGTACCTGGCGAGCAAGTGCACGCCCAGCGAACGGACGAGCGCATCGATATGGGCACGGCTCGCGGGCGATTGCGGCTCGAGCGCCTTCAGGAAGCGGATCGCGGTTTCCCGCAGGAATGGATCGCGCACCGAAAGAACATCCTTGATCTCGACGCCTCCTGGGTGACGTTCGTCCAGCTCGGCGGCCAGCTTGTCAAGGTACTGGCGAGAGAGTCGCAGAACGACCGCAACGATGTCATCGACGTGCTGCCACCGCTTGGGCTCCCCGGCCGGCGTGATGATGACCTCGCCCGGGCGCACGGTGCGATGCGCAATGCGGCCGCCGCGCGACTGCCACAATGTGGCCGAGCCGCCCAGAATCACCGCGATGACGTGATCGGGATAGGGCAGGACCACGTCGAGATTACTTGCGCAGCGAAGTTCCACGACGATGCCGTCCCAGCCACGCGAGCGGCTGGACAGAAGCGGCGGCGGAAGGCTGCTGGAGCAGGCGCGCACGGTGCGCCCGCCACGCGAAGAAGGTTCGGTCTGCATCGGTTTCTCGGTCTCGTTACGACTGCGCTGAGCGTGCGCGTGCCTTCGATCGACGGCACATAGGACAGCGCGAACAGGCGCGCCCGGTACTGCGCGTGGGATCGCGGCGCCGCAGGCTCGCGGCGACGCGGCATCACTGCTAAGCGACTGCGGGTGGACCGCAGCTTGGCGGTGGGAGGGTCGGCGCGACGCCGATCCGTTGTGGCAATGGAAGCGTCGTAACGACGAGGTGGACGGTAACGAACGTCCGAGCCACCACTTGGGGTGGTGCCGCATCGTGAAGCTTATCCGAGAAGGCCGCGCAGACGGCGCAGGCTTCGTCGTCATCGGGACCAACGTGCAGATGGCTCGCCGCAAGTGAAACCAGGATCGCGAACGCGGCGGCGGTAACGGCCAGGACGAGCCGCGTGAGCAGAAGCCGCCGGCGCTTGCTGGTCGAGCAACTCATGCGCAGACAGCGTACTTGGAAGACTTGCGAGGGCGCGGCGTACATTGCGAATCCGGATGAAGCTTTGTCCGCACCGCGATTTGAGCATGCGCCGCGGCCTGTCGACAAGACCCCACCTTTCGTATTCGCAGCCGGCCCTCCGGCCGGCCGGGATTCAAGTCCAAGGCGCTTTAGCGAACTTCCTGCTGCAGTTTCTGCTCGGAAAGGCTGCTGCGCTCGGCGAAGCCGTATTTCTCCTCGGTTTTTGGCCGCGGCACGCCAGCGAATCGGCTGAGCATCAGCCAGGTCGGGAAGGCCTTCGCAAGGCGCCGAGGTCCGAGAACGCGGACGGCCTTCGAGCGCAACGCGGTGTCGAAGGAAATGTCCCCGAGCCAGACGCTCGCCATGGCCGCGAGGTCAGCTTCGACCTGAAGCTGAACGTCGAAGCCGGGGTCCTCGATGCAGAGCTGAACGTCGTCCCGGGTCAGCACCAGCCAGAACTCGCGAGGACCATGATATGTCCGCGGCGTGCCGCTGAATCGGAAGCACACAACCACCCGGTGATCCGGCAAGAGTTCGCGCGCGATTCGGCGGCGGATGTTCCACATCAGGAATCCCGCATCGAGGTTCTTGCGCTGCACGCGCACGGTCCAGCGCTGTCCCCAATTTCCGAGCGCGTCGATGACGGTCCGAAATTCATGACCCGCATCCGTGAGCTGATAGTGATGCCCGCGCTCACCGGGAAGGGATCGCCTGGCTACCACTCCTGCGTTCTCGAGGTCACGCAACCTGCGAGCAAGGAGGGCCCGCGACATCAGAGGAACGCCACGGTGGATCTGGTTGAAATGATCGGAACCGGCGAACAGCTCGCGCAGGATCAGGGGCGTCCACGGCTTCGCGAACACCTCGCTGGCGATGGCCACAGGACAAAACTGGCCGAATCCCGTTCTCATGCCATCAGCCTAGCGCCTCGCCGCGGACGATTCAAGTTCACATTTTGAACTAGCGCCGCGCACGCTGATGGCGCAGCCTTCTGGTACCGGCGGAAGAAGCAAAGAAAGTAACCGTGTACTCGGCTTGCCGCAACGGCGACTCTTGGGACGACTCAGCATGACGATACGAGCGATTCTTGTGACGTTAGGCATTCTGGCCGCGATCGGGGTGCGTTCCTCGCTGGCGCAACCGACCGGAGACGCTGTGGCGACGCCCATGCCGCGGGACGATCTTGGGAAGGTGCACTTCGTCACTTCGTGCAAACCCGCGGTCGAGAAGCAATTCGACCAGGCGATGGTCCTGTTGCATGCATTCTGGGCGAAGGACGCGATCGCAGGCTTCAAAGCCGTGCTGCAACAAGATCCCGACTGCGTGATGGCGTACTGGGGCATCGCCATGGCGTATCAGCAGAATCCCTTGACGGCTCAGCAGCCGGCTTCCGAAGCGGCGCGTGAAGCGCTTGCCGGGCTCGATAGGGCGAAGAGCATCGGGTACAAGACGCAGCGCGAGCGCGACTATCTGGCAGCGATCGAACTGATCTACCGGGATGCGGACAAGACCGATTTCCCGACCCGCCGGCGCGCCTACGAGAAGGCGATGGAAGCGCTCGCGAAACGGTACCCGGATGATGCGGAAGCGTCGATCTTCTACGCGCTATCGCTCGACATGACGGCCTCACTCACGGACAAGAGCTACGCGAACCAGCTCAAGGCCGCCGCGATCCTGGAACGAATTCTTGAACAGCAACCGAACCACCCCGGAGTCGCGCATTACCTCATCCATAGCTATGACTACCCGCCCATCGCCGAGCGCGGTGTAGCCGCCGCCCGCCTGTATGCGCGCCTTGCTCCCAATCACCCGCACGCGCTGCATATGCCTTCGCACATCTTTACCCGGCTTGGCATGTGGCAGGACTCCATCGACTCCAATATCCGCTCGACGGCAGCCGCCAAGGCGGAAGGTAACGGCCAGGAACAGGCGCACGCCATGGACTACCTGGTATACGCGTATCTGCAGCTCGGCCGGGACGCGGAGGCGCAGCGGGTGGTGGCGGAAAGCGCGTCGCTCGCGGTCAATCCGTCGATATTCATCGGTCCCTATGCGCTCGCCGCGATGCCGGCGCGCTATGCCGTTGAGCGCGGCGCCTGGGCTGAAGCGGTTGCCTTGGAAGTGCGGCCGACGAAGTTTTCGTTCCCCGATGCCATCACGCACTACGCGCGCGGCCTGGGGTTTGTTCATCTGAATGAGCTTGCGTCGGCGGGGCAGGAATCGACCCAGCTGGCAGGGCTGCGCGACGCGCTTGCCGACAGGAAAGATACGTATTGGTCCAATCAGGTCGAAGTGCAGCGACTGAGCGTGGACGCGTGGATTGCCTTCGCGCGCGGCAATCGCGACGAAGCCTTCAAGTCCATGCGCGCGGCCGCCGACCTCGAGGATTCGATGGAGAAGCACATCGTTACGCCCGGTGCCATTGTGCCGGCGCGTGAATTGTTGGGCGACATGCTGCGGGAGGCCGGGCGCCCCGCTGACGCACTTGCCGCGTACGAGGCATCGGCCAGGCGCGAACCGCTGCGCCTTCGCGGGCTCTACGGTGCCGCGAAGGCCGCGGCGTCGGCCGGGGACAGGGACCAAGCACGAGCGTATTACCAAAAGCTGGCCGGTCTCGCGAACGGCGCGAGCGCGAGCAGATCCGAGTTCCTGGAGGCGAAGGCGTACTTAGGGCCCCAGCACTAAGGCGCCACTCAAAGAGCGAGGGGCGATGTGCAATTACTCGGCGCTTCGCCGAAAGTCTCCGAGCGTCGCAGATTCAGGCCAAGCGGGCGCAAAGACCCGGGCCTGGGCGCGTCGCCGCGCCGTCGCTCCTCACTGCTTGATGAAGGGAGCCTGATCGCTGGCGTGCTTCTTCTGTTGCTTGATCGACTTCTTCTCCTTGGCAGTGTGCTGTGCTTTCTTCTTGTTTTGTTTCGGCGGCTGATGAGACATGGTTCGCTCCTGTTGATCGCCCTGGTCATGGCGCCCCGTAACTATATGCCGAAGCGGCCGAGATCGAGCGACTGTGAAAGACGATCGAGCGCCTGAGTGCCTCGCGGCGTTCAGGCTTCGTCCGTCCAGTAGTCCAGGTCGTGTTCTGCCCGCGTCATATGACGCAGGCCGCCGCCGAATGCGCCGATCTTCTTCGAATCCGGGTATTCACAAACCTCCGCCGGCAGCATGGTGCTTACCGACAGATAGGCGAGCTCGGCATCCGAGTCGTTGACGATCTGGTGCGCCGTTTCAGGGCCGCCGGTCGGGCAGCAGATGAGGTCGCCGGCGCGGATCTTCCGTGTCTCGTCGCCGTAGCGCAGCGTGCCCTTGCCCTTCACGATGAAGAACATCTCCTCTTCCCCGCGATGACTGTGGAAAGGGCACGAGCGCTTTCCGGGCGGGACGACATCGTAGGAATAGCCGAGGTTCTTCGCTCCCAGGAGCGGCCCGACGCGCACGGAGTCGGATTCAAACTTGTCTCCATTCGCGAAATGCTCGAGCTTCAATTCGTCGAGGTTGACGACTCTTGCATCGATCACGCTCATCGGTCCATTTCTCCGCAGGCGACTCAGGAATAGGGATTTCTTGTGCGAGTCCGCAAGTGACGCTTTTCTACGCCGGCTCCCGCTCCATCGCTGCTTCGGCCATCAGGCTGTCGGCGTCGCGATAGATCGAGGCGACGGCGAGCACGCGGCCCTTGCGCTTGTATCGCACGACGCAGTCGCGGCTTGCGATGTCGCCCTCGATCGCCAACTCGTCCCACGTCTCGGCGTGGCCGACGTAGTTGATCGGGACGTCGTAGTGCTGGCTCCAGAAGAACGGCACGGCGTCGAACTTCTCCCGGCCGCCGAGCATGTTGAGCGCGGCGGTCTGGCCCTGGCGCTGCGCGACGACCCAGTGTTCGACGCGGATCGCCGCGCCGCTGTGCGCGGTCGGGCCAGCGGGCGATGTCGCCGGCCGCGTAGATTCCGGGCGCGCTGGTCTCCAGGTATTCGTTGACCGTCACGCCGCGGTCGATCGCGAGGCCGGCCTTCTCCGCGAGCGACAGCCGCGGCCGCACGCCGACGCCGGCGACGACCAGGTCCGCGTCGATCGTGCCGCCGCTTTTCAGCGTTACCTGGCGCGCGTCGATCGCGGTCGCCGTGTCCTCCAGATGGAAGATCACGCCGTGCTCTTCGTGCAGGCTGCGCACGAAGTCCCCCATCTGCGCGCCCAGCACGCGCTCCATCGGCCGCTTCTCCGGCGCAACGACGTGCACCTCGATGCCGCGCGCGCGCAGCGAAGCGGCGACCTCGAGACCGATGAAGCTCGCGCCCATCACGACGGCGCGCCGCGCGGTCGTCGTCGCTCGCGCGATGATGGCGCGGCAATCGCCGAGCGTTCGCAGCGTATGCACATGCGGCAGGTCCATGCCCGGTAGCGGCAAGCGCACGCGGCTCGGCACCGGTCGCGAGCAGCAGCCGGTCGTACGCGACCTTGCTGCCGTCGCCGATCGCGACCTCGCGCTTGCGCCGATATCGATCGGCCGTGACGGAGGTCTTCAGCCGCAAGTCGATGTCCTGCTCGGTGTAGAAGCTGTCCTCGCGCAGCGGGACCCACTCCTCCGGCGCGTTGCCGGCCAGGTAATCCTTGGACAGGTTCGGCCGGTCGACGGGCGGGGCGTCGTCGTCGCTCAGCATGACGATGCTGGCCTTGGTAGCGCTGGCGACGCAGCATCTCCGCCGCGGCGAAACCGGCCGCGCCACCGCCGATGATCACGATCTTCCGCGGCGATCCGGGCGTCGGGCGCGACACGCGTGCGCGGCGTCGCCGTCCGCTTTCTCGCGCACGAAGACCTTGCCGTCGCGCTGCTCAGTCGACCAGCACGCAACCGGAGCGAGCGCCGGCGCGCGCAGCGCCTCTCCGGTCCGCAGGCTGAAGCAGGCGTGGTGCCAAGGACAGCGCACGGTGTCGTCGACCATCAGCCCTTCCGCCAGCGGACCGTTGTAGTGGGTGCAAGTGGCGCCAATCGCGAAGAACTCGTTGCCGCGGCGCGCGAGCAGGACCGCATCCTCGCCGACGTGCCCGGCGAGCATCGTTCCGTCGGCGAGCGTGTCGATCGCCACACCCTGTGTCAGATCAGGCCCGGTCGTTGCGGATTGCGCAGTGCTCATATGGATCTCCGCGTCACGCCGTGAAATAGCACTCCATTGGACACCGCTGTTGGATAAACGAACATGGGCTGATGCTTAAAAAACCATCATTGTGAGCCGGCATTGGAGATGAGTAAATCGTCGGAGAAGTATCGCGACGGCGCGACTCCAGCCCTGCCGATCTCTGTGCGGTGGCGCACAGACTCCGTCCTTGCGATCACCCATTCTGTACGGCGCGGCGCAACCGGCGAGTCGAATGATTGCCGAGTCGCTGATCGTCCAGCGCCCGACGACCCAACTATGGAAGACCTCACCTGCACATGCAGGCAATGGCGGGTCTTTATAGGAGACCGGAACGGTAAATTGTCGTTGATGGGTTGAGTGCATGCCGCTACGGCCCCATATAACGATGGTTATCGGCGAACAATGAAGCTTCCGGTGTCCGCGAGACCCCTTCTTGTCGACCGTCGATGCAACTACCCGGCCCTCGGCCTACAGCGACGGAACTCGCTGTAAAACCTTACCAGAGTGAGTGCAACCATGAAACTTCGTCCCCTGCACGATCGGATCATCGTCAAGCGTCTCGAAGAGGAGCGTAAAACCGCCGGCGGCATCGTCATTCCGGATACCGCTGCCGAAAAGCCCTCGATGGGCGAAGTCGTTTACGCCGGCCCCGGCAAGACCGACGACAACGGCAAGCTCGTCGCCATGGGCGTCAAGGCCGGCGACAAGGTCCTCTTCGGCAAGTATTCGGGCCAGGAATTCAAGCTCGACGGCAAGGACCTGCTCCACATGCGCGAAGACGACATCATCGGCATCGTCGGCTAACCGCCCACCGAACCAAGTATCAGGAGAAACGAATCATGGCAGCCAAAGACGTCCGCTTCGGCGAGAACGTACGCAACAAGATGGTGAACGGGGTTAACGTCCTCGCCAACGCCGTCAAGATCACGCTCGGCCCGAAGGGCCGCAACGTCGTCCTCGAGCGAAGCTATCGGCGCGCCGACGATCACCAAGGATGGCGTGTCGGTCGCGAAGGAAATCGAGCTCAAGGACAAGTTCGAGAACATGGGCGCGCAGATGGTCAAGGAAGTCGCGTCCAAGACCTCCGACGTCGCCGGCGACGGCACGACGACGGCAACCGTCCTCGCGCAGTCGATCATCGCCGAAGGCATGAAGTACGTCGCCGCCGGCATGAACCCGATGGACCTGAAGCGCGGCATCGACAAGGCGGTGATCGCCATCGTCGAAGAGCTGAAGAAGATCAGCAAGCCGTGCACGACCAGCAAGGAAATTTCCCAGGTCGGCGCAATCTCGGCCAACGCCGACGAGTCGATCGGCAAGACGATCGCCGAGGCGATGGACAAGGTCGGCAAGGAAGGCGTGATCACCGTCGAAGACGGCAAGGGCCTCGAGAACGAGCTCGATCTCGTCGAAGGCATGCAGTTCGACCGCGGCTACATCTCGCCGTACTTCATCAACAACCTGGACAAGCAGGTGTCGCTGCTCGAGGAGCCATACATCCTGCTGCACGACAAGAAGATCTCGCAACATCCGCGATCTGCTGCCGCTGCTCGAGCTAGGTAGCCAAGTCAGGCAAGCCGCTGCTGATCGTCGCCGAGGACGTCGATAGTGAAGCGCTCGCGACGCTGGTCGTCAACAACATCCGCGGCATCCTGAAGACGACCGCCGTCAAGGCGCCGGGCTTCGGCGACCGCCGCAAGGCCATGCTCGAAGACATCGCGATTCTCACCGGCGGCACGGTGATCGCGGAAGAACTCGGACTGAAGCTCGAAAACGCGACGCTGAAGGATCTGGGCCGCGCGAAGCGCATCGAGGTCGGCAAGGAAGACACGACGATCATCGACGGCGCCGGCGAAAAGGCCGCGATCGAGGCGCGGGTGAAGAACATCCGCAAGCAGGTCGAGGATGCGACGTCGGATTACGACAAGGAAAAGCTGCAGGAGCGTGTGGCCAAGCTCGCCGGCGGCGTGGCTTTGGTCAAGGTCGGCGCGGCGACTGAAATGGAAATGAAAGAAAAGAAAGCCCGCGTCGAGGACGCGTTGCACGCGACCCGCGCGGCCGTCGAGGAAGGCATCGTCGCCGGTGGCGGTGTTGCATATCTGCGTGCACGCGCCAACCTCAAGAACCTGAAGGGCGACAACGCGACCAGGACGCCGGCATCAAGATCGTGCTGCGTGCGCTCGAAGAGCCGATGCGCCAAATCGTCGCCAACACCGGCGAGGAGCCGTCGGTCGTCGTCAACAAGGTCGTCGAAGGCAAGGGCAACTACGGCTTCAACGCCCAGACCGGCGAGTACGGCGACCTGGTGGAGATGGGTGTCATCGATCCGACCAAGGTGACGCGCTTCGCGCTGCAGAACGCGGCGTCAGTCGCGGGACTCGATGCTGACGACCGACGCGATGGTCGCCGAGTTACCCAAGGACGACAGGGGCCAGGTGGCGGCGGCGGCATGGGTGGTGGCATGGGTGGCATGGGTGGCATGGGCGATATGGATATGTGACGCCGCAATCGAACCAGTGGGCCCGGCTCGTCCGCACTCGGCACGAGGCGTGGCACTGGCGCCGAGGTTGAGGGTAGGACGGCACGCCGGGCAGCCCCGCAAGGGAGCCGCAGAGTCATGAAAATACGTTTCTGGGGAACGCGGGGGTCGATCGCAACTCCTGGGCCGGGGACCAATCATTTCGGTGGCAATACGTCCTGCGTCGAGTTGACCACAGCCAACGGCGATCTGCTGATATTCGACTGCGGCACTGGCGCGCACGGGCTAGCCGCCCGTTTGATGGCCCAGGGGAAGAAAGCCATCCACGCGAACATTCTCCTCGGGCATACGCACTGGGATCACATTCAAGGCTTCCCGTTCTTCAGCCCGGCCTTTGTCAAAGGGAATTCCGTCGCGATCCATGGTCCGGAAGGTAGCCGCGGCTCGCTGCATGACGTGCTGGCCGGCCAGATGGAGTTCACCTACTTCCCCGTCGAGTTGAATCAGTTGCCGGCCGCGATCACCTACCACGACTTGACCGAGGGCATCCACACGATCGGCGGCGCGCGAGTCGCGACCCAATTTCTCAATCATCCGGCCATGACGGTGGGCTACCGGGTCGAAGCCGATGGCGTCGCGATGGTGTACCTGGTAGATCACGAGCAGTTCTCCGATGAGCTCTGGCGCGCCGGTGCCGCGCCGGGCCGCATCGAGTCGATCCTGCACGACGGAGACCGTCGGCACGCGAGATTCATGGCCGACGCCGATCTCGTGATCCACGACGCCCAGTACACGCCCGAGGAGTACGCTTCCAAGAAAACCTGGGGACACAGCACGTACGACTACGTGGTGCAAATTGCCGCGGCCGCCGGCGTGCGCCGGGTTGCGCTGACCCACCACGATCCAAGCCATGACGACCGCTTCGTCGCGGACATCGAGCGCAGGGCACGCACCCTGGCCCTGCAACGCGGGACAGGGCTCGATGTCTTCTGCGCGTATGAAGGATGCGAACTGCTGCTGGAGTCGCGCGCCACCTCGAAGCCACTTGTTTCGGCAGGCTCCTTCCAGCCTTCCGTCGCGCAGCGCCGTTTCCACATCCTGGTGGTTGATGACCAGCCGGACACGCTCACGTTGGTCGTTCGCGCGCTGGAGGACGATCAGCACACGTCAGCAAGGCGACCAACGGCCCGGAGGCACTGCGAATGATTGACGAGCAGATGCCGGACCTCGTGGTGCTGGATTACAAGATGACCGGCATGGACGGCATGGCGGTCATGAAAACGCTTCGCGCCAAGCACGAGACACGCTCCCTGCCTGTGCTGATGCTCACGGCCATGACCGATGAGCCCAGCACCCGCGCCGGCTTTGACGCAGGCGTGACCGACTACGTGACGAAGCCGTTTTCGATACCGCAGCTCACCGCACGCGTCCGCGCTTGTCTCGCCAGGACCCAGCACCCGTAATGGTGGGGCGGATTAGTTCGAGACGACCTCGATTCGATCCAGGTACCTGGATAATTCACCCACCCACTTGCGCGATGCGTCGGTATCGGCGCGCTCGGCCGCCTGCTCGAGGGCGGCGCCAATGTCGGTGATGGCCTGAAATCCCCAGCTGCCCCCGGCGCCCTTCATGCCATGCCCTAGACTCCCCACGGTCTTGAAGTCACTCCGATCCAGGGCGTCGAGCATCGCGGTGACATCCTGCCTGCGGTTCTGCAGAAACCCGGGGATCAGGTCCGTGAATTTAGGGTTCGTACGCACGACGATTGCGTCGTTCCGGCTGCTCTCCTCTTTCGTCGGCGGAGGCGCGACGATGGAATGCTCCCTGATCGCTTGCAGCAGCACCTCCTCTTTGATGGGTTTCGTCAAATACGCTGTGCACCCCGCCGCCACACACTGTTCCTGATCCCCCTTCAAGGCGGAGGCCGTCAGCGCGATGATCGGCGTAGGCGGCCGGTGGTTCGCGCGCTCCCACTCTCTGATCGCCCGCGTCGCGGTCAAGCCATCCATGACGGGCATTTGCCGGTCCATCAGGACCAGGTCAAAGTGTCCGGCCGTAAACTTGGTATAGGCGACGGCCCCGTTTTCGGCAATTTCGACTCGGTATGGCGTGTCCCGCAGATAGGCCACCGTGATCGTGCGGTTGTCCGGGGAGTCCTCCACCAGAAGGATGTGCAGCGCCGGCAGCGCGGGCTCGTGATCCGTGCCAATTGGCGCAGGCGCCCGCCGCGTGGCCCCCACCCAGATCTCGAAGGGCACGGTGAAAGAAAACACGCTGCCCTTTCCGACTCCGCTTTCGACCCGGATGCATCCGCCCATGAGTTCCACGAGGCGCTTCGAAATCGTGAGCCCCAGTCCCGAGCCGCCGTACCTGCGAGTGGTGGACGAGTCCGCTTGCGTGAATCGCTCGAACACCGCGCCCAATTTCTCGTTCGGAATCCCGATGCCGGTGTCGGAAATCGTGAACCGCAATGCGCCCGGAACGGAGGGGTCCGCATCCAGCGTGACTCGTAGCGCCACTTCGCCGGATTCCGTGAATTTGATTGCGTTGCCCAGCAAATTAAGCAGCACCTGCCGCAGCCGTGTCGGGTCGCCGACCAGGTCGCCCGGCACCTTCGGCGCGATCTCGCACACCAGGGCCAGACCTTTTTCCTGGGCCCGGACCGCGACCATCTCCCGCACCTTCTCCAGCAGATCGTTCAACGAGAACCCGGTCCGTTCCAGCTCGAGCTGCGAGGCTTCGACTTTGGAGAGATCGAGGATGTCGTTGATGAGGTTCAGCAGGTTGTCGCCTGCGCGGCGAAAGATCTGCACATACTTGTTCTGCTCGGGGGAGAGAGGGGTCTTTGCGAGCAGGTCGGCGATGCCGATGATCGCATTCAACGGCGTTCGGATTTCATGACTCATGCTTGCCAGAAAATCCGACTTGGTCTGGCTCGCGGTCTCGGCCATGGCCTTGGCCTGCTGCAGTTCCGCCTCGACCCGCTTCCGCTCCGTCACGTCGCGCGCCGCGGCGAAGACGCCCTGCAGCGTCCGGCCCCGGTCGTAGAACGTGGTGGCGTTATAGGACACCACCGTTTGCTTCCCGTCGCGGGCGCACGCCGTCAGCTCGTAGTCGGTGACCTTCTTTTCGCTCAGGACGAGCTTGATCCCCGCTTCGGCTCGCTCCGGATCGGTGAAGTAGCTCTTGAACGGTGCGCCGATCAGCTCGTCGCGCGTGCAGCCGGTGAGCGCCTCCATCTGCTTGTTGACGTCCGTGATGATGCCGGAGGGATCGGTGGTCATCAGTGCGTCGATGTTGGATTCGACCAGTGAGCGCGTGTAGAACTGCTGGTCGCGCAGGCGCTGATCGAGCTTTTTTTGCTCGGCTTCGACGAGCTTGCGCGCGGTGTTGTCGGTGCCGATCAACAGATAGCCGATGATGGCGTCCTGCGCGTCGCGCAGCGCCGTGACGGACACCACCGCCGGGAACCGGCTCCCATCCTTCCGGATATAGGTCAGTTCATAGATGTCCTCGATCCCGCGCGAGGCCTTGAAGACCAGGGCCTCGAAACCCGGCGTGATCGTGGTCGCGAGTTCGATGCTCAATGCCTTGGCGCGCACGATCAGCTCCTGCGGATCGGAGATGTCGGCGGGCGTGATCTTGTTCATCACTTCGGCGGCCGTGTAGCCCAGCATTCGCTCGGCGCCGACATTGAAGATTTGAATGACGCCCTTCGCGTCGGTGGCAATGCTTGAGAAGTTGGCGCTGTTGAAGATCGCGCGCTGCAGGGCCCCCGCTTTCAGCAGCACCTCTTCCGCCTGTCTGCGCAAGGCGATGTCGACGGTACTCTCGGACGCACGCATCGTGGTGCCCATCGGATTCCTTCCATCAGCCATGGTTTTGACTCAGCGTCACGCCGCCCGGAAGCGCTAGTCTCCCAGCAAATTCGCCATCGGATGCAACTGCTCCACGTGCTGCGAAACGACCTTCACGATTACGATGATCGGAATACTGAGCAGCATGCCCCAGACGCCCCACAGCCAACCCCAGAACAATAGCGAGATGAATATCGCAGCCGAATTCATGCGGGCGATTCTTCCGATCATCCAGGTGGTGACGAAGGTTCCGATGATCGTGGCTATCGCAAGCGAGGCGCCGGCAACCAGCAACGCCATTGAAAATGATCCGAATTGCATGAACGCAGCCATGCCCGTTGCTGCGGCGGTCACCCCGGGGCCCAGGTAGGGAACGATGTGCAACAGCCCTGCGGCGACAGCCCATGCGCCCGCGTTTTCGAGGCCGATCCAGCGAAACGCGATCCAGCAAAGCAGCGCAACGAGCAGATTGGTCGTCAGCAGCATCAACATGTATTTCTGGATCGAATCATTGATATCGTCCAGAAGATGGACCGTGATTTTCTTGTTCGACAGCGACGGCCCTGTCAATTGCACCAGCTTGCGTTTGAATTGATCGCCACCGAGCAGCAGAAAAAACACCAGGAAGACGACCATCGCCGCCTGGCCGATCGCGCCCAGGGCACCCATCGAGCCCTCCCACAGGAAGCTGCTGAGCTTGAACGTCGGCTGGTCGACGACTACGTGGGTGGCCGCCTGACGCGACGCGACGGAGGCACCGGCGCCCCGGGTGGTTGCTGTTTCCACCTCAGTCGCTGCGTTTTGGAGTTTCTGCATGTTACCGAGCTGTCCGACCGCGGGCGCGCTCGATCGCGATTGAGACCTTGGCGGCGGCTTCGGGTAACTGCTCGATGATCGTCTGCATTTCTCCGCGCAGTGCATACGTGCCAAGCACCAGCGTGCCGACGACGCTCGTCATCACGAGGGTGGTCCCTGCGACGCGCGGAATCTTGATGGCTTCGAGCCATGCGACGAGCGGATTCAACGTGTAGGCGATGACGATGCCAAGTATCAGCGGCACCAGAAATCTCTCCGCCCACGACAGGGCGAAAATCAAGGCCAATGCCGCGAGAATGCCAAGCGCCACGCCGCGCGCATCCACGAGCATCCGTGCCGTAGCGACGGCGGCGATCACTGCATTGGAGGCAGGAGGATCCTGTTCCGCGGCAGGCGCAGAGTCCACGTTGGAGGTGATCGTCGGGGTGAGAGTGGAGTTCATCGGGCACGGGCGAACCGCGAGTTCGGCGGGCACGATTCTGCGCAGTGGTGGCGCATTCCCGGCAGATCGCCCCTACGCGGGATTACAGCGATAATTGAGAAACATTCTGCAATCGCGCAGTAGAAAACTCGCGTCACTACGATAGCCCTGTGTCTCATTGCGGTCTGTGCGATAGCGCACACGACGAATCGAGTATTCGATGCGGCAATTGGCCGCAAACGACCTGGAGCGGAGCCGCAAAGCCTCTGTTCGATACCGGACACGAGCAATGCCCGATGGTCTAGACTGTCCAGATGGCAGCCGAGAGAACGGTCCGCAGCGTTGGACGAGCGTCGTCCGCGCGTCTGAAGAGCCGGTCAGACCCCGTTGCGCCTGTACGCCACAGCCTCCATCGAAATCAGCTGCTCGAGGCCCTGCCGACCAGCGACTACGAGCGGCTGGCAGCCCATCTGGAACTGGTACCGATGGGGCTGGGTGACGTCCTCTATGAATCCGGGTCCCAGTTGCGATATGTCTATTTCCCCACTACGTCCATCGTTTCGCTGCTGTACGTCATGGAGGATGGCGCGTCGGCTGAAATCGCTATCGTGGGCAATGAAGGCATCCTCGGCATATCGCTGTTCATGGGCGGCGACACCACGCCCAGCCGCGCGGTGGTGCAAAGCGCGGGGCATGGCTTCCGGCTGAAGGCGCAGTTGCTGAAGGAGGAGTTCGGCCGCTTCGGCCCGACGATGCATCTGCTGCTGCGCTACACGCAGGCGCTGATCACGCAGATGGCGCAGACGGCGGTATGCAATCGGCACCATTCGGTCGACCAGCAATTGTGCCGGTGGCTGTTGCTGAGCCTGGATCGTTTGTCATCGAACGAACTCTCGATGACGCAGGAACTGATCGCCAACATGCTGGGCGTGCGCCGCGAAGGTGTCACCGAGGCCGCCGGGAAATTGCAGGACGCCGGGTTGATCCGTTACCACCGCGGCCGCATCACCGTGCTCGATCGCCCGGGACTCGAGGCGCGGTCCTGCGAGTGTTACCAGGTGGTCAAGACGGAATTCGATCGCTTGCTGCCTTACGTCGCCAGCCAGTAGCTCTCCGAACCCTTTTCGGTTTCCTTCGCGGCGCAAAGCGGTGTGTGCGCTAGCGCGCAGACGGGGTAATCGCTTGGCCGTACTGTCGCGCCGATCGCAGTTGGTGAAATCACCCCGGATCGTCATCGCGTCGGGGGCCCGCCGTCAATTCTTCGAGCGTAGCGGACTGGTCTCGCCGACTCCTGAGGAGAACATCGGTGTCATCGGCCCAACGCACCCCGCCCGTCAATCGGTTGCTGGAGGGGCTGCCCAACAGCGACAAGCGCCGAATTCTGGCCGCATGCGAAACGGTCGATCTGACCTTTGCCGACGTGCTTTGCTCACCCGGCGACCGCATTAGCCACGTCTTCTTCCCAACCAGCAGCTTTATCTCGCTGATCATGCCGATCGACGATTCTGCCTCCCTGGAAGTTGGTCTGGTCGGCAACGAAGGCATGTTCGGGATTCCACTTGTGCTCGGCGTGGACGTGTCGCCAATGTGTGCGGTGGTACAGGGTGCCGGATCCACGTTACGCATGAGCGCCGCACGCTTCTCCCGCGAATTCGGACGCAGCCCCGCGCTGCATCACGCGATTGACCGCTATGTCTTCGTGCATCTGAGCCAGCTCGCGCAAACGGCGGCCTGTACGCGCTTCCACGTGGTCGAGGCACGCCTTGCTCGCTGGCTGTTGATGACCCAGGATCGCGCGCACGCGGACACATTCCATGTTACGCAGGAATTCCTGGCCTTCATGCTTGGCGTCCGCCGGGTAGGCGTCACGACGGCGGCGAGCTCCCTGCAAAAGCGAAACCTGATCCATTACAGTCGCGGCACCATTACGGTTCTTGATCGGCGGGGTCTGAAGACGGCTTCTTGCGGGTGCTACAAGGCGGATCGGAATTCGTACGCTCGGGTCTTCCGCTAGATCTTTCCCGGAAGCCCCGGTTACGTGCGGTAGCGCACATACAGCATCGCGAATTCCGCGTATTGCCTCGGGAGTGAGCAGGTCTGTACACCTGCATTCTCGGCCTCGTGCATAGGGGTCCTGTGGGCGCGGATCGCACCGGATGCGAATCCATGGCTTTCCGGAACAGACCGGCCCCCTCTTTCCCGATCACTGAAAGGTGTTGCCATGAAAATACCAGTCGAAACGAAACCGGCTCTTTGGGGTGCTGCGGGTGGTGCGATAGCAATGGCTATCGTAGGGTTTACATGGGGCGGTTGGGTTACCGGCGGCAAAGCCGAGGCGGATGCGACGCAGAGGGCCAATGCGGCGGTCGTAGTCGCTCTTGCACCGGTTTGCGTCGACAAGTTTCAGCACACGGCTGACGTCGCCGCCAATCTGGCCGCGCTCAAGAAAGTCGACTCATGGTCGCAGGGTGAGTTCGTCGAAAAGGGCGGCTGGGCCGCAGTGGCGGGATCGACCATGCCCGAACAAGTTTCGGCAGTTGCCAAAGCGTGCGCGCTACTGCTTGCCCCAGGCGTATAGCGGATGCCGAGACCGCAAGAAGACGATTCGAATCGCACCTAACAAGAGATCATCCTTGCAAAATGCGCAGCGTAAAAAAATGGCGCCTTCGAGCGCCATTTTGTTGTTCAAGATTCAAGCGTGTCTGCAGCCCCGGCACGATCTGACCTGACGCCGAGGCTTAGTCAGGGCGTCATAACGCGCGCCGTCCGCTGATCAGGTTAAACACAATCATGATGACGGCGACCACCAGGAGAATGTGTACAAATCCACCCAGTGTGTAGGAAGTGGCGAGCCCGAGCAGCCACAATATGACCAGAACAACCGCAATCGTATAGAGCATGGAATGCACCTTTTCGTTTTCAGTTGGCCGGCCGCTGGTTGACGAAGCTTCCAGCGTGGGCTGGGTGAAACGTCATCTGCTGCCGGTGCGATCTCGACGCCGGGTCGACTCTGCAAGACACGAGCCGTGTGCCGAGCAACGTACCTCGAAACCTGATAGCAGCGTGGACGAGTTCGCGTTCGCCGTCTGTTCGGTAGCGCGCACTACTTGCGCTTTTCCCGTCTGGAGCTGCACTCGGTCGACTGAATGGTGCGCTAGCGTACAGACGCAGCCTGGCATCGCAAGTACCTTGACGCTTTCGGCCGAACGGTTCGGACAATCCGACTTGAGAGAACAGGATAACTCCAAAATCATTGCGCGTCATGCGGCGCCACCCTGGCACGGGTCGACCGTGTCACGGCCGATACGGACCAGGACGCGGCGACGAAGCAGGCTGACGCGCGCAAGGCCGTTACGCGCCGCCCGGAGGAAGAATGTCGACTCCGGGCTCGAATTCTTCGGGTGATGGACGATAATCGTGAGATCGCGGATGTGATGTTGCGCCGCTTGGAAACCCGATGACCATGCGTGCATTCGACGTCGTAGTAATTGGTGGCGGGATCATGGGTTCCAGCGTCGCCTATTTTCTCAGGCGCATGGACGAATCGCTATCGATTTGCGTCGTCGAGCCCGATCCTACCTATGAATTCGCATCCACGGTGCGCGCCTCAGGCGGCGCGCGCCGTCTGTTCTCCTGTCCGGAGAACATCGAGATGTCCAACTTCAGCATCGACTTCATCAAGCGGTTCCCGGAAGAAATGGCGGTTGACGGCAATCCCGCGCCCATCGAGTGGCGGGAGCAGGGCTATCTTTTCATCGTCGGTCCGGATGACATAGGAATTCTGGAAGCGAACCATGCGGTTCAAGTCGAACGCGGGTGCGATGTAAGGTTGATGACGCCTTTGCAATTGAAGGAGCAGTTTCCATCGATCAACGTGTCCGACATCGGCGGGGGAACGCTTTCGCCGCGCGACGGGCTGGTGCGATCCCAGCAGTTTTCTTCAGGGCTTCAGGCGACGCGCGCGCTCGCTCGGCGTCGAGTATCTTCAGGATCGCGTGATCGGACTGTCGACGAGCGGACATTCCGTGGCGAGCGCAACAACGCAGCGCGGGGCGACGCTGGAGGCGACAGCTTTCGTGAACGCCGCAGGCGCTTGGTCGGGCTCGGTCTCCGCGCTCGTCGGAATGGCGCTTCCCATCGAGCCGCAACGCCGCTTCGAGCATTACTTTTCATGCAGCGAGCCCATCGAGCCGCTGCCGTACGTGAAGGACACCGCGCGGCTCGCGTTCCGGCCCGAGGGCAAAGGCTACTCGGGCGGCGTGGTGAATTCACACGAACCGCCAGGCTTCAACTTCGACATCGATCACGCGTATTTCGAACAGGTCGTCTGGCCGGCGCTTGCGCACCGCTTCCCGCAATTTGCCGCCACCAGGTGCCATCGCACGTGGTCAGGACTCTATGAGATGTGCACGCTCGATGGCAATCCGATCATCGGCAACTGGACGAATGGTCTCGATAACTTTTTTGTCATAGCCGGGTTCTCCGGACACGGAATGATGCATGCTCCCGCGGCCGGCCGGGCCATCGCCGAGCTGATTCGCTTCGGGCGCTTCGAATCGATCGACCTTACGCGTCTGGGTTATGCACGAGTAACGTCGGGTACACCGTATCCGGAGCGCGGAATACTGTGAGGCGCGCGGAAATGGCCCGCAGGTCGCCCAAGCGCGCCGGCCATCGACAGGATCGTCGGGAGCACATCGGCGCCGTATAATCCCGCCGCCGGCGACCGACGCGGGCAAACGGGCGTCGAGGGAGTCCCTTTGCAATTCACCAGTCGTTACTTCGGCAATATCGTCGTCGCCACGCCGGTGGGGCGGATCGACCATGGCGCCGCGGGTCCGCTCGAGACGGCGCTGACGCCGCTGTGGAGCGACACCAAAGCCGCAGGCATGATCTTCGACTTTGCCGGCGTCGACTACATCAGCAGCGTCGGCTTGCGCTTGCTGATGATCGCGGCGAGGCAAATGCGCGGCCGTCGCGCGCGAATCGCCGTCTCCGGGCTGCAGCCGATCGTTGCGGAGATTTTCAGGATCAGCCGCTTCGACGCGGTCCTCGAAGTGTTCCCGACGACGAGAGACGCGCTGGCCGCGCTGTCGGCCGAAGCGCTCGCCGCGTACGACGCGGGTTGACAGGAGTCGGCAGGATGAAGCGCATCCGTTTCTGGGGCACGCGCGGGTCGCTGCCGATTTCGCTCACGGCCGCCGGCGTGCGCCGCAAGGTGGTCGCCGCGCTGCGCGATGCGTCGGGGCGCGCGTTCGGCTCGGACGGTGAGATCGAACGCTATGTCGACGCGCTTCCGTTCGACGTCGCGGGCACGTTCGGCGGCCATACGGCCTGCGTCGAACTGGAAACCGGCAACCCCGAATACGTCGTGTGCGATCTCGGCAGCGGCTTGCGGCCGTTCGGGCAGGCCGCGATTGCGCGGCACGGTCCGGCGGCGCCGCAAACGTATCACCTGTTCGTGTCGCACGTGCACTGGGATCACATCATGGGGCTGCCGTTCTTCGGGCCCGCCTATATCCCGGGCAACCGACTCTTTTTCTACGGCGCCCATGCGGAGCTCGAGGCGGCGCTGCGCCGTCAAATGGACCCCCCGTCGTTTCCGGTCGGCTTCGGCGCGTTCAACGCGGCGATCGAATTCGTGCACCTCGAGCCCGACCGGCCGCACGATGTGGCCGGGATGCGCGTCACGCTGAAGCGCCAGTACCACACCGGCGACTCGTACGGATATCGCTTCGAGCGAAACGGAAAGGTCGTCGTCTACTCGACCGATTCCGAACACAAGTTCGAGAACCCGGACGAAGGCGCCGGCTTCGCCACGTTCTTTCGCGAGGCCGACGTCGTGATCTTCGATGCGATGTACTCGCTCGCCGACGCCATATCCGTCAAGGCGGATTGGGGCCATTCGAGCAACATCGTGGGCGTCGAGCTTTGCCAGCGCGCGCGCGCGCGACAGCTTTGCCTGTTCCATCACGAGCCGGCGCTCGACGACACGGCCATCGCGAACATGCTGGCGGAGACAAGACGCTTTGAAGAAATCACGCGCACCGGCGATCCGCTGCTCGTCTCCACCGCCTACGATGGCCTGGAACTGACGTTGTGACGGGCGTACCTCCGGAGACGCCCGCGCTCCGGACTGCACGAGTCCGCCTCACTGGCGCCGCGGTCCTGATCGTACTCGCCATCGTCCTGGCGTTCGACATCGCGAGAACGCTTCCGCTGCAATCCGCGTGGTTCGATGCGTTACAGACGGTGACGCCGCGCGTGGTCGAGACGACGCCGGTGACGATCGTCGAGATCGACGACAAGAGCTTGTCCGCACTCGGCCGCTGGCCGTGGCCGCGGACCCTGCTGGCGCAGCTCGTACATACGATCAACGCGTACGGCCCGGGCGCGATCGGCGTCGACATCGTGATGCCCGAGCCGGATCCGCTGTCGCCGGAGCGCGCGCTCGCGCATGTCGACGCGGATACCGCGCTGCTCGAGCGCATCGCCGCATTGCCGTCGAACGATACCGAACTCGCCACGGCGTTCAATGCGGCGCCCGCCGTCGTGGTCATGGCGGGCGTACCCGAAGCGACGTCGCAGCCGCTGCGCGTGGCCCCGATCTTCGTCATCGATGCGCATGGCGACCTCGACGCCGCCGCCCGCGCGGTATCGAGCCTGAGGCCCTTCGCCGCCGCGTTATCGAGCCTCGCGACACTCAACGACGCGGCGCATGGCTGGGGCCTCATTTCGGTGGACGACTCGCAAGGCATCATCCGCAACGTGCCGCTCGTGGCCAACGTGAACAAGGGCACGTTGGCGCCGGCGCTGGGGCTGGAGATGTGGCGCGTCGCCTCGCGGATGCCGTCGTTGCGGCTGATGACGGCGGATGGCGCGGTAACCGGTGTCCGCGTGGGCAACCGGACCTTCGCGACGCAGCGCGATGGCAGCGTGCGACCGTATTTCTCTCGTCACAACGCGGATCGCTTCGTATCCGCCGTCGATGTGCTTGCGGGCGGCGTGGGCAAGGAGCGCCTTGGCCGCACGTTCGTGCTGATCGGGATTACCGCGCACGCGCTCGGCGACTACGTCTGGACGCCGGTCGGCGACAAGATGCCGGGCGTCGAGGTGCATGCGCAGTTGCTGGAAGACATGAGCGAGCGTGCATTCCTGATACGTCCGCCATGGGCGCCCGGAGCCGAGGCGGCGGCGCTTCTTCTCGTCGGCGCGCTGCTGGTGTGGTTCACGCCGCGCTGGCCCGTTCGCTATGTCGCACTGATCGCGATCGCCTGCGCCGTGGCGCTGCTCGCGTCCGCCTACCTCGCGTTCCGAACGGATCGGCTGCTGTTCGATGCCGCGACGCCCGCAGTCGGACTCCTGCTGCTCTTCGGGACGCTGCTCGCACTGTCGCTCGCCGACGCGACTCGCAGTCGCAAGGCGCTGCAGCAGGTCGTGCAGTTGCAGCGCGAGGAAAGCGCACGCGTTGCCGGTGAATTGCAGGCCGCCCGGCGCATTCAGATGGAGACGTTGCCGCGCCCGGATCTGCTGCACGACCCGCGCATCGAGCTTGCCGCATCGATGGAGCCTGCGCTCGAAGTGGGCGGCGACCTGTACGACTTCTATCCGGTCGACGAGCGCCGGCTGTTTTTCATGCTCGGCGACGTGTCGGGCAAGGGCCTTTCCGCGAGCATCTTCATGGCGGTCAGCAAAGCGTTATGCAAGAGCACGATGCTGCGCTCGCCCGATGCCGACCTGGGCCGGCTCGTCTCGGCCGCGAACGCCGAAGTCGCACGCGACAATCCGGGTGCGCTGTTCGTCACCGTGTTTGCCGGTGTCCTCGATCGCGACTCGGGCGAGCTCGCCTGCTGCAATGCCGGTCACGAATACCCATGGTTGATTCGCCGCGCCGATCGTTCGCTGCGCCGGTTGGCCGGCGGCGGCGGACCGCCGCTTTGCGTCGTCGACGACTTCGCCTACGCAAGCGTGCGCGAGCGATTGCAGCCGGGCGATCTGCTGTGCGTCGTCAGCGACGGCGTGACCGAGGCGCAGAACCAGGCCCACGACCTGTACGGAAGCGCGCGCGTCGACCGCGTGCTGGCGACCG
Source organism: uncultured Pseudomonadota bacterium (assembly GCA_963718905.1). GTDB lineage: Bacteria > Pseudomonadota > Gammaproteobacteria > Burkholderiales > Casimicrobiaceae > VBCG01. The sequence goes on from CAVRAF010000005.1 coordinate 60,244, forward strand.
TGGAATCCGCGAGCGCCGCAGTCGATGCGCTGCGCAACGACGTCGCATCGTTTGTCGGCGGCGCCGAGCCCGCGGACGACATGACGATTCTCGCGCTGGGCTGGCGCGGGCCGCGGGCATCCTGATTTCTCAGGACTCGCGGGCGGCCCGAACAGGCGCCTTGCGCTCGTGTCTCTTCAGTATTACGATATGACTACTGATGAAGAGCACCGTGTCCGTTGCCGCGACTAGCCTCAAGCTGCCGAAAGCCCTCAAGTCCCGCATCACCCGCCTGGCCAAGCGGGCGGGGGAAAGTTCGCACGCGTTCATGCTGCGATTGCTCGAGGAACAGGTACAGGCTGAGGAGCGGTTCGAGGCATTCGCCGCCGAAGCGCGACAGGCTGACCGGCAAATGCGGGAAGCCGGTCTTGGATATCTCGCGTCGGATGTGCGCGATTATCTGAAAGCGAGGGTCGTCGGCGCCAGGGCGACGCGTCCGAAACCCGTCCGATGGCGAAAATAGTCTATTCGGAGGAGGCGTTCGCCGACTTCGAACGGATTATCGAGTTCCTGCTGGAAACGACCGACGAGAATGCCGCGCGGGCGCTCGATAACATCGCGGGCGCGATAGGCATTCTCGAACTCCATCCGCTCATCGGGCGTCGCATCGATGCGCATGTGCGCGAGCTGATCATTTCCCGCGGCACAACCGGTTACATCGCGCTGTATCGGCACGATCCCGGCTACGACGTGGTCCGGATTTTGCGAATCCGCCATCAGCGTGAGGCCGGCTACCGCGAATAGTCGCGGGTCAGCGCACGAGAACCTCGACGCGCCGATTGCGCGGCTCGGCGACGCCATCCGCGGTCGGCACGAGCGGTTCGCGCTTGCCGCGGCCGGCGACGGCGATGGCATTCTCCTGGAGCCCGTGCCGGACCAGCGCCGCGCGCACACTTTCGGCACGCTGAAGCGCGAGCGCATCGTTGCGCGCCGCAGTCCCGGTGCTGTCGGTGTGGCCGACGACGACGATGTCGGGCACGGCGCGTTGCGCGATTTCCGCATACACGCTCTCCAGCATGCGCTTCGAGTCGTCGGTCAATTCGTCGGTGTTTTCGATGAAATACAGCGTGAACGGCACTGGGCGGGTCGGCTGCGCGGCGAGCGCGGGGCCGAAGTGCCCCTGCACGTCCGCGGCGCTCGAGTTGTAGAGCCACGGGTCGGCGAGCGTGAGCTCGGTGGCCGCGTACGGCCTGTCGAGCACGACCTTCCGCTGGCCGTCGCTGACGACGATCGCCGTGTCCCCGCCATCCTTCTCGGGCAACAGCACGACGGTCGTTTGCGCCGCGCACGCTGCGAGGAGCGCCACCGCGCATGCGGCGGTCGCGAGCCCCGTCCATCGGACGTCAACGTGCAAGCGCTTCATTGACGCTGACCACGAATTCGGTTCCGCGCACGCCGAGGATTGCCGAAGGCGTGCGAACGGTCATCGCATCGGGCGACTGCTTGGCGATGCGCCCCGACACGACCGCCAGCGTCCCCTGTCGCAACGACGTGTCGAATCGACCCTGGTTCGTCGTCGTGTCGAACTCATAGCGGTCGAGCGCCAGTACGCTGTTCGGGCCCGCGGACAGCAGCGAATTGTCGCTCATCGTGATGCCTACCGAACCGTCCGCGCCGGTCTTCACGACGTCCGACGCCTGGACGCGCCCGCCGAGCTCGCCCGGCAACTGTTGGCCGCCGCGCTCGATCGTCACCGTGCCTTTGGAAACCTTGATTTGTCCGATGTCGGCCGCGTGCGCGGCAAAGGCGCCGCCCAGTGCGAGCGATACCGCGAGCATCGATCGAAGCATGTTGGATTCCCTTTCATGCGCCGAACCGGCGACTTTCGTGTGCGTACAATGCGTTCGCGAAGCGGCGGCTGCGCGCGTCGATGACGGTCGATCCGCACAAAACGCCTGTCCAACCGCGAACGATGGCCGACCCTTCCGCCACTGCCGCCGACCAGACCCGGGTGTTCCCCGCGCGACTTGAAATGCTGCCCGAAACTGCTTCGTTTGTCGAAGCCTTCTGCGTCCTGCACGCCGTCCCGCATGACGTGGCGCTGCGGGTGGTCCTGATCGTCGAGGAATTGGTCACCAACACGGTGCTGCACGGCCATCGCGGTGAATCGGATGCGCCGATCGCCATTACGCTCGCGCGCGGCGCGCACGACGTGGGCGTGACGTACGAAGACACGGCGCCCCCGTTCGATCCGACGCTGATGCTGTCGCAATCGGACGCACCGCTCGACACGACGCTCGAGACGCGTCCGCTCGGCCAACTCGGATTGCGCCTGATCGGACAGTTCGCGGCGTCGACGCGCTATGACCATGAAGACGGACGGAACCGGCTCCGGCTGCGCGTCGATTGCGCGGGCTGAAAGGGGCTACGACGCCCGCGCGAGCCATGCTCGAACCCGCACGCCGTACACGTTGACGACCAGGCCGGCGAGCACCAGCGCCACGCCCAGGACCTGCAGCCGCGCGAGCGATTCACCGAGGAACAACGCACCGCTCGCCAGCCCGGACACGGGAATCAGCAGTGCGAACGGCGAGATCAGCGCGGTCGGGTAGCGATGCAAGAGGCGCGCCCACGACGCGAAGCCGAACAGCGTTGCGCCGTACGCGAGCACGCCGATGCACGCCCACGTCAGCGCGCCGGCGGATGCGACTGCATGCAGAATCGCCGGACCGCCTTCGAACGCATACGAGAGCGCGGCGAGCGGAAGCGGCGGTACGAGGCTCGACCAGACGACCAGCGCAAACATGTCGGCCTCGTGCTCGCCGGCGGCGCGCTTGGCGACGATGTTCCCGACGGCCCACGCGAAAGCCGCGACGAGCACCAGCACCAGGCCGATGAATGACGCCGTCGCGCCGCCGCGCACCTTGTAGATCGCGAGCAGCAGCACGCCCAGTGCCGCGATCGCAGCGCCCGCGACGTTTTCGCGATGGAGACGATCGCCGAGGAAGGCGATGCCGAGTCCGATCGTGAAAAACACCTGTACCTGAATCACGATCGATGACAGCCCGGCTGCCATCCCGAGCTGCATGCCGAGAAACAGCAGTCCGAACTGGAACACCCCGATCGCGAGACCGTAGGCGATCACGACGCCGGCGGGCATGCGCGGCCGCGGGATGAAAAACACCAGCGGAACGGCGGCGAAGAAGAAGCGCAACGCGGCGAACGCGAACGGCGGAAGCTCCTTCAGGCCGACCTTGATCGGCACGAACGAAAACCCCCACATCGCGACGACGACGAGGAGCAGCGCGAGGTCGCGCGGGGCGATACGTCGGTCCACGGGCAAGGTCGCGAAGCGGCGCGGGCCTCAGAGGTCGTCCGCAGAGAAGTCCGGCAGCCGTAGCTCGTGCTCGCACCAGGTCCGCTCCGCGAACTCGGCCCGCCCGCCCCAGCGTGCGACCCTCTCGCCCGGCGCGTACTTCTCGATACAGAAGGCGGCTGCGACGAGCTTCGCTCTCGGCATGCACACGAACGCCGACGTCTTCTCCGGTGTGTAGTAGCCGTACGCCGCGATCTTCCTCGCCGCGAACCGCTCGATGTGCAAGTAGTTGAAGAGCTCGTAGAAGTTGAACGGGATGAAGTAGTTCCGCTTGCCGGACCCGTGGTAGTAGAGGAACGAGGCGTCGAGATCCACGACCGTCGGGAAGTCATACTGAACACGCGCGCTGAAGATTACGCGCTTGCGCGCCAGGCGGAACATCTCGGCGAGGAACTTGCGGTAGTGCGGCTGGTGATTCAGCACCTGGAACGCGCAGACCGTGTCGAACGACCGCGCCTTCAGGCGGTTATGCAGGAAGTCGCCGACGAGGAACTTCGCGTCCGGGTACGTGCTCCGCGCATGACGAATCTCCGCCGAGCTCACGTCGACGCCGGTGTACGCGACCCGCCCATAGCGCCGTTGCATGATCTCGTACATCCCGCCGTCGGCGCAGCCGACGTCGAGGACGCTCTCGCCTGCGAGATCGTTCGCCTTCAGGAAGTAGCGCACCGACGCAAAGAGGTCGTCCCATCTGCGCCGACCATGGCGGATGTAGTACTCCGTTTTGGACTTGTGCCGATAGCACTCGAGCTCGCTGCGCTTCACGGGAACCGACGCTAGGCGCGCGCCGCGCGCTTGACGGCAAGCAGGCCCGCCCAGTTGTACCAGCGGAAGAAGACATCCACGCTGTCGAAGCCCGCACCGTGCAGCAGCTCGGTGTTTTCGCGAACGGTGCACGGCGTCAGCACGTTCTCGAGCGCTTCGCGCTTCCTGGCGATCTCCAGCTCGGAGTAGTCGTTGCGCCGCTTGAAGTCGTGGTAGAGGCGGATGTAGAGGCGGTTCAGCTCCTCCGGCTCGCCCAGGACCTTTTCGCAAAGGATCAGCGCACCGCCGTCCACGAGGGCGGCGTGCACCTTCTTCAGGAGCGCCTGGCGACGAATGGGGCGGACGAATTGCAGCGTCCAGTTCATCGTCACGACGCTCGCGCGCCGGAGCGGGAAGGTCGGTTTGTCGAGATCACCCTCGACGAGGAGCACCTTCCGCCGATCGCGAAACTTCGCGACGGCGCTGCTGGCGCGCTCGAGCATCGCGGGCGAGCGATCGACGCCGACGAAGCGCACGCCGGGGTCCTGGATCGCGTGCATCATCGAGATCAGCGTCGTCCCGGTCGAGCAGCCGAGGTCGTACACGTGAGTCCCGCGTCGATGGAACGCCGCCGCCAGCTCGCCGATCATCCGTTGGAGCTCGGCGTACAGCGGCACGCTGCGGATCACCATGTCGTCGAAGACGCCTGCGACCTTGCAATCGAACGCGAATCCGGGCACCTCGCTCGAGGTCGCGAACAGTCGGTCTCTGGCAGACATGCGCTTGGGGGATCTCAGCTCGAGGCCACTCGCCCGTGCCTCCTGCGTTACGGGTGGCCCGGGCGGCCCGGCGCCAGCCCGGCAGCTACCCGGCGAGTGTGCGCGGAGTTTAGCGTGCACCGGCCCGGCGCAGCAAGGGTGGAATGACAGCGATGACCCGAATCGAGGCGCTACTTCACCGCGCCGAGCGTCAAGCCGCTGACGATGAAGCGCTGTCCGAGAAACATCAGGATGATGGCGGGGATCGTCGAGATCACCGAAGCCGCCGCCATCTGCGCATGCTGAACTTCGTACTGCTGCGCGAAGCGCGCGATCGCGACGGGCACCGTTGCGGTTTCGCGCGACGTCAGGCTGAGCGCAATGGGGAACTCGTTCCAGCTGAAGATGAACGCGAGGATGCCGGCCGCGATGAGTCCCGGCACGGCGAGCGGCAGCACCACGCGCCAGAAGGCATCGAAGGGTCCGCAGCCGTCGACTTGCGCGGCTTCGACGACCTCCGACGGAATTTCGCGGAAGAACGCCCGCATCAGCCAGACCGTCATCGGCAGATTGATCGTCACATGCGTGAGCACCAGCGCCGTGCGCGTGTCGTACAGGCCCAGCTCGCGAAATGCGATGTACCACGGGCCGATCAGCGTCAGCACCGGCACCATGTGAAACGCCAGCGTCCAGCCCAGAAAGCCTGCGGCGACCCACGCCGGCCAGCGAAAGCGGTGTAGCGAATACGCCGCGAGCGAGCCGACGATCAATACGAGCAGCGTGCTCGAGGCCGCGACGGTGAGGCTGTTCAAGATGTTCGCCAGGAAGTCCGAGCGCCGGCCCAACAGCACATCGGCGAAGTTCGACAGCGTCGGCGTGAACGGGAACTGCCCCGAGTAGATCGCGATCTGGTGCTTGAACGACGCGGTGAGTATCCACAGGAAGGGGCCGACAACCGCGCAAAGCGCTGCGCCGACGATCGCGTAACTCGTCCAGCCTCCGCGCAAGGGCATGGCCTGCGGAAGCGCCTTCGCTGCATCGGACAATGCCGTCGTACGCCGTCTCATGCGGTGCGCAGGGTTCGCGTTGCCCGATGGCTGACGAGGAGCAGCGCGGCGATCGCCGCGATGACCGCGAGCGACAGCATCGCGCCGTAGCCGAGCTGGTTCTGTTCGAAGAAGACCTTGTACAGGTGCAGATTGATGAGCTCGGTCGAGGTGCCGGGGCCGCCGGCGGTCAGCAGGTAGACCTCGTCGAAGACCTTGAACGCGAGAATCGTCCGGAACAGCAACGCGACGACGATCGCCGGGCGGAGCAGCGGAATGATGATCAGCCGCACCGCTTGCCAGCGGGTCGCGCCATCGACGCGCGCCGCTTCGAGCAGCTCCACCGGAAGGCCCTCGACCGCGGCGAACAGGATGAGGAACACGAACGGCACCCAGTGCCAGACATCGACGGCGATGACCGACGCGAGCGCGAGGCTCGTCGAGCCCAGCCAGTTGACCGGCGCAAGACCGAGCCCCGACGAGCGCCTGATTGAAAATGCCGAAATCGTAGTTGTACATCAGCTTCCACATGCTGCCGATCGCCACCGGCGGCACGAGGATCGGCAGGATCAGCAGCGTGCGCACCCAGCGCTTGCCGCGCACGCCGGCAACGGCGATGGCGAGCGCCAGACCCAGCGCCATTTCGATCGCGACCGAGACCGCGACGAACACCAGGGTGTTGGTCAGCGCGGGTTTCAGGACGTCGTCGCTGGAGAGCGCATCGAAATTCTGCCGCGGCGCATAGGTCCAGATCTCGGCGCCCTGCGTGAACTCGATCGTCGACACGCTCATCCGCACCAGGTTCAGCAGCGGATAAAGCGTCAGCGCGCCGAACAGGAGCACTGCGGGAAGCAGGCTCCAGTGGCGGAACGTGCGATTGGCGATCGCGGCGAGCGCCACGCGATCAGGCCGGCGTCGGAAGGTGTTCCGTGACTATTCCGGAAGCGGCGGCAGGAGGCCCGTCTTGCGCCCGTTCTTGCGGAACAGCTCCTCGATTTCCTTCGCCGCCGTGTTCAGCGCCTTGCCGGAACTCATCTCGCCGATCAGCGCCTGGTTGAGCCGCAGCCCGAGGATTTGCTCGACCTGCGCGCCCTCGGCGTAACCCAGCTCCTGTCGCGCGAACTTCATCGTCTCGAGATAGGCCGGCATCCAGCGGTACCGCGGCTGCTTTGCGAGATCCGACGTGTACACGTCACTGCGACTCGGGATGCCGCCACCCTGCGCGAATGCGTACTGCGCGTCGTAGGTCAGGAACCATCGCGTAAAGGCCAGCGCGGCTTTCTTCTGCGCGTCCGGCAGGTTCTTCGGGATGCCGGCGTTCCAGTTGCCGATCACTGCACCTCCGCCGCCGCTGCGGGAGCGAGGCAACGGTACCGTTTCCAGCTTGCCGACCACCGCCGACTTGGCGGGATCCTCGAAGCTTGCGAACGCCGCGGTCACGACGTCGCCCAGCGCGGCCTTGCCGGTGGCCAGCAGCTGGATCACGTCGCCCTGGCCGAGCGAGCCGTAGTTGGGCGGCCCGCAGCGCTTCAGCAGATCGATGTACAGATCGAGCGCCGCCTTCGCCTGCGCGTTGTTGATCGTGACCGTGAAATCGCCGGCGGCGGGGTCCTTCACCACCGTCCCGCCCTCCGCCAGCATGACGCTCATCCAGTCGTAGCGGATGCCGTTGCCGCGCTCGCCGCGCACGACGAATCCATACGCTTTCGGCGGCTCGGTCAGCTTGGCGCAGGACGCGAGCACGTCGTCCCAGGTCTTCGGCGGCGCAAGTCCCGCCTGCTTCAGCAGGTCGGCCCGGTAGTAGAGGAGCTGCACGTTGCCGAGCACCGTGTACGCCATCAGCTTGCCGCCGTCCGCCGTGCGCCAGCGCTTCTGCGCGTTCCAGTAGCCGGAATCGCCATAGCTCAGCACTTCGCGCGGCAGCTCGAACGCGGGATCGATGTCCTTCAGCGGCGACAGGAAGCCGCCCTCGTAGAACTCGATCGTCCACTGCGTATCGAGGGTGAGGAGGTCGTAGGGACTCTGTCCGCTACGCACCGAGTTCCGCGCCTTCTCCAGAACCCCGCCGAACGGAACGACGTCCAGCTTGATCTTGTTGCCGGTCTGCTGCTCGTACGCCCCGACCACCTTCTCGAATGCGGGATACCAGGGGGTCGACGCGACGAGGACCGTGATCGGCGGCTGCTTGCCGACGTCGAGGAACGGCTTTTGCGCGGCGGCCGGCGCGACGGCGGCCATGAGGGCGCAGAGCGACCACAGCGCTGCGCCGATCGTCTTCCGGATCTCCATTGCACTCCTCCTGATTTTCTAGGCGCTCTTGACCGCGCGACCGCTTGCCGCCGCCACCTGCAGCCACGGCGCCTGCACGCCGTAGCGGTCGTAGATCTCCACCGGCGCGTCGTGCGATTTCAGCGCGTGCGCGATGCCGACGTGGAAGCGGCGCTCGATCGCGGCATCGCGGAACGGCCGCATCTGCTTCGGATCGGTCGCGAGATCGTACAGCGTCGTCCCGACGCCGGGATCGAACAGCTTGTTGTCGTGCATCGGGATGCGCCGCGCATCCTTCAGCGCATCGATGCGCAGGATCGGCATGCCCTTGGTGAAATCGAATGGCGGCGCGAGCGCGGTCGTTCGCATCTCGGCCGCGCTGAACAGCGAGTGCAGGTGCATCGGCATCAGCGTGTATTCGTGCAGGCCCGGCGCATAGAGGTCGTCGGGATACAGGTAATACGTGTAGCGGCCGTCGGTCGCGCCGATCGGTCCGCCGAACATGCCGAAGATGCCGATGTCGCGCTGCGGATGGTCGTTCGCGAGCAGCGGCACGACCGAGCGGCCACGGACCTCGGGCGGGACCGCCAGCCCGAAAAGATCCAGAAACGTCGGCATCAGGTCCATCGTCTGCGTGAGCGACGTGCGGCGCTCGCCGGCGCGGGACCTGTGGTCCGGATGATGGACGATCAACGGGATGTGCGAGATCTCGGTGTAGTAGGGCATCAGGTTCTTGCCCCACCAGTCGTGCTCGGCCAGCAGGAAGCCGTGGTCGGTCGACAGGATCAGCGCCGTGGTCGTCCAGAGGTCGTGGCGGTCGAAGTAATCGAGCAGGCGTCCGAAATAGTGGTCGCAGGCGGCGACAAGGGCCGCATAGTTCGCGCGGATCTCGGCGATTTCTTCGGGGCTGTCGGCCACCTTTTCGTAGTGCGGCCAATCGAGCACGCCGCCTTTCCATGACGTGGCGTACTGCTCCTTGAAACGCTTCGGCGCCTGGAACGGCTCGTGCGGGTCGAAACATTCGAGCATCAGGAACCACGGATCCGCATCGCGGTTGATGTCGAGGAATTCGAACGCCGAATCGAAGCAGCGCGGCAGCGGAAGGTCGCGCTCCTCCTGCATGAACTCGGTGTTGACCGCATGCTGGAGGCGCTTCCAGCCCGCTTCGAAATCGTAGTGCCGCGGCGAATATTTTTCGCGCAGGCGGGCGAGCGGCGGCTCTACCATCGCCTTCCACGGGTCGTACTCCTGGCCGCGGATGAAATCCCACGTGCGGAAGCGGCCGTGATACGTCGAGCCGCCGTCCTCGAAGTAATGCATGTGGTCGGTCACGAGGTGCGTGTGGATGCCCGCCGCGCGCATTTCCTCGGGGAACGAATTGTCGAACGGCTCGAGCGGGCCCCAGCTCCGGTGCATGAAATTGAGCCGGCCGGTGTGCAGGTCGCGGCGCGCCGGCATGCAGGGCAGGCTGCCGACGAAGTGGCTGTCGAACGTCACGGCACGCGCGGCGAAGCGGTCGAAGTTCGGCGTGCGCACCGGCGTCGGCCCATAGCAGCCCATCGCCGTGCGGCAGAGCGAGTCGAACAGGACGAAGACGGCTTTCATGCGGCCTCGGGCACGAGGTGGGACGCGCCAGTGTGGCATCGTCGAGCCATGATGTAAAATTCCAGAAGCATCGACTCCGATAACCGCTGGTAATGGCACTCCTTCGCAACGCCGGCCTGTTGCGCGACTTTCTCGCGGTCACCCGCGCCGGCAGCCTGAGCGCCGCGGCGCAGGAGCTGGCGGTGAGCCAGCCGGCGCTGACCAAAAGCATCCGCCGCCTCGAGCATCACTACGGCGTCGCGCTGTTCGAGCGGCGCGCCCGCGGCATGACGCTCACCCCGTTCGGCGAGACGCTGCTCGGCCACGCCAAGCTGATCGATTCGCAATGCCGGTTCGCGGACGCGGAGATGCAGGCGTTCGCGCAGGGACAGGGCGGACGGATGCGCATCGGAGCGGGGCTGTTCTGGGGCGCGACGCTGTTGCCGGTCGCCATCGCGGCGCTGCAACAGCGGCTGCCCGGGCTCAAGGTCGATCTCGAGGTGGGCGTCAACACGGTGATCCATCCGCGCCTCTTCGCCGGCGATCTCGACATCGTCGTGTGCGCGCTGCCGGAATCGCAGATGCTGCCGCCCGGAATCGAAATCCATCGCTTCTTCGATTTGCACATGCGCGTGATCGCCGGCGACGGACATCCGCTGCTCGGACGCCGCAAGGTCGAGGCGGCCGACCTTGCGCCCTACCCGTGGGCGCTGTATCAGCACGATCGCGAGATCGTGCAGAAGCTCGTCGCGACGCTGCGCGACCACGGAGGATCGCCGCCCCGAATCATGGTGGAATCGACTTCGGTGGTTGCCGTGATGGAGCTCTTGAGGTCCGGTCCGTACCTGAGCTGCATCGCCGACGCGTTCCTGCGCGTGCGTCCCGAACAGGGTGTCCGCGTCGTTCCGTTCCAGCGGGATATCTGGAGTTGTCCGTCGGGCGCCCTTTACCATCGATCGCTGCTGCATTTCACGCCGGTGCATGCGCTGATCGAGGCGATCGAGGACATCAGCGCGCGGTTGGGCGATGCGCGCGCAGCGCGCCCAAGCAAACCGCAGATCGCGCGCCGGCGCACGCACGGCATAATGCGCACTTGACGGCGTTCGCCGGGATGATGGCGGCCGCCATAGAGATCGGCCCTGCCGTTTCCCATCGATGCCGCCCGAGATACCGATGCGCAATGCCACCCACTTTGCCGCCGACCGCCGGTTGGACATCGTCTGTCTCGGCCGCTTCGGCGTCGATTTCTACGCGCAGCAGATCGGCGCGCGGCTGGAGGACGTCACGAGCTTCGCGAAGTACCTGGGTGGCTCGTCGGCGAATACGGCGTTCGGCTGCGCGCGGCTCGGCCTTACGGCCGGACTGATTTCGCGCGTCGGCGACGACGCAATGGGCCGGTTCCTGGTCGAGACGATCGCGCGCGAAGGCTGCGACGTCAGCCATGTCGGCGTCGACCCGTCGCGCCTCACCGCGGCCGTCGTGCTCGGGATCAAGGACAAGGACACGTTTCCGCTGATCTTCCTGCGCGAGAATTGCGCGGACATGGCGATCGGCGACGCGGAGATCGACGACGCGTACATCGCGCAAAGCCGCGCGCTGCTGATCACCGGGACGCACTTCTCGACCGAATACATCAACGGCGTCAGCAACCGCGCGCTCGACCGTGCGCGCGCGCACGACGTCCGCACGATCCTCGACATCGACTATCGGCCCGTGCTGTGGGGACTCACGACGCGCGGCGACGGCGAAACGCGCTACATCGCCTCGGACACGGTGACCGCGCACCTGCAGCGGATGCTGCCGAAATTCGACCTCGTGATCGGAACGATCGAGGAGTTCAACATCGCCGGCGGCAGCGGCGACATCATGCGCTCGCTTGCCGAGGTACGCCGGCATACGGCGGCGGTGCTCGTCGTCAAGCGCGGCGCAATGGGCTGCGCGGTGATCGACGGCGCGATCCCCGCATCGCTCGACGACGCGTTCAACGGCGGCGGCGTCCAGGTGGAAGTGCTGAACGTCCTGGGTGCGGGCGACGCGTTCTCGTCGGGCTTTCTGTCCGGGTGGGTACGCGGCGAGGATTACGAGGCGTGCGCCCGCTACGCCAACGCCTGCGGCGCGCTCGTCGTGTCGCGGCATGGCTGCGCGCCGGCGATGCCGACGCGCGTCGAGCTCGACTACTTCATCGCCAACGCGGAGCGCATTCCGCGTCCCGACCGCGATGCGACGCTGACGCGGCTGCATCGCGTCACCGCGCCGCGGACGCCGCGGCAGGAGGTCCTCGCCTTTGCGTTCGACCACCGCAACCAGTTTTTCGACATCGCGCAGCAGACCGGCGCCGACGAGGCGCGCATTCCGCGACTCAAGCAGTTGTTCGTCGACGCGGTGGCCGAGGTCGAGGCAGCGTGCGATTTGCGGGGACGCATCGGCATCCTGTGCGACGATCGCTACGGCCAGGACGCGCTCAATGCCGCGACCGGTCGCGGCTGGTGGATCGGGCGCCCGGTGGAGCTGCCCGGCTCGAATCCCGTCGTCTTCGACCGCGGCCGCTCGATCGGAACCACGCTGATCGCGTGGCCGCAGGAGCACATCGTCAAGTGCCTGGTCCAGTACCATCCGGACGACGCGATCGACAACCGGCTCGAGCAGGAAGCGCAGATCCGGGCGTTGTACGACGCCGTGCAAGCGAGCGGACATGAGCTGCTGCTCGAGATCATTCCACCGAAAGCGTTGCCGCGCGCGCCCGACATCGTGTACCGCGCGCTGAAGCGGCTCTACAACCTCGAAATCTTTCCCGAATGGTGGAAGCTCGAACCGATGGATGCCGCGCAATGGCAAGCGATCGATGCGCTGATCGGCGAGCGCGATCCCCATTGTCGTGGCGTCGTCTTGCTCGGACTGAATGCGCCGATCGAGACGCTTGCCAACGGCTTTCGCGATGCGCGGGCGAGCGGCACGTGCCGCGGGTTCGCCGTCGGCCGCACGGTGTTCCAGGAGCCCGCGACGAAGTGGTTCGCCGGCGCGATCGACGACGCTGCGCTCAAACGAAGCGTTCGCGCGAACTTCGAGTCGCTGATCGACGCATGGCGGGACGCGCGCGCGTCGACGACGGTCGCCGGCAGCTGGGATGAGTGCCCCGCGCCCATCCCGCAACTGAGATGAGAAATCGGGGTCGGAAATCACACCCGCCGAGGTGACGTGGACGCGAAGACGATTCGACTGACGATGGCGCAGGCGCTGGTGCGCTATCTCGCCGCGTTGCGCGCAGAGGATTCGCCAGCGCCGCTCTTCGCCGGCGTGTTCGCGATCTTCGGACACGGCAACGTCGCCGGAATGGGCGAAGCGCTATTTGCCCATCGTGACGTGCTGACGACCTATCGCGCGCATAACGAGCAGGCGATGGCGCACGCGGCGATCGCCTATGCGAAGGCGAGCATGCGCCGGCGGATGATGGCGTGCACGACGTCGATCGGTCCAGGGGCCACGAACATGGTGACGGCGGCGGCGCTCGCGCATGTGAACCGGCTGCCGGTGCTGTTGCTGCCGGGCGACGTCTTCGTCACGCGTGCGCCCGATCCGGTGCTCCAGCAGGTCGAGGATTTTCACGATGGCACCGTCTCGGCCAACGATTGCTTCAGGCCGGTGTCGCGCTACTTCGATCGCATCATGCATCCGGCGCAACTGCTCGCGGCGCTGCCCCGCGCCGTGCGCGTGCTGACCGATCCCGCGCTGTGCGGCCCGGTCACGCTGGCCTTGCCGCAGGACGTGCAGACGATGGCGTACGACTATCCGGCGGAGTTCTTCGCGCCGGGACCGATCCGGTTTGCCGCGCGCGCACCGGTCGCCGCCGACCTTGCGGCGGCGGCAGCGCTGCTGCGCGACGCGAAGCGGCCGCTGCTCGTCGCGGGCGGCGGCGTGCTGTACGGCGAGGCAGCCGATGCGCTGCGGGCGTTTGTCGACGCGCATCGCGTGCCGGTCGCCGAGACGCAGGCCGGCAAGGGTGCGCTCCCGTGGGACCATCCGCTGCAGCAGGGGGCGATCGGCGTGACCGGCTCGCCGGCCGCCAACGCGCTCGCGAAGGATGCGGACGTCGTGATCGCGGTCGGCACGCGGCTGCAGGATTTCACGACCGGCTCGCACTCGATGTTCGGGGACGCGAAGCTCCTCTGCCTCAACGTCAACCCGTTCGACGTGCAGAAGTGGCGCGGCGTCGAACTGTGCGCGGATGCCGGCGAGGGCTTGACGGCACTCTCCGGCGCGCTTTCCGGCTGGCGCGCGGACAGCGGCTGGTCACAACGCGCCGAGCAGGCCGCGGGCGACTGGCGCGCGGACATCGCGCGCATCACCGGGCAACGCGACGTCGCGCTGCCCTACGAAGGCGACGTGATCGGCGCCGTCCAGCGCTCGTCGAAGGATTCGCCGTCGAACGACATCGTCGTCTGCGCGGCGGGCACGCTGCCCGCCGAGCTGCACAAGCTCTGGCGCACGTCGACGCCGGGCGGCTATCACCTGGAATACGGCTACTCGTGCATGGGCTACGAGATCGCGGGCGGCCTGGGCGTCAAGATGGCGAAGCCCGCGCGCGATGTCGTCGTGCTGATCGGCGACGGCAGCTACCTGATGCTGAATTCGGAGCTTGCGACGTCGGTGATGCTCGGCCTGAAGCTGATCGTCGTCGTGCTCGACAATCGCGGGTTTGGCTGCATCAACCGGTTGCAGCAGGCGTGCGGCGGCGCACCGTTCAACAACCTGTTCGAGGATTGCGTGCGAGCCGCCGAAACTGCCCCGAAGATCGATTTCGCCGCGCACGCGATCGCGCTCGGTGCGCTCGGCGAGAACGTGCGGACAATTCCTGAGCTCGAAGCGGCGCTCACGCGCGCGCGCGCGGCCGACCGGACGTACGTCGTCTGCATCGAAACCGACCCGAACCGGACGACGGCCGAAGGCGGATGGTGGTGGGACGTCGCGGTGCCGGAAGTGTCCGCGCGCGGGAAGGTGCGCGAGGCACGCGCTCAATACGACCTCGACAAGAAACAGCAACGGCCATGAGCGGCGTTGGCCAATGAGGCCGCGAGCGTGGGGGAGCGTTAGACGATGACCTTCGACGTGCGCATCGGCATCAATCCGATTTCGTGGAGCAACGACGATCTGCCGTCGCTCGGCGGCGAGACGCCGCTGGCTGTCGCGCTCGCCGAAGGCGCGTCGATCGGCTACCAGGGCTTCGAGCTCGGCAACAAATTTCCGCGCGAAACGGACGCGCTGCGTGGTGTCCTCGAGCCGCATCGCCTGGCACTCGTATCGGGCTGGTACTCGGGTCGGCTTGCGCGGCGGTCGGCCGGCGAGGAAATCGGCGCCGTGGAACCGCACCTGCGGCTTCTCGCCGAATGCGGCGCGAAAGTCATGGTGTACGGCGAAGTCGCCGACAGCATCCAGGGTGCGAGCGTGCCACTCTACAAGCGGCCGCGCTTCACGCGCGCCGCGCAATGGCGCGACTACGGCGCGCGCCTCACCGCGTTCGCACGGCATACGCTGGACCACGGCGTGCGCGTCGCGTATCACCACCACATGGGTACGTATGTCGAGACGCCCGCGGACGTCGACCGGCTGCTCGAGCACGTCGGCGACGAGGTCGGGCTGCTGTTCGACAGCGGGCACGCCACATTCGCAGGAGGCGACGCGGCAGCGATGCTGGAAAGACATGTCGGCCGCGTGTGCCACGTCCACTGCAAGGACGTGCGGACCGACGTGATCAGGCTCGCCCGCAATCGCAACTGGAGCTTTCTCGAATCGGTGATCAACGGCGCGTTCACCGTTCCGGGAGACGGCGCTGTCGATTTCCCCGCGCTGATCGCCATCCTGGCGCGCGGCGGTTATCAGGGATGGCTCGTCGTCGAGGCGGAGCAGGATCCCGTGGTCGCGCCCGCGTACCGTTACGCGGAAATGGGGTACCGGCATCTCGCGCAACTGGTCGCCCGCAACCGCAACGGATTCGCGCGCGCAACATGACGAACGTGAGCCCGCGCGTTTTCCGCGCGATCGCCGGATGCCGGGCCGAAGGAGGATTTCGACAATGAACCTGCTCGTCAAGGCGCAGCGCAGCGGACGCGACGTTGTCAGGGTGACGCCGCAATCCGCCGGCTGGCGTTTTGTCGGATTTTCCGCGCACCGTCTCGCGCGCGGCGAATCGATGCCCATCGACCAGCCCGGCAACGAGCTCTGCATCGTCGTGCTGGGCGGGACCGTCACCGTGCGACAGCGCGATGGCGAGACATGGGCCGAAATCGGCGAGCGCGGCGATGTGTTCGACGATCGGGCCCCGTACGCCGTTTACTTGCCCGAAGGCAGCGGCGTCACCGTTACCGCGCACACGGCCGCCGAAGTCGGCGTGGCGAGCGCGCCCGGCACCGTCGCGGCCGGCACGGCCCCGGCAGCCGCGACACCGCCGCGGCTGATCGAACCCGCCGCGATGAAGCGCTTCGCGCGCGGGACCGGACTGAACGAGCGCTTCGTCTGCGACATCCTTCCGCAGACGGCGCCTGCCTTGCATCTGCTGGTGGTCGAGGTGCGCACGCCGAGCGGACACTCGTCGAGCTATCCGCCGCACAAGCACGACACCGACAACCTCCCGCAGGAAAGCTCGCTCGAGGAAACGTACTACCATCGGCTGCTGCCAGCGCAGGGCTTCGCGTTCCAGCGCGTCTACACGGACGATCGCTCGCTCGACGAATCGCTGGCGGTCGAGGACCACGACGTCGTGATGGTGCCGCGCGGCTACCATCCCGTTGTCGTGCCCTACGGCTACGAATCGTACTATCTGAACGTGATGGCGGGACCGCGCCGCGAATGGCATTTCAGGAACGATCCGGCGCACGAATGGATGCTGGGGAAGTGAGCGGCAACGGGGATTTCTTCGGAGAACGCGATGATCGACGTCGCATTGTTCGGCGCCGGGCGGATCGGAACCATCCACGCCGGCAACATCGTCCGGCAGCCGGGCGTCGCGCCTGAAATACGTCGTCGACGTCGATCCGGCGGCGGCGTCGGAGCTCGCGCAACCGCACGGTGCGCAGAACGCGGATGTCGGCGCGGTATTCGACGACGCGAGCGTCGCGGCCGTGATCATCGCCTCGTCCACCGATACGCATGCCGATCTGATCCTGCGTGCGGCGAAGGCACGCAAGGCGATCTTCTGCGAAAAGCCCGTCGATCTCGCGCTCGATCGCGCGCGCGGCGTGCGCGGAGGCGGTGCGCTCGGCGGGCGTCGGCTGCGTGATCGGCTTTCAGCGCCGCTACGATCCGACGTTCGCATCGCTCAAGTCGCGCATCGCGAGCGGCGAGATCGGCGATCCCGGAGATGCTGGTCGTGACGAGCCGCGACCCCGGTGCGCCGCCGGTCGATTACATCAAGCGCTCGGGCGGCATCTTCAAGGACATGCTGATCCACGACTTCGACATCTTCCGCTGGATCATGGACGACGAGGCGCGCCACCGTTTACGCAACCGGGAGCTGCCTCACCGATGCGGCGATCGAGCGGCCGGCGACATCGACGCGACCGCGGTGACGATCCGCTCGCGGCGCGGGCGGCTGGCGCAGATCAACACGATCCGCCGCGCTGCGTACGGCTACGACCAGCGCTTCGAAGTGATCGGCAGCAAGGGAATGCTGCAGGCCGGCAATCACCGGCCGACCGAGGTCGTCGCGTAGCACTCGGGCGCGATCACGCGCGGACAAGCCCGAGCACTTCTTTCTCGAGCGCTACCGCGCGGCGTATGCCGCCGAGATGGCGCATTTCTTCGACGTCGTCGCCGGCACGCGAGCCGCGCGCGCACGTCGATCGACGACGGCGTCATGGCGCTGGAGCTCGCCGAAGCGGCGACGACGTCGTGGCGCGACAAGCGGATCGTCGAGCTATGAACGCGCCGCGCCGTCTGCGAGTGGGTATCGCCGGCCTGGGCCGGATGGGACGCCGCCATGCGGAGAACCTGGCGCGCCGTGTGCCCAATGCCGAGCTCGTGGCCGTCTGCGATGCGAGTCGCGGACGAGCTGGGCTGGGCGAAGCGCGCAGCTCGGCGTCGAGCAGCTGCTACGCCGAGTACGCTGACGATGCTCGCGCAGCCGGACATCGAAGCGGTATTCCTGGTGACGCCGACGACGCTGCATGCGCAGCAGATCGTCGACGGCGCTGCGCGCGGGCAAGCACGTGTTTTCGGAAAAGCCGCTGTCGCTCGACCTCGCCGAATGCCAGCGCGTCGAAGCGGAGGCCGCGCGCATCCCGGACCTCAAGGTGATGATCGGCTTCGTGCGCCGTTTCGACACGCACTACCGGCACGCGCACGCGCGAATTCAGCAGGGCACGATCGGTCGGCCGCTGATGGTGCGCTCGCACACGCTGGACAAGAACGACCCGAGCGGATTTTTCGTCCGCTATTCGGAGACGAGCGGCGGCATGTTCCTCGACATGAGCGTCCACGACATCGACACCGCGCGCTGGCTGCTCGGCGCGCCCGCGCCCGAAGCGCGTGTTCGCGACCGGGCACGATCGCGATCCACGAGGGCCTGCGCGAGTGCGAAGGACGTCGACAACGGCGTGGCGACCTGCGAATTCGCCACCGGAGAGATCGCGACGATCTACGCGTCGCGCACGATGGCGCACGGATTCGAGGCGATGACGGAGGTGATCGGCACCGAAGGGCGCATCACCGTCGGCGGCGAAGCGCGGCTCGACCAGTCGGTGATCTCCGACGCGCACGGCGTGCGCCACGAATGCACGCCGACCTTCTACGAGCGGTTCGAGGACGCATTCCTGCGCGAGGACACGAGTTCGTCGAGGCCGTGCTCGACGATCGCCCGCCGCCGCTGACGCTGCACGACGCAACCGAGGCGACGCGAATCGGCATCGCGCTGCGCGAATCGCTGCTGGAACGGCGGATTGTCTCGCTCTGATCCGGCGGGCGGCCGACGTCGCTAGGGCCTGTTAAGGGGCCCTAGCGCTTCGTGAAATCGCCCGCAAATGCGTAGGCGATTCCGTTCGGATCCACGTACTTGCGCAGTGCCGCGTTCGCCGATGCGGCCGTCACCGCGGCGATCGCGGCGTCGATCTTCGCCGATGCGTCAACGTGCGGCCGAGATACGCCTGTGCACGAGCGCCGCCGGCGAGCGCTTCCATCCTGCGTGCGCGCGAGCTGGCGCCGCTTCGAGCGTCCGCCTCTTCGCGCTCGGCGACCTCCGTTTCGGTGAAGCCGTCCTGCAGCGCACGCTGCAATTCTTCGTTGCAGCCGCTCGCGCGGATCTTGTCCAGGTTCTGCGGCGCGAAGATCGCATAGAGGCCCAGCGAGCTGTTCGGCTCGAACGACGCTTTCGCTGGAAGAAGGTGCCTACTCCATACGACAGCCCCTCCTTCTGCCGCAGCCGTTCCCACAGACCGCGACGATGGCGACGTCGCCGAGGACATAGATTCGCGACGCAGCATCGCCGGATAGTCCGGGTGCCGTATCGTTGAGCGGCATCGCAGCGCGCCGCATCAGGTACGCGTTCGCCTTGTCGGGCGTTTCGAAGCTTGAGCTCGGCGGGCTTGTTGGGCACGAGCGGCAGCGGCACGCGCGTGTACGGCGTCGCGCTCTTCCAGTCGCCGAAGAGCTCGTCACCAGCGGGCGTGATCGCTGCGGCATCGAAGTCGCCGACGATCGCGAGTTCGGCGGTGCTCGCGCCGTAGAACTGCGGCGTGGAATTGCTTCACGTCGTCCAGCGTCGCGCGCGTGATCGGCGCGATCTCCTCGTCGAGCGTCGGCGCGTAGCGCGGGTCGCCTTCGGGTATACGGATTGCCGTGCCGGCGCGAGCGCGCGCTGCGCGATCGCTCGCGGATCGGTGCGCGATGCTTCGAGCGCGGTCGAGGCTCTCGCGCATCAGCTTTCGAATTCGGCCGCCGGGAACGTCGGCGTCGCGCAGCACCTCCGCGGTCAAGTCGCAGCACGTCGGGCAGCTCCTTGCGAACGTCTGTCCGGACGCGCGAACACCGGTCTTCGCTGCCGTCGAACATCGAGCTTCGCGCGCAGCCTGTCGAGCGTGTCCTCGATTTCCTGCCGGCCATGCTTGGCGGTGCCGCGCATCAGCATGCGCGGCCTGTCAGTTCGCGCCGATTGCCTGCTTGCCGAAGCGCCGCTTTCTCGTCCGAGATGTGCAAGCGCAGCTGCGAAGTTGACCGGCTGCGCCGCGCGTCTTCTTCGGCAGCAGCGCGACCTTCATGCCGTTCGGCAGCTGCGAAGCGCTGCGTGCGCGCGTCGAGATTGGCGCGGCGTCGCGTCGAACGTCTCGCCGGCCGCGGCGGCCGGGTCGCCCTTGTAGTCCTTGACCATCGCGGCAACGTCGACTGCCGGCGCTGGCACCGGCGCGCGGTCGGGCTTGGCGTCGGGAAGAACGTGGCCGACCGTCAGGTTGGACGGCTTGAGATACGTCGAGCGCGACGCGCTGCACGTCGGCCGCGCGTGACGGTCGCGCTAGCGGTCGCGCTGCGATGAAGAAGCAGCCGCCAGTCGCCGCTCGCGATCGATTCGGACGAGCGCGACGCCGAGCTTCTGCGGATCGGTGATCGTGTCGTCGAAGTCACTTCGGCGCCTTCGCGCGCACGCGATCGACTTCGGCCTCGGTGATCGGCGTCTTGCCGCACGTTCTCGAGCGTCGCGAGCATCGTGTCGCGCGCCGGCGTCGACGCGAGTCGCTGCATCGGCACCTGCGCGAAGAACGCGACGAACCCGGGATCGTGCTGCGCGCTCGTCCAGCTCTCGACCGCCGGTGGCCTTTTGCGCTTCGACCAGCGCCTTGTACAGCCGGCCCGCCGGGCTCGACGGTCATGATGTCGCGCGAGCGCGTCGAACGGCGACGGAGTCCGGATGCGCGCCGCGGCACCGTGTGATAGCAGCGACGCCGACGAGCTGCGTGTCGCCGACGCGGCGCACGCGTCACCGCGCGCTCGCCGTCCTGCACCGGCTCGACGCGTGTAGATCGTCGGCAGCATGCGCGCGGGCTTCGGGATGGTGCCGAAGTACTTCGACGATGCAGCCGAGCGTCTGCGTCGGGATCGAACTTGCCGGCGACGATCAGCACGGCGTTGTCCGGCTGGTAGTACAGTGTGGTAGAACGCCTGCAGCCGCGCGATGTCGACACGTTCTCGATGTCGGAGCGTGCGCCGATCGGTCTGCTTGCCGTAGTTGTGCCAGTCGTACGCGCGCGGCCAGCATCTTGCTCGACAGCACGCTCTGCGGATTGTTCTCGCCGCTCTCGATATTCGTTGCGCACGACCGTCATCTCGGTGTCGAGATCGGCCTTCGCCGATCTTCGAGTTGCACCATCCGATCGGCTTCCATCGCGAGCGCCCAGTCGAGGTCGGCGCGGCGACGCGGTGAACGTTTCGAAGTAGTTCGTGCGGTCGTAGCGACGTGATGCCGTTGAAGCGCATGCCGCGCTTGCCGAGCTCCGTCTTCAGGTTGCCGCGACGGTCGGCGTGCCCTTGAACATGCATGTGCTCGAGCAGGTGCGCCATGCCGGTCTCGCCGTAGTTCTCGTGACGCGAGCCGACGTGGTAGGTGACGTTGACCGTCGTCGTCGGCTTCGACGCGTCGGGGAACAGCAGCACCGTGAGCCCGTTGGCAAGCGTGTATTCGGTGATGCCTTCGACCTCGCGCCTTGCGTGACGCCCGGCGGCAGCGCGGCCAGCGCGGCGGCGGCGACGCCAACGAGGATCAGCGACGAACGGCGAAGCCAGAGGCAGCGAGGATGCATGGCGGCGGTATGAGGGTTGAAGGCGGAGATGAGCGGCACCGCGTATGGCGATGCGCGGGATCACGATGCCGGGAGGCCGCGGTACAGCGCATCGGCGCAGAGTGCCGGCACGGCACGGCCGCGGACCAGGTGCGGGTCAATGCGCGGCGACCGCGGCGCGGCCGGCGGCGCGGACCGTTACGCCAGTCGATCATCGCAACCGGCGAACGAGGCGTCTACCGGTCGCGCGCGATCGATTGACGTTTACGTAAACGTCATGTAGCGGTTGGCGGCTTCCGCGGTGACGAGCCGTGGGAGTAAGCTTTCCGTCCCCGGGCCGCGCCGGGCCGCACGCCCGCGAGGAGTCTCGCGATGAACGATCTCGAGCCGCCGCCGCTCGTCTACAAGCCGGTCAACAAGGTCCGCTTCGTCACGGCGGCGGCGCTGTTCGACGGCCACGACGCGTCGATCAACATCATGCGGCGCATCCTGCAGGCGACGGGCTGCGAGGTGATCCATCTCGGGCACAACCGGTCGGTCGAGGAGATCGTCAACTGCGCGATCGCAGGAGGACGCGCACGGCATCGCGATCTCGTCGTACCAGGGCGGGCACGTCGAGTTCTTCAAGTACATGCTCGACCTGCTCCGCGAGCGCGGCGCCGGCCACATCAAGGTGTTCGGCGGCGGCGGCGGCGTGATCGTCGCGCTCGGAGATCAAGGAGCTGCACGACTACGGCGTCACGCGGATCTTCTCGCCCGGAGGACGGACAGAAGCTCGGGCTGCAGGGGATGATCAACGAGATCGTCGCCGCGTGCGACGTCGACCTCGCGAAGGACGATGCCGGAGTCGATCGCGCGCGCTGACCGACAGGCGACCGATTCGCCCGCACGCGCGCGCTGGCGCGGACGATCACCGGCGCTCGAAGCCGGGCGCCGTGCCGCCGAAGATCCGCGCGGCGCTGCTCGCGGCGGCGGCAAAGACGACAGCGCCCGACGCTCGGCATCACCGGCACCGGCGGCGCCGGCAAGAGCTCGCTGACCGACGAGCTCGTGCGCCGCTTCCGTCTCGACCAGCGACGACGGCTGAAGATCGCGATCCTGTCGATCGACCCGTCGCGGCGCAAGTCCGGCGGCGCGCTGCTCGGCGACCGCATCCGGATGAACGCGATCGAGCATCCGAACATCTACATGCGCTCGCTCGCGACGCGCGACGCCGGCAGCGAGATCTCGCAAGGCGCTGCCCGACGCGATCGCCGCGTGCAAGGTCGCGGGCTTCGACCTCGTCATCGTCGAGACCTCGGGCATCGGCCAGGGCGACGCGGCGATCGTGCCGCTGGTCGACGTCTCGCTGTACGTGATGACGCCCGAGTTCGGCGCGGCAGCCAGCTGGAGAAGATCGACATGCTCGACTTCGCCGACTTCGTCGCGATCAACAAGTTCGACCGCAAGGGCGCGCAGGACGCGCTGCGCGACGTGCGCAAGCAATACCAGCGCAACCGCGAGCTGTTCAAGACGCCGCCCGACGAGATGCCGGTGTACGGCACGATCGCGGCGCGCTTCAACGACGACGGCGTCACCGCGCTCTACCAGGCGCTCGCCGCGGAGCTGCAGCCGCAAGGGCTGACGCTGTGCCGACGGCGCGCTGCCCAAGGTCGCGACGCGGCAGTCGACGGCAGCAGCACGCGATCGTTCCGCCGGCGCGCGTGCGCTATCTGGCCGAAATCGCCGAGACGGTGCGCGGCTATCACCAGTGGGCCGAGAGCAGTCGCGGATCGCGCGCGAGCGGCAGCAGCTGCGCGCCGCGAAGCGATGCTCGGCGCGACGCACGAGCTATGGGCCAGAGCTGTGACCGCGAGCAGTCGGTGGCCGATCGCGAGGCCGCGCAGCAGCTCGAAGCGAAACGCTCGTCGCCGATGCCGATGCGCTCGACGCGCTGATCGCCGATCGCGACGCGAAGCTCGACCCGCGCTCGAAGAAGCTCCTCGACATGTGGCCGAAGACGAAGGCGGCGTACGCCGGCGACGAATACGTCGTGAAGATCCGCGACAAGGAAATCCGCACCGCGCTGACCACGACGTCGCTGTCCGGCACGAAGATCCGCAAGGTCGCGCTGCCGAAGTACGAGGACGAGGGCGAGATCCTGCGCTGGCAGCTTGAAGGAGAACGTCCCGGGCAGCTTTCCGTTCACCGCGGGCGTCTTCGCGTTCAAGCGCGAGAACGAGGACCCGACGCGGATGTTCGCCGGCGAAGGCGACGCGTTCCGCACCAACCGGCGCTTCCACCTGCTCGCCGACGGCATGCCGGCGAAGCGGCTGTCGACGGCGTTCGATTCGGTCACGCTCTACGGCAACGAGCCGGACCTGCGGCCGGACATCTACGGCAAGGTCGGCAATTCCGGCGTGTCGATCGCGACGCTCGACGACATGAAGGTGCTGTACTCGGGCTTCGACCTGTGCGACGCCGAACGACGTCGGTATCGATGACGATCAACGGCCCGGCGCCGACGATCCTCGCGATGTTCATGAACACCGCGATCGACCAGCAGCTCGACAAGTTCGCGCAGGACAACGGCCGCGAGCCGACCGACGACGAGGCCGCCAAGATCCGCGCGTGGACGCTGTCGACGGTGCGCGGCACCGTGCAGGCCGACATCCTGAAGGAGGACCAGGGCCAGAACACCTGCATCTTCTCGACCGAGTTCAGCCTGAAGGTGATGGGCGACATCCAGGAATATTTCGTCCATCACAACGTCCGGAACTTCTACTCGGTGTCGATCTCCGGCTATCACATCGCCGAGGCCGGCGCGAACCCGATTCAGCCAGCTCGCGTTCACGCTCGTCGAACGGCTTCACGTTCGTCGAGGCGTACCTCGCGCGCGGCATGCAGATCGACGACTTCGCGCCGAACCTGTCGTTCTTCTTCTCCTACGGCATGGATCCCGAGTACGCGGTGATCGGCCGCGTCGCGCGGCGGATCTGGGCGGTGGCGATGCGCGAGCGCTACGGCGCGAACGAGCGCGCCAGAAGCTCAAGTACCACTCGCAGACGTCGGGCCGCAGCCTGCACGCGCAGGAGATCGCGTTCAACGACATCCGCACGACGCTGCAGGCGCTGATCGCGACCTACGACAACACGAACTCGCTGCATACCAACGCCTACGACGAGGCGATCACGACGCCGACCGAGGAAAGCGTGCGCCGCGCGATGGCGATCCAGCTGATCATCAACCGCGAATGGGGCCTCGGCAAGAACGAGAATCCGAACCAGGGCAGCTTCATCATCGACGAGCTGACCGACCTGGTCGAGGAGGCGGTGCTGAAGGAATTCGAGGCGATCTCCGAGCGCGGCGGCGTGCTGGGCGCGATGGAAACGGGCTACCAGCGCGGCAAGATCCAGGAAGAGTCGATGTACTACGAGCACCGGAAGCACGACGGCAGGTATCCGATCGTCGGCGTGAACACGTTCCGCAATCCGCACGGCGATGCGGTGCCGCAGAAGCTCGAGCTCGCGCGCTCGACGCGACGACGAGAAGCAGTCGCAGTTGCGAGCGCCTCGCCGGAATTCCACGAGCGCCACGCGGCGGCGGCGCCGGCGGCGCTGCGAACGTCTGAAGCAGGCGGTGATCGAGGACGGCAACGTGTTCGCGGAGCTGATGCGACACCGTGCGCGTCTGTTCGCTCGGGCAGATCACGAACGCGCTGTTCGAGGTCGGCGGGCAGTACCGGCGCAGCATGTGAGCGGCGGCCGAAAGGCGCGAGCGAGCGATGAAGCGATGTCCTGCCTGCCGTAGCGGGAACGTCCGGCGCTCGACCATTCGCGGAACGGAACACGGGCGCCATGCGCTCCGCTCGCCTTATCGCTGCAAGGACTGCAACGCGCGCTTCTGGGTCTTCAGCCGCAACGCCCGCATCGGCGCAGTCGCCGCGGGCGCCGGTCTGCTCACGGCGGTGTTGCTGGCCGGCGGCGCGTCGCTGATGATCGAATATCAGCCTCGACTGTCCGATGCGGAGATCGAGGCCGCTTCGATGCCGGACCAGCAGGTCAACGAAACGCGCCGCCTCGACGTCCGGTCGACGGCCGCGCCGCCGGAGGTGAATTCACTCCCGGCCGGGCGTTGATCGCCGATCGAGGCTGCTCATTCGTTCGAGTGCCGGTGCCGGCCGTGTGTGGACGCTCCGCGACGCAATGTGGCGGTCATTTCGTTGGAGTAAGCTTCCGGCTTCAACCTCGCTTCCGCGCGAGGGACATCGATCAGATGACTTGATCCGGGGAGCTCACGATGAACGCATTCCGTGTCGCCCGTTCGCTGCTGGCCGTCGCCATCGGCTTCGGCTTGGTCGGCGCCGCCGCCGCGCAGGACAACAAGCTGCGCCTCATCACCTGGGCGGATTACGTGCCCGCCGACGTCGTCGCGCAGTTCAAGAAGGAGACCGGCATCGACGTCGAGGTCACGCTGTCGAACAACGAGGAGATGATCTCCAAGCTGCGCGCCACCGGCGGCGCCGGCTTCGACCTCGCGCAGCCGTCGCAGGACCGCATCGCCGGTCCGCAGCAGGAGTTCGGCATCTACAAGCCGATGGACCTGACGCAAGATCAAGACCGAGCTCTTCATTCCGTCGATGCTCGATGCGACGAAGAAGAACACGACGGTCGACGGCAAGGTCTACGGCCTGCCGCACATCTGGGGCACCGACGGCCTCGTCGTCAACACCAAGCTCGCGAAGATGGCCGACTACGACGACCTGTGCAAGGCCGAATACAAGGGCAAGACCGTCGGTGCGCCTGAAGCGGCCGACGCTGCTCGCGTTGGCGTTCGCGAGCGGCAAGGATCCGTTCGCGCTCTACAAGGATCCGAAGGCCTACGCGGCGCTGATGGACGACGTCGGCAAGAAGCTCGCCGCGTGCAAGGCCAACCTCAAGTTCTTCTGGGACAACAAGGACCAGCTGCTGAACGGCGTGCGCACCGGCGAAATCGTCGGCGCGATGATGTGGGACACCGGCGGCTGGAAGCTCAACAGCGAGAATCCCGACATCCAGTACATCGCGCCGAAATCCGGCGCGCTGGGCTGGATCGACACCTTCGCGCTGCCGGCGAAGGGCCGCAACGACGCCGCGGCCTATGCGTGGATCAATTTCAACATGCGCCCCGAGATCGCCGCCAAGGTCGCGGCCTCCGCCGGCAATTTCACCGCGTCGAAGGGCGCCGACCAGCTGATGGACGCCGAAGCTCAAGGCGCAGTTCGCGAAGAGCTTCCCCGAGGCGGCGATGACGCAACATCAAGTGGTATCCGGCGGTGCCGCCCGGCATCGAGGACATCGAGGGCAAGGTGCTCGACCGCGTCAAGGCGGCGAACTGACGCTCCTGATCGAGCGGCGGCGGACGCGCCGCTGTTCCCGCGCATCGCGCATCCGCCGCGCGCCGGCGACCGCCGTGCAGCGCCGATGCCGCAGGATCTCGAAGTCGATCGCGTCACCAAGCGCTACGGCGCGACACGCGGCGGTCGACGCGCTGTCGCTCGCCGTCGCGCACGGCAGCTTCTTTTCGATCCTCGGGCCGTCCGGCTGCGGCAAGACCACGCTGCTGCGGATGATCGCCGGCTTCATCGCGCCCGACGACGGCGACATCCGCATCGGCGGCGCGGTCGATGCGCGGCGTGCCGCCCAACCGGCGCCCGGTCAACATGGTGTTCCAGCACCTCGCGCTGTTTCCGATGATGTCGGTCGGCGAAAACGTCGGCTACGGTCTCGCGCGGCGCGGCGTTGCCGCGCGCCGAGATCGACGCGAAGGTCGGCGCGATGCTCGAGCGCGTGGGCCTTCCCGGCGCGCAGGACAAGCGGCGTCGACCAGCTCTCCGGCGGCCAGAAGCAGCGCGTCGCGATCGCGCGAAGCCTCGTGCTCGAGCCGACGCTGCTGCTGCTCGACGAGCCGCTCGGCGCGCTCGATCTGAAGCTGCGCGAGCACATGAAGATCGAGCTGAAGCAGTTGCAGGCGGATTTCGGCACGACGTTCGTCTACATCACGCACGACCAGTCCGAGGCGCTGGTGCTGTCCGATCACGTCGCGGTGATGAACGCCGGACGCTTCGAGCAGGTCGGCACGCCGCAGGAGCTCTACTACGATCCGCACACGCCGTTCGTCGCCGGCGTTCGTCGGCGCGAACAACCGGGTCGACGGGACGCGCGCCGCGTGTCGACGGCGACAGCGTCGAGCTGGCGAGCGCGGACGGACTCGCGCTGCGCGCACGGCGCGAGCGGCACGGTGGCCGCCGGCGACGCGCGTCGAGGCGTTCGTGCGGCCCGGAGTCGATGCGTCTCGCGCGCGACGCCGCGCGAGCTGCCGGCGTCGATGCAGCGCTACGGCGGCGCGGTCGAGAGCCTGCTGTTCGACGGCGCCAATTCGGCGGTGCTGGTGCGCGAGGCGACGACGCGCGCGCGAGTTCCGCATCGCGCTGCCGCAGACCGGCGCGCTTCGCCGATCTCGCCGTGGGCGAGACGATCGCATTCGGCTTCGATGCCGCAGCGCGCGGTCTGCTTCCGCGCGCGCGGCGATCACTGAGCGCCGAGCGCACGCGATGACCGGCGCCGCTCGCCGGCAGCGCGCGCTTGCGCTGATGCTGCTGCTCGCGCCGGCGCTGCTCTGGCTCGTCGGGCTCATCGTGCTGCCGCACGTCGAGCTCGCGATCCTGTCGCTGCGCGCGCGCGTCGCGCCGCGCGTCTTCGAATGGAGCCTCGCGCAGTACCGGACGTTCTTCGAGGAGCCGCTCTACTGGCACACGTTCGTGCGCACGGCGGTCGATGTCGATCGTCGCGACGCTGTGCACGCTGCGCGATCGCGTTCCCGGTCGCGTGGTACATCGCGAAGATCGCGCGCGGGCGCGCGCGAAGTCGCTGCTGTTCGTGCTGTGCCTGATCCCGTTCTGGGTGAGCGAGACGGTGCGCACGCTGGGCTGGATGATCCTGCTGCGCGAGTCGGGCGTCATGCCGCGGCTGCTGGTCGACGCTCGGCATCACCGCGGCGCCGGTCGAGATGCTCTATCACGACGCGACGATCCTCGTCGGCCTCGTCTACACGTCGATGCTGTTCATGGTCGTGCCGCTCGTCAACGCGCTCGAGACGCTCGACGACTCGCTGATCGAGGCCGCCTACGACCTGGGCGGCAACGGCTGGTCGATCCTGCGCCAGATCGTCATCCCGCACGCGGCGCCGGGCATCGCCGCGGGCGCCATCGTCGTGTTCATGCTGACGCTCGGCAACTACCTGACGCCGACGCTGCTCGGCGGCAAGAATTCGCTGTGGTTCACCGAGCAGATCTACACGCAGTTCATCACGCGCTTCAACTGGGAGCAGGGCGCGGCGTTCGGCTTCCTGCTGCTGGCGCTCTCGACGGCGATCGTGTGGCTCGGCTTGCAGGCTCGCCGGCCAGCGCTTCGACGACGTGATGCGGCGCGCATGATCCCGTCGCTGCCGCGCGGCGCGATCGAGCGCTACGCGCGTTGCCGGATACGTCGCCGCGTTCTTCGTGTTCCTGTTCCTGCCGCTCGCGGTCGTGGCGCTGTTCGCGTTCAACGACGCCAACTATCCGGCGCCGCCGTGGCGCGGATTCACGCTCGACTGGTTCACTCGGCGACGGCGCGCGCGGGCGCGTCGGACTCTTCGCCGATCGCGCGCTGCTCGCGAGCGATCTGGACGAGCGTCGTCGTCGCGCTGCTGGGTCACGCTGCTGTCCGTGGCCGTCGGCACCGCCAACGCGTTCCTGCTCGAGCGCGCGACTTCCGCGGCAAGGCGGCGCTGTCGCTCGCGATGCTGGCGCCGCTCGTGATTCCGGGCGTGATCCTCGGCATCTCGATCCTCGCGTTCGCGAGCCGGCTGGCGCGGCTTCGCCGACGATTACCTGGGCCTGCGAGCTCGAATTCCTGCGTCCCGGGCTTGCCGCTGGTCGTGGCCGGGCAGTTCTCGTACATCGTGTCGATCGCGACGCTGACGATCGCCGCGCGGCTCAAGCGCTTCGACATGACGCTGGAGGAGGCGGCGCTCAATCTCGGCGCGTCGCGCGCCGCCGTGCTGCGCACGGTCACGCTGCCGTATCTCAGGCCGGCGCTGATCGGCGCCGCGGCGATCGCGTTCCTGATGTCGTTCGAGAATTTCAACACGACGCTGATGCTCGTCGGCTCCGACCCGCCGCTCACGATCATGATGTACGGCCGCATGCGCGAGGGCGCGAGCCCGTGCTCAACGCCGTGAGCCTGTTCCTGATGGTCGCGTCCGCGCTGCTGGCGCTGGCGCTGCTGCGGCGGCCGGCGGCGGGCGCGCGCCGAATCAAGGGCACTCGATGACCCGAGGACAATCCAATCGTCGCACGCACCCGATCGAGGTCCACCCGCTGACACCGGAGCGCTGGAACGACCTCCTGACGCTCTTTTCCGGACCCGGTGGTTCGCAGGTGCGCGGGTGCTGGTGCATGTTCTACCGTCGTTCGGGCCGCGCGAACATCCCGCCGGACCTGTCGGCGGCGCAATTCAACCAGCGCGCGCTCAAGGCCTTGGTCGACGAGGGTGTTGCGCCCGGGCTGCTGGGCTACCGCAGCGGCAAGCCGATCGCGTGGGTGTCCCTGGGGCCGCGCGAGGACTACGCGAAGCTCGCCAAGTCACCGGTGATGAAACCCGTGGACGACAAGCCCGTGTGGTCGGTCGTCTGCTTCTTCACGTCGCTGCCCGCGCGCGGTGAAGGGATCTCGCAAATCATGCTCGCGCATGCGACAGAATTCGCGCGGGCGAACGGTGCGCGACTGCTCGAAGCCTATCCGGTGGACAGGTCCGATCGGGGTCGCGACGATTCGATGTGGTTCGGTGCGAAGTCGATGTACGACAAGGCGGGCTTCAAGGAAATCGTGCGCCGCAAGCCGACCCGGCCCATTGTCCGCAAGGCGATTCGGAAGCACGCCGGCTGACGGCCGTCGATTCGCGCGAGGGTGGCGCCGCACGTTCGCGTAATATGCTTTGGCAGGCGCGGCACCGCCGCGGGATACGATCCGTACCATGGCCGATCAACCCCATTGGGCATTTCCCTCCGAGTTGCAGCCGAAAGGCGACGACGTCGACTTCGATCTCGCCGCCGCGCTGAACGCGGTCGTCGCGCTGCGCGTCGAAGTGCCGGAGGACGCGTTCACCGCCCCGGTTCTCGGCACCGAGCGCACCGGCAACGGCGTGATCATCAATGCCGATGGGCTCGTCCTGACGATCGGCTACCTGATCACCGAGGCCGCATCGATCTGGCTCACGACGCATTCGGGCAACGTCGTGCCGGGCCATGCGCTGGCCTACGACCAGGTAACCGGCCTGGGTCTCGTGCTGCCGCTCGGGAAGCTCGATCTCCGGCCGATTCCGCGCACCGATCTCGATTCGGCGAGCCTGGACGGCGACGTCTTCGTCATCGGTCACGGCGGCCGCGGGCATGCGCTGCGCGCTCGCGTATTCGCGCGACGTGAATTCGCCGGCTACTGGGAATACCTGCTCGACGATGCGCTCTTCACGACGCCGCCGCATCCGGAGTGGAGCGGCGCCGCGTTGCTCGATGCCAATGGCCGGTTGGCCGGCATCGGTTCGCTGTTCGTCCAGGAAGCCGATGACGAATCGACGGTGAAAGGCAACATGTTCGTGCCGAGCGAGCTGATCGAGCCGATTCTCGACGACATGCTGCGCATCGGCCGCGCAGATCGGCCGTCGCGTCCATGGCTCGGGATCTACACGGCGGAGACGAAGGACGGCATCACGATCCAGGGACTTGCAAACGGCGGGCCCGCCGAACGCGCAGGCATCCAGCTGGGCGACGTCGTGCACGATGTCGCAGGCGACCCGATCGACGATCTCGCCGACTTCTATCGCAGCGTCTGGCAACGCGGCGCGGCGGGCATCGAGATTCCGTTGACGCTGGCGCGCGACGGCAAGCTCACCAACGTCAGCGTGCAGTCGGTCGATCGCAACGCGCTGCTGAAAAAGCCCCAGCTGCAGTAGTTACTTGTCCGTCGCGCGCGTGGCCGCGACGCTCGTGCGCAGCGCGTTGCCGATCATGCCGGACATGACCATCGGCAAGTAACGCGCGCCCTTCTGGCGCCAGCGATGGAAGTCGTCGGCCGTGAGTGCCAGCACACCCGGTGCGACACCATGCGCCACCGCGCGCGCGATGCCATGCTCGATCGCGGCCACCACGTCAGGGTGTCCCATCTGTCCCGGGTGCCCGAACGAAAATGACAGGTCGTTCGGGCCGAAAAATACCGCATCGATTCCCGGCACCGCGAGAATCGCGTCCAGGTTCTCGATTGCCGTACGCGTCTCCGTCATGACGATGACCGCGGTACCGGTGTTCGAATCGGCGACGTGCCGGTCGCCGCCGAAAAATCCGTACCCGGCTGCGCGGGTCGAGAATGCGGCGCCGCGCATGCCGATCGGCGGATATTTTGCCGCTGCGACGATGCGCCGCGCCTGTTCGGGCGTGTTCACCTGCGGCACCTGAATCGCCGACGCGCCGATGTCGAGCACGTGCAGGATGTCGGGCTCGAGCGTACGCACGACCGGAATCACGCCGCTGGCGCGTGCCGCGCGCAGCATGTGCTCAGTCGACTCGATGCCCGCCGGGCCGTGCTCGTTGTCGACGATGACGAAATCAACGCCCGCATGCCCGCACATTTCGACGAGCGATGGTGACGGAAATCCGACGAACATGCCGAGCAGCGCGCGCGTGCCGCGGAGCAATTCCGGGAGCCGTGTATCGATGACGTTCATGTTCATGCTGGCTCCTCGGCTCAACTGCCGCCCGTTGCGCTCGCGCGCGGTTCAACTGCCGTCATGTAATCCCAGCCGCCGCCGAGCGCCTTGGCAAGATCGACCAGCGCGAGACGGACATCGCGCGCGGCCAGGATCTGCAGCGTCTGCGCCTGCAGCAGCTGGCGCTGCGCGTCGAGCACCTCGAGGTACGGAGAATAGCCCGCCTTGTACCGCAGGTCGGAGAGATCGTACGCCTGCTGCAGATTCGCCTTGCGCTCGGTCTGCGCGGCCAGCGCATCGCGGGTCGTCTGGTTGGCGGCCAGCGCATCGTGCGTATCCTTGAACGCCGATCTGCACCGTCTGCCGGTAGCTGACGACGAGCTCCTCGCGCCGTGCCGTCTGCGCGTCGACGTTGGCTTCGATGGCCTTCAGCCCGATCAGCGGCTGGACCAGGCCGGCGCCGATCGACCAGAACAGCGCGGGGCCGCTGAACAGGTCGCGCAACGCCGTCGATTCGCTGCCGAGCGTGCCGGTCAGCGACAGCGACGGAAAATAGTCGGCGCGCGCGCGGTCGATGCGCAGGCTCGCGGCGGCGAGCTGCTTTTCGGCCTGGCGCACGTCGGGACGCCGATCGAGCATGTCCGACGGCAGCCCCGCGGGCAACGGACGGGACGCTCAGCAGGTTGGCGAGCGTGTCGCTACGCGCGACCACCGGCATGAACACGTCGCGCGGCGAGCGTCCGGCGAGCACCGCCAGCGCCGATTCGAGTTCGCGTGACGGCGCGCTTGCGCCGCCGCGATGTCGGCGGCGACGGCCGCGCGCTCGGCCTTCGCCTGCGACAGGTCGTAGTCGCCGATGACGCCCGCCTGCGCGCGGTCGGTCTGCAGCGTCACCGTCTGCTCGCGCAGCGACAGCGTGTCCTGCAGCAGCTTCAGCTGCGCATCGGCGGCGAGCAGGCTGAAATACGTGCGCGCGACCTCCGCCGCGACGACCGTGCGCACCGTCTCGCGCGCGTATTGCGTCGCGAGCAGATCATTCTGCGCGGCGCGCGTCGCGGTGCGGTACTTGCCCCAGAGATCCACCTCGTACGAGGCATTGAGCCCGACGCGGTAATCGTTGGCAGTCGGCGAGACGCCCGGCGGAAACGGAACGAGGCCGAGCTGGCTCGTGCGGCTGCGCCGGCGTCGACGCCGAGATTGAGGCTCGGGTAGAGATCGGCCTTCGCGAGCGTCACCTGCGCGCGTGCGGTCTCGATGCGCGCGATCGCCGCCTGCAGATCGAGATTGTGCTCGAGCGCTTCGTCGATCAGCGCGTTGAGCGCCGGTTCGTCGAAGCTCGTCCACCAGTGCTCGAGATGCAGATCGCTGGCCGTCGGCGCCGGCAGGTCGACGGCCGGCGGCGCCGTCGGCGTCGTCGTGCAGCCCGGCAATCACTGCGGCGAGCGCGAGAACGATGAAGGATTTCCGCATGTTGACTAATCTCCGTGTACGGTCGCCGGCGGATGTCCGGGCGTGTGCGGCACGTGATGCGCCGCCGCGCGCAGGTGCCTGACCTCGTCGAGCAGCTCGTCGTGGCTGCGGCGCTCGATCAGCCTGCGCTCCGTAATGACGCGGTAGAACAGCGGCACGAAGAAGATGGCGAGAAACGTCGCCGCGAGCATGCCGCCCATGACGCCCGTGCCGGTCGAGTGGCGCGCGCCGGCGCCGGCGCCGGTCGAGATCGCGAGCGGCGTGACGCCGAGGATGAACGCGAGCGACGTCATCAGGATCGGCCGGAAGCGCAACCGCGCCGCCTCGATGGCCGCCGCCGACGGCGACAGCCCTTCGTGCGTTTTCAGCACCGCGAACTCGACGATCAGGATCGCGTTCTTCGCAGCGAGCCCCAGCAGCGTCACGAGCCCGATCTGGAAGTAGACGTCGTTGGTCAGTCCGCGCAGCCAGATCGCGGCGAGCGCGCCGAACGTGCCGAACGGCAACGCGAGCAGCACCGACAGCGGCAGCGACAGCCGCTCGTATTGTGCGGCGAGGATCAGGAACACCATGATCACCGCGAGTCCCAGCGAGAACGTCGCGGCGCCGCTCGATCTCTTTTCCTGGTACGACGTGCCGCCCCAGTCGAAGCTGAAGTCGGACGGCAGCACTTCGCGCGCGATCGCTCGACGCGCGCGATCGCCTGGCCGGAGCTGAATCCCGGCGCCGCCTGCGCCGATGATCTTCACCGCCGGCAGATTGTTGAAGCGATCGAGCGCGTCGGGCCCCGACGAATAGCGCACGGTGGCGACCGACGACAGCGGAATCATCTCGCCCTTCGCCGAGCGCACGTAGATCGCCCCGATGTCGTCGGGCCGGTTGCGATAGCTGGGCTCCGCCGACATCAGCACCTGCCACGCGCGGCCATACTTGTTGAAGTCGTTGACGTAGAAGTTGCCGAACGTCGCCGACAGCGCGGCGAACACGTCGGAGATCGGAATGCCGAGCGTCTTCGCCTTTTCGCGGTCGACGTCGACCGTGAGCTGCGGCACCGTTGCGCGCCACAGCGTCTGCGCGCCGGCCAGCTGCGGATCGCTGTTGGCGCGCGCGAGAAACGCATCCTTGACTTCGGCCAGGCGCTTCGAGCCGCCGTCGCCGCGGTTCTGGATGTAGAACTCGAAGCCGCCCGCCGTGCCGAGACCGAAGATCGGCGGCGGATTGAACGCGAGCACCAGCGCTTCCTTGATGCCCGCCGGTCTTCACGTACAGCTCGCCGACCAGTTGCGGCGCGGTCACCTTGCGCTCGTCCCAGTGCTTCTGCGTGACGAAGATCGTCGCGGCGTTGTTGCGGAAGCCGCCGCCGATGAAATCGAAGCCGGTGAACGCGACGATGTCCTGGTTGTTCGGGTTCGAGCGGATTGCCTTGGCGACTTCGGTCACGACCTTGTCGGTGCGCTCGAGCGTCGCGCCGTCGGGGAGGATCACCGCGCTGATGTAGAAGCCCTGGTCCTCGTCCGGAACCAGGCTGCCCGGCGTGGTGCGCCACAGCCATGCGGTCAGCGCGACCATGCCGAGGAACAGGATCGCGCCGATCATGCCGCGGCGCAGCATCCAGATGACGCCGTCGTTGTACCGTGCGGTGACGCGCCCGAACCAGTCGTTGAACCACGCGAAGAAGCGGTTCGGCGGCTCGTGAGGCTTCAGGATGACGGCACACAACGCCGGCGAGAGCGTCAGCGCGACGAGGCCGGAGATGACGACCGAGATCGCGATCGTCACGGCGAACTGCCGGTAGAGCTCGCCGGTCAAGCCGCCGAGGAACGCGATCGGGACGAATACCGCGGTCAACGTCAGCACGATCGCGATGATCGGCCCGGTCACCTCGCGCATCGCCTTGATCGCCGCATCGCGCGCCGGCAAGCGGTCCTCGCGCATGTGGCGCTCGACGTTTTCCAGCACGACGATCGCATCGTCGACGACGATGCCGATCGCGAGCACCATCGCGAACAGCGTCAGCGTGTTGATCGAGTAGCCGAGCGCATAGATGCCCGCGAAGGCGCCGATCAGCGACACCGGCACCGCGGCGAACGGAATGATCGCCGCGCGCCAGCTCTGCAGGAACAGGTAGACGACGAGAAACACGAGCAGCATCGCCTCGCCGAGCGTCTTCAGCACTTCGCGGATCGACACTTCGACGAAGCGCGTCGTGTCGTACGGAACCGCGTACGACAAGTCCTTCGGGAAAGCGCGTCGCGAGCTCGGCGACTTCGGCGCTTGCACGCTCTTCGCGACGTCGAGCGCATTGGCGCCGGGCGACAGGAAGATGCCGACGAGCGTCGCGTACTTGCCGTTGAACCGGCCGATGAACTCGTAGTCCTTCGATCCGAGCTCGACGCGCGCGACGTCGCCCAGGCGCACCGTCGAGCCGTCGGGATTCGCGCGGACGATGATCTGCTCGAATTCCTTCGGCTCGGTAGCGGCCGCGCGTCGTGACCGTGTAGACGAGATCCTGGTTGCTGGCGCGACGGGCGACTGGCCGACCTTCCCGGCGGCGAACTGCGCGTTCTGCTCGTTGACCGCGCCGATGACGTCGGTCGGCGTCAGCCGCAGTTGCGCCATCCGGTCGGGCTTCAACCAGATGCGCATCGCGTAGTCGTGCGCGCCGAAGATCTGCACGTTCGTCGTGCCCGGCAGCCGCTTCAGCTGGTCGAGCACGTTCAGCGTCACGTAGTTCGACGTGAACAGGTCGTCGTAGCGCCCGTCCGGCGAATAGAACGCGAGCACCTGCAGGAACGCGGAGCTGCCGCGCTCGACCGTCACGCCCTGGCGGCGCACTTCCTCGCGGCAGCCGCGGCAGGACCTCGTTGACGCGGTTGTTGACGTTGACCGACGCGATGTCGACGTTGGTGCCGATGTCGAACGTCACCTGGATCTGCACGGTGCCGTTCGACGACGACGACGAGCTCATGTAGATCATGCCGGGCACGCCGTTGATCGAGTTCTCGATCGGCGACGCGACCGTCTGCTCGAGCGTTTGCGCCGAAGCGCCGGGATAGACCGCCTGCACGGTGACGACCGGCGGCGCGATTTCCGGATACTGCGCGATCGGCAGCGAGCGCATCGCCGCCAGGCCGGCCAGCACGATGAAGGTCGAGATGACGACCGCGAAGATCGGGCGGTCGATGAAAAAGCGCGAGAGCATGAGCGGTTATCCCCGGCGATTATTGTTTGGGTTGCGCGGCGTCTTTGGCGGGTGCCGCGGGCGGGGCCGCCTTCGCGGGCTCGTTCGGCGCCGCGCCCGGACCGCGGCAGGCGCTCCCGCGGCCGCTCCCGCATTCGATGCTGGCGATCCGGCGGCGTGCCCCACCGAGCTTGATCGGCCCGCCCGGCATCAGCTTCGCGATGCCGTTGACGATGACCGGGTCGCCGGGCTTCAAGCCCGACTCGATCACCCACTGGTTGGAGCCGTTCGCATCCACCCAGTCGCCGACGACGACCGGGCGCGGCAACGCGACGTCCTTGCCGTCCTTGTCCTTGCCGGCGACGTAGACGAACTTGCCCTGCGGCCCGTCGAGGACGGCGACCTGCGGCACCGCGATCGCATCCTTGCGCTGCGCGCCGCGCAGGATCACGCGCACGAACTGCCCCGGCTTGAGCGCGCCGTCGGCGTTGGCGACCTCCGCGCGCATGTCGTAGGTGCCGGTCGTCGGATTGACGCGCGTGTCGGCGAAGTTGATCTTCCCGCGCCGCGGCAGCGTAGAGCCGTCGGAGAGCTGGATGGTGACGTCGTAACCGTTGTCCTTGGGCAGTTCGAGCTGATGGGCGGCGACCGCGCGGTTCAGCCGCAGTTGCTCGTTCTCCGAGACGCTGAACACGATCCAGATCGGATCGATCTGCGAAATCGTCGTCAGCAGCGTTTCATTGGCCGTCGCGAGACTGCCTTCCGATTTCTGGGCGCGGCTCGACAAGTCCGGAGATCGGCGCGAACGACCTTCGTGTAGCCGAGATTGAGATTCAGCTCGGCGAGCTTGGCCTGCGCCGACTTGACCGCACGCCGCCGCGAAATCCGCGTTGGACGCGGCGTCATCGGCTTCCTTCTGCCCGATCGCCTTGCGCTCGGCAAGCGGCTTCAGGCGCGCGAGCTTCCCGGTCGGCTTGCGCCTTCTGCGCGCCCGCGCGCGCAAGCTCGGCGTTCGCCGCGGCGACCTGCGCCTGCGATTGCCGCGGCGTCGATCGTGAACAGCGGTTGGCCGGCCTTGACGAAGGAGCCTTCCTGATACAGCCGCTTTTCGATGATGCCGGTGATGCGGGCGCGGACTTCGACGTCCTTCGAACCCGCCGTCTGTCCGACGTATTCGAAGCTCACCGGGAACGTCCGCGGCGCGACCTGCTGCAACCGCGACCTCGGCGGGCGGGAAACCGTGGAAGCCACCGCCCTTCTGCTGCGATTGCCCGCATGCGGCGACGATGGCGGCAAGCGCGACGGGCAGAAAACGGGAAAGCGGACGCGGCGCGACGGTCATCTTGCGGCTCCTGGGTGTGGAGGTGGCGCGGATTGTTGCGGTGCGCCTTGTGGAAGGGCGAAAGGATACATACAATCGCGACTGTTTGTAAAGTCATTGAACACTTCGCCCAACCGTATCCGTGACGCGGGAGTCCGCGTGCAGGGCAGCCGGCATGGGAGGGGACCGAGGCACGAACTGCACGACAGGGCGATCGGTGGCGCGGCGGACGAAGGAAAAGGCGGCGATTACGCGCGAGCAACTGCTCGACGCGGCCCAGAACGTATTTCGCGAGCGGGGCGTCGCCGGGAGCTCGCTTGCCGAGGTCGCGTCGGCGGCGGGCGTGACGCGCGGCGCCGTCTACTGGCATTTCCGCGACAAGGCGGACCTGTTCGCGGCGATGTGCGAACGTGCGACGCTCCCGCTCGAGACGATGCTCGCCGATGCGGGCTCGACGCCGCATGCCGATCCCTTGGCAACCCTGCGCGAGCTGGCATTGGCAGCGTTGACGCGCTTGGCACTCGACCCGCGGTCGCAGGCGGTGTTCGAAGTGATCTTCCACAACAGCGAACGGACGACCGAGCTGACCCCGATCGCCGAGCGCAAGCGGCGCGAACGCCGCCAATGCCTCGTGCACGTCGAGCGCGTGCTGTTGCAGGCGGTCACGATGCGCCAGTTGCCCGACGACACGGACACGGCGCTGGCGGCGCAGGCGCTGCACGCGTACATCGGCGGCATCATGCACGAATGGGTCTTCGACCCCGCCGCATTCGACCTCGCGACGAGGGCACCGGCGATGATCGATGCGTTCTTCGCCGGTCTTCGCGCGATGCCGCCGCGGGCAGCCGGCCCGACCGCGTCCGCACTTACCCGCGAGAACTCCGCCCGCCTGCCGTTGCGCGAAAAGGACGCCTGCGGCGAGGCATAATCCGGCCCTGACGCAATCAGCGGGATCCGCACGCGGCCCGGAACGGGATTCCCATGGCCAAGCATGGAAGCGCGGCGCAACTCGGCGACGAGGCCGCGGCAGTCGCAATGCCGGCACGGCGAATGTCGCCGGCTGCCGTCGCGCTCGATGCGGCGCGCCACCTGTTGCCGCTGGCGCCCCTGTACCTGTTCGGCGGCAGCATCGCGGGTTACCTGGTCATGACTGCATTCGACCTGTCGCTTGGACTGATGCTGATCGTCGGCACGATGCGCGATCGCAACGATCCGACCGCCGTCGATCCCCGGTCGCGCTGGCCGATTGCGCGATTGGCCGCGATCCTGGTGCTCGCGATCTTCCTCGGCCTCGCCGCCTCCGTCGTGGCCATTCCGATCAGCCTGCCGGCGTTCATCTTCGGACTTGCGACCGGTGTCGACTGGCGGGCGCTGATTTCGCATCAGACATTCTGGATCCCGGTCGTCTGCATGGCGCTGCTCGCGGCATCGCGGGCCCAGTTCGCGTTCGAAGCAACCACGGCCGTCGGCGGGCGCGGAGCCCCGACGCGAACGGCGCCCGTTGTCGGCGACCTGCAACAGGATCGCAACCGCTCGCTGGCGGCTTACGCGGCGCAGCTGACGCTGATCGCGACGTTCGTCCTGCTTTGCTACACGCTGATCGTGTTCGGGCGCGGGGGGTACTACGCGTTGCCGATCCTGTACGCGGCGCTGCTGGTCTTCTATGACGCGCGGCCGGATCTGGCCCAGCGAATCTTTCCTGCGCTGTGGCAAAAAATTCGACGCTAGAACCGGCAGGAGACGCGCGAAGGATAGGCCTGCACGCCGTCGCACAGAGAAGGTTGCGCGCGGCGAGGCATAATGCCCGACTCCGCACGGCTGGACGGGATGGATGATGCAGGCGATCGAGCGCGTCGGCGTGGTGGGCGCCGGGACCATGGGCAACGGCATCGCGCAGGCGTGCGCGGCGACCGGCGTGGACGTCGTGATGGTCGATGTCGCGCAGGCGGCGGTCGATCGGGGGCTGGCGTCGATCGGAACGAGCCTCGAGCGCCTGCAGAAAAAGGACAAGATCACGGCGGATGCGCGGACGGCCGCGCTGGCGCGCATTCGCGGCACCACGGATTACGCGGCGCTGCGGGGCGCGCACCTGATCATCGAGGCCGCGACCGAAAATCTCGACCTCAAGCTCCGTATTCTTCGGCAGCTCGACCCGCTGGCCGGACCCGACGACGGTGCTCGCGTCGAACACGTCGTCGATTTCGATCACGGCGCTGGCGTCCGTGGTCAGCCACCCCGAGCGCTTTCTCGGCATGCATTTCTTCAATCCGGTGCCGATGATGGCGCTGGTCGAATTGATTCGCGGCCTGCAGACGTCCGAGGCGACGGTGGCGAGCGTGCGCGCGTTTGCCGGGCGCCTCGGCAAGACGCCGATCGTCGTGAAGAACAGCCCCGGATTCGTCGTCAACCGGATCCTGTGCCCGATGATCAACGAGGCGATCTTCGCGCTGCAGGAAGGACTCGCGTCGGCCGAGGACATCGACAGCGGGATGCGGCTCGGCTGCAATCATCCGATCGGCCCGCTCGCGCTCGCCGACATGATCGGGCTGGACGTCATGCTGGCCGTGATGAACGTGTTCTACGACGACTTCAACGATCCGAAGTACCGGCCGGCGCCGCTGTTGAAGGAAATGGTCGCGGCGGGCTATCTGGGCCGCAAGACGAAGCGCGGTTTCTATCGGTATGACGCTTGTACCCCGATCGGACTCCCATGACGACGCGGTTCTTTGCGGTTGCGTGCGTTGCGCTGGCGCTGACGGCAGGCTGGCGACAGGCGCAAGGCGCAGGCTCCGGCGCCACCGCCGACGACGCTGCGCGTGCTCGCGTTCGACGGCGGCTGGAACCTGCCCGATCTGGGTCGCGCAGCGCAACGGACTGTTCGAGGCGCAGGGCCTCGCCGTCCAGCTCGCGTATACGCCGACCTCGGGATTTCTGGTGACGTCGCTCCTCGACGGCAAGGTCGACCTCGCCTTCGCGACGATCGACAACGTCGTCGCCTACCAGGAAGGACAGGGCGAGGCGAAGATTCCCGACGATCCGGACCTGTTCGCGTTCATGGGCGGCGACGGCGGGTTCTTCTCGCTCGTCGCCTCGCCGGCCGTCAAGTCGGTCACCGACCTCAAGGGCAGGACCGTTTCGGTCGACGCGATGACGACCGGACTCGCGTTCGTCGTGCGCGAGCTGATCGTGCGCGGTGGCGTGGCGGAGGCCGACGTCAATTTCGTGCGTGCCGGCGGAACGGCGAACCGCTATCGCGATCTCGTCGCCGGCAAGCACGATGCGACGCTGCTCCGCACGCCGTTCGAACTGCTCGCCGAAAGCCGCGGCTACCACCGGCTCGCGACCGCCGAGACGCTCGGCGCCTACCAGGGCACCGTCGGCATTGCGCGGCGCAGCTTCGCGCGCGAGCACGAAGCGGCGCTCGTGGGATTCCTGCGCGCCTACAAGGCGGCCACCGACTGGCTCTACGAGCCCGCGAACCGCGAGATCGCCGAGGCGATGCTCGTCGCCAACATCCGCGACATGACGCCGGCGCTCGCGAAGCAGTCGTACGAACTGCTGCTGGCGGACAAGGGCGGCTTGTCGCGCGATCTCGCGCTCGACCCGGCGGGCATCCGCACGGTGCTGCGACTGCGCAGCAAGTTCGCGACACCGCAGAAGGACGCTGTCCGACCCGATGCAGCTACGTCGATCTGTCGTACTACAACAAGGCGTTCGGCAAGCGGGCCTGGCAGCGGCACAGGAGCCGACAGCGCAATGGCGAAAGAAGCCTGTCCGCGAGCCGACGATCGTCCGGCCCGACGACATCGATCCGCATCACCGCTGGGACCGGCCGCTGCAGGCGCCGGGCCACATGCAGGTCGATTTCGAGGAGCGCGTCAACTTCCGGCGGCTGCACGACTATCGGCTTGCGCGCACGCGCGCGGCGCTCGCGGCGTCGGGACTGGGTGCGCTGCTGTGCTTCGACCAGCACAACATCCGCTACACGACGAGCACGGTGATCGGCGAATGGGCGCGCGACAAGCTGACCCGCTATTCGCTGCTGACCGGCAACGGCGATCCCGTACATCTGGGACTTCGGGTCGGCGGCGAAGCATCACCGGCTGCACGCGCCGTGGCTGCACCACGATCACTGCCGCGCCGGATTGCTCGGCTTGCGCGGCGCGACGGGCGGCGACATCACGCTCTTTCGCGACGCCGCACGCGAGAT
This sequence comes from uncultured Pseudomonadota bacterium, assembly GCA_963718905.1. Lineage (GTDB taxonomy): Bacteria > Pseudomonadota > Gammaproteobacteria > Burkholderiales > Casimicrobiaceae > VBCG01. Next base: position 102,694 of record CAVRAF010000005.1, read on the forward strand.
CAAGGCGCATCCTCGACGCCGAAGGCGTGGCGGACCTGCCGCTCGGACTCGACGTCGTCGAGCCGCCGATGCTCTTCGAGCTGCAGAAGCAGGGCATCGAGGTCCGCGACGGCCAGCAGACGCTGCTGCAGGCGCGCGAGGTCAAGAACATCGACGAACTGACGCTGCTCAACATGGCGGCGGCGATGGTCGACGGCGTCTACAGGACATCGCCGAGGCGCTGAAGCCCGGCGTGAGGGAAAGCCAGATCGTCGCGCTGGCGACGGGGCGCCTGTACGAAATGGGCTCCGATTGCGTCGAGGCGATCAATTCGATCTCCGGCGAGCGCTGCATCGCCGCATCCGCACAACTTCACCGACCGCCTGATCCGCCCCGGCGACCAGGCGTTCTTCGACATCATCCAGTCGTTCATGGGTTATCGCACGTGCTACTACCGGACGTTCAACGTCGGCCGCGCGACATCCGCGCAGCGCACCGCCTATCGCAAGGCGCGCGAATGGATGGACCGCACGATCGACCTGCTGAAGCCCGGCGTCACCACGGACAGGATCGCGCGCTCGCTGCCGAAGGCGAGCGACATCGGCTTCGCCAGCGAAATGGACGCGTTCGGACTCAACTTCTGCCACGGTCTCGGCCTCGGACTGCACGAGCGGCCGCTGATCTCGCGCCTGAACTCGCTGAAGGAGCCGATCGAGCTCAAGGCCGGCATGGTGTTCGCCGTGGAAACCTATTGTCCGGCGACCGACGGCATTTCGGCCGCGCGAATCGAGGAGGAGGTCATACTGACGCCGAGCGGTCCGCAGATAATCTCGCTGTATCCCGCCGAAGCGCTGCCGATCGCCAACCCGTACTGAATGCGAAGGAGACGAGCATGGCCGCGATTTCCCCCGCCGATGTCGATGCCATGCCGTTTGGCCTCGATGCCGCCGCGTGAGCGCTGACACGAGCGCCCGATCGGTCGGCTGGATCGGTGCCGGCCGGATGGGCTACGCGATGGCCGAGCGTCTCGCGCGGGCCGGCGCCGATCTCACCGTCTGGAACCGCACGCGCGCGAAGGCCGACCCGCTCGCGGCCAGCGGCGCGAAGGTAGCCACGCGAATCACGGAGCTCGCCAACTGCGACATCGTGTTCGTCATGGTGTCGACGTGGAAGGACGTCGAGGATGTCATCGCCGGCCCTTCCGGCTTGCTGTCCGGCAACGCGGCCACGAAGCCGAAGCTGATCGTCGAGTGCTCGTCGATTTCGCTCGAAGGCTCGGCGCAGTTGCGCGAGACGCTGCGCACGCACGGCATCGACCTGCTGGCCGCACCGGTTTCCGGCAACGCGAAGGTCATCGAGGCGGGACGATTGTCGTTCGTCTGCTCGGGACCGCGCGCGCGCGTTCGACGCGGCGCTGCCGTTCCTGCACATGATCGCGCCGGCGGCGAGCTATGTCGGCGACGGCGAGCTCGCGCGAATCGTCAAGATCTGTCACAACGTGTTCCTCGGCGTCGTCACGCAGTCACTGGCCGAAATCACGATCCTCGCGCAGAAGGCGGGCGTGCCGCGGCACGCCTTCCTCGAATTCATGAACGACAGCGTGATGGGCTCGACGTTTTCGCGCTACAAGACGCCCGCCTTCGTGAACCTCGATTTCAAGGTGACGTTCACGCCCGAGCTGCTGCGGAAGGACCTCGAGCTGGGCCTCGACGCGGGACGGCGCTACAGCGTGCCGATGCCGCTCGCATCGATCACGCGCGACACCGTGCAGACGATGATCGGCCACGGAATGATCGACAAGGACTTTGCGCAGCTGCTGGTGTTGCAGGCGGAGGCGTCCGGCGTGCAGCTGACGCCGGAGAATGTCGCCGTCGGCGACGGACTGGATTCGCAGCACGTCCAAAGGGGGAACGAAAGCTGAAGCTGGGGCGATTACCGCGCCATTGCGCGGGACCCGCGTCGGACATACCATAGCCCGCCGCGAGGTCAGGCCGCCCCGGGCCGAGGCCCTCGACGATTGGCCTGCGCAGCGGGAACGACATGTCCTGCAGAACGCCGGAACGCCGACGGAGGAATGCATGATCGAAGAGCGGCGGGACACGTTTCCGCGGCTTCTGCTGCACCACGCGGGCGCGCACGCCGATCACCCCGCGACGCGCGAGAAGGACCTCGGCATCTGGCAAACGTGGACGTGGCGCCAGGTCGCCGACGAAGTGCGCTCGCTCGCCTGCGGGCTCGCCGCGCAGGGTTTCAGGCGGGGCATGCATCTCGCGATCGTCGGTGACAATCGCCCGCGACTGTACTGGGCAATGATCGCTGCGCAGGCGCTCGGCGGCGTTCCGGTTCCGATGTACCAGGACGCGCCGGCCGCCGAATTCGTCTATGTGCTGAACGATGCGGAAATCGACTACGCGCTGGTCGAGGACCAGGAACAGGTCGACAAGCTGCTCGAGGCGAAGCCGCAGGTCCCGACGCTGTCGCATATCTACTTCGACGACCCGCGCGGCCTGCGCAACTACGAAGGCGTGACGAGCTTCGAACGCCTGCGTGAGATCGGCCGCGAGTTCGACCGCGCCAATCCCGGATTCTTCGACGAGCAGGTCGCGCTGGGACGCGCCGACGATGTCTCCGGCATGCTCTACACGTCGGGTACGACCGGCAAGCCCAAGGGTGTTCGCCAAACGCACGCGGCATTCATCGCGGCAGCCAAAGGAAGCGCCGAGTTCGATGGGCTGCGGCCGAGCGACAGCGTGCTGTCCTACCTGCCGATGGCCTGGGTCGGCGATCACCTGTTCTCGTTCGCACAGTGGCTGCAGGTCGGGTTCACGATCAACTGTCCGGAATCGGGCGATACGGTGATGACCGACTTGCGCGAAATCGGCCCGACCTGCTATTTCGCGCCGCCGCGCGTGTTCGAAAACCTGTTGACGCAGGTGATGATCCGGATGGAAGACGCGGGTCGCGTCAAGCGCTGGCTGTTCGCGCATTTCACCGACGTCGCGCGTCGCTGCGGCGCCGAGATCCTCGCCGGCCGGACGCAAGCGAGTGGGCCCGGCGCGCCGAAACGTCGAGTGAGGATCGGCGATCGGATCCAGTACGCGATCGGCAACGCCTTCGTCTACGGCCCGTTGCGAAATGTGCTGGGCATGAGCCGCATTCGCGTCGCGTACACCGCCGGTGCGGCCATCGGCCCGGATCTGTTCCGTTTCTACCGGTCGATCGGCATCAACCTGAAGCAGCTGTACGGATCGACCGAAACCTGCGCGTACGTGTGCCTGCAGCCGGATGGCGGCGTGCATTTCGACACGGTCGGGCTGGCGGCGCCGGGTGTCGAGCTGCGCATTGCCGACAACGGCGAAGTGCTCGTGCGTGGCCCGATGCTGCTCAAGGAGTATTACAAGCGTCCCGATGCGACGGCGGAATCGATCGATGCCGCCGGCTATTTTCATACCGGCGACGCCGGCATCATGGACAAGAGCGGCCAGTTGAAGATCATCGACCGCGCGAAGGACGTCGGCAAGCTTGCGAGCGGCGCGATATTCGCGCCCAACTACATCGAGAACAAGCTGAAATTCTTCCCGCACATCAAGGAAGCGGTCGCGTTCGGCGCCGACCGCGACCACGTATGCGCGTTCGTCAACATCGACGTCGGCTCGGTCGGCAACTGGGCCGAGCGGCGCGGCCTGCCGTACTCGGGATACACGGACCTCGCGGCGAAGCCCGACGTGTATGCGCTGATCCGCGGCTGCGTCGAGAAGATCAACGCCGAGCTCGCGAGCGAGCCGGGGCTTGCCGATTCGCAAGTGCGCCGCTTCCTGATCCTGCACAAGGAGCTCGATCCGGACGACGACGAATTGACCCGCACGCGCAAGGTGCGCCGCGGCTTCATCGCCGACAAATATGGCGCGCTGATCGACGCGCTGTATGCGGGCCGCACGGTCCAGCACATCGAAACGGTCGTCAAGTTCGAAGACGGCCGGTCGGGGCTCGTCGCAGCCGATCTGCGCATCGAGGATGCGAGCGTGCTGCCGGCGGCGGCCGCCAAGGCCGCCTGATCCGCCGATGTCGACGGAAAAACCCGCCTGATCTGCCGATGCCGACGTCCGTGCGCCGCATCGGAGACGTGATCCTGTCGCTCGCGGACATTTCGCTCGCCTTCGGCGGCGTCAAGGCGTTGTCCGACGTCACGTTCGACGTGCGCGAGCACGAGGTGCGCGCGATCATCGGACCGAACGGCGCGGGCAAGAGCTCGATGCTGAACGTCATCAACGGCGTCTATCGGCCGCAGCAGGGGACGATCACCTACCGCGGAAAATCCCGGCACGGGATGAACTCGCACGATGCTGCGGCGCACGGCATCGCGCGCACGTTCCAGAACATCGCGCTGTTCAAGGGCATGAGCGTGCTCGACAACATCATGACGGGCCGCAATCTCAAGATGAAGGCGACCTTTCTGGAACAGGCGATCTGGGTCGGACGCGCCCGCCGGGAAGAGCTCGCGCATCGGGCCAAGGTCGAGGAGGTGATCGACTTCCTCGAGATCCAGCATATCCGCAGGACCCCCGTCGGCCGCCTGCCCTACGGATTGCAGAAGCGGGTCGAGCTCGCGCGGGCGCTCGCCGCCGAGCCCTCGCTGCTGCTGCTCGACGAGCCGATGGCAGGGATGAATGTCGAGGAAAAGCAGGACATGTGCCGGTTCGTGCTCGACGTCAACGAGCAGTACGGCACGACGATCGTGCTGATCGAGCACGACATGGGCGTCGTGATGGACATCTCCGATCGCGTCGTCGTGCTCGACTACGGCCGCAAGATCGGTGACGGCGATCCCTCCGAAGTTCGCGGCAACCAGGCGGTGATCGACGCCTATCTCGGGGTTGCGCGTTGATCCAGTTCTTCTTCGAGGTCCTGATCGGCGGTCTGCTGTCCGGCGTCATGTATTCGCTGGTCGCGCTCGGCTTCGTGCTGATCTACAAGGCGTCAGGCGTCTTCAACTTCGCGCAGGGATCGCTGGTGTTCTTCGCGGCGCTGACATTCGTCGGGCTCAGGGAGCACGGCCTGTCGTTCGGCGTGGCGTTCATCGTCACGCTGGTCGTCATGGTAGCGCTGGGCCTGCTGATCGAGCGGCTCGTGCTGCGGCCGCTCGTCAACCAGCCGCAGATTTCATTGTTCATGGCGACGATCGGGCTGAGCTTCCTCATCGAAGGACTGGCGCAGCTCGCCTGGGGCGCGAACGTGCGCGGCCTCGACCTCGGCATCCAGGACGAGCCGATCACCTGGATTTCCGATTCGACCGGCATCAATGTTTCGAAGTTCGACCTCGTCGCGGCGGGCATCGCAGCGGCGCTGGTGACGGCGCTCGCGCTGTTCTTCAACCGCACGCGGATCGGCCGCGCGCTGCGGGCGGTCGCCGACGATCATCAGGCGGCGCTTGCCGTCGGCATTCCGCTGCAGCAGATCTGGGGGATCGTGTGGGCGGTCGCCGGATTCGTCGCGCTGGTCGCCGGGCTCCTGTGGGGCGCGCGCAACGGCGTCCAGTTCGCGTTGACGTTCGTCGCGCTGAAAGCGCTGCCGGTGCTGATCCTGGGCGGATTCGAATCGGTACCGGGCGCGATCGTCGGCGGGCTCATCATCGGCGCCACCGAAAAGCTCGCCGAAGTCTATCTGGGTCCGTACGTGGGCGGCGGCATCGAAGGCTGGTTCCCGTACGTGCTGGCGCTCCTGTTCCTGCTCGTGCGGCCCGAGGGGCTGTTCGGCGAAAAGATCATCCGCCGGATCTGACACTCTCATGCTCTATCGCGAAGCCGGACAATTCAAGAGCACGTATGCGGCCGATTCGGCGATCCTGCCGATCCGGCAGGACCGCATCGGGCTCGCGGTGATTCTGGCGATAGCCTTCATCGTCATTCCGCTGACGGCGTCGCCGTATCTGTTTTCGGCGATCCTCATTCCGTGCCTGATTCTCGCGCTCGCCGCGCTGGGCCTCAACATCCTCACCGGTTACGCGGGCCAGCTTTCGCTGGGAACCGCGGCGTTCATGGCGGTCGGCGCGTTCATGTCGTACAACTTCGTGCTGCGGATTCCCGGCATACCGCTGTTGCTGGCCTTTGCCGGCGGCGGCGTGATGGCCGCCGCGGTCGGCATCGTGTTCGGCTTGCCGAGCTTGCGCATACGCGGCTTCTATCTCGCGGTGGCGACGCTGGCGGCGCAGTTTTTCATCCTCTGGTGCCTGACGAAGATCGGCTGGTTCACGAACTACAACCCGTCGGGCGTCATCACGGCGCAGCAGATGGTCATCGCCGGCTATGCGTTCGATTCCCCGCAGGAAAAGTACCTGCTCGTGCTGACGATCGTGACGCTGATGGCGCTTGCCGCGAAGAACATGGCGCGCGGCAACATCGGCCGGCAATGGATGGCCATCCGCGACATGGACGTCGCCGCGGAGGTGATCGGCATCCGGCCGATGCGCGCCAAGTTGCTCGCGTTCGCGGTCAGCTCGTTCTACTGCGGCGTCGCCGGCGCGCTGTACGCGTACGCGTATCTCGGCACCGTCGAACCCGAGGCGTACAGTCTCGATCTGTCGTTCCGGATTCTGTTCATGATCATCATCGGCGGCGTCGGCACGGTGCTGGGCGCATTTCTCGGCAGCGCATTCATCGTCGTGATTCCGATCGGGCTCAGCATCGCGGTTTCCTTTCTCGACGACACGCTGCATCTCGGAGTCCCGAGCAGCGTCGCCTCCAACCTCCAGCTGATGGTGTTCGGCGGACTGATCATCTTCTTCCTGGTCGTCGAGCCGTACGGGCTCGCGCGGATCTGGCAGATCACGAAGGAAAAACTGCGGCTGTGGCCGTTCCCGCATTGATCGCCGCCGGCAGCCGGAATGGATGCGCGGTATTGACAGTCTTGGACGTCTGGCCAATTCTTCGCTCGACGGGTCGATTTCCCCGGATGACGGACAGCGAGAATACCTAGGAGGAACCAATGAAGTGGTGGATGAAAGGTTTACTGGGCATCGGATTCGCCGTGGCGGCGATGCAGGCAGGCGCCCAGAGCGAGCAGTACATCCCGATCCTTTCGTACCGGGTCGGTCCCTATGCCGCGGGTGGTTCCGGCTACTTCGGGGGGGCGATCGACTATTTCACGCTGGTCAACCTGAACGGCGGCATCAACGGCGTCAAGCTGATCTGGGAGGAATGCGAAACCGAGTACAACGCATCGCGCGGCGTCGAGTGCTACGAGCGGCTGAAGACCCGCCATGGCGGCGCCAGCACGGTCGAGCCGCTGTCGACGGGCATCGCGTACGGCCTCTTTGAGCGGGTGGCGCAGGACAAGATACCGATGACGACCAACGGCTACGGCCTCGCGATCGCCGCCGACGGCGCCGTCTTCCCGTGGGTGTTCCCGCTCGGCACGACGTACTGGGACCAGGCGGCGGCGATGATCGCCTACCTGGGCCAGAAGGCCGGCGGCGAGGCGAATCTCAAGGGCAAGAAGATCGCGTTCATGTATCACGACTCGGCCTACGGGAAGGAGCCGATTCCGGTGTTCGATGCGCTTTCCGCGCGCGACGGTTTCGAGCTCACGAAGATTCCGATCACCCCGCCCGGCAACACGCAGGAATCGCAATGGCTGCAGATCCGCCAGCTCCGCCCCGACTACGTGATCCTCTGGGGTTACGGGGTGATGAATCCGGTCGCGCTCAAGACCGCCGCCAAGCTCGGCTATCCGCGCGACAAGATTCTCGGCGTCTGGTGGGCCGGCTCCGAGGAGGACGTGATTCCCGCCGGCGATGCGGCCAAAGGCTACGTCACCGCCGCATTTTCCGCGCACGGGACCGGTTTTCCGGTGATGCAGGACATCGTCAAGAAGGTGTACGGAGCCGGAAAGGGCAACCTCGAGGACAAGACGCGAATCGGCTCGATCTACCACACGCGCGGCGTCACCTACGCGGTGATGATCGTCGAGGCGATCCGCACCGCGCAGGAAAAGTACGGCAAGGGCAAGGTGATGACGCCCGAGCAGGTGCGCTGGGGGCTCGAGCACCTCGACCTGTCGGAAGCGCGCCTGAAGGAACTGGGTGCATCCGGTCTGTTTCCACCGGTCAAGACGAGCTGCGGCGACCACGAGGGATCGGGCATGGTGAAGTTCGAGCAATGGGACGGCAAGACGTTCAAGCAGCTGACGCCGTTCATGGCCGGCGATCGGGCCCTCGTGCACAAGATGGTCGAGCAGGGCGCGGCGAAGTACGCAGCGGAGAAGAAGATCACCCCGCGCGACTGCGGCAAGGACATGTAGGCTTTGGTGACAACGGGTCCGCAATGACCTCGATGCCCGCACAGGCCGAGCCGGCGAGATCGATCGCGCTGTCGGTCAACAACATCGAGGTCATCTACGACCACGTCATTCTCGTCTTGCGCGGCGTATCGCTCGAGGTTCCCGAAGGCGGCATCGTCGCGCTGCTGGGCGCGAACGGCGCCGGCAAGACGACGACGCTGAAGGCGATCTCGAACCTGCTGCACGCCGAGCGCGGCGAGGTCACGAAGGGCGCGATCGAATACCGCGGCGAGCGCATCGATCGGCTGACGCCGAACGACCTCGTGCGCCGCGGCGTGTGCCAGGTGATGGAGGGGCGGCATTGCTTCGCGCACCTGACCGTCGAAGAGAACCTGCTGACCGGGGCATTCACGCGCAAGGGCTCGCGCAGCGAAATCGCGGGCGCGCTCGAGAAGGTCTACCACTACTTTCCGCGGCTGAAAGAGCGCCGCGGGAGCCAGGCGGGCTACACATCGGGCGGCGAGCAGCAGATGACGGCGATCGGGCGCGCGCTGATGGCGCAACCTTCGATGATCCTGCTGGACGAGCCGTCGATGGGTCTTGCGCCGCAGATCGTCGAGGAGATTTTCGAGATCGTCGGCGATTTGAACGCGAAGGAGCGCGTATCGTTCCTGCTCGCCGAGCAGAACACGATGGTTGCGCTGCGGCGCGCCGGCTACGGCTACATCCTCGAGAACGGCCGCGTCGTGATGGATGGCGTCGCGAGCGAGCTCCTGCATAACGAGGACGTGAAGGAGTTCTATCTCGGGTTGTCCTCGTCGGGACGCCGGAGCTTCCGCGACGTCAAGCACTATCGCCGCCGCAAGCGCTGGTTGGCATGATCAAGGCCGGGGAGCAGTCCGTGACGGAGCATTACGACGCACTCGAGACGCGCGAACCGGGCGTGCGCGAGCGCGAGCAGTTCGCCCGGCTGTCGCAGCAGATCGCGTATGCGAAGGCGCATGCGCCGGCGTTTACCCGATCGTTACGCGACGTCGATCCAGCCGCCATCACGTCGCGCGAAGCGCTCGCGCAGTTGCCGGTCGTGCGCAAGTCCGCAGTGGCCGAGATGCAGCGCGCCGACCGTCCGTTCGGCGGCCTCGCGGCGACGCGCTGGGGCGGTGCGCGCCGCGTGTTCGCGTCGCCCGGTCAGGTCTACGAGCCGGAAGGTGCCGCGACCGACTACTGGCGCCTTGCGCGCGCGTTGTTTGCCGCGGGTTTTCGCGCCGGTGACCTCGTGCACAACTGTTTTTCGTATCATTTCACGCCGGCGGGTTCGATGCTCGAATCGGGCGCGCACGCGCTCGGATGCACGGTGTTCCCCGGCGGCACCGGCCAGACGGAGCAGCAGGTGGCGTCGATTGCCGATCTGCAGCCCGCCGGCTACGTCGGGACACCCTCGTTCCTGCGCATCATCGTCGAGCGTGCCGACGAACTCGGCGTGAAGCTCCCGAGCCTTAAGAAGGCGCTGGTGTCCGCCGAGCCGTTTCCGCCGTCGTTGCGCGATGCGCTCGTCGCGCGCGGGATCCAGGGCTACCAGGTGTACGCGTCGGCCGATGTCGGCGCGATCGCCTACGAAACGCCGGCGCGTGATGGATTGATCGTCGACGAAGGCGTGATCGTCGAAATCGTCCGTCCGGGAACCGGCGATCCGGTCGCGCACGGAGAGGTCGGCGAAGTGGTGGTGACGCCGCTTGCCAACGCCGACTACCCGGTGATCCGCTTCGGCACCGGCGATCTCTCCTCCGCGCTCGCCGGCGTTTCGGCGTGCGGACGCACGAACATGCGGATCAAGGGGTGGCTCGGCCGCGCCGATCAGACGACGAAGGTCAAAGGGATGTTCGTGCACCCGGCGCAGGTCGCGGCCATCGTCAGGCGCCACCCGGAGGTGCGCCGCGCCCGGCTCGTCGTCGACAATCCGGAGGGGACCGACCGGATGATGCTTCACGTCGAGGTCTGCGGCGTCGAAGCGCCGCTCGCCAATGCGATCGTCGAGTCGATCCGCGAAGTCACCAAGCTGCGCGGCGAAGTGACGTTTCGCGCGATCGACGAATTGCCCGACGACGGCAAGGTCATCGACGACCTCCGCAAACTCGAGTAGCTCCGCCACTCGTGGAACACGCGGCCGCCCCGACTCCTCCGCTGCATGACGAAACGCTGCAGAACATCGCGGCCACGGGCGTCGTCCGCACGTTCCCGCGGCACACGGTGCTGATCAACGAAGGGGACGTGGGCGACGCGCTGTACGTCCTGCTCTCGGGCCGCGTCAAGGTGTTTTCCAGCAACGAGGCCGGGCGGGAGTTCGTCATCGACTTTCACGGTCCGGGCGAATACGTCGGCGAGATGTCGCTCGACGGCGCCCCGCGCTCGGCGTCGGTGATCACCGTCGAGCCGACGACGTGCGCCATCGTCAACCGGGCACAGTTTCGCGATTTCATCCTCGCGCATCCCGATTTTGCGATGCACCTGATCGAGCGCCTCATCCACCGCGTTCGCGTCACGACCAGCAACCTGAAAAGCCTCGCGCTTTCCGATGTCTACGGGCGCCTCGTGCGATTGCTGAACACGCTGGGTACCGACGTCGACGGCAAGCTCGTCATTCCCGAGAAGCTTACCCAGCAGGAGATTGCCGATCGCGTCGGCGCATCGCGCGACATGATCGGCAAATTGATGAAGGACCTCGTCGCAGGCGGCTACCTCGCCGTCGAAGAGCGAACGATCACCGTTTTGAAAAAATTACCGACCGGGTGGTAAGCGCCGCGGGCGCGAAACCGCTCCGCAGGCTCGATGTGCCTTGTCTCCGGTCGCCCCGCGGCGGGGCCGCATGTGAATTTTCAGCGATCCCGCGCGGGAATCCTCCGTATTGCCTCCGAGCGCAGCCCACTACAGTGGCGTTGCGCGGCGCACAAGTTCGCAAGCCGCCCGCAACACAGCAGGACACGTTAGGAGACGATGATGAACCCACGCAATTCCAATGGATCCGCCCGCTGGGCCACCACGATCAAGGCCGCGACACTGGTCATCGTCGTGGGCACACTCGCAGTCGTTCCGTTGCTGCCGCACCCTGGCACGAAGAGTGTTGTCAACGGCGACGCACCGGCCGCAACGGCGGCAACAGCGGCAACAGCGGCAACTCCGGACACGAGCCTCTACTTCCCGGACATGGGCGTCTATTTCCCGTCGCGCTTTCCGGCGCCCGAACACGAGGAGCCGCAGGCGCCGACGTTCTGATCGCACCTCCGGAGCGACGGTGGCAACGACTGGCAATGACCTCGATTAATGCCCGTCGCTCCGCGAGAGTGCGTCGTCCCCAGGGGTTGCGGCGCGACGCGCGGTGCTCCGCGACTGCACGTCGGATGCACGCGATCTGACCGCGCCCCGGGACACCAGCATTACACCCGCAAGCACGAACGCGACGCCGATCAACTGCAGCAGGTTGACCGGCTCGCCGAGCAGCATCGCGCCAAAGCCGATCGTGAACACCGGACCGAGCGAGCCGACGAGCGACGCCGTGCTCGCGCCGATCCGTCGCACCGACTCGGCGATCATCCACGTGGGCAGCACCGTGCAGAACACGGCCATTGCGACGGCGAGCGCATGGACGGAAACGGGCAGCGCAAGCGCCGACAGCGGCTGCGTCGCCAGGAACTGGACGACGATGAACACCGTGGATGCGAGCATCGCCCAGGAAATGAAGCGCGACGAGCCGAGCCGTGCAATCACGCCACCGGCCGCCACGAGGTAAATGGCGTAACCGAGTGCGCTGGCGAACACCAGCGCGCCGCCGAGTGCGATCGATCCGGGATCGCCGCTGACCCGCACGTCGTGCCACACCGCCAGCGCGATGCCGGCGTACGACAGCGCGAGCGCGACGGCGGCGCGGCGCGTGACGGGTTGCGCGAGGAACAGCGCCGACAGCACGACGACGATCGTCGGATAGAGAAACAGGACGAGTCGCTCGAGCGACGCGGTGACGTACTGCAGCCCGAGGAAGTCGAGCAGGCTCGACAGGTAGTAGCCGATGAAACCCAGGACGATCAGCAGGCGCCAGTCGCGGGGCGCGATCGGTTTCGCCGTCTTCGCGCGGCCCGCCCACCAGGCCATCACGACGAAAAACGGCGCCGAATACACCAGCCGCAACGTGAGGAGCGCGACCGGATCGACCGGCGCCCATGCGTACGCCAGCTTGATCAGGATCGCCTTGAACGAAAATCCGAGGACGCCGAGCACCGCGAAGAGCGGACCCAGCCACGCATCGCTTCGCGCGCGAGGCGCGTTCCGGTCCGTCATCTAGGCGAAGCCGCGTCGGACGGCCGGATCAGTTCCAGGAGACGACGCCGCTCCACGCCGTGAGCAGGATCAGCAGGCCGAACGCGATCCGATACCAGGCGAAGGGCACGAAGTCGTGCCGGCTGACATAACGAATCAGCCAGCGGACGCAGAAGAACGCCGACACGAACGCGGCGACGAAGCCGATGCCGAAACCCTGCAGATCCTGCGCGGACAGCAGCGCGCGGTTGCGGACGAATTCGTAGATGCACGCGGCAAACAGCGTCGGTATCGCGAGGAAGAACGAGAACTCGGTGGCGGCCGGCCGTGACAGCCCGAACAGCATGCCGCCGATGATCGTCGCACCGGAGCGCGACGTTCCCGGAATCAGCGCAAGCGCCTGCGCGAAGCCGATCTTGAGCGCGTCGTGCCACTGGATCGCGTCGACACGGTCGATGCGCACGGTCGACGGCGCAATGCGCTGCCGGCGTTCGACCCACAGGATGATCAGCGCGCCGGCGACGAATGCCAGCGCGACCGGGACGGGAGCGAACAGATGGCGCTTGATGATGCTCGAAAGCAGCAGACCCAGCACCGCGGCCGGCAGGAACGCGACCACGAGATTGCCCACGAAGCGCTGCGCGTCGCGGTTGTCGAAGAGTCCCGCGGCGACGGTCAGCAGGCGTATCCGGTATTCCCAGCAGACGGCGAGAATGGCGCCCGCCTGGATGACGATCTCGAATACCTTCGCGCGCTCGCCGCTGTAGCCCAGCAGCGATCCGGCGACGATCAGGTGGCCGGTGGAGGAAACGGGGAGGAATTCGGTCAGGCCCTCGACGATGCCGAGGATGAGCGCAACGAGCAGGGTCGGATGATCCAAAGGCGCGGGAGGCGTGAGGCGGCGAGCGGAAGCGCGATTGTCGCACGCCTGACGAACGTCATTGCGTCATTCGTCACAACCGGCTAGCGTACGGGCCTTCGCCCCAGCGCCGTCCAGGAAGCCGACCATGGAACGGGAACTGCATCAGCTGTTCGATCCGGAATCGTCCACCTTCACCTACGTGCTCGTCGACCGCGGCACGCGGGAAGCGGTGGTCGTCGACTGCGTCGATCGCCAGGCTGCGCGCGATCTCGCGTTGGTGCGCCGTCTCGACCTCGACGTGCGCTACATCGTCGAGACGCACACGCACGCGGACCATGTCACCGGCGCCGGCCGGCTGCGCGACGCGACTGGCGCGAAGACGGCTGCGCCGTTCAAGTGCGGAATCTCGCCCGCCGATGTCCAGCTTGCGCATGGCGACCGGCTGCATTTTGGAGCGAGCGAGGAGCTGCTCGCGATTCATACGCCCGGGCACACATCGGGCAGTACGAGCTACCTGTGGCGCGGCAACGTGCTGACCGGCGATACGCTGCTGATCGACGGCTGTGGCCGGACCGATTTTCAAAGCGGCGACGCAGGCTCGCTCTATGACAGCGTGCACGAGCGGCTCTTCACGCTTCCCGAAGACACGCGCGTCTGGCCCGCACACGACTACCACGGCAACACCGCGACGACGGTCGGCCACGAAAAGCGGCACAACGCGCGGCTCGCCAATCGAGACCGTGCGTCGTTCATCCTGCTGATGGGGAATCTTCAGCTGCCGAAGCCAAAGCTGATCGATGTCGCCGTTCCGGCGAACCGGCTGCTCGGAATCCCGCACGCCGCATGAGCTCGCGCGCGGCCGAAGGTCTGGCCGCGGCTCCCGTGCGACGGATCAGCCGGCGTCCGCCGCTCAAGACTGGCCTGATCCGCCCCGCTGCAGAATCGCAAGCGCCTGGTTGACGAGATCGCTGTGACCTTCGGGAATCTGGCCGTTCGGCGTCATCCGATCGACGACTTGCGGCAGCGCCTGCGCGAGCTGCCCGGCCGCTTCCTCGTGCGACACACCGAGTTGCTGTGCGATCTGACCCAACTGCCCGGAGCCGAGGATCTTCGACAGCGCACCCGCGTCGATCGGCAGATTCTGTCCGGTCCCGATCCACGATTGCACCTGGTCGCCGTATCCCGCCTGCTGCAACTTGCCGAGCATCCCCTCGAGGCCGCCGTGCTGCTGCAGCATCTGCAGTGCAACCTGCAGCAGCGGGTTTTGCGCTTGCGCGCCGATGCCGCCCAGCGATCCCAGCGAACCGCCCTGACCGCCGCCCATCATTCCGCCCAGCACGCTGCCGAGCATTCCGTCGAGCAATCCCATGATGCCGCTCCCGAACGTAGGAGTGGCCAGTGTACTCCGCACGAGCGCGGGCCGCGGCGGACGGCTCGCGGGTCCGCGTTCCTGCGCGAAAGGCGCACGGGTGCCCGGTCGTTTGACCCGACCGGGCGATTTCACCGGTAAGTTCCGTCGCGGATGTAGAGACTAAGCCGCACCCATGCGCAAGCATCCAAAATTTCCGGGTCAGATCGTGCTCGTTCTGCAGGGCGGCGGTGCGCTCGGCGCGTATCAGGTCGGCGTCTACGAGGCGATGCACGAGGCGGGCGCCGAGCCCGATTGGGTGATCGGCACGTCGATCGGCGCGATCAATGCCGCGCTGATTGCCGGGAATGCGCCGCAGGTCCGATTTTCGCGCCTGCGTGAATTCTGGTCGCGCATCGAAAGCAACGCGCCCGTTTCCGACCTCCTGCAACTTCTGACCGGGTTGCCCAATCTATCGGTCAATCTCGCGACCGTCGCGCGCGGCATCCCGGCGTTTTTTGCCCCGCACTGGCCCGCCTGGCTCGGCGCGCACGTTCCACTGGGCGTGGAAGCGGCGGGCTATTACTCGACATCCGTATTGCGGGAGACGTTGTCCGAGCTAGTCGACCTCGAGGACATCGACCGGGGACGCGTGCGACTGACGGTCGGCGCCGTCAACGTGCGCAATGGCGAAATGCGGTACTTCGACAGCCGCGACGAGCGCGTCCGTCTCGACCACGTCATCGCGTCGGGCGCATTGCCGCCCGCATTTCCCGCCGTGCGTATCGACGGCGATCCGTATTGGGATGGCGGCATCTATTCGAACACGCCCATCGAGGCCGTGCTCGATGACAAACCCCGCAAGGATTCGGTCATTTTCGCCGTGCAGATGTGGAACCCGGAGGGGCCGGAACCCGAGACGTTGTGGCAGGTGATGGGACGGCAGAAGGATATCCAGTACGCAAGCCGCGCACGGAGCCACATCGCGCGGCAGAAGCAGATTCATCATTTGCGCCACGTCATCCGCGAGCTATCCTTGCACCTTCCGCGCGGACGCGAGTCCGATCCCGACGTCAAGGATCTGCTGTCGTGGGGCTGCGGCACGACGATGCATGTGGCGCGCCTGATCGCACCGAAGCTCGACGGCGAGGACCACACGAAGGACATCGACTTCACATCGGCGGGCATTCGCTCGCGCTGGCGCGCCGGTTACGAAGACACGAAGCGGATGCTTGCCGCGGCGCCATGGACTGCGCCGGTCGACCCGGTCGAGGGCGTCGTTATCCACGACGATCCGTTGCGGGTAACCGCGCCCGCCGCCAGCGGCGTCGATGGGTTCGCCGGCAGGACGCACTGACGCGAACGAGCGGCAACGGAACGAAATTCGTGATTGGAGGCATCACCTTTGTCGTTTCCGTGCTTTGCGCGGGGCTGATGGGAGTTGCGATTCAGCGCGGCGGGACGTGTACGGTGGCGGCCGTCGATGAAATCGTCACGGTGCGGCGCTGCTCGCGGTTGGTCAGCCTGATCGAGGCGTCGGCATGGGTGGTCGGCGGCCTCCTGATCGCGCAGGCGCTCGGCGTGCTCCGGATGTCTCCAACCGGATTCGCGCTCGGCCCGGTGACCGTGGCCGGCGGCGCGTTGCTGGGCTTCGGGGCCTATGTGAATCGCGCGTGTGTTCTTGGCGCGATCGCGCGACTGGGGTCCGGCGAATGGGCGTACGTCGTGACGCCGGTCGGCTTCTACGCCGGATGCCTTGCGGTCGGACCGATTGTCGCGATCCTCGAGCCCGACCGGCTTCGCGGCGGCTCGCCGATTCTCGATGCATCGCCGTGGCTTGCGGTTCTGTTCGCCGGCTTCATGCTCGTGCGGATCGGTGCGCCGCTGGCATTCGCGCGTGATGACGGACGCGATACGACGCTGCTGCAACGATTACGTACCGCCTGCGCAAGCCGGATCTGGTCGCCGCACGCGGCGACGTCGGTGATCGGCGTCACGTTTCTCTTCATGCTGCTGCTGTCGGGTGCGTGGACTTACACCGACGTGCTGGCCGAGTTGGCGCACGGCATGGCCGCCAGCGTGCCGGCGCGTATCGCGTTGCTGGTCGCGCTGTTCATGGGCGCGCTGATCGGCGGCGCTACCGCCGGCCGCTTTCGCAGCACCCCGGTGACGGCCGCACAGCTTTCGCGCTGCTTTGCCGGCGGACTGCTGATGGGCGCGGGCAGCCGGCTGATCCCCGGTGGCAACGACGGACTCATCCTGGTCGGCATGCCGTTGCTGTGGCCTTACGCGTGGGTCGCGTTCGTGACGATGTGCACGGCGATCGCCGCGTCGCTCGTCATCGGACGCCGGCTCGCATTCACGCAGGCGAAAACGGTGCGCTCGATGCGAGTGACGTGAACGGCGCGATTGCGCCATGGCGCCGTGTCGCCGACGTTACCGGCGCCGGTCGCTCATGCCGGTGGCACGCTCCGTTGGGCGCGCAGCGTCGATACCGCTTCCCGCAGCGCGGCAACCTCCTCGCGCAATGCCGCGAGCTCCTGCGCCAGCGCTGCGAGCGTCGATGCGGGAGCGGCGAATGCGCTCGCCGTCTCGTCCTGCGGAGCGCGCGCCGCTCCCGCCGGTCCGCTCAGCAACTGCATCCAGCGTGTTTCGCGCATGCCGGGCGCGCGCGGGAGCTCGGCCACCAATGCGCCTGCGGTGCGCTCCGCGAGCTCGTTCAGGAATCCCTCGACGGCCGAGATATCGGCAAATCGATGCAGGCGGTCGGCGTTGATGCGCAGCTCGCCGGCAGTCTGCGGTCCGCGCAGGAACAGCGTCGCGAGCAGCGCCACCGATTGCGTCGGCACCGCGAGCACACGCTCGACGTTGTGTGCGTAGCGCATCACGCGTCCGCCGCTCGTTTCGATCACCATCGAGCGACCCTTCAATTCGTCGAGCGTCTGCTGGACCTCGGTATCGCTGGCGGTCAGGATCGGATCGCGGCTGGTCTTCTGGTTGCAGCCCGCAACGAGGGCGTTCAGCGTGAGCGGATAGGTGTCGGGCACCGTGTGCTGCTTTTCCACCAGTACGCCGAGCACGCGGGCCTCGAGCGGGGACAGATCGGGCATGGTCATGATGATGGCGGCGGCGCGATCGGCAATCGGACAGTGTATCCTCGCACGAACTCCTGCAGACGCCCACCGCCGATCCGTTTCCGCGGCCGCGGGCCGGCCGTCCAATCGCGAGAAAGCAATGGCCAATACTCCTGAAGTTACCAGCATGGCGCTGTTCTGCGATTTCGAGAACATCGCGCTCGGCGTACGTGATGCCAGCTACGAGAAGTTCGACATCGGCAAGGTGCTCGAGCGCCTGCTGCTGAAGGGCAGCATCGTCGTCAAGAAGGCCTATTGCGACTGGGAGCGCTACAAGGCGTTCAAGGCGCCGATGCACGAAGCGTCGTTCGAGCTGATCGAGATTCCGCATGTGCGACAGTCGGGCAAGAACTCCGCCGACATCCGGATGGTCGTCGACGCGCTCGACCTCTGCTACACGAAGGGTCACGTCGATACGTTCGTCATCATCAGCGGCGATTCGGATTTTTCGCCGCTGGTTTCGAAGCTGCGGGAAAATGCGAAGGTCGTTATCGGCGTCGGCGTCAAGAATTCGACGTCGGACCTGCTGATCGCCAACTGCGACGAATTCATCTATTACGACGACCTGGTCCGCGCGAAACGGAAAGCGCCCGCGAAGAAAAGCGCGGCCAAATCCACGGGCAACGGCGTGGCGCCGAAGCGGAGCGCCGACGAGGATCAGAAGCTCGAAGCGCTCGAGCTCGCCGTCGAGACCATCGAAGCGCTGATCGCCGAGCGCGGCGACGAGGAGCGGATCTGGGGCTCGATGGTCAAGCAGGCGCTGCGCCGCCGCAAGCCGGGGTTCAACGAGTCGTTCTACGGATTCGGATCGTTCAACGAGCTGCTCGAGGACGCCGCTCGCCACGGCCTGCTGATGCTCGAGCGCGACGAAAAATCGGGCGGCTATCGCGTCCGGCTCGCGCCGGCCGAATAGCGACGAGCGCGCCGGCTGAAGCCAAGCCCCGCAGGGCCGACGGCGCGAGCGCCCAGTTAAACCACGCGAACGTCGATGTCGTAGAGGCCGTCGATGTGCCCGTGCATCACGTCGCCCGCGACGACCGGGCCCACGTTCTCCGGCGTGCCGCAATAGATGATGTCGCCGGGAAAGAGCTCGTAGTACTTCGACAGGTGCGACACCTGTTCCGCGACGCTCCAGATCATGTTGGAGAGGTCGCTCGACTGCTTCGTCTGGCCGTTGACCTTGAGCCAGATCGCGCCCTTCGTCAGATGGCCGGTCTTCGCCGCCGTATGCAGATAGCTGACCACCGCGGCGTGATCGAACGACTTGCCGATCTCCCACGGTTTTTTCTCGTTGCCCATCATCTGCTGAAGGTCGCGGCGCGTCATGTCGAGGCCGAGCGCGTAACCGAACACGTGGTCATTCGCTTCGGCCACGGGGATATCGCGGCCGCCCTTGCCGATCGCGGCGACGAGCTCGACTTCGTAGTGATAATTCTTCGTCACCGACGGATAGGGGTGGTCAATCGTCACGCCGTCGGGAACGAGCTGGATGGCGTCGGTCGGCTTCTGGAAGAAAAACGGTGGCTCGCGCGTGGGATCCGATCCCATTTCACGCGAGTGCGCCGCGTAGTTGCGGCCCACGCAGTAGATACGCCGCACCTGGAAGCGCTGTCCCGAGCCCAGCACGGGGATGAAGCTGCCTTCGCGCGCGAAGAGCACGTCGCCCTGCGGCTGTGCCGACGCCGGCACCGCGCCCGTCGCAAGCGCACCTGCGCCGATTGCCGCCGACGTCTTCAACCATTTCCTTCGGTCCCCGTGCATGCGTTCCTCCTCTCGATCGTCCGGTGCAATCCGCCGGTGCGACGTTATCGCGGACTACGCCCGCCGGTAGATCTCCGCGCCGCCTTTCACGAACTCGACCGCTTTCGCTTCCATGCCTTTCGCGAGCGCGTCCGTTTCGTCCAGGCCCAGCTTCGCCGCGTAGTCGCGCACATCCTGCGTGATCTTCATCGAGCAGAAATGCGGGCCGCACATCGAGCAGAAGTGCGCGAGCTTCGCGCCGTGCTGCGGCAGCGTCTCGTCGTGGAATTCGCGCGCCTTGTCCGGATCGAGGCCGAGGTTGAACTGGTCCTCCCAGCGGAACTCGAAACGCGCCTTCGACAGCGCATTGTCGCGCAGTTGCGCGCCCGGATGGCCTTTGGCCAGATCGGAGGCGTGAGCGGCCAGCTTGTATGCCATGATGCCGTCCTTGACGTCGGCCTTGTTCGGCAAGCCGAGGTGCTCCTTCGGCGTCACGTAGCAGAGCATCGCCGTGCCGTACCAGCCGATCATCGCCGCGCCGATCGCGCTCGTGATGTGGTCGTAACCCGGGGCGATGTCGGTGGTGAGCGGTCCGAGCGTGTAGAACGGCGCCTCGCCGCAGAGCCGCAACTGCTCGTCCATGTTGTACTTGATCAGGTGCATCGGCACGTGTCCGGGCCCTTCGATCATCACCTGGACGTCGTGCCGCCACGCGATCTGCGTGAGCTCGCCGAGCGTTGCGAGCTCGCCCATCTGCGCCTCGTCGTTCGCGTCGTGGATCGAGCCGGGGCGCAGGCCGTCGCCGAGCGAGAACGCGACGTCGTACGCCTGCATGATCTCGCAGATCTCGGCGAAGCGCGTGTAGAGAAAGCTTTCGCGGTGATGCGCGAGGCACCACTTCGCCATGATCGAGCCGCCGCGGGAGACGATGCCCGTCATCCGCTTCGCGGTCAGCGGGACGTAGCGCAACAGCACACCAGCATGGATCGTGAAATAGTCGACGCCCTGTTCGGCCTGCTCGATCAGCGTGTCGCGGTAGATCTCCCACGTCAGATCTTCGGCCTTGCCGTCGACTTTTTCGAGTGCCTGGTAGATCGGCACCGTGCCGATCGGCACCGGCGAATTGCGGATGATCCATTCGCGGGTTTCGTGGATGTTCCTGCCGGTGGACAGGTCCATCACCGTGTCGGCGCCCCAGCGGATCGCCCATGTCATCTTCTCGACTTCCTCTCCGATCGACGACGACACCGCCGAGTTGCCGATGTTCGCGTTGATCTTCACGAGGAAATTGCGGCCGATGATCATCGGCTCGGATTCCGGGTGGTTGATGTTGTTCGGAATGATCGCGCGACCGCGCGCCACTTCGTCGCGGACGAACTCCGGCGTGACCATGCGGGGAATGCTGGCGCCGAAATCCTGGCCGGGATGCTGCCGCCGCAAGCTTTCGGGCGCTTTCGCGAGCGCCTCGTCGCGCAGCAGGTTCTCGCGGATCGCAATGAACTCCATCTCCGGCGTGACGATGCCGCGTCGTGCGTAGTGCATCTGCGTCACGTTAGCGCCGGCGCGCGCCCGGCGCGGCGGCCGGTGCAGGTTGAAGCGCAGGCCGGCGAGCGCAGGATCGGCGAGCCGCACGCGACCGAACGCGGACGTCGGCGCGTCGAGCGTCACCGTGTCGGCGCGCTCGTCAATCCATCGCGCGCGAAGCGCCGGCAATCCATGCCGGATGTCGATCGTCGCGGCGGGATCGGTATAGGGGCCCGACGTATCGTAGACCGCGAGTGGCGGATTGCTCTCCGCTCCAAACGAAGCGGGCGTATCGCTCTGCTCGATCTCGCGCATCGGCACGCGCACACCGGCGCGCGAACCCTCGACGTAGATCTTGCGTGACGCGGGAAGCGGCGCAATCGCGGCGGAATCCACCTTGGCGTCGCGCGCGAAAAACTGGTCGTTGGCGTTCATCATGCTCCTCGTCGACCCGGGCAAACAGAGGAGCGGTGGAACGACCCACGCTTCCCTGCGCCGGCATTATCCGTACAGGTTCCAAGGGTGTTCTCTCACCGACCTGCGATCAGCAGGAAGGACCCCTAGCGTCGTCCGCACGTTACCGCTATTGGCGACTGGGGGCAAGCACGGCTTGCGGCCGAAATCCGCGCATCAGCCCGGGCCGCTCGCGCGTGGACGCCGTTCGGGTACTTTCGGATTGCGCGCGACGAGCATCAGCGCGCCGAGCAGCACGAGCATGACCGGCACGATGAGACGCCAGCTCGTCCCGTAGCGATCATGCAGCAGCCACGCGACGCCGATCGCGACCAGGAACGGTCCGATGACGACCGAATTCTTGTTGACGCCATCGATCGCCATGACCGCGATCCCGCCGGCGATGAAGCCGAGCCCGATGATCCAGTCGACGTCGGGGAACAGGCGAAACTCCCATAGCAGCCAACCGAGTCCGACCACGATCAGCGTGACCGGCAACGATGCATCTCTCATGGCACCGATCTCCTGTTTCGATGTGGCCGATGCGCCGTCGCGAAACGCCGAACCGGGCGCCCGACTCAATCGGCGCTTGCGGGAGCCGGCCGCGGCAGCGGCTGTGCCGGCTTGCGCCGCTGCGCGACCCAGCTGCGGAACTCCTCGAAGTAGATATACACGACCGGCGTGATGAAGAGCGTCAAGAGCTGCGAAACGGCGAGTCCGCCCACGACCGCGAGCCCGAGCTGGCGCCGGGATTCGCCGCCGGCGCCCAGCGCCAGCGCGATCGGCAGGCTGCCCATCAGCGCGGCCATCGTCGTCATCATGATCGGGCGAAACCGCGTCATGCATGCCTGGAAGATCGCGTCTTCGGCCTTCATGCCTTCGCCGCGCTGCGCTTCGATCGCGAAGTCGATCATCAGGATCGCGTTCTTCTTCACGATGCCGATCAGCATGATGATGCCGACGAAGCCGTACATGTTGAGGTCGCTGCCGAACGCGAGCAGCGTGACCAGCGCTCCGAAGCCGGCAGTGGGCAATCCCGACAGGATCGTCACCGGATGGATGAAGCTCTCGTACAGGATGCCGAGCACCAGGTAGATGACGAAGATCGCCAGCACGAGCAGGATCCCCATTCCCTGCAGCGACGACTGGAATGCCTGCGCCGTGCCCTGGAACGTGCCGTTGATGGACGCAGGAAGCCGCATTTCGGCGGTCGCGCCCTGGATCTGGTCGATTGCCTGCGAAAGGGCGACGCCCGGCTTGAGATCGAACGAGATCGTCACCGACGGTAGCTGACCCTGGTGATTGATGGCGAGCGGTCCGACGGTCGGCTTCAGCGTTGCCACGGCGTTCAGCGGCACCAGCGCGCCGCTGCTCGAGCGCACGTAGAGCAGCGAGAGCACCGAGGGATCCGTCTGGTAGCGCGGCTCGAGCTCCATGACGACCCAGTACTGGTTGGTCGCCGCGTAGATCGTCGACACCTGCCGCGCGCCGTACGCATCGTACAGCGTGTTTTCGATCGTCTGCGCCGAGACGCCGAGCGCAGACGCCTTGTTGCGATCGATGTCGACGGTGATCTGCGGCTGCGTGATCTGCAGGTCGCTCGTCACGTTCGCCAACCCCGGCAGCGTGCGCAACTTGGACTCGAGTTGCGGCGCCCACACGTACAGCTCGGCCGTGTTCGGCGCCTGCAGCGTGTACTGGTACTGGCTCTTGGTGAGGCGGCCGCCGATGCGGATCGTGGGAACGTTCTGCACGTACGCGGTGATCCCGGAATCTGCATCAGCTGCGGCCGCAGCTCCTGCACGATCTTGTCGGCGTTCGGCCGCTCCTCGCGGGGCTTCAGCGTCACGAAGATGCGTCCCTGATTGAGCGATCCGCTCGGACCGCCCGCGCCCGCGAACGACATGACGTTGGACACGTTCGGATCCGCGCGGATGATGGCCGCGACCTGTTGCTGCAGGTTCGTCATCGCGTCGAACGAGATGTCCTGCGCCGCTTCGGTGATCACGAACAGCTGGCCGACGTCGTCGCTCGGCAGGAACCCCTTCGGCATCGACGAGAACAGGAAACCGGTTCCGACGAAGATCGCGCCGAACACGAGCATCGTCAGGCGGCGATGCCCGAGCACCCAATGCAGGGTGCGGCGATAGGCGCCGAGCAGGGCCTGGAACGCGCGCTCGTTCGCCGCGTAGATCCAGCCGTGGTCTTCCTTGTGCTCGACTTTCAGCATCCGGCTGCACAGGAGCGGCGTCAGCGTCAGCGACACGAAGCCGGACAGGAGCACGGCGACGATGATCGTGACGGCGAACTCGTGCAACAGCCGGCCGAGGATGCCGCCCATCAGCAGCACCGGGATGAATACCGCCACGAGCGACAGCGTCATCGAGACGACCGTAAATCCGATCTCCTTGGTGCCCTCGAGCGTCGCCTGCAGCCGCGGCTTGCCCATCTCCATGTGGCGCGTGATGTTTTCCAGGACGACGATCGCGTCGTCGACGACGAATCCGACGCAGAGCGTCAGCGCCATCAGCGACAGGTTGTCGAGGCTGTAGCCGAACAGGTACATCAGCGAGAACGTGCCGATGATCGACATCGGCAACGCAAGGCTCGGAATGATCGTCGCCGATACGCTGCGCAGGAACACGAAGATCACGCCGACGACGAGGCCGAGCGCCAGCAGCAGCGTGAACTGGACGTCGCGCACCGATTCGCGGATCGACAGCGAGCGATCGTAGAGGATCGACAGCGTGATCGACGGCGGCAGCGCCGCCTGGAACGACGGAAGGATGGCCCTGATTGCGTCGACGACCTCGATCGTGTTGGTGCCCGGCTGGCGCTGAATGGCGAGCACGACGCCGCGCGTGCCGTTGAACCACGCCGCGACCTTGTCGTTCTGGACGCTGTCGAATACGCGGCCGATCTGGTTCAGCCGCACGGGCGCGCCGTTGCGCTAGGCGACGATCATCGGCGCGTACGCCTTCGCATCGTCGAGCTGGCCGGTCGCCATTACCGACGTCGCGCGGTCGCGGCCGTACAGCGTTCCCGTGGGAAGGTTGACGTTCGCGTCGCCGACTGCCTGCTCGATGTCGGTGAGCGCGATGCCGCGCGTGGCCAGCGCATTGGGGTCGAGCTGGATCCGCACCGCGTACTGCTGCGAGCCGTACACCTGCACTTGCGCCACGCCGCTGATCGGTCGAAATCCGCTGCGCGAGGTTGGTCTCGGCATAGTCGTCGACGACCGACAGCGGCTGTGACGGCGACGTCAGCGCGAGCAGCATGATCGACGCGTCGGCCGGGTTGACCTTCTTTTCGGTCGGCGGCGAGGGCAGCGTCGAGGGCAGCTGGCGCGCCGCCGCGGCGATCGCCGACTGCACGTCCTGGGCGGCGGCATCGATGTTCCGATCGAGCGAGAACTGGATCGTGATCGACGTGCTGCCGGACGTCGATGCCGACGTCATCGAATCGACGCCGGCGATCGTCGAGAACTGTTTTTCGAGCGGCGTTGCGACCGCGGAGGCCATCGTGTCCGGGCTCGCGCCGGGAAGCGTCGCGGAAACCTGGATCGTCGGGAAGTCGACGTTCGGCAGCGCATTCACCGGCAGCAGCCGGTACGCGACGATGCCGAAGATCAGGATCCCGATCATCACCAGCGCGGTCATCACCGGGCGGCGGACGAAGAGGGCGGCGATGTTCATCCGCGACGGATTTCCGAAAGCCCGCGCGCCGCGTCGGCGGCGCTGCCGGCAGCTGCGACGCGATCGCGCGGGTTCACGGGCTGGGTGCCTTCGACTCGGCCGCTATCTTGACGCCCGGCGCAAGCCGCATCTGCCCGACTGGTAACGACCTTGTCGCCGGGTGCGAGGCCCGATGCAACGACGGTGTCGTCGCCTTCGGTTCGCGCCACCTTGACCTCGCGCATTTCCACCGTCTGGTCAGGCTTGACGACGAACACGTACTGGCCGTTCGGTCCGTTCTGCGATCGACGTCGAGGGCGTCACGATGGCACCGCTCTGCAGCGTGAGCGTCATCACGACGTTGACGAACTGGCCCGGCCACAGCGCCTTGTCGACGTTCGGAAACTCGGCCTTGAGCTTGATCGTGCCGGTCGTGATGTCGGTGCTGTTGTCGATGAACGAAAGCTTGCCGGGTACCGGCGTATGGCTGGCATTGTTGAACGCCACGACCACCTGCAGCTCGCCGTCACCCTGGTAGCGCCGCACGTCCGCAAGGTTCTGCTCGGGAACCGAGAACGAAACGTAGATCGGACGCACCTGGTTGATGACGACCAGCGACAACGTATCGTTGGCCTTGATCAGGTTCCCCTGCTGGATCGTGATCTTGCCGGCGTAGCCGGTCAGCGGCGACTTGATCGTGCAGTAATCGAGTTGCAGCCTGACGCTCTGGATCGCCGCCTCGTCCCCGCGAAGCGTTGCTGCCGCGGTGTCGACGTTCGTCTTGACCTGCTCGTAGGCGTCGGGGGATATGAACTTTTGCTCGAGCAGCTCCTTGTTGCGCTTTTCCTGCTCGCGCGCGTGATCGAGCAGCGCCTGGTCCTTGAACGCGTTCGCCTGGGCCTGCGCAAGCTGCGCCTCGAACGGGCGGCGATCGATCTCGAACAGGACCTGGCCCTGCTTCACTTCGTCGCCTTCCGCGAACTTGACGGCGACGATCTCGCCGTCGACGCGCGCCTTGATCGCGACGGTCGTATAAGGCTCGACGTTCCCGATCGCGTAAAGCCGGACCGGGACGGTTTTCGCGACCACCGAGCCGACGGTAACGGGAACGGCAGGCGCCGCCTTCGGCAACGCGGCGCGCGAGCCGGGTGTGTAACGAATTGCAACCACGGCGGCGCCCGCGATCAGCGCGAGGCAGGCGACGACGATGACGGTGCGGCGGGTTACGGACATCGTGCTTTCAATTTCGCCGCGAACCATCGAGCGAATTTTCGGGGAAGGACATGTCGGACCGTGGGGACGCGAGTTGATTCCCGCAACGTGGCGAGCCGGATGCTCCAACCAATTGAGTTTATGCCGATTTTACACGTCGGCACGGTGCCGGACATACTCGGAAACAACTCGAGCCGACGCGGCGCTACAATCGTGTCTGGCCCGTTTGACCTCGCCGGTAGGGCGCGACGCCGGTGCAGTTTAGCGGCAGAGCGGCAGCTTCCCAAGCGGGATACGACGGTCGGTACGCGGGTGTAGTTCAATGGCAGAACGGCAGCTTCCCAAGCTGCATACGAGGGTTCGATTCCCTTCACCCGCTCCAGCGATCCCCGAGGCGGCGCGCCCGTCAGGGCCGCAGATACGCCCACCCCTGCTGCTGCTTCTGCGTGATTTCGACGACGCCGGACGAAACGTACCCGATGCCGTTCAGCATGTCCGCCTTCTGCAGCTTCTGTCCACGCATCGTGTTCTCGCACGCCGAGACCTCGACCCCGCTGCCGAGCGCTTCGCCGATCCGGTTGCCGACGACCGAATCGGCCTTCAGCATGCCGATGCCCGGGCCGTAAGCGACGATCTCGATGTGGACGTTCGCGGCGCCGAGGTCGGTCTGCAGGTTGCGCGCGTTGTTGAGCGTGAGATTCCATTTGCCGGGATCGGCGTCGCTGACCTGGATGACGACGCGGCTTGCCGGCGCCGCGGCCTGCGCCAGCGCGGCGGCCGGCGCGCCGACGCCGCATGCGAGCACGGTGACGGCGATCAATCGGGTCAAGCGGCCGCTGAGCGTCATGAGTCCTCCAGCATCCAGAGCATGACGGGCGAAAAACGCCCGCGCAGACGTCGATTATGCAGGTTTCGCGCGTGGACCGTCAGCCCTTCACGGCGCCGGCGGTGATCGCGCTCACCAGGTGCCGCTCGAGCAGCGAATAGAGCACCATCACGGGGAGCGCGGCGATCACCGACGCCGCCATCAGCTCGTTCCACTGCACGCGGTATTCGCCGACCATGTTCGCGATGCCGACCGACAGCACGAACATCGAGGCGTCGGTCGTGAGCACCAGCGCCCAGACGTAGGAATTCCACGCGATCAGGAACGTGAACAGCGCGACCGCGACTAGGCCGGGCCGCGCGAGCGGCAGGACGACGCGCACGAACGTCTGCAGCACCGAGGCGCCGTCCATCATCGCCGCCTCGTCGATCTCGCGCGGGATCGAGCGGAAGAAGCCGATCAGCATCCAGACTGCGAACGGCAGCGCGAACGACGAGTACGCGAGGATCAGCGCCAGGTGCGTGTTCAGCAGGCCGACGTCCGACATCAGCTGGAAATAGGGGATGATCAGCAGCGTCTCCGGCAGCATCTTGGTGAACAGCAGGAACATCACGAACGGCGTTGCGCCGCGGGGAAAGAAGCGCGTCAGGCCATAGGCGGCGAGCGCGGCCAGGAACACCGACAGCGCCGTCGAGCCGACCGCTACGATCAGGCTGTTGACGAAATAGCGGCCGATCGATCGCGTCGCGAACAGGCTGGCATAGGCAGCGAGCGACCAGTGCGACGACACGAACGTCGGCGGCGACGCGAAGATTTCCGCCGACGGCTTGAGCGACGTGTTGAGCATCCAGTAGAACGGAAAGATCGCGATCACCGCCGCGGCGAGCGCGACGCCCCACAGCAGCATGCTGCGGGCCGGTGCGCGACGCCTCATCGCGCCGCCTCCGCCTGCTCGGGGCGCGCCGCGCGCACGTAGACGATCGCAAGGAGCAGCACGATGACGAGCAGCGCCACGCCGATCGCCGCCGCCTCGCCCAGCCGGTTGCCGCGGAACGCCGTGTTGTAGATCAGCACCGGCAGCACTTCGGTGGCGCCTGCCGGTCCGCCGCCGGTCATGACGCCGATGATGTCGTAGTGGCGGATCGTGTTGATGAGGTCGAGCGTGGATGCGACGACCAGCAGGTAGCGCAGGTTCGGCCAGGTCACGAAGCGAAAGCGCGCCCACGATCCGGCGCCGTCGATCGCCGCGGCTTCGTACTGGTCGGCCGGGATCGTCTGCAGGCCTGCCAGCATCAGCAGCATCACGAACGGCACGCCGCGCCAGACGTCGACCGCGACGATCGCGGCGAATGCCGTAACGGGTTCTCCCAGCCATGCCACCGGCGCTGCGACGATGCCCGCCGCGCGCAGCAGGTAGTTGACGACGCCGAACTGGGGCTCGAGCAGCCACAGCCAGATGGTGGCGCCGACTGCCGGCGCGACCATCCACGGCGTCAGGAACACGATGCGCAGCGCCGTGCGTCCGACGCGCAGCTCGTTGACGACGAGCGCGAGGCCGAGCCCCAGCACCAGGTGCAGCAGGACGGCGCTGCCGGTGAACGCAAGCGAGACGAAGAGCGAATGCCAGAACGGGCTGTCGCCAAAGATCCGCGCGTAGTTGTCGAAGCCGACGAACGTCGCGTTGAGCCCGCGCACGCGGTGGAGGCTCGTCCAGAACGCGTGGCCGAGCGGGAAGACGATCACCGCGCAGAGGAACAGCGCGGCGGGGGCAACGAATGCGTAGCCCGCGCGGCGGTGTCGCGGCGTCATCCGGGAGATCCGATCCCGCGCTAGATGTCGCGCAGCTTCTTCGTCAGCCGCGCATCCAGCTCGCGGAAGATCTCGTCGGTCCTGTCCGGCGCGAGCAGCGCCTTCTGCACGGCGTCGACGATGTCGTTCGCGGCGATCTCCGCCCACACCGGATGCGGCAGCGGATAGCTGCGCGCGTTCTGCCCGATCTTCACGTACTGTGCGAGCATCGGATCGGCCTTGATCTCGGGATCGTCGGCGAGGTCGTTGCGCAGCGGCATCCAGTTCGACACCTTGGCGCGCGCGATCGCCCATTTGCGGCCCGCGTCGAACTTGATGAACTTCCATGCCGCGTCGGGATTCGGACAGGACGACGAAATGCTCGATGCGGTGACGGTGGCGAGCGTCGGCGCGTTGGGCACGTTGGCGGGCCCGGGTGCGACGAACGACTTGCCGGCCATCGCCGGGTTGTCGCCGACGACCTTCGCGACGGCCCAGTAGGCATTGCGCATCGTCGCGATCTTGCCCTGCGCGTAGAGCGTCGTCTGCTCGAGGTAATTGGTCGTCGTCGGCGCGGGAGCGGCAATTCCTGTCTTGCCGGCGAACGCCAGGTAGAACTTGATCGCTTCCAGCGACTTCGGGTTCTTCGCGAACGTCGCCTCGGTCATGTCGGCATTGAACGCTTCACCGCCGTTCGCCCAGATCCACATCAGCAGCACGCGCGTCGTCGTGTCGGTTCTGCCGCCGAGCACCGCGGTGGCCCAATGGTCGCTGCCGGTCAGCTTCTTCCCCCACGCGACGTACTCGTCGAAGGTCTTCGGCGGCTTCGACGGATCCAGCCCGGCCTTGACGACGAGGTCGCGATTGTAGATCTCCGCATACGTGCCACCCCAGATCGGCAGGCCGTACAGATGACCCTTCCAGCGCGCGGACGAAAGCATGTCGTCGCTCCACGCCTTGCGGAAATCGGCGGGCTCGGCGTTCCAGAATTTGTCGAGCGGCATCAGGTAGCCGTCGTACGCCGCGGTCGTGAGGTCGACCGAGACGATGCACGGCGCCTTCCTCGCCTGCGAGGCGGCGACGAACTTGGTCCAGTGGTCCTTGCGCGCAACCAGCACGGGCTCGACCTTGATGCCCGGGTTTGCGGCCTCGAACTCGGCGATCGTCTGCTTCCACACCGGCTCGTACTGGCTCTCGGTCAGATTCGCGGTCTGCCACTGCAGCACGATCGGCTGCTGCGCGCACGCGCCGCCGCCCCCCGCGAGCGCGCAGAAGGCGAGCGCCGCGACCGCCGACTTGATTGCTTGCGTTTGCATGTCGTTCCTCCTTCGAGACTCTAGCGATACAGCGTATCGGCGCGCTCCGTGCGCGGCTGCGGCCGGAACGGAAATTCGGCGAGCGCGTCGAGGTTCGGCTCGACGCCCAGCCCGGGACCTTCGGGCAGCAGGAAACATCCGTCCTCGAAGCGAATGGGTGCCGTCGACAACCGGTCGCGCAACGCGCGCTGCGGCTCCATTTGCTCGAGGATGAAAAAATTCGGGATCGCCGCGGCGAGATGCATCGCGGCGGCCGTGCAGATCGGGCCGCCGGGATTGTGCGGCGCGACCGGGACGCAATACATGTCGGCGAGCGCCGCGATCTTGCGGACTTCCGTGAAGCCGCCGGCGTGCATCAGGTCGGGCTGCACGATGCGGCAGCCGCCGTTTTCGAGCAGCTCGCGGTACTCGAAGCGCGACAGCAGGCGCTCGCCGGTGGCGATCGGCGTGCGCAGATCGCGCTGCAGTGCGGCCATCGCCTTCGGGTTCTCGAATGGAATCGGCTCCTCGAACCAGCCGGGACGGTGCGGATGCAGCGCTTCGTCCATCAGCACCGCCGTGCGCGGCGACAGGAACTCGCTGCATTCGATGAAGATGTCGGCATCGAGTCCCGCGCCCTCCGCGGGCGGCCTCGAAGAGCGCCGCGGCCTTGCGAATCTCGGCGGCCGCGTTGTCGCGCAGGCCGTCGAAGGAGAAGGGCCGGCACTTGAACGCCGTGAAGCCGCGGCGGATCGCCTCGCGTGCGCCATCGAACGCCTTTTCCGGCGTGTCGGCGCCCTGCAGCCAATGGCTTGCGTAGCCGCGCAGCTTCGTGCGAAACGGACCGCCCAGCAGCCGTGCGACCGGGACGCCCAGCCGCTTGCCCTCGAGGTCCCACAGCGCGATGTCGAGCGCGGATAGCGCCGTCTGGAGCACGGCGCCGCCGCGCCATCGCCATGCGTGATAGAGCCGCTGCCAATGGCGCTCGGGACCCGCCGGATCCTGCCCGATCAGGTGGGGCGCGTATTCGCGGATCGCGGCCTCGACCGATTCGAGCGCGCCGTGGAGTGAGCCTTCGCCCCAGCCCGAGAGCCCCTCGTCGGTGTCGATCCGGACGAACAGCCAGTTGCACCAGTCGACCCAGAATTTGAACGTTTCAATCCTGGTAATCTTCATGACGCCCGGACCCGCTCCCCTTACAGTTGCCGCCTCACGCCCACTGGACAGGCTGCAGTATTGAAACCTTTCACGATTTCGACGATACTCCCGGCGATGCGCGAAGGCAAGCCTTCGCGCATCGCCTTTCGCCCATGACGATTTCCGCCAAGTCCCTGCGCCGCGCCGCCGGCGCCGGGCGTCCGACCATCACCGACGTCGCGCGCCGCGCCGGCGTCTCGCTCGGCACGGTATCGAACGTCGTCAACGAGCGCGGCAACGTGAGCGCCGCCCGGCAGGCCCGCGTCCTCACGGCCATCGCTGCGCTCGCCTACGTCCCGAACGGTGTCGCGCAAAGCCTGCGCCGGCAGCGCTCGCGCGTCGTTGGTCTCTGCGCGCCGCTCACCACTAGCGCGTACTTCGCGGCGCTGCTCGATACGTTCGAGGACCTCGCCGCCGCAAGGGGTTACGAGGTGATGCAGGTCCTCTCCCGGCAGGAACCCGCGCTCGAGCTTCGTCGCATCAGCGCGCTGATCGCGCGCAAGGTCGACGGCCTGATCCTGATCCCGTCGTTCGATCCCTCCGCGGCGTTCGACCTGATCGCGACCGCCGGAATTCCCGCGGTGATCGTCGATCGCGCATCCGACGACCGGCGGTTCGACTACGTGACCATCGACGACTACGGCGCCATGAAGGAAACCGCGAGCGCTCTGTTGCGCCGCGGCCACCGGCGGTTGCTCTACGTGCTCCGCTACCCCCGGCTCGTGACCACGCAGCAACGGATCCGGAGCTTCCGCGAAACCATCGCGTCCACGCGCGGCGCGGTGGCGGAGATCTGCGTGCGAGAGCCTCTCGAGGAGGCGTTTGCGCGCCAGGTCGCGGCCATCATGCGCCGGGTCGACGCGCCGACGGGCATCGTGGCTTCCAACAGCGACATTACGCTCGCGCTGCTGCGCATCTTCATCGGACTCGGGATCCGCTATCCCCGCGACGTGTCGCTGGTGGCATTCGACGCGCCGCCGTGGGCGGAAGTGCTGACGCCGCCGCTGTCGGTCGTGGAACCGCCGGTCGCGGAAATCGCGCGCAAGGCGTGGGAGATCCTGCAGGCGCGAATGGAAGGCGGCGGCGGCCGCCGCCGGCACATCGCACTCACCGCCGAGCTCATCGAGCGTGCGTCGCTGGCGCCGCCCCCCGCGGCATCGCCGCGCCGCCAGGCGTCGCGGCAGGCCAGGGCGGCCTGAAGCGATGCGCAGCACCCATGTCCCGACGTCGGCCATCCTGCTCATCATGGGTTCGGTGCTGTGCTTCACGCTGCTCGACACGATCACCAAGTTCATGTCGCAGCGGTATCCGATTCCCGTTCTCGTCTGGGCGCGCTACGCGGTCCAGCTGGTCGCGATGCTCGTGTGGCTCGGCCGACGGATGCGCTTCGACCTCGTGCGCACGCGGCGTCCGCGCTTGCAGCTCATCCGCGGCGTCGTGCTGCTCGCGTCGTCCGTGTGCTTCGTCGGCGCGCTGAGGGCATTGCCCCTCGCCGAGGCGACGGCGATCAACTACACGACGCCGATGCTGGTCGTCCTGATGGCGCGACTGTTCCTCGGCGAGCGGATGACGCCGATCCGGATCGCGTTCGTCGTTGCGGGCGCGGTCGGGATGCTGCTGATCGTCAGGCCCGGCAGCGACATGTTCCAGGGCGCGGCGTTCCTCGGGCTCGCCGCGGCGCTCTTCTATGCCAGCTACCAGATCATGACGCGGCTCCTGTTCGGCGAAAACCCGCGCGTGCTGCTCTTCTATCCGGCCATCGTCGGGACCGTTATCATGACGCTGCTCGCACCGGCGTTCGAATGGCCGCACGAGATGCCCTGGACACATGTCGCGCTGATCGTCTGTGGCGGATTGCTGGGAACGCTGGGGCACTTCCTGTTCATCCTCGCATTCCAGCACGGCCCGGCGTCCGCGCTTGCGCCATTTACCTACATGCAGCTCGTGTTTGCGACGATTGTCGGCTGGTTCGTGTACCGTGATTTTCCCGACGGCTGGCGCATCGCCGGCATGTGCGTGATCGCGGCCAGCGGCTTGCTGATCATGCTGCACGGGCGACGGCAAGCGCAGGTGCGCGCCGTCGACCCGGTCACCGTCCAATGAACCTGCGGCGCAACCCTGGAGATCCGGCATGAGCCAACCACGCATCGGATTCGTCGGCATCGGGCTGATGGGTCATGGCATCGCGCGCAACCTGGTGGCCAAGGGCTATCCGCTCGCGCTGCGCGTGCACCGCAATCGCGCGCCCGCGGCGGACCTGCTCGCGGCCGGCGCCACCGAGGCGCACAGCCATGCAGAACTTGCACGCGGCGCCGACATCGTCATCCTGTGCGTGACGGGAGCGCCGCAGGTCGAGGAAGTCGTGCTCGGCACCGACGGACTCGCGAGCGGGGCGCGGCAGGGGCTGATCATCATCGACACGTCGACGAGCGAGCCGTCGATGACCACACGGATGCGCGAAGCGCTGTCACCGAAAGGGGTGCGCTTCGTCGATGCGCCCCTCGCGCGAACCCCGGTCGAAGCGGAGCAGGGCCGGCTCAACATCATGGTCGGCGCCGACGACGCGACGTTCGCCGAACTTACGCCCGTGCTGTCCGCCTTCTGCGAAAACATCATTCACGCCGGTCCGTCCGGGCACGGCATCATCCTGAAGCTCATCAACAATTTCATCGCGCAGGCGATCTGCACCGCGACGGCCGAGGCCTGCGCTGCGGCCGCGAAATCGGGCCTGTCGCTCGCCAAGCTGCACGCCGTGATCTCGGCGGGCGCGGTCAATTCGGGCCTGTTCCAGATGCTGGTCGGCAAGATGCTCGAAAGCGGCGACCTGTCGGGTCTCAAGTTCACGCTGTCGAACGCCGCGAAGGACCTGCGCTACTACACGCATTTCACCGAATCGATGATGTTGCCGTCGATCGTCGGCGAGGCCGTGCACCAGAGCCTCGTCACCGCCAACGCGCTCGGCTTCGGCGACAAGTACGTGCCCTCGCTGATCGAGGCGCAGGAAAAGCTGGCCGGCGTACGGATCGTGCCGCGCTGACGTGGCGAGCGAACGCAACGCCGCATTCGCGGAATTCGCGCTGCGAATCGCGCGCGACGCCGGTGCGGCCGTCCTGCCGCATTTCCGCGCGCCGATCGAGGTCGAGGACAAGGGCGGCGTCCGAGGCTACGACCCGGTCACCGAGGCGGATCGCGCCGCCGAAGCGGTGATTCGCGACGCGATCGCGCGCACCTATCCCGATCATGGCATCGAAGGCGAGGAGCACGGCAGAACGGCCGGGACGTCGCCCTACACGTGGGTCGTCGATCCGATCGACGGCACGCGAGGCTTCATCCTCGGTCACCTGCACTGGGCCATCCTGATCGGGCTGAACGATGGCACGCGGCCGATCGTCGGCGTCGTGCATCAGCCGTACGTCGACGAGTCGTTCGTCGCCGCGGACGGCGTCGCCGAATGGCGGCGCGGCGATCAGCGGCGCACGCTGCGCGTTCGACGCTGCGCCCGGGTCGAGGATGCCGTCGTGTCGACGACGGATCCCCGCCATTTCAAGTCGGAGCGCCAGCGTGCGGCGTATGCGGCCGCGACCGACGGCGCCAGGCTGATCCGCTACGGTGGCGATTGCTATTGCTACACGCAGCTCGCGATGGGACTCGTCGACATCGTCATCGAAACGGGCCTGCAGCCCTACGACATCCAGGCGCTGATTCCGCTGATCGAGAATGCGGGCGGCGTGGTCTCGAACTGGGAAGGCGGACGCTGCGACGGCGGCGGCGACGTCCTCGCGTGCGGCGATCGCGCGTTGCACGCGGAGTTGCTGCGCCGGATCGGGAAGGTCCGGGAGACGTGAAACTGCTGGTGCTTGGCGGAACGCGCTTTCTCGGACGCCACACCGTCGAGGCGGCGCTTGCCCGCGGCCACGACGTGACGATATTCACGCGCGGACGATTGCCGGTTCCGTGGGAATCGGCGCAAGGCAGCCGCCGCGGCGTGACCGCCGTCACGGGCGACCGCGATCCGCGCATCGCGCCGGGGTTGGCGGCGCTGGAAGACGGCCGCTGGGACGCCGTCGTCGATTGCTCCGGTTACGTGCCGCGCGTCGTCGAGGCGGGCGCGCGATTGCTCGCGTCGCGCGTTGCGCGCTACATCTTCGTGTCGTCGCTGTCGGTGTACGCGAAGACGGATCGTCCGAACATGGACGAGGCGACACCGGTGGCGACGCTCGACGATCCTGCAACGGAAGAGGTGCTGAAGCACTATGGCGCGCTGAAGGCCGCCTGCGAATCGGTCGTCGGACGGATCTGCGGCGCGCGCGCGACGCAGGTGCGGCCGGGCCTCATCGTCGGGCCCTTCGACGCAACCGATCGCTTTGGCTATTGGGTCGCGCGTTTCGTGCATCCGCAGCTTCTCGGCGATCGTCCGGCGCAGGCGGTCGTCCCGGCGCCGCGCGGTCGTCCGCTGCAATTCATCGACGCGCGCGACCTTGCGCAATGGCTGCTCGATCTCGCCGAGCGCGACGTGTCCGGGACGTTCAACGCGTGCAGTCCGGCCGGCCACTGGTCGATGGGCGATCTGGTGGAGGCACTGGCGCGTGCGGCGCCGGCGCCACCCGCGCCCGCGTGGATCGACGACGCGGTGCTCGCCGCACAGGACGTCGAGCCGTGGGTTGGCTTGCCGCTGTGGCTGCCGCCGAATGATCCCGATGCCGCGGGCTTCATGACGATGGACTGCAGCCGCGCGCGCGACGCGGGGCTCGCGACGCGTCCGCTGGCGCAAACGATCGGCGACACCGCGAAATGGCTTGCCGGACGCGACAACGCGGGCGCATGGAAGCAGGTCCTGACGGCGGACGCCGAGCGGCGGATTTTGCGCTACGATCGGCCGGAGCTCGACAGGCAGAGGTGATCCGTGGCAACCGCCGACATCGGCAATCTGTGGGACAACCCGCTCGGGACCGACGGATTCGAGTTCGTCGAATACGCGGCGCCCGATCCGCAGGCGATCGGACGCCTCTTCGAGCAGATGGGGTTCACGGCGATCGCGCGCCATCGCGCGAAGAACGTGCTGCTCTACGCGCAGGGTGGCGTCAACTTCGTCGTCAACGCGGAGCCCAATTCGTTCGCGCAGTCGTTCGCGCGCGTGCACGGGCCGAGCATCTGCGCGATCGCGTTCCGGGTGAAGGACGCCGCAAAGGCGTACGCGCAATGCGTTCGCAACGGCGCGTGGGGGGTCGAGGCCCATCCGGGCCCGATGGAGCTCAGCATTCCGGCGATCAAGGGGATCGGCGATTCGCTGATCTACCTCGTCGACCGCTATCCGTCCGCGGGCGGGAGCGGCGTGTCGATCTACGACATCGATTTCGTGCCGCTTCCCGGCGTCGACCAGCGCCCGGCCGGCGCCGGCCTCACCTACATCGACCACCTGACGCACAACGTGCATCGCGGGCGGATGGACGAGTGGGCGAGCTTCTACGAGCGGCTGTTCAACTTCCGCGAAGTCCGCTATTTCGACATCGAAGGCCAGCTGACCGGGCTCAAGAGCAAAGCGATGACGAGCCCGTGCGGCAAGATCCGGATCCCGATCAATGAAAGCGCGGACGACCGGAGCCAGATCCAGGAGTACCTGATCGACTATCGCGGCGAGGGCATCCAGCATGTCGCGCTCGGCGCCGACGACATCTACTCGACGGTCGAGGCGCTTCGCGCCAGAGGCGTCGCGTTCCAGGACACGCCCGACACGTACTACGAAGCGCTCGGCACCCGGCTGCCGGGCCATCGGGAGGACACTGCGCGACTTTCGAAGAACCGGATCCTGCTCGACGGGGCGCCGGCCAGCGACGAGATGCTGCTGCAGATCTTCACGTCGACGGTGATCGGGCCGATTTTCTTCGAGATCATCCAGCGCAAGGGGAATCAGGGCTTTGGCGAGGGCAACTTCCGCGCGCTTTTCGAATCAATCGAACAGGACCAGATTCGCCGCGGCGTCCTGAAATCGGGGTCAGAGCCGTAGTGCTTCGCGGCGTCAATCGCGACCCGCCCTCTGATTTCCCCTCCAAGCATTACGGCTCTGACCCCACTCGCGCTCTTGGAAACGGGCCGCTGCGGCCGCACATCTCATTTGGATCGGACGCGGACAAAAATCGTGCAATTGCACGCAGGGTCTGCTAGAATTTCACGCTTTCGACGGTCGCGTACGTTAGTGCTTACTCCGCTCGGCTTCTCGCTCCTGCGCCAGCTTTCGGACGGCGCCTTCCATTCCGGCGAAGACCTCGCCGCGACGGTGGGGTTGACGCGCGCCCGCGTTTCCCAATTGCTCAAGCAGGCCGAAACGGCGGGTCTGGCGCTCGAGCGGGTGCGTGGACGCGGTTATCGGCTGCTCGCGACGCCCGATTTCCTCGATGCCGCCGAGGTCCGCGCGGCGCTCGAGGCGCTCGACGTCGAAGTCGCCGCCGTCGACGCCAAAGCGCCGCTGTTGCCGGCCGCCAATGACGAGGACGTGTTCCAGCCGCCCGGCGGGCTCGGCATTCCGCTACGCCCCGCGATCGCCGTCGAAGTCACCGACCAGGTCGATTCGACGTCGACCGAGCTGCTGCGCCGTGCGACCCGTCGTGACATCCACGGCGCGCTACTCGCCGCCGAGTGGCAGACGGCCGGGCGCGGCCGGCGCGGCCGTGTCTGGACTGCAGTCGCCGGCGGAAGCCTGACGTTTTCGCTCGGGTGGCGCTTCGAGCAGGGCGCAGGATTCGTCGCCGGGCTGTCTCTCGCCGTCGGTGTCGCCGTCGTGCGCGCGCTGGAGGCCGAAGGCCTGCCCGGCGTCGAGCTCAAGTGGCCGAACGACCTCGTCCACCGGCATCTGAAGGTCGGCGGCATTCTTGTCGAGCTGAA
Source organism: uncultured Pseudomonadota bacterium (assembly GCA_963718905.1). Taxonomy (GTDB): domain Bacteria; phylum Pseudomonadota; class Gammaproteobacteria; order Burkholderiales; family Casimicrobiaceae; genus VBCG01. The sequence goes on from CAVRAF010000005.1 coordinate 141,187, forward strand.
CGGCGATGCGCTCGGCCCGTCGACGGTGGTCGTCGGCGTCGGCCTGAACATTCGCCTGCCGACCATCGTCAAGCGCGACATCGCGCAGCCGGTCAGCGACCTCGCGGCCGTCGCGGGACGCGGCGCACCGCCGATCGACCGCAACCGCTTGCTGGCGCGGCTGGCCGCCGAATTGGCCGCCAGCCTCGCGCAATACGCGGAGCAGGGATTCATGCCGTTCGCGGCCGAATGGCAGCGCCGCCACGCGTATCAGGGCAAGCCGGTCAAGCTGCTGCTGCCCGATGGCGAAAGCGTCAAGGGGACCGTCGCGGGCGTCGACAGCACCGGCGCGCTGGTGCTGGCCGATGGACCCCGGCGCGCCCGCTTCCTGGCCGGCGAGATTTCCCTCCGCCGCGCCTGAAGCCCGCACGCGCGTGCGCCGGGCACGCTTCGTTATCCTTCCCGACCCCCCGAAACTTGCCGTGACGCAGATCCTCGTCGTCGACGTCGGCAACAGCCGGATGAAATGGGCGGTGCGCGGACCTCGCGGCTGGATGGCGAAGGGCACCGTGGCCAACCAGGACATCGGCTCGCTCGCAGTCCGCGATTGGCAGACGCTCGAGCGTCCGGCGCGTGCCGTCGGCGTCAACGTCGCCGGCGAAGCCGCGCGGATCCGCGTCGAAGGACAGCTCGCGCGCTGGCGGTTGCCGATGGAGTGGCTGTCCGCCAGCGCGCAAGCGGGCGGCGTCGTCAATCGCTACGCGGTTCCCGCGCAGCTCGGCGCCGATCGCTGGGCGTCGCTGGTCGCGGCGCGCCGGCGCGCCGTGGCGGCGCACGAGTCGTCGCCGCACCCCTGCGTCGTCGTGAACGCCGGCACGGCGGTCACGATCGACGCACTGGACGCCGACGGCGCGTTTCGTGGCGGCCTGATCCTGCCGGGCATTCAGATGATGCTGAGAGCGCTGGCCGACAATACGGCGGGGCTGCGCTCGGCGCCCGGACACTTCGACGAATTCCCGACCACGACGCCCGACGCGCTGTTTTCGGGCGCCGTGCAGGCGGTGTGCGGCGCGATCGAGCAGATGCGCGAGCGCGTGCGCGGCGAGAATGCCGCCATTACCTGCTATCTGGCCGGCGGGAGCGCGCCGGAAATCGCGCCGCGACTCGCCGAGCCGGTCGAGATCGTGGACAACCTGGTGCTGGAAGGCGTTGTCGTGCTCGCGTTGCTGCCGCGCTAGCCATGCGCGTCGCGGTCCTCCTGCTGATTCTCGTCAACGCCGCGCTGTTCGGTTACGCGCGGCTCGATCGCGCCGCGCAAAGCGAGGCTTCGCGATTGAACGAGCAGGTGCAGCCCGGGCAGATCAAGCTCCTGTCGGCGCAGGAAGTCGCGGCGCTCGGCCCCGCGAAGGTGGCGGCACTCCCGGACGTCTGCATCGAATGGGGCCCGTTTTCCGATGCCGATCGCGTGCGCGCGCAAGCGGACCTCGAACCGCTGCAACTCGGCCGCCTGGTTTCGCAGCGGCAGGTCGTGATCGACAGTCCGTACTGGGTCAACCTGGGTCCGATCGCGACTCGCGGCGTCGCCGAGCGCCGTGCGGCCGAGTTGCGCGCGCAAGCGATCAACGACTTGTCCGTCGTCGATTTCGGACGCGGGCAATATACAGTGTCGCTCGGTGTGTTCCGCACCGAAAGCGGCGCGAATGCGCGCGCGGAGGCGCTGAAAACCCGTGGCATCCAGGACATGCACGTCGAAGCACGGCAGCAGTCGATCACGCAATCGTCGATCGTCGTGCGCGATCCGCCGCAGCCGGTGGTCGCGCGGCTCAAGGATCTGCAGGGCCAGTACCCGGGGAGCGATCTGAAGGTGGGTCCGTGCACGTCGGGTTCTTGATCGACGCGGCGGACGGACGCACTCGATGAACGGCGACATCGTCATACGGGAAGCGCGCGGAGCGGATGACATCGCGACGGCGCGCGCGCTGTTCGAGGAATACGCGGCGTCGCTCGACGTCGACCTCTGCTTCCAGAATTTCGCGGAGGAGCTTGCCGGATTGCCCGGCGATTACGCAGCGCCGGCGGGCTGCCTGCTGCTTGCGCATACGCGTGAGCATCCGGTGGGCTGCGTCGCGCTGCGGCCCATCGCCGGCGTTGCGATCGAGCGAGAACGGCAAGGCGATGCCGGGGAGATCAAGCGGCTGTACGTCCGCGGCGAGGCGCGCGGCGCGGGTCTCGGTCGTGCGCTTGCGAATGCGGTGATCGATCGGGCGCGCGCGATCGGCTACCGGGAACTGAAGCTCGACACGCTCGCGACGATGGCCGAGGCGCGAGCACTCTACACGTCGCTCGGATTCCGGGAGTGCGCGCCGTATTACCGCAATCCGCTGGCGGGCACCGTCTACATGGCCCTCGCGGTTGGAAATGCGGGTCAGAGATGTATTTGATCAGGGGCGCGTCACTGCCTCGCGATCGCGAAATACATCTCTGACCCGCATTTCCAACGCAGGCTCAGGTCTGCTCCCACGGCAGGCCTTCCCTGCGCCAGCCGCCCAGCGAGCCGCGATGGTGGCTGTCGTCGAGCGGCCCTTCGAAACCTTCGAGAACGTTGTAGACGTCGGTGAATCCGGCCTTCTCGAGCTCGACGCCGGCGGCAATCGAGCGCTGCCCGCTGCGGCAAATCAGGACGACGGGCCGATTCATGCTGGCAACTTTCTTGACCTGTCCGATGAAATGCGGATTGATATCCCAGTCGGGACCATCGTTCCACGCGGCGTGATGCGCACCGGCCGGGTGACCGACGAACAGGTATTCCATTTCGCTGCGGCAATCGATCAGCACCGCTTGCGGATTTTCGCGCAGGAATTCGCTCGCGTCCCTGGGTTTCAGATGTTTCATCGCTGTTCCATCGTCATTCCTGTTCGATTCCCCGCCTGCCGCCACGCCGCAATCCGCTCGCGCCCGCGGGACAGGAGTGCCCAACCCCCAATGCTAAAATTCAACTCCCGCAACCGAATGCTCCGGCCGCCGGAATCCGCGATGCAGCGCGATCATACCGCCGAACTCACGCGTCTGCTTCACGGACGAATCCTGGTGCTGGACGGCGCGATGGGGACGATGATCCAGCAATGCCGGCTTGACGGAGCGCGATTTTCGCGGGCCGTTCCACGATCATCGCGCACGACCTCGCCGGCGACAACGACGTGCTGTCGCTGACGCGGCCGGAAACGGTGCAGATCGATCCACGACGCCTATTTCGAGGCGGGCGCGGACATCGTCGAGACCAACACGTTCAGCGCGACGCGGATCGCGCAGGCCGATTACGGGATGCAGGCGCAGGTGCGCGAGATCAACGCGTCGGCCGCGCGGATCGCGCGCGAATCCGCGGACCGGTGGACCGCCGAACGCCGGACCGGCCGCGTTTCGTCGCCGGCGCGCTGGGTCCGACCAATCGCACCGCGTCGATCTCTCCGGACGTCAACGATCCCGGCGCGCGCAACGTGTCGCTGGGACGAGCTGGTCGCCGCGTATGGCGAGGCCGCCGACGGATTGATCGACGGCGGCGCCGATCTGCTGCTCGTCGAGACGGTGTTCGACACGCTGAACGCCAAGGCCGCGCTGTTCGCGATCGAAGACGCGTTCGACCGCCGCGGCGCGCGGCTGCCGATCATCGTGTCCGGCACGATCACCGACGCGTCGGGCCGCACGCTGTCCGGGCAGACGCCCGAGGCGTTCTGGAACTCGGTGCGCCACGTGCGCCCGCTCGCCGTGGGCCTCAATTGCGCGCTCGGCGCCGCGCTGATGCGGCCGTACATCGAGGAGCTGGCGCGCGTCGCCGACACGTTCATCTCGTGCTATCCGAATGCCGGGCTGCCGAATCCGATGTCGGACACCGGGTATGACGAGATGCCGGAGGAGACGGCGCGGATGCTCGGCGAATTCGCGCGCAGCGGCTTTCGTCAATCTCGTCGGCGGCTGTTGCGGCACCACGCCCGCGCACATCCGCGCGATCGCCGACGCGGTGAAGGACGTTCCGCCGCGCAAGCTGCCGTCGACGGTGGAGCTCGCGGTTGCCTGAGCCTGCGGCGCGAGCTCGCGAGCACGGAGGTCGCTCGGGTGAGCGGCGAGCATGCGGGCGGCGTGCTTCGGCTCGCCGGCCTCGAGCCGCTCAACATCGGCAGCGACTCGCTGTTCGTCAACATCGGCGAGCGGACGAACGTCACCGGCTCGCGCGCGTTCGCGAAGCTGATCCTCGCCGGCGACTTCGCGGCGGCCGTCGACGTCGCGCGCCAGCAGGTCGCAGAACGGCGCGCAGATGATCGACGTCAACATGGACGAGGCGATGCTCGACTCGAAGGCGGCGATGGTGCGCTTCCTGAGCCTGATCGCCGCCGAGCCCGATATCGCCCGCGTGCCGGTGATGATCGATTCGTCGAAATGGGACGTCATCGAGGCCGGACTCAAGTGCGTGCAGGGCAAGCCGGTCGTCAATTCGATCTCGATGAAGGAAGGCGAGAACGAATTCCTGCGCCAGGCGCGGCTCGTGCGCCGTTACGGCGCGGCGGCGATCGTGATGGCGTTCGACGAGCGCGGCCAGGCGGACACGTTCGAGCGCCGGATCGCCGTCCTGCAGCGGGCCTACGACCTGCTGATCGAACGCGTCGGATTTCCGCCGGAAGACATCATTTTCGATCCGAACGTCTTCGCGATCGCCACCGGCATCGAAGAGCACGCGAATTACGCGGTCGATTTCATCCGCGCGACCGCGTGGATCCGCAAGCATCTGCCGCACGCGAAAGTGTCGGGCGGGATCTCGAACGTCAGCTTCAGCTTCCGCGGCAACGACGCGGTGCGCGAGGCGATCCACACGGTGTTCCTGTACCACGCGATCCGCGCCGGCCTGACGATGGGCATCGTCAACGCCGGGCCAGCTCGGCGTCTACGACCAGCTCGACCCGGCGCTGTCGCACGCTCGTCGAGGACGTCGTGCTGAACCGCGCGGCGGCCGATGGCGGCAATCCGACCGAAAAACTCGTCGCGTTCGCCGAGACGTACAAGACCCGCGGCAGGAAGGTCGAGGAGGACCTGGCGTGGCGCGACGCGAGCGTCGAGTCGCGCCTGTCGCACGCGCTCGTCAAGGGCATCACGAACTTACATCGTCGACGACACCGAGGAGGCGCGCGCCGCGATCGCCGCGCGGGGCGGGCGCCCGATCGAGGTGATCGAGGGCCCGCTGATGGACGGGCATGAACGTCGTCGGCGACCTCTTCGGCGCCGGCAAGATGTTCCTGCCGCAGGTGGTCAAGAGCGCGCGCGTGATGAAGCAGGCCGTCGCGCACCTGGTCCCGTTCATCGAGGCCGAGAAGGCGGCGTCGGGCGTCGCGGCGCGGTCGAAGGGCCGCATCGTGATGGCGACCGTGAAGGGCGACGTTCACGACATCGGCAAGAACATCGTCGGCGTCGTGCTCCAGTGCAACAACTACGAGGTCTTCGATCTCGGCGTCATGGTGCCGGCGCAGAAGATCCTCGCGACGGCGCGCGAGAAGAACGCCGACGCGATCGGGCTGTCCGGACTGATCACGCCGTCGCTCGAGGAGATGGCGCACGTCGCCGGCGAAATGCAGCGCGAGGGATTCACGCGTGCCGCTGCTGATCGGCGGCGCGACGACATCGCGCGTTCACACGGCGGTGAAGATCGCGCCGCATTACGCGAACGGGCCGACCGTCTACGTTCCCGACGCGTCGCGCGCGGTCGGCGTCGTCACGAGCCTGCTGTCCGACGACCAGCGCGACGGGTACGTCGCGCAGGTCGCCGCTCGACTACGCAACGATCCGCGCGCAGCACGCCGGCAAGCGCGGGCCGAAGCTCGTGTCGCTCGCAGCCGCCCGCGCGAACGCGTTCGCGCCCGACTGGCCGCGTTACGCGCCGCCGGTGCCGTCGTTCATCGGCCGGCGCGTGTTTCGCAACGTCGACCTCGCGGAGATCGCGCGGTGCATCGACTGGGCGTCCGTTCTTCCAGGCGTGGGAGCTCTCCGGGCCCTTCCCGGCGATCCTCGACGATCCGATCGTGGGCGAGGCGGCGCGCACGCGTGCATGCCGAAGGCCAGGCGATGCTTGCAGCGGATCGTCGACGAGCGCTGGCTCGCTGCGAATGGCGTCGTCGGGATTCTGGCCCGCTGTCGGCGGTCGGCGACGACATCGTGCTGTGGACCGACGAAGACGCGCGTGACGCCGCTTCTCACGTGGCGCAACCTGCGCCAGCAGAACGAGCGGCCCGCGGGCAAGCCGAACTATTGCCTCGCCGATTTCGTCGCGCCCGCGAGAGTCGCGTGCGCGCGATTACGTCGGCGCGTTCGCGGTGACGACCGGCGGCGCGGTCGAGGGCAGGGTCGCGGCAGTTCAAGGCGCGAGCAGACGACTATTCGGCGCTGATGCTCAAATCGCTCGCCGACCGGCTCGCCGAAGCGTTCGCCGAGTGGCTGCATCGCAAGGTCCGCACCGAGCTGTGGGGCTATGCGCGCGGACGAGACGCTCGACAACGCGGCGCTGATTCGCGAGGAGTACCGGGGCATCCGCCCGGCACCCGGCTATCCGGCGTGTCCCGATCACGCCGTCAAGGCCGACCTGTTCGACGCGCTCGCGCGCGGCGAAGCCGGCATGCAGATCACCGAGAACTACGCGATGTTGCCGGCGGCGTCGGTGTCGGGCTTCTATCTCGCCCATCCGGACGCGCGCTATTTTGCCGTCGGCAGGATCGGCGAGGATCAGCTCGCAGGATTTCGCGGCGCGCAGCGGGCTCGGTATCGACGTCGCGCGCCGGCGCCTGCGCCGAATCTCGGTTAGGGTCGAGACGACTTTCCGGGCGCTGACGTCTCCCGGTTTGCGATGTCGCTTCGGGAAAGTCGTCTCTGACCCTATTGGCGGCAGCGTGAACGCGCCGGGCAGCAGTTCGCCGAGCGTGAACCTGGCGACGGCCGGACCGTCGCAGTAGCTGCGAATATTCGCGTCGCCGCCGAACTCGGCGATCACCTGCCGGCACGCGCCGCAGGGCGTCGAAGGCTCGGGCGTCGGCGTGTACAGCACGACCGCGACGATTTCGCGCGCACCATCGGCGATCGCGCGAAACACGGCGCTGCGCTCCGCGCAAACAGTCAGCCCGAACGACGCGTTCTCGACGTTGCACGCTGCGAAGATCGCGCCATCGCGCGTCAGCACCGCGGCGCCCACGCGAAACGCGCTGTAGGGGCAGTAGGCGTTGGCGCTGGCGCCCTTCGCCGCCGCGGCCAGCCGTGCCCATTGCGCTTCGGTGGTCTCGATCATCGGCGTCGCCTGAGCGGTCGATGAAATTCTACCGGAGGCGCCGCTTCCGGGGCCGCCTGCGGAAAATGCGCATTGCGGCGCTTCTCCCATCACCGGTACAGTATGCGGCAGGAGGAAATGGCCGACCCGGCGCGGGAGGCCCGTCCTCATGAGCGAATCGAGCATCCTCACCTTCCTGTTCACCGACATCGAGGGCAGCACCTCGAAGTGGGAGGAGCAGCCCGAGCAGATGGCGCAGGCGGTCGGCCGCCACGACGCGCTGCTGCGCGATGCCGTGCAGGCCACGGGGGCCGGATCGTCAAGACGACCGGCGACGGCATCTATGCTGCGTTCGAAACGCCGGCGGACGGGCTGGCGGCCGACCATCGAGATCCAGCTCGCGCTGCTCGACCCCGCCGCGACGGCCGGAATGGGCCTGCGCGTGCGCTGCGGGCTGCATACCGGCGCGGTCCAGGCGCGCGACAACGACTATTTCGGCAGCACGATCAACCGCACCGCGCGGATCATGAACGCCGCGCACGGCGGCCAGGTGCTGGTCTCGCAGGCCATCGCCGACCAGTTGCGCGATCGTCTTCCCGAGCGAGTCGAGTTGAAGGACCTGGGCAGCGTCCGCCTGAAAGGGCCTCGCAACGTCGGAAGCCGTCTTCCAGGTCGTGCATCCGAAGCTCTACCAGAACTTCCCGGCGCTGCGCGAGCTCGAGGCGACGCCCAACAACCTGCCGCAGCAGCTGACCTCGTTCATCGGACGCGAGCGCGAGCGCGTGGAGGTCGAGGACATGCTGACGAGCACCCGGCTGCTGACGCTCCTCGGCATGGGCGGCCTCGGCAAGACCCGGCTGTCGCCTGCAGGTCGGCACGACCGTGATGGACGCCTATCCCGATGGCGTCTGGTTCATCGACCTGCAGACGATTCGCGACGGTTCGCTCGTCGCGAATGAAACCGCGCGCGTGCTCGGCGTTCGCGAGGAGGCCGGCCGGCCGCTGATGCAGACGCTGTGCGCGCATCTCAAGTCGCGCAAGCTGATGCTGATCCTCGACAACTGCGAGCAGGTGATCGAGGCCAGCGCCGAGCTCGCGAACACGATGCTGCGCGCGGCGCCCGAGGTCCGCATCCTGACGACCAGCCGGATCGCGCTGCGCGTCCCGGGCGAGCAGACTTACATCGTGCAGCCGCTGCCGGTGCCGTCGCGCGCCGAAGGCATGGAAGCGATGCTGAAGTCGACCGCGGTCCAGCTCTTCGTCGAGCGGGCGAAGCTGCACAAGCCGAGCTTTGCGCTAACCGAGCGCGAGGCGCCGGCGATTGCGGACCTGGTCTACCGTCTGGAAGGCATTCCGCTTGCGCTCGAGCTGGCGGCGGCGCGCGTTCGGTCGCTGTCGGTGGCCGACATCAACAAGCGGCTGAACGACCGCTACAAGCTATTGACCGGCGGCGACCGCACGCTGCAGGCGCGCCAGCAGACGCTGCGCGCGCTGGTCGACTGGTCGTACGACCTGCTGGAGGATAACGAGCAGATACTGCTGGCGCGGCTCTCCGCGTTCGCCGGCGGCTTCGGCCTGGCCGCCGTCGAGACGATCTGCGGCTCGGAACCGCTGATGGCGGAAGACGTGCTCGACATCGTGACGTCGCTGGTCGAGAAGTCGCTGCTCCGGGTGGAGGACGGCGCCGAAGGCGCCCGTTACCGGCTGCTCGAAACGCATCCGCGAGTACGCGCGCGAGAAGCTCGTGCTGCGCGACGAGCAGGTCGCGATCGGCGCAGCCCATTGCGACTATTTCTTCCAGTTCGCGAAGGCGTCCAACAAGGGCTTGCAGGGGCCGGATCAGGCGGAATGGACGCGACGCGTCGAGGACGATCTCGACGACTTGCGCGCCGCGATCGACGCTCGCGCTCCAGGGCGGCGTCGATCCGATCATCGCGGTCAAGCTCGCCGTCGCGATGATGGGGTTCTGGATGCTGCGCGGCTATTCGTCCGAGGGCCGCAAGTACGTCCGCGCCGCACTCGAATTGCCCGCGGTGAAGCAGTCCGATTTCATCCACGCGCATGCGCTTTACGTCGGCGCTGCGCTCGCCGACTGCCAAGGCAATCACGCGGAGGCGCGCACGATGCTCGAGGCCTGCCTCGCGTTGCGACGAGGGCTCGGAGAGCCCGTCGACATCGCGGCGGCGCTATCGACGCTGTCGCTGGTCCGGCTGCACACCGGCGACGCGCAGGGTGCGCTCGAGGGCGAAGCCGAGGCCCTCGGCATATTCAGGAAGATCGGCGAGCGCATCGGCGAGGCGATCGGATTGCATCACCTCGGCCAGATCCACGCGTACTCCGGCGACGATGCGCAGGCGCGGCGCTACCTCGAGGAATGTCTCGCCATCGCGCGTGCCCTCGCGTATTCCGAAATCGAAGGCGAATGCGAGATCAATCTCGGCGAGCTCGAATTGGACGCGGGCGACCTGCCGTCGGCGCGGAACTGGTTCTCTCTCTCGCTGGGCGTCAGTCAGGACGCCGGCGACCGGCGGGGAGAGGCGACGGCACTCTGGTGGATGGCCAAGGCCGACCTCGCCGGGGGCGACCCCGGCGCTGCGCGGTCGCGGCTCGCCGGCGCGCTGCGGGCGTTCCAGGCGTTCGAGATGTACGAGGAGACGCTCGGCTGTCTGGAAGACTACGCGTCGCTGCTGCAATCGATCGGCCGCGGCGGCGAGGCCGCCCGCCTGTACGCCGCGGTCGAGGCCTCCCGCGAGCGCCTTGCGCTGCCGCGACCGCCGCGGAGCGAGCGACGGCTGCGCGGCGAGATCGCGGCGGTACGCGCCAAGGTCGAGACGAAGGCGTTCGACGCGGCCTGGTCCAGCGGATCGACGCTGGAAGTCGGCGAGGCGGTCGCCTTCGTGCTGGCGTTGGACGCGGTGGAACCCGCGACCGCGTGAATCCGTGCCGGACCCTGCGCGATGCGCGCTTGGACCGGCCGGAGAAATAAAAATCGCCGGCCCGGGATGCGCGGGCCGGCGAGTCGAAAGCGCTGAAGCCCGTCAGGCCTTGCGCGATTTGCGGCGGGCGAACCAGCCCGCACCGAGCGCTCCGAACATCAGCGCGAGCGAGCCCGGTTCAGGGACCGGTACGAAAGGCTCTTGCATTCCCAGGACGCTCAAGCCGCTGCAATTTCCGGGATCGCCGACGTCGTCGATATCCAGAGAGGAGAAGCTCAGGCTGACCGATTCGCTGGGTACGCACTGCACCGACACGCTCTTGTCGCTGGCAAAATACTGCAGCGTGTAGCCGCCCGGATTGTTGAACGAGCCGGTCTGCGCGATGGAGTCCAGGACATTCGAATCGATTCCGACGACAACTCCATCCACCCAATCGAGCTGGGTGACTTCATTGTGCAGGACCGGCGGCCCCGGCATCGGTCCCGCGAACCGGATCGTGCCCGACAGGTCGGTGGCGGTTATCAGGAGGTCGAGGATATCGACCGTGCAGGTGACGCCGTCTACCGTGACATTCCCGGTACCGGCCAGTATGCAACCGGAGGACACGTCGAAGAAGCCGTCTCCGAAATAGATCGGGGGATCGACGTGTTGGCGGAAGACCGTGCCGGAGGCAACGCCGGCGTTCAGCAGCATCGCGACCGCGGCAATCGCCGCGACGCGGAACATCGAGCCATAGGATTTCATCGACACGGCAATCTCCGGTTGGGGGGCCCGCACGGGCCTCTTGTTACACCAGGCAAAATCGTTCTTCCCGTCTCGGCGAGCCGGGGAGGCTATACCAGCAAGAATTACACCCGGGTGTCGGGCTTCTGTATAACTTATTGATTGTATGCTATATTATTCGCGAAATGCTCCGGCGGATCGCATTCGATCGGCACGAGTGTAAGCCGCGTCGACACTCGTCAGACCCCTACTAATCCAGCGACCCCAGGTAATCTGCCTTGCCGACCGGCACGCCGTTGTGGCGCAGGATCGCGTAGGCCATGGCCGTGTGGAAATAGACGTTCGGTGTCGCGAACTGGAGCAGGTAATTGGCACCCGTGAACGTATGCGGCTCACCGCGCAGCGGGCGCGTGATTTCGCGCGTCTCCGCGTTGTCGAATTGCTTCGTGTCGAGTCCGTTCATGTAATCCAGCGTCCGCTGGATACGCGCCGCGAGGTCGTCGAAGCTTTGCTCCTTGTCCTCGTACGGCGGCGGCTCGACGCCCGCCAATCGCGCTGCCCCGCCGCGCGCGAGATCGGTCGCGACCTGCACCTGACGCGACAGGGGCAGCATGTCGGGGTAGAGGCGCGCATCGATGAACGCGGACTCCTCGATCTTGTGGTCGAGCGCGTGCGCCTTCGCTTTTGCAAGCACGGATTTCAGATTGGACAGCGTCTTGGCGAACACGGGAATGGTCACCTGATACAGCGACATCGGCATGAAGGTCTCCTTCGAAAGCGAACGGTCAGCGGAAGATCAGGTATAGCACGCCGCCCAGGATCAGCCATTTGAGCGTGTAGTGCGCCACGCGGCTGCGCCTCTTGATCGCCTTGCCGACCAGCCGGACGTGGTACGCCACGCTGAATATGCGGTTGAGCGCACCGACCCGGTCGCCGGGCGCATTCTCCGTCTGGCTCGCGCGGATCAGCGTCATCTCGACGACATGATTGAGCGCCCTGACGCTGCGGCTCCTGAGCGGCCGCTCGACGTCGCAGAACAGGATGATCCGCGTCACGTCGCTGCGGTTTTCCGCCGTGTGAATGAATGTTTCGTCGAACATCACCGGCTCGCCGTCGCGCCAGGAATACGACTCGCCGTCGACGGTGATCCAGCACGTATCCGCATTGGGCGTCACGAGCCCGAGATGGTAGCGGAGCGAACCGGCGAACGGGTCGCGATGCGCGCCGAGCTTGCTGCCCGGCGGCAGCAACGCGAACATCGCCGCATTGACGCCGGGTATCGACTCGACGAGCGCGACGGTCTTCGGGCAAAGCGCTTTCGCGGACGGCAGCGGTTCGTCGTACCACTTGACGTAGAAACGCTTCCAGCCCGTCTTGAAGAACGAGTTGAACCCGAGATCGTTGTAGGTCGCGGCGGCGCGAATGCGCCCCTCGTCGGACAGCTGCAGCGCTTCCGCGCGGATCGCGCGCCAGTTCTCCGACAGCGGCGCGAGCTCCGGAAAACGCGCGACGTCGATGTACGGCCGATTCGGGACGGCGGAGAACAGGTACATCAGCGCGTTGTACGGTGCCATCAGCGTCGAATGGTCGGTGAGCTGACGGAAGAATCCGTGCCGAACCCGGCCCCGGTAATGGATGTAGATCGCCGATGCGACGAACACGTAGAGCGCGATGAACTTGGGTGCGAATAGCGTGGCGAGCATGTGCGCGTATCCCCGGTGCGCTCGTCGGCGTATTCCCGGTGCGCTCGTCGGCGTGATTCCGGTCGACGGCGCGCGGGTTCCGAATTCGCTACTTTAGCCGCTCGGAGCGCCCCGTGGCGCCGGCGGCGGACGATCGCCGCTTGCGCCGCGCCGATTTCCAGCGCCGGTGCACCCACCACCACTGTTCCGGATGCCGAAGCACCAGCCGCTCGAGCGCGGCGTTGTAGGCGCGCGTCGTGCGCCGGATCGACTCGTTGACGTCTTCCAGGTCCGCCGGCGGTACCGGTGGTTCGAATCTGAGCACGTGCGTACCGTCCGGCTCGCGCCAGCACGCGGCGGGGACCACGGGCGCGCCGGTCGCGAGCGCGATGACGGCGAGGCTTCGAAACGTTCCGGCCGGCTGGCCGAAGAACTCGACGTCGATGCCGTCGGTGCCGCCGGCGTACTGGTCGAACGGGAACACGACGACGTCGCCGCGCTCCAGCAGCGACACGATGCGATCCAGCGATCCGCGCTTGGCGACGACGCCGATTCCGGACCGGTTGAAGCGGCGCGTGAAGAGCGCGTCGAGCCAGCGCGGCTTGATCGGGCGCCGGACGAAATGAAAGCGACCGCGGACTTCCGGGTAATTCTGGATGCCGGCGACAGTCGCGACCTCCCAGTTGCCGAAGTGTCCGGTCAGGATCAGCACGCCGGCGCCGCGCCTGAACGCGTCGACGAAGGCGTCGAGATTGTCGACCCGGACGAGCGCGCGCTTGCGCTCGGGCGACAGCCAGCGGAAGCGGACGAATTCGGCGATGAGCTTCCAGAGGTGCGCGTAATGCGCCTGCGCGAGCCGGTCGATCTCCGCGGGCGGCACGGCGGCCCCGAACACGCGGCGCAGATTCTCGACGATGACGCGGCGGCGAAACGGCAGCAGGTTGAAGAGCACGCGTCCGGCGAACGGCACCGGCGTCGACATCGGCAGCGCCAGCGCGACCGCGGACGCGCTCGTGCGGTCGTGCGTCAGCGACGCGGCGATGCCGGCGATTCGGGCCTGGTCGAGAATGCGCCGCGCATGGGGGCTGCAGACGACTTGCGGCGCGCCGTAGCCGTCGCGCGCGATCGAAAAATCCGCCGGCTCCAGCCGACCGGCCGCGAGTTCGCGCGGGAAGAGCTTCACACAGGCTTCCTTCGCGGCGTAGCGCGCCGCGAGGCTCGCGGCGCGCCCGGGTCCGCTCCCGCTGTCGGCAAGCTCCTGCGCCGAGAAAAGCTTCGTCAACTCGGCCGCGGGCGTTTCGTCGAGCAGGCGCTCGATGCGGGCAATCTCGACGGTATCGATCCCGCAGCGCACCGGCGAATCCGATGTCGCGCCGGAGGGGAGTGGTGCGGCGGTCAAGCGTTTGCTGCGCGCACCAGCAGCGCCGCATTGGTGCCGGCGAATCCGCGACAGATCACGAGCGCGACATCGCTGCGGGGCGTCTGCGCCGCGGGCGACAGCGGCAAGTCGCGCAAGCGCGGGATCGGGCTTCGAAAGTGCGGCGATGCCCGGGACCGTACGCGCGTGCAGCGCGGCGAGCGCGATCGTCGTCTCGACGATGCCGGCCGCGGCGATCAGGTGTCCGAGCGCCCATTTGAACGCCGTCACCGGGGGACAGCGCATTGCCGAAGACGCGCCGGATCGCGGCACGCCTCCGATGCATCGGACTGCGCGCGTCCCGTTGCCGTGCGCGACGATCATGCCGACGTCGTCCGCGCGAAGCTGCGCGTCGGCCAGCGCGGCCTCGATCGCGCGCACGACGCCATCGCCGTCGTCGCGTATCGCGAGCAACCCGGACGCTTCGCTGACGAATCCGCCGCCGAGCACTTCGCCGACCACCGGCGCGTTGCGCGCGCGCGCGGCCGCCTCGGTTTCCAGCGCGAGCGCGCCCGCGCCTTCGCCGAACACGCTGCCGTCGCGCGCGGCATCGAACGGCCGCAATGCATCGCGCGACAGCAGCCCGCATTCGTGGTAGTAGAGGACGTTCTGCGGCTCGATCGGCGTGTCGTGGCCGATCGCGATCGCGCGATCGGCCTCGCCGTTGCGCAACGCTTCAGCCGCCTCGATGACCGCGAGCGCGCCGCCGACGCTGTGATTGGTGATGCAGGCGTTGGCGCCCTTCAGGCTGATTGCGGATGCCGACATGGCACAGCACGTTGTTCGGCAGCGTGCGCAGCAGCCACATCGGGTTCACCGTGTCGGCCAGCTCGCGGCCGAACGTGCGCAGGTCGCCCTTCGCGTCGCTCATCAGCGGAAAGTAGTCGTACTGGTTCTCGAACGTCCCGGCGCCCGAGCCGACGTAGACGCCGGTTCGATCGGCGAAATTGCTCGATTCGTCGGCGGCGAGCGTCTCGCGGTGCGCCGCGATATCCGGCCGCTTCGGCAGCGCGATCGCCGGCATAGATGCCGACCAGGTCGGTGCGGCGGATGAACTTGTGCAGCTTGCGGTCGTCGACGAGCGAGCGCGCGTTGAAGTCGGCGATTTCCGCCGCCTGCGTGATCGGCCAGCCGGTCGTGTCCCAGCGCTTGATCGGGCGCGATCGCCGAGCGGCCGGCGACGATCTGCTTCGAGCATCGCCGCGGGATCGCGTGCCGGGGCCGCAGACGGCGCCCGTGCCGGTGATGAGGATCCGCGGCGTCACCGTGGTCCTCCCACGCTTGCGGCGCTCACCGCGCGCCGTCGACGTCATCGGGATGGCGCAGCACGATGCAGCTGTTCGAGCCGCCGAAACCGAACGAGTTCGACAGCGTCATCCGCACGCTCTGCCGGCGCGGCGCATCGGCCACGAAGTTGAGGTCGCAATCCGGATCGCGAACGCGGTAGTTCACGTTGACCGGCATTTCGCCGTGCTCGATCGCGAGCGCGCAGAGCGCGACTTCGACGGCGCCGGCAGCCGCGATCAGGTGGCCCATCGAGCTCTTCGTCGAGCTCACCGACGACGCGCTTCGCGTCCTCGCCGAACACCGCGTGGATGGCGGCGCTCTCGCTGCGATCGTTCATGCCGGTCGACGTGCCGTGCGCGTTGATGTAGTCGACGTCGGCCGGCGCCGCGCCCGCGTCGGCGAGCGCCGCGCGCATCGACTGGATCGGCCCGTCGCCGTCGGGCGGCGAGTCGGTGATCCGGTACGACGACAGCGAATTGCCGTCGCCGGCGAGCTCGGCATAGATGCGCGCGCCGCGCCGGCGCGCCGATTCCCATTCCTCGAGCACGAGAAAGCCCGCGCCTTCGCCCAGCACGAAGCCGTTGCGCGTCGCATCGAACGGACGGCTCGCGCGCTCGCGGCGTGTCGTTGTCGGTCGACACCGCGGAAAGCAGGCAGAATCCCGCGAGGCCGACCGGGCTGATCATCGAATCGAATCCGCCGGCGAGCACGCGGTCGACGGCGCCGCGGCGGATCAGCTTGAGCGCGGTGCCGATCGCCTGGCCGCCCGACGCGCACGCCGTGTGCACCGACGTCGCGTAGCCGCGGATGCCGAAGCGGCGCGTCAGCAGCGCGACGCCGGCCGTGCCTGGCTGCGGCAGAACGCGCAGCGGATCGGCGGCGGCGCCGTCGGTCAGCAGTGCTGCGCGTCGAGCTCGCCGTCGGGCGCCGAATGACGCTGCACGGCCGCGAGAGCTCGCGAAAGTCGACGCCCATCATGCCGGTGCCGACGGCGCAGCCCCAGCGGTCGCCGTCGGCTCGGTCGGCCCGATGCCGGCATCGCGGATCGCCTGCTCGGCGGCCGCCAGCGCAAAGCGATGCGAGCGGTTCGCGAACTTGAGCAGCTTGCGCGGCGCCGTGATCACCTCGTCGTCGAAGCCCTTCACTTCGGCGGCGATGCGCGTCGGTGAAGCCGCAGGCGTCGAACAGCGTGATCGGCGCGGCGCCGCTCTTCACGCCGTCGAGCGCGGCCCACGTCGTGGCGACGTCGTTGCCGACCGGCGTGACGAGCCCGATGCCGGTGATGGCGACGCGGCGGCGCGCGGCACTCATCCGGCGCGGTCTTCCTGGCTGTCCAGGGCCAGATCGAGCCGCGCGGTCGCGACGATGCGTGCCGTCGGTCGCGCGCGCTCAGCATCGCCTTCACGACGCCGTCCTGCGCGCGGCTTCAGCTCGACGCCGATGTCGAGGCGCTGCGCCGGCGCGATGAACGAGCGCATCTTGACGTGCGTCACGCGCAGCGGACGCGCGGCCGCCGTCCAACGCCGGCGATTCGCGCGCGAGATCGACGCGCGAGGCGGATTTGCGCGT
This sequence comes from uncultured Pseudomonadota bacterium, assembly GCA_963718905.1. GTDB lineage: Bacteria > Pseudomonadota > Gammaproteobacteria > Burkholderiales > Casimicrobiaceae > VBCG01. The sequence goes on from CAVRAF010000005.1 coordinate 158,074, forward strand.
CGAGCAGCAGCGTCGCCGGGAAACACCGGCCGGCGCGGGAAGTGGTCGGCGAAGAACGGCGCGCTCGCCGGCACGTCGAGCGTGGCGCGCAATTCGACTCGCCGGGCACGCTGGTGCGTCACGTCGACCGGCAGCTGGCCGACGCCGCGAAACGGCCGGGCGTGGCGCCGCCGCCGCGCAGCAGCGCGAAGCGCTCGCGCAGCGCTTCCGGCGCATCGAAATCCGTCGACCGGCAGCATCGGCCCGAGGCAGTCGACGAGCTCGATCGACGCGCGCGCCGCCGATGCTCGCGCGGCCGTCGTAGGCGACGGCGTCGTCGTCGCAGTCGATCGATGTCGACGTCGAGCTCGAGCGCGTCACCCGGGCTGCGCGTCGCGCGAGAAACCGCGTCTCGTTGGCCAGCGCCGCGACCGGGCCGGCCGCGAAAATCGATGTGCGTCCATCGCGACCCACGCCGCGAGCTGCCCGACCGCTTCGGCGACGAGGCACGACGGAAACGCGGCGACGCTGCGCGGGAACCGCGAACGTTCCGCGCGCGCCGCTTCCCGGGCTCGAACGCGGTGATCCGGTCGACGAACGAGAACGCGGCGAAAGTGGGATCGGACACGACTGCTCGGTACGTGCGTCGGACCGGACTTGCGGACAGGCGCCCCTCATGGCGCGGCGACTCGGCCGCCTGCGCCGCTTGCTGCGCGCGAACGACGAGCTTGCAGAACGTCTCGGGCGTGAACAGCCGCGGAATGTCCGCGACCTTCATCGGCGTCTTGAAGCGCTCCGCCGGCACTTCGGACAGGTATTCGCGCAGCTGCGCGAGGCCCTTGTCGGTGACGATGCCCTTCTGCTCGAACTCCGCTTCGGGCAGGTCGCCGCGCGCGTTCTCGACGATCTTGCCGCGCGGGATCTTGATCTTGAACGCGCGCTCGAGCCGGAACACCATGTCGAGGAAGTCGATCGACTCCGCGTCGAGGCCCTCGATCAGCGAGACGTCGGGCTTGATGTCGTCGACATCGCAGCCGAGCGCGTCGGCCATCGTCTCGGCGACCGTCGGGATAGACCGCCATGATTTCGTCCTGCGTGATCCGGAATCTGCGCCATTGCCGCTCACTCCCTTCATTCGATCTTGAAGCCGCCGTCGACGTGGAACACCTGCCCCGTCACGTAGCTCGCGTAGGCGGATGCGAGGAACCAGACCGCGTACGCGACCTCCTCGCGGTCGCCGTAGCGCCGCAGCAGGATGCGCGCCTTCACTTCGTCGCCCGCCATGTCGCGCACGCCCTGCGACATCTCGGTCTCGATCACGCCCGGCGCCACCGCGTTGACGCGGATCTTGCGCGGCGCGAGCTCGACCGCGAGCGCGCGCGTGAACGCGTTGATCGCGCCCTTGCTCGCCGCGTAGTTGGTCTGGCCGCGGCCGCCCTTCTCGCCGGCGACCGAGCTGAGGTTGACGATGCGTCCGGCGCGCTGCGACATCATGTACGGCACGACGGCGCGCGTCACGTTGAACACGCCGCCGACGTTGGTGTCGAGCACGTCCGGACGTCGTCGTCGTCGAACGCGGCCAGCGGGTTGTCGCGGATCACGCCGGCGTTGTTGACCAGGATGTCGATGCGCTCCGCGCGCTCGGCGATGCGCTCGACGGCCGCCGCGCACGCCGCGGCATCGCGGACGTCGACCTGCTCGGCGCTGACGTCATGGCCGGCCGCGCGCATCCGGCGTCGACGACGTCCTGCGCCGCGTCCGCGTTGCCGCGGTAGAAGAACGTGACGTCGGCGCCTTCGGCGGCGAAAAGCTCGACGATCGCGCGCCCGATGCCGCGGCTGCCGCCGGTCACGATCACCGTCTTGCCCGCGAGTCCCGACGGGTTCAATGGTCCCTCACGCTTGCGGCCGCATCGGACGACACTCGTGCTCCGCACTCGCGTGCTCGGCCTCGGGGCGGCCCATCGGCCTCACGCATCGCGCTGCCCCCGCGCCTTGGCCCGGCGTCGCTCATCATCCGGAGATGCAGAAGCCGCCGTCGACGACCAGCGTGTGGCCGTTGATCATCGCCGCTTCGGGCAGGCACAGCAGGTAGACCGCGCCGGCGACGTCCTCGCGGCGTCAGCACCGGCCCGGCCGGCGTGCGCTCGCGCGAAGTCCGCGAGCAGCTCTTCGCGGTTCGGAAAGTAGCGCGAGCGCATCGGTGTCGACGACGCCGGCGCTGACCGCGTTGACGCGGATGCCGCGCGGACCGAGCTCCTGCGCGAGCGCGCGCACCAGCGCTTCGAGCGCCGCCTTCGACGCGCCGATGAAGCCGTAGTCGGGCATCGCGCGCGACGCGCCGAGGCTCGACATCGCGATGATGCGTCCGCCGTCCTTCATCAGCGGCACCGCGCGCTGCGCGAGCAGGTTGAGCGCGAGCGCGTTGGTCTCCATGCACCAGCGCCAGTGCTTCAGACGTCATGTCCATGGCGGGCTTCAGCACGCCGGAGGCCGCATTGCTGACGACGATGTCGAGCCGGTCGAAATGCTTGCGGAACGCCGCGAACATCTCGTCGACGCTGTCGGGCACGCCGACGCTGGCCTGGATCGCGAACGGCGCGGCGGCCGAGCGCGCGCAGCTCGCCGCACAGCGCTTCGGCCTCGTCGTGGCTGTTGTAGTAGTTGACGGCGACGTCGGCGCCCGCGGTCGCGAGCTTCGACCGCGATCGCGCGGCCGATGCCGCGGGCGGCGCCGGTGACGAGCGCAACTTGGCCGTGCAGGGCGCCTGTCATCGTGTCAGCGTAGGGGCGGGCGAATGTCGTGCGCGATCGCGCTGATGCCGGAGCGCGCGGTCGCGCCGCGCGCCGGCTGCCGCGCGGGCCGCGGCGTGCGCGCGAAAGGCCGCTATTCTACCCGTTCCCCGCGGCCACGCCGGCCCGTCGCCGCTTACTGCGCGAGCCGACCGCGGTCGCCGCGTCGGCGCGATGCGCCCGCACGAAGCGCTGCGCCTCGATGCACCAGTGCTTCTTGATGCTGTACCAGACGTCGGCCGCCCACAGCACGTGCTCGGCGGCGTCGCCGGGGAGCGCCGGAGGGGTCGCGCTTGTCGCCCGGCACGTACGCGTTGATCCAGTCGCGCACGCTGCGCGTCGCGCCCGAGATCGCCCGTCAGCGGCACGATGATGTGGTTGTACGTCGCGGGCAGCGTCACGTTGCGCACGTGTGCCGTGCCACTGTTTTCGTACGGCTTGTCCAGCGGATTGCCGGGAAGGCTCAACGCGACCAGGTCGACCTCGATGAAGTAGCCGGTGAACTCGTCGACCGTATCGGGAATCGTGCGCAGCGTGTCGAGACTTTCCCACCAGTTCGGCAGCAGCAACGCCAGGCCGCCGGCGCCGACCGCGGAGGCGTAGGCGGCGGAGACCCCGACGACCGGGCGCTCGTGATGGGTGAGCGGGTCGACGATCGTCGTGCGGTCTTCGAGCGTGGCCGGTCAGCGGGTTCCAGACCCTGAGGCTGTCACCGCTCTGGCCCGCAAGGTCCTTCAGGATCTTCACCGCCATCAATGCCGCCCTGGCTGTGGCCGATCAGCATCGGCCGCACGCCGTCGTGCTCGTATTGCCATGCGACGAGTCCCGCGAGCTGCGCGGGCGGCATCGTAGGGGCTGTACGACCAGTCGCGGTTGCCGGGATCGCGGATCCGCGCTTCCGGATAGCCCATCTCGGTCAGGAAGTGTCCGAACGACACCATCAGCAGATGGACCGGGTAGACGCCGCCGTGCAGCAGCATGATCCGCGGCGTCGGCCCCTTCGCGAGCGTTTCGCGCACGTCCGCGTCGGTGATGTGCTCGGGGTCGAGCGCGAGCAGGCGCTCCTGCCACGCGGCGCCGGGCATCGTCGGCGCCGCAGGCGCGGCCGGTGCCGCAGGCGATGGGGCGGCGGCGCCGCGGTCGGCGGCTTCCTCGGGTGGCTGCGTGGCGCAGCCGGCGAGTGTCAGCGCGAGCGCCAGCAGCAGCGCGATGGGCGTTCGGAGCGGATTTCATTCGAGTGCGTCGATGCGGCGCACGATGTCGGCGCGCAGGTCTGTCGATGTCGGCAGGGGCGAGCGGCCGTCGTGCGAAACGAAACGCCGGCGCAGAGCGAGTCGCCCGACGTCGTGATCGCCACGACGATCGGCGGACAGCGGACCGGTCGGGACGCCGCGGATATACCGCGGCGCGGGCGCTCCGTCGGCGGCCCGCCACAGCGCGTTGACGTTGAGCGACGACATCCCGGCGCCGACCGGGTAGTTTTTCGCATAGACGCGCATCCGCTGCTCCGGCGTCTGGAAGCGCCCGATCACGCGATCGATGCGCCATCGCGAACAGCGTCGCCAGGAACAGCTTCTCGCGCTTGATTCGCGCGGTCTGCGCGATGCACGTCCCGCGCCAGCTCTTCGAGCGTGATCCCCGCGGGCACCGGATGCGAGACCCGGAACGAGCTCAGGAACTGGCCGAACGTCGTGCGCGCGTCTTCGCCGTACGCGTCGCGCAGGTTCATGATCGATGCGACCGCGAGCTCGGTGCCGACGCGTGCCGGGATCGCGCTCGGGCAGTTGCGCGTCCAGCGCGAGCAGCAGCAGCGCGATCAGCGCATCGTTCAGCGTGACCTGCCAACCCTTCGCGGCGTTGCGCAGCGCAGCGAATTGCGGCGCGTCGAGCGTGAAGAACGCGAACGCGTTGTGGCCATCATCGATGGCCCGATAGTGCGGCCGGATCGTGCGCCGGCAGCTCGCGGCGATCGCCGGCAGGCGCGCCAGTCGCGCGGGCAACCTGCAGCGGATGCCGGACGAAGCAGCCGCCGGTGGCGGCGCGGATACCGGCGCAAGGGAGCCGGCGTGCCGGCGCGTCCGGCGTAGCGGTCGGCGATCGCGTTCAGCAGCACGATGATCGAATCGCCGCCGGCGATGAAGTGGTCATACGCGAGTCCCAGGAAGAAACCCGTGCGGCCGGGAACGGCGAAGAAGCGGAACGGAACGAGCGGGCCCGTCGCGCGGGAAATGGCGCGTTCAATTGCCGCTCGAACGTCTGTGCAAGCGCGACGCGCCAGTCCGCGCCCGGCTCGACGATCTCGAGCGGTGCCGTGCCGGGGCCGCCGCGCCACGCGTAGCGATTGCGCGCGCGATCGAGCTCGAGTCCGGTGAGCCCGGCGCTGCGCGAGCTCGCGCCGATCGCATCGCGACAACGCGTCGCGATCGAGCGGCCGCACGATCTCCGCGGCATGAACGGCGTTGTACGGATGCAGATCCCGCCAGTCGAGCATCGCCGCCTGGAACACGTTGAGCCGGCCCGCAGGTGCGCCTCGGCGGCGTGGCGCAGACCGAAGTCGAAGCGCGACTGGGTCAGGGTCGGCATCAGGTTTTTGCAACGTCGATACGGAAAAATTTGCCATGGGCATCCTGACCACACGTCGGCGCACGCGTCGCTGCGGCGTCCGCTCGCACCGGGGCGTCCGCTTGGAAAAGCGCCGTGCGCGCGCGGAACCGGATGGTCAGACCGCGCCACGATGCACCCTTCCAGCAAATGCTGCGCCTGCAGGCACCAGTGGCGCTTGACGCTGTGCCAGATGTCGGCCGCGTGGACGAGGTTCGCCGTGTCGCCGGCGGCCGACGGTTGCGCCGCGCCGGGCGCCCACTGGTCGATCCATGCATGGATCGCCGGATCGCGTGCCAGGTGGGCGGCTTCGGAAGCGCGATATGGCGGTAATCGGAAGGCAGCACGACGTTGCGCACGCTTGCGTCGTGCAGCGCCCGGTACGGCGCGATGCCGAGGAGATTGCCCGCGATCGGATCGCGCGGAATGTCGAATCCCGTGAATTCGGTGACCGTATCGGGAATCGCGCGGAGCCGCGGCAGCATCGTCCATTGGCCGAGCAGCAGACGCGGGCAGCCAGCCGGTGGCAAGCGCCGCAGCGTAAGCGACGTGCAGGCCGACGACCGGCCGCGCTACGCCCGTCAGCGGATCGACGATCGTCGTGCGCGGCAGCGCCTGGCCACTCGCAGGATCGACGACCTGCAGCGCCTCGTGAAAAGTCGCCGGCGAGTTCGTACAGCGTACGGATCGCCAGCATCCCGCCCTGGCTGTGTCCGATCAGCATCGGCTCGAGGCCGCTTTGCTCATAGTCGAAGGCGAGCGCTCCCGCCAGCGCCGCGCTGTCGCCGAAGCTGCCGTACGAGTACGTGCCGTCGCGCGGATTGCGCAGGCGTTCCGCGGGATAGCCCATGCCGATCAGGAATTCCGCGAACGGCTCCATCGTCACGAACGCGACGCTGCCCTGCAGCAGCACGATGCGCGGCGCCGGCGCCAGGGCAAGGACGTCCCGTACGTCGTCGGCGCTCACGCGCGAGCAGTCGAGTTGCAGGACGCGCTTGGCCCGGCGGGCGCGGCCGCCGCGGCGCGATCGGCCGCCGGCCGCACGCGATCCTGTGCGCTGGCCGCGAACGGCACGAGGCCGAGCGCCAGGACCAGCAGCGCTGCCGGTGCTGCGCGACTCCGCGAGGTAGGCCGCTCAGGAATTTCGAGCCACGGGCCGCCCGGGCCGCGGGACGAAGCGGCCGGTGCGCTGGACATAGCGCGCATACGAGTCGCCGTGCATGCGCGACAGATGCGCCTCCTCGTTGCGCGCCTTGACGTTCATCCACGCGAAGTGCACGACGGCGAGCGCGACCATCGGGGGCGATGGCAGCACGATCGCGGTGGCGATCATCATCAGGATTCCGAACGCGTAGATCGGGTGGCGCACGCGGCCGAACCATCCGTCGGTGATGAGCGCCGTGTTGCGCTCGCTGATGTCCATCCGCCATTCCGCGCCCATCCGCCGCCAGCATTGGATCGTGAGCAGCAGGGCCGCGACGGCGCACGCGGCCGCGACCCACCGCAGCACCGGATAAGCAATTCCCTCACGGGCGAACGCGGGCACCGCCCACGGCCCGCTTCGGCGCGTCGCGGCGATCCACGGGAGCGTGCACCACGCGAGCACGAGCGGGACGAACACGAGCCACATCAGGCGCTCGACGGGCCGCTCGGGGACCATGCCGACATCGTGGCGATACCGGTGACGCGCGCGCACCGCCATCGCGCCGACGCGCACCCAGTAGACGCACACGGTCACGGCGACGGTCAGCAGCGGAATGTCGCGCATGCGCTAGATGCGCTCGATGATCGCCGCGATGCCCTGGCCACCCCCGATGCACATCGTGATGAGCCCATAACGCTTGTTCGTGCGCTGCAATTCGTACATCGCCTTGATCGTCAGGATGCAGCCGGTCGCGCCGATCGGGTGGCCGAGCGCGACCGCGCCGCCATTCGGGTTGACCTTCGCGGGGTCGAGGTCCAGTTGCTGATTCACGCCGAGCGCCTGCGCCGCGAACGCCTCGTTCGATTCGATGACGTCGAGGTCGCCGACCCGCAGGCCGGCCTTCTTGAGCGCGGACTTGACGGCGCTGACCGGTCCGAGCCCCATGATCGTCGGGTCGATGCCCTGCGTGACCGTAAGCGACGAGGCGCGCCATCGGCTTCAGGTTCGCCCGTTGCGCGGCCTGCAACTCCATCAGCACGACGGCGGCCGCAGCATCGTTGATGCCGGAGGCGTTGCCGGCGGTGACGGTGCCCTTTTCCTTCGCAAACGCGGCCTTCAGCTTCGCCATGCCTTCGACGGTGGCGTCGCTGCGCACATGCTCGTCGCCGTCGAACTGGACCGGACCCTTCCGGGTCTTCAACTCGATCGGGAGAATCTGCGACTTGAAACGGCCTTCACTGATCGCCGCCGTTGCACGGCGATGACTCTCGACGGCGAACGCATCCTGCTGCTCCCGCGTGATCCCGCACTTCGTGGCGACGTTTTCCGCGGTGATGCCCATGTGGATCGCGTCGAACGGATCGGTCAGCGCGCCGACCATCATGTCGATGGTCTTGCCGTCGCCCATCCGCGTGCCCCAGCGCTGCGTCAGGTTGGCATAGGCGGCGCGGCTCATGCTTTCGGCGCCGCCGCCGACCGCCGCATCGGTATCGCCCAGCATGATGTATTGCGCGGCGCTGACGATCGCCTGCAGACCGCTGCCGCACAGCCGGTTCAGCGTCAGCGCGCCGCTTGCGTGCGGCAGGCCGCCGTTGACGGCGACCACGCGCGACAGGTACATGTCCTTTGCTTCGGTGTGGATCACGTTGCCGAACACGCACTGGCCGATTTGCTGCGGATCGACCTTGCTGCGCGAAACGGCTTCGCGGACGACGCGCGCGCCGAGATCGGTGGGCGGGATGTCCTTCAGCGATCCGCCGTAGTCGCCGATCGCCGTGCGCGCGCCGCTGACGATGACGACTTCCCGTACATTGGCCATGGCTGTCTCCTCGCGGAAACGTCCATTATCCTCCGCCGGGAGAACGCGAAAGCGGGATTGGTGCCGTTACGCGGCCGCGCGCTCCCGAACCGCGTGCCGCCCGAGCGTGCGCAGCTCGTCGCCGAGATACGACGCGATCGCCCGCATGCCGAAGATTCCCGCCTCACGCTCGGCGTCGCTGTTGTAGTTGGTGTTCGTGTTGACGTCGTACGTGTAGAGCTCGCCGTTGCGGTCGGTGATGAACTCGATGCCGGCGATGCCGATCCCGTTGTCGCCCAGGAACTTCCGGTAGCGATCGACGATTCCGTGCTCGAAGCGGTCGATGACGCGAAACCGCGGCGCTGCCGCGGCCGGCGTGGTTTCGCCGACGGGACAGAACGCGTCGCCGACCTGGCAGACGTCGGCGGGACACAGCTCGAACCCCAGCGACGTGTCCACGCGCACCGCGTACAGCAGCTTGCCGCCGACGAACTCCACGCGCGTGATGAACGGTTCCGGCGCCTCGATGTATTGCTGGATCAGCGTGATGCCATCGACCGAATCCTCGAACGCTCCACCGTCGAGATAGCGCGTGAGCGCGTCGACGCCGTCGAAGAGGCGCACGCCGAGGCCCTTTCCGGCGCGATTGTGCTTGGTGATGAAGCGGCCGCGCATCTTTTCCGCCGCGTCGAGAATCGCGTCGCGTCCGACGGCAGCCACCGTGTACGGAACCCGGATGCCGTAGCGCGCGAGCGCGGCGTACTGCGCGATCTTGCTCACTTCGAGCTGCAGCGCCCGGCCGTTGTTGACGACGCGCCGCCCATGCGACTCGAGCCAGGCGAGGATGCCGCCCGTCAGTTCCGCGGCGTAGCGATGACCCCGCGTGTGCGACGACGCGCTCATCCGGTTGTAGAAGACGCCCTCCGGCGGAGCGGCGGCGAGGTCGAGCGTTCCGTTGGCGACGAACCATTCGGTGTACGGAAGCTTCAGATCGGCGAATGCCGCACGCAGCGGCTCGACCCAGGCGTCGTTTTCGTGGATGACATAGATGCGGGGCATGGCGGAGGTCCGGACGGCGCCACGGCGGGCGCGTATCGTTGAACGATAGGGGCCACCGCGCGCAATGCCAAAGAACCATTCGCGCTAAGCTTGTAGGCGGGCGCACTATCGCGCGATCATGGAGCATGGGGCGGCCGCCTTCAGGGGCAGCGTTGTCGTGTGGGCGCCGTTCCGCCAACCGTCCGACCGAAGGAAACGCGAGATGACAGCCTCATCCGGATCGAAGTGGCGGCACCACGGCGTGCGCGTCGTCGCCGCCAGCCAGCTCGACTCGAAGACGCCGCAGACGCCGGGCATGAGCCGGGCCGCGGCGATCGATCACGCGCGGATGGGCGCCGAAAAGCTGTGGGCGGGGACCGTCGTCATCCACCCGAAGGCGAAGACCGGCGCGCACCACCACGGACCGGTCGAGAGCGTGATCTACGTCGTCAGCGGACGGGCGCGGATGAAATGGGGCGACCGGCTGGAATTCACCGCGGAGGCGGGGCCCGGCGATTTCATCTACGTCCCGCCGTTCGTGCCGCACCAGGAAATCAACGCGAGCGACACCGAGCCGCTGTCCTGCGTGCTATGCCGCAGCGGCCAGGAGCCCGTCGTCGTCAATCTCGATCTGCCGAACGTCGAGCCGAATCCCGAAAACGTGCCCTGGATCGACAACATCCACACCGACAGGCGCTAGCCGCCAGTCGTTACCCCAGGCTGCGCAACTCCCGCAGCGCGACGCTCAACATCGCCGGATCCGGCGCAGGCGCGGCGCGCAGTTCCGCCAGCAATCGCTCCTCGCGCTCGATGGCGCGCTGATTCCGGTTCTGCCAGGCGTCGATCAGTCCCGCGGCGCTGCCGATTCCGCCGCCGCCGACCAGCACTTCGCTCGTGACGGTGCGCTGCAATCCGGACAGGTCGTCCTCCATCGCGCTCTTGGCGAGCATCCGCCAATGCTGGTCCTCCGGCAGCGCCGCGATGCGCTCGCGCAGCCACGGGACGCCGAGGCGCGTCGACACGTTGAAATAGATCTCGGCCACCAGCTCGACCGGACGCGTCGTCGCATCGGCGACCTCGACGATGTCCAGTGTCGAGTACAGCGCATCGAGCGCGACGACGCGCGCCGCAAGCGCTTGCGGGACGCCTTTTTCGACGTGCGCAGCCACGGCCGCTTCGACGCGCGCGCGGTCCACGGCGTCGGTGAGCTCCGGCAGCCGCGTGGCCAGCGCCTCGACGCGCGGCGTGAACTGCGCGATCGTCGCCGCCATGTCGTCGGAAAGCCTTCGCGAGCGCAGGAACCACATGGTCCCGCGGTCGATCAGCCGCGACGATTCGATCAGCATCGCGGTCTGCACGGCGTCGTCGACCTTGTTGTCGAGCGCCTCGATTTCCTGCCACAGCGGGACGAAGCCGAAGACCTCGCGCGAGAGCAGGTAGGCGCGGACGATTTCATGCGGCTTGGCGCCGGTCGTTTCCATCAGTCGATGCACGTACGTGCTGCCGACGCGATTCAGCATGCTGTTGATGACGTGCGTCGAAATGATTTCCCGCTTCAACGGGTGGCGCGCCATGTCCGCGGCGTACCGCTCGCGCAGCGCCTTGGGGAAATAGCGCGACAGCGCCGTCTCGACCCACGGATCGTCGGGCAGGCTCGATGCGAGCAGCTCGTCGTACAGCCAGATCTTGCTGTAGGCGAGCAGCACCGCGCCCTCGGGTGTGGCGAGGCCGACGTTCCTCGCGCGGCGTTCGGCGAGCTCGTCGTCGCCCGGCAGGTATTCGATCGCGCGATTGAGCCGGCCGTTCTTTTCCAGGTACTGGATGAAACGCTGCTGCGCGTCGAGCAGGTGCGGCGCGATGCGATTCATCGCCGACAGCGCCTGCGTCTGGAAATAGTTGTCGCGCAGCACCAGCGCCGCGACGTCGTCGGTCATTTCGGCCAGCAGGCTGTCGCGCTGCTTTTCCGTCAATTCGCCGTCGGCGATCGAGAGACCGAGCAGGATCTTGATGTTGACTTCGTGATCCGACGTGTCGACGCCGGCCGAGTTGTCGATCGCGTCGGTGTAGATGCGACCGCCGGCGAGTGCGTACTCGATGCGCCCCAGCTGCGTGCAGCCGAGGTTGCCGCCCTCGGCGACGACCTTGCAGCGCAGCTCGCGGCCGTTGACGCGCAACGCGTCGTTGGCGCGATCGCCGACCTGTGCGTTCGTTTCGCCCGACGCCTTGACGTACGTGCCGATGCCGCCGTTGTAGAGCAGGTCGACCGGCGCCTTGAGGATCGCGTTCACGAGTTCCGTCGGCGTCAGCGCGGCCGCGCCGATCGCGAGCGCCTTGCCGACTTCAGGAGCGATCGCGATCGATTTCGCGGTGCGCGGATGAATGCCGCCGCCGGGCGACAGCAGTTTCGCGTCGTAGTCGGCCCACGACGATCGCGGCAGCTTGAACAGCCGCTCGCGTTCGGCGAATGACGCCACGGTGTCGGGGTTCGGATCGAGAAAGATGTGGCGGTGGTCGAACGCGGCGACGAGCCGGATGTGGCGCGACAGCAGCATGCCGTTGCCGAATACGTCGCCCGACATGTCGCCGATGCCCGCGACGGTGAACGCGGTCGTCTGCGTGTCGATGCCGATTTCGCGGAAATGGCGCTTGACCGATTCCCACGCGCCCCGCGCCGTGATGCCCATCGCCTTGTGGTCGTATCCGGCCGACCCTCCGGACGCGAACGCGTCGCCCAGCCAGAACCCGTACTCGTGGCTTACGCCGTTCGCGTAGTCGGAGAACGTCGCCGTGCCCTTGTCGGCGGCGACGACGAGGTACGGATCGTCTTCGTCGTGGCGCACGACAAGCGGCGGCGGCACGATCTTGTCGCCGACGCGATTGTCGGTGAGGTCGAGCAGGCCGCGAAGATAATCCCGATAGCACGCGATGCCTTCCTTCATGAACGCTTCGCGGTCGGACGCCGCGGGCGCGCGCTTCAGCACGAAGCCGCCCTTCGATCCCACCGGCACGATCACCGTGTTCTTCACCATCTGCGCCTTGACGAGGCCGAGCACCTCGGTGCGGTAGTCCTCGGGACGGTCCGACCAGCGCAGGCCGCCGCGCGCGACCTTGCCGCCGCGCAGATGCACGCCTTCGAAGCGCGTCGAATAGACGAAGATCTCGAACATCGGCACAGGCTCGGGCAATCCCGGAACCTTCGACGGATCGAACTTGAACGACAGGAAGCGCTTCGGCGCGCCGGCCGCGTCGCGGCACCAGTAGTTGGTGCGCAGCGTCGCCATGATCAGCGCCAGGTACTGGCGCAGCACGCGGTCCTCGGACAGGTTGTCGACCTGTTCGAGCGCATGCTCGATGGCCCGCGCCTGCGCGGCGCTCGCATCCGCGGCGGCGGCCGCGCCGGGATCGAAGCGCATCTTGAACAGCGCGACCAGCATCGACGCAATATCCGGCGTGCGCGGCGAGCGTGGTCTCGATGAACGACTGCGACAGCGCGAATCCGATCTGGCGCAGGTACTTCGCATAGGCGCGCAGGATCGACGATCTCGGACGCGGGCAGCCGCGCGGCGACCACCAGGCGGTTGAAGTCGTCGTTCTCGACCTCGCCGCGAAACACGCGGCCGAACGAATCCTCGAACACCTGATGCAGCGCGTCGATCTCGAGCTCGGTGTCGAGGGGCGACAGCATGCCGAGGTCGTGCATCCAGATCGGCGCGCGTCCTTCCGGCGAGATCCGATGCGGGCGCTCGTCCAGCACCTTGAGGCCCATCCGCTCGAGCATCGGCAGGCTGTCGGAAAGCGCAACGGGGCCGTTCAGGCGGAAGAGCTTGAAGCGCAGCGCGTTGGGTGCGCGCCTCGAGCGGCCGGTAGAGCGACATGCCGAGCGGTTCGGCGTCGGTCAGGCGATCCATCATCTCGATGTCGGGCACCGCGGCGCGCGCTGCGAAGTCCTCACGGTAGCCGGCCGGGAACGCGCCGCCGAACTGCCGGAACAGCGTGTTGCCCCGCGCTTCGCCGAGCGCATCGACCAGCGCTTGCTTCACGTCGTCGTCCCAGCGCCGCGCCGCCGCCGCGAGCCGTGCCTCGAGCGCGCGGACGTCGAACTGCGGAATGCGGCCGGGCGTCGTGCGCACGGTGATCATCACGCGCGCCAGCAGGGATTCCGACAGGTTGACGTTGAAATCGGAGCTCTGGCCGTTGAACGCCTGTATCAGGAGCGCCTGCCACTTCTGGCGCACTTCCGTCGTGTAGTTTTCGCGCGGCGCGTAGATCATGCAGGTGATGAACCGCTCGAACGGGTCGCGGCGCACGAACAGGCGGAACCGCTGCCGATCACCCAGATGCAGGATGCCGGTCGCCGTCCGCAACAGGTCGTCTTCGGACGTCTGGAACAGCTCGTCGCGCGGATAGTTGTCGAGGATGTTGATCAGCTTCTTTTCCGCGTGGCCGCCGGGGGGCAGGCTCGCGCGGCGAATGACGTTCGCGGTCTTGTGCCGCAGCAGCGGTATGTCGGCGGGGTTGGCGCTGTACGCCGTGTGCGTGAACAGTCCCAGAAACCGGTGCTCGCCGCAGACCTGACCCGCGGAGTCGAAGCGCTTGATCGCGATGTAATCGAGATAGCCGGGGCGATGGACGGTCGAGCGCGACGTCGACTTCGTGATGATGAGGAGCTCGGGACGCCTCGCGTAGGCCCTGACTTCCGGCGGCAGCGCGGCGAAGCTCACGGCGACGGCCTTGCCCGGCGCTTCGCGCAGGATGCCGAGGCTCGTGCCCGGCACGATCTGCAGCGCGTCCTGGCCGTCGATTCGGACGAGGTCGTGACACCGGTAGCCCAGGAACGTGAAATGGTTGTCCGCGAGCCAGTTGAGGAAGGCGACGCCGTCCGCGCGCTCGTCGGCGGGCAACGGCGGCGGCGAGCGGTCGACGTCGGCCGCGATCGTCGCGGACCTTGTCCCGCATCGGCTTCCAGTCGTCGACCGCGGCGCGCACGTCGCCGAGCACGCGCGCGATGTCCGCGGCGAGCGCATCGAGCGCCGCCGGATCGGTCGTCCGGTCGACCTCGACGTGGATGAACGATTCGAGACTGCTGCGTCGCCGAATCGTCGGGCGCGAGCGCCGTCAGCGTGCCGTCGGCGGCGCGCTCGACGCCGAGGATCGGATGGATGATCAGGTGCAGCGTCAGGCCGTGGCGATTGACCTCCATCGCCACCGAATCGACGAGAAACGGCATGTCATCGTTGACGATCTCGATGATCGTGTGCTTCGACTGCCAGCCGTGCTCCTCGATCGTCGGGTTGAACACGCGCACGCGCGCGCGTCCCGCGTCGCGCTTGCGTGCGAAATTCCAGTGCGAAAGCGCCGCCCCGTAGAGGTCGGGCGGCGGTCGCTCTTCCAGATCCTCCGGGTCGACCTGTGCGTAGTAGCGGGCGATGAAAGTCTGCAGCGTCGCCCGCAGCTCCGGCGCAACCCGCGCGGCGACGAGCCTTGCGATTTCATCCTGCCGCTGCGTGCGGACGTCTTCGGCGGTGTCGTTCATCGATGGGCGTCTTTCGGCTGCGAACGGTGGTTTGTCGTGTCACCTTACACCGAGCCTTGTTGCCGCGCACGCGTCCCGCGGCGATACGCATAGGTCTTGGTGAACTCGGCGCCGAGCAGGAAGATCTGCGCGGAGTAGTAGACCCAGAGCAGCACGATCACCAGCGATCCCGCCGCGCCGAAGCCCGACGCGACGCCGCTCTTGCCGAGATAGAGGCCGATCAGCAGCTTGCCGATCGAAAACAGCAGCGACGTGACGATCGCGCCGATCCACACATCGCGCCAGCCGATGGAAGCGCGCGGCAGCAGCTTGTAAATCATCGCGAACAGGCCGGTGACGACGGCGAAGCCGACGACGAAATTCACCCCTTGCAACACGATTTCCCATCCCGCGAGAGAGCCGCTCCAGAAATGCCCGAGCGCGGACAGCGCGGCGCTCAGGACCAGCAATGCGAGCAGCAGGAAGCCGATGCCGACGACCATGCCGAACGACAGCAGGCGCCCGCGCAGCACGTCCCGGATCCCCGCGCGTTCCGGCCTGGGAGAATCCCAGATCCGGTCGAGATCCGATTGCAGTTCCCCGAAGACGCTGGTCGCGCCGAGCAGCAACGCGACAACACCCGCGATCGCCGCGAGCGTGCCCTTGCCCGCTCCGCTCGCGCTCCTGACGAGGCCCTGGATCGCGGTGGCGCCGTCGTCACCGATCGCACCGCGCAATTGCGAGAAGATTTCCCCGCGCGCGGCGTCGGCGCCGAAAAAGAATCCGGCCACGGCGATGGCGATGACGATCAGCGGTGCGATCGAGAAGATCGTGTAGTACGCGAGCGCCGCCCCCATGCTGGATGCGTAGTCGTCCGACCATCGGGACACCGATTCTTTCGCAAGCGACCACAGCGACCCGGTGTCGATCATGGCGCTTTTCTCCTCGTGGGTGGCGCACACCGACCTTGGCGTGCGCAGCCTGGCGCTAGCGCCGGTCGACGTCGTAGTACTCCCACTGATAGGTCTTGAATGGGTTCGACTTGAACCCCTTGAGCCACGGCTGCGTCAGGTCGTTGCGATAAGGGTAGTCGGCCATGATCCACGGCGCATAGCCGGCGATGATGTCGGTCATCTTCCGGAACACCGCGTTGCGCTCGGGACCGTCGGGCATCGCGTGCGCCTGGTCGTAAAGCCGATCGTATTCCGGCAGCCGCAGCCGCGCATCGTTCGACGTGCCGATGTTGCGGCTCACCAGGTAGCTGTAGAACGAATCGCCGTCCGGAATGTTGCTGATCCACCCGAGTCCCCACATCATCATCTGGCCCGCCTCGGTCATCTTGTTGAGCTCGGGCCACTTGTTCTTCAGGAACGTGATGCGGATGCCGATCGCGTCCATGTTGCGCTTCCACAGCTCGTCGCTCGAGCGCGCCGCGGCGTCCGTCGTCGAGCCCTTGACGATGGTCAGCGGCTTGCCGTCGGGCGTTTCGCGATAGCCGTCGCCGTCGCGGTCCTTGTAGCCGAAGCGGTCGAGCAGCGCGCGCGCGGTTGCCGGATCGTATTGCGTGCGCGCGCCGATCGACGGGTCGTGGCCGAACAGCGCCGGAGGCACCGGCTGGCTGGCGGGTATCGCCTGGCCATTCGAGAGCTGGCGAATCGCGGCGCTGCGATCGTAGCCGAGGCTCACCGCGCGGCGCAGCGCGATCTTCGCCGGCGTATAACCGCCGACCACCGGATCGTCCAGGTTGAAGAAGAAAAATCCCAGCGACGGGTCGATCAGCCGATGCAGGACGATGCCGCGCTTCGCAAGCGCCGGACGCAGCTTGTCCGACTCGAGGACCGTCGGCGCGAGCGATGCGGGCACGCTCGTGTAATCGAGCTCACCGCGGTCGAACGCCAGCATCCGCGGCTGTGCCTCCTCGATGATCGCGATGTCGATGTTGCCCACCAGCGGCAGCGTTCTGCCGGAAAGATCTTTCGCGATCGCGGCATCTGCCGGGTCGCTGGCCGGGCGGCGGAAAGGTCTCATTGCGAAAATCCGGATTCGCCTCGAGGACGATTCGCTGTCCGCGCGTCCACGATTTCAACCGGTAGGGCCCGGTGCCGACCGGGTTTTCCATCACCCGATGCGAAGCATCCTGGTAGGCCTCGACGACTTCCCGCGCGACCGCGGCGAAGTTGCTCGTCGTCAGCCACCACTGGAACGCGTAGTCCGGCTCCTTGAAGCGGATGCGCAGCGTGTAGCGATCGAGTGTCTGCAGTCCCTCGATCTTTTCGTCGTAGTCGAAGTGACCGCTCTTGCGGGCGCGCGCAAGCGGCTCGTCGAGACCGACCAGCGTACGCTCGAACAGGTACAGCCAGTACGAGCGGACCTTCGGATCGAACACGCGCTTGATGCTGTAGACGTAGTCTTCCGCGGTCAGCTCGCGGCGCCTGCCTTTGAACGCGGGATCGGCGGCGAAATAGATCCCGCGCCTGACCTTGATCGTGTACGTGCGCCCGCCGTCGCTGATCTCCGGCAGGCCGTCGGCCGTATTGGGCGCGAGCGCAACGGGCCGCGCGAAGTAGTCGTAGCGGTAGAGCGGATCGAAGATGGCGAGGCAAACCGCGTCCGAGTAGGTGTCGCCGATCGCCTGCGGATCGAATCCGGTTTCCGCGACCGGGAACGCGACGCGCAGCGTCTTGTGCATGTCGGCCGCGTACGGCGCGGCGACGGTGCAGCAGCGACCACTGCCGCGAACAGCGCAGCCACGCAACAGGCGCGACCCCGCGCGCCGATCATCGCGCCGCGCCGGAGCCGAGAAATCCGCGCAAGCCGCACGACACCCTCGTCGAGCCGCGGCGTCGCTCCGCGGCAAAGCACCAGCGGACGAAGCCCTCGCCTTCGGGACCGAAAGCGCTGCCCGGCGCGAGGCCGAGCTTCGCCTCGCGCACGAGCCGGCGGCAGAACGCGACGCTGTCGCGCACGCCGTCGACGCGGAAGAACGCGTACATCGCGCCGCTGCGGCCGCGCGACCTCGACCCCCGGCAGCCGTGCCAGCGCGTCGACGAGCCGGTCGCGCGCGCGGCGCAGTCGCTCGCGCGTCGCACCGACGGTCGGCTCGCCGTCGCGGATCGCGACGACGCCGGCGCGCTGGACGAACACCGGCGAGCACGACGTGTTGTATTCGATCAGCTTGCCGAGATCGGGCATCAGCGCGTCGGGCGCGACGATCCAGCCGAGCCGCCAGCCCGTCATCAGCCAGGCCTTCGAGAAGCTGTTCGTGCTGACCACGCGCGCAGTCGCGGTCGGCGAGGTCGAGAAACGACGGCGCGCACGGGCGCGTCGTCCGTCGTAGTACAGCCGCTCGTAGACGTCGTCGGCGACGATCCAGATGCCGAGCCGCTCGCAATGATCGACGATCGCACGCTGCGAATCCGCGGTCGATCGTCCAGCCGGTTGGATTGTTGGGCGAATTGATCAGGAGCGCGCGCGTGCCGGGCGTGAGCGCCGCGAGCAGCCGTTCCACGTCGAGCGTCCATCCGGCCGCGCCGAAGCGCAGCGGAACGCAAGCGACGTCCGCGGAGAGGATCTTCGGGATCTCGACGAGGTTCGGCCACAACGGCGTAACGGCGACGACACGATCGCCGGGCGCGATCAGCGCCTCGGCGGCGAGCATCAGCGCCGACATCCCCGACGCGGTGACCGCGATCTCGCCGGGCGCGGTCGGACCGATGCAGCGCCGATACGTAGCCGGCGAGCGCATCGCGCAGCTCGGGAATGCCGAAATTCTGCGTATAGAACGTTTCGCCGCGCGCGAGCGACGCCGTCGCGGCCTCGCGGATGAACGACGGCGTAACTTCGTCCGGCTCGCCGAACCAGAACGCGAGCATGTCCGGATCGTGCATGCCCGCATTCGCGATGTCGCGGATCTTCGAAGCGCCGATCGAACGCACGGCCTCGCGCGCGACGGCGGGCGGCTTCGGAGCGACGTCGGGGACGTGCCGCGGCGGCGGTTGCATGCCGCCGTTATATCAAATCGCGATTTCGAACCTGTCCCGCCCGTGACCCTTGGCGGCGTATAGGGCGCTGTCGGCGCGCTTCAGCAGGGCTTCCGGCGTCGTCGCGCCGCCCAGACCGAGCGCGATGCCGATGCTCGTCGTGACTTTCGCGATGGCGTCGCCGGCGCGAAACTCGCGGCGCATCGACGCGATGATCTTCCGCGCGACGAAGCGGCATTCCTCGCGCGTGTGAATCCCCTCGAGCACGATGACGAATTCGTCGCCGGCGAGGCGCGCGACCAGGTCCGTCGGGCGCACCGCCGCCGACAGGCGCCGCGCGAATTCGCGGAGCACGTCGTCGCCGGCCGCATGACCGAACGAATCGTTGATCTGCTTGAAGGCATCGATGTCGAGGAACAGCAGCGCCACCTGCGACCCGGAGCGCTGCGAACGGCGCAGCGCCGCGGCGATGCCGTCGTTGAACATGTGCCGGTTCGGCAGTCCGGTCAGCGTGTCGCTTTGCGCGAGGCGCTCGAGTTGCCGCTCGACCTCCTTCAACGGCGTGATGTCGGTCGACGACGCGTAGACGCCGATCACCTGGCCGTCGGCATCGAAGTCGGGAATGTAGGTGCCGCGCACGTACCGGACGCTGTCGGGGTTCTCCACCTCGACGTCGAAGTCGACGCGCTCGCCACGAAGCGCGCGGTCGAGATTCGGCTGGACGGCGGCGTAGGCTTGCGGCCCGAGAACCTCGCTGACGAGGCGCCCGGTGATTTCGGACAGCGGCCGGTCGAGCCAGGTTTCGTAGTACCGGCTGTTGAAGCGATAGCGCCGGTCGCGGTCGATGTACCCGACCATCGACGGAATGTTGTCGGTGATGCGGCGCAGGCGCTGCTCGCTTTCCTCGGCCTTCGCCTGCGCGTCGCGCAGGTCGGTGATGTCCTGCACCAGCGCGTAGAAGCCGACCACCTCGCCGCGAGAATCCTGATCGGGAATGAACTCGACCAGCTCATTGCACTCGCGGCCGTAGCGGATCACCGCGCGCTGAAAACGCGCGCGCTCGCCGCGAAGGACGCGTTCGAGGTGCGGCCGGGTTTGCGCGTACGTCTCGGCGTCCAGCAGCGCGTCGACGCGACGGCCGACCAGTTCTTCGGGCGCGAGTCCGAACATCTCCTTGCAACGCGCATTGACGAACAGGTAGCGCTCGTCGGCGCTCAGGTATGCGATCAGCGCAGGCAGGCTGTCGGCGACCATCCGCATCCGCTTTTCCGACGCAACCAGCGCCTGCTTGGCCTCGCGCAACGCGGTGACGTCCTGCGAGATCGTGACGACGCCCTGAACGGTCCCGTGCGCATCGACGTCGGGCACGTGATCGACCTGGTAGTACTGCGTCCCTTCCGGCCGTTCGACGGCGAGGTCGAAGCGCCGCATTTCGCCGTCATAGCTGCGGATCAGCTCGGGCCGGATCTGCGCGTATGCGGCGGCGGAAACGACGTCGCCGACGCGCCGGCCGACGATCGCGTCGGGATCGGTTCCCCAGTATTCGGCGAAACGCCGGTTGCCGAACCGGAGGCGCTCGCTCGTATCGCTGTACGTGATCCGCGCCGGAATGCCGTCGGCGATCAGGCGCACGAATCGCTCGCGCGCCGCCAGCGCTTCCTCGGCTTCCTTGCGCCGCGTGATGTCCTGGCACACCACATATGCGCCGCGGACTTCCTGCCGCTCGCCGTAGTCGGGGAAGCAGCTGACGATGAACACCGGCGGCTCGCCGTCCGCCGCGAAGCTCGCTTCGAACGTGTGCGGCATTCCGTCGCGCACGTCGTGCATCCGGCTTGCGAGCCGAGCATAGACTTTTTCGCCGAACACGTCGGCGAGCGTTTTGCCGATCAGCTTCTCGGGAGCGATTCCGAACACGTCCCGGAAATATTCGTTCGCGAACCGGAACCGGTCTTCGGCGTCCAGGTATGCGATCAGCACCGGCACGTTCGCCGTGATCATCGCGAGCTCGACCGTGCTGCGCTCGAGGGCCTGCGTCTTTTCCTCGAGCGCCGACGTCTTTTCCTGGAGCGCGCGAGTGCGGTCCTGCACCGTCTGCGCCATCCGGTTCAGCGTATTCGCAAGCACGCCGGTTTCGTCGTCGCCCGCCACCGACGTGCGATGCGCAAGATTTCCGCGGGCGAACAGCGTGGCGTCGTAAGCCAATTGGCGCAGCGGCTGGGCGATCCGCGCGCCGAGCCATGCGGCGAGCGCGGCGCCGAGCAGCAGCGACGCCGTGCCGAAGGCGAGCGTCTCGACGAGATTCGTGCGCGACGACGCCAGCGCGGCGTCCGCCGGCATGCCGACGAAGATGTGCCATGGCGCGCGCGCGGCCTGCGTGTAGCCGGCGATGCGGTCGATGTTGTCGACGCCCCGCGTTTCGTCGACGCCCTCGCGGTTTGCGATGTGCTCGCGCGCGCGGCCGACGTCCAGCACGCTCCTGCCGATCCAGCGCTCGGGATCGATGTTGCGCGCCAGCACGACGCCGTGGGCGCTCACGACCGAAACGACCGTGTCGCGCGGCGCCGCGCCCTTGAGGTCGAGCAGCCATTGGAGGTCGCGCAGTCGCGTCGATAGGGTGATGACGCCGGTGACGTTGCCGCTCGCGTCGAGCAGCGGCCGCGCGAACTGGACGATCGCTTCGCCGTTGGCGCGGGAGACGAGCGGACCCTCGATCGCCAGCGTGCGCGTGGCGCACGGCGGCGCGGAAATAATCGCGGTCGGCGATGTTGAGTTCGGCGCGCGAGGGCTCGGCGGTCGAGCGCACCGATGTTGCGGCCGTCGGTGGTCCAGATGCCGGCGTTGTTGACCGACCGCGGCAAGTCGGCGCGGATTCGTTGCAGGAACGCGTCGTTCGCCGCCGCCGCTCGAGGGATCCATTCCGGCGCCGTGCCCGATCAGCGCGAGCGCGCTGACCATGTCGCCGACGTAATCGTCGACCCGCGCGGCAAACAGCCGCGCCAGCGACAGCGCATGCTCCTTGGCTTCTTCCGCGCTGGAGCGACGCCTGCCGCACCGCGCTGCCGCCGACGTAGACGATGAACGGCAATCCGAGCGCAAGCGCCAGAACGGCAAGGCGAAATCCGATGCTCGACCGTATCCGCAGCCAGCGCGGCCGGCGCATCCACGGACGGGACGCGCAGCCGTCCACGCGCGACCGGCGCTGGCACGGGCGAGCCCCGTCGCGACCGGCGGCCGTCGCCGTTGCGCTGACGGGCGGCGAAGCGTCGGGCATCTCGGCGGCTCATCCGCGTTTTCATGGCCGAAGTGTCGAGATGAACACCATCCGCAAGGAGCATGCCTGTGCGGCACAGCGGCAAATTCGCAGGCGGACGCGAAAAGTGCCCCGCCGCAGGACGCGCCGGGGCGCCTCGTGACGCCGCGCGGCATGCGATCAGGGCCCGGGCGAAAGCGCTGGCGCCAAGGCGAGCGGCGGATGGGTCGCGGGCTCGTCGCTCCGGGGTCGGCGATAATGCGTCTTCCCGCCAATCGTCCCGGACTGTCGATGAAATCCCGCCTCGCTGGCGCTTCACCCCGTGTTCGTCTGCGCGATCCTGCTGTCGTGCTCGAACCTGTTCATGACCTTCGCGTGGTACGGTCACCTGAAGATGCTCGGCGACCGGCCGTGGTGGATCGCGGCGCTGTCTCCTGGGGCATCGCGCTCTTCGAATACCTGCTGCAGGTGCCGGCGAACCGCATCGGCTTCACCGTGCTGTCGCTCGCGCAACTGAAGATCATGCAGGAGGTCATCACGCTGGCGGTGTTCGTGCCGTTCGCGATGCTGTTCATGGGCGCGACGCTCAAGCTCGACTACCTGTGGGCGGCGACTCTGCATGATGGGCGCCGTCTATTTCATCTTCCGTTCGTGAGCGGCGCGGCGGCAGGCCGAATGCCCTGCCGCACACCGGACTGACATGCACCTGCACATCCTCGGCATCTGCGGCACGTTCATGGGCGGCCTCGCGGCGATCGCGAAGCGCGCCGGCCACACGGTGACCGGCTGCGACGCCAACGTCTATCCGCCGATGTCGACGCAGCTCGAGGCGCTGGGCATCGCGCTGACCGAAGGCTTCGATCCGGCGCAGCTCGAGGCGCTGCGAGCGGCGCCGACGTCTTCGTCGTCGGCAACGCGCTGTCGCGCGGCAATCCGCTGGTGGAGGCGATCCTCGACCGCGGGCTCGCGTACACGTCGGGCCCGCAATGGCTGTACGACAACGTCCTGCGCGACAAATGGGTGCTCGCCGTCGCCGGCACGCACGGCAAGACGACGACCGCCGCGATGCTTGCGCACATTCTCGAGCGCTCGGGACTCGACCCCGGCTTCCTGATCGGCGGCGTCCCGCTCGATTTCGGCGTCTCGGCGCGGCTCACCGACAGCGCGTTCTTCGTCGATCGAGGCCGACGAGTACGACACGGCGTTCTTCGACAAGCGCTCGAAATTCGTCCATTACCGACCGCGCACCGTCATTCTGAACAACCTGGAGTTCGATCACGCTGACATCTTCGCCGACCTGGCCGCGATCGAGACGCAGTTTCACCACCTGGTGCGCACGGTGCCGCGGCGCGGAAGGCTCATCGTCAACGGCGGCGAAGCATGGCGCTTGCGCGCGTGCTCGGCGCGCGGGGCCTGGAGCGAAGTCGAGCGCTTCGATGCCGCGGGTTCGGACGTCGCGGCCGCGGGCCGACTGGACGGTCGGCGACGACGGCGCCGTCACGCAGGCCGGTGCGCCGCAAGGCGCGCTCGACTTCGGACACGCCGGCCGCCACAACCGGCTGAACGCCGTCGCGGCGCTGGCCGCGGCGCGCCATGTCGGCGTGCCGGTCGGCGCAGGGACTCGCGGCGCTCGCGTCGTTTCGCGGCGTCAAGCGGCGGATGGAGCTGCGCGGCCGCGTGAACGGCATCGCCGTCTATGACGATTTCGCGCATCATCCGACGGCGATCGCCACGACGCTCGACGGACTGCGCCGCAGCGAGCCGCGCCGGCCGCATCCTCGCGGTGCTGGAGCCGCGCTCGAACACGATGAAGCTCGGCACGATGAAAGCCGCGCTGCCGCAAAGCCTGGCGCAGGCCGACCAGGTGTTCTGCTACACGGCGAACCTCGGCTGGGACGCCGCTGCGGCGCTGGCGCCGCTCGGCGCGCGCGCCCACGTGCACGGCGATCTGGGCAGACTGGTGGATGCGGTCGTCCGCGAGGCGCGCGCCGGCGATCACATCCTCGTGATGAGCAACGGCGGGTTCGGCGGCGTCCACGCACGGCTGCTGCAAGCGCTGGCTCCGCGAGCCGCGCCCGGCGAATGAGCCTGTCTCGGACGATCGCCAGCGTGGCGGCAATCACGCATTTGCCGATTTCGGCGCCCAGATGGGTCCAATCCCGCGATTTTCCCGTGTTTTTGTGCGCCGCACATAGCCGGGGACCCCTTGCACGGGTTATGCTTACGCCTATGACTTGGCGAAGTCGGATCACCTTCCCAAACGCGTCGTTACGCCGGGGCCGAAAGCTCCGGTAACCGCCGCCCGCGCACGACTCCGCCCGACCGGCCGTCGTTGTGATGGCCGGCACGCAATGACCTCGGAGCATGCGATGGCAACCAGAACCCGCGTGGGGCGGGACCCCGCGACCGCGCTTTCGGACACGACGGCCGACCTGATCGGTCGCGAAAAAGCCTTCGGCGCCCGCAACTACGATCCGCTGCCCGTCGTGCTTGCGCGCGGCGAGGGCAGCTGGCTCACCGACGTCGACGGCCGGCGCTACCTGGACCTGATGAGCGCCTATTCGGCGGTCAGCTTCGGCCACGGCCATCCGCGCATCGTAGGCGCGCTTGATCGCGCAGGCGCAGCGGCTGGGCGTCACGTCGCGCGCCTACCACAACAACGAGCTGCCGTTCCTGTTCGAGCGCCTGGCCCAGTTGACCGGTCTCGATCGCGTCGCTCCCGGCCAACGGCGGGGCCGAAGCGGTCGAGACCGCGATCAAGGCGGCGCGCAAATGGGGTCACAAGGTCAAGGGGATTGCCGAAGGGCGCGCCGAGATCATCGGCTGTCACGGCAATTTCCACGGCCGCACGATTACCGCGACCGGCCTGTCGACCGAAGCCGCAATATCGCGACGGCTTCGGCCCGTTTCCTCCCGGCTTGTCGACGATACCCTACGGTGACGCCGATGCGCTGGCCAGGGCGATCACGCCGCGCACGGCGGCGTTCCTCGTCGAGCCGATCCAGGGCGAGAGCGGGATCGTCGTTCCGCCGCCCGGCTATCTCGTGCGCTGCGCGCAGATCTGCCGCGAGCACCACGTGCTGCTGATCTGCGACGAGATCCAGACCGGGTTCGGGCGCACGGGCAAGTTCCTCGCGTGCGAGCACGACGGCGTCAAGCCCGACGGCGTCATCCTCGGCAAGGCACTCGGCGGCGGCCTGCTGCCGGTGTCGGCGTTCGTCGCGACGAACGACGTCATGCAGGTGTTCCGCCCCGGCGACCATGGCAGCACGTTCGGCGGCAATCCGCTCGCCGCAGCGGTTGCGATGGCGGCGCTCGACGTGCTGTACGACGAAAAGCTGATCGAGCGCGTCGGCGCAACTGGGCGCGTGGCTGCTGTCCGAGCTGCAGGACCTGCGAAGCCGCGTCGTCCGCGATGTCCGCGGCCGTGGGTTGTTCATCGGCATCGAAGTGGACGCGCGTTACGTGACGGCGCGACCGGTCGTCGACCGGCTCCTGGCGCGCGGCATCCTGTCGAAGGATACGCACGGCACCGTGGTGCGCATCGCGCCGCCGCTCAATATCCCGCGCGCCGACCTCGCCTGGGCGGTCGGGCGAGATCCGCGCGGTCTTCCGCGAGATCGAGCGCGACCTGAAGCGCGCGGCGTAGCGAGCGCCGTGCGCTTCGCGGAACGCTCGCGGGCGGCGACCAGGTCGGAGTTGGCGTGAAGGGCGCGGGCGCCGCGGATGAGGTGCGGGCAAACGGCGCTAGTATTCGTGCCATGGCCGCACCCACGCTTGCCGGCAAGCTCGTCGTCGCGATCAGCTCGCGCGCGCTGTTCGACCTGGCGGAGAGCCATCGCGTCTACACCGAGCGGGGCGTCGAAACCTACCACCGTTACCAGATCGAGCATGAAGACGAACTGCTCGCCCCCGGACCGGCCTTCGCGCTCGTCACCAAGCTGTTGCGGCTCAACCGGCCTTCGAAACAGTACGTCGAGGTGATCCTGCTGTCGCGCAACAGCGCCGACACCGGGCTGCGCGTCTTCAATGCGATCAAGCATCACGATCTCGACATCACGCGTGCCGCGTTCACGAAAGGGCGAGCCGACGTCGCGCTACGTGCCGGCGTTCGGCGCGCACCTCTTCCTTTCCGCGGACACCGAAGACGTCCGCCGGGCGCTCGAGGACGGCTACGCGGCCGCGACGATCTTCCCGAGCGTTTTTCGCAACGAAACCGACGAGCTGCGCATCGCATTCGACGGCGACGCCGTGCTGTTCTCCGACGAGGCCGAGCGCGTGTACCAGGCGGGCGGCCTGGCCGCTTTCGCGCAGAGCGAGGTCGATGCCGCGGCGACGCCGCTGTCGGGCGGGCCGTTCAAGGAGTTCCTCGCGGCGCTGCATCGGATCCAGGCCGATTTCCCGGAGGATCAAGAGTCCCATTCGCACCGCACTGGTCACGGCGCGCAGCGCCCCCGCGCACGAGCGGGTGATCCGCACGCTGCGGGCCTGGAACATCCGCATCGACGAGGCGCTGTTCCTGGGCGGCCTCGACAAGGGCGAGTTCCTGCGCGCGTTCGGCGCCGACATCTTCTTCGACGACCAGACGCGGCACGTGGAGTCGGCGGCGAAGCACGTGTCGGCCGGACATGTGCCGCACGGGATCGCCAACGAATGAAGCCCCCGATGGATGCGCGACCCGCATCGACCCGTCGTGCGCGCGACCGGGGAACTGGAACCGTGAAGGACGCTCGAACGGCCATGCGAAAGCGATCCGTGCATCTCCTCGGGTGGGGGCTGGCGCTCTTCGCCGGCGCCGGGTTGGGCGTTGCGACGCCCGCGCGCGCCGACGACTACAAGATCGGCGTCATGCATGTCGAGCGCATCCTCCAGCAGTCGGCGGCGGCCAAGGCCGCGCACGATCGGATCGAGCAGGAATTCAAGGGCCGTGATGCCGACATCGCGCGCAAGGAACAGGCGGTGCGCGACGCCGCCGCGCAGCTCGACAAGGATCGCGCTCACGCTCTCGCAGGACGAGCAGGCGGCGCGTGCGCGTGCGCTCGACATCCGGGACGCGGGACGTACAGCGCTTGCGCCAGCAGTTTGCCGAGGACCTCCGCGCACGCCAGTTCGAGGAGCTCGACAAGCTGAAGGAGCGGCTCGACCGCGTGCTGACGCGATACGCGAAGGACCAGCACTTCGACCTGATCCTGCAGGATGCCCTCTACGTCGGCCGCTCCGTCGACATCACCGACGACGTCATCAAGGCGCTGAGGCAACGGACGTTCCATGAACGGCGGTCGGAGCGCGTCAACCGAGGCGGCGGCCGTAAAGCGGGTATTGCGGATCGCTGTATCCCGGCGTCGACGGATGACCCGGACGCACCCATGAATCGACGAGCGCCTCGTCCTCGGCGCTCCACGGCGTGCCGAGCGCGGCAACGTAGTCCTGCCATTGCGCGAGCGTGCGCGGGCCGGCGATCACCGACGTCACGATCCGGTTCGCCCACAGCCAGGCGAGCGCGAATTGCACCGGCGTGCGCCCGGTCGCCTCGGCGTGCGCCTTGAGCGTCCTGCGCGATCGCGAACGACTCGTCGCGGAACTCCGTCTGCATCATCCGGCGGTCGTTGCGGGCGGCGCGCGAATCCTCCGGCACGACGCCCGGCGCGTATTTGGCGGTCAGCACGCCGCGGGCAAGCGGGCGAATAGGACGCGACGCCGAGGCCGTAGTGATCGCAGGCGGCCAGCACCTCCACTTCGGGCATCCGGTTCAGCAGGTTGTAATACGGCTGGCAGACGACCGGCGGCGGGACGCCGAGCGCGCTCGCACCAGCGCATGAGTTCCGCGATGCGCCAGCCACGAAAATTGGAGACGCCGAAATAGCGGATCTTGCCGGCATCGATCAGCGCGCCCATCGCTGCGACGGTCTCCGCGAGCGGCGTCTTCGCATCGTCGATGTGAAGGTAATAGATGTCGATCCAGTCGGTGCCAAGCCGCGCGAGGCTCGCATCGCAGGCCTGGAACAGCCACCGCCGCGACGCGCCGCCCGTGTGCGGCCGCTGGTTGCCGTCGCCCGCGATTGCGTTGCCGACCTTCGTCGCGAGGATCCACCGCGCGCGCTGCGCGCCGGATCGCCGCGCCGGTGATCGTCTCCGACGCGCCCTTCGCGTAGACGTCGGCGGTGTCGATGAAATTGATGCCGCTGCCGAACGCGTGCGCGACGATCTCGCCGGCTTCGCGCTCGCCGGTGCGATCGCCGAACATCATCGTGCCGAGGCAGACGATCGACACGTCGAGACCACTCCTGCCCAGCCGCCGGTATTCCATCACGCATTCCTCCAGAATTCGCGCGACGCGATGCGCGCGCCCTCGGCCATCGCGGCCATCTTCGCCCACACCACGTCGGGATCGACTGCGGCCTGGCCCACCCACGTGCCGATAGCCGCAGTCGCTGCCGGCCATGACGTTCTCGCGGCCGACGAGCTTCGCGTAGCGGCCGATGCGCTGCGCGATCAGCTCCGGATGCTCGACGAAGTTCGACTTGGACTCGATCACGCCGGGAATGAGGACCTTGCCCTCGGGCAGCTTGACCGTCTCGAACACCTTCCACTCGTGCGCGTGGCGCGGGTTCGCCGCTTCGAGCGCGATGGCGCGAGGGCCGCGCGCGGAAGACGATGTCGATCACGTCGGCCAGCGGGACGTCGCAGTGGTGCGGCCCTTCGTAGTTTCCCCAGCACAGGTGCATGCGCAGCCGGTCCGGCGCAATGTTGCGCAGCGCGTGGTTGAGCGCCTCGACGTGCAACTGCGCCTTCTTGCGAAACTCCGCGACGCTCAGGCCGGCGTACTGGATGTGCCGTCCCATGCCGAGGTCGGGACAGTCGATCTGCAGGACGATGCCCGCGGCGGCGATCGTTTCATATTCGTGGCGCATCGCCTCCGCAATGGCGGCCAGGTATGCCTCGTCGCTCGGGTAATGGTCGTTGCGAAAGAACAGCGACACCACGCCCGGCGACGCTGCGGTGAGAAAAGCCTCCTGCGCCGCGACGCCGGACAGCGCAGCCTCGAGGTGCGCAACGTCGGTGCGCGCGGCCTGCGGGTCGCGCACGCCGATCGGCGCGTTGCACGCCGGCGTCTTGCGCCGCGAGCGTCCGGGATCGCCGAACACGCGCTTCGCGAGCTTCGGAAAGTCGGCGAGGTCCTGGTAGACGAACGTGTTGCCGGTCCCGCCGAAGCCGCTCAGCCGGTCCTTGATGTAGGTCGCGTAGCTCGGCTTGCTCATCTCGCCGTCGTTGACCACATCGATGCCGGCCTGCGCCTGCTTGCGCACCACCTCGACGAACCGCCGACGCGACGCGACTGGCGAGCGCCGCGGGCTCGACCGGAACACCTTCCTCGCGGGCGTACATCATCCGTACCAGGTCGTCCGGCCGCGGCAGGCTGCCGGTATGCGTCGTGAGAAACCGCTCGGTGCTTCGCTTCATGGTGCCCCCGCGATCAAGTCTCATTGTCGCATTCGATCTCCCGGAGACGCCATACGCGAGGAGGTACAATCAGCGCCCTTTTCGCTGCACCCAAACGCTTCCATGAATGTGCTGTTCGAGGACGACGGCCAGTTGAAGGCCGGGTCGCTGCTCGTCGATCACGACGCGTCGCTGCAGGTCGAGGCCGTGTCGGGAAAGCGGCAGAAGATCAAGGCGGCGCACGTGCTGTTGCGCTTTGCCGCGCCGTCGCCCGGCGAAACGATGACGCGCGCGCAGGAGCTCGTCGCCGACATCGATCCGAACTTCCTGTGGGAGGTGTCGGCCGACGACGAATTCGGTTTCGACGAGCTCGCGCGCGAGTATTTCGGCGCGACACCGGCCCCCGCCGAATCGGCCGCCGTCGCGCTCGCGCTCTCCCGGGCACCGATGTACTTCTACCGGAAAGGACGCGGACGCTACCGGAAAGCGCCGGCCGACGCGCTGAAGGCGGCGCTCGCGTCCGTGGCGCGCAAGGAGCGCGAGGAAAGCGAAATCGCACGGTGGGCGGCGGAACTGTCCGGGCACCGGCTTCCGGATGCGCTGGCCTCCAAGCTCGACATGCTGTTGTTCCGGCCGGACAAGAGCGCGCCGGAATGGAAGGCGTTGCACGCGGCATGCAACGAGACACGGTCGAGCCCGCTGCAGATCCTGAAGGCGTGCGGGGCCATCCCGTCGACGCACGACTACCACTTCAACCGCTTTCTCGCCGAATCGTTCCCGAAGGGCACGGGATTTCCGGAGTGGGGCTTACTGCCTGCGCTCCCCGACCTGCCGCTTGCCCCGGTGCGAGCGTTTTCGATCGACGACGCGTCGACGACCGAAATCGACGACGCATTTTCGGTGCGCCTGCTGGACAGCGGCGCCACCGAGATCGGCGTGCACATCGCGTGTCCGGCGCTGGCGATGCCGCGCGGCACGCCACTCGACGCCATCGCACGGCAACGGCTGTCCACGGTCTACATGCCGGGGCGCAAGATCACGATGCTGCCCGACGGCGTGATCGACGCGTTCACGCTCCTCGAGGGTCGAAGCCCGCCCACGCTTTCGCTGTACGTCGAAATTGCGTCCGATGGAGAGCCGGTTCGACATCGCACGGCACTCGAGCGCGTCCCGATCGCGGCGAACCTGCGACTCGACACGCTGACCGAGACGTTCGCGAGCGCCGCGCCGCAAGCCGGCGATCCAGCGCCGTGGACGTCCGAATTGCGCGCGCTGTGGGGACTCGCGCAGCGGCTCGCGCAATCGCGCGGCAAGGACGACATCGCGCGCATCGACTACAGCTTCGACGTCGACTGGACCGCCGAGGGCGGTCCCGAGGCGGGCCGCGTCGCGATCGTGCCGCGCCCGCGCGGCAATCCGCTCGACAAGCTCGTCGCGGAACTGATGATCCACGTCAATCACACCTGGGGTCGGCGGATCGCCGACGCGGGCATGCCGGGGCTCTATCGCGTCCAGGCCGGCGGCAAGGTCAGGATGAGCACGCGACCCGGCGAGCACCAGGGGCTCGGTGTCACTCACTACCTGTGGGCGAGCTCGCCGCTGCGGCGCTACAGCGACCTCGTGAACCAGCGGCAGCTGATCGCAACCCTGCAGAACACGCGGGCGCCTTATGCCGAGAACGACGCCGAGTTGTTCGCGGCGCTCACCGATTTCGAGGCGACGTATTCGCAGTACGCGGAAATGCAGGACCGGATGGAGCGCTACTGGTGCCTGCGCTGGCTGATCCAGGAAAAGACGACCGAATGCACGGCGAGCGTCATCCGCGACACGCTCGTCCGGTTCGATCGCCTGCCGCTTATCGTCCGGTTGCCCGACATGCCGGCCGGCGCACCCGACGCGCGCGTCCGGGTCGCGATCGGCCGGATCGATCTTCTGGACGCGACGCTCGAATGCCGGTACGCCGGCGCCGCGACCTGACGCGCCGGGCGCCTCGACTGTTGGAATGCCGCCACGCGGACCTCGCCGTCCGATCGGCGGACCGTGCCGGCGCTATGACGACGGCATAGGCGCGGCTACAATGGCCCGGACCGAAACTCTTCGTCCGATCCACTCACCCTTGCCCCGCCGCGTCGCCCAGCCGAGCCTGTCCGTCGTCCCGGATCGCGGCCGCACGGCGTCGGCGCCCGCGCCGGCGCGCAGAGTTCCCGGCGGGCCGCAAGCGGTGCGCAAGGCGGTGCGCAAGGCGCATCTCGCGTTTGCAGGGGTGTTGCCGCCCGCGCGAATCCCGCCCGAGTCACTCGCGGCGCCGCGTCGCGTTTCGGTGATCGGCATCGCCATCGGTGTGTCGATCGCGCTGCATGCGCTCGCGCTGGCGGTCCATTTCAGTTTCGGCACCGATCGCTTCGCCGACCGCAATCCGCCGCTGCTGGTCGCGCTCGTCAACGCGAAATCGAGCACGAAGCCCGCGAAGGCCGACATCCTCGCGCAGGCCAATCTGGACGGCGGCGGCAATACGGACCTGAACCGCCGCGCGAAGACGCCGCTGCCGGTGCTGCCGCGCGACACGCCGCGCCAGAACATCGCGGTCGCCGCCACCCGGCAACAAGTGGAGGACAACACGACGCACGAGATGCTGACGCAGCTCAGGTCGACGACGGCAATTCCGACGCCCGAAGCGAAGCCGCTCGACGAGTCGGAGCGCACCGAATCGCCGACGGCGAACGAAATGATGCAGAAAACGCTCGAGTCGATCCGTCTCGAGGCGCAGATCGCGCGCGACATGGACGAGTATCAGAAGATTCCGCGTCGCAAGCACATCGGCTCGCAGGCGCGGGAGTATCGTTTTGCGCGCTACGTCGAAGACTGGCGGATGAAGGTCGAGCGCATCGGCAACCTCAACTATCCTGAAGTGGCGCGGCAGAACAAGCTGTACGGCAGTCTGCTGCTGACGGTGTTCATCCGCTCCGACGGCAGCGTCGAAAAGATCGAGGTCAACCGCAAGTCCGGCAAGCGCATCCTGGACGCCGCCGCGGTGAAGATCGTCGAGATGGCGGGACCCTACGCGGCTTTCCCCGACGACATCCGCCGCGATACCGACATTCTGAGCATTACGCGCACGTGGACGTTCGCGAGGGGCGACGAGCTGCACAGTGAATAGCGGCACGTGAGGACGCTCTGGCGGGCCGTTGGCGCGGTGCTCGGGCTGTTCGCGCTGGCGGTGCTGCTGCTGCACCTGTATTACGCGGGGATGATCGTGTGGTGGCGCGACCACCCGCCGCAGGAAACGGCGTTCATGGCCGAGCGGCTGCAGGAGTTGCGTGCGAAAGACGCGCACGCGCAGTTGCGCTACCGATTCGTTCCCTATGCACGCATCGCCGCGCCGCTCAAGCGTGCGATGATCGCCGCCGAAGACTCGAAATTCGTCGATCATGAAGGATTCGACTGGGACGGCATCGAGCTCGCGCTCGAGAAGAACCAGCAGCGCGGGCGCATCGTTGCCGGCGGCTCGACGATTACGCAGCAGCTGGCGAAAAACCTGTTCCTGTCGGGTTCGCGGTCGTGGTTGCGCAAGGGCGAGGAGGCGATCATCACCGTGCTCCTCGAGGCGATACTCGACAAGCGCCGGATCTTCGAGCTGTATCTGAACGTCATCGAATGGGGTAGCGGCGTGTTCGGCGCCGAGGCGGCGGCGCAACGCTATTTCAGCGTTCCGGCAGCGCGTCTCGGTCCCGAGCAAGCGGCGCGGCTCGCGGCGATGGCACCCAATCCGCGCTTCTATGAACACAACCAGGGCGCCCCCGGGTTGAACCGCAAGATCCGGATCATCCTCGCGCGGATGCCGGCCGCGGAGTTGCCGTAGAATCCGACCCCAATTCACGGAATTGCTGCGCAGGCATCGGCTTGTAATGATCACGGCCGCCCGACTCCCCCGGTTCTTCATCTTCCTCGGTCTCGCAACGCTGTTCCCGGTTTGAACGCAGGAATAATCGCGCGGCTCGATTGTTTGCCGGCGTGTTATCCAGAATCCCTTCCGTCTACTCCAGGAGTGTCTTGTGATCGACAAACGTCTCACCGCGCGCATCACCGCCATCATCGTCACGCTCGCCTTGACCGCGTGTGCGTCGATGGGCGCGAACGACCGGATGGGCATGGCGGACATGCCCGCGAAAAAGGCCGCCGACGGCACGCTGACGAACGCCGCCGGCATGACGCTCTATACGTTCGACAAGGACGCGCCGGGCAAGAGCGCGTGCAACGGCGGATGCGCGACGAACTGGCCGCCGCTGATGGCGTCGGCAGGCGCGAGCGCGTCGGGCGAGTGGTCGGTCGTCACGCGCGATGACGGCTCGAAGCAATGGGCGTACAAGGGCAAGCCCCTCTACACGTGGACGAAGGATCAGAAGCCCGGCGACAAGACGGGCGACGGGTTCCTCAACAACGCGTGGCACGCGGCGAAGGGATAACGCCGCAGCGCCGGTTGGCGTAACATCGTGCCGGCGGCGAGCGCCGGCTTCGGGCTCGCCGCTCATTGCCCGCGTCGCGGGCGCGATCGCCATGAGCGTCGACCCTCCGCTGCCGCATCCCGATCTCCTCGCCGCCATTCCGCGGCTGCGACGCTATGCGCGGGTGCTGACGGGGGACGCGACGCGCGCCGACGACCTGGTGCAGGAAACACTCGCGCGCGGCTGGGAAAAGCGCCGGCTGTGGGCTGCCGGCACCGATCTTCGCGCGTGGCTGTTCACGATCATGCACAACGTGTTCGTCAATCAGCGCGCGATGGCGGTGCGCGAGGCGCAGAACGTCTCGCTCGATGGTGACGGCGAGGGCGGGGCCGCGTGGCAATTGCCGGTGCGGGCGCCGCAGCAGACGCACGTCGAACTGCTCGAGGTGCTGCGCGAGCTCGAGCGCCTGCCGCCCGAGCAGCGCGAAGTGCTGGTGCTCGCGGCCGTCGAGGAGATGCGCTACGAGGAGATCGCGGCGATGTTGTCGATTCCCGTCGGCACTGTGATGTCGCGCCTTTCCCGCGCACGCGACAAGCTGCGCCGCGCCGTCGCGGGACCGCCCGCCGAGCAGACGGCGCCGCTCAAGATCGTCCGGTGAGCGTCGCATTCGCATGACCAATCTTCCGCCCAACGACGAGGAAGTCCACGCGTGGGCCGATCGGCAACTCGCACCCGAGCAGCGCGCGGCTTTCGAGGAGACGCTCGCGCGCGATCCGGCGCTGGCGGCGAAGGCCGCGGGCATCGAGCGGCAGAACGCGTGGCTCCGCGATGGCCTCGACGCGCTGCTGCACGAGCCGCTGCCGCAGCGGCTGATCGACGCCGCGCGCGTCACGTCGTCGCCGCCGGCTCGTTCGCGGCGTTGGCTTGCGCCGGCCGCCGCGGCGGCAATGCTGATAGTCGGGGTCGCCTTCGGCTGGTACGCGCGCGATGCCCTGCTCGCGCACGAGGGAATGCCGACGACCTTCGCGCGTCAGGCGGCGCTCACGCACGCGCTGTATGCAGCCGACGTCAATCGGCCGGTGGAAGTGTGGGCGGCCGAGGAGAAACGCCTGGTCGCGTGGCTGTCGAAGCGTCTCGACTATCCGCTCCACACGCCCGATCTGACTCCTTTCGGCTATGCGCTGGTGGGCGGGCGGCTCGTCGCGGGCAACGAGAAGCCGACGGCATTGTTCATGTACGAGAACGCCGCCAAGCAGCGCCTCACGCTGCAGGCGCGCAAGTTGCCGCCCGGCACGGGCGAAGCGGCGTTCCGGTACGCCGTCGAGGATGGCATCGGTGTCTATTACTGGATCGACGACCAGTGCGCGTACGCGCTGTCCGGAAATCTCGACCGCGGGCAGCTCCTCGCGATCGGACGGCTGATCTACGGCCAGCTCGCGGCGGCGGACGCGGTGCGCTGACGCGCTTCGCCGACATCCCGGTCACGCTGCACCGGTCGCCCGTTCGAATCCCGGCGACAATGATGCTTCTCGTATAATACGCAGCGTGTTGCACGCCGTTTTTCGCAAGCGGCCGACAACCGGGAGAGACAATGGGCAGGTCGGCGTCGGCGGGTGTGGCGATTCGAACGGAATTTCTGCAGGCTTGAGCGCGGACCCGTTCACCGCACTGGAGCGCGAGCTCGCGACGCTGATCATCGCCGCCTTGCGGTTGCCGATCGCCGTCGACGAATTCGATGTCGCGGCGCCGCTGTATGGGGAACCGCTCGGGCTCGATTCCATCGACATGCTCGAGATCGCGCTCGCCGTATCCAAGCGCTATGGTTTCGAGATACGTTCCGAGGACGTCGAGAACCAGCGGATTTTCGCGTCGCTGCACGACCTGGCGCTGCATGTCGAAGCCCATCGAACTGTCTAGCCGGACGCCTGCCGCCGCATCCGGTTCGCGGGCTCTCCGGAGGATCTTTCCGGGTCTTGTCGCGCTGATCGTCTTAATCGCGTATCCGTTCGCCGCGGCGATCGCCATCGAGCGGGGCGCATCAATTCTGGCCTGCGTCCCGCCGATAGCCGTCAATCTTGCCCTTGCCGCGCTGTTCGCCAACACCCTTCGCACGGGACGCGAGCCGATGATCGCCCGTTTTGCGCGCGCCGAGCGCGGCGCACTCGAGCCCGATCTCGCTTCGTACACGCGCAAGCTGACAATCGTGTGGGCGGTCTTTTTCATCGCGGTGGCGGCCGTCGACGTCGCGCTGGCGTTTGGCGGCAGCCGCGTCGCGTGGCTTGCCTTCACCGGCCTGGGCAGCTATCTGCTGGTGGCGGCGCTGTTCGTCGGGGAATGGGTGTTTCGCCGCTGGCGCTTTCGACACTATCGGCATGCATCGCCGCTTGCGCTCACTCGCCACGTGCTCGCGGTGCTGCGTCAAGATCGGTGAGCGTCGTGTCGTTGCCGCTGCTGCGCGGCTTTGCGCGCGACGACGTCGCGGTCTGGCGCGACGACGGCGTCGCGCTCCGCGGCATTACCGCCGGGAATTTCTGCGGTGCAGTGGAACGGCTCGCGCGCAAGCTGCCGATTTCGCGGCACGCGATCAACTACTGCGAAGATCCGCTCGCATTTCTCGTCGGGAGCGCGGCCGCGCTGGTGGCGGGCCAAACGCTGATCCTCCCGCAATCGCGCGCCGAGCAGACTGCCACCGAGTTGCTTGGTCGCTATGCCGACGCGTTCTGCCTGGTTGGAGTCCAGGATCCGGCCGGCGCGGCGGAGCGTGCGCGATTCGTCGTCGCCGATGCCGATTTGCACGCCGAGGTCGCTTCGTGGCCCCCGCCGGCGATCGTTGCATCGCACATCGCGGCGATCCTGTTCACATCGGGAACCACGGGCGTGCCCGAAGCGCAGCCGAAGACGTGGGCGTCGCTGGTCGCGGGCGCCCGCGCTTTTGCGGGAACGTTCGGAGCGCCCGCGCGGGACGAAGCAATCATCGGGACGGTCGCGCCGCAGCACATGTTCGGATTTGAAACGACCGTCGTTGCCGCGTGGCAATGCGGTGGTCCGGTAATCGCCGCGCGTCCGATGTTTCCCGCCGACCTGCACGCGCTGCTCGCGCGCGCCGCCACCGCCGGTGTGGGGGGTGCGTGGCTGATGACGACGCCGCTGCAATTGCGCGTCTTTCGAGCCGGAATGACCAGCGCAACCGGTCTGCGGCGCATCATCGTGTCGACGATGCCGCTTGCGCCCGAGCTTGCGCAGTCCGTCGAGCGCGGCTGGAGCGTCCCGGTCGAGGAAGTCTATGGGTGCACGGAAGGCGGACTGCTGGCGGCACGACGGACCGCGCTGGACGCCGCCTTCGCGCCGGCGTCGGGCCTCACGTTCGCGATCGGAGACGAGGGCGTCACCGAGGTATCGGGCGGTCACCTGGCGGCGCCGATCAGGCTCAACGATCGGCTGCGGTGGCGCGACGATTCCGACGCCAATGAGCCCCCAGGGTCCCGGCAGGCGCGGGTTGCGCATGACGCGCCGCCGAACCCAAGACGATTCGAGTTGATTGGACGCGATGCCGACATGGTCAAGATCGCCGGCAAGCGCACGACGCTTGTCGCATTGACGCGGCAACTGCTCGCCATTCCCGGTGTCGACGACGGTGTGTTCTTCCTGCCCTCGCCGGACGCCGAACGAACTGCCGCGGTCGCCGTCGCGGCGCGGCACACCCTCGCGTCGCTCCGCAGGGGGCTCGCACAGCGGATCGACGGGGCGTTCATGCCGCGCCCGCTCGTGCTGGCGAAGGCCTTGCCGCGCAACGCGCAAGGAAAGTTGCCGCTCGCGGCTCTGCGAACGCTCGCCGGGATCGCATCGCCGGTGCCCGGCCACGCGCACGGCTCGCACATCCGTGCGCATTCGGCGTCGCATCAAACGGTGCCGGACGTGCATGAAGATGCCTGCACGTTCGCTGCGGACCATCCGGCGTTGCCGGGACATTTCCCGGGCCGGCCGGTCGTGCCAGGCGTCGTGCTCCTCGACCGGGTCGATGCGCTGCTGCGCCGACGCGGCTTGCGGATCGCCGAATGTATCCGGGTCAAGTTCCTCGAACCGGTCGCGCCGCTCGAGCCATTGGCGCTGCGTGTCGAGGTCGACGCGAATCTCGCGGCGCGCTTCACGATTCATCATGCGGACCGGTGCGCCGTTTCCGGGTCGCTCTCGTTGCGTCGATGCGGGCCGATATGCGACGCAGACGCCCGGTCATGAATCAGCATGCCGACGATGCACGCCCGGCGTGGCTTGCCCAGCGCGAGCGCGGCAGTCACGTGCTGATGCGCCTGATCGCGGTCATTGCATTGACGTTTGGACGCGGCGCCGCCGCGCTGCTGTTGTATCCGATCTGCGTCTATTTCGTCGTGTTCTCGCGCTCCGCGCGCCGCGCCTCGCGCGAATACCTGCGCCGGGTGCTGCCGCGGCGGCCTCGCTGGATCGATACGCTGCGTCAGTACCATTGTTTCGCGACGACGGTTCTCGACCGCGTGTTCGTGCACGCCGGGCGCCTCGAGCTCTTCACGATCGGCTGCGAGGGGCTCGACATCGTGCAGCGGCAGGTCGATGCGCGCGTGGGCTGCCTGTTGATCGGCGCGCACTTCGGAAGCTTCGACATGCTGCGCGCATTGGCGCATGGAAATCCGAGCGTCGACCTGCGCGTGCTGATGCACGCGGGCGACGCCGAAAAGCTCGACCGGGTCCTGCGCGCGCTTGGCGCGGGATTGTCGTCGCAAGTGATCGAGCTCGGACGCGCGCAAACGATGCTGGACGTTCGCGATGCAACGGCGCGCGGCGGCATCGTCGCTCTGCTCGGCGACAGGTCGGTCGGCGGCGATCGCCTGGTGTCCTGCGATTTTCTCGGCGCGCCGGCGTCGTTCCCGGAAGGACCCTTTGCGCTGGCGCGCGCGCTGCGCGTGCCGGTGATCCTGTTCTCCGCGACGTCGTGCGGCGGCCGGCGCTACCGCATCCGCTTCGAGCGCTTTGCCGCGCTCGACAACGCATCCGGCGACGAATCCGTCGCGCGCCACCGCTGCGAGACCGAATGCCGCGCATTTGCGCAATGGCTCGCCCGCAGTTGCCGCGATGCGCCGTACAACTGGTTCAATTTCTACGACTTCTGGGCGCCGGCCCCGGGCAGCGGTCGGTTGCGATGATGCGCGGGATACTGGCCCGCGGCGCCGCGCTGGCCGCGCTCGCCGTCAGCTGTGTGACGCCGGCGTCCGCGTTCGGACTCGACGAACTGGCACAACGCTTCGCGCAGGTTTCGAGGAGTCGAGCGACGTTCGAGGAGACGAAGTACCTGTCGGCATTGACCGAGCCATTGACCCGTCGCGGGACGCTGGCCTTCGACCGGCCCGATCGGCTGGAAATGCGAGTCGAGCGCCCCTATCCCGAGCGCATCGAGATCGACGGCGACACGCTGACGATGGAAACGCGCCGCGGACGTTCGCGGACGAGCCTTGCGTCGCAGCCGCTGATCGCCGCCTGGGTCGAAAGCCTGCGCGCAACGCTGGCCGGCGACGCCGCGTCCCTGTCCGCGCATTTCCGCGTGGCGCTTGCGGGAAGCGCCGAGCGCTGGACGCTCGAACTGACGCCGCTCGACCCGTCGCTGCAGTCGATTGTGCGCAGGATCGAAATCGCGGGCGCCGGCGCCCAGGTCGCCCGCTACGAGATCGAGGAGCAGCAGGGCGATCGAACGGTGGTCGTCGTGATGCCGACCGCGGCCGCGCAGTGATGGCGCCCCGCGTGCGTGATGCCGCAGCGATGCTCGCGCTCACGGCCGCACTTGCCGCATACGCGCTCTTCGGCCTGCGCGTCAGTGCCGACTTTTCCGCATTCCTTCCGGAGGGCAGCGACCCGTGGCAGCGCGTGCTGGTCGCGCAACTGCGTGACGGGATTGCCGGCCGCCTGCTGCTGATCGAGCTGTCGGGCAGCGGGCCGGCCGTGCTTGCCGCGCAAAGCGCTGCGCTCGCCGAGCGCATCGGGGCGGACCCCGCGTTCCGATACGTGGGAAACGGCAGCGCCGGATTCGGGCGACGCGAGCTCGACGTCATCGGGCGCAATCGCTACCTGCTGAGCGATCGCGTCAATGCGGCTTTCTTCGATACCGACGCGTTGCGCAAGGCGCTCGAAGCGCGCCTGGAAGACCTCGCGGGTGGTGCCGGCGTCGTCGTCAAGCAGACCCTCGCGTTCGATCCCACGGCTGAGACAGCGGAGTTGCTCAGGCGATTCACGCCAGCCGCGTCACCGAAGCGGATGAACGGCGTGTGGTTCGATCCCACGCAGACGCGCGCGTTGCTGATCGCCGAATCGCGTGCTTCCGGCACCGATCTCGACGGGCAGACGCGGGCGATCAGCGCGCTCGAGCGTTCGTTCGCGGCGATTGGCGCGGGGACCGCGACGCGAATCCGCTACTCCAGCGCCGGTGTGATGGCGGTACGGAGCCGATCCCTCATCGCGGGGCAGGCCGCAACCATCACGCTGGCGTCGGCTGCGCTGATCCTGGCGATTCTCGCGTGGACTTATCGGTCGCCGCCCGCGGTCGCGCTGTGCGCGGTGCCGGCGCTCTTCGGATGGCTGGCCGGCGTCGTAGCCGTCGATCTTGCATTCGGCGGCGTGCACGGAATCACGCTGGCGTTCGGCGCCACGTTGCTCGGTGAAGCGGTCGACTATCCAAGTTTCCTGCTGACGCAGGCTGCGCGGGGCGAGCCGCTTTTGGCAACCCGTCGCAGGATCGGCCGGTGGCTGCGCCTCGCCGTGCTGACCACCGCATGCGGCAGCGTCGCGCTGCTGCTATCCGGATTTCGCGGACTCGAGCAACTCGGCATGTTGACCGCGGTCGGAATTGTCGCCGCAGGACTCGCCACGTGGTTCGGCCTGCCGCGGTGGATTCCGCCGCGCTGGACCGGGCGGCTCGCCGCCGTAGCGCCGGCGCCCGACATGCGATGGCGCGTGCGGCGAAGCGCCGCGCTGGCAATCGCAGCGGTCGCCTGGGTTCTGATGCTGGCAGTCGCCTGGGGCAAGCCGGTATGGGACGACGATCCCGCCCGCCTGAATCCGCTGCCGGCGAGCCTCGTCGCGCAGGACCGCGCATTGCGCGATGAAATCGGCGCGCCCGACGCGCGATCGCTGGTATTCGTCCGCGGCGCATCGCTGCAGGACGTGCTGGTTCGCAGCGAGCGCGCGCGCGCGGCCCTCGAAAAGGCGCGCGCGGCCGGCGCGCTGGACGGCTTCGACGTGCCGAGCGACTATCTGCCGAGCGATGCGCTGCAGCAGCAGCGACGCGCATCGCTGCCGGCGCAGGCCGAACTGCATGCGCGCCTGCAGACCGCCTCGGCCGGGCTGCCGTTTCGCAGCGGCGTATTCGCGCCGTTCGAGCGCGACGTCGAAGCGGCCCGACAGATGCCGCCGGTGACGATCGCCACGTACGATGGAACCGCGCTGGCGCAAAAGCTCCGCTCGCTGCTGGGCCGCGACGACGAAGGCTGGCACGCGATCGCGCCGCTGCGCGGCGTCCACGACGCGAACGCGATCGCCAGCACGGTGGCGTCGATCGGCGATCCGTCGATTCGTGTACTCGATCTTCGCGCGGAAGCCGCCGCGCTGCTCGCCGCGTATCGGCGTCAGGCCCTCTATTCGTGCGGAGCGGGCATGCTCCTGATCGTCGGCGTGCTGGCCGTCGGCTTGCGAAGCATGTCGCGAGCGCTGCGGGTGGTTGCGCCGGTCATCGTCGCCGTCCTCACGACCGCATGCGTGCTCGTCGCGATTGATCAGCCGTTGACGATCTTTCATCTGCTCGCGCTGCTGCTGGTCGTCGGTATCGGTGTGAACTATGCGATGTTCGTGCTGCGCGCATGTGAGTTACCCGATGAGCGACATCGAACCGCGCGCACGCTCTGCGTCGTCAGCGCGACGACGCTTTGCGCGTTCGCGGGGCTCGCGCTGTCGTCGATCCCGGTATTGCACGCGATCGGCCTGACCGTATGCCTGGGCGTCGTCACGAGTCTGGTCTTCAGCGTCATTTTCCTTGCCCCGGCAGCGGCGGGCGAACGGATCGCGAAGTGAGGCCGCTCGTCATTACGGCATCGACGATCACGAACGCGTGCGGCGCGGGCTGGCGCGCGGTCGGCGCGGCGCTTCGCGAGGGCCGCAGCGGGCTGCGCCGCAACGATTTTGAACCGGCGCTCGAGCTCGATACGTTCATCGGCCGCGTCGATGGTCTGGAATCGATGGCGTGGCCGGAGGAATATGCGGATTACGATTGCCGCAACAATCGCCTGGCGTGGCTCGCGCTTTCACAGGATGCGTTTCGAGCGGCCGTTGCGACTGCGTGCGCCCGCCACGGCGCGGGTCGCATCGGCGTGTTCGTCGGAACCAGCACGTCCGGCATCCTGGCGACCGAAGAGCATTGCCGCGCGACGCGGCACGATGCGGCGCCCGCGCGCTTGTCCGCGTCGAGCTACGCGGCCTGCCACAGCATGTTTGCGCCAGCCCGCTTCCTGCGCGCCGCGTGCGGGTTGCAGGGCGTCGCCGCCACCGTGTCGACCGCGTGCTCGTCGAGCGCGAAAGTGTTCGGCGCCGCGGCGCGCGCGATGCAGACGGGATTGTGCGATGCGGCGATCGTCGGCGGCGTCGATTCGCTGGCACTTTCCACGCTGCATGGATTCAATGCACTCGAATTGCTGTCGCGCGCACCTTGCCGCCCGTTCGATCGCGACCGCGACGGCATTTCGATCGGGGAAGGCGCCGGCCTGGCGCTGCTGGAGCGTGAAAGCGCGGGTGACGTCGCGTTGATCGGCATCGGCGAGAGCGCCGACGCGTGGCACATGTCGAGGCCGCATCCGCAGGGTGCCGGCGCGGTGTGCGCGATGCGCAGCGCACTCGATTCCGCAGGGATCGGCACGGAGCAGATCGATTACATCAACCTTCACGGCACCGCGACGCGCGCGAATGACGCGTCCGAAGACATCGCCGTTCACGGTCTGTTCGGAAATGCGACGAGCGCGGGCTCGACAAAGGGCTGGACCGGCCATGCGCTGGGCGCTGCCGGCATTACCGAGGCGCTGATCTGTATTTACGCACTGCGCGAGCAGTGGCGGCCGGGTACCCTCAACTGCGCCACCGTCGATCCCGCGCTGCGAAGCCGCATCGATACCGCATCGCGAAGTACCGCGCTGCGACACGTGCTGAGCAATTCATTCGGGTTCGGCGGCAACAACTGCAGTCTCGTGTTCGGTGCGCGGCCATGACCGGGTTGTCGATCGCGGGCATCGGCGTTGCGGCGCCCGGCTTGCCCGGCTGGTCGGCGGCGGTGAGCATCCTCGCCGGACGTGCGCCTAATGAAATGCGACCGGTCGCGTCGCTGCCGACGCATTTGCCGGGTACGGAGCGCCGCCGCGCCAATGAGACGTCCCGCTGGTCGATTGCCGCGGCGCTCGACGCCGTCACCGACGCAACGCCGGAACGGGTTGCGGCGTTTCCCACGGTGTTCGCATCGGCGGACGGTGACGGTGCCGTGCTGGATGCGATGCTGGTCTCGCTGGCGGAGCGCAACGTGGCCGTGTCGCCGACGCTGTTCCACAACTCGGTATTCAATGCCCCGGCAGGCTACTGGGGCATCGGCGCGCACGCGCAGGCGCCGTCGACGACGATCTGCGCGGGCGATGCAACCTTCGCCGCGGGCCTGCTGGAGAGTTACGGCTTCGCTGCCGCGATGAATTCACCCGTGCTGCTCGTCGCTTGTGACCTGCCTTTTCCGTCGCGGGTGCCGCTGACGTGCGGCGGCCATGCGCCGTTTGCGTGCGCGCTGCTGCTCGAGCCCGCAGGTACGGACACGGCACGATGGGGTCGCATCGATGAGTTGCGGATGACGCGGAGTCACCCGCGCGCAACTGCTCGAGATGCGAAGATGGACGCCGAATTCCAGGGCAACGCCAGCGCCGCCGCGCTGTTGCTGTTGCGGGCGATCGCCGGCCGCCGCGCCGGTCCCGTCGCATTGCCCTACCTCGACGGCGCCTCGCTTGAACTGCAGTGGCGGCCGTGATGCTCGGCCGCGATGAGCTCTCGGAGCTGCTGCCGCACGCGGGCGCGATGTGCCTTCTCGACGCGGTCGAGTGGCATGACGATCGGCACATCGTGTGCATGACGATGCAACACCGGAACCCGCGCAATCCGCTCGCGGTCGACGGGCGGCTGGCCAGTGTGCACGGGATCGAATTTGCCGCCCAGGCGATGGCCGTTCACGGTGCGCTGCTGCGTGGCGCAAGCGTGCGTCCGGCAACCGGCTGGCTCGCGAGCGTTCGCGATTGCGTGCTACATTGCGATCGCATCGATACGCTGTCGCAGCCGCTGCGTGTGTCCGCGGCGCGCATCGCGGCAGGAGGCGGCGCGCTGATGTACGAATTTTCGATCGATGCTGGGGAGGTGCGCGTGCTCGATGGCCGCGCGACCGTGGTTCTCGGAAATCGCTCCGCATGATGCGGCGCGCGCTGGTGACCGGTGGCAGCGGCAGCATCGGCGCCGC
This sequence comes from uncultured Pseudomonadota bacterium, assembly GCA_963718905.1. Lineage (GTDB taxonomy): Bacteria > Pseudomonadota > Gammaproteobacteria > Burkholderiales > Casimicrobiaceae > VBCG01. The sequence continues at coordinate 202,593 of CAVRAF010000005.1, forward strand.
GATATGCCGCGCGATCGGCAGCGCGGATTGCCACGTGTACGTGCACACGCGCGGGCGACCGGACGACGCGGGCGCTGTCGTCGCCGCAATTGTCGAGGCCGGCGGCACCGCGCAGGTCGTCCAGTTCGACGTGACGGATGCCGATGCGACCACCGCCGCGCTCAACGGACTGCTCACCGCAGGGCCGATCCAGATTCTGGTCAACAACGCCGGACTCCATGACGATGCGCCGCTCGCCGGCATGACGCATGCGCAATGGACCGGTGTCATCGACGTCGTTCTCAACGGATTCTTCAACGTAACGCGCCCGCTGCTGTTGCCGATGCTCGCGACGCGGTGGGGAAGGGTGATCAACATCGCGTCGGTCGCGGCGCAGATGGGCAATCGCGGCCAGACGAACTACGCCGCGGCGAAGGCGGGCCTGATCGGCGCGACGAAAGCGCTTGCGCTCGAGGTCGCAAGTCGGGGAATCACCGTCAACGCGGTCGCACCCGGCATCATCGACAACGCGGCAAGCCGCGAGGCGTTCCCGGCCGAGCGCGTCCGCCAGCTCGTCCCGATGAACCGGCCCGGAATGCCGAGCGACGTTGCGCAACTCGTCGCGTTTCTCGCGTCCGACGCCGCGTCGTACATTTCGGGCCAGGTCCTCGGCGTCAACGGTGGCATGTACGGATGAGCTACGCGATCGTTATCCCGGCGTTCAACGAGCGGCGCACGATTCGCGGCATCGCGCAGCGGGCGCTCGCGCAGTGCGATGTCGTCATCGTCGTCGACGATGGGTCGACCGATGAAACCGCCGGCGCCCTGCACGGCTTGCCGTTGACGATTCTGCGCAACGACGGCAATCGCGGCAAGGCGGCCGCGCTGTGGCTGGGTTTTTCCGAAGCGCTCGCGCGCGGCGCGCACACGATCGTGACGCTCGATGGCGATGGCCAGCATCAGCCCGAAGACGTCGCGCGCATGATCGCCGCCGGTGTCGCCCATCCGGCATCGATCGTGATCGGCGCACGCCTTCGTCGCATCGCTGCCGCGCCTCGGGCGCGGCGATTCGCCAATCGAATCGCCGACTTCTGGTTGTCGTGGGCGTGCGGCTACCCCATTGCCGACTCGCAATCGGGTCAGCGGCTGTATCCGGCATCGCTGCTGAGGGAGCTGGACCTGCCGCACGACGAGAATGCCGGCTTCACGCTCGAAAGCGAAATCCTGATCGCGGGCGCCGCACTCGGATGTCGCTCGGTGGCCGTTCCGATCGACGCCATCTACGACGCCGGCGCGCGCCGCAGTCACTTTCGTCCGGCCCGGGACGTTTCGCGGATTGGGCTGATGGTGATGCGCCGCCTGCTGGCGCAGCGGATGAATCTCCGCGGCTTGTGGAACAGTCTGCGCGAGCCCGTGTTGGTAATCGAGCCCGTCATCGCCCCGGAGTACAATGCGTGGCGCAGTGGTGCCGGCGCGGCACGCGCCGCAACCTCGGCGTCGCCCATCGATTGACCGACTCGTGATCACGACGCTCCTCGCGCCCAAGTTCATCGTGCTTTATGTCTTCGTGGCATCGGCGCTGTTCATTCATTTCCGCGGCCGCGTACGGCACAAGCTGACGAAGCAATTCGGCGACCATTCGACGATCATGGCGCCGTACAACGCGCTGATGTACCTGTTTTCCGCCGTCCCGCGAAGCCCGATCCTCGACCCGCGGAGCCTCCCCGAGCTCGACGTGCTGCGCAACAACTGGCAGACGATCCGTGACGAAGCGGTGAGCCTGCTGGACGAAGGCCACATCCGCGCCGCGACCGGTCACAACGATCTCGGTTTCAACTCGTTTTTCAAGAACGGCTGGAAGCGCTTCTACGTGAAGTGGTACGGCGAGCCGCTGGCCTCGGCGCAGCTGTCGTGCCCGAAAACGGTGGCACTCGTCGAATCGCTGCCGACCGTCAACGCGGCGATGTTTGCGCTGTTGCCTCCGGGCGGAAAACTGAATCAACACCGCGATCCGTTCGCGGGCTCACTGCGCTATCACCTGGGCCTCGTCACGCCCAATTCGGACGCGTGCCGGATCTACGTCGACGGCGAGCCCTATTCGTGGCGCGACGGGCAGGATCTGCTGTTCGACGAGACGTTCATCCACTCGGCCGAAAATGCCACTGACGTCACCCGGATCATCCTGTTCTGCGACGTCGAGAGACCGCTGCACACGCGGGTGATGCAATCGCTCAACCGCCTGGTCAGCCGCACGGTGATTCGCGCGGCCTCGACGCAGAACACGGAGACCGAGCCCGTCGGTGCGCTCAACCGGATCTATGCGCTGTTCGGACAGGGAAGCGATTGGCTCACGCGGTTGAAGCGCCGCAACCGGACCGCGTTCCGGGCGGTCAAGTACGCGCTGATCGCCGCGTTGGCCTACTGGATCTTCGTCTACTAGCGTCTGCTCGTGCCGGCTGCCGGCAGCGCAGCACTCGCGGCGCGCCCTCGATGACGCAACGACTGCCAGCACGGGTCGGCGACCCGCTCGATTCGATAGAAACGCCCGCGCTCGTCGTCGACGCCGACGCGTTCGAGCGCAACCTCGTCCGCATGGCCGATGCCACGAAAGGCATCCGCCTGCGGCCGCATGCGAAGTCCCACAAGTGTCCAGCGATCGCGCAAGCGCAAATCGCGCGCGGCGCGGTCGGCATTTGCTGCCAGAAGACCGACGAGGCGGCGGCATTCGTCGCAGCAGGCGTTCGCGACGTACTGGTCACCAACGAAATCGTCGCGCCGGCCAAGCTTGCGCGGCTCGCGGACCTTGCGCGTCAGGCGACGATCGGTGTGCTGGTGGACGCATTGCCGGGCGTGGCGCGGTTGTCCGATGCCGCGACGCGCGCCGGCGTGGTTCTCGACGCCTATGTCGAGATCGACGTTGGCGCCCATCGATGCGGCGTCGCGCCCGGACCGCCGGCGCTCGCGCTGGCGAATGCGATCGATCGCGCGCCAGGTCTGCGATTTCGGGGCCTCCAGGCGTACCAGGGCGGCGCGCAGCATCTGCGCGAGCCCGCGGCGCGCCACGCCGCGATCGCGATGGCGGTCGCCGATGTGCGAAGGACGCGCGAGCTGATCCATGCTTCCGGCGTCGCCTGCGACATCGTCACGGGCGCCGGCACCGGCACGTGGCAGCACGAGCGCGATTCCGGCGCCTACGACGAACTGCAACCGGGATCGTATGTGTTCATGGATGCCGACTACGCCCGCAACATCACGGGCGCGTCGGACCTGCGCTTCGAGCAGAGCCTTTACGTGCTCGCAGGCGTGACGAGCACGCCCGCTGCGGACCGCGCAATCGTCGACGCGGGACTCAAGGCCTTCTCGTTCGATTCCGGGCTGCCGCTCGTGCATGGACGCGCCGGCGCCGAGTATGTGAAAGCCTCCGACGAGCATGGCGTGCTGCGGATCGGCGCCGAGGCACCGCCGGTGGGCATTGACGAGCGCATCTGGCTCGTACCCGGGCATTGCGATCCGACGGTCAATCTCTACGACTGGATCGTGGCCGTTCGCGCCGGCGTCGTCGCGGACCTGTGGCCGGTGGCGGCGCGCGGCGCGCTCGGTTAGTCGAGTCGTCGATTGGGGTCAGAGTTGCGTTCGCGCGGGAAAGCGCAACAACGCCGCGGGCCGGCTCGGGAAATACATCTCTGAACCGCTTCAGAGCGCGACCACGCCGCGCGGCGTGCGCAACATCGCGGCGATCCTTGGCGTAGCGCCGTAAGTCACCTTGAGCGTGTCGGAGAGACCCAGTGCCGCGAGCGCGGCGCGCACCGGCGCCGGCTCCGGATGCTCGCCCGCCAGCGCCACGAGCCGCACGCCGCTTTCGTTCAAGCCGTCGGCCGGATGGCGCTCGTCGGCCCATTGGATCAATGTCGGCACGAGTCCGCGCCCAGGCAGGTGTCCGTCGTCGGGGACGGTGATCCGCCATTCGAAGTCGCCGCGCCGCATCGGCAGGATCGTGCCGAGTTCCGACGCGGCAGCCGTGCGGCGTCGGTTGCGATGTCGCGCGTGCGGGCGACCCAGTGGATCAGCGCCGGTCCTTCCGCGAGCGTCGCGCGCATCCGGGGATCGTCGAGGTCGAACCAGCGCGGGCGCAGCGGCGTGGCGCCTTCCGGGTCGATCGCGATCACTTCGAGATAGAGACGAGGTCCGAGCGACAGCAACGCGTTGTGCGTTCCCATCGCGACGTGCTTGCCGCCCGGCTGCGGCGCGCGCGCCGAGCCGGCCTTCGACCCAATCGACGCCGCTGCGCGAGCGACGTCGCGGCGACGACCAGGTGATCGGGCTCGAGGTCCGGAGCGCGATGAGCCTGCGTCATCGCGGATCGCCGCGCTCGCCGTGATGCGGCTCGTCGGCCGCGAAGTCGAGCTCGACGCGCGCGCCGTTGCGGATCGAAGAAGAACACCTGCCAGACGCCCGATCCGGCCTGGCGCCGGCACGTATGCGCGACGTTGCGCGACGTCAGCAGCGCGAGCGTGTCGGAGAGGTCTTCGGCGGAAAATGCCATGTGGTCGATGACGCCTGCTTTGAGTTCGTCCGCCGTGCGTCCGCCGACGACATGCAGGATCGGTGAGCCGCCCGCATAAAGCCACGCGCCCGGAAAATCGAACGGCGGGCGCGGCCCGTCGGTCAAGCCCGAGCAGCTCACGATAGAAGCCGACGGTGCGCCGGCACGTCGTCGGTCAGGATCGTGAAGTGGTTCATCGCGGTGGCTGGCATCGGCTCCTCGACATGCTCGATGGTCGAGCCGCCATTATGTCAAGCGGCGCGACGCTGGCGAACCGGACGAGCAAGTCGAGCGCATCGGGGCCGCGCGGATCCGCGTATGTCGAAGCGCGGAGTCGCCGCCGCTCCATGCGTGCGCCGAGCCCTTCGACGCCGACATGGCGCACGACGACGCGCCCGTCGAGCATCCAGTCGTGGCGTCTGCATCGCGTGACGGTCGCCAGACGGTTCCTGCGACGATGCGTCGCTCGCCGGCAGCCCGACCGGCGCGTATCCGTTCCGGCCGGCCGGATGCGCGTTGAAGCGCAGGTACTGATCGACGACGCCGATGGCGTTGACCGGCGCGACGACGTCGTCGCGATCGCCCTGGATGGCCAGCAGCGCAACCGGCAGGATCGCGGCGTGTCGCGCGGCGCGCGCCTGGTCGGCGATGCGCGCGACGTCATTGTCGGGGCCGTGCGTCATGACGGACAGCGCCGTCCCCGGCGACGACGCCGCGCCGCAGGCCAAGCCCGAATGCACGAGAACGCCGCGGACGAGTCGCGGATAGCGCAGTCCCAGCACCGCCGCGAGTGCGCCGCCGGCGGACAGGCCGGCGACCCAGACGCGCTTGCGCTCGGTGCGGTACGCGCGCCGCACCGCGACGATCTGCGCCGCGACGATCGCCGCCTCGCCGCAGCCGCGCGACGGTGTTGCGTTTCGAACCAGTTCCAGCAGCCCCACGCATTGGCGCGCTGGTGTCTGGCGCGGCATCAGCACCAGCCAGCCTTCCCGATCCGCAAGCTCGGCGATGCGCGTCGCGCCGGCGAACTCCTCCGGCGTCTGCCTGCAGCCGTGACACAGGACGAGAAGCGGCGCGCCGCCGCCACCGCACCCAGCCGCGCGGCACGTAGACGAGGTAGTCGCGCTCCGGCCCGACCACCGGTGCGGTCGTCACGAATCCGCGCCACGATGACGCCGACCCGACTCGAAGCGACCCGGTGCGCTTCGCGGCGGAACAGCGCCGGAACCAGCTCCGTGACCGCGCCAGAGAATCTGCAGCACGTTGCAGAAGTTGTCGCCGCGAGTCATGCGCGCTCCGGCCATGTGGCAAGCGAGCTTCGGTGAGCGGCGCGAGCGGGCGCCGCGCTGGCTCGATCGCGCGAAAAGCGAAGGCGTCCGAGCTTTCGCGGCACAGACGAAGTTCGTGCGAGCACGACAAATTTCGTCGTAGATCAGCACGATGTCGTACTGCTCCTGCGTGTAGATCGACTCGACCTGCAGCGAGATCGGCTTGCCGATGAAGTCGCCGAGCTGCGCGAGGCTCTGCGACTCCTCGTCGAGGAACAGGTCGATCACCGACTGCGACGCGAGGATGCGGAACTCGCGCGCGTTGAACTGCTTCGCCTCGCGCAGGATCTCGCGCAGGATCTCGTAGCAGATCGTCTGCGCGGTCTTGAATTCGCCGCGGCCGCTGGCAGGTCGGGCACGGTCTCGCACAGCACGTGCGCGAGCGATTCGCGCGTGCGCTTGCGCGTCATCTCGACCAGGCCGAGCTGCGTGAAGCCGTTGACCGTGAGCCGCGTGCGGTCCTTCTCGAGCGCGCGTTTCGAGCTCGGCCAGCACGGCGGTGCGGTGGTCGGCGTTCTCCATGTCGATGAAGTCGATGATGATGATGCCGCCGAGGTTGCGCAGCCGCAGCTGGCGCGCGATCACCTGCGCCGCCTCGAGGTTGGTCTTGAAGATCGTGTCGTCGAAGCTGCGGCCGCCGACGAAGCCGCCGGTGTTGACGTCGATCGTCGTCATCGCCTCGGTCTGGTCGATGATCAGGTAGCCGCCGGACTTGAGATCGACGCGCCGCGCGAGCGCCTTCTCGATCTCGTCCTCGACGCCGTGCAGGTCGAACAGCGGCCGCTCGCCGGCGTAGTGGTTGATGCGGTCGGCGAGCGCCGGCGTGTACTCGCGCGCGAACTCCTGCATCCGCACGAACGTCTCGCGCGAGTCGACGACGACCCGCGCCGTCTCCTCGGTCGCCATGTCGCGCAGCACGCGCTGCGCGAGGTTCAGATCCTGGTAGAGCAGCGCCGGCGCCGGCACCTCGCGCGACGCGCTCGTTCAGGTCGCGCCACAGCTTCGTCAGGTAGTCGATGTCGGTCTGCATCTCGCGCTCGGTCGCGGTCTCGGCCATCGTGCGGATGATGAATCCGCCGGCGATGCCTTCGGGCAGCAGCAGTCTGCAGCTTGCTCGCGCAGGCTCTCGCGCTCCTGCTTCGTCCTCGATCCGCTGCGAGATGCCGATGTGCGAATCCTGCGGCAGGTAGACGAGCAGCCGTCCGGCGAGGCTCACCTGCGTCGACAGCCGCGCGCCCTTGGTGCCGATCGGGTCCTTGATCACCTGCACGAGCAGCGTCTGGCCTTCGTGCAGGATCTTCTCGATCGGCGCGTGTCGCGCCGCCGTGGCCGTTCTGGCGATGCTCCCAGATGTCGGCGATGTGCAGGAACGCGGCGCGCTCGAGGCCGATCTCGACGAACGCGCTCTGCATGCCGGGCAGCACGCGCGCGACGCGGCCGAGGCAGATGTTGCCGACGAGCCCGCGCGCGCTCGCGCGCTCGATGTGCAGTTCCTGCACGACGCCCTGCTCGAGCATCGCGACGCGGGTTTCCTGCGGCGTTACGTTGATGAGGATTTCGTGCGTCATCGGATTTCGGATCGGCGCCACTCGCAACGCCTGCGGCAGGGTGGGCAGCGGTTATAGCACGGGGACGCCGATCCGCGCGAGAAGCGTCGCGGTTTCGCACAGCGGCAATCCCATCACGCCCGTGTAGCTGCCTTCGAGGCGGCGAGATGAACGCCGCGGCGCGGCCCTGGATCGCGTAGGCGCCGGCCTTGTCGAGCGGCTCGCCGGTCGCGACGTAGCGCTCGATCTCCGCCGCGGTGAGCCCGCGCAGCGTGACCGTCGACATGCGAGACTTCGCACGTCGGTCTGGTCGCCACAGCGCAGCGCGACGGCGGTCAGCACCTGGTGCGTGCGCCCGGACGAGCGCGCTCAGCATCCGGGTCGCGTCGCCGGCGTCGCGCGGCTTGCCGAAGATCGTCGCCGTCGAGCACGACCTCGGTGTCGGCGCCGAGCACCGGGCGCGGCGGCGAGGCCGCGGCTGCTGCATCCGCTGCCAGCCGACCGGCGCCTTCGTGCGCGCGATGCGCTCGACGTAGTGCAGCGGCGGCTCGGCGTCGAGCGCTGCTTCGACGACGTCGCGCTGCGCGGCCCGACCGCTTCGCGCAGCAGCAGCGTCTCGAATTCGACGCCGAGCTGGCGCAGCAGCTCCTGCCGCCGCGGGCTGCGCGAGGCGAGGTAGAGGATGGGAGCGCTCATCGGAGGGATCCGTCAGTCGCGATGATAGGGATGGCCGGCGAGCAGCTACGCGCGCGATAGAGCTGCTCGGCGAGCATCACGCGCACGAGGCCGTGCGGCAGCGTCAGCGCGGACAGCGCGACGACGGCCGATGCGCGTCGCGCTTGACGTCCGGCGTGCAAGCCGTCGGCGCTGCCGATCACGAACGCGACGTCATCGCCGCGTCCTCGCGCCAGCGCGCGAGGTGGTCGGCGAGCTCGCGCGTGGTCCACGCGGCGCCGCGCTCGTCCAGCGCGACGCACGCGCGGCGCCTGCACGCGGCGACGATCCGCGCGGCCTCGGCGGCGAGCAGCCGTGCGAACGGTCTTGCCGCGATCGCGCGGCTCGGGCTTGAGCTCGATCGAGCTCGAGCGCGAATTCGCGCGGCAGGCGCCTGCGCGTAGTCGTCCCACCCCGCGGCGACCCAGGCGGGCATCCGGTGGCCGAGCGCGACGACGCGCAGCTTCATCGGCAGACGGCGGATGCGCGCGGCGCTACCGCCGTCGCGAGTCATGCCTCGACTTCAGCGCCGCGCGCGCGGCGTCGCCCGGCGCGCTCATGCGGCCGACGCCGTTCTTGCGCGCCGGACAGGCGTGTGCGGCGCCCACAGCTCTTCGAGGTTGTAGTACGCGCGCACCGCCGGCTGCATGACGTGCACGACGATGTCGCCGGCGTCGACGAGCACCCATTCGCGCGGCCTCCTCGCCTTCGACGCCGAGGATCGTCGCGCCCGGCCTCCTTCAGCTTGTCGCGGACGTGGTGCGCGAGCGCCTTCACCTGCCGGTTCGAGTCGGCGGACGGCGATGATCAGCGTGTCGTACAGGCTGGTGAGCTTGCGGACATCGAGGACCTGATGTCGCGGGCCTTGATGTCTTCGAGGGCGGCGACGGCGACTTGCTGCAGCTTGTCAAGATGCATTCGGTGAGCAGCGAATAGAGTCGTTTGCGTTCAATATAGGCCAAAACGGCGGCCGGGAGCAAACCGGCGATTCGCGCCGTGCTCGGCGCCGCCGCCGGCGAGCGCGGCGCGGATCGCCGTCGCCGAAATGGGCTGCGCGCGTGACCGGCTGCAGATAGATCGCGCCCGCCGTCCGCGAGCGCAAGACCCGCGGATCGTCGACGCGGCGTGCGCGCCATTCCCGCGCCAGCGGCCTCGGGCAGATCATCGAGCGCGATCGCCGGCCGCGGGACGACGACGAGATGCGCGAGCTCGAACAGCTCGCGCCATCGATGCCATGCCGGGCAGTCCGCGAAACGCGTCGGCGCCGACGAGCAGCGCGAGCGGCGTCGCGGGCTTCTCGCGTCGCAAGCTCCGTCAGCGTGTCGCACCGTGTAGCTCTTGCCGCCGCGGGTCATTTCGCGGGCGTCGATCGTCGAGCCCGGGGAATTCCGGCACGGCGAGCTCGAGCATCGCGACGCGATCGCGCGCCGATGCGACAGGCGGCGTCCGATGCGGCGGGTCGCCGGCCGGAACGAGCCGGACCTCCGGCAGCGCGAGCGGCGCCGCGCACCTCCGCCGCGAGCCGCAGATGGCCATAGTGCACCGGATCGAACGTGCCGCCGAGGAACGCGAGCGGTGTCATGCCGGGCGGCGAAGGCTGGTCGCGGGCAATCGCAGGAACATGCGCTAGAAGCGCGAGCCCGGTTGCTCGAGGAACGCGATTTCCTCCGGCGTCGATTCGCGGCCGAGGATCGCATTGCGGTGCGGGAAACGGCCGAAGCGGCGGATCACTTCCGCGTGCCGTTGCGCCCATTGCAGCGGCGAGTCGTGCCGTGTCTCGGCCGCGAGCGCCGGCGAACAGCGCGAGCGAGCGATCCTGCATCGCCAGCGACTCGCGTGCTCGAACGGCATGTACAGGAACCAGCGTTCGTAGGCGATCGAGGTCGCGATCGAAGGTCAGCGCTCGATCGCATGCTCCGCGGTGGCGAGCGCGCCGGCGATCGCCGGCGAACGCGGCCGGCGAATCGCGAAACACATTGCGCGTGAACTGGTCGAGCAGCACGACGCGCGCAAGCGAGCCGTGCGCCGTCGTGCACCACTCGCCGAACGCGCCGGCGAGCGCCGGCGTCGAGCGCGGCGCCGAAGCGGCCGCGGATCTCCGCGTCGAACGCGGCGTCCTTGCGGAACCAGACGCTGCGCGTCGCGTGCCGCGCACCGCGAATCGGCTCCGCTGCGCCGCTCGCGACTTCCCCGGGACGCGGCCCGAACCAGAACTCGAGGATTTCGGCGGCGAGGGGCGCGAGCGGCATCAGGCGGCGGGAAGCTCGACAGGGCGACGCGGCGAATTGATCCTGCGACGCTCGCGAGGGCTCGATGGATAGCGGTCGTGTACACCGTATCATACGGACTTTCCCCGCAGCGGCCGTCGCGATCATGGCAACGGACGCGTGTCCTTCGTGCAGACGTCCTGCCGCGACATCTTCCTGCTCGCCTGCTGCCAGGCGCTGCTGCTGATCAACTGCATCCGCGTTGATCTCGATGAACGGGCTCGTCGGATTCTCGCTGGCGCAGACGAAGACGCTCGCGACGCTCGGCGTCACGACGTACGTGCTCGGATCGGCGCTGGCGACGATGCCGGTGTCGCTGTGGATGGGAGGGTCGGCCGCCGCGCGGGATTCATGGCCGGCGCGGGCGTCAACATCGTCGGCTGCATCGCCGGAGCGCTGGGCGTTGCAGGCGGGGAGCTTCGCGCTCTTTTGCGTCGCGACCGGCGTCATCGGCATCTACAACGCCGTCGGCCTGCAATACCGCTTCGCCGCGGCGGAAGTCGCGGCGCCGGCGGATCGCGCGAAAGCGATTTCGCTCGTGCTGGCCGGCGGCGTCGTCGGCGGCCTTGATCGGGCCGCAGGCGCGCGCGCTCGCGCGGGATCTCTTCGCGACGCCGTTTCTGGGCTCGTTCGTGGTGATGGCGGCGTTCGCGCGTGGTCGCGCTGCGGTGCAGGCGCACGTGCGCGTTCCGCCGCCGTCGCACGAGGAACGCGCGGGCGGAGGACGCTCGCTCGCGCGGATCGTGCGCCAGCCGACATTCGTCGTCGCCGTCCTCGCCGGCGCGCTGGGCTACGGCCTGATGAACCTGCTGATGACGGCGACGCCGATCGCGATGAGCTTCTGCGGCCATCCGTTCGGCGCGGCGGCGCTCGTCATCGAATGGCATGTCGTCGGGCATGTATGCGCCCGGGTTCGTGACCGGGACGCTGATCCGGCGATTCGGCATGCTGCCGATCATTCTGGCCGGCGCCGTGCTGACCGCGATCGCCGTCGCGATCGCGCTGAACGGCATCACCGTCGCCCATTTCGTCGCTGTCGCTTGCGCTGATCGGCATCGGCTGGAATTTCATGTACACCGGCGGCACGACGCTGCTCACCGAGACGTATCGGCCGAGCGAGCGCGCGCGCACGCAGGGCGTGAACGATTTCATCGTGTTCGCGACGATGGGTGTCTCGTCGCTCGCGTCGGGCGCGCTCGTGACGACCAGCGGCTGGGAAACGATGAACCGCGCAGCGCTGCCGGCTCTCGGTGTCATCGCGGCGGCGGTACTTTGGCTTTCCTGGATGCGCCGGCGCTCGCCTGCCGCCGCTGCCTGACGTCGCGTCAGCGAGTTGGCGAGCGGGAAATCGGGGCCGGAAATCGGTGTCCCTAAGTGCGGATCTGCCCGCTGCCCAGCACGATCCACTTGCGGCTGGTCAGGCCTTCGAGCCCGACGGGCCCGCGCGCATGCAGCTTGTTGGTCGAGATGCCGATCTCGGCGCCGAGCCCGTACTCGAAGCCGTCGGCGAAGCGCGTCGAGGCGTTGACCATCACCGAGCTCGAATCGACTTCGCGCAGGAAGCGCATCGCGTCGGCGTGATCGTCGGTGACGATCGCGTCGGTGTGCTGCGAGCCGTAGCTGCGCGATGTGAGCGATCGCCGCGTCGAGGTCGATCGACGATGCGCATCGCGAGGATCGGCGCGAGATACTCGGTGTACCAGTCGTCCTCGGTCGCCGCGCTTCATCGCCGGCACCAGCGCGCGCGCGCGCTCGCAGCCGCGCAGCTCGACGCCTTTGGCGACGTAGATCTCCGCGAGCGGCGGCAGCACGCGCTCGGCGATGGCGGCGTGCACGAGCAGCGTCTCCATCGTGTTGCACGGCGAATAGCGCTGCGTCTTGGCGTTGTCGGCGATGCGGATCGCCATGTCGCGACGTCGGCGCTCGCGTCGACGTAGACGTGGCAGACGCCGTCGAGATGCTTGATCACCGGCACCTTCGCCTCGCGCGCGACGCGCTCGATCAGGCCCTTGCCGCCGCGCGGCACGATCACGTCGACGTGCTCGTGCATCGCGATCAGGTGGCCGACGGCGGCGCGGTCGGTGGTGGCGACCAGTTGCACGCGCGGTCTCGGGCAGGCCCGCGGCGCGCAGGCCTTCGTGCACGCACGCGGCGATCGCCTGATTGCTGCGCATCGCCTCCGAGCCGCCGCGCAGGATCGTCGCGTTGCCCGCCTTGAGGCACAGCGCCGCGGCGTCGGCGGTCACGTTCGGCCGCGATTCGTAGATGATGCCGATCACGCCGAGCGGCACGCGCATCATGTCCGACCTGGATGCCGGACGGCCGAACTTGAGATCGCGTGATCTCGCCGACCGGATCGGGCAGCGCGGCGATTTCCTCGAGCCCGCGCGCCATCGCCTCGATCGATTGTCGCCGTGAGCGTCAGGCGGTCGACGAACGCCGCGATCGTGGCCCGCGGCGCGCGCGGCGGCGACGTCGCGCGCATTCGCGGCCGAGCAATCGCTGCGGCGTCGCCGCGGCATCGCGGCCGCCATCGCGTGCCAGCGCGTGGTTCTTCGCCTGCGTCGTCGGCGCGCGCAAGCTCGCGCGCAGCGGCCCGCGCCGCCTCGCCGACGCCGCGCATGTAAGCGCGCGACATCGGCGAACTGCTCGCGTCACGGGACGTTCAGGTCGTTCATGCGCGCGATTCTAGCGCGTTCGCGACGCGCCCCCTACCGGCGCGGCGAAGGTCAGGAGCTGTCGGCAGCAGCGTCTCTCACGCCGTTGTCGCTGCCGAGCAGGATGACGTCGGCGCCGCGCCGCGCGAACAGGCCGACGGTGACCACGCCGGCGATCGCGTTGATCTTCGGTCCTCGAGCTCGACCGGATTGCGGATCGACAAGTCCGTGCACGTCGAGGATGACGTTGCCGTTGTCGGTGGTGAAGCCCATCCGCCATGCCGGCTGGCCGCCGAGCGCACGCAGCTCGCGCGCCACGTAGCTGCGCGCCATCGGGATCACCTCGACCGGCAGCGGGAATTGCCGAGCACGTCGACGCAGCTTCGATTGGTCGGCGATGCAGACGAATTTGCGCGCGACGGCGGCGACGATCTTCTCGCGCGTCAGCGCGCCGCCGCCGCCCTTGATCATCGCGCCGCTGCGCGGTCACCTCGTCGGCGCCGTCGACATAGACCGGGATGTCGCCGACGTTGTTGAGCTCCTCGACGTCGATGCCGTGAGCCCTTGCAATCGCTCGGCGGTCTTGACCGAGCTCGCGACCGCGCCCTTGATCCGGTGCTTGATCTTCGCCAGCTCGTCGATGAAGAAATTCGCCGTCGAGCCCGATCCGACGCCGAGCCACGCGTCGTCGACGACGTAGCTTGATCGCCTCGCGGGCGACGGGCTGTTTTTGCTCATCCTGCGTCATGACAAGCGTGCGGACGCCCGACGCTCCGCGGCGTCCGGCGTCGAAAGCGAAATGTCGCGCGCGAAATCGCGGCCGAGCACGTAATTGCGAATCGCCTGCACCGTCGGTTGCTCGCGGCCGAAATAGCCGTGTGGCGACAGCGCATCGCACGGACCGGATTGCGGCGGATTGCCGCCCTGGACGCTGACGAGCGGCGCCCCGTGCGCGGCGCGTTCCGCGGCGGCGTAGGGGCTGCTCCGGCATTGGTCGCCGCGATTGTGGACCCAGAGCACGGGTTGCTTGAGCGACGAGAAATCGAACCCGGACAGTCCCGGACCGGTGCGGTCCGCGACCGTCACCGTCGACGTCAGGATGACGCCCTGGACGACATTGCCGAGGCGCACGCCGACATTGGCCGCCGAAATCGTTCCGCGGCTCGTGCCGAGCAGAAAAACCCGCGCGCCGGGAAACTTTGCGTTCAGGTCGGCGATGATCTTGCGAAGGTCCGCTGCGTGCGCTTCGCTTGCACGGAAGGCGTCGCTCATTCCGCCGGGAAGCTGATCGCTGGGCGCGTCGACGATCGCGTCGGCCATGTCGGTTCCGGCCAGCTCTTCGCGCACCCTGACCAGGAAATTGGCGGCGGGACCGAAGCGCAGCGGTCCTTGCTGCGCGCGGCGCGCGAGGTTCACCGCGCCTTCCGCGCCGACGAACGACACGAAAACCACGCTGGGCGCCGCGTTGTTGTGCACCAGCAGGAACGACTCGGTCACGCCGTCGCGAACCGGAATCGTGACGACTTCCTCGGCAGCGGCGCTGGCGGAGCTCGCGATCACCGCCAGCGCCGCCAGCAGCCAACGGCTCATACCAGCGCTCGCGCAAGTCCGCCAGCACCGACGAGAAGTAGGTGATGAAGCGCGCCGCGGACGCGCCGTCGATCACGCGATGGTCGTAGGACAGCGACAGCGGCAGCATCAGCCGCGGCGCGAACGCCTTGCCGTCCCAGACCGGCTTCGTCGTGCCGCTTCGACACGCCGAGGATCGCGACTTCGGGCGCGTTGATGATCGGCGTGAACGCGGTGCCGCCGATGCCGCCCAGCGAGCTGATCGAGAAGCAGCCGCCCTGCATGTCGGCCGGCCCGAGCTTGCCTTCGCGCGCCTTCGCGGAGAGCTCGCCCATCTCCTTCGCGATCTGCAGCACGCCCTTCTGGTCGGCGTCTCTTGATGCACCGGCACGACGAGGCCGTTCGGCGTGTCGGCGGCGAAGCCGATGTTGAAGTATTGCTTGTAGATGAGGCTCGTCCCCGCTCGTCGAGCGAGGCGTTGAAGTCGGGGAACTCTTCAGCGCCGCGACGCACGCCTTGATCAGGAACGCGAGCATCGTGACCTTGATGCCGGCCTTCTCGTTCTCCTTGTTGAGCGCGACGCGGAACGCCTCGAGGTCGGTGATGTCGGCGTCGTCGAACTGCGTGACGTGCGGGATCATCACCCAGTTGCGCGCGAGGTTCGCGCCGGAGATCTTCTTGATCCGCGACAGCGGGCTTGCGTCTCGACCGGGCCGAACTTCGCGAAGTCGACCTTCGGCCACGGCAGCAGGTTCGAGCTCGCCGCCGCCGGTGACGCCAGCGCCCGCGGCGCGCCGTGCGCCGCGCCGCTCAGCGCCTGCTTGACGAAGTTGCTGCACGTCTTCCTGCAGGATGCGGTCCTTCGGACCGGTGCCGCGTGACGCGCGCGAGATCGACGCCGAGCTCGCGCGCGAACTTGCGCACCGACGGCGACGCGTGCGCGGCCTTGAACGACGCTCGCCGTCGACGGCCTGCCGCCGGCGCTGGCGGCGCGGTGCGGACGCGCGTGCGCTACGGCCGGCGGAGTGACGCGGATGTCGGGCGCGATCGCGGGGCGGCGGTGCGCGGCGTTCGGCCGGCGGAGGCGATGGCGCGGCCGCGTGCGGGTTGCGGCGTGCGGCGCGGCGCGCCGGCGGCTGGCTGTCGCCGGCGTGGCGCGCGGCGGCGCCATGCGGACGCTCGAGCACGACAGATCGACGTGCCCTCGCTGACCTTGTCGCCGAGCTTGACCCGCAGTTCCTTCACCGTGCCCGCGGCGGGCGACGGCACGTCCATCGTCGCCTTGTCGGATTCGAGCGTGACGAGCGAATCCTCGGCGGCGACGGTGTCGCCGGGCTTCACAGGACTCGATGACGGGGACGTCGGTGAAGTCGCCGATGTCGGGAACCTTGACTTCGATCGTGCTCATCGTGGTCGGCTCTCGTGCTGGGCTCTGTTGTCTGGTCGGAACGACGCTCTACACCGTCCACGGCGCCGGCTTCGCCGGATCGATGCCGTACTTCTTCATCGCCTCGCGCGACCTTCGACGCGCGGCAGCGCGCCTTCGTCGGCCAGCGCCTTCAGCGCGGCGACGCGTCACGTAGCAGCCGGTCGACCTCGAAGAAGCGCGCGCAGCTTCTCGCGCGTGTCCGAGCGGCCGAAGCCGTCGGTGCCGAGCACGACGTAGCGGCGCGGCACGTACGCGCGGATCTGCTCGGCGTACGCGCGCATGTAGTCGGTCGCCGCGATCACCGGGCCGCGTCGGGTCCTGAGGCAGCTCTCGACGTGCGACATGCGTCGGCTTCGCCGGTCGGATTGCAGCAGGTTCTCGCCGCGCGACCGCATGCCGTCGCGCGCGAGCTCGGTGAAGCTACGGGCAGCTCCACAGATCGGACTCGACGCCCCAGTCGTCTCGCAGCAGATCGGCCGCGGCGATGACCTCGCGGAAGATCGTGCCCGAGCCCAGCAGCTGCACGCGCGGCGCCTTCGGTTTCTTCTCGCCGGCGCGGAACAGGTACATGCCCTTGATGATCGTCGGGCGCCGCGCCTTCCGGCATCGCCGGCTGACGGTAGTTCTCGTTCATCACCGTCAGGTAGTAGTAGACGTCCTGCTGCTCGGCGTACATCCGCCGCAGGCCGTCCTGGATGATCACGGCGACCTCGTAGCCGAACGTCGGGTCGTACGAGACGCAGTTGGGGACCGTCGCCGGAGATCACGTGCGAATGGCCGTCCTCGTGCTGCAGGCCTTCGCCGTTCAGCGTCGTGCGGCCCGCGGTGCCGCCGAGCAGGAAGCCGCGCGCAGCGCATGTCGCCGGCCGCCCAGGCGAGGTCGCCGACGCGCTGGAAGCCGAACATCGAGTAGAAGATGTAGAACGGGATCATCGGCACGCCGTGCGTCGAGTACGACGTCGCCGCGGCGATCCAGTCGCACATCGCCGCCGGCCTCGTTGATGCCTTCCTGCAGGATCTGGCCGTCCTTGTCCTCCTTGTAGAACATCAGCTGGTCGGCGTCCTCCGGCGTGTAGAGCTGGCCCTGCTGGTTCCAGATGCCGAGCTGGCGGAACATGCCCTCCATGCCGAACGTCCGCGATTCGTCGGGGACGATCGGCACGATGTGCTTGCCGAGGTTCTTGTCGCGCAGCAGCAGCTGCAGGATCTGCACGAACGCCATCGTCGTCGAGATCTCGCGGTCGTCGGTGCTCTTCAGGAAGCGCTCGAACGCCGGCAGCTCGGGCACCGCCAGCGCGTCCGCCTTGCGCCGGCGCGCCGGCAGGTAGCCGCCGAGCTCCATCCGCCGCGCGCGCATGTACTCGAGCTCCGGCGAGCCCTCGGCGAACTTGACGTACGGCACTTCCTCGAGCTTGTCGTCCGGCAACCGGGATCTGGAAGCGGTCGCGGAAGCGGCGGATCGACTCGATGCGACATCTTCTTCTGCTGGTGCGTGATGTTCTGCGCCTCGCCCGACTCGCCCATCCCGTAGCCCTTGATCGTCTTGGCGAGGATCACGGTCGGCTGGCCCTTGTGATTGACGGCCGCGTGGTACGCGGCGTAGACCTTGTGCGGATCGTGGCCGCCGCGGTTCAGGTTCCAGATGTCCGTCGTCGGAATAGTCGGCGACCAGCTCCTTCAGCTCCGGCGTGTTGAAGAAGTGCTCGCGGACGTACGCGCCGTCCTTCGACTTGAACGTCTGGTACTCGCCGTCGACGCATTCCATCATCCGGCGCATCAGGATGCCCTTCTTGTCGCGCGCGAGCAGCGGATCCCAGTGCGTGCCCCAGATGACCTTGATCACGTTCCAGCCGGCGCCGCGGAAATCGCTCTCGAGCTCCTGGATGATCTTGCCGTTGCCGCGCACCGGGCCGTCGAGGCGCTGCAGGTTGCAGTTGACGACGAAGATCAGGTTGTCGAGGTTCTCGCGCGCCGCCATGCCGATCGCGCCCATCGATTCGGGCTCGTCCATCTCGCCGTCGCCGCAGAAGCACCAGACCTTGCGGCCCTCCGTGTCTGGCGAGGCCGCGGTCCTGCAGGTATTTCATGAAGCGCGCCTGGTAGATCGCCATCAGCGGGCCCGAGGCCCATCGACACCGTCGGGAACTGCCAGAAATCCGGCATCAGCCACGGATGCGGATACGACGAGATGCCCTTGCCGTCGACCTCCTGGCGGAAGTTGTCCAGCTGCTCCTCGGTGAGGCGGCCCGAGCAGAACGCGCGCGCGTAGACGCCCGGGCGCCGAGTGGCCCTGGACGAACACGAGGTCGCCGCCGTGCTCGTCCGACGGCGCGTGCCAGAAATGGTTGAAGCCGACGTCGTAGAGCGTCGCCGCCGACGCGAAGCTCGCGATGTGGCCGCCGACGTTCGTGTGCTTGTTGGCGCGCACGACCATCGCCATCGCGTTCCAGCGCACGTAGCGAGCGGATCCGCTGCTCGATGTCTGAGTCGCCGGGGAGCTGCACCTGCTTGTCGACCGGGATCGTGTTGATGTACGCGGTGTTCGCCGAGAACGGCAGGTACGCGCCGGAGCGCCGCGCCTTGTCGATCAGCTGCTCGATCAGGAAATGCGCGCGGTCGGGGCCTTCGGTCGCGAGCACGCCGTCGAGCGCGTCGAGCCATTCGCGCGTTTCCTGCGGATCGATGATCGGGAATGCGGTCCATCGAAGCCTCCTGACTGCGGCGTGCCTGCGGATCGCTCGGGTGTCGATTGTATGCGGCGGACGGAATCGCCGTACCGCGAAGCTCTCGGTTGCGCGACGGC
Organism: uncultured Pseudomonadota bacterium; assembly: GCA_963718905.1. Classification (GTDB taxonomy): domain Bacteria; phylum Pseudomonadota; class Gammaproteobacteria; order Burkholderiales; family Casimicrobiaceae; genus VBCG01. The sequence goes on from CAVRAF010000005.1 coordinate 221,429, forward strand.
AGCGCGGCGAGCGGGCGCTATCGTCCGGAAATGATTTCCATCGCGGGACTCGGGGTCCGAGCCGGCGCCGGCCACGCCCTGAGTAAACGACTATCGACGTCGGCGCAGCAATAGCCGCGCTCCGCACGCGAGCTGCGGTCCGAACACCGCGAAGCCGGCCCGATAGCTGCCGGTCAGCGTCGCGAGCAGCGCAAACGATCGGCGGCCCGAGCACGACGCCCGCGAACGTGACGAAGCCCGACGCGCCGGTCACCTTGCCGGCGTGCCCGGCGGCGCGAGCGCGCGCGACTTCGGCGAGCTGGACGCCGTTCCAGCCGATCGCCGTCGCGCCGAACAGCAGCGCGAGACGCGATCATCGCCGGCACGGGCCACGCGGCGTCGACGAGCGCCATGGCGACGCGCACGCGCCGCGCCAGATGCCGATCATGCGCCAGCACCGTGCGCGGCGCGCACGCAAGCGATCGGCGACGAAACCCCAGCCGATGCGGCCGACGATGCCGCCGATCTTGGCGGCGGTGAGCGCGAGGCCCGCGGCAACGAGCGACCAGTCCGAGCGTCTCGGTCAGATAGACGACCAGAAAGCTCGCCAGGCAAACCTGCGTCGCGGCGTAGACGAAGCGACACGCGAGCGCGAGCTCGAGCAAGCGCGCGCGATTGCCGCAGCGAGCGCAGCGGCGCGAAGATGCCGGCCAGCGAGAACGCCGCGGCGCGGTCGCCGGTCGGCGTCGAGCGCGCGCGCCGGATCGGCTGCGACGGCGGCGATGACGACGACGCCGAAGCGACGGCGACGACGGCGAACGCGGCCCGCCAGCCGATCGCGAGCGCGAGCGCCGGGCAGCAGGGCGCCGGCGAGCGCGGCGCCGGCCGGCACACCGGTCTGCTTGATCGAGAACGTGAGCGCCATCCGCGACGGCGGCGCGGTGCGGATCAGCAGATGCGACGACGCAGGCGTGATCGGCCCGTAGCCCGAGCCCGATGCACGAGCGCGCGCGAGCGCGAGCAGCGCACGGCGCTCGCGCCGGGTGCAGAGCGCGCAGACGCAGGCGGCGATCGCGCAGAAGACCACGCAGGCCTGCGACACGCGGATCGCGCCGAAGCGCTCGACGAAGCCGCCGCTCGCGAGGCTCGCAGAACATCGCGCCGGCGTAGACGATGCCGACGAACACGCCGATCCAGCGCGGCCTCGATCCCGAAATCGCGCGCGATCTCCGGCGCGAGCACCGCGGTCGCCGTCGCCGCGAACGACGTGTAGATCTGGATCGCCAGCGTCGCCGCGAGCGCGATGAACGCCGGTCGCGCGCGGACGTCATTCGGTCGCTCGCGCAGACCGGTCGATCATCCGCGCTCTCGGTGACGATGCAGTCGACGGTGATGTCGTGCGGCGCCGCGGGCACGCGGTCGACGATCTGCACCTCGAACGCGCCTGCGACACGCGCGGCGCCGCCGGCGGCAGGAGCGGCAGCAGCCGGTCGTAATAGCCGCCGCCATAGCCCGAGCCGTCGCCCGGCCGCGTCGAACGCGACGCCGGGAACCAGCACCCAGTCGATCGCTTCGGGTGCGATCGCGGCGCATTCGGCACGCGGCTCGGGGATGCCGCGATAGCCCGGCTCGATGTCGCGCCGCAGGTCTGCGATCTGTGCAGCAGGCGCAGCATCCGGGCCGACGGGATCGACGCGCGGGACCGCGACGCGCTTGCCGGCGGCGAGCGCGCGTCGCGCGAGCAGCGCGCGCATCCCATTCGCTGCGAAACGGCAGCGTCAGCAGCACGACTTCCGCGCGGTCGAACGAGGGAGCGCGGCGATCCGCGCGGCGATCGCCTCCGATGCCTCGGCGCGCCGCGCCGGTGCGAGCGCGTCGCGCGCAGCGATGACCTGGTCGCGCAGCATCCGCTTCGTGTCGCGCAACGTCATGCAACGACCCCCACGCTTGCGGCCTCATTGGCCCATTCGGCCGCTGCGCTGTCCCCGGAGGGGGAGCGATTCGCGCCCTGGGACGGCCCGGCGACGCTCACTGAAACTACCCCCACGCTTGCGGCCTCATTTGCCAATTCGGCCGCTGCGCTGCCCCCGATGGGGGAGCGATTCGCGTCTTGGGACGGCCCGGCGACGCTCACTGAAACTACCCCCACGCTTGCGGCCTCATTTGCCAATTCGGCCGCTGCGCTGCCCCCGGAGGGGGAGCGATTCGCGTCTTGGGACGGCCCGGCGACGCTCACTGAAACTACCCCCACGCTTGCGGCCTCATTTGCCAATTCGGCCGCTGCGCTGCCCCCGGAGGGGGAGCGATTCGCGCCTTGGGACGGCCCGGCTGCGCTCATGTCGCGAGTGCCTCTTCCACGACGTCGGCGATCGCGAGCAGCTCCGCATCGGCGCCGCCGCGCCCGAGCAATTGCAACCCGACCGGCAGCGTCGCGACCAGATGCTCGACCGGCAACGAAATGCCGCAGAAACCGAACAGATTGCCGGGGCGCGTGAAGCGCAGCGTCTCGCCGGCTCCAGCCGGCCGCCGCGTCGGGCGCCGCGTGGCCGGCCACCGGCGCCGCGACGCGCGGGCACGACGGGCGTCAGCACTGCGTCGACGCGGTCGATCGCGCGCTGCGCCTCGCGCGCGATGTCGGCAAAGCGTTTGCGCAAGTCGATGAATGCGTCGGCGGTGAGCGTCAGTCCCGGCGCGATGCGCGCCGCGACGACCGGATCCATCTGTGCGAGATTCCCGGTAACGCGATTGCGGCCGAGATGCGCGACGAGTTCGGCGGATAGATACGCGCCGAACGCGACGTCCAGATCGGCAAGCGACGGCAACGTCACCGGGACAATGCGTGCACCGGCCGCGGCGAGTCGATGCTGCGCGGCGTCGATCGCCCGCGCGACGTCGGGCTCGAGCTCGTCGAAGAAATGCGCATCGGGCCGGCCGAGGATCAGCGTGTCGAGCGGCCGCCGGAACGCCGGCGCCTCGCCGGACAAGACCTGCCACACCATCGCGAGATCGGCGACGCGGTTGCCGAACCAGCCGGGGCTGTCGAATGTCGGCGACAGCGGAAAGACGCCGTCCATCGACAGCCGGCCGGTGGTCGACTTGAAGCCCGCGATGCCGCACAAGGCCGCCGGCTGGCGCACCGAGCCGCCGGTGTCGGTGCCGAACGCGATCGCGCAAAGGCCCGCAGCTTGCGCTACGGCGGATCCGGACGACGAGCCGCCCGGCATCCGGTGGACGACGCGATCGCGGGGATTGCGCGGCGTCGGATGCGTCGGGATTGTACGTGCCGAAAGCGAACTCGGTCGTGCGCGTCTTGCCAAGGATGACCGCGCCGGCACGCTTGAGCGCGCGCACGATCGGACCCTTCGTGCGGCGCGCAATCGGCGATGTCGACGCGCGAGCCGGCCGTCATCGGCAGGCCGTCGGCCGCATACAGATCCTTCAGGGCGATCGGGACGCCCATCAGCGGCCCCAGATCCGTGTGCGCGGCCAGGTGCGCGTCGGCGGCCCGCGCCGCGGCCCGCGCGCCTTCGGCATCGACCCAGGTGAATGCGTCGAGCGGGCGATTTTCGTCGGCGATGCGCTCGAGCATCCGTGATCGCGGTCGCTTCGGCGCCAAAACGGCCGTTCCGCAGCCCGCCGCGTAATCGGCGAGCGCAGAGCGTTTCGATGGGCGCAGCGGAGGCGGGCCCCGCGTGGCCACGCGGAGCGGACAGGTCGTCGATCACGATGGAACTCCTTGACTCGCCGGGGCGCGCGACCGGCAACACCTATAATGGGGCTTCAAGCGCAGGATGCCACGATGAACCACGCACACCAAATCTACCGCGCCCGCCGCGATGCCATCCTGCAGTCGATGCGCTCGCGCAGCGGCGGCGGCCTTGCGCTCGTTCCGACCGCGCCCGAAGTGGCGCGCAACCGCGACTCGCTCTACCCGTTCCGGCACGACAGCTATTTCTATTATCTGTCGGGATTCCCTGAACCCGAAGCGGTGATCGCGCTCGTCGCGGGGCCGGATGGCGATCGGCACGTGCTCTTCTGTCGCGAACGCAATGAAGAGCGCGAGATCTGGGACGGCTTTCGTTACGGTCCCGACGCGGCGCGCGAGATTTTCGGCTTCGACGAGGCGCACCCGATCGCGGCGCTGCGCGAGAAGCTGCCGGAGATCGCATCGGATCGGCCGGCGCTGTTCACGCCCCTCGGCCTGTTCGGCGATTGGGACCGGCAGGTTACCGACCTGCTGAACGAAGTGCGGAACCGGGTGCGCACCGGTGTCGCCGCGCCCGAAGAGGTCGTCGACGTTCGCGCCGCGCTCGATACGATGCGGCTCGTGAAGGATGCGCACGAGCTGGCGCTGATGCGCCGCGCGTGCGCGATCTCGGCGGCGGCGCACCGGCGCGCGATGCAGCACGCGCGGCCCGGCGCATACGAATATCAGGTCGAGGCGGAGCTGATCCACGAATTTCTGCGCGAAGGCGCGCAGGCGGTCGCGTACAACTCGATCGTCGCGTCGGGCCCCAACGCGTGCGTGCTGCATTACCGCGACAACAACCGGCAAATGCACGACGGCGACCTGCTGCTGATCGACGCCGGTTGCGAATACCAGGGCTACGCGTCGGACATCACCCGCACGTTCCCGGTCGGCGGGACGTTCAGCGGCCCGCAGAAGGCGATCTACGAACTCGTGCTGGCGTCGCAGCTCGCGTGCATCGACGCGGTGAAGCCCGGCGCGGCATTCCACGATTACCATCACGTCGCCGAGCGCGTGCTGGCGCAGGGCTTCATCGATCTCGGCCTTTGCACCGGAACGCTCGATGCCGTGCTCGAAGAGCGGCAGCTACAAGCAGTTCTACATGCACCGGGCGGGCCATTGGCTCGGCATGGACGTCCACGACGCCGGCTTGTATCAGGTGCACGGCGAGTCGGTCCGACTTGCGCCGGGCATGGTGCTGACGGTCGAGCCCGGCGCGTACATCCGCCCGGCCGACAACGTGCCCGAAGCGTTCTGGAATATCGGCGTGCGCATCGAGGACGACGTTCTCGTCGCGGCGGACGGCGTCGAAAACCTGACGATCGCTGCGCCGAAATCGGTCGCCGACGTCGAGGCGGCCTGCCGACGAAGCCATAAGGGCGTGAGCTAGACGACACCCGGCAGTCCGCGTCGCGGCGACACGCGCCACCCTCCAGCCAACTCGCCATCGCCGACGTGCCCAATGCATGATGTCGCGATCGTCGGCGCCGGTCCGGTCGGCGCCACGCTCGCGCTGGCCCTGCGCGACGCGGACCTCGACATCGTCGTCGTCGACGCGCGGGCCGCCGGCGCGATCGGCACGCGCGGATCGTTCTCTTGCGCTGTCGCATGGTGCGCGTCTCGTCTTCGAGCGGCTCGGTGTCTGGACCCCGCTCGCGGCATGCCGGGCGCGGTCACCCCGATCAGGACGATCGACGTCTCGCAGGCGCGCGGCTTCGGTGCGCTGCGCCTCGACGCGTCCGAATATGGCTTGCCGGCGCTCGGGTACGTCGTCTCCTATCGCGCGCTGCAGAGCGTTCTGGACGAGGCACTCTCCCGTGCGCGCATCGATCTGCGATTCGGCGCCTCGGCGCGCGCGGTGACGAGCACGCCCGCGCGCGGCGCTGGTCGACATTGCCGAGCATCCGGACGAGACGCTGCGCGCGCGCGTCGCCGTGGTCGCGGATGGCGCATCGTCGGCGGTGTCCGGCATTTCGCGTCGACGCCACGACTATGGACAAGTCGCCGTCGTCGGCGCAATTGCTCTCGAGCGGCCGCACGACGGCGTCGCCTACGAGCGATTCACACCGGAGGGCCCGGTCGCGTTGCTGCCCGAGCGCGATCACTACGCACTGGTGTGGACGCAGAAGCCCGCGGACGCGGCGCGGACGCAGCAACTCGGCGACCCTGCGTTCCTGGCGGCGCTCGCCGCGCATTTCGGCAGCCGCTACCGGGGATTCGCGCACGTCGGGCGAGCGCCGCACGTTCCCGCTGACGCTGGAGATCGCGCGCAATACGACAGCGCAGCGCATCGCGGTGATCGGCAATGCGGCGCAGGCGCTGCACCCGATCGCCGGGCAGGGATTCAATCTCGGACTGCGCGATGCCTTCGAGCTCGCGGGCATCATCGTCGACACGCCTCGCAAGCGATCTCGGCGCCGCACCGATGCTGGAGCGATACAGCAAAGGCCGCAACCGCGACCGCCGCGCCGGCATCGCGTTTACGCACGGCCTCGTGCAACTGTTCGGCAACGACCTGCCCTGGTTGCGCGTCCCGCGCGGCATCGGGCTGATGGTGCTCGACTGCGATGCCGCTCGCGAAGCGCGCGTTTGCGCGCGCAATGCTGTTCGGGATGCGCTAGTTCGCGTCGCTGCGCCCTCGACGCGTCGCGCATTCGACAACGGGTATAATTCGAACCCCTCCCTGAAGAATCTGATCCGAGACGTGCGCATCGGTGGCTACTCTACTGCCGAACAACCTCGCGGTTGCGCCGATGGCCGGCGTCACCGATCGGCCGTTTCGGATGCTGTGCAAGCGCATGGGCGCGGGATACGCCGTCTCGGAAATGGTCGCGGCGAATCCGAGGCTCTGGGCAACGGACAAATCGCGCCGGCGCACCGATCATGCAGGCGAGGTCGCACCGATCGCCGTGCAGATCGCGGGCGCCGATCCCGATGCTGCTGGCCGATGCGGCGCGCTACAACGTCGATCGCGGCGCGCAGATCATCGACATCAACATGGGATGCCCGGCGAAGAAAGTATGCAACGCCGCCGCCGGCTCGGCGCTGCTCGGCAACGAAGCTGCTCGTCGCGGCGATTCTCGATGCCGTCGTTCGCGCGGTCGAAGTTCCGGTGACGCTGAAAATTCGCACGGGACCCGCGCCGCACGCAAGGAACGCGGTGCGCATCGCAAGGATTGCCGAGGACGCGGGCATCGCCGCGCTTGACCGTGCACGGCCGCACGCGCGCCTGCCTGTTCGTAGGTCCGGTCGAATTCGCGACGATTCGCGCCGTCAAGCGGACCGTGCGCATTCCGGTGATCGCCAATGGCGACATCGCAACGCCGCAGCGTGCGAAGGCGGTGCTTGCCGAAACCGGCGCCGACGGCGTGATGATCGGCCGGGCGGCGCAGGGCCGGCCGTGGATCTTTCGGGAAATCGCGCATTTTCTCGTCCACCGGTCGCGTGTTGCCTCCGCCGACGGTCGGACGAGGCGCGCAGCGCGATAGCCGCGCATCTCGACGATCACTATGCGTTCTATGGCGAGGAGCTTGGCGTGCGGATCGCGCGCAAGCATCTGCATTGGTACACGGAACGGCTTCCCGGTGCGGCGAATTTCGGCAGCGGATCAACGTAGCCGAAGCGATCGCGGTGCAGCGGGCGGCGGTCGAGCGGTTCTTCGATAATCTGGCCGTGCCGAGGGGACCGGCTGCGATACGACGTCGGCGATGCGACGAGCGAAGAATCGGTGCGAAAGAGCGCTTGGATGGACGAGCCGCGCGCTGCGCGTGCGACGTGGATGGGGGAGGCGCTGGCGGCGTGAAAAAGAACATTCGACTGAACAGCAGCAACGAGATCGGGCGCAGCGTCGAGAAGTCGCTCGACGAATATTTCCGCCGGCTCGACGGCGAGCCGCCGCACGGCATCTATGACATGGTGATCGCGCACGTCGAGCGTGCGTTGCTGTCGTCGATGCTCGACCGCGTCGAACGGCAACCAGACACACGCGGCGGAGATGCTGGGACTCAACCGGAATACGCTGCGGGCCAAGCTCGCCAAGTACAATCTGGTATCGCACGCGTGCCCGGCCCGGCCGCGTCCGTTCGGCCGCGCCCGCCGTTCCGCCAGTCGCCTCCAGCGATGACCGTCCGAGTCACGCAGGCGCTGCTGTCGGTTTCCGACAAGACGGGCATCGCTCGATCTGGCGCGCGGCCTCGCTCGCGCGCAACATCCAGCTGCTCTCGACCGGCGGCACGGCGAAGCTGCTCGCCGCAGTCCGGCGTGCGCGGTCACCGACGTCGGCCGCTACACCGGATTTCCGGAGATGCTCGACGGGCGCGTGAAGACGCTGCACCCGAAGATCCACGGCGGCATCCTCGCGCGGCGCGATCTCGCGGCGCACCGCGACGCGCTTGCGCGGCACGCGATCCCGACGATCGACCTCGTCGTCGTCAACCTCTATCCGTTTCGCGAAACGGTCGCGAACCCGGACTGCACGCTTGACGACGCGATCGAGAACATCGACATCGGCGGCCCGGCGATGCTGCGCGCGGCGGCGAAGAACTGGGAGCACGTCGGCGTCGTCGTCGAGCCCGTCTGACTACGCGAACGTGCTGCGCCGAGCTCGACGCCAACGGCGGGGCGTTGTCGCGGCGCGCTGCGCTTCAGGCTGATGCAGCAGGCGTTCTCGCACACGGCCGCGTACGACGGCGCGATCGCCAACTGGCTCACGGCGCGCGACGCCGACGGCGCGCTGCAGGGCTTCCCGCAGTCGCTGTCCATCACCGGCGAGAAGCGCCAGGACATGCGCTACGGCGAGAATCCGCATCAGCGCGCGGCGTTCTACCGCGAAGCCCGGCGCGGCGCGCGGGTCGCATCGCCTCGTACCGCCAGCTGCAGGGCAAGGAGCTTTCGTTCAACAACGTCGCCGATGCCGACGCCGCGTGGCGGTGCGTCACCGCGTTCGACGAAGCCGCATGCGTCATCGTCAAGCACGCCAATCCCTGCGGCGCGGCGAGCGCGCCGTCGACCGCTCGACGCCTATCGACGCGGCCTTCGCGACCGATCCGGTGTCGGCGTTCGGCGGCATCATCGCGTTCAACCGGCCCGTCGACGCGGCCACGCTCGAGGCGGTGGCCGCGCAATTCGTCGAAGTGCTGATCGCGCCGGAGTACACGGCCGATGCGCTGTCCGCCATTGCGCAGAAGAAGAACGTGCGCGTGCTCGAGGTCCCGCTGCCGGTCGCCGGCGCGCGCGGCGACGAATGGGACCTGAAGCGCGTCGGCGGCGGCCTGCTGGTGCAGACGCCCGACGCGCGACAGATCGCCGTCGCGCGATCTGCGCGTCGTCACGCGCGTGGCGCCGACCGCGGCGCAACTGCGCCGACCTGCTGTTCGCGTGGCGCGTCGCCAGGTTCGTGAAGTCGAACGCGATCGTCTATTGCGGCGGCGGCCGAACGCTCGGCATCGGCGCGGGCCAGATGAGCCGCGTCGATTCGACGCGGATCGCCGCGATCAAGGCGGCGAACGCGGGGCTGTCGCTGGCCGGCTCGGTCGTCGCGTCCGACGCGTTCTTTCCGTTTCGCGACGGCCTGGACGTCGTCGCCGACAACGGCGCGGTCGCGGTGATCCAGCCGGGCGGCAGCATGCGCGACGACGAAGTGATCGCGGCGGCCGACGAGCGCGGCATCGCGATGGTGTTCACCGGCGTGCGTCATTTCCGCCACTGACTGGGAAACGTCCGGATGAAGCTGCGCGTTGTTGCATCGGTGACCTTCGCATGGCTCGCTTGCGCGACTTCCGCGCTCGCCGCGCCTTGCGACGACTACCCGGACTGGCTGGCGGACGGCTGCCGCCGCCTCGTCGACACGTACGAGCGCGGCGATACGGGAATGCTCGTTTCCGGCTACGCATGGCATCTGCCCTGGACGTGGACGGCCGAAAAGCGCGATGCTCTCGAATCCGAGGGCGTGGGGCGGCGGAGTGATCCGCACCGTCGAGGATCCCGACGGCGACACGCATTCGGTGTTCGCGATGGTATTCAAGGATTCGCACCACCACGCCGAATGGAACGTGGGCTACGAGCACTCGACGTACTGGGGTTCGCGCGCGCTGATCCAGCCGGGACTCGGCTATACGGTGATGCTCGTCCAGCGGCCGGACATCCTCGGCGGCGCGCCGTTTCCGGCGCTGCTGCCGATCTTTTCGCTGCGCTACGAGCGCGCGACGCTGATGACGACGTACATCCCGACGCTGAACGGCGGCATCAACAACGGCAGCATCCTTTTCGTTTTCGGCCGCGTCATGTTCCAGTGAACCGGGCCTCGCGATGAACGTCCTCGTCGTCGGCGGCGGCGGCCGCGAGCACGCGCTCGCGTGGAAGGTCGCGCAGTCGCCGCGTGTCGGCAAGGTGTTCGTCGCGCCCGGCAACGCCGGGACTGCGCGCAGAGCCCGGATCTCGTCAACGTCCCGATCGACACGATTCCCGACGCTGGTCGCGTTTGCAAGGCGGCAGCCCATCGCGCTGACGATCGTCGGCCCGGAGGCGCCGCTCGCCGAGGGCATCGTCGATGCGTTCCGCGCTGCGGGGCTGCGGATCTTCGGACCGACGCGCGCCGCCGCGCGGCTCGAGAGCTCGAAGGATTTCGCAAAGGCGTTCATGGCGCGCCACGGCGATTCCGACCGCGCAATACCGGACGTTCACCGACGCCGACGCCGCGCGCGCCTATGTCGACAGCGCAGGCGCGCCGATCGTCATCAAGGCGGACGGACTGGCCGCAGGCAAGGGCGTGGTCGTCGCGACATCGATCGACGAGGCGCACGCGGCGATCGACACGATGCTGACGGCGGAACGCGATGGGCGCCGCGGGCGCGCGCGTCGTGGTCGAGGATTTCCTCGAAGGCGAGGAGGCGAGCTTCATCGTGATGGCCGACGGCCTGCACGTGCTGGCGCTCGCGTCGAGCCAGGACCACAAGCGGCTGCGCGACGGCGATCTGGGGCCGAATACCGGAGGCATGGGCGCGTATTCGCCGGCGCCGGTCGTCACGCCGACCGATGCATGCGCGGATCATGCGCGAGATCATCGTGCCGGCCGTCAACGGCATGGCCGCCGAAGGAACGCCGTATTCGGGATTCCTCTATGCCGGCGTGATGATCGACGCGGCCGGCGCGCCGCGCGCGCTCGAATTCAATTGCCGCCTGGGCGATCCGGAGACGCAACCGATCACTGGTGCGGCTGCGCTCCGATCTTGACCGTGCTGATCGACCACGCGATCGCCGGCACGCTCGATCGAGGTCGAAGCCGAATGGGACCGCCGCGCAGCGCTCACCGTCGTGCTGGCCGCCGCCGGTTATCCCGGAGGCTCCGCGCAAGGGCGACGTCATCGACGGCCTCGACCGCGTCACGCAACAGGCGCATCCGGACGTTGTACGTGTTCCACGCGGGCACGCGCAGTCACGGGGCCGAGGTGCGGGTGAGCGGCGGGCGCGTGCTGGGCGTCACAGCGCTCGGCGATTCGCTGCGACAGGCGCAGCGCGCGGCGTACGCGGCGATTGCGGGCATTCACTTCGACGGCATGCAATATCGCAGCGACATCGGCCACCGCGCGCTCGCGCGCCGGCCGTGACGCGATGATCGGCGATTCGATTTCCGGCGACGCGCCCGACATCGCGGCGATCCGCGACTATTTCGAGGACCTGCAGACGCGCATCGTCGCCGCGCTGGAGGCGGTCGAGACGCGCGACGTTCCGCCGCGACGAATGGCAGCGGCAGGAGGGCGGCGGCGTCTCGCTGTCGCTCGAAAACGGCAGGTGTTCGAGCGCGCGGGCGTGCTGTTTTCGCACGTCGCCGGCCGCGAACTGCCGCCCTCCGCGACGGCTCGTCGCCCGCAGCTCGCGGGACGCGAATGGGAAGCGCTCGGCGTATCGCTGGTCCTGCATCCGCGCAATCCGTACGCGCCGATCGTGCACTTGAACGTGCGTCACCTCTGTGCGTTGCAACGCGACGAAGACGCGGGCGGCGCACCAAGCGATCGCCGGCCCGACTGGTGGTTCGGCGGCGGCATGGATCTCACGCCGATCTACGGTTTCACCGATGACGCGCGCGCACTTTCATCGCCGTGTGCCGCGACGCGCTGCAGCCCTTCGGCGACGAGCTTCATCCACGCTTCAAGCGCGCGTGCGACAGTTATTTCTTTCTGAAGCACCGGCAGGAAGCGCGCGGGATCGGCGGCATTTTCTACGACGACTGGGACGAGGGCGGATTCGAGCGCGCGTTCGCGTTGACCCGAAGCGTTGGCGACCATTTCCTCGCCGCGTATCTGCCGATTCTCGAGCGTCGCCGCGACATGGCTTTCGGCGCGCGTGAACGCGATTTCCAGGCATACCGGCGCGGCCGTTATGTCGAATTCAATCTGGTCTGGGATCGCGGCACGTTGTTCGGCCTGCAATCGAATGGACGCACCGAGGCGATCCTGCTCTCGATGCCGCCGATCGCATGCTGGCGCTACGACTGGACGCCCGAGCCCGGTTCTCCGGAAGCGCGGCTCGCGACAGATTTTCTCCCGGTGCGGGATTGGCTCGAATGAGCGCGCGGCGCGAAGCGCACGCCCGAAGGGCCGGTCCGCGCGCGATTGAGGCGAGGCCGACACGAGGCGATGGCAGGCTTGGGCGGTGCAATGAGGCCGAGGAATGAGCGCGCGGCGCGAAGCGCACGCCCGAAGGGCCGGTCCGCGCGCGATTGAGGCGAGGCCGACACGAGGCGATGGCAGGCTTGGGCGGTGCAATGAGGCCGAGGCATGAGCAAGCCGAGCACCAGCGTACCCGATTCACGTGCCGCGCGCGCGAGCGACGACGACGGCGAGGCGCTCGTCGAGCATCGGCTCGACGGCGAGCAGGTCTATTCGGGTGCGCTGCTCGACGTGCGGCGGGATCGCGTACGTCTACCCGACGGCGGCGTGTCGGTCCGTGAATACGTCGTCCACCCGGGCGCCGTTCTGGTCGTTCCGCTCGAAGATGATGGACGCTTCATCGTCGAGCGCCAGTTTCGCTATCCGCACAATCGTGCGTTTCTCGAGTTTCCCGCCGGCAAGGTGGACCCGGGCGAATCGACGCTCGGGACGGCGCGACGTGAATTGATCGAGGAAGCGGGGCACGCCGCGATCGAATGGACGCGGCTCGGCATCATCCATCCCGTCATTTCCTATTCGACGGAGGCGATCGCGCTCTATGCGGCACGCGGGCTTACGCAGGTCGGGTCGAAGCTCGATCCCGGCGAATTCCTGGAGCTCGCGCACTTCACCGAAGCGGAGCTCTACGCGGCGATCGACGACGGGCGATTGACCGACGCGAAAACCGTGGCGGCGCTTGCGATCCATTCGCGCTGGACCACCGCGTCGCATCGCAGCTGCCGGCTGCGCATCGCCGGCGCCGTGCAGGGCGTCGGCTATCGCGACTGGCTGGTGGGGTCGGCGCGGCGCGCGGGCGTCGCCGGATGGGTGCGCAACTGCCGCGACGGATCAGTCGAAGCGCACCTGCAGGCGCGCCGCGAGGCGTGCGATCGGCTGGCTGAAGCCTGCCGCCGCGGACCGACGGGCGCGCACGTGACGCTGGTCGAGGTCATGCGCAGCGATCTCGACGCCGCGCTCACGGGATTCGAGCAAAGGCCGTCCGCGTAACGCGGGGAAGTCGCGCGCGCCGGCGCGCCGAGTGACCGGCCCGCCGGACTCCGCAATCTCCGTCCGAATTCGCGGCAGCGCGTTCATCAATGTGCGGTTGCCTCGTAGGTTGACTGCCCGGCCAGCGCTCGCAAGCCACCAGCCAGGAACGCGATCAGCTCTTCGGCGCTCGTGGTGAGTGCCGGCGTACTTCCGCCGGCCTTGCAGCGCGCAAGCGCATCGTGCTCGAACAGCAGCCGGCAGTTACGAAAGCCCGCCGCCAGTGCGACCTCGTCGACGCCGGGGAGCGCGTGGCGCAGCGCCGTCAGACATTCGCGATATACGCTGCCAAAGTGACGCAACATCATTGCGTCCGAAGGATCGTGCCCGGCCAGTCGTGCAACGAGACACAGGTAGTTGCGCCAAGCCGGCGCGATGTCCTGCCCAAGCGATGCGAAGGGGCCGCCATAAGCCCACAGCACGTCCTCGACCGTCCAGTCGCCGCGCTCGCGAAGCGCCGCCAGCGCCTCGTGCTGCTGCGCGAGGAGTTGCGCCGCGCGCCGCGCCAGCGCTTCCTCGATCAATTGCTCCTTGCTGCCGAAATGATAATTGAGCAGCGCGACGTGCGCTTCCGCGCGCGAGGCGATCGTTCGGTGCGTCAGCGGTTTGAACCCGTGATCGGCGATCAGGCCTTCGACCGCGTCCAGAAGCCGGCCGCGCGTATCGTCGCCCCGCCGGCGTTCCGCGCGGGGGGGAGTTTCCATTGCAAGTGAGCCAAGGGCGTGATCGAGGGTCATGGCCTTCTGGTCCGGACGGTTGAAAAGGGGAGAGGGGAGAGCGCACGTCATGCGCCTGCTCATCCTATCGGCGAAGACGACCCTGACGCAGCGGACGGACGACCAGATTTCTGTAGGAATGCACCGACAGCGGCGGCAGTGCCAGGCCCCGTCAGGCGACGCCGAAGATGTCCTTCCATGCGGCGTACGACGACGCGGCCGACCACGGCAGCGCGAGCAGCAGCCCGAGGCCGCTCGTCGCAAGACCGAGCATCAGCAACGCGAACGACAGCGCGCCATAGAAGGCCAGCGGCACCGGATTGCGCGCGAACGCAGCGGCGCTATGCGCGAATGCATCGCGGAAGCCCGCGCCGTCGAACAGCACGGCGAACGGCACGAACGTCAGCGGCAGCGATGCTGCGATTCCAGCCGCGTAGGTCGCGACGAGCGCGGTTCCGGAAATCGATGCGGCGTTGCTCGCGGGGGACAGCATGTTGATCCCGCCGACCGCCTGCGCAACGAGCGCCTCGACCGCGAAGACGATCAGGCCGGCGGCAATGACGGCGGCCAGTGCCGCCGGGGTGGCGCCGACCACGGCAATCAGGTGCGCAATTCGCGGACGATCGCCCCGGTCGGCGGCGAGGCTCGCGTAGAGGAGGCTGCATTCGAGCAGCGGCAACAGCAGCTGTGCGAGCACGATGCCGACCATCGGCACGAGGTTGAGCGCGAGGTTCGCGGCGAGGACGACGAGCGCAAGGGCACAGAACATCGCTGGGCCGCGTTTCCACAGCCGCATTGCGTCGCCGTACCACTCGAGCGCGTGGCTTGCAGGCACGCGCCGAATCGGGCGCGGCGCGCGCGCGCGGTCCGGTTCGCCCGGCGAGGCCGGTCCGATGGGTGGGGTGGAATTACCGGTAATGCGGCGGTCCGCGACGAATGGGAACGGCGGCGGCGCCTACGCCGCTTCGCCGAGGTAGGCGGCGCGCACCTTCGGATCGTGCAGCAGCGTCGCCGCGGCGCCTTCGAGCGTGATCACCCCCGATTCCATCACGTAGCCGCGATCGCTCACTTCGAGCGCGAGCTTCGCGTTCTGCTCGATCAGCAGGATCGTCACGCCTTCCTTCGCAACGGACAGGATCGTCTCGAACACCTTCTGCACCATCAGCGGCGCCAGCCCCATCGACGGCTCGTCGAGCAGCAGGAGACGCGGCCGCGACATCAAGCGCGCGGCCGATCGCCAGCATCTGCTGCTCGCCGCCGGACAGCGTGCCGGCGGTCTGGCGGCGGCGCTCCTTCAGGCGGGGAAACAGCGCGAACACGCGCTCGACGTCGGTTTTGATCGCCGCGCGATCGTTCCGCGAGTACGCGCCCATCGCGAGGTTTTCTTCGATCGTCAGGCCGCCGAACACGCCGCGCCCCTCGGGCACCATCGCGAGGCCGCGGTGCACGAGCTCGAATGCCGGGCGGCCGGTGATGTCGTCGCCGTCGTAACGAATCGTTCCCGATTTTACCGGCTGCAGGCCGCAGATCCCCTTGAGCGTCGTCGTCTTGCCGGCGCCGTTGGCGCCGATGAGGCAGACGAGCTCGCCGTTCCCGACGACGGAGGTCGATGCCCTTGACGGCCTGGATGCCGCCATAGCCGACGGCAAGCCGATCGAGCGCGAGCAGCGGCGGCTGGGTCGTTGCCGTCATGCCGCGGTGCCCTTGAGATTCAGCGTGACGTCGCCGCCCAGGTAGGCGGCGATCACCTTGTCGTCCTTCTGCACGCTCGCGGCCAGTCCTTCGGCGATCTTCCTGCCGTAGTCGAGCACCAGCACGCGGTCGCAGACGCTCATCACGAGCTTCATGTCGTGCTCGATCAGCAGGATCGTCGTGCCGTCGCGGCGGATGTTCTCGAGCAGATTGCGCAGCGCCGCCGTCTCGGTGGCGTTCATTCCGGCCGCCGGCTCGTCGAGCGCGAGGAGCTTCGGCTCGGTCGCGAGCGCGCGCGCGATCTCGAGGCGGCGCTGGTCGCCGTACGCGAGATGC
This sequence comes from uncultured Pseudomonadota bacterium, assembly GCA_963718905.1. GTDB lineage: Bacteria > Pseudomonadota > Gammaproteobacteria > Burkholderiales > Casimicrobiaceae > VBCG01. The sequence goes on from CAVRAF010000005.1 coordinate 237,592, forward strand.
TTCGCGAGAGCGTTCGCGCGCCGTTGCGACGCCGACGTAGTCGAGCAGCTCGTAGCGCGCGCTTCTCGATCGCCGTTCTCCTCGGCGCGCGTGCGCGCGTTGCGGAAGATCGCGCCGAACACCGTCGCATGCGTGCGCACGTGGCGGCCGATCATCACGTTCTCGAGCGCCGACAGGTTGGCGAACAGGCGGATGTTCTGGAACGTGCGCGCGATGCCGCGCTCGGCGACTTCGTTCGGCTTCAGGCCGGCGAGCGGCTGGCCGTCGAACGTGAACTGCCCCTCGTCCTGCGTGTAGATGCCGGTCAGCACGTTGAAGAGCGATGTCTTGCCGGCGCCGTTCGGCCCGATCAGGCCGTAGATCTCGCCGCGGACGGATCGTGAAGCTGACGTCCGACAGCGCCTGCACGCCGCCGAAGCGCTTGGTGATCCCGCTTGCGGTGAGCAGCGCCTGCTCACTCACTGGCGCCCCGGCCGCGCTCATGTACGACCCCCACGCTGCGGCTCATTGGCCAATTCGGCCGCTGCGCTGCCCCCGGAGGGGGCGCGATTCGCGCCTTGGGACGTCCCGGCCGCGCTCATGGGGCCGCCTCGGCCGGCCGGGCCGCCTCGAGCTCGCGCTTGCGCAGCGCCGACGGCAGGATGCCGGCCGGGCCGGAACAGCATCATCAGCACCAGCGCGAGGCCGAACAGCAGCATCCGGATCACCTCGGGCTCGATCAGCATCCGGCCGAACAGCGCCTGCTGCACCGGGCTCGACCGTGTAGCGCAGCACCTCGGGCACGAACGAGAGCAGCAGCGCGCCGAGGATCACGCCCCAGATGTTGCCCATGCCGCCCAGCACGACCATGCGACAGCACCATCGACCGACTCGACGAGCACGAAGCTCTCCGGGCTGATGAAGCCCTGGATCGCCGAGAACATCCCGCCGGCGACGCCGCCGAACGACGCGCCCATCGCGAACGCGAGCAGCTTCATGTTGCGCGTGTTGATGCCCATCGCCCGCGCGGCGATCTCGTCCTCGCGGATCGCCTCCCAGGCGCGGCCGATCCGCGAGTTCTGCAGCCGCAGGTTGATGACGATCACGACGAGCAGCACGACGAGCAGGAAGTAGTAGTACTTGATCGGCCCGGTGAACGTCGAGCCCGCCGATCGTCTGTCGCGCGCGCGAAGCTGAAGATGCCGAAGCGGAACGGATCGATCCGCGCGATGCCCTGCGGGCCGTTGGTGATGTTGACCGGCTGCGACAGGTTGTTGAGGAAGATGCGGACGATCTCGCCGAAGCCCAGCGTGACGATCGCGAGATAGTCGCCGCGGAGCTTCAGCGTCGGCGCGCCGAGCAGCACGCCGAACATGCAGGCGACCAGCGCGCCGAGCGGCAGGATGATCCAGAACGGCAGGTGCAGGTTGAAATGGGGCGAGGCGAGCAGCGCGTAGACGTAGGCGCCGACCGCGTAGAACGCGATGTAGCCGAGGTCGAGCAGCCCGGCGAAGCCGACGACGATGTTGAGGCCGAGCGCCAGCAGCACGAACAGGATCGCGAGGTTGGTGATGCGCACCCACGCCGTGCCGATCCTGCGCGCCAGCGCGAACGGCAGCGACGCGACGCAGCGCCGAGCTCGGCGATCAGCGACGATTCGCCGATCCCATCGCGCCGCGCGGGACTGCTTCTTCGCGGATCGAGGAAGTATCGTGCATGCAGCGCGACTCGCGTTCAGGCGCGGTCGCAGACGCGCTCGCCGAGCAGCCCGGACGGCCGGAAGATCAGCACGGCGATCAGCACGAGGAACGCGAACACGTCCTGGTAGTTGCTGCCGAAGAGCGTGAGGTTCGGATCGTTGACGCAGCGCTCGGCGATCGCGTCGACCACCGCGACAGCTGGCACAGGTTGGTGAGGTCGCCGACGTAGCCGGCGCCCAGCGCCTCGATGAGGCCGAGCAGCACGCCGCCCAGCATCGCGCCGGCGAGGTTGCCGATGCCGCCCAGCACCGCGGCGGAGAACGCCTTCAGCCCGAGCATGAAGCCCATCTGGTATTGCGCGATGCCGTAGTAGGTGCCGACCATCACGCCGGCCATCGCGCCGAGGCCCGCGCCGATGACGAACGTCAGCGCGATCACGCGGTTGATGTCGATGCCCATCAGGCCGGCGACCTGCTGGTTCTGCGACGTCGCGCGCATCGCGATGCCGAGCTTGGTCCGGTAGACGAGCGCGAGCAGCCCGGCCATCATCGCGACCGACGTGACGATGATCGCGACCTGCACGTTGGTGATCGTCGCGCCGTCGGGGTTGCCGGTGACGTGATACGGCGATGACCGTGATGATCTGCGGGAACGGGATGCGGGTTGCGGCTCCAGATGATCATCGCGAGGTGCTGCAGGATGATCGACAGGCCGATCGCGGTGATCAGCGGCGCGAGGCGCGGCGCGCTGCGCAGCGGCCGGTAGGCGACGCGCTCCAGCGCGTAGCCGACGCCCATGCAGACCGGGATGGCGACCAGCGACGCCGAGCGGCGAGCGATCGCGAGCGGCGGCAGTCCGGTGTGCGCGCCGGCGAGCGCCGTGATCACCGAGAAGCGCCACCATCGCGCCGATCATCACGACTTCGCCGTGCGCGAAGTTGATGAGCTGGATGATGCCGTAGACCATCGTGTAGCCGAGCGCGACGACGGCGTACACGCTGCCGAGCGTGAGGCCGTTGACGATCTGCTGCAGGAAGATGTCCAAGCGAGCTCCCTGGTGGCGGACGCCCGCGTGACGGCTTTTGCAGGCCGCGCGATCCGCTACGGCGATGGTCGCGGGTCCGTCCGCGTCGGCTTCGGGCGAGGGCAATCCCCCCGGCGTCGGCTCGCCGGCTCGCGGCGCAGCGATCGCTGCCGACGAAAAAACGGCGCCCCGGAGGACGCCGTTTTCCGTGCGGACCAGTCGCGAGCTCTGGCCTTACTTCCCTTCGGCCGTTCGCCGGCGCCGTCGCGGGCGCCATCGCCGGAGCGGCCGGGCGCCATCGCCGGAGCCGCGGCGGGCGCATGCCGCCCGGGGCTTGCGCCGATCTTCGTCGTCTTGCCGGCCTTGATGATCGCGACCGGCTCGACGTTGCCGCCCTTCATCTGGAAGATCGTCATTTCGGCGTCCTTGCGGTCGCCCTTCTCGTCGAACTCGATGTGGCCCGTCGCGCCGTCGTAGCTGATCTTGCGCGAGTTCCGGCAGGTACTTGGCCGGGTCGGTCGAGTCCGCCTTCTGCATCGCGGCGATCAGCATGTTGGCGGCGTCGTAGAAGAACGGCGCGTATTGCTTGACTTCGCCGTACTTCGCGTTGAACGCCGTCGTGGAATTCCTTCGACGCCATCTGCGTCGGGATGCCCGCCTGCGAGCAGATCATCCCTTCGGACGCGGCGCCGGCCAAGCTTGCTCATCTCGCTCGTGCACGCGCCGTCGCCGAACGCGAACGTCGCCTTGATGCCGAGCTCGCGCGCCTGCTTGATCATCGGGCCGCCGGTGGCGTCCATGCCGCCGTAGAAGATGGCGTCCGGATTCTTGCCCTTCATCTTGGTCAGGATCGCCTTGAAGTCGGTCGCCTTGTCGTTCGTCTTTTCGCGCGCGACGATCTGCACGCCGTCGGCCTTCAGCGTCTTCTCGACTTCGTTGGCGAGGCCTTCGCCGTAGGCGGTGGCGTCGTCGGCGATCGCGACCTTCTTCGGCTTGAGCTCGTGCGCGATGTAGGCGGCGACGGCGGGACCTTGCTGGTCGTCGCGGCCGACGGTGCGGAACACGACCTTGAAGCCCTGCTCGGTCAGCTTCGGGTTGGTCGCCGAGCCGGAGATCATCGGGATGCCGGCCTGGTTGTAGACGGCCGAGGCGGGGATCGACACGCCGGAATTCAGGTGGCCGACGACGCCGGCGACTTTCGCGTCGACGAACTTCTGGGCGATCGTCGGGCCCATCTTCGGGTCGGCCTGGTCGTCCTCGCTCATCATCTCGAACTTGATCGTCTTGCCGCCGATCTTGATCTTCTTTGCGTTGGCTTCGTCGATGGCGAGGTGGACGCCGTTCTCGTCGTCCTTGCCGAGGTGCGCGATGCCGCCGGTCAGCGGGCCGGCGTGGCCGATCTTGACCACGACGACCTCTTCGGCCGCCGGTGCGGCGGCCTTGGGGCGCTGCGGCCTTCTTCGGTTCTTCCTTGCCGCAGCCGTACAGGGCGAGCAGCGCCGCCGCGACGAGCGTCAGGCCGAGCTTGTGGGTCACGTTCATCTATGATTCTCCGGAGAAAAGGGGTTGGCCAAATGGGCAACAGACAATTATTTGGTCGCTGCGGCTTCGGGTGTCAATCGAGCGCGTCGGACGCCATCCGCCGCGGCAGCCGCGGGCGGCGGGTCCGCGGGCGGTGCCCCGCCGTCCCGGCGCATCCTGTCGCGCCGGGCGCATTCCGTCGCAGCCGGCTTTGCCGGACGGAACGGGTAGCCTACTAGACTAGCGCCTTTCCTGAATCCGAACCGGCGTCTCCGCGCATCCAAGCGGGACGACATGCGGTCCAAGCGGGACCGCGCCGGCCAACCCGGGCCGGCCTGTCAGTGGAACGGGATCGCCGGACCGGCGGTCGCCTTGGGGGGAGCATGGCAAAGTCGGATTCACGCGCCGGCGGGTCATCGGCGGCTGGTCGTGCGTTGCGCTGGTCGGGCGGATCGGCGGCAGGGTTGCGATGCGCGGCGAGCAAGCGCCTCGGCGGACACGAAGGCCGGCGGCAAGGCCGCCGCGGTCACGCTCGAGTTCGCGCCGGCCGACCTGGCCCAGGTCGAGCGCACGCCCGCTGTCGCGCTGGCTGCCGGTGTCGGGCGCGCTGCAGCCGGTGCGCCAGGCGACCGTCAAGGCCAAGGTCTCGGGCGACGTCCGGCAGGTCACGGTGCGCGAAGGCGAGACCGTGCAGGCGGGACAGGTGCTCGCCCGCATCGACACCGCCGACCTCGACGCGAAGCTCGTCGAGCGCATCGGCGCGCTCGAAATCGGCGCAAGGCGCAGCTCGCGCTCGCCGAAAAGACGCGCACGACCAATCAGACGCTGCTGAAGCAGAAGTTCATCTCGCAGAACGCGTTCGACAACTCCGAGTCGAGCTACAACGTCGCGCAGCGGCACCGTGAAGTCGGCGGAGGCGCAGGTGCAGATCGCGCGGAACGCGCTGCGCGACGCGGTCGCCGTCGTCGCCGCTCACCGGCATCGTCGCCAAGCGCCACGTCCAGCCCGGCGAGAAGGTCGCGTTCGATTCGCCGCTCGTCACGTCGTCGACCTGAAGGACATGGAGCTGCAGGCGGCGGTGCCGGCGGTCGACGTCCCCGAGCTCTCGATCGGCAAGACGGTCGAGCTCGACGATCGACGGCTTCGGCGAGCGCCGCTTCTCCGGCCGGATCGAGCGGATCAACCCGTCGACCGAGCCGGGCACGCGCGCGTTCCTCGTCTATGTCGGCATCCCGAACCCCGACGCGGCGCTGCGCGGCGGCATGTTCGCCACCGGCCGCATCGCGCTCGCGGCGAGCGCGCCGGTGCCGACGCTGCCGGCGACCGCCGTGCGCACCGAAGCCGGGCAGTCGTATCGTGTGGACGATCGAGGACGGCAAGCTCGTCAGGCGCATCGTCATCACCGGCGCGCCGCGACGACGCCGCGGGCCGGGTCGAGATCAGACGGCGCTGCCCGCGCGGACGCCGGTGCTCGCCGCGCGCTTCGACAACCTGAAGGACGGCGCGCCGGCGATCGTCAAGGCGCCGACGTCGGCGCCGACTGCCGGCGTCCGCGCCGACGTCCGGCTCGACGCACGTCGCGGGCTGAGCGGCGACTGCGAGGGACAAGCCATGTGGATCACGCGCGTCTCGATCAAGAATCCCGGTGTTCGCGACGATGGTGATGGTCGGCATCGCGGTGCTCGGGCTCTTCTCGTACAACCGGCTGCGCGTCGAGCAGATGCCCGACGTCAGCCTGCCGTTCGTGCTCGTGCTGACGGACGTATCCGGGCGCCGTCCCCGAGGTCGTCGAGACCGACGTCACCAAGCCGCTCGAGTACGCGATCAACACGGTCTCCGGCGTCGAGCCTGATCCGCTCGAATTCGCAGCGAGGGCCGAAGCGAGGTGTTCGTCGAGTTCCGGATGTCGACCGACATGGCGCAAGGCGATGCAGGACGTGCGCGACAAGATCGCGCAGGTCCGGCCGAGCTTCCCGCGCGACGTCAAGGATCCGCTCGTCATCCGCGCCGACGACGAGAACCAGCAGCCGGTGGTCTCGCTCGCCGTGCTGTCGCCGACGATGAGCCTGCGCGAGCTCACGTCGCTCACCGACCAGACGATCGTCAAGGCGCTCGAGAACGTGCCCGGCGTCGCGCGCATCGACGTCAACGGCCGCGTGACGCGGCAGATCCTGATCCAGATCAAGCCCAACGCGCTGACCGCGCTCGGCATCGGCGTCGATCAGGTGATCAACGCGATCCGCGACGCGAACCAGGACGTGCCGGCGGGCCGGATCACGCGCGGCCAGACCGACTCGATCGTGCGCGTCGAGGGCAAGATCAAGGATCCCGGCGCAATTCGGCGCGCATCATCGTCGCGCAGCAGGGCGGCGTGCCCGGTCTACCTGTCGCAGGTGGCCGACGTCATCGACGGCGAGAAGGAGCAGGACTCGATCGCGCGGATCAACGGGCGGCCGTCGATCACGCTCGACATCCAGAAGGCGCAGGACGCCAACATCGTCGAGACCGGGCGCAGGCGTCAACGCGGCGATCGACGTCGCTGAAGGACGCGGCTGCCGCCGGACGTCGAGCTGCGGGTCGTCTACTCGACGCGCCGACCAGGTCGAGAAGAGCGTCAACCGCGTCAAGCAGCACGATCCTCGAAGGCGCGCTCCTCACCGTGCTGATCGTCTTCCTGTTCCTGCACAGCTGGCGCAGCACGATCATCACCGGCCTCACGCTGCCGATCGCGGTGATCGCGACGTTCATCGCGCTCTACGCGTTCGGCTTCACGCTCAACTTCATGACGCTGATGGCGCTGTCGCTGTGCATCGGCCTCCTGATCGACGACGCGATCGTCGTGCGCGAGAACATCGTGCGCCACCTCGGCATGGGCAAGGACCACCGCGACCGCGGCGCGCGAGGGCACCGACGAGATCGGCCTCGCGGTGATGGCGACGACGTTCGCGATCGTCGCGGTGTTCGTCCCGATCGCGTTCATGAGCGGCATCATCGGCCGGTTCTTCTTCCAGTTCGGCATCACCGTCGCCGTCGCGGTGCTGGTGTCGCTGTTCGTCAGCTTCACGCTCGACCCGATGCTGTCGTCGGTCTGGCACGATCCGCCGGGCTCGCGGTTTCGCGCGCGTGCCGTGGCTCGGCCGCTTCATGGAGCGGGTCGAGCGCGGCATCGAATGGCTGCACGACGTCTACGGCGCGCTGCTCGAGTGGGCGCTCGGCGCATCGCAAGAGCGTGCTCGCGCATCGCCGCTCGGTTCGTTCCTCGCGAGCTTCGCGATCGTGCCGCTGGTCGGCACCGAGTTCGTGCCCGAGGCCGACCAGGGCTTCATCTCGCTGCGGCTCAACACGCCGGTCGGCTCGAGCCTCGAGTACACCGACGGCAAGGTGCGCAGGTCGAGGCGGTGCTGAAGGCAGTTCCCGGAGATCGCGCTGGCGATGACCACGATCGGCACCGAGGACGGCCGCAACTACGCGCGCGTCAACCTGAAGCTCGTCGACCGCGAGCGAGCGCAAGCGCTCGCAGAAGGAGATCGAGGGCGCGATCCGCGCGGCGCTGAAGCCGATTCCCGGCATCGAGCTCGCGTTCGGCTTCGACCGGCCGATCTGGGTCAACCTGCTCGGCCCCGATCCGGACACGCTGACGACGCTGATCAACGAGTTCGCGGCGAAGGTCGCCAAGGTCCCGGGCATCGCCGACCTCGAGACCTCGGAGAAGGCGGCCACGCCCGCGCTGTCGATCCGCCTCAACAACGATGCCGCCGCCGACCTCGGCATCACCGTGCAGCAGGTCGGGTCGACGGTGCGCCCGCTGCTCGCCGGCGACACGGTCAGCTACTGGCTCGGCGCCCGACGGCCAGAACTACGAGGTCAACGTGCAGCTGCCGAAGGACGACCGGCGCAGCTCGCCTCCGACCTGGGCAACCTCTACCTGACGACCGAACAAGCGTGGACCCGACGGCGAGATGCGGATGGTGCCGCTGCGGCAGGTCGCCGAGACTCGTCGAGACGACGAGCCCGCAGATCATCAAGCGCCAGGACCTGCAGCGGCGCGTCGCGCTCTACGCGAACGTCGAAGGGCCGGCCCGTCCGGCGACGTCAGCACCGACGTGCAGAAGATCATGAAGGAGATCGACGCTGCCGCCCGGCTACCGCTTCGACGTCGGCGGCCAGCAGAAGGACATGCAGGAGTCGTTCCAGGCGGCGCTCGCCGCGCTCGGCCTCGCGGTGATCTTCATCTACCTGATCCTCGCGTCGCAGTTCGCGAGCTTCACGCAGCCGATCGCGATCATGGCGTCGCTGCCGTTGTCGCTGATCGGCGTGTTCCTCGCGCTGCTCCTGACCGGCACGACGCTCAACATCTTCTCGATGATCGGCTTCATCATGCTGATGGGCCTCGTGACCAAGAACGCGATCCTGCTGGTCGACTTCGCCAACCGCGCGCGCCGCGCCGGCGCGAGCCTGCACGACGCGCTGCTGACGGCGGGCCAGGTGCGCCTGCGGCCGATCCTGATGACGACGGCGGCGATGATCTTCGGCATGCTGCCGCTCGCGCTCGGTCTCGGCGAAGGCGGCGAGACGCAGGCGCCGATGGGGCGCGCGATCATCGGCGGCGTCATCACCTCGACGCTGCTGACGCTGGTCGTCGTGCCGGTGCTCTACACCTATCTCGACGCCTGGGCCGAGCGGCGCAAGGCCGCCGCGCGCGGCGCCTGCGCGGCGCGCGCCGCGCGGCGCCGACGACTGAAGCCGCGCGAGCGTTCCTGCGATTCCCGCGAGTGCGCAGCGGGGATCGCCGGCTGCGCGCCGGGCACCTACGATCGAAGCGGCGATGCCGGCAACGGATTACTGGTTGACTGTTTAATTAAACGGTCGTACAGTAATGTGCGTGGCGCGACCGTCCCGCAATGTCGACGCGTGCTGCTGCGGCGGGGCGCGAGCTCTTTCCCGAACTCGGGCGTTCGGGGGCTGTCCGGTGCGCAAGGTCGCGCAGCGCGCCGGCGTCAATCTCGGGATGCTTCACTATCACTTCGGCAACAAGGACGCTTACGTGCGCGCGCTGTTGCAGGGACATCTACGACGAGATGTTCGCGGACCTCGAGCTCGCCGCGGCGGAGCCCGAGCCGGTGCCGGCGTTGCGCGGCGCGCTGAACGTCCTCGCGCGCTTCATCCGCGACCACCGGCAGCTGTTGCAGCGGCTGGTCGCCGACGCGATGAATCGCGAGCCGCTGTCGCTCGAGTTTGCGCGCGCCAACATGCCGCGGCACATCGGAGTCATCGTCGGGCTCATCGCCGCGGGACAGCGTGCGGGGATTCTGAAGCCGGTGGCGCTGCCGCAGGCGCTGAGCTTCGTCGCCGGCGCCGTCGGAGCGCCGATACTCCTGGGCAGCGCGCTCGCCGAATCCGCGCTGGCGCCGCGGGGCGTCAAGGCGGCGTTTCGAAGCAAGGTGCTGCTCGGATCGCGCACTGCGGGAGCGCGTCGACCTCGCGCTGGCGGGGCTTTGCGTCACCCGGCGCTCGCGCGCAGCCGGTGCCTGACATGGCGACGAGCCGGGCCGCGCTGATGGGTATCGCCGTATGCGCGCTCGCAGCATGCGGCGAAGCGCCGACTTCGGGTTATCCCGGGTATGTCGAAGGCGAATACGTGCGCGTCGCCGCGCCTCTTTCCGGCACGCTGCAAAACCTTGCCGTCGCGCGCGGGACGCAGGTCGCGAAGGACGTGCCTTTGTTTGCGCTCGAGAGCGAGCAGGAGCGCGCGGCGCGCGCCGAAGCTGAAGCCCGCGTGCGGCAGGCGCAGGCAACGCTCGCCAATCTCGAGAAGGCGCGGCGGCCGCCGGAAATCGCCGCGGTTCACGCGCAGCTCGCGCAGGCACAGGCGTCGCTGCGCCAAAGCGAAGCGGATCTCGTGCGCACGCAGAAGCTCGTCGCGGACAAGTTCCTGCCGCCGCAGCAACGGGACCAGGCGCTGGCGGCGCGCGACCGCGACCGCGGGCGTGTCGCCGAGTTGAATCAGCAGGTCCAGATCGCGAACCTGCCTGCGCGGAGCGACGAAATCGCCGCCGCGACGGCCGAGGTCAAGATGGCCGCCGACGCGCTCGCGCAAGCGCAGTGGCGCATCGACCAGAAAACGCAGACCGCGCCCGCGGCGGGACTCGTGACCGATACGCTGTATCGCACGGGCGAATGGGTCGCCGCCGGGTCTCCCGTCGTCTCGCTGCTGCCGCCCGGGCAACGTGAAGATCCGTTTCTATGTCCCGGAAACGCGGTTGGCGGCGCTGCGCGTGGGCGACGCGGTCAGCGTCCGCTGCGACGGCTGCGGCAACGCCATCCCGGCGAAGATCCGCTTCATCGCACCGCAAGCCGAGTACACGCCGCCGGTCATCTACAGCCGCGAGAACCGGGCGAAGCTCGTCTATCTCGTCGAAGCGTGGCCCGACGCGCCGAACCCTGCGCTGCATCCGGGGTTGCCGGTCGAGGCCATGCTCGCGACGCCGGCGCGATGAGCGCGACGATGCCCTTGCCGTCGCCTGCCGCTTCGGGGCTCCCGCTCGCCGGAGCGGGCCGAGGCGCGCGCGCGAGCGGAACTCGCGAGATGGCCGGTGCGCCCGCGACGGCGATCGACGTGCACGGTCTCACCAAGCGCTACAACGGCCGCGCCGTCGTCGACGGGTTCTCCATTCGCGTCGAGCGCGGGGCAGATCTTCGGATTCCTCGGACCGAACGGCAGCGGCAAGACGACGACGATCCGCATGCTGTGCGGCTTGCTGACGCCCGACGAGGGCGAAGGCACCTGCCTCGGCTTCGACCTGCGCGCGCGAGAGCGGCGGCGATCAAGCGCGAGGTCGGCTACATGACGCAGCGCTTCAGCCTGTACGAGGATCTGACGATCGAGCGAGAACCTGGACTTCGTCGCGCGGATGTACGGCGTTGCCGGACGCGCAAGCGACGCGATCGACCGCGACGCTTGAGCGGCTGGGCCTCGACGGCGCGCCGCACGCAGCTCGCCGGCACGCTGTCCGGCGGCTGGAAGCAGCGGCTGGCGCTCGCCGCCTGCATGCTGCACACGCCCGCAACTGCTGCTGCTCGACGAGCCGACTGCCGGCGTCGACCCGAAGGCGCGCCGCGACTTCTGGGAGCAGATCCACGAGCTCGCGGCCGAAGGCATCACCGTGCTCGTCAGCACGCATTACATGGACGAGGCGGAGCGCTGTCACCGCCTCGCCTACATCGCGTACGGCACGCTGCTGGCGAAGGAACGGCCGCCGAGGTGATCGCGCACTCGGGGCTCACTACCTGGAGCGGTCTCGGCGCCGGCGGCGACGAACGCGCGCTCGCGCTGCTTCGCGCGCGCTGCGCGAAGCCGGCGGCGTCGACACGGTCGTGCCGTTCGGCGCCGCGTTGCGGGTCATCGGGCACGACGCGGCGGGCGCTGGACGCGGCGCTCGCGCCGGCGCGGGCGCGTGGCGAATTCACGCTGCAGCGCACGCCGACGTCGCTCGAAGACGTCTTCGTCAGCCTGATGCAGAATTCTCCGATAATGTCCGCTGACACAACCGCCGCCGCCGAATCGCGCTTTTCGCTCGCTCGCGCTACTTGCGATCGCGATGAAGGAATTCGTCCAGATGCGGCGGGATCGGCTGACGTTCGCGATGATCGTCGGCATCCCGATCGTTCAGGTGATGCTGTTCGGCTTCGTCATCAACACCGATCCCAAGGCTCTGCCGACGGCCGTCGTCGACTACGACCGCACGCGAGTTCACGCGCAGCATCGTCCGCGCGCTCGAGAACACCGGCTACTTCTCCGTCGTCGAGACGCCGGCGAGCGCGGATGCCGCGGACCGACGCTGCTCGATCGCGGCGACGTCCAGTTCGCGATCACGTATTCCCGCCGGAGTTCTCGCGGCAACTGATCCGCGGCGAGCATCCGTCGGTGCTGCTCGCAGGCCGATGCAACCGATCCGTCCGCGACCGGCAATGCGCTCGCGGCGCTGTCGCAGCGCGCGACCGCAGGCGCTCGCACGACGATCTCGACCGGACCGCTCGCGCGACTGGTGCCGGCGACCGGCGCCGTTTTCGACTCGACATCCAGCGGCGCTACAACCCGGAGGGCGTCACGCAGTACAACATCGTCCCCGGATTGCTCGGCGTCATCCTGCACGATGACGATGGTGATGATGACCGCGTTCGCCATGACGCGCGAGCGCGAGCGCGGGCACGTTCGAGAACCTGCTCGCGACGCCGGCGCGCCCGCTCGAAGTGATGGCCGGCAAGATCGTCCCCTACATCGTGGTCGGGCTGATCCAGGTCGGCGATCATCCTGGTGAGCGGCGAAGCTGCTGTTCGACGTGCCGATGGTCGGCAGCCTGGCGCTGCTCGGTGCGGCGATGATGCTCTTCATCGCGGCGCTGCTGGCGATCGGCTTCACGATTCTCGACGCTCGCGCGCGAACCAGCTGCAGGCGATGCAGATGACGTTCTTCTTCTTCCTGCCGTCGATGCTGCTGTCGGGATTCATGTTCCCGTTTCGCGGCATGCCGGAATGGGCGCAGCTCCTTGGCGAGCTGCTTCCCGTCACGCATTTCCTGCGGATCGTCCGCGGCGTCCTGCTCAAGGGCAATGGTGCGCAGGAAATGTTGCCGCACCTGTGGCCGATCGCGGTGTTCATGCTCGTGGTAGCGACGGTCGCGATGCTGCGTTACCGGCGCACGCTCGATTAATTGGGGTCAGAGCTGCAATAAATGCCATGGGCCGTCCATTTCTTACAGCTCTGACGCCGACACGTCGAATCCATTCCTGCCCCGCCCGCCATCCAACGCCAAATGAACCATGTCCCGTTGTTATAATCGAGCAGTTCGCCGCGCGCCGGGAATCCTTGCGAAACGACGCTCGGCAACCGCGGCGGCGATGCACCGAAGTCCTTCGGCACGCAGGCCAATCCGATGAGCCCATTCGATTACGAGCAGGCGCGATTCAACATGGTCGAACAGCAGATCCGCACGTGGGACGTGCTCGATCAGCGCGTGCTCGACCTGCTGTTCGCCGTCAAGCGCGAGGATTTCGTTCCGCACGAGTATCGCGCGCTCGCCTTCGCCGATCTCGAGCTGCCGCTTGCCGATGGTGTGCGGATGTGGACGCCGAAGATGGAGGCCCGCGTAGTCCAGGAGCTGGCGCCCGCGCCGAGCGATCGCGTGCTCGAGATCGGCACCGGCAGCGGATACCTGACGGCGCTCCTCGCCAGCGAAGCAGGTGACGTGACGAGCGTCGAGATCGGTCCGAAGCTCGCCGCGGACGCGCGCGATCGGCTCGCGCGCCTCGGGTTCTCGAACGCGCGTGTCGAGGTCGGCGACGGCGCGCGCGGCTTCGGTAACGAAACGTACGACGTGATCGTGCTGACCGGCTCGACGCCGCTTCTGCCCGAGCGATTCTTCGAGCAGCTCGTTCCCGGCGGCAGGCTGTTTGCCGTCGTCGGCGAATCGCCGGCGATGACGGCGCGGCTGGTGCGTTGGGATGCACCCGGGGCCAGAACCACAACGGATCTGTTCGAAACGGTCATCGCGCCGCTCGTCAATGCGGCGGCGCCGGCGCGGTTCGAATTCTGATTTCGTGACCGTCGCCGCGACGCCAAGCGCCCCGATGACCTCTTCGCGCCCCGACGGGCGCGCCTTTCCGGAAGCTTCACAATGATTCGTCTGTCGATTGTTGCAACCTGCGTACTGGCGCTTGCGATCCCGGTGCCGTCCGCTGCCGAAGACCTGATGCAGATCTACCGCGAAGCGCAGCACAGCGACCCGGCGCTCGCGGCGGCCCAGGCCAACTGGCAGGCGACGCAGGAGCGCATCCCGCAGGCGCGCTCCGGATTGCTGCCCAACGTCAGCCTGTCGGTGAGCGCCAACGCCAACAATTTCGGCTCGCGGGTCGACACCGACCCGCGCGTCACGACCAGCGGAAACTTCGGGTTTGGCGGACTGACGGTTTCGGCCGCGCAGCCGCTCTATCGCTATGCGAACACGGTCGCCTACAGCCAGGCCGTGCAGCAGGTCGATCAGGCCGATTTCACGCTCGAAGCGGCGCGCCAGGATCTGATCCTCCGGGTCGCGGGCGCCTATTTCGACGTGCTGCTCGCGCAGTTCAACGTCGAGCTGTCCGCGAGCCAGAAGGCCGCCGTCTCCGAACAGCTGGCGCAGGCGAAGCGCAATTTCGAGGTCGGCGTCGCGACGATCACCGACACGAACGAAGCGCAGGCGAAGTTCGACCGATCGTCGCGCAGGAGATCTCCGCGGTCAACGACTCGAGAACAAGCGCACGGCGCTGCGCGCGATCATCGGACGCGTTCCCCAGGAACTGAAGCGCCTCGGATCCGGCTTCGAGCCAACGCCGCCCATCGCCGAACAAGCTCGACGTCTGGGTCGACCGCTCGCGCTACCGACAATCTCAGCGTCGGATCGCGCAATACAAGAGCTCAGATCGCAACGCTGGAAATCGAACGCCAGCGCGCCGGCCACTGCCGACGCTCGATCTCGTCGGCAGCTATCATTGCGCAGACGGCGAACGGATCCGTCAACACTCGGATCTCGGCGGCGATCAACCGGCAACTGTCGATCGGCCTGCGCTGACGGTGCCGCTGTACACGGTGGCTTCGTCGATTCGAAGGTTCGCGAGGCGATCGCGTTGCAGGACAACGCGCGCCAGAACCTCGAGGTCGCGCGCCGCAACGCGCTGTTCAACGCGCAGACGGGATTCACCGGCGTCAACAGCGCCGCCGCATCGGTGAAGGCGTTCGAACAGGCGCTGATGTCCGCGAGTGTCGCCTATGAGTCGGACGAGACCGGCCTGGAGGTCGGCGTGCGCACCAACCTCGACGTCCTGAACACGCAGCAGAAGTCTTCCGACCCGGCGCGACCTCGCGCAGGCGTATTTCAATTACCTGCTCGGCGTGCTGCGGCTCAAGTCCGCGGTCGGGACGCTCAACGAGCAGGACCTGGAGGAAGTCAACCGCCGTCTGCAGGGCTAAAGCGACGGGTTGCCGCATCCGGATAGCTCGCGGCGCGAGCCAGGCGGCGAGCCGGTCGACGGCGCCACGATGCGCAGCGATGGAACGGTGCGCGTCGGCGCGCATCCGTTCGCGCGCGGACGCATCGGCGAGCAGCCTGCCGGCGGCTGCGAAGAGCTCGTCCGCATTCCGGACGCGAAGTGCGGCGCCGGCGTTGACCGCCGGTTCGCTCGCCTGCGCGAAATTGAACGTATGCGGACCGATGAGCGTCGGCACGCCGGCGGCAATCGGCTCGATCACGTTGTGGCTGCCGAGCGGCAACAGGCTTCCGGCGACAAACGCGACATCGGCCGCCGCATAGTACGCAATGATCTCGCCCATCGAGTCGCCGAGCACGATCCGCACGTCGGCGGGCACCGGCATTCCTGCGCTGCGCCGCGCAAACGGAATTCCGCGCTCGGTCAGCAACGCAGCGACGGCGTCGAAACGCTGCGGATGCCGCGGCACGATTACGAC
This sequence comes from uncultured Pseudomonadota bacterium, assembly GCA_963718905.1. Classification (GTDB taxonomy): domain Bacteria; phylum Pseudomonadota; class Gammaproteobacteria; order Burkholderiales; family Casimicrobiaceae; genus VBCG01. Next base: position 253,314 of record CAVRAF010000005.1, read on the forward strand.
GAGCGTCGCGGCCGGCAATGCGGGCCGCGCGCGCGAGCGCGTCGAGCAGGAGCGCCTCCTCGCCTTCGCGCGTCGACGTGAGCGGCGAGAACGGGACGATCGCGCATCGAACAGCATTCGGAGCGCGTGCCCGCGCTCGCGCAGCGCCTGCGGAACTTCGATGTCGAACTTCAGATTGCCGCTGACGACGACGTCGCGGGCGCCCAGATCCCGCAGTCGCTTCGCATCGTCCTCGGTTTGCGCCGCGACGCCGGCAAGCGATCGCAGCAGCGGCCGCACGAGTGAGCCGATCCGCGCGTAGCCGCGCGCGGAACGCTCGGACAGCCGCGCATTGATCAGCAACAGCGGCACGCCGCTGCGCGCAGCGGCCGCCGCCAGGTTCGGCCACAACTCCGTTTCGACCAGCAGCCCGGCGCGCGGACGAAACTGCGCGAGAAAGCGTCGCACGGCGAACGGAACGTCGTACGGCAGCCACGCCTGCACGACGTCGCTTGCCGAAGAGGAGCGTCCGGTGTCGCGGCCGGTCGCCGTCATGTGCGTCAACAGGATCGTTCGCCGCGGGTGCGTCGCGCCGCAGCCGCTCGATCAGCGGGGCGACAGCGCGCGTTTCCCCGACCGAGACCGCATGGATCCACAACACGTCGTTGCTCGCGGTCGCGCGCCGCGTCCGCGTAGTGTCCGAACCGCTCGCAGACGTGCATCCGATAGCCCGGCTCGCGCCTGCCGCGCCACCACAGCCGCAGCGGCAACAGCGGCAATGCGAGCCACCACAACAGCGTGTAGAGCAACGCGCGCCATCGATCAGGCGCCGGATGGCGGGCGCACGATATCGCGCCGCGGCGGCGATGACTTCGTCGGACGTTGGTGGCGCACGGTCGTCCCCGACGTCGCGCGCATGTGCGCCGGCGCACGAAACCCCATGCCGTGCGCGATCGGTCGCACAAAAAATTGCGACGGTCGGCGTTCCCATTGCGGCCGCCAGATGCGTGAATCCGGTGTCGACGCCGATGGCGCCGGTCGCCTTCGCGAGCAGCGCGGCAACGTCGGGCAGCGACAACCACGGCGGGACGCTCGCCCGCGAGAAGCCATCGGCGAGGCGCCGGCTGCGCGCCTCTTCGGCGGCGTTGCCCCACGGCAGCACGCTGGAAACGCCGGCGCGCTCGCACGCGAGCAGCAACGCGCGCCAGTGCGCTTCCGGCCACAGCTTGTCGTCGCGGCTCGTCGCGTGCAGCAGGACGACGTACGGTTGTTCCGGCGATATCGGCGCGGATGACGGTGGCCGCAGATTCCAGCGCGGTGCCGTGTCTGTCGGGTAATCCAGCGCTGCCCCGGCCAGGCGGCGGCAGCGCGCGACGAAATGGAGGTTGCGCGGGACGCGGTGATGGACGTCGTCGCCCAGCGTCGCGAGCGGCTCGCGAATGCTCGCGCGGTCGAACCCGTGACGCACGCCTCGTGCAAGCCGCGCGATCAGCGCGCCTTTCACCTGTTCCTGCAGGTCGAGGATCGCGTCGTACGGAGCGTCCCGCAGCGCGCGGGCGAATGCGCGCATGTCGCGCCATGTTTCCACGGCGAACGGCGTGCGCCGCCAGTTTCGCAATCCGAACGGGATCACGCGACGAACGTCCGCGCAAAGCGCGAGCAGCGGCACGAATCCCGGCTCCGCCACCCAGTCGATCGCGAGGTCGGGACGCTCGCGGCGGATATCCGCCGCCACCGCGAGCGCGTAAACGATGTCACCCAGCGATGACGGACGAACGACCAGAACCGCGCTCATCCGTCAGCCTCCCTGCGCCATGGCGTCCCTAAACCGCGAGCCTGCGGCTGCGACCCGCAAACCACGTAAAATCGCGCCAGTTCGTTGAAAGCGAGGATCATCGATTCCGCGGAGCAGGTCAGCGTGCCGCGGCTGATCGAACAATGCGCATGGCCGGGCCGCTTCCCGTTTCGCTGGTGGTGATTACGCGCGATGCCGCGGCCGATATCGCGGAGTGCCTGTCGTCGGCGTCGATCTGCGCCGACGCGCTGGTCGTCGATTCGGGGAGCGGCGATCATACCGTAGAAACCGCGCGACGTTCGCGGTGCGCGCGTGCTGTCGCACGCGTGGCTCGGGTTCGGACCGCAAAAGCAGTTCGCGGTGCAGGAAGCGGCCGCACGATTGGGTGCTGTGCCTCGACGCCGACGAGCGCCTGTCGCCGGTACTCCGCGAAACGATCCGCGCGCTGTTCGCGAACGGCGATCCGCGCGCATGCGGCGTACGCCTTTGCACGGCGCAACCGGTTCCTGGGACGCTGGCTCGCGCACGGTGAAGGCTACCCCGACTGGACGACGCGATTGTTCGACCGGCGTCGCGCGCGCTGGAGCGACGATCCGGTGCACGAGCGCGTCATCGCCGACGGACCGGTCGGCGCGGCTCGACGGCGACCTGCTTCACGCGTCGGCGGAATCGCTCGAGCGCTACGTCGCCAAGCAGAATCGCTACACGACGCTGCAGGCCGAGGCGTTGCACGCGCGCGGCGAACGCAGCTCCGCGCTCGCGGTGGTCGTGGCGCCGCTCGTGCGTTTCGTCCGGTTCTACGTGCTGAAGCTCGGGATTTCTCGACGGCGCTGCCGGATTCGTCGCACATCGCGATCGGCTGCAGTTCGCGAGCTTTCTGAAGCACGCGAAGCTGCGTGCGCTCGACCGCGCGGCGCGCCGCCATGAGCGCCGGCGCGCCAGCGGGGGAGGATTCGAAGGCAGGCGAATACTGGTGACCGGCGCGGCCGGATTCATCGGCATGCACGTCGCGCGCGCATTGCTCGATGCGCGACGCGCGCAGTCATCGGCGTCGACAATCTCGATCCGTATTACGACGTCGCGCTGAAGGGGGCGCGCATCGCCGGCTTTCGCGCAGCCGGCACGTTCCGTTTCGAGCGGTCGATCTGGCCGACGCGCAGGCCGCCGCGGCGCTGTTCGCGCGGCAGCGTTCGACGCCGTCGTGCACCTCGCGGCGCAGCCCGGCGTCCGCTATTCGCTGGTCGAATCCGGACGCCTACGTCCGCAACAACGTCGTCGCGTTCGGGCACGTGCTCGAAGGCTGCCGGCACGCGCGGTGTCGCTCATCTCGTCTACGCGTCGTCGTCGTCGCGTCTACGGCGCCGAATCACGTCCTGCCGTTTTCCGAGGACCAGGCGGTCGACCATCCGGTGAGCCTCTACGCGGCGACCAAGAAGGCGAACGAGCTGATGGCGCACAGCTACAGCCACCTGTATCGCCTGCCCACGACCGGGCTTGCGCTTTTTCACCGTCTACGGTCCGTGGGGCCGCCCCGATCAGGCGCCGATGCTGTTCGCGAAGGCGATCGTCGAAGGGCGAGCCGATCGACGTCTTCAACGCGGGCAAAATGCAGCGCGACTTCACCTACATCGACGACATCGTCGAGGGCGTCGTGCGCGTTCTCGAACGGCCGCCGGCCGCGGACGCGGACAGCGCGCCGTACGCGATCTACAACATCGGCAACCACGCGGCGGTCGGATCTCGATACGTTCATCACGACGCTCGAACGCCTGCTCGGGCGTCGCGCGGTCCGGAACGATCGGCCGATGCAGCCGGGCGACGTGCCCGCGACGTACGCGTCGATCGAGCGGCTGCAGCGCGCGACCGGTTTTGCGCCGCATACGCCGCTGGCCGACGGTCTCGCGCGCTTCGTCGCCTGGTATCGCGACTACCGCCAGCGCGAAGAGAGCGTCGGCAGCCGATGCTAAACTCGTCGCCGTCAAGATCGCCGGCCGCGCGCTCCCGCATTTCATGATCATCGTCACCGGCGGCGCCGGTTTCATCGGCGCCAACTTCATCCTCGACTGGTTCGCAGCACGACGGCGAGCCGGTCGTCAATCTCGACAAGCTGACGTACGCCGGCAACCTGCGGCAGCCTGGCGTCGCTCGCCGGCGATGCGCGGCATCGGTTCGTGCGCGCCGACATCGGCGACGCGGACGCGGTCGGCGCGCTGCTCGACGCAGCAGCGTCCGCGCGCAATCGTGAATTTCGCCGCTGAAACGCACGTCGACCGGTCGATTCGCGGACCTGCGGCATTCATCGAGACCAATGTCGTCGGCAACCTTTTCGCTGCTCGAAGCCACCCGCGCGTGGTGGACACGGCTCCCGTCCGTCGAGCGCGACGAATTCCGGTTCCTGCACGTGTCGACCGACGAGGTCTACGGCTCGCTCCGGCCGAACGATCCGGCGTTCTCCGAAACGACGCCGTTCGCGCCGAACAGTCCCTACGCGGCATCGAAGGCGTCGTCCGATCATCTCGTGCGCGCGTACCACCATACCTACGGACTGCCGACGCTGACGACCCATTGCTCGAACAACTACGGTCCGCTGCAGTTTCCCGAGAAGCTGATTCCGCTTGATGATCGTCAATGCGGTTTCGGGGAAGCCGCTGCCGGTTTACGGAGACGGCCAGAACGTGCGCGACTGGCTGTACGTCGGTGATCACTGCAGCGCCATTCGCGCCGTGCTCGCGCGCGGCCGTGCCGGCGAGACATATAACGTCGGTGGCAACGCGGAGATGAAGAACCTGGACGTCGTGCGCACGCTGTGCCGGCTGGTCGCCGCCCGCCGCCCGGAACGGGACTGCGAGCGCCTGATCACGTTCGTCGCCGACAGGCCGGGCCACGACCGGCGGTATGCGATCGACGCAACGAAAATCCGGCACGAGCTCGGCTGGTCGCCGGCCGAAACACTCGACTCGGGGATGCGCAAGACGGTCGACTGGTATCTCGGGAACGCCGAGTGGCTCGCAAGCGTGCAGAATGCCGAGTACCGCCAGTGGGTCGACCTTCAATATGCGTAGGACGCGGGGGCAGGTCTGGGAGACGGACGCTTGAGTCGCAAGGGAATCATCCTCGCCGGCGGCTCGGGCACGCGGCTGTACCCGGTGACGCAGGTCGTCTCGAAACAGCTGCTGCCGGTTTACGACAAGCCGATGATCTACTATCCGCTGTCGACGCTGATGCTGGCGGGCATTCGCGACATCCTGCTGATCTCCACGCCCGAAGACACGCCGCGCTTCGCGCAACTGCTGGGCGATGGAACGCGCTGGGGGCTCGCCATTTCCTACGCCGTGCAGCCGTCGCCTGATGGCCTCGCGCAGGCGTTTGTCATCGGACGCGGGTTCGTCGGGCGCGATTCGTCCGCGCTGGTGCTCGGCGACAACATCTTCTACGGCCACGATCTGCAGCCGCAGCTCGCGCGCGCAATGGACAAGCCGTCGGGTGCGACGATATTCGCCTATCCGGTCGCGGATCCGCAGCGGTACGGCGTCGCCGAATTCGATGCCGCGGGTCGCGTGCGCAGCCTGGAGGAAAAACCCCGGGCGCCCAAATCGCGCTATGCGGTGACCGGACTTTATTTCTACGACAACCGTGTGCTCGACGTCGCAGCGGCGCTGATCCCGTCCGCGCGCGGCGAGCTCGAGATCACCGACGTCAACCGGCAATACCTCGAATGGGATGCGCTCGCGTGCGAGTTGATGGGTCGCGGCATGGCATGGCTCGACACGGGCACGCACGAATCGCTGCTCGAGGCGTCGCAATACATCGAGACGATCGAGCGCCGGCAGGGTCTCAAGATCGCGTGTCCGGAGGAGATCGCGTACCGGATGCGCTATATCGATGCCGCGCAACTCGAGCGCCTCGGCACCGCGATGGCGAAGAATGGCTATGGACGCTACCTGCTGCGGCTTCTGGACGAGCCGTGATGCGGGTTACGCCCACCGCATTGTCCGATGTACTCCTGATCGAGCCGGAAATCTTCGGCGACGCGCGCGGGTTCTTCTTCGAGAGCTGGAACCGCCGAATGCTCGCGGCCGCCGGCGTCGAGGCGGAATTCGTGCAGGACAATCATTCGCGCTCGCACCGCGGAGTGCTGCGCGGCCTGCATTACCAGATCGAGCACGCGCAAGCCAAGCTCGTGCGCGTGATTGCCGGTGAAGTATTCGACGTCGCCGTCGACCTGCGCCGATCGTCTCCGACGTTCGGCCGACACGTCGCCGTCGGTCTGTCGGCCGAGAACCGGCGCATGCTGTACATCCCGACCGGCTTCGCGCATGGCTTCCTCGTCGTGTCGGACGCTGCCGAATTCCTCTACAAGACTACCGACTACTGGTACCGCGAGCACGAGCGCACGCTGCTGTGGAACGATCCGGCGCTTCGCATCGTGTGGCCGGACGGCATCGTGCCGACGCTGGCGCCGAAGGACGCGGCGGGCGTGCCGCTCGCCGCCGCCGACACCTACCGGTGAGATGACCGCGGCATGGCGCGCGAGCGTCCGACCATTCTGTTGACCGGCGCCGGCGGCCAGCTCGGCCGCGAACTTGCCGCGGCGCTGCCGCCATGCGGAAATGTCGTCGCCTGCGACCGGGCGGCGCTCGACGTTGCCGACGCTGCGGCGATCGCGAGCGTCGTTCGCGACGTCGCACCGCAGTGGATCGTCAACGCCGCCGCGTACACGGCGGTCGATCGCGCGGAATCCGAGCCGGAACTGGCGTTCGCCGTCAATGGCCGCGCGCCCGGTATCCTCGCCGACGAAGCGAGGCGCGCGGGCGCGATGCTGATTCACTACTCGACGGACTACGTGTTCGACGGCGCGCGGACGACGCCCTACGATGAAGCGGCGATGCCGAATCCGTTGAATGTCTATGGCGCGAGCAAGCTCGCCGGCGAGCGCGCGATCGCATCGACGGGTGTGCCGGCGCTGACGTTGCGCACGAGCTGGGTGTATTCGCGGCACGGACAGAATTTTCTGACCACGATAGAGCGCCTTGCCCGGGAGCGCGACGAACTGCGCGTCGTTGCCGATCAGACCGGCGCGCCGAACTGGAGCCGGACGCTTGCGAGCACGACGGCAACGCTGATCGGACGCGGTGCCGCTTACGTTGCGAAATACGCGGGTCTTTATCATTTGAGCGCCGCCGGGCACGCGACGTGGTGCGAGTTCGCGCGCGCGATCCTGGCCGACGCGCCGCGCGTGCGGGTGACGCCGATCGGGACCGCGGAGTATCCGACGCCTGCGCGGCGGCCCGCATACGGCGTGCTCGACATGGCGCGCTTTGCACGGACGTTCGGATTCGCGCTGCCGCATTGGCAGGCGCTGCTGCGGGATTGCCTCGCGTCGGACGCGGAACCGCCGCGGCGCTCGACGGTCCGCTGACCCCTATCGCACGAACCGGGCCGTGCCGTGGATTCCGACCGGCTCGGTCAGCGCAGGCCCGCGGCGTAGTCGGCCAGGGCCTTCATCTGCGCGTCGCTCAGTTTCGGTGCGATTGCGCCCATGATGCGGCCGTTCAAGTCCTTGCCGCCGGCGTCCGCGCCGCGTTCGCCGGCCTTGAAGGCCTTCAACTGCGCGTAGGTGTAGTCGGCGTACTGTCCGGCGAGCCGCGGAAAGTTCTTCGGTATCCCGGCGCCGGTCGGCGAATGGCAAGCCGCGCATGCGGGCACGTCGTTGGCGGCATCGCCGCCGCGCCACACCGGCTGCGCCGCTTTCACCAGCGCGGGATCCCTGGCCGCGAGGCCCTTCGGCTTCTGCTGCTCGAAATAGACGCCGAGCGCCTGCATGTCCGCGTCGCTCAGCGTCGCGGCCATCGCCTGCATCGTCGCATTGACGCGCACGCCGGCCTTGAAATGCGCAAGTTGCAGGGTGATATAGTCGGCGTCCTGGCCCGCCAGGTTCGGATTCGCCGCTGCGGCGCTGTTGCCGTCCGCGCCATGGCACGCAGCGCATACCTGGCTGGCGATCTGCTGCGCCTTCGCAAGGTCGGGCTTGGCGGACGCGGCTTGCGGAGCGTCCTGCGCATGGCCGGCAGCGGAAACGAGCACCGTTGCGGCAAGGACAGCGTAACGCCAAGTGCGAGTCATCTGGTCAGGCTCCGGGGGAGTGTGCGCGGTCCCGATGCGCGCCTCGTGCAGCGCACGGTCGGGGCGCGATGTTTCGATGAAAAAACAGCCCATTGTAGCGGACTCGCGGCGCCCGGCCAAAGCGTCCGACGCCGCGGCCGCGCGCCCGGACCGCTCGAGGGCGCGGCATTCGTGACGGGCGCCGCCGAAGCGTGGCAACTGCCGCCGGCGGCGGCGCCGGAGATCGCGTTTGCGGGACGCTCGAACGCCGGCAAGTCGAGTGCGATCAACGCGCTCGCGCGGCAAACGCGCCTCGCCTACGCGAGCCGCACGCCCGGGCGCACGCAGCAGATCAATTTTTTCGCATTGCGCAGCGGCGCCGTCGTCACCGATCTGCCGGGCTACGGGTACGCGGCGGTACCGCGCGCGCTGAAGCAGGCCTGGCAGGAATTCCTGTGGATCTACGTGACGACGCGCACGACGCTGATCGGCGCTCGTCGTCGTCGTCGACGCGCGGCACGGCCTGAAGGCACTCGACCTGGAATTGCTCGCGGGCTTCATCCCCTCGGGGCGACCGGTGCTGATCCTCGCGACGAAGGTGGACAAGCTCAACCAGTCGGAGCGGCGCGCGGCGGTCGCAAACGTCGTCAAGCGGCTGCAGGAGGCGTTTCCCGATCATGCGCATGCGGTCAGCGTCATCGCATTCTCGGCGACATCGCGGCAGGGTGTCGACGAGGCCGACGCGACGCTCGCGCGCTGGATCGACGCGTGACATCATCGACGCTGCGGTTATCCGCAGCGAACGACAGGCAAGCGCCCCCGCGGGACCGCCGACGTGCGGAATAGAAAAAGGCCCCGCGATCAAGGGGAGTGACGCGGGGCCTCAAAACGCCTGCGCCGGTACGAAACCGGCGCAGGCACCCGCTCAGGGAGGAAAGCGGGAGACGTTCACCGTCTGCGGGAATCTGACCGCCATCCATTTTCGTAAGTTCCATCATCGGACAAAAAGGATTGACCCCACGATGAGCCTGACATTTTCCGGCCGCTTCCCGGCCAAGCGGATGCGCCGGATGCGGCGCGACGACTTCTCGCGGCGGCTCGTGCGCGAAACGCGGCTCGGGGCCGATGACTTGATCTATCCGGTCTTCGTGCAGGACGGTGACAGGCGCGAAGAGCCGGTCGCGTCGATGCCCGGCGTGCAGCGCAAGTCGATCGATCTGCTGCTCGATGATGCCGAGCGTTGCGTCGCCGCAGGCATTCCCGCGATCGCGCTGTTTCCGGTCATCCCGCCGACCAGAAATCCGCCGATGCGGCGCATGCCTGGCGCGACGACGGCCTGGTGCCGCGCGCGGTGCGCGCGCTGAAGGCGCGGTTTCCGACGCTCGGCGTGATCACCGACATCGCGCTCGATCCCTACACGAGCCACGGCCAGGACGGGCTGATCGACGCGACCGGCTACGTGATGAACGACGAGACCGTCGAAGCGCTCGTGCAAGCAGGCGCTTTGCCACGCTGCGGCGGGCGTCGACATCGTCGCGCCGTCGGACATGATGGACGGCCGCATCGGCGCGCTGCGCAGGGCGCTCGACGCCGGCGGCTTCGTCGACACGCGGATCCTCGCCTACTCGGCGAAATACGCGTCGTCGTTCTACGGGCCGTTCCGCGACGCGGTCGGCTCGGCGGCCAATCTCGGCCGGCGGCGACAAGTACACGTATCAGATGGACCCGGCGAACAGCGACGAGGCGCTGTGGGAGACGTATCTCGACATCGAGGAGGGCGCCGACATGGTGATGGTGAAGCCCGGCTCTGCCGTATCTCGACATCGTGCGCCGCGTGAAGGACACGTTCGGCATGCCGACCGCGGTGTACCAGGTGTCGGGCGAATACGCGATGCTGAAGGCCGCGGCGCAGGCGGGCTGGCTCGACGAGCGCGCCTGCGTGCTCGAAGTGCTGACCGCAATGAAGCGCGCCGGCGCCGACGCGATCCTCACCTATTTCGCGCTCGCCGCGGCGCAATGGCTGCGCAGCCCGTGACAGTGGCGGGATCAGGCGTTCAATAGGGCGGCGAGGCCCCGCCGCGTCGAGTCTCGCGCTCATCCGCGCCACGGCGCGGGCGCTGGCGCGCGCGCGAAGCGGCGTGCGGACGATCAGGCGTACGCCGCCGCGCGGCGTGTCGACGAGAGCTCCGGCGCGCCGCATGCTGCGGCATGCCCCGGCGCGACGCGATAGGCGATGCTGCGATTGATCAGCGCGAGCTCGACGGCCTTCGGATCGTCGGCGACGAGCTCGATGCGGATGTCGCTGTGCGCGGTGGCCCAGCCCGCGGCGACGCCGCCGACGAGCAGCGGCTCGAACGGCGCCAGGTCGCGCAGCCATCGCAGCGCTTCCTCGCGCTGGCCGCGCAGCGTCGCCGCGTGCGCGTCGCCGCCGAACAGCGCGTGGTGCGTCGCGAGCGCCGCCTCGATCTCGTCGTCGCCGGGCAGCGCCGTGCGCTCGGGCAGCATCAGCTGACGCACCGCCTTGCGCTTGGCGAGCGACCAGTCGGTAAGCCCGTGCTCGGCGATCAGGCGCGCCGCGACGTCGGCGATGCGTGCGCGGTCCTGCGCATCGCGCCCCGTGGCATCGGCGTACGGACGGCTCGCGCGATGTGCCATCTGCGAACCCTCTTCGACGCCATGTCCGCAAGTGCGGACGGGCGCCTCAGAACAGCTGGTCGCGGACGTCGCGTGCCGGCGCCGCACCCGGCATTGCCGCCGGAGCGAGCGCGTCCGCGACACCGCGGCGGGAACTCCGCCAGGAACCAGTCGGAAAACCGGCTCGAATCGTCGCGCAACCCGGAGTCCGGATTGATGCGCAGCGACACGACGCCGGACGGCGGATCGCGCGTTTCCTCCGGCACGCCCTTCAGCGCGCGCTGCATGAACGAGATCCAGATCGGCAGCGCCGCGACGCTGCCGGTTTCGTTGGTTCCGAGCGTCTTCGGCTGGTCGAAGCCGATCCAGGCGATCCCGACCTTCGCGAGATTGAAACCGCAGAACCAGGCGTCGACGTTTTCGTTCGTCGTTCCCGTCTTGCCGGCGAGGTCCTTGCGCTTCAGCTCCAGCGCCCGGGTCGCGGTGCCGTAGGCGATCACGTCATGCAGCAGCGTCGTCATGATGAAAGCGTTGCGCGGATCGATCGCGCGCTCGGCATCCTTGCCGGCGAGCGTCGGCTTCGCCTCGGACAGACGTTGGCCGTGGCCGTCGGCGATCTTGGTGATCAGGTAAGGCGCGATCCGGTACCCGCCATTGGCGAACACCGAATAGGCGGTCGCCATCTGCATCGGCGTCGCGGCACCGGCGCCGAGGCCCATCGTCAGGTACGCCGGATGGAGCTTCGGATCGAAGCCGAAGCGCGCGATGTAGTCCTGCGCGTACTGCGGCCCGATCGCCTGCAGCACGCGGACGGTCACGAGGTTCTTCGACTTGGCGAGCGCGACGCGCAGCCGCATCGGGCCCTCGAACTTGCCGTCGTAGTTCTTCGGCTCCCAGGCTTCGCCGCCCGCCTTCTCGGCTGGCACGAAGAACGGCGCATCGTTGATGATCGTCGCGGGCGTGAAGCCCTTTTCCAGCGCGGCGGAGTAGATGAATGGCTTGAACGCCGACCCGGGCTGTCGCTGCGCCTGCGTGACGTGGTTGAACTTGTTGCGCTCGAAGTCGAATCCGCCGACCAGCGCGAGGATCGCGCCATCGTCCGGGCGCACCGCGACGAAGGCGGCCTCGGCCTGCGGCATCTGCACGATCGCGCAATGGCCCTTGTCGTCCCGCAGCATCCGCATGATCGCGCCGCGCCGGATCTTCTGGTTCGACGGCGCCTTGTCCGACAGCGCGCGCTGGGCGAACTTGAGTCCCTCGCCCGTCACTTCTGCCTGATCGCCGTTCGCAAGCACGGCCTTACCTCGTTGGCGGGTGGCCTGAAGCACGACGGCGGTCAGGATGTTGTCGCTGTCGGCGGTTCTCCTGGAACACCCGATCGAGCGACCTGGTCCTGCTCGGCGGGGTCGTCCGGCAGGTTGACGTAGCCGTCGGGCCCGCGGTAGCCGTGGCGCTGGTCGTAGCTCGAGTCACCCCTCGCCGCACGGCTGCGTAGGCGGCGTCCTGGTCGGCGCGGCGGATCGTCGTCCACACGGTGATCCCGCGCGTGTACGCCTCGTCGCCGTACGCGTCGTACACGACCTGCCGGGCCATTTCGGCAACGAACTCGGCGTGCGTGGCGAGCGCTTCGCGGGCCGCTGGACGGGCGGTCAGTGGCGCACTTTGTGCTTCGCGAAACTGGTCGTCGTCAATGTAGTGAAGCTCATGCATCCGGCGCAGGACGTACAGCTGACGGGACTTGGCCCGGCGCGGATTGTTGACCGGGTTGTACGCGGACGGCGCCTTGGGCAGGCCCGCCAGCATCGCCGCTTCGGCGAGCGTGACCTCGGAGAGCGGCTTGCCGAAATAGATCTGCGACGCCGCCGCGAAGCCGTATGCGCGCTGGCCGAGGAAGATCTGGTTGACGTAGAGCTCGAGGATCTCGTCCTTGGGCAGGCTCGCTTCGATCTTCCAGGCGAGCAGCGCTTCGCGGAGCTTCCGCGAGACGGTCTTTTCCCGCGTCAGGAAGAAGTTTCGCGCCACCTGCATCGTGATCGTTCCGGCCCCTTGCTGGGTGCCCGAGGTCGCGTTCGCGAGCGCGGCGCGCATCACGCTCAAATAGTCGACGCCGCCGTGTTGGTAGAAACGCTCGTCCTCAGCCGCCAAAATGGCGTGTTTCATGACATCCGGGACTTCGGCAATCCGGATCACCGCGCGGCGTTCCTCCCCGAATTCACCGAGCAGATCGCCGTCCGCGGAGACGACGCGCAGGGGTATCTTGGGCTGGTAGTCGGTCAGGGTGTCGAGGGGCGGGAGGGTGGGCTAGAGCAGCGCCAGGACGAACGCTCCCAGCAGGGCGCCCACGACGGCGAGCCCGACGACGACCGACGTGGTATAGACGAGCCAGCGCTTTAGCACGATGGAATAAAACCCATGTTTGGGGCTGGGTGCCGCCCCGGGTTATAGGCGTGCATGCAACACTGGCCGCCCGAAAAGGAAACAATTTGACAACAGTTGGACTTGTTGCCAGAGTTTAATGTAGATTGTCAGCAACGGGGCCAACGACGCCATGCTTGCCGAAAACCTTTCGTCCACGCTGGACTTGTTCAAAACCAGGCCCCAAAGCCTGATTGGCGTCGATATTGCCTCGACGTCGCTCAAGCTGGTCGAGCTCTCCGACGCCGGCAAGGGGCTGTTCCGCCTCGAGCGCTACGTCATCGAGCCCCTGACCAAGGACGTGGTGACCGATGGCAACGTCCTCAACATCGAGCTCGCCGCGGACGTGCTGAGGCGCGCGTGGAAGCGCCTCGGCAGCCGCAATAAGAACATCGCCCTCGCCCTTCCGGCCGCGATGGTCATCACCAAGAAGATCATCGTCGCCGCCGGCCAGCGCGAGGAGGACCTCGAGCTGACCGTCGAGGCCGAGGCCAACCAGTACATACCGTTTGCGCTCGACGAGGTCAATCTCGATTTCCAGGAGATCGGCCCGGCGCCCAACAACCCCGACGAAGTCGAGGTGCTGATCGCCGCGTCGCGCAAGGAGAAGGTCGAAGACCGCGTCGCCGTCGCCGACGCCGCGGGCCTCAAGGCGCGCGTCATGGACGTCGAGTCCTACGCCACCCAGGAGGCGTTCCGGCTGATCGCGCCTTCCCTCCCGGCCAACGGCCGCGACCAGAACATCGCGCTGGTCGACATCGGGGCGCACGTCACTCACTTTTACGTCCTTCGCAACAGCCAGATGCTATTTTCGCGCGACCAGGCGTTCGGCGGCAATCAGCTGACGCAGGACATCCAGCGCGCGTTCAACCTGTCGGCCGAAGAAGCCGAGTCGGCCCGCAAGAACCAGGGGCTACCGGAAAACTACGACCACGACGTGCTGCAGCCGTTCATGGAATCGCTGGCGCTCGAAGTGACGCGCGCGCTGCAGTTCTTTTTCACGTCGACATCGTACAACCAGGTCGACCAGATCGTGCTCGCCGGCGGTTGCGCACTGCTGCCCGGCCTGGACGAGCTCGTCGCGAAGCGCGCCGGCGTTGCGACGATCGTCGCCAATCCGTTCGCGACGATGCAGGCGTCGGAGCGCGTCCGGCCGCGCCAGCTTGCGCAGGAAGCGCCGATGCTGATGATCGCCACCGGGCTGGCAATGCGGAGCGCCACATGAGCGTTCGCGATCGCCCCGCAACGGCCGAGAAATAGGTACGAGCCATGCGCATCAACCTGCTGCCCCATCGCGAGCAGAAGCGGCAAGCCCGCCAGCGTCAGTTCGTAACGCTCGCCATCGGGCTGGCCGTACTGGGCGTTGCGATCATCGCGCTCGTCCATGCCGTCCTCGCCGCGCGGATCGACAACCAGGTCTCGCGCAACACGCTGCTCAAGACCGAAATCGCGAAGCTCGATGCGCAGATCAAGGAAATCGACAAGCTGCGCGACCAGATCCAGCAGGTGCTGGCGCGGAAGTCGGTCGTCGAGACGCTGCAGGCGAACCGCAACGAGGCGGTGCATTTGCTCGACCAGCTCGTGCGCCAGCTGCCCGAAGGCATCTACCTGCGGTCGGTCAAGCAGGTCGACAAGAAGGTGACGATCGTCGGCTACGCGCAGTCGAACTCGCGCGTGTCGACGCTGATGCGCAACATCGAGGGCTCGCCGTGGCTCGAAAAACCCGAGCTCGTCGAGATCACGCTCGTCACGGTGCCGGCCGTGGGCAGGACCGAGCCGCAGCGCCTCAACCAGTTCACGCTGAACTTCGAGATCCGGCGGGCCGCGCCGCCGCTTGATGGGCGCACGCCGGGAACGCCCGCCGCCAAGGGAGCCAAGGCATGACACTCGACGATTTCCGCCGGCTCAATCTGCGCGAAGTCGGCAAGTGGCCGCTGCTGCCCAAGGCGATCATCCTGCTGCTGCTGCTGATGCTCGTCGTCGGCCTCGGCGCGTTTTTCGACTGGAAGGACCAATGGGATGCGCTGGGCGCAGCGCAGGCGGACGAGGTGACGCTCAGGGGGCAATACACGCAGAAGAAGGCCAAGGCGATCAACTACGACCTCTACGTCCAGCAGCTGGCGGAAGTCGAGCAATCGTTCGGCACGCTCGTGAAGCAGCTGCCGAACCGCTCCGAGATCGATGCGCTGCTGACCGACATCAACCAGGCGGGCCTCGGCCGCGGCCTCGAGTTCCAGCTCTTCAAGCCGGCCCCGCAGGAGCGCATGGCCGATTTCTACGCCGAGCTGCCGATCAGCATCAGGATCACCGGCAACTATCACGACATCGGCGCGTTCGCGAGCGACGTCGCCGCGCTGCCGCGCATCGTCACGCTGAACAACGTCGCGATCACGAATGACAAGGGCACGCTCAGCATGGAAGCCGTCGCCAAGACGTTCCGCTACCTCGACGAGGAGGAGATCGCGAAGCAGCGCGCCCTCGCCAAGGCAGCCAAGGACAAGGCCCGGAAATGAGCGCCGCCCGACCGATCCAACGCGCGAATTCCGCCGCCCGGGGGGCAGCGCAGTGGCCGACGTGGCCAATGAGGCCGCGAGCGTGGGGGATCATGCAAGCCGCGCCGTCGTCCTCGCCGTTGCGACGCTCGCGCTCCTCGCCGGCTGCGGCGGGCAGAGCCATCAGGACCTGCGCGACTGGATGGCGGAGCAGGGCAAGGGCGTGCGCGGTCGCCTCGATCCGATCCCCGAAATCAAGCCCTACGAGGCGTTCACCTATAACGATTTCGACCTGCCCGATCCGTTCAAGCCGCGGAAGATCGAGCCGCTCAAGAGCGACAGCAGCAACAAGCTGGCACCCGACCTCAATCGGCGGCGCGAACCGCTCGAGGCGTTCCCGCTCGAGTCGCTGGCGATGGTCGGGACGCTCGAAAAGGGCAAGACGCGCTACGCCCTCGTCAAGACGCCCGAGCGCGACGTCTACCAGGTCCGCCAAGGCAACTACATGGGACAGAACTTCGGCGTCATCGTCGACATCACCGATGCCGACATCAAGCTCAAGGAACTCATGCAGGACGGTTCGGGTGACTGGTCCGAGCGGACCAGCACGCTGAATCTTCTGCAGGCGGACCAGAAAGCACAGGAGCGGAAAAAATGAGCGCGTATAGCGTCGGTCGCGGGCCGGGCTGGGGAGCCCTCGGCGCATGCAAAGCATGGATCACCCGGGTTGCGGGAGTCGCCGCATTGGTCATTGCAGGCAACGCCCTGGCGCAAACGGCGAACAGCATCGAGCAGGTCACGGTGACCCGCGGCGCGTCCGGCAATGCAATCGTCCGTTTCATGCTGAAAGCACCGCCGGCCAACCCGCCGGCCGGATTCGTGATCGCCAACCCGCCGCGCATCGCGCTCGATTTCATGGATACGTCGAGCGCGCTTCCGAGCAATCAGCGCGCGGTCGACGATCCGGCGCTGCGAAGCCTGCAGTTCGTTCAGGCCGGCAACCGGACGCGTGTCGTGTTCAATCTGAACAAGCCGCAGTCGTTCGACGCGAAAGTCGAAGGCAATGCGGTCGTGGTGACGCTCGCCGACAGCGGCGGCGCGGCCGCGCAGGCGGGGCCGGCGCAGGTGCAGCGCTTCGCGGTCGAGCGCGGCGCGGACCAGCAGCAGCACGCGTTGCGGGACGTCGACTTCCGGCGCGGACGCAATGGCGAGGGACGGATCGTCGTCGATCTTTCCGACAACAATGCCGGCATCGACATTCGCCAGCAGGGCCGCCAGTTGATCGTCGATTTCCAGAACACGACGGTGCCGCGCAACCTCGAGCGCCGGCTCGACGTCGCCGATTTCAACACGCCGGTCGTTACGGTCGACACGTTCATGCAGAACGGCAACGCGCGGATGGTCATCGAGCCCAAGGGCATCTGGGAGCACTCGGCGTACCAGGCGGACAACCGCTTCATCATCGAGGTGAAGCCGGTCCAGGACGATCCGAACAAGCTCGTGCAGGGCGGCCGCGCCGGCTACAAGGGCGAGAAGCTGTCGCTCAATTTCCAGAACATCGAAGTGCGCGCGGTGCTGCAGGTGATCGCGGACTTCACGGGTCTCAACATCGTCACCAGCGACACGGTGAACGGCAGCCTGACGCTGCGGCTCAAGGACGTGCCGTGGGACCAGGCGCTCGACATCATCATGCAGACGAAGGGCCTCGACATGCGCAAGAACGGCAACATCGTTCTGATCGCGCCGCGCGAGGAACTGGCGCTGAAGGAAAAGCAGCAGCTCGAATCGCAGGCGCAGATCAATGACCTCGAGCCGCTGCAGACCGAGACGTTCCAGCTCAATTACGCGAAGGCCGCGGACATCATGACGATCGTCACCGCCACCCGCGCGGGCGCTGCCGGGCCCGACGCCGCCCGCTTCCTGTCCAAGCGCGGCACGGCGTTCATCGACCCGCGGACCAACACGTTGTTCGTGACCGACATCGCAAGCCGGCTGGAGGAGGTGCGCAGGATCATCCGCCAGATCGACACGACGGTGCGCCAGGTCCAGATCGAGGCGAGGATCGTGATTGCGGACGATACGTTCAGCCGCTCCCTCGGCGTGCGGCTCGGTCAACAGACCGGGGCGACATTGTTCGGCGGCAGGTACGCGTTCGGGAGCTCCGGTAGTCTCACGCCCATCGTGAGCACCGGCAGCGGAGGAACGAGCCCTACGCCGTTCCAGATTGCTTCCGGCCAGATCGCACCGAACTCTTCGGACGCCGGCGGCCTCAACGTCAATCTGCCCGCGATCGTCGCGAGCGGCTCGCCGGCGTCGCTGGCGCTGACGCTGATCAACCTGGGCAGCGGAAACCTGCTGAATCTCGAGCTGTCCGCGCTCGAGGCGGACAACCGCGGCAAGGTCGTGTCGAGTCCGCGCATCGTCACCGCGGACAATCAGAAGGCGACCATTACGCAGGGAACGCAGATTCCCTACTCGACCGGCGGCGGCGCATCGAGTCAGGTAGCAACGACGCAGTTCAAGGACGCGGTGCTCAAGCTCGAAGTCACGCCGCAGATCACCCCCGACAACCGGGTGATCATGAGCGTCGAGATTCACAAGGACAGCGTCGGGCAGAACGTGCCCCAGGTAGGCGGCGGCTCCGTGCCGTCGATCGATACCAAGAGCATCGTCACGCAGATCGCCGTCAACAATGGCGATACGGCGGTGATCGGCGGCATCTACGAGGAAACCGATCACGAATACGATCAGCAAGGTTCCCTTCCTCGGCGATATCCCGCTGGCCGGCAACTTGTTCAAGTCGACGCTGAAGTCGGTTGAAAAGACCGAGCTGCTGATCTTCCTGACGCCGCGCATCGTGAAAGAGACCGTGACGTCGATCCGCTAGCGCGATCACGCGTTGCAGCAGCCGGGGTCAGCGACGTAATGCCCTGACTGGCCCCGGGGTAGTTGATGCTTCGGGGCGGCTATTGGATCTCCGACCCCTTACAATGCCCCGGTGTCGCTGCACCGGGGCAATCTTTTTCTTGTGGGCATGATGGGCGCGGGCAAGACCACGCTCGGCCGGCAGCTCGCGCGAAGGCTCGACAAGGGCTTCATCGACGCCGATCACGAGCTCGAGGCGCGGCTCGGCGTCAGCATTCCGACGATATTCGAAATCGAAGGGGAGGCTGGTTTCCGCGATCGCGAGGAAGCGATGATCGAGGAGCTGACGGGCCTCACCGACGTCGTGCTTGCAACCGGCGGCGGCGCGATCCTGCGTCCGTCGAGCCGCGCGCGCCTCAAGGACAAGGGGACGGTGCTTTATCTGCATGCCGAGCCCGAAACGCTGTGGCAGCGGCTGCGCAACAGCCGGCATCGCCCGATGCTGCAGGCGGCCGATCCGCGCACGCGCCTGGTCGAGCTGTACCAGTTGCGCGATCCGCTCTACCGTGAAGTTGCGAGCCACGTGATCGAATCGGATCGCGACGCGGTGATGCGCTTCGTGCGCTGGCTCGACGCCGAGTGCGACGAGCGCTGATGAAGACGCTCGACGTCGGCCTGGACGCGCGCGCCTATCCGATCCACATCGGCAGCGGCCTGCTGCCGCGCGCGGGCGAGCTGCTGCGCGAGGCGGTCCCGCAGCGCGCGGTCGTGGTCACCAACGCGATCGTCGCGGCGCATCATCTGCAGCCGTTGAAAAAGGCGCTGCAGCAGCAGGACCTCCGCGTCGACGTCGTCCTGCTTCCCGATGGTGAAGCGCACAAGAATGCGGCCACCCTCGACGACTTGCTGACCCGGCTGCTCGAGTTGCGCGTCGAGCGCTCGACGACGCTCATCGCGCTGGGCGGCGGCGTCGTCGGCGACATCGCCGGCTTCGCGGCGGCGATCTACCAGCGCGGCATCCCGCTGGTGCAGGTGCCCACGACGCTGCTCGCGCAGGTCGATTCTTCGGTCGGCGGCAAGACGGGCATCAATCATCCGCTGGGCAAGAACATGATCGGCGCGTTCTGGCAGCCGCGAGCCGTTCTGATCGACGCGGCGGTGCTTGCGACGCTGCCCGAGCGCGAGCTGCGCGCCGGACTCGCCGAAGTGATCAAGTACGGCGCGATCCGCGACGCGGCGCTGTTCGCGTGGCTCGAGCGGAACATGCCGGCGTTGCTCGCGCAGGATCCCGATGCGCTGGCGCATGCGATCCATCGCAGCTGCGCAATCAAGGCCGAGATCGTCGCAGCCGACGAGCGCGAAGCGGGAGAGCGTGCGCTGCTCAACTTCGGTCACACGTTCGGCCACGCGATCGAGACCGCGCAGGGCTACGGCGCGTGGCTGCACGGCGAGGCGGTCGCTGCCGGAATGCTGTGCGCGGCTCGGCTATCCGAGCGCGTCTGCGGATTCGATCCGGCACAAACGCAGCGTCTGACCGACCTCGTCGCTGCCGCGGGTCTGCCGGTCGCGCCGCCGGAGATTCCCGCCGATCGCTGGCTCGAGCTCATGCGACGGGACAAGAAGGTTCGAAGCGGCTCGATGCGTTTCGTGCTGCTCGATTCGCTGGGCCACGCGCGGGTCCAGAGCGATGTCCCGGACGCGGTCGTCACCGCGTCGATCGCGCCCTGATCCGGTCGGCCGGCCAAAAAAACGGCGCCCGCGGGCGCCGTTGACGATTGATGTCAGCGTATTACGGGCAGGTGATGGTCACCGCATTGCTCTGAGGCGCCGCGCTGGAGTCGATGACCGTTACCGTGGTCTTTCCGGTTGGCGTTCCAACAGCCAGTAAGGTGAACTGGCCGCCAGATGTCGCGACGGCGTGCGCCACTTGGTGTCCACGAAGTCAAATGTGCCGGGTCGAGTTGACACGCTGTAGGGTGGCGTCCCGCCGGCGACCGTGAACGGGAGCGTCTTTCCAGCGCATGTGTTGGGGATCACAAAGGTATAGCCGGTCACCGGAAAGATATCGAGGGGCGATGGCGGCGGAGCGCCCGTTCCGAATACGTTGCTCGCCGTCGGCGGGGTCAGCAGCGTCCGTCCGGTCGAGTCGGTTATTGCAAACGTCAGGCCGGTAAAGCAGGAGCCATTGGTGGTGATCGTGAACCCGCCGCCGCTGCGCTGCACGGGCGCACCGGTTATGACGATCGCCATCGGGAAATTCGTTGCAACGGTATAAGGCGGTGTCCCACCGAAGATGAAGAACGTCGCGCTTGCGCCCGAGCTGCACTGCGCGGTATTGGGTCCGGTGAACGTGGTCACCCCGTTGGGGATGACGGACAGCACCGAATTGCCGTTGATGAACTGCGCGATCGTGAATTGGCCGACGACGCTGCTGCCGCCCACGACATCGGTCGCGCGGATGGTGGCGAACTGTGTCGCGGCCGTGGTCGGCACGACGAGCCTCACCGCCGCGTTGCCGTTCTGGTCCGTCGTGATCGTGAGCGATTGCACGAGCGGCTGGCCGGGCGCCGTGCTCGAAATCGAGAAGTCGCCCTGGACCACGTCGAAGCGCACATCGCGTCCGGCGAGCGGCGCGCCTGCCGGGCCCACTTCCTGCACCAGTGCCGTTCCGTCCTGCCCGGAGCACAGCGTCGCGCCGGCAGCCCCGCAGTTCGGGTTCCCGGTGATCGTGATCGAAGCGGGAAGGAGCAGCGCGGGCTTGACCGTCACGGCCGCCGCGGTTGTCTGTCCGGACGCATCGCGAATCGACAGCGTGACGGTCGTGTCGGCTCCGACGTTACCCGGAACGACGACCAGCGTGTTGCCCGTCAACGTTCCGACGACCGGGAGTGCCACCTGATCGCTCGTCAGCACCGTATAGGGCTGCTTCCCTCCCGCGACCAGGAACGTGAACGGGTTGCCGGAATAGGTGGTTGCGGTATCGGGCGTGATTGTGACCGGAGTCAGGGTCCCGCCCTGCTGGCTGGGTGCCCCACTGCCGCCGCCGCAAGCGGCCAGCGAAAAAACGCCGGCCAATGCGGCCAGGGTTAAGAGCGGGCGAAGCCACGCAGACAGACGGTATCCGGGCATGATGGGAATCCTGATGATGTTGTCCTAAAGATGCGGTTTGGGGTGACTCGAATAGGGCGTAGCAACAACGATCTAGCAAACTTTGTTCAGATTAAAGCCTAACAACTGGGGTCGTGCAAGTGTTTCCGGTCGAAAGGCGTGTCCCGGACGGCGGATTGTTGCATTGCGAGCGCGTGTTGGTTGCGGCCGGAAATCTTGCCGCAATGCAGCATCCCGCGTAACATGATCTGGTTTCGCCTTGATTTGGTGAATCTCTTTGCGTGAACCCTGCCGGTCAACGCAGGGCCCCTTGCGAGGAACGAGGTGCGCGTGAACCCGCTTTCCGAGTCTTCCGGCCAACCCTACCCGCCCCCCGCGCAGGGCTTGTACCACCCCGCGAACGAGCACGACGCGTGCGGTCTCGGCTTCATCGCCCAGATCAAGGGCCGCAAGACGCACGAGATCATTGCGCAGGGCCTCAGGATCCTCGAGAACCTGACGCATCGCGGCGCAACCGGCGCCGATCCGCTGCAGGGTGACGGTGCGGGGATCCTCGTGCAATTGCCGGATGCGTTTTTCCGTCGCGCATGCGGAAAGCTCGGCATCACGCTGCCCGCGATCGGTCAATACGGTGTCGGCATGGTGTTCCTCCCGCAGGAGCCCGCGTCGCGGATGGCGTGCGAGCAGGAAATCGAGCGGGCAATTTACGCGGAAGGCCAGTTGCTGCTCGGCTGGCGCGACGTGCCGACGAACGCGGCGGGGTTGTCGAAGCGCACGAAGGAAGTCGAGCCCGTCATCCGGCAGGTATTCGTGGCGCGCGGCTCGCGCGACATGGATCAGGACGCGCTCGAGCGCAAGCTGTACGTGATCCGCAAGGGTGCAGGCCACGCGATCCAGGCGCTGCACCTGCGACACGGCAAGGAGTTCTACGTGCCGTCGTTCTCGACGCGCACGATCGTCTACAAGGGAATGCTGCTCGCGCATCAGGTCGGCGAGTACTACGTCGATCTGCACGATCCGACGATGGTCTCCGCGCTCGCGATGGTTCACCAGCGCTTTTCGACGAATACGTTCCCGACGTGGGACCTCGCGCACCCGTTCCGCTTCGTCTGCCATAACGGCGAGATCAACACGCTGCGCGGCAATTTCAACTGGATCCGCGCGCGCGAAGGCGCGATCGCGTCGAAGATTCTCGGCGACGATCTGTCCAAGCTGTGGCCGCTGATCTACGAAGGGCAGTCCGACTCGGCGTCGTTCGACAACGCGCTGGAACTGCTCGTCATGGGCGGCTATCCGCTCGCGCACGCGATGATGCTGATGATCCCCGAGGCGTGGGCGGGCAATCCGCTGATGGACGAGGACCGGCGCGCCTTCTACGAGTACCACGCGGCGCTGATGGAGCCGTGGGACGGGCCGGCCGCGATGGCCTTCACCAACGGCCGCCAGATCGGCGCGACGCTCGATCGCAACGGGCTGCGTCCGGCGCGTTTCATCGTCACCGACGACGATTACATCGTCATGGCATCCGAAGTCGGCGTGCTCGACATCCCGGAATCGAAAATCGTCAGGAAGTGGCGGCTGCAGCCGGGCAGGATGCTCCTCGTCGATCTCGACGCCGGCCGCATCGTCGACGACGACGAACTGAAGCGCACGCTCGCCACCGCGAAACCGTATCGCGAGTGGGTCGCGCGCTGCCATCTGCGCCTCGAGGAAATGCCCGAGCCGGCGCCGACGACGCCGTCGCACGTGGCGCTGCTCGATCGCCAGCAGGCATTCGGATACACGCAGGAAGACCTTCGGATCATCCTGGCGCCGATGGCGCAAAACGGCGAGGAGCCCGTCGGGTCGATGGGCAACGACGCGGCGCTGCCGGTGCTGTCCGACCGGCCGAAGGTGTTCTACAACTATTTCAAGCAACTCTTCGCGCAGGTGACCAATCCGCCGATCGATCCGATCCGCGAAGAGCTCGTGATGTCGCTCGTGTCGTTCATCGGACCGCGGCCCAACCTGCTCGCGGTCGACGCAATCGAGCACGCGACCGAGCACGCAGCGCGGGACGCAACCGGGGACGCAGCCGATGACCGGCGTGAGCGGGCGGCGCCGCACGACGGCATCGGCGACAACGCGGATGCAAGCGGCGAACCGCCGATGCGACTCGAGGCGCAGCAGCCGATCCTGACGCCGGAAAACATGGAGAAGCTGCGCCACGTCGAGCTCTTCTCCGGCGGCGCGTTCCGCTCGCTCGAGCTCGACATCTGCTACCCGGCGGAATGGAGCGGCAACGGGATGGAGGCCGCGCTCGCGAGTCTCGCCGCGCACGCGGAAGATGCGATCCACCAGGGCTTCAACATCATCATCCTGTCCGACCGCAGCGTCGCCGCGAACATGCTGCCGATCCCCGCGCTGCTCGCGACCGCCGCCGTGCACGAGCATCTGGTGAAGCACGGCCTGCGCACGTCGACGGGACTTGTCGTCGAAACGGGCTCGGCGCGCGAAGTGCATCAGTTCGCGCTGCTCGCCGGCTACGGCGCCGAGGCGATCCACCCGTACCTCGCGCTCGAGACGCTCGCCGATCTTTCGCGCTCGCTTCCGGACATCGATTCAAAGGAATCACAAAAGCGCTACATCAAGGCGATCTGCAAGGGGTTGTACAAGGTGATGTCGAAGATGGGCATCTCCACGTACCAGTCGTATTGCGGCGCGCAGATCTTCGAGGCGGTCGGGTTGCAGAAAGCATTCATCGACAAGTATTTCACGGGCACGGCGAGCACGATCGAGGGCATCGGGCTGTTCGAAGTCGCCGCCGAGGCGCAGCGCCTGCATCAGCTCGCCTTCGGCGACGATCCGCTGCTCGCGCACGCGCTCGACGCGGGCGGCGAGTACATGTACCGCGTGCGCGGCGAAGAACACATGTGGACGCCCGATTCGATCGCCAAGCTCCAGCACGCGGCGCGGGCGAATTCGCTTTCGACGTACAAGGACTACGCGGCGCTGATCAACGAGCAGGGGCGCAAGCTCAAGACGCTGCGCGGCTTGTTCGAGTTCCGCACGGCCGCGTGCACGCCGATCCCCATCGCCGACGTGGAGCCCGCGCAGGAGATCGTGAAGCGGTTTGCGACCGGCGCGATGAGCCTCGGCTCGATATCGACCGAAGCGCACACGACGCTCGCGATCGCGATGAACCGCATCGGCGGCAAGTCGAACACCGGTGAAGGCGGCGAGGATGCGATGCGCTATCGCGCCGAGATGCGCGCGGGCAAGAGCACCGTCGAGGACGGCGACACGCTGGCGTCGATCATCGGCAAGGGCGCGGTCGAGCAGGACATTCCGCTCAAGGCCGGCGACAGCCTCCGCTCGAAGATCAAGCAGGTCGCCTCGGCGCGCTTCGGCGTGACCGCCGAATATCTCGCGTCCGCCGACCAGTTGCAGATCAAGATGGCGCAGGGCGCAAAGCCCGGTGAAGGCGGCCAGTTGCCGGGTCACAAGGTCTCCGAATACATCGCACAGCTGCGCTACTCGGTGCCCGGCGTCGGCCTCATTTCGCCGCCGCCGCACCACGACATCTATTCGATCGAAGACCTTGCGCAACTGATTCACGATCTGAAGAACGCGAATCCGAAGGCGTCGATTTCGGTGAAGCTCGTGTCCGAAACCGGCGTCGGCACGGTCGCCGCGGGCGTGGCGAAGGCGAAGGCCGATCACGTGACGATCGCCGGCCACGACGGCGGGACCGGCGCATCGCCGGAATCGTCGATCAAGCATGCCGGCACGCCGTGGGAGCTCGGTCTCGCGGAGACGCAGCAGACGCTGGTGTTGAACCGGCTGCGCGGGCGCATCGCCGTGCAGGTCGACGGGCAGATGAAAACCGGTCGCGACGTCGCGATCGGCGCGCTGCTCGGCGCCGATGAATTCGGCTTCGCGACGGCGCCGCTCGTCGTCGAAGGCTGCATCATGATGCGCAAGTGCCACCTGAACACGTGTCCGGTCGGCGTCGCGACGCAGGACCCCGTGCTGCGCAGGCGCTTCGCCGGGCAGCCGGAGCACGTCGTCAACTATTTCTTCTTCGTCGCCGAGGAGCTGCGCGAAATCATGGCAGAGCTCGGCTTCCGCCGGCTTTCCGAAATGATCGGCCGCTCGGACCTGCTCGACATGCGGAAGGGCATCGAGCACTGGAAGGCGAAGGGCCTCGATTTTTCTCGCGTGTTCCACCAGCCGGACATGCCGCCGGAGGTCGCGCGCTACCAATGCGAGACGCAGGATCACGGGTTGGCGCGCGCGCTCGATCATCAGCTGATCGCGGCTGCCGCGCCAGCGCTCGAAAGGAATCAGCCGGTGCGCCTCACGTACAAGATCCGCAACGCGCATCGATCGGTCGGCGCGATGCTGTCGGGTACCGTCGCGCGCATGCACGGCCACGACGGCTTGCCGGAAGACACGCTGCACGTCGCGTTCGAGGGCATCGCCGGACAGAGTTTCGGCGCGTTTCTCGCGCGAGGGGTGACGTTCGAGCTCCAGGGCGCTACGAACGACTACGTCGGCAAGGGGTTGTCGGGCGGGCGCATCGTCGTGTATCCCGATCCGACGTGTCCCGCGAAGCCGGAAGAGAACATCGTCATCGGCAACACGGTGATGTACGGCGCGATCGACGGTGAAGCGTATTTCCGCGGCGTCGCCGGCGAGCGCTTCTGCGTCCGCAACTCGGGCGCGTCCGCCGTCGTCGAGGGCACCGGCGATCACGGCTGCGAGTACATGACGGGCGGAACCGTCGTCGTGCTCGGCCGCACCGGCCGCAATTTCGCCGCCGGCATGAGCGGCGGCGTCGCGTATGTGTTCGACGCCGACGGAACGTTCGCGTCGCGATGCAATCCGGCGATGGTCGCGCTCGGGCGCGTGCTGCCGGAAAGCGACCAGCACAAGGTGGAAAAGGACCTGGCGTCGTCGGGGAAGGGCCGCCTGCTGCACCGGGGTCGTGCCGACGAAGCGCTGCTGCGCGAATTGATCGAGCGGCACCTGCGCTTCACCGGCTCGACGCTCGCGCTGTCGATGCTCGACCACTGGGACGCGACGCGCGCGAAATTCGTCAAGGTGTTCCCGAACGAATACGTCCGGGCGCTCACGGAGATGCACGTCAAGGCGCAGAAGACCGAAGCCCGCGGCGATCTCCGCCCAGAAAACCGCTGCCTGACCGGCGCACAGAGCGAAAACCACCGCACACGATGGGCAAGGCCACCGGATTCATGGAATTGCAGCGGGTCGCCGAAGTGATGGATCCGGTGAACGCGCGCGTCCGGCACTATCGCGAGTTCATCCATCGGCTCGACGACGGCGCGGCGTCGAAGCAGGGCGCGCGCTGCATGGACTGCGGCATCCCGTTCTGCCAGTCCGGATGCCCGGTCAACAACATCATTCCGGACTGGAACGACCTGGTCTACCGCGAGCAGTGGAAGGATGCGCTCGACGTCCTGCATTCGACGAACAACTTCCCGGAGTTCACCGGCCGCATCTGCCCGGCGCCGTGCGAAGCGGCGTGCACGCTCAACATCAACGCCGATCCGGTCGGCATCAAGTCGATCGAGCATTTCATCATCGACAAGGGCTACGAGGAAGGCTGGGTCGTGCCGCTGCCGCCGAGGCGCAAGAGCGGGAAGCGCGTCGCCGTCGTCGGCTCGGGTCCGGCGGGCCTCGCCTGCGCGCAGCAACTGGCGCGCGCCGGGCATGACGTGGTGCTGTTCGAAAAGGAGGATCGCATCGGCGGCCTGCTGCGCTACGGCATTCCGGACTTCAAGATGGAAAAGCACCTGATCGATCGGCGGATGGCGCAGATGTCGACCGAGGGCGTCACGTTTCGTCCGAACGCGCAGGTCGGCGGAAACGTCGCGCCGCGCGAGCTTCTCGCGGACTTCGACGCGATCGCGCTGACCGCCGGCGCCGAAAAGCCGCGCGATCTGCCGGTGCCGGGCCGCGAGCTCGCGGGGATCCACTTCGCGATGGAGTTCCTGCCGCAGCAAAATCGCGTTGTCGCCGGCGAGCGCATCGCGGACCAGATCGTCGCGCAGGGGAAGCGCGTCATCGTGATCGGCGGCGGCGATACGGGCTCGGACTGCGTCGGGACGTCGAATCGGCAGGATGCCGCGTCGATCGTGCAATTCGAGCTGCTGGCGCAACCGCCGGAGGCGGAGAACAAGCCGCTGGTATGGCCCTATTGGCCGATCAAGCTGCGCACGTCGTCGTCGCATGAGGAGGGTTGCGAGCGCGACTGGTCCGTCGCGACGAAGCGCTTCGAGGGCGCGAACGGCCGCGTGGAAAAACTGGTCGCCGCGCGCGTCGAATGGCAGCGCGACGGCAGCGGCGCGATGCGCATGGTCGAGGTGCCGGGCAGCGAGTTCGAGATGAAGGCCGATCTCGTGCTGCTCGCGATGGGGTTCACCGGCCCCGGCGAAACGGGGCTCGTCGAGCAGTTCGGCGTCGAGCGCGACGCGCGCACGAACGTCAAGGCGAATACCGACGACTATCAGACCAGCGTGCCGAAAGTCTTCGCGGCGGGCGACATGCGCCGCGGCCAGTCGCTGGTCGTATGGGCGATCCGCGAAGGCCGGCAATGCGCGCACGCGGTCGATGCGCATCTGATGGGCGCCTCGTCGCTGCCTCGCTGATTGAGGTCAGAGACGACCCGCACTGGCATTCGCGGAAGCCACACCGCCCAGATACGACCCGCGCCGGCATTCGCCCAAACCACGCCACCGTCGGAAAGTCGTGTCTGATCCCAATATCGCGCGGGATCAGACACGAATTTCCGTTTGACAATCGAGACGGGTCGAGCATGAGCGCCGGAAAATCGTATCTGACCCCCGTGACTCCCGTGACCCCTGTCGTCACGCTCGACATCGCGAGCTGGCGCCCCGTCGTCGCGCCCGCCGACACCGAACGCCATGTCCGTGAGCTCGAAGCGGGCGGTGTGCTCGTGCTGCCGCGCCTTCGCTTCGAACTGCAGGCCGACGAGGCGCGCTTTCTCGACATACGCTGGTCGGACGGCAACGCGAAGAACATCAGTCTCGAAGGCGCGACGATCAAGGGTGCAGCCGGCGACCCAGCCGATCTTGCCGCGCTCGCCCGCCTGATCGCGCGCTTCGCGGCGGACGCAACCGCGCTCGTCGGAGCGCTCTTTCCACGCTATGCGCCGAGTCTCACGCGCGCGCGCACGAGCTACCGGCCGCACGGCGCGTCCGGGCGGCCGGTCTCGTGGCGCAAGGACGACACGCGATTGCACGTCGATGCGTTTCCGTCGCGGCCGAACCGCGGCGAGCGCATCCTGCGCGTGTTCTCCAACGTCAATCCGAACGGCGAAGATCGCGTATGGCGCGTCGGCGAGACATTCGAATCCATGGCCGCTCGGCTGCTCCCGCGCGTACGCCGGATGGTCCGCGGCGAGGCGGCTCTCCTGTCGGCGCTGCAAGTGACGAGGGGCGCGCGCAGCGAATACGATCACCTGATGCTCGGCCTGCATGATCGTGCGAAAGCCGATTCCGACTACCAGCGACAATGCGCACAGCGCGAAGTGCGGTTCGCGCCGGGAACCACGTGGATCTGCTATTCGGACCAGGTCATGCACGCGGCGACATCGGGACAATTCATGTTCGAGCAGACGACACACTTGCCGCTCGCGGCGTTGTACGAGCCAGCGCGTTCCCCGCTGGCCGTTCTCGAACGGATCACCGGGCGCAAGTTGACTTAAGTGACGCTCGCCAACGACACGCTGCTGCGCGCACTGCGCCGCGAGCCGACGCCGCACGTGCCGGTATGGCTGATGCGGCAGGCCGGCCGCTATCTGCCCGAGTACGCAGCGCTTCGCGCACGCGCCGGAAGCTTCCTGGCGCTCGCGACGACGCCATCGCTCGCAACCGAAGCGACGCTGCAGCCGCTCGCGCGCTTTCCGCTCGACGCGGCCATCCTGTTTTCGGACATCCTCACGGTTCCCGATGCGATGGGACTGGGATTGTCGTTCGCGGAAGGCGAGGGTCCGCGATTCGCTCGCACCGTTGCGGATGAACGCGCGATCGCGGCGCTCGCCGTTCCGGATCCCGCGCGGCTGCGCTATGTCTTCGACGCCATCGCGCAGGTCAAGCGCGCGCTTGCGGACCGCGTCCCGCTGATCGGTTTTGCCGGGAGCCCGTTCACGCTCGCGTGCTACATGATCGAAGGCCGCGCGAGCTCCGATTTCGCGAACGTGCGCAGGATGGCGTTCGCGCGCCCGGACCTGCTGGACCGCCTGGTCGCGACCAACGCGAAAGCGGTTGCCGGCTATCTGCGGGAGCAGGTGACCGCGGGCGCCGACGCATTGATGCTGTTCGACACGTGGGGCGGCCTGCTGTCGCCGTCGGCCTATCGCCGCTTCTCGCTCGACCCGATGCGGACGATCCTGGCGCAGATGCCGACTGCACGTGCCCACGATCGTGTTCTCCAAAGGCGCCGCCTCGTCGCTTGCCGCGATCGTCGCATCCGGTGCGTCGTGCGTGGGCCTCGACTGGACAATGGATCTCGCCGACGCGCGTGCGCGTTACGGCGCGCGCGTCGCATTGCAGGGCAACCTCGACCCGCTTGCGTTGCTGACGGATCCGGATACCGTTCGGCGCGCCGCCACCGACCTCGTTCGAGCGGCCGGTACGGCACCCGGGTACATTTTCAACCTCGGCCATGGGATCGTTCCGGCGACGCCTCCGGAGAATGTGGGCGTGCTGGTCGCGGCGGTTCACGAGGCGTCGAACGCGGCGTCGCCGCGGCCCGATCCGCGCGCGCCGGCGAGCGAATCGCCGGGGAGCCGCGCTACGCCTTGATTTTCAGGGGCTTGACAAATGCCGGGATGTGGTCGTCGCAATCACTTATGCACACGAATCATCCGTTTGTCCTACGCCGGCCGACGTGACGAAAAATGCGCGAATCACAAGCGTTAACGCCCTGATATTCAGCGGATATTTTTTGGACATCGCAACAATGCAACATTCACGCCACGCAGCGGGGGCTTCCACGCGGCCGGGCGGCCGACAGTTACGCACAACGTTATCCACAGGTCGCGTTGGAAAGTCTTACCGGAAGTTTTTCGAATTAGAAGGTTGACCGCAAATCCTCAACCATCGGATTAACTCGGCGGTAATGATCGCCGCGAAGGCGGTTGTCTTTTGTCAGGAATTGTCCCATCCCATGGCGATCGCCCGCGTCGCATTGCCCGTTGCAGCATCGCATCTGTTCGACTACTGGATTCCCGACGGATTGTCGGTCGCGCCGCGGCGATGCCGTTCGCGTTCAACTCGCCGGTCGCAAGCTTGCCGGCGTCGTCGTCGCGATCGATGCGTCGACCGAGTTCGCGGAGCGCGTGCAGCCGATCGACGCGGTCGCCGTCGCGCCGCGCCTTCCCGACGAAATCATGGAGCTCGCGGCGTTCGTCGCCAGCTATTACCAGGCGGCCCCGGGACTCGCGTATGCGCTCGCGATCCCGCCGCTGACTGCGCGTGCGTCACGCAAGATCGCCCCGCAAGCACGCGAATCCGGCGATGCAGCCGGCACGATCCAGCATCCGCTGAATGCAGCGCAGGCGCGCATCGCCGATTCGCTCGCCGCCGTCGACGGCACGTTCTCGCCGATGATGCTGCACGGGATCACCGGCAGCGGCAAGACCGAGGTCTATCTCGCCGCCGCCGCGCGCGTCGTCGCACGCGGCGGCCAGGTGCTGATCCTCGTGCCCGAGATCAACCTGACCCCGCAATTCGAGCTTCGGGTGCGCGGCGCGCTGCCCGGAGCGCAAGCGGTCACGCTGCACAGCCGTCTTGCCGGCGGCGCGCGGCGCGCGAGCTGGGTTGCCGCGGCGAGCGGCGCTGCGCAGGTCATCCTCGCGACGCGTCTTGGCGTGTTCGTGCCGCTGCCGAATCTCGCGCTGATCGTCGTCGACGAAGAGCACGACGACTCGTTCAAGCAGCAGGACGGCGTGCGTTATCACGCGCGCGATCTCGCCGTATGGCGGGCGCGGCGACGCGGCGTTCCGATCGTGCTTGGAAGCGCGACGCCATCGCTGGAAACCTGGGCGCATGCGCGGGCCGGCCGATACCAGGCAATGACGCTTCCCGAGCGCGCGGACGCCCGGGCGCGTCTTCCGTCGGTGCACCTCGTGCCCGCTGCGCGGGTCCGGCGCGCGGGACGGCATTGCGCCGCCGCTCTGGGATGCGCTGGCGCTGCGCCTTGCGCGACGCGAGCAGTCGCTGCTCTTCATCAATCGGCGCGGGTACGCGCCTTCGCTCAAGTGCGCGTCGTGCGACTGGGAATCGGAGTGTCCGCGATGCGCCGCCCGGCTCGTCGTGCATCGCCAGCCCGACCGGTTGCGCTGCCATCACTGCGGACACACGAAGCATCTTCCGCGCGCGTGCCCTCTGTGCGGCAATGTCGACCTGGTGCCGCTGGGGTTCGGCACGCAGCGTCTCGAGCAGGCGATTCGAGCCGCGTTCCCCGATGCGCGTGTCGCGCGCGTCGACCGCGACACGACGCGCAACAAGGGCGCGTTCGCCGCCATCCGCCAACAGGTCGAGGACCACGAAGTCGACATCCTGATCGGAACGCAGATGCTCGCGAAAGGGCATGATTTTCCGCGGCTGACGCTCGTGGGCGTGCTGGGTGCGGACAACGCGCTCTACAGCGCCGATTTCCGCGCCACCGAGCGCCTCGCGGCATTGCTGATGCAGGTCGCCGGACGCGCCGGTCGCGCGGATCTCGCCGGGGAGAGTGATCGTGCAAACCGACTTTCCCGAGCATCCGGTCTACCGCGCGCTCGTGTCGCACGACTACGCCCGCTTCGCCGATGAACTCGTCGCCGAGCGCATGGCCGCGCAGCTGCCGCCCGCTACGCACATTGCGCTGCTGGTGGCCGAGGCGCATGCGCGCGCCGATGTCGACCGGTTTCTCGATGCGGCTGCCGAATGCGCGCGGGCGATGCCTGATGCGGGAGGGCGCGATCGAAGTGTTTCCGCCGGTGCCGGCCGCGATGGCGCGGCGCGCGGATTCGAGCGCGGGCAGGTGCTCGTGCAATGCGCGCGGCGCGCGCCTTTGCACGCGTTTCTGCCCGCGCTGGCGCGACGCGCTCGCGATGACCGCGGCGGCGCGCGTGCGCTGGGCGCTCGACGTCGATCCCGCGGCGTTCTGACGTCGACGCGCGGCCGCGCGTCCGGCTACTCGCTATAATTTGCCCGACATGTCCGTTCAGAAGCCGCCCGCGCGATCGCACCTCCGCACGTCACTCCGAAACAGCAGATCGCATCGGCCGTCGCGCGGCATCGTGCGGGAGCATCTTCCGCAATCGGCCGACGGACGCTGGCTGACGATCGAGCGTCCGCGCGATCCGTCGCACGGCGACTATGCGACGAACGTCGCGCTGGTGCTCGCCAAGTCGGCGCGGCGCAATCCGCGCGAACTCGCGCAGGCGATCGCGCGCATCGCTCGGAGCAGCGCTTCCGGACCTGATCGATCCGCCGGAGATCGCCGGTCCGGGATTCATCAACCTGCGCCTGAAGTCGGCGGCCCGGCAACAGGTCGTCGACGTGCGTGCTCGCCGAAGGCGCTCGCTACGGCCGCAGCGACGCGCGCGCCGGCGAACGCGTGATGGTCGAGTTCGTCTCCGCCAATCCGACCGGCCCGCTGCACGTCGGCCACGGCCGCCAGGCCGCGCTCGGCGATGCGATCGCGACGCTGCTCGAATGGCAGGGCTGCGACGTCACGCGCGAGTTCTACTACAACGACGCCGGACAGCAGATCCAGAACCTCGCGGTCTCGGTGCGCGCGCGCGCGCAGGAGATTGCTCGGCGAGCCGGGCGAGTTTCCCGAGGACGGCTACCGCGGCGAATACATCCGCGAGCTCGCGCAGCGCTATCTCGACGAGGTCGGCCACGACCTGTCCGACATCGAGACGATCCGCCGTTTCGCGGTCGCCGAGCTGCGCAAGGAGCAGGACCGCGACCTGCAGGCGTTCGGCGTGCGGTTCGACCACTACTACCTCGAAAGCTCGCTGTACAGCCGACGGCCGCGTCGACGCGACGGTGGCGAAGCTCGTCGCGTCGGGCACGACCTACGAGCAGCGAAGGCGCGCTGTGGCTGCGCACGACGGCCTTCGGCGACGACAAGGACCGCGTGATGCGCAAGTCCGACGGCGGCTACACGTATTTCGTGCCCGACGTCGCCTATCACGTGACGAAGTTGGAGCGCGGCTTCGCGCGCGCGATCAACGTGCAGGGCTCCGATCACCACAGCACGATGACGCGCGTGCGCGCGGGACTGCAGGCGATCGGCATCGGCATTCCGCCGGGCTATCCGGACTACGTGCTGCACAAGATGGTCACGGTGATGAACGGCGGCGAGGAAGTGAAGATCAGCAAGCGCGCCGGCAGCTACGTGACGCTGCGCGAGCTGATCGACGAGGCGGGCCGCGACGCCGTGCGCTTCTTCCTCGTCTCGCGCAAGGCCGACACCGAGTTCGTGTTCGACATCGACCTCGCGCGCTCGCAGATCCGAGGAGAATCCCGTCTATTACGTGCAGTATGCGCACGCGCGCGTCGCGTCGGTGCTGAAGCAGGCGGGCATCGCGCGCGACGAGGCGCGCGAGCGGCACTCGCGGACGCCGACCTCGCGCCGCTCGTGAGCCGCTACGAGGAGGCGCTGCTGCGCCGCCTCGCGGATTTTCCCGATGAGATCGCGCTCGCCGCGCGCGAAATCGCGCCGCACCAGCTCACGTTCTACCTGAAGGAATTGGCGCAGGAATTCCACAGTTACTATAATGCGGAGCGGTTCCTGGTCGACGACGCGCGCGTGTCAGGCGCGCGCGCCTCGCGCTGGTCGTCGCGGTCGGGCAGGTGCTGCGCAACGGGCTCGCGATGCTCGGCATCAGCGCGCCGGACGAGATGTGACGATGCGCAATGCGCCCGCGTTCTGTTTCAATGACGGCATCCGCATGACCAACGCTTCCGCACTGCCCTTCGATGACCGCATCCAGCGGCATCCCGCCGCCCGCAGGCCCGCGCACGCCGCAGCGCCACGGCGTCGTCGGCGGCACGCTGATCGGCATCTTCATCGGCATTGTCGTTGGGCCTCGGGCTCGCGGCGGCGGTCGCCTACTGCCTGATGAAGAACAATCCGGCGCTGCCGCTGCCGTCGCTGGCGCGCGATGCGCACGAGCCGGCGCGCGACGGCGGCAAGATCGCGAAGGCGGACGCCGACAAGCCGCGCTTCGATTTCTACAAGATCCTGCCCGGCGTCGAGGAGCCGAAGGTGCAGGCCGGCCGGCGCCCGCCGAGCGCGGCGACCGCGCCGTCGTCGAGCAGGCGAAAGATCGCTCGGCGGACAAGGCGCGATCGCGCGACAGGCGCCGCCGACAAGGCGCAGCCGCGGCCACCCGAAAAGTCTGCGCCGGCGGACCCGGCGAAGGCCGCGAAGGGCAGCGACCGCTTCTGGCTGCAGGCCGGATCGTTTTCGACGGGCCCGATGCCGAGAACCTGAAAGCCCGGCTCGCGCTCTCCGGATGGGAAGCGGCGGTGCAGCAGGGCGCGCTGCCCGACAAGAGCGTCCGCTATCGCGTGCGGCTCGGCCCGTACGACAACACCGACGAGCTCGACCGGATCAAGAGCGAGCTCGCGAAGCGCGGCTTCGACGTCGCGGTGATCAGCTACTGAAGCGGCCGGCGTCCGAACCCATACCGTTGCACGGGCTGTCCTGGGCCGCGCATCGGTTGCGACGGAACTTGACCGCCGTGCATGGGCCCAACGACGTTCGCCAGCGTTCGCCGTCGCCGCTGCTCGTTTAGACTTTGCCATTCTTCCGGGAGTTCACATGAGCCTTTCCGCAGTTCGCCTGATCGGCCGCGCCCTGTGGCTGCTGGCGGCTGCCGTCGCGCTTGCCAGCGGCGCGACAGCCGCAGAGCTGGTCGAAGGCAAGAACTACGCTGCGCCTCACGAACCCGCAGCCGGTCGAAACCGGCAAGAAGATCGAAGTCATCGAGTTCTTCTCGTACGGCTGCCCGCATTGCGCGGAGTTCGAGCCAGTATCTGCGACTGGCTCGCCAAGCTGCCGCCGGACGTCGCGTTCCGCCGCGTACCGGTGATGTTCCAGGAGCGCTGGGTCCCGCTCGCGAAGAACTACTACACGCTCGAAGCGCTCGGCGAGGAATCGCGGCTGTCGCCGGAAGTGTTCATCGCGATCCACGGCAAGGGCATCGCGCTGTGGAACGAGAAGACGTTCTTCGACTGGGCGGCGAGCAAAGGGCTCGACCGCAAGAAGGTCGAGGACATGTACAACTCGTTCGCGATCACCGGCAAGATGAACCGCGCGATGCAGCTCGCGCAGGAGTACAACATGCAGTCGGTGCCGATGGTCATCATCGACGGCAAGTTCGTGACCGTCATCGACCGGGTCGGCACGCACGCGGCAATGCCGGCGGCGATCGACGCGCTGATCGTCAAGGCGCGCGCCGAGCGCCGAAGAGCTAGCGTCGGCGAACGAGCGATCGGCCGCGCAAGGCGGCCGCAGGCACCGGCTCTGAACGTCTTCATCACCGGCGCCTCGGCGGCATCGGCGCCGCGCTCGCGCGGCATTACGCCGCGCAGGGCGCGACGCTCGGTCTTTTCGCGCGGCGCGAAGCCGAGCTCGACGCGCTTGCCGCGTCGCTGCCGCCGGCGCGCGTATCGACCTATGCGGGCGACGTCCGCGACGCGGCGGCGCTTGCGCGCGCCGCCGGCGATTTCATCGCGCGCTTCGGCGCGCCCGACATCGTCATCGCGAACGCCGGCGTCTCGCGCGGCACGCTGACCGAGCATGCCGAAGACCTGCCCGCGTTCCGGACGGTGTTCGACACCAACGTGCATGGGGATCGTCCACACGTTTCAGCCGTTCATCGCGCGCGATGCGCGCCGCGCGCCGCGGCGCGCTCGTCGGCATCGCGAGCATCGCCGGATTTCGCGGCGCTGCCCGGCTCGGGCGCTTACTCGCGCATCGAAGGCCGCCGCGATCGCCTATCTCGAGAGCCTGCGCGTCGAGCTTGCGCGGAAGCGGCGTCGCGGTCGTCACGATCTGTCCCGGCTACATCGCGACGCCGATGACCGCGGGCAATCCGTACCCGATGCCGTTCCTGATGCAGCCGGACGACGCGGCGCGCTGATCGCGCGCGCGATCGCGCGCCGCAGGCGCTTCTACGTGCTGCCGTGGCAGTGCTGGAATTGCTCGCGGCGATCTGTTTCCCGATGCGCCACGATTTTCTTCGCATCCAACTGTATCAGTATCGCTTTACCGATGCCGACCAACGGCGGCAATCCGGCGAGTGGTGGTGCCTGAAGCAATGTGGGTGGGCCCGGCCTGGTCATTAAACCGTTGAGAAACTGGGCTGGCGAACTGCGATTACACTCAGCAGCTCGAAAGCCGTGTGCTTTGAACTGGGCCGGTGAATCTGAACGCTGCTACCGTTTTCGATATCTTCGCCGCTGTCGGCTTCCGCGAAAACTCGATCGCCGTTTTGTATGCTGCAATCAACCGCAGGCCCGACACGACGGCTGCCGATTTCAGTGGCATACCGGCAATATCCACCTCATTTCCTGCATGCAAAGTTTTTCATTTTTTCTCGCTGCGATGTGATGCAGTCGTCGTATCTGTGCAAACCTTGCAGGTAATTCGCCACGCCCTTCGCGGACTCAGGGCGTGCCACTCAACTCAAATTTAAAGGTTGATTAGCCCTGCTCGTGAAGGGCCACGTTGACGGGCCGCGGATGGCGGGTACAAAAATGTGTTGCCTGGAGGAAATCGGCTGGCTCTGTCGAAAACTTCGCCTGGGACTGGCTCGTTGTTGCGCAGTCGGCGGAGTAAAAAATGTGCCTGTCCCGCTCTCCCAGGCGGGGCTTCCTACAGAGTAATATCGGCTCAAATACGACAGGAGCGTCAAGCGTGGGTGGAATCAGCGATCGTCATCAGGAAATCAAGTCGCCGTTGGCGGCGCGGCAAGAAGCTGGTTGTTTTCAAACGACGCTTGAAAAAGGCCACGGTCTCGGAACGCGCTGTCATTGCCGATAAACTTCGCAAAATGACCCCTGGCTGCGAAGTTATTATTGATAACTTGCAACTCGAAGAGCGCAAAGTAAAAATTGTGCAGGGCAATACCGGCCGATTCAAACAGCCAATTGGTCCGCCAGCGGTCTGTTTTGCCGACCGCGGCTTATCCGGCGCGTGTGAAGGGGCTCTTTATCGCTCTCGAAGGTCCTCCGCGACCTCAGCGTGCTTCTGTTTCAAATCTTTTTGAGGAATCGGAGTCTCCCTCCAGCCATTGGCCGGGGGCTAAATTACTGACCACTGATTCCTGATTCCGAGCGCTTCACCGGCGATACCATCGCCGGCTTTACACTGACTCCGATTCCTGACTCCTGACCCCTCGGTTCGTCCCCCGTGGTTCCCGCATCCAGCACCTGCGCGATGTTGGGGTGATCCATCAGCGCCATGCCTGCCGCTAGGCTTCGAAACGGGCAATGACTTGACGCGTATCCATGCCCGGCTTGATGATTTTCAGCGCCACCTTGCGCTCCATCGGCTGGGTTTGCTCGGCCATGAAGACGACGCCCATGCCCCCTTCGCCAATTTGCTCCAGCAGCTTGTACGGCCCGATGATGCTGCCGGGGCCTTCGAGCAGGCACGAATCGGGGGCAGGGAACATGGGCGCCGTGCCGGCCGGGCTCGCTTCCAGGAATGCGCCGAGTTGCTGGTGATGCCGCAGCAACGACTCGACTTCCGCCCGCAGGCTGGCGTCGCCGCCACATTCGACGGCCAGGAAGTTTTGCCGCTGGTTGCCCGCCGGCAAGACAAGCGCATCGAGAAAGATGGATTTCGGGGTATTTGATTGGATATTCACGTTGGAAATTCCCCCATCGGGATATCTCTATGAATCAATGCGACGACCCGCTGCCAACCCCGCCACAAATTTTTGGATATTTTTAGCCGGGCTTGGGCGAACTCGGGTTTTCGGAAGCAGTCGCGGAAACTCGC
Organism: uncultured Pseudomonadota bacterium; assembly: GCA_963718905.1. Classification (GTDB taxonomy): domain Bacteria; phylum Pseudomonadota; class Gammaproteobacteria; order Burkholderiales; family Casimicrobiaceae; genus VBCG01. The sequence continues at coordinate 291,747 of CAVRAF010000005.1, forward strand.
CGGTGCAGCCAAGTGCGGGCGAAAGTCCAGTTGCGTTCGGCGGTGCGCAGCGAAATGCCCAGTGCCGCGGCGGCTTCGGGCATGGTCAGGCCGGAGAAGTAGCGGAGCTTGACCAGCGTCGCGGCGGCTGGATCGGCGGCTTGCAATTGTTGTAAGGCGTCGTCGAGCGCCAGCAGTTGGTTATCAGGAGTGTCGTGACAACAGACAATGTCGTCGAGTTCGACGCGTTCAAATTCACCGCCGCGCTTGATTCGATTTTTGCGGTGCGCGGCTTCGACTAGAATTCGCCGCATGGCCTCGGCCGCGGCGGCGAAGAAGTGGCCGCGGCTATCCCAGCTTTGCGGATTGGCGTTGTCGGCCAAGTGCACGTAGGCTTCGTGCACCAGCGCCGCAGCCTGCAAAGTTTGACCTGGATTTTCTTGCGCGAGTTTTGCGCCGCCAGTTTGCGCAGCTCCGCGTAAACCAACTGCAATAGTTGGTCTGCCGCGAGAGGATCGCCCTCGTCCAGCGCGTTCAGAATTCGCGTGAAGTCGTGCATATTCGCTGAGTAAGCGGCCCGAATCGGTTCGGGCCTGCTCAGTAGAAAACCCCGCCCGGGAGAGGG
>CAVRAF010000006.1:0-438019 GCA_963718905.1 uncultured Pseudomonadota bacterium
GGGGAGCCGAGATTCGAGGCATATCATCCCGCAGCGACACTGCAATCCACTACTTCTTCTTGGATTGTAGATCCGCCGGCAGATAGCTTTCGTCGACGTACTTGCTCCAATCGAGCTCGCCTTTGATGACGCCGATCAGATTCATCGCTCGCACGAGATTGTTGAGCGATTCGTATTCGAAGTTGCCGAGCCCCCAGTAGGGCACACCGTTAACGGTTCCGTGGTCCATCAGATTGGACATCACTTTCTCGATGGTCGCCGGATCCATCTTGTAGTACTTCGAGATCAGCTGCGCTGATTCCTGGCGGTGCGTCTTCATGTACTCCACGGCCTTCCGACGGGCGAGAATGATTCCGCGCACCACCTGCGGCCTTTCCTGGAGCGTTTTCCTCGACGTAACGCCGATCGTGTTCGAAATGGGCGGGAAGATCTCGCTTCCACGTGCAATCGTCTTGTACTTGCTTCCGTTCAGTGTGTAGGCGGGCTCGGCCATCGGCGCGACATCCACGCCGCCGTTCTCGAGCGCGGTGAGCGCGGCGCCAAGGCTGCCCGCGGCAATGAATTGCACGTCCTCCCGCTTGAACCCCGCGTAGTCGACGAGCCAGTAGTCGAGCGCCTGTGTGGTCGATCCCGGATTGCTGAAGGTGATCTTCTTTCCCTTGAGATCCTTCACGGAGTTGATCGGTGAATCCTTGCGCGTCACCCAAAGGATGTCGGAGACGGTGTGGACGTTGTCGCTCACTATTACGAGGTCGGCACCGGCCTGATTGGCAGCAGCGACGGCGGATAAGCCGGCTTCGGCATAAGGCAAGTTGCCGCCGAGCAGAACGCGCAGATCCGGGCCGCCACCGAGCGAGCTGATGATCCCGGTGATATCGACGCCGGCTTCCTTGAAAAAGCCTTTTTCCAGGGCCACCGCGTACGGCATCGCGTTGGCGGCCGATCCGAAGTTGGCGGCGCCGATCTCCTCGGCCGAGGCGATGCTCGAACCCAGAGAGGAGACAAGGAGGCCGAAGAGCATGCATGCGACTGCGACTGTGCGAGCTGCAAGTGTCTTTCGGTTCATCGACATCTCCAAAATGAGAGTGGGCCTTCCGATACGGATGAAACGTCCGCCTTAGGCGCGAACGAGTGAGTCCAGGTTCTACGGGTTCGCGGATTGTGCATGCAGCCTCCAGCCTGTCACGCAAAGTCCCCTGCGCGACATCGTTGATCGAGCCAATCGATCAGCATGTCGCAAATGGCATCGCTGTTGCGGTCCATCATCATCATATGACTGTTTCCTCGCTGGCCCAGCGTCGGCAAGTCCCACACCTCGGCACGGCCGCCCGCTGCGGCCCAGCCATCCAATGCCTCGCGGCCAAGCCTGGCCATGTCTCGCCAGTAGTCGTCCTCGACAATGTAATCACCCAGCACAATGAGTGCGGGGGTACCGGGAATGCCGGGCGAGTAGGCAAGCGGCACACCGTGTGGCTCGATCCCGATGACGCCTTTACCCGATCGCGGTCGCGGTCGGCGGCGATGAAGGACAGTCCGCCGCCCTGGCTAAAGCCGACGAGGATTACAGGACCAATGCGCGCGATCGCTGCGCTGAGTGCTGCGATCTGCAACGGGTAAGTACTGGGCCACCTCGGCACGGTTTGCGCGGAAAGCTGATCCAGGTGCTCAAGCGGAAACTGGTTGTTCGGATAGGCGAAGCGGTAGAAGCGCGCCGCCTCCTCGTCACTGCGGACGACTGGAGATTCCTGCCATTCACCCTCGATCGCGCACCAGCCTGCGCGACCGCGCTCGACGTTGTCGATGACATAAACGGCGATTTGCGCCTCGAGAAGGCGTGCGAGCCAGCCGGGGCGTCCGTCCGGCGTGTCCTCCCATTGCGCGCCCGTGAGGCCGCCGCCGTGAACAAGAAGCAGCGAAGTACGAAATCGGCGCTCGCGCGGCAGAAAGTACTGCACATAGGCCTGCTCGATCAGAAAGGTTCCGTTCGGGTCGTACTCGGTGACGACGTTGGAGGAATAGCTCACCTTCCGCTTCGCTTTCCCTGATACTCGCACTCGCCGGCCTCCAACGAAGAAGCTCCCCATCCTCTCGAGCACCAACATGGCCTTTCCTCAGGGCGTCGCGTGCGACGTGCGCCGCCGCTGCCAAATTGTCATTTTCGCGACGTAATCCATTCGACCACTTCCGCATAGCTTTTCACGTCTGCGAGCTTGCTATCGATATCGAACAGATTCGCCTCGTGCGCGTTCCGATCGCGATCGCCGACCGCTTCGCGAACCACAACGCCGTGCAGATCGTGAAGCAGACAATCCATGGCCGTCGCGCGGACACAGCCGCTTGTCGTCAGTCCCGTGATGATCGCCGTGTCGATGGCAAGTAGCCGCAGCCGTTCGGCGAGTCCGGTGCGGTGGAACGCGCTCGGATAGTGCTTGACGAGCACCTCCCCCGATTTCAGCGGCAGGTCGGGATGCAGCTCCGTCAGTCTCGATCCGGGTCGCAGAAGCTTCAGCGCAGGCACCTTGCGAACGTACACACCCTCGTCGCAGGCTTCTTCGAAGAGCTGGCGCGTGAAGAACACTGCTATTCCGGCGGCATGCGCAGCACTCACGATACCAACGGTACGTTCCAGCACATTCTCCACACCTGCATGCATCGGTGAGCGCCGGTCGAAATAAGCCATCATGAGATCGACGACAATGAGAGCAGGACGCGTCCCGAATCCAACCGAGCCTCGAAACCCGGCCGCCTGGTAGTCCGCGTCGCGAGAGGCGTTCGTCGTGTGCTCGTTCATTTGAGACGATAGATCCGCCGCTCAATGGCCATCAGCGTCGAATTTGCGATCGCGGCGAAGGTAACGAGTATCAGGGCGAGCGACATGATGAGCTGCACATCGTTGACCCCCAGCGCATTCATGAGAAGAAAGCCGAGTCCGCGCTTCGAGCCGAACATCTCGCTCATGACGGTCCCGAGCAGCGTGACCGAAAAGCCGATGCGCAGACCTGTGAAGATTTCAGGGAACGCGGCCGGCAGCAGAATGGTGCGCATCATCGACCAAGTCGACAATCCGAGGACGCGTCCCGTTCGCACCAGCGCGGGCTTGATGTTGCGTACGGCGTTCATCGTGAAGACCATCACGGGCACGATGCCGTGGAGCGCCCCGAACGCGACCTCGGCACCGAGTCCGAGTCCGAAAACCAGGAGGATGATCGGGTACAGGATGACCTTGGGAATGGAATAGAGGGACACCAGTATGGGTTCGGCGACTTCGCCGGATAACCGGTGGAAGCCCAGCAGCATACCGATACCCGAGCCGCCGACGAGCGCGATGGCGAGGGCGGCAATGAAGGCCGTTCCGGTCGTCTCGACGTGCGGCCAGAAATCGGCGGACGAGAGCAGCTTGCCGGTGTAGCGGAACGTTTCCATAGGCGTCGTCATTGCAACGTCGCCGGCAACATGATGCATGAGTTGCCAGGCCGCGAAAAGCAGAGCGACCAGGGCCGCAAGCTCGCCCGCCCGCTCGAATGGCGAACGTATCCGGCCGGCGGCGCTCGTCATCGTCCGCCCCTTCGTTCCATCAGCACGCGCTCCCAGGCGTACAGGGACATGTTGATGACGATGACGACGAGGAGGACGAACAGGATGAGCCCGTACATCACGTCGCTCTGGAAATTATTGTAGGAAAACGAGATGCGGTAGCCGAGGCCACCGCTCGACAGGATGAATTCCGATCCTATGACGCCGATAAACGAGTACATCACGGCGAGCTTCGCGCCGGTGAAGAGATAGGGTCCGGCGCAGGGCAATATCAGGTGCACGGCGCGGTCCCAGCGTCCAAGCTGATGCACCTTGGCGGTCTTCCAGAAAACATCAGGAACGCGGTCGAGCCCGTTCAGCGTGTTGATGATCATCGCGACGAACGCGTACAGGAATCCGATAACCGTCTTGGGGATGGCGTTGAGGCCGAACAAGACGATGAGCAGAGGGTAGAAAACGAACACGGGGACGGAGTAGTAGGTGGCGAGGAGGGGATCGACGATGCGCCTCGCGCGCGGTACCGCGTACAGAAACGCACCTATCAGAAAACCTACCAGCAACGCGGCGCAAAGCGACACACAGACCGAGGTGAGCGTCTGCCGAATGTCCGAAAGCACCTCAGGACTTTGGAACAAGCGAGCGAGACTTTCCGCCATCTCGGAGGGCGGAATTATCGTGAAGCGCCGAATCCAGCCGAGCCTGCACGCGACCTCGAGCGCCGCGACGCTGGCGATGATTATGGCTAGCCTGATTGCCGTGGCTTTGCGCATGTCACTCGCCTCTACGGAGCGGCCGTCTCGCTGATCGATTTGATTGATTGCGAACGCAGCAACGACCAAAGATGGCTGGTGACTTCTCCGAACTCCGGCCTCGTCACGATCGTGCTATCGCGGTCGCGCGGCCAATGAGTCGTCACGATCTCGAGGAATGTACCCGGGCGAGCGGACATTACGCCGACGCGATCCGAGAGCATCGCGGCTTCGTCGAGTGCGTGCGTGATGAGGAGGATCGTCGCGCGGGTTTCCCTCCACAGCCGCAACACCTCATCGCCCATCAGCAATCGCGTCTGCTGGTCAAGTGCGCCGAAGGGCTCGTCGAGCAGGATCAGGCGCGGCTCGAGGACGAGCGTACGTGCAATGCAGACGCGTTGGCGCATGCCGCCGGACAATTGCGCGGGATATGCGTCGCCGAACTGCTTCAGACCGGTCAGCTTGAGCGCGTCTTCGACCTTGCGCCGGACCGTGTGGGTGTCGACGCCTTTACGCTTGAGGCCGAACGCGATGTTTTCGCGTACGGTCAGCCACGGAAAGCTCGCATCCTCCTGAAATATGACACCTATCCCCGGAGGCACGAACGTCCCAACGCGGCTTCCGTTGAAGAACACTTCACCGCTTGTGGGCTGTGACAGACCTGCGATGATCTCCAATAGCGTCGATTTACCACATCCGGAAGGCCCGACGACCGCGAAAAACTCGCCCGGAGACAGTGACAGGTCGATCGGACCGAGTGCGTGCACCTCACCCATGGCGACCGTGGATTGGAATACGCGCGTCACGCCGCGCACAGCAACGAGTTCGTCCGTATCCACGCCCGTCTTACGCGCTTCCGGTCATTTCGACTTCAAGTCGTTCGGGAGAAAACTCTCATCGACAATCTTCGACCAGTCGACATCGCCCTTGACGGCGCCGACCATCTTCTGGGCCCGGATCATGTTGTCGAGGCCCTGATAATGGATCTTGCCGGAGTCCCAGTACGGCACGCCGTTAACCGTGACGCCAGTGTTCCGGATCGCCTTCTCGATCACTGCCGGATCCATCTTGTAGACCGATGCGATGATCTCGGCGGCTTCCTTTGGATGCTGATTCATGAATTCCACACCCCGGCGGCGTGCGCGGATGATCGCGCGGAGCGTATCAGGATGATCCTTCATCACCTTTTCCGTCGCAATGCCGACGACGTTGTTCATGGGGGGGAAGAGGTCCTTTCCCCATCCTATGACGCGGTACTTGTCGCCGTACTTCGACGTCAAAGGGTCGGTAAGGGCCATGACGTCGATGCCTCCATTCTCGAGCGCGGTGAGACCGGGCCCGAATCCCCCGGCTGCGACCGTTGTCACGTCGGTCGTCTTGAGCCCAACCTTTTCGAGAAGAAGCAGCGTAAGGGCCTGCGTCGTCGAACCCGGATTGGTGAACCCAAGCCGCTTGCCTTTAATGTCCTGGATCGATTTGATTGGCGAGTTCGGCATCGTGACAAAGCAGATGTCCGTTACGAGGCTTGCGTCCTCGCTGATGATCTTGATGTCCGCGCCGCTTTGAATCGCGGATACGACCGCCGCGAGCGACGATTCACCGAACATCAGGTCACCGGCCGTCACGTTGCGGATGGTCGTGCCGCCGCCTGAGTCGGTCATGATGCCCGTGATTTTCTGGGCGCCTTCGTCCTTGAAATACCCCTTGCTGATCGCGATGGCGAAGGGCATGCCGTTCATCGCGATGCCGTAGTTCGCGATATCAATGTCTTCGGCAGATGCTGCAGATGGTAGCAATCCCACGCCGGCCACGATCGCGAGCAGCAGTCCCACTCCAATTTTGCGATTCATATCGATGTCCTCCGTTTGGTTGTAATCCAGTAAGGCGCCTGTGCCAGAGCGGGCCAACGCACAGCGCGCTCGTTGAGGCAGGGATTCATATTAAACAACAAGTCTCCGGCTGCATCTGCTGGCGCGAAGCAACATCGCGCAGTACTTCGTCTCGTTCTCCTGCGCGTACTTGGCGATGGCGACCGGGACTGTCGCTGTCTGGCGTGCGGTGAGGTTCAGCGCCACGACGAATTCGTTCCAGCTATGGATGAAGACGAGGATCGCCGTGGCCGCGATGCCCGGCATCACGACGGGCACGACCACGCGCACGAGGGTCTGTAGCGTCCCGCAGCCATCGATCCAGGCGGCCTCCTCCAACTGGCGGGGAACTTCGCGCATGAACGTCGCCATCAGCCAGATGCGGATCGGCAAATTCAGCGTGGCGTGCGCGAGGATCACCGCGAGATACGTATTGTAGAGCCCGAGCGCGCGGAAGCCGACGTACCACGCCCGCAGGCTCCAGGCCTGCGGGGTCCGGCGTCAGCGCATGGCGAGCCAGCCACCCAGCACCGCACCCAGGGTAGTGCCGAGCCAAGGCGCCTTTATTCCAGCCACTGCGTTCCGGCGAAGGCCGTTTCGCACGGGGGACTGTGGACCAATGCGGCGCATCGGGAATAAACCCTCGCTGGTGTCGGTATAGACGGGTACAGGCAATCCCGCCACCACTGCAAGGAAACTCACATGAGCACATACGACCCCGCCGGCCCAGGACATGATCCCGCCCGTCGACAGGCGCTTGCCTGTCTTGCCGCCTGGAGCGGCGCTGCCGTCGTGTGGACGGTTGCCGGCGGCGTGCCGCGCGCACTGGGCGCAACCAGCGCGGGCGCCCCGGCAGCGGCCGCGACGAACGCCCTGACCTTCGTGCAGATCAGCGACACGCACATCGGTTTTCGCAAGGAAGCCAATCCCGACGTGGTCGGCAGCCTGCGCCACGCGATCGCCGAGATCAACGCACTGCCACAAGCGCCGGCCTTCGTCGTACACACCGGCGATGTGAGCCATTTGTCAAAACCCGAGGAATTCGGCCAAGCGCGCGAGGTGTTGCAGGAAATCCATGTCGATCGCGTACACACGATTCCGGGCGAACACGACGCCATCGATGACGGCGTGACCGGCTATCTCAGGCTGTTCGATCACGATGGCAATGGCAAGGCCTGGTACAGCTTCGATCAGGGCGGCGTGCATTTCATCGGCCTGAACAACGTGCTCAACTTCAAGCTGGGCACCATGGCGGCGCTCGGCGACGAACAGCTCGCCTGGATGAAAACCAATCTCGCGCAGGTCTCGCACTCGACACCGATCGTCGTGCTCGGACATATCCCGCTGTGGACGATTTGGGAACCCTGGGGATGGGGCACGGCCGATTCTGCGCAGGCAATGGCGCTGTTGCGTCCGTACGGATCGGTTACGGTGCTCAATGGTCATATCCATCAAGTGCTGCAGAAGGTCGAAGGCAATATCGCGCTGCATACTGCGATGTCGCTCGCCTACCCGCTGCCCACCCCCGGACAGGCAGGCATCGGCGAGCCCGGTCCGGTCACCGTACCCGCCGGTGAACTCGGCAAGCTGCTCGGTACCCGCCGGCTCAGCGTGGTGCGCGGACGCCATGATCTTGCGCTGATCGACACGCCGCTCGGTGCGTGATTTGCCAATCTCTCCTGCACAAGGACAGCACGATGAGCCATGCTCCTTTTCGCTACACCAACCCTTTGCTTCGTGCCTGCGCCGTGCTCGCACTGGTCTTGTCCACCGCCTTCGTCATGCCCGCGATTTACGCCGCGGCGGCCGCGCCCGCACCGACCGTCGATATCAATATTGCAAAGTTCGCGTTCGGGCCGAAGGAAACCACGATTGCGCCCGGCACCAAGATCATCTGGACCAATCACGACGAAACGCCGCATACCGTAACCAGCAGCGACAAGAGTTTTGCCTCGAAAGGTTTGGATACCGACGACAAGTTCGAGCATACTTTTCCCAGCGAAGGCGATTTCAGTTACATCTGCACGGTGCATCCGTTCATGACCGGCGTCGTACACGTGCGCAAGCAATAGCCCGAGGGCAAGCGCATCCGGGTCTTCCATCGGCCGTTTGGCCCACGCCAAATCAGCCCGGATCGCGACATTGTCTGCAAGGCTTGGAGCGGTCGAGTGTCTGAGCACACGCGATTCGAAGATCTGGTCTTGCCGCATCTCGACGCTGGTTACAACCTCGCGCGTTGGCTGACGCGTGACGTCAACGATGGCGAGGATGTGGTTCAGGACGCCTGCGTGCGCGCGCTCAAGTACGTCGGAACGCTCCGCGACGGCGATGCTCGGGCGTGGTTCCTGACGATCGTGCGCCATGCGTTCTACGACTGGTGCGGGCGCAACCGTCCGGCGGAGATAGCTCGCGACGACGGCACCGCGATCGATCTGGCGGTCGATCATGCGGCGATCAATCCCGAGCAGGCCGCGGTGCGCATCGCGGAGGCGCGGATGCTGGCCGACGCGGTGGCGGAACTGCCGCTGGCTTATCGGGAGGTGTTGATTTTGCGCGAACTCGAGGAACTCTCGTACAAGGAAATCGCGCGCATCGCCGACATCCCCATCGGCACGGTCATGTCCCGGCTCGCGCGCGCCCGCGGCCTGCTGCAACGCTCGCCGCTCTTGCACGCGACGCGCTAATGGCTGGAGATGAAAATGAACTGCAGTGAAGCGGAAATCCTGGTCACCGCGTACGCCGATCGCGAACTTGATGGCCTTCGGGAGCACGCGATCGAAAAGCATTTGCGCGGCTGTGCAGCCTGTGCGGCGAAACACCGGGACGCGCTCGCGCTGGGGACGCGGCTTCGCGCCGAGATGCCCTACTTCGAGGCGCCGCCGGCGCTGCGCGAACGGGTGCGTGCGCTGTTGGCCAGAGCGCATGACGTGGCGCCGGCTCGTCCACGGACACAGCGCGATCGCTGGCGCTGGCTCACTGGGGGCGCTCTTGCCGGCTGCACGGCGACGATGCTCGCCTGGGCCGTCGGCACCGCGGTCATCGATTGGCGCGCGAACGAGGACGTCGCTGTCGAGGCGGTGGCGACCCACGTTCGGGCAACGCTCAGCAACCATCTGATCGAGGTTGCATCATCGGACCAGCACACGGTCAAGCCATGGCTCTCCGCGCGGCTCGATTATTCGCCGCCGGTGCAGGACTTGGCCAACGAGGGCTTCGCGCTGAGCGGAGGCAGGCTTGACACGCTCGACAAGCAGCGGGTCGCCACACTGGTCTACCGCTATCGGAAACACACGATCGACGTGTTCGTCAGACCCGAGTTGACGCATGCGCCGTCGGCGTTGCGCACCGTGCGTGGCTTCAACGTCGCGCATGCGACCGGATCAGGCATGGATTGGCTTGCGGTCTCGGACGTCAGCGCCGACGTGTTAACCGCATTCGTCCAGCGGCTTGCGCGCGCAGACGCGCCCTAAGCCAGGGGCCACACAGGGGGTCGTCGACTTCCAATCCCGAGTTCCTGCCTTTCGCAGCGCGATGGGCGAGAACGCAACTGGCGACCCTGGCCTACGTCATGCAGAGTGGAAGGATTGTGTTGCACGGCACGGCGAATGAAATAATCGCGTCGGACCAAGTGAGACAAGCCTATCTGGGCCTGTGAAGGCCACTCTTCTCCGGCTCATTCCAAAAGCTGAACGCGCCGTCGAACGCAATTCTCTGCAGGGGGCAACATGAGTACACGAATCACGGTCTTGGGTGCCGGCTTCGGCGGAATGGAGTTGAGCACGATCCTGTCAGAGTCGCTGGGCGACAAGGTTCAGGTGACACTCATCGACAAGAGCGATGCGTTCATCTTCGGTTTTTCGAAGCTCGACGTGATGTTCGGCCACACCGCACTGGACTCGGTGCGTCTGCCATACCGCAACTTTGTCAAACCGGGCGTGCGCATGTTGCGGGAAACGGTAACGGCCATCGACCCAACGACCAGGTGTGTGACAACCGATGCCGGCACCCACGATTGTGACTACCTCGTGGTCGCCCTGGGTGCCGACTACGACATCGCCGCCACCCCTGGACTGGAAGGCGCCACCGAGTTCTATTCAGTCGCGGGGGCGAACCTTCTTCGTGAGATCCTGCCCACCTTCTCCAAGGGCCGCGCCGTCGTCGGCGTGTGCGGAGCGCCGTACAAGTGCCCGCCGGCACCCAGTGAATGCGCACTCATGCTGCACGACTTTCTGACGATCGCAGGCGTTCGCAGCCAATGCGAACTCACAATGGTCCTTCCGTTGCCAAGCCCGGTGCCCCCATCTCCCGATACCTCCAGGGCCTTGATGGCCGCATTTGCCGAACGCGACATCAAATTCATGCCTAACCGTCGCGTGGCCGCGGTGGACGCTGTTCGCCGGGTAGCGTCACTCGATGATGGCAGCGAATTGCCCTACGACCTGTTCCTGGGCGTGCCCAAGCACCGCGCGCCCGCAGTGGTCGAGGCCAGCGGAATGACCGAAGCGGGCTGGGTGAGCGTGAACCCGAGGACGCTGGAGACCAAGTTCCCGAATGTCTACGCCATCGGCGATATCGCCAACACCGGGACGCCGAAGGCGGGCGTCTTCGCCGAGGGCGCGGCCACGGCGGTGGCCACCTCCCTCGTCTCGCGCATTCGCGGTGAGGGCGAAGGCAGCCTGTATGCCGGTGCGGGAACCTGCTACATCGAGTTCGGCGTCAGGCCGAATCGGGCGCGTCGATGTCGATTTCTTCTCGGGGCCCAAGCCCACCGGCACTTACCATGAACCGAGCGTGGCGCTACGCGAGGACAAGGAGCGGTTCGCGGCGAGTCGAAGGGCGCGCTGGTTTGGACTCTGATGTAGAGCCATTGAAATCGAACATGCCGGCAGCGGACATGCGCGGCTGTCGGTGCGAGTTGTAAGAAGGACCGCAACGGCGTAGTCTTTTCGCTGGGGGTTGACAGGACCCCCGGGTTTCATCCCTCCAAGACGGTGCCCCGTCCAATCCTGTGAGCGTCGCGTGACGGATGCGGGCACCAGACAATGTTCGCAATCCGTCCGGGCGCAATTCAACGTTGTGCTTGGAGGTGTCGTCATGCGCTATCAACTGAAGCAGATCTACTGCCGTCCCTGGACGCTGAGCGGCCTGTCGCTGAAGCTCATCGAGAGCCATTACGAGAACAACTATGGCGGGGCGCTGCGGCGCCTGAACGCCATCACCGAGCAGCTCGAAACGCTCGATTTCGCGAAGACGCCGGGCTACGTCATCAACGGCCTGAAGCGCGAGGAGCTGGTCGCGCTCAACTCCACGCTGCTGCACGAGCTCTATTTCGCGAGCATGGGCGGCGACGGCAGAGTAACGAACGCCATGTCCGAAGCGCTCGCGCGCGACTTCGGGTCGGTGCAGCGCTGGCGCACCGAGTTTTCCGCCATGGGCTACGCGCTTGGCGGCGGCTCGGGCTGGGTGCTGCTGTCCTGGATGCCGCGGGACGGCCGACTCATCAATCAGTACGCCGCCGAGCACAGCCAGGCGATCGCGGGCGCCATCCCGGTGCTCGCGCTCGACATGTACGAGCACGCCTACCACATCGACTTCGGCGCGAACGCGACGGCCTACGTCGACACGTTCCTGCGCAACGTCGACTGGCAGGCGGTTGAGGGCCGTTACGAGGACGCGACCCAGGTGCCGCCGCCGCGGCCGTTGGTGCAGGAGGAGTTTCGGCGATCTGCCGGGCGTCGGCGTCGAGGAGGTGAGGACGATGCTGGCGGAAGGCAGACCGCTGCAGCTCATCGACACGCGGCCGAAGCACTTCGTCTCGCGCCAGCAGGACATCGCCGAGGGCGTCACGTGGCGCGACCCCGAGCGCGTCGGCGAGTGGATGGGCGAGCTCTCCAAGGAGAAGCCGGTGGTGGTGTACTGCGCCTACGGCTTTCACGTCGGCTGCCGCACCGCGATCGCGTTGCGCGATGCGGGCTTCGACGCCCGCTACATGACGGTCGGCCACTCGGGCTGGAAGGCCGTCGGCGCGCCGGTCAAGATGAACGCATGAGGTGCGGCGGACGCGAGACGCGTGCAACTGCGCGGGCTATTTGAGGGGAACCTACGCCTTGCTCGCAGGTGCCTCGAGCAGCGCTGCGCCCGCGGCCCCCGCGGCGCCGCGCATGGCTTCTTCGCCGTCGCGCATTGGCGGGACGTTGACGGTCACCTGACGATGCGCAAACCGGATGCCGGCGTCGCGGAAGGCCCGGATGATCTTGTCGTAGGCCATGCGGCGCACGACCCACGCATTGTTCGTAGGGCGCGCCGTGAATTTCGCGCGCACGACGATCGCGCTGTCCTCTGCTGCCATGACGCCGGCAGATTTAAGCGGTTGCAGGATGTCGGCCGCGTAGTCTGGATCGGCAGCGAGCTCGTCGCCGATCTGCTTGATGACTTTCTTCACCTGCAGCATGCTCGTGTCGTACGTAAGCCTGAACTCCATCACATGTACCTGCCAGTCGCGACTGGTATTGCGCAGGCGCTTGATCTCGCCATAGGGAAGGATGTTCAGCGCTCCGCGATGGTGACGCAGGAACACCGAGCGCACGTTGATCTTCTCGACCCGCCCCTTCGCATCGCCGACTTCGATGTACTCACCCAGGCGAAAGGCGTCGTCCATCAGGAAGAACGCACCGGAAACGATGTCGCGCACCAGTGTCTGCGACCCGAAGCCGATCGCCACCCCGACGACGCCGGCTCCGGCGAGCAGCGGCAGGATGTCGACGCCCAGCGCTGCCAGCATCGACATCGTCGCCATCACGACGATGGTCACCAGAACCGTCACACGCACGATCGGCAACAGCGTCCGCAGCCGCGACTTCGGGGTATCCACGCTGTCGCCGTCGCTTTCGGTTTGCAACCGGCGGTCGATCGCCGTCTTGGCGGCTTCCCACATTATGTAGGCGATCAGCAGCACGATGGCGCTTCCGAGCAGCGAGCTCGATAGCTTGCCGCCCATGCTCTTCTGCGCGAGCGCGAAGACGTCGAGATCCCAAAGACGCGCGAAGATCAGCAGTCCGACCACGATGACGACGATGTGGATCGCCCGCCGAAAGACCTGCTGGTAATCGGCGACGAATCCACGGGCTCGTACCGCGCTTCCATCCGGCGCGGCCGTCGCGGCGGCGGCGAGGGCACGGCACAAGGCCATGTCGACGATCGGCAAGGCGATCAGGAGCACGACGCTCGGCAAGCCGACGCCGAACGTGGCGGCGTTTCCGGAGAGGATGTCGTTTATCCGGGCAGCAGCGATGCCGGCGAAATAGGCGGTCGCGAGAACCGGCCACAGGTCGGCCAGCCAGCCGACGACGGCGCCGCGGTGACCGTCCCCCCGAATGAGTGCTGCGACGGGGGCGCGAGCGCGCCACACGGTCGACAGGGCGACCACGAGGTACAGCCCTACCACGGCGATCAGGACGAGATCGACCGTTGCGGCACTCGCCCCGCTGGCACGTAACGAGAACATGACGACGAACCCGATGCCGGAGATCACCGCCAGACTCACGGCGAATCGACGCAGGATTCGCGCCGGGCCATCCGCAAACGGTAACAGCCGGTCCGATGCCGCCGGCGCGAGCAGGAACCTCGCAAACAGCATGACCATCCGCACGATGACGATCGCAATCAGCACGTTCAGGATCGCAATTCGCTGCACGTCGTGATCGAGCCATAGCGCGAAGAACGCCGCGAGCCCCGCGAGGCTGAAGACCGCGATCCCGGCCAGATCGAGCAGCAACCCGATCGCGATCCGAAAAGCGTTGGCGGTAAACGTGTCGGCGGCGGTCTGCCGCAGCCTCGCCCTGTAGTGACGCAACGCGCGATCGTAGAGCTTCTCAGCTACCCAACCGCCCATCAACATCGCGGCCAGCAGACCGGCGAGCAACAGGAGGCGCGACGGCCCATCGGGCTCGGTCAGCTTCGCACCGACGGCGCGGGAAGTCGAAGGCAAGTCGGCGATTGCGCCTTTGAAGTCGTCGAGACGACTGCGCATCATCCCGGTGTTGTGCTCGACCATTCCTGCCATGCCCATGCCCATGTCGGCCTTGGCTTTCACCGGCGTCGCCGCAGCGGTGCGATCGAGCTGCTCCAGCAAGAGCTTCCTCACCTGGTCGTCGGACAGCCGCGCGACAAGCTCGCGCACGGATTCGCGCGTCAGCGGTTCCGGCAGAGTCGTTTCCTTGGGTGCGGCGGGACGGCCTTGCGCGCCGGCCTGGAATGCGGCGCCCGCGGCAACTCCAAGAGCCGCGAGTCCGACAAGAAAAATTCGTCGCAATCGTTTGGTCCGGTCCATCGCTTCCCTCCTCCCAGGGCCCCCGAATGATCGGCGGACCGGGACGCCGGGTCAATTGGGGGTCGTAGCGCGCGCGCTGGACGCGACCGTGGGCGCAAAGGCTGCCAGCCTTCAGCGTTCTGATCCTAAGCTTCGGCCGGAAGCGCGGCGAGCGCAGGGGGGGACTTGCGCTGTGCTTGATGATCCGCCGCCAACAGCATGTACACCGCCGGCACGACGAACAGCGTGAACAGCGTGCCGATCGACAAGCCCGGTGAAGATCACCAGGCCCATGGCGTGGCGGCCCGCGGCGCCTGCGCCGGCGGCGATCACCAAGGGCACGACGCCCAGCACCATGGCCGCGGTCGTCATCAGGATCGGCCGCAGGCGCACCGCCGCCGCTTCCTCGATCGCCTCGCGCTTGGCCTTGCCGCCGCGCTGCAGCTCGTTGGCGAACTGCACGATCAGGATGCCGTGCTTGCTGACGAGCCCCATCAGCGTCACGAGGCCCACCTGCGTGTAGATGTTGAGGGTGGCGAGCGCCGAGGTTGATGAAGATCAGCGCGCCGAACAGCGCCATCGGCACCGACACCAGGATCACGACCGGATCGCGGAAGCTCTCGTACTGCGCCGAAAGCGCAAGGAACACGATGATGATCGCGAACAGCAGCGTCACGACGAAACCGCCCGACTCCTGAACGAACTGGCGCGAGGTCCCCGCGTAGTCGACCTGGTAGCCCGTCGGTGCGACCTCGGTCGACTATCTGGCGCATGACGTCGAGCACCTGCTTTTCCGACACGGCCGGCGCGAATACGCCCATGATCGTCGCGGAGTTGAGCTGCTGGAAGTGGTTGATGCCTTCCGGGACCGTCTCCGTCTTCTGCTGCGCGACGGTCGACGCCGGCAGCAGCGAGCCGTCGGGCGTGCGCAGGTAGTAGTCGAGCACCTGCGAGGCGTTGAGGCGGTCGACCTGCAGCACCTGCGGGAATCACCTTGTACGAGCGCCCGGCGATCGAGAAATAGTTGACGTAGCCGCCGCCCAAGCGCCGCGCTCGAGCGCGGCGCCGACATCCTGCTGCGTGAGGCCCGAGCGTCGCGACGCATGTCGCGGTCGACCGTCGACCGTCGTCTGCGGCTTGTCGAGCTTCAGGTCGGTGTCGACGAAGAAGAACATCCCGCTCGCGCGCGCCTTGCTCCAGCACGGCCTGCGAGACTTCGTTCAGGCGCTCGAAGGGCTCGGTGGTCTTGATCACGATCTGCAGCGGCAAGCCCGCGCGAGCCCGGCAGCGGCGGAAACTGGAACGCGGCGACCGTTGCGCCGGCGATCGCCGCTCCACTTCTTCTGCAGCTCCTGCTGCAGCTCGGTGCGCGCTGCGCTTGCGCTCGTTCCACGGCTTGAACAGCACGCCGCCGATGCCCTGGTTGACCGTCGGCGCGCCGGTGATCTGGAACATCTGGTCGTACTCGGGCAACCGCGTGCGCGATGTCGAAGACCTGCTTCGCGTACGTCGCTCATCTGCTGCGGCGTGGCGTTCGGCGGCCCGAGGACCTGGTCCAGCACGACGCCCTGGTCCTCCTGCGGGCGCGAGCTCGGACTTCGACGTCATGAAGAGGTAGACCGTGCCGCCCAGCAGGAGCACGCCCATGACCACGATCACGAGCCAGGTGTCGAGCAGGCTGTGCAGCACGCGCTGGTAGCCGTGCGTGCAGCCGGCGCGAACTGCCGGTCGATGAAGCGCGACGAAGCGGCCGCTCTCCTGCTCCGCGCGAAAGATGCGCGAGGTCATCATCGGCGAGAGCGTCAGCGCGACGATGCCCGACACGGTCGACCGCGCCGGCGAGCGTGAACGCGAACTCGGTGAACAGCGCGCCGGTCAGGCCGCCCTGGAAGCCGATCGGCACGTACACGGCGACCAGCACGATCGTCATCGCGATGATCGGGCCGCCCAGCTCGCGCGCCGCGATGAGCGCGGCCTCCAGCGGCGGCTTGCCTTCCTCCTTCATGTGCCGGTCGACGTTCTCGACGACGATGATCGCGTCGTCGACCACCAGCCCGATCGCCAGCACCAGCGCGAGCAGCGTCAGCAGGTTGATCGAGTAGCCCAGCACCAGCATCACGAAGAACGCGCCGATCAGCGACAGCGGCATCGCGATCAGCGGAATGGCGACCGCGCGCAGGCTGCCGAGGAACAGGAAGATCACCACGCTGACGATCACGAGCGCCTCGATCAGCGTCTTCTCGACCTCGTTGATCGAGCTGCTGATGAATTGCGTGCGCGTCGTAGACGATCTCGCCCGTCACGCCGTTCGGCATCTGCGCGCTGGATCGCCGGGAAGACGTGCGCGCACGCGCTTGCGACGTCGAGCACGTTGGCGTCGGGCGCCACCTTGATGCCGATGAACACCGAGTTGCGCCCGCCGAAGGCGGTGGTGAAGTCGTAGTTCTCGGCGCCGAGCGTGACGTTGGCGACGTCCTCGAGGCGAACGATGGCGCCGTCCTTCTGCTTGACGACGAGCTGCTTGAACTCGTCGACCGAGTGCAGGCTGGTGCCGGCCGTGAGGTCGACGCTCACCATCTGGCCCTTCGTCGTGCCGAGGGCGGCGAGGTAGTTGTTGTTGCGCGAGCGCGGTGCGCACGTCGCTCGCGGTCACGCCGTACGCGGCCATCCGCTTGCGGGTCGAGCCATGCGCGCAGCGCGAACTGGCGGGCGCCCGAGGATCTCCGCGGTCTGCACGCCTTCGATCGAGTCGAGCTTCGGCTTGACCACGCGCAGCAGGTAGTCGGTCACGTTGTTGTTCGGCAGCACGTCGCTGAAGAAGCCCATGTACATCGCGTCGATCGTCTGCCCTACCTGCACGGTCAGCACCGGCTGCTGCGCCTCCGGCGGCAGCTGGTTGCGCACCGAGTTGACCTGCGTGTTGATTTCGGTGAGCGCGCGATTGGCGTCGTAGTTAAGGCGCAGCGTCGCGGTGATGGTCGAGACGCCGGTCGAGCTGGTCGACGACAGGTAGTCGATGCCCTGCGCCTGCGCGATCGCGCCTTCCAGCGGCTGGGTGATGAACCCGGCGACCGTCTGCGCGTCGGCGCCGTAATACGCCGTGCTCACGGTGACGACGGCGTTCTGGGTCTTCGGAAACTGGCGGACCGGTGAGGCTGAACAGCGAGCGCAGCCCCAGCACCAGGATCAGCAGGCTGATCGTCGTCGCGAGGACCGGCTTGCGGATGAAGATGTCGGTGAAGTTCATCGGCCGGTCTGCCTACTTTTCCTGCGGCGCGGGATTCGGGCTGTTGGCGGGCTGCACCGTGTTGTTGATGATGACCGGCGTGCCGTTCTTGAGCTTGACCTGGCCGCTCGTCACGACCTCGCGTGTCCTGGCTCGATGCCCTTGAGAATCGCGACCTGGTCGCCGCGCGTGGGTCCGGTCGTGACGAAGACCTGCTGCGCGACCAGCGAAGGCTTCGCCTTGTCATCCTTCTTTTGGTCGGTCTTTTCGTTCTTCTTGTCGTCCTTGCTCTCGGAACGCTTGACGACGAACACCGTGTCGCCATAGGGATTGTAGGTGATCGCCGTTTGCGGCAGCGTCAGGTAGCGCTGCTCCTCGCCTGCATCGATCTTCACCGTTGCGAACATGCCCGGGCAAGAGCTGCCGTTTCGCATTCGGCATCGTCGCTTCGATCTGCACGTTGCGCGTACTCGGGTCGACCTTGGGATTGATGGCGTTGATCTTGCCGGTGAACGTGGTGTCCTTGTATGCATCGGCCGTGACCGCCACCTGCTGTCCGATCTCGACCTGCGGCAACTGCTTCTGCGGCAAGATAGAAGTCGACGTAGATCGGGTCGATGGTCTGCAGCGTCACGAGCTTGTCGCCCGGATTGATGTATTGGCCCGGGTTGACCGTGCGTGATGCCGAGCTTGCCGGCAAACGGCGCGCGCATGGTCTTCTTCTCGACCAGCGCCGCCTGCTGCGCGACCTGCGCCTTCTTGCTCTTGAGATCGGCGGCATCGTTGTCGACCTGCGCCTTGCTGATCACTTCCGCCGCGAGCTGCGCCTTGTCGCGCTCGTACACCGTCGCGGCCAGCTCCGCGGCCGCCTCCAGTGAGTGCATGTGCGCGATGTCGGAGTCGGCGTTGAGCTGCGCGAGCACCTGGCCGGCCTTGACCTCGTCGCCCGGACTTGAACTCGACGCTGCGGACCAGGCCGGCGACTTCGGTGGTGACGTCGACGCCGCGCACCGCGCGCAGCGTGCCGACGGCGCTGAGCTGCGGCTGCCATTGCTCGAACCCGGCCTTGATGGTGCTGACCGTCGCAGGCGGCACCGGACTGCTGGCCATGTACTTCTGGATCATGTAGCCCTTGAAGTAATTGAAGCCGATAACGCCGCCAAGCAGCAGGCCCACTGCCACGAGCATGATCGTCATGCGCTTCTTCATCGCTTCTCCGTTCGAATGGTTGCGCTCGAGGGCCGGCCCGCGGTCGCGACTAGTATTGCGTGGCCTTTTCCGGCGCGGCGGTCCTGTCCTCATGCTGCCACCAGCCGCCGCCGAGGGCCTGGAACAATGCAGCCGTGTCGGCGTAGCGGGTGGCCTGGGCTGCCGCGAGCGCAAGCCGCGCCTGCTGGAATTGCTGCTGGGTGACCAGCAATGCGAGCGCGCTTGCCCCGCCCAGCTGGTATTGGCGTTGCGTAAGGTCGAGCGTCTCGCGTGCCGACATCTCCGCGTCGGCTTGTGCGCTGAGCGCTCGCGCGTCGGCTTCGAGTGCACGCAGCGCATCGGCGACGTTCTGGAACGCCGTGAGGACCGTCTGGCGGTATTGCGCCTGTGCCTCGTCGTACGCGGCGATCGCCGCGCGTCGTTTGGCCTCGTACTCCCCGCCGTGGAACAGCGGCTGCGCGAGCGAAGCCGCGAGGCTCCACACGGCGGGTCCGCCAAACAGATTGTGCAACTGCGTCGCATCCGAGCCGAAGCTGCCGGAAAGGTTCATTTTCGGGTAAAGATCGGCTGTCGCGACTCCGACCTGGGCGCTCGCTTGGTGAAGCAGCGCTTCGGAGGCGCGGATGTCGGGGCGCTGCCTCGCCAGTCGCGAGGGAAGGCTGACCGGCAGTTCCTGCGGCAGCACCAATTGATCGAGGTCGAACTCCGGCAGCTCGGCCTCGCTCGGGAGACGCCCGCTCAGTACGGCGAGCTGGTTGCGCGTCTGCGCGAGGTCGCGTTCCAGCGGCGGAAGCGTCGCGCGCGTCTGGTCGAGCTGCGCGCGCAACGTGAGTACGGCGAGACGGGCGACCGCGCCGAGCTCGTATTGCCGCTGCACGAGTTCAACCTGCCGCTGTTCCGCGGCGATGATCTCCTGCGTCGCGCGGATCTGCGCGCGCAGCGAGGCTTCGCGTACTGCGCCGGTGACAATATTCGAGGTGAGCGCGAGATGCGCGCCTTCGAGCTGATAGCCCTGGTAGTCGACGAGCGACTGCAGCGCCTCGAGTTCGCGGCGGTTGCCGCCGAACAGATCGAGCATGTAGGAAACGTTGACCGACGCGTTGTAGAGACTGAAGATGCTGGTGCCTGCGCCCGGCTGGCCAAAGGACGCGCCATTGATACGCTCCCGTTCCGCGCCCGCGTTCAGATCGACACCGGGAAGAAGCAACGCTCCGCGCTGCGCGGCAAGATTTTCGCGCGCCTCACGCAACGTTGCCTCGGCCGCGGCGAGATTCGGGCTATCGTCGATCGCCTGGCGTATCAGCCGATCGAGGGCGTCCGAGCGAAACAGGCTCCACCATTGCGCAGGAAGGTCGCGCCCGGCCAGCAGATGCTGGGCCGCGCCCCCGGCGCCGGGCGCCGATGCGGTCTCTTCCGGCATCGCCGTTTCGGTGTAACGACTTGTCGTGGGAAGATCGGGCTCACGAAAGTTGGGACCGACCGTGCAGCCCGTCGACAGCGCGCAACCCACTACACCCAGGACAGCCCGCCCGAAATGATTCACGTCGTCATGTCCTTCGTGTGAGCTCCTGTCCCGACATCATTCGAGGCGCGCGGCGACTTTCGACATTGCCAGGTCAAAAACCAGCGGACGGGGAACATCGTTTTCGGCACGGTAGCTACCGACATTTGAGCGCTGTCTGTAGCGCTCGTTCGTCGTGCGGGTGAGCATCACCCCGAGCAAAATCAAAACGGCTCGCCGAATGGCAAGCCGTCAGGTGTCTGTCTGCGGGGAACGGATGGAAATCTTCCGGTTAGGGGCCGAACAACTGCCAACTGCTCCACTTGTGCTGAATTTTACCGCTTGGGCAGCATATCGGTCAATTCGCAGCGACTGCTGTTCGAGCGCATGGCTGCAAGAGGACGACGTCAAGATGGGAGAGCGCATCGGGTCGCGACACTTTGGCGGGTTATTCCATCGCCCCTGTCGAAATGCGCGTCGCGGGAGCGTCATTGTCATGGCGGGATATCTTGCCCGCCACAACGGACCAAGGAGCGATCCATGCAATACATGTTGATGATTTACGGAAACGAGGCGGGCATGCTGTCCGCGAGCAAGGAGCAGGTCGGCCAGATGATGGCCGCCTACACCGCCTACACCGAGGCGATGAAGAAGGCCGGGGTCTACGTCGACGGGAATCGCCTGCAGCCGACCTCTGCGGCGACGACGGTGCGCGCGCCCAATGGCAAGCGCACGGTGCTCGACGGGCCGTACGCGGAGACCAAGGAGCAGCTCGGCGGCTACTACACGATTGAAGCGCCCGATCTCGACGCCGCTCTCTCGTGGGCGGCGCGCTGCCCAGGCTCGGCGCACGGCACGATCGAGGTGCGTCCGATCTGGACCATGTAGGCCGTGCGCCATGCCGCGAGGCGCCGATGAGCAAGCCCGTGCCACGGCCGAGGCTGTTGCACGCCGCAGCTACGGCAAGCTGATCGCGTTTCTCGCGGCACGCACGCGCGACGTCGCAGGTGCGGAAGACGCATTATCCGACGCGTTTGCCGCAGCGCTGGCCGGTTGGGCCGAAAGCGGAGTTCCCGCGAACCCGGAAGCATGGCTCCTGACGGTGGCGCGACGCAAAATGATCGATGCGGCGCGTCGGCGGCGTCGCGCCGAGGACGGCTCCGCTCATCTGCAATTGATCGCCGATGAAATGGAGGACGCGGCGGCGAGCGATGCGCCGATTCCCGACGATCGCCTGCGGCTGATGTTCGCTTGCGCCCATCCGGCCATCGAGCCGGGCGTGCGCGCGCCGCTCATGCTGCAGACGATCCTTGGCTTCGATGCCGGCGCCATCGCGTCGGCTTTTCTGGTCGCGCCAGCCACGATGGGCCAGCGGCTGGTGCGCGCCAAGAGCAAGATTCGGCAGGCAGGCATACCGTTTCGGGTCCCGTCGCGCGCCGAGTTGCGCGAGCGTCTCGATGCGGTGCTCGAAGCGATCTACGCCGTGTTCGCGGAAGGCTGGCTGGATCCTGCCGGCACGGACGTGCGCCGGCGCAACCTGGCCCTGGAAGGCATCTGGCTCGGCAGGCTGGTGGCGTCGCTGCTGCCGGACGAGCCCGAGGCGCTCGGCTTGCTTGCCCTGATGCTGCATGCCGACGCGCGGCGCGGTGTGCGTCGCGATGCGCACGGCGACTACGTGCCGCTCGCGGAGCAGC
The DNA here is from genome assembly GCA_963718905.1 of uncultured Pseudomonadota bacterium. GTDB lineage: Bacteria > Pseudomonadota > Gammaproteobacteria > Burkholderiales > Casimicrobiaceae > VBCG01. The sequence goes on from CAVRAF010000006.1 coordinate 22,090, forward strand.
ATCCGCCATCATGGGATGCGCAATTGATCGACGAGGCCGAAGCGCTGCTGTTGCGCGCAAGCGCGATGAATGCAATCGGCCGCTTTCAACTCGAAGCGGCGGCGCAGTCGGCGCATGCGGCTCGACGATTGACCGGGCGCACCGACTGGGCGGCGATTGCGCAGATCTACGATGCGCTGTCGGCAATCATCGCTTCGCCGGTCGTTGAAATCAACCGCGCGGTCGCGCTTGCCGAGCTGCGCGGGCCCGCCGATGGTCTTGCCGTGCTCGATGCGCTCTCGAACGATGCGCGCCTCGTCGACTATCAGCCGTACTGGGCAGCCCGCGCCGGGCTGCTCGCGCGCGCCGGCGACGTCGACGCGGCGGAACGGGCATATGAGCGCGCAATCGGCCTGGAATCCGATCCCGCCGTGCGCCGCTTTCTGCTACGGAAATGCCGCGAGCTGCGCACGGGCGACCCGCGCGCCTAGACGACTGCAAACGCGCCGGATGGATTCAGAAGGCGAAGTAGGGCCCGACTCCGCCGGGCGTGCTCTTGGTCTCGATGGCCGTAAAGACATTCCGTCCGTAAAAGAAGGGCAGTCCCCAGGCGAATCCGGACGGATCCGGATTGGGTGCGGCGATGTTGTTGAAGGCCATGAAGCCGGGGTTGCCGCCAAACAGCTGATCGCCGTTTCCGACACTGAAGCTTACGGTGCTCGTTACCCGGTTGGTCCCCTGCAGCGTTGCCGAAAGAGCCTGCGCCGTTGCCGGACAGTAGAACCCGGCGCCCGCCCCCGTGCAGATCGGGTACGCGCTGAAGCCGAAAAAGTTCGCGCTCGAACCGCTGTCGATATAGCTGTCCGTGTAAGTGAAGTTGTTGAACACGGTGGCGATGTTGCCCGTATTCGCATCGATGCCAAGGACGGCGGCGCTGCCCAGGCCGTTGTTCGACTGCGTGCCGATGCCGAAGATCAACGAGCCGGTGGCGGTCGCCGCACCCGTTGCGGGGAGCGCCGGCAACTGGATGAGGACGCCATTGTTGTCGGTGCTGAACATCCCGACCGGATTCTGCAACTGCTGAGCCAGCGCCATCTGCGTGGACTGGCAGCCCGACGCCGGACAGACGTAATAGAGGCCGGGAATCGCGGATTGGGCGCAGGCGCTGCCGCAGTCCTGCAGGAACGGGCCTACACCGAGCAGCCCGTTGGCGCCGAACGTCGTCACGGTGTTCTCCGAAGGTCCGCTGCTCGAGCACGTCGAGGGGATCGACGTGAAAGCGGGGTCGCCGATGATCTGGACCGGCAGTGAGTTCGCTTGTTCGCCGGCGACCCGCAAGTCGGCCATCTTCACCGGACCCCAACTGAATCCGTCGGCGAATTGCGCGCACGCGGCGATCGGATTGCCGCTGGCGTCCTGCTGTTGCGGTAACGACAGCGATGCCGAAAGCACCGAAGACAGAATCCGCAGTCCCGACGATCCGGTGTCAACCCCGATGTGGTCGATGGTCTGGCAATTCGAGCTGCTTCCCGGCGCGCAGATCGTGATCGTAACGAAAGGAATGTTGGAGATATCCGAAGGTCCCGCATCGACCGTGATCGGCAGCACGTTTTGCGGAGCGCTCGGCGGCGCGGAATTTCCGCCACTCCCGCCGCCTCCGCCTCCGCCGCACCCGCCAAGGCATATCGCAAGGACGGCGAACGCGGCGATGGCCCATCGTTGCATTGGCATGCTCGTCAGCGAATCTCGTCCAGGGCGACGCCTTGCGGGACGGCATCCGGGACGTAGGCTTTCCCGACGAAAGCGCGCATGTGGCCCCCGGATTGCACGACGAGTCCCGGCTGCTCGATCAGCACCGGCCCGCGCCGGCGGCGCTGCGCGGCGGCGGCCGCGATGTACTGGTCGAAGTAGGGTCCAAGCACCTGGCGCAGGTCCGGCATGGTCGGACCCGACCAGGCAACGCCAAACACGGTGCCCGCCGGCGATGCGAATTCCCGCACCGCGGTGCCCGAGGGCGCCCGGATTTCGTGCATGGTGTACTTCTGCGTTCGCGACACCACCAGCTTGCCGTTGACGTGCGCCTGGTCGGCGACCACGGTGGCGGCATCACCTCCCAACGCGGCGGTTGCCGATTGTGAAACCGTGATCGCCAGCGTTGCGATGGCGGCCAGCGCGACCGCGAAAGCCCTGCCTGCACGTGTTTCGTTGGTCATTTCGTCCGTTCAGCGAGGCCGAATGCGCCGCAGCGCGACCGCGCGTCGACGCAAGGTCGGTGCGACTGCAATCCGACCCGCCGGCGCGCGGCAAAGTTCGATGCGTATTGCAAGAAAGTATTTCATTGGATCGCGAACGTACGGACACCGGGACGCAACGTCCGTGCATGATAACGTGAATGCGCTGGAAGGCGATCATTGCTGGAAACTCATCGCCTCCGGTCGATCACGACTTCAAGGTACTCGCTCGACAGCACCAGCGTGCGGTCGCCTGAGCGGTTGAGCCTCTCCATGAGGGTCAGCAGGTCCTGCGTGAACGAAGCCTGCTTCTCGGCATCGAGCGCGCCGAAGGTCTTGTTCATCGGGCCGTAGAACGTGCGAAACACCTCGATCCAGTGTGCCGGCGAGCGATAGCGGAAAACGAAATCACGCCTGGTCGTGCGGATCTCCTGCGCGGTCTTGCCGAAGAGCTCATCGAGCCTTGTCTTGGTGCCCCACAGTGCCGGTGATTTGACGCCCGGTGCCGGTGCGATGTATTTGCCGATCGTCTTGAACACCTGTCCGATGAAGCTCTCGGGCGTCCAGTTGGCAAGTCCGATCCTGCCGCCCGGTTTGCAGACGCGCGCGAGCTCACTCGCCGCCTTGTCCTGATTCGCGGTGAACATCACGCCGAAAGTGGACATCACCGCGTCGAAGGATCCGTCGGTGAAAGGCAGGTTCTCGGCGTCGGCTTCCTGGAAACGGATCGTGTGGCCTTCGGCTTGCGCGCGCGCCCGCCCGGACTCGAGCAGAGTGGAGACATAGTCGGTCGAGGTCACATCGCACCAGCGGCGCGCGGCGGCAAGCGTCGCATTGCCGTTGCCGGCGGCGACGTCGAGCACGCGGCTGCCTGCACGCAGATCCAGCGCTTCGCACAGGTTCTCGCCGACGATCTGCAATGTGGTGCCCACGACGGCATAGTTGCCCGCCGACCAGGCGGCTTGCTGGCGACTCTTGATTGCGGCGAGATCGATGCCGGGCGCGGAAGCGGAGATGACTGCGGACATGGGCTTGCTCCTGGTGGGATTGAAGGGGGACTGTCCTGTTGCGGGAATTGCGGTTTTCGCGTCGTCCGATCCAAGGTTCGGGTTCGGAGTCTCCGATTCCGTACGGGGTTGGCTAGGTAGGCTGTCTCAACGCGGCCTTCGCGCGTCCCGGCTTGACGTTCGCCGTCTTGTCCAGTTCCACTTTGCGGTGGGCGACCACGCTGACCGGCGGGAACCGGTATATCGGCATTCCATTCGCGAACGTGCCCGTGAATGCCCCAACGATCTCTGTCGGGCCGGAGGTCTTGTCTGTCGGTGGGGGAGTAGTCGTTCCGGCGGCCGCGGCGGCTGCGCCGGCGGCGACAAGAACAATCGCAAGAAGTGATACCGAAGCTCGAATGGTGCGTGTAATGGTCATTGTCCTTATGTCCGTTTTGAGCCGCATCCGAGGGTGCGCGTCGATCCGCGCGGCGGCACAGGCGATTGGCCAGCCGCAGGCACCCGCGTCTTTGGGTGGCCCTCGTTCATGGGTCGACGTGCTCGAATACCTGGGCGCGGGTGTACTCGGCTTCCCCCGTCGCTTCCGCCGCGACCGACCAGATCTCGCTGCGCTCGAAGCCGAGATCGTGCAACGTGCGGTCATCGAGTTGCTCGAGGGCGTCATAGATGGCTTTCGCTTGCCGATGTCGCCGGTAGCGCGCGTGCGCTCTGCGTGCGATCGCGCCGACTGCATGGAGTGCCGCGACGATGATCCTGCCGACGGTAAGCGCGCGATGAACGCGAGCGGCTTGAAATACCTGGTCGCTCGTCGGCTGCGCGGAAAATGCCGTGTCGCCGGTCGCAACATCGCCAAATCCGTTCGACACAAGCGCGTGCCGCGCCCACGGATCGGCGTCGTCGCTCTGAATCGCCGGATCTTCACAGGTGGCATCGTTGCCGGCAGACCCGCGCCGCAACATGATGATCGCGGCGTCTTTGCCCGCGCCGACGCCGCGGGGCATCTCTTCAAGCGGATCCGGATAACCCACGGAAGTTGATTTACGCATGGTGTCCTTTCAGGGGCAGGCCGTTCGTCATCCGGCGGTTCGCGAAGACTCGATCACTGTCCATCGGCGGGTGGGGAGGACGTCGGGGTGGCATTCGCCGGCGGCGCCGTCGAGGTGTCCGGCACGGTGGCGGCAAGCGCATCCGGCGAGGTCAGGACACGGACCATTCCCGCGACCGCCAGATACATTGCAATGTAGATTCCGAGCAGGATCGCCGCGGTCTTGATCGGGGATCGCGCGCGAGGGTAATCGGCGCCATGATTGGTGTCTTCTGTTGCCACGAATATCGCCTTCCTGACGGTTGGTTGGTCGTTGGGCTCGTCCGGTCGAATCAACATCAGGACGCAGCCCCGGGTTGTGCGCTTCGACGCGTTTCGAGCCACGCGAGCGCGGACTCCCAAAGCGGCATCGCGTCGGGTTTGAAGTAGCCCATGTGTCCAATCGCGCGAAGGCCGATGTGCGATGGGTCGATGTCCAGCGTTTGCCGCCCTGCGTTCCGGTAACCCGCCATGAACGCATCGCGCGACTTCGGCGGTGACCATCGGTCGTCGATCGCGTTGGCCGCCATCAAGGGGGCGCGGATCCGTGCAAAGCTGCGGATCATGTATCGCATCGAGGGATCGCCAAAAAAGTAGTTCGGATAGCCGCACCAACGCTTCCAGCGGCGATAGAAATCCAACGGCAAGTCTTCTCCCATGCCCAGCAGACTCCACGACAGATAGCCCTTCCAGCGGGTCAGCAGAGGACCGAGGACATGCCACATGGCAAGCGCCTTGATTCGTTCGAGCGGCGGCATCCAGCCGTGCCAACCGGCGCCGGTCCCGAACGTGTAGAACCCGGCCACCTTGTCGTGATTCGGCAGCACGCCGAAAGCATGACCACCGAACGAGTGGCCCACGATGTAGAGCGGCACGTCCGGGCTGCTCATCGCATTTACGGCGGCGGCGAGGTCCAGGCGGCCCCAATCGAAGTAATCCATCCTGAAGCCTTCGAGGTCGGCCGGTGCCGAGAGTCCGATGCCACGGTAGTCAAGCGTCATCGTCCTGTAGCCGTTTGAAGCCGCGAACTCGGCAAATCGACGATAGAAGTGCTGCGGAACACCGATCGCGCCCGCGACGATCAGATGGGCGCGCGCCGGGCCCGCCGTGGCGTAGCGAATTCCGGCGATCGGATAACCATCGGCGGCGGACAACGTGACACGTTCAGCTTCGCGCCAGGACGTGTAGTTCCCGTACGAATAGCTGGTCGTCGGATCAGCGGCCGGCGGCCGAAAATTCCCGTTGCCGATCTCGCGCGGATCCGACCGGCCATCACGGGTGTCGGCCGTGAAGAGGTCGTAATGGAGGATTCGACTCCAATGCGTTTCGACCGCGTCCGGTCCGCACGAGCGCTCGGTTTCATCACGCCTATGCGAGTGAAGCGGGTCGACTTCGAGATACATCACTTCTCATCCTTTGCCGGGTCGCTTGGAAATGCACGGGTGCCGAGCGCGCGAAGGACCGATTGCCCGGAAATGCCGGCCGCGCCGGGCTGCTGCACCCGAATCTCCCGTGAAACAGGGAGTGCGATGAAGTCTATGGGGCGGGTGCTACAGAAAGAATTCGCCGGGACGGCAATTTTGTTTCGTTTGTTTCACGCCGCCTCGAGAGGCATCGGATCGATTGCGAGTGGCTTTATCCTCTCGGTGTCGACAGGCGTGCTTCCTTTGAATGCGCGTCTGGGCGTACCCGATGCGACGCCGGTCGGAATGGCGTGTGCCGGACAGGGGTTCTTTCGATCGACCATCTTCGCCAAATGATTCCCACCGATCCTCCGCGCCCCGACGCGGTCGTTGTACGATTTGCTGCTCCGCCCCGCCGCGGGTGCGATCCTTCGCCCGCCGCGGAGACCCGAAGGAGTGGAAAGGCGTTCGTGAGCCCGAAAGCCACGATCCTGATCGTCGACGACGAGCCGGACGTGCGCGAGGTGCTGGAGGAATACTTCGTCGCCCACGGCTACGCGGCGATCGGCGCCGAGAGCGCCAGCGCCGCGCGGGCGATCGCCGCCGCAGCAGTCCGATCGACCTGGCGCTGGTCGACATCCACATGCCCGGCGAGGACGGCCTGAGCCTCGCGCGGCATCTGCGCGAGCGCTACGCGAAGATCGCGATCGTCATGCTGACCTCCGCCGGCACGGTGGTCGACCGCGATCGTCGGCCTCGAGATGGGCGCGGACGACTACGTCGCCGAAGCCCTTCGACCCGCGCGAGCTGCTCGCCCGCGTCAAGAGCGTGCTGCGCCGCACCTCGTCGGCGCGGCCGCGCCGAGCTCGGCGCCGAGCGGGTGCGCATCGGGCGCTGCGTGCTCGACCTCGCCGCGCACCGGCTCACCGACGAGAAGGGCGAGCGAGGTGCCGATGTCGCCGCTCGAGTTCGACCTGCTGAAGGCGCTCGCCGAGCATCCCAACCGGGCGCTGTCGCGCGAGCGCATCCTGAACCTGAGCCAGCAGCGCGACTGGGACCCGTTCGACCGCAGCGTGGATCTGCGCATCATGCGCCTGCGCAAGAAGATCGAGCCCGACCCCGAGCATCCGCGCTACATCAGGACCGTGCGCAACGAGGGCTACATCTTCGTGCCGGACGGAGCGTGAGAAGCCAATGAACGACGCCTGCGCGCGAGCACCGTCCTGCGTTCTCGCGTGCGTCGCGCTCGCTGCTCGCCGCTGGGCGGCTGCGTGCGCGAGCCGGAATCCGCGCTGCGCATCGGCACCAACGTCTGGATCGGCAGCGAGCCGCTGTACCTCGCGCGGGAGCTCGGCCATCTCGATCCCGAAGACGGTCCAGCTCGTCGAGTATCCGTCGGCGAGCGAGGTCCTGCGCGCCTTCCGCAACCAGGCGATCGACGGCATGGTGATCAGCCTGGACGAGCTGTTCGGGCTCGCCGCGGACGGGCTGCAGCCGCGGATCATCCTGGTGGTCGACGTGTCGCACGGCGCCGACGTCGTCGTCGGCCGCCCCGGCATGCGGACGATGAAGGACCTCAAGGGCAAGTCGGTCGCGGTGGAAAGCGGCGCGCTCGGCGCCTTCGTGCTGAGCCGGGCGCTGGCGCTCAACGGCATGCAGGCGAGCGACGTCAACGTCGTGCACCTGGAGTCGAACGAGCAGCCGGGCGCGTTCGAGAAGGGCCAGGTCGACGGCGCCGTCACTTTCGATCCCTATCGCGCCCAGCTGCTGCGCGCCGGCGCCACGACGCTGTTCGACAGCACCCAGATTCCCGGCGAGATCGTCGATCTGCTGGCGGTGCGCGCGAGCGTCCTCGAGAAGCAGCCCAAGGCAATGCAGGCGCTGCTCGCCGGCTGGTTCGGCGCGATCGACTACCTGAAGCGCGAGCCCAAGGACGCGGCGCGGCGCATGGGCATTCGCCAGCAGACGACCGGCGAGCAGTTCCTGAAGGCGCTGCAGGGCCTGCACATTCCGTCGCGCGAGGAGAACCTGAGGATGCTCGGCGGGCCGACGCCGGAGCTGGCGGTGACCGGGCGCCGGCTCATGGCCCTGATGCTGGAAGCGAAGCTGCTGCGCGCGCCGGCTCGAAATCGAAGGCGTGCTCGCGCCGGGGCCGCTGGCGAACCTGCCGCAATGAACCTGCGCGTTCCCGCGTCGCTCAAGGTCACGGTCCCGCTGATCCTGCTGGGCTTCGCCGCGACGCTCAGCGCGGTGAATCTCCTCTATCACGTGCCGCAGGCCGAGCGCGCGGCGGAGGACGACAGCCGCAAGCGCCTGGCGCAGGAGATGTCGCGGCTGCAGAGCACGCTCGAGTATCTGCTGCTCAAGGGCGACGTGGCCGCCGCGCAGCACGAGATCGCCGTGCTGGCGCACAACCACGACGTACGTCTTCGCCGCGCTGACCGACGACCAGAACGCGGTCATCGCCGCGACGCGACGCGCCTGGCTGGGACGGCAGATCGCCGACGTGCTGCCGCAATTCGATCTCGACGAGGCCGCCGGGCGCGATTCGCGAGCGCCGCGCCGGGATGACCATCGACGCGAACGGCAACGCGCTGCTCGGCTACGCCGGCATCCTGATGGGCAGCGAGCGCGACGAGCTGCGCCCCTCGCGGACCGGCAGCCTGTTCCTCGCCTACGATCTCAAGCGCTACAAGGCCGAAGCGCGCGCGCAGGTGCTGCAGCAGTCGCTCTACTGGGCGGGATGGGTGACCGCGCTCGCGCTGGCCATGTGGCTGGTGTTCCACTTCCTGCTGACGCGCCGCACCGCGCGGCTGGTGCGCGCCGCCGAGGAGCTCGCCGCGGGCAATCTCGCCGCCCGCAGCGGCCTCAAGGGCACGCGACGAGCTCGGCCGCCTGAGCCGCGCCTTCGACGCCATGGCGCTCGAAGTGCCGAGACGCAAACCCGGCTGCGCCAGGACATCGCCGAGCGCAAGCGCTCCGCCGAGGCGCTGCGGGTGTCGGAGGCGAGCTATCGGGCGATTTTCGACGCCGCCGAGGACGCCATCTTCGTGCACGACATCGAAACCGGCGCCGATCGTCGACGTCAATCCCAAGGCCTGCGCCACCTTCGGCTACACCCGCGAGGAGTTCCGGCGAGCTCGACGTCGGCACGCTCGGCACCGGCGAGCGTCCCTACACCCAGCAGGACGCGATGGAACTGATCGCGCGCGCGGTCGGCCGGCGAGCAGCTGCGCATCGAATGGCACGGCAGGAGCAAGGACGGCGACGCTGCGCTGGCACGAGGTGTTCGTCAAGCGCGTGACCATCGGCGGACAGGACCGAATACTGGCGCTCGCGCGCGACATCACCGACCGCAAGGCTGCCGAGGCGGCGCTGCGCGCGAGCGAAGAGCAGTATCGCGCGATGTTCAATGCGTCGATCGACGGACTGGCGCTGTGGAACGCCGCCGGCGAGATCGTCGACACCAATCCGGCGCTGTGGCGGATGTACGGCTACAGCGACAGCGAGTTCTCCGCATTGCCGCCCGGCGCCTGGACGGGCCCGTCGTATCACCCCGAGTTTCTCCGCGCGGTCGCCGCCGGCGAATCGCTGCACTCGGAGGTGACGCGAGCAGCGCAAGGACGGCTCCGCGCTGGAGCTCGAGGTGCACGGGATCCCGATGCAGTACCAGGGCAAGCCGCACGTGCTGACCATCGCGCGCGACATCACCGAGAAGAAGCGCTCCGCGGAAGAGCTGGCGCGGCAGCGCGAATCGCTGTACCAGCGCGAGAAGCTCGCCGCGCTCGGCTCGCTGCTGGCCGGCGTCGCCCACGAGCTCAACAATCCGCTTTCGGTGGTCGTGGCGCGGGCGGTATTGCTCGAGGAGCAGGGCGACCCGGCGACCCAGGCCGCGGCGCTGAAGATCCGCACCGCCGCCGAGCGCTGCGCGCGCATCGTGCGCACCTTCCTCGCCATGGCCCGGCAGCAGCAGCCCGAGCGCGGCCCGGTGGCGATCAACGACGTCGTGTCGGCGGCGCTCGACATCACCGGCTACGCCGTTCGCACCAGCAGCATCGAGGTGGCGCTCGATCTCGCCGAGGACATCCCGCCGATCCTCGCCGACGCCGACCAGCTCCACCAGGTGCTGCTGAACCTGATCATCAACGCGCAGCAGTCGCTGCAGGACCAGCCGGCGCCGCGCCGGATACGCGTGACGCAGCCGCTACGACGCGACCGCCGACGTGGTCCGCATCACGGTCGCCGACAACGGCCCCGGCATTCCGGAGCATCTTCGCGCGCGGGTCTTCGAGCCGTATTTCACCACCAAGCCCACGGGCATGGGCACGGGCGTGGGACTGGCGGTGAGCCTCGGCATCGTCGAAGCCCACGGCGGCACGCTCACGGTCGACTGCCCGACGAGGGGGGCGCCGTGTTCACCATCACGCTGCCCGTCGGCACCGTGGACGCGACCGGCGCCGATGCCGGGCCGTCCCGCGAGGCGAGCGCGAGCCGGCGCACGATACTCATCGTCGACGACGAGGCGGAGATCCGCGAAACGCTGGCGGAGATCCTGACCGGCGCGCGGCATCGCGTCGTGACCGCCGGCTCCGGGCGCGAGGCGCTGGAGCGGATGGCGGCGGAGCGCTACGACGTGATCCTCACCGACATCCGCATGCCCGACCTCGACGGCCGCGCCCTCTACCGCGAGATCGAGCGGCGCTGGCCCGAGCAGGCCGCGCGCGTCGTCTTCGTCACCGGCGATACGCTCGCCTCGGCATTGCGCGAGTTCGCCACCGAGAGCGGCCGTCCGGTGATCGAGAAGCCCTTCCTGCCGAGCGACGTGCGCCGCGTCGTCGCCGAGATCGCCACGGACGGCGAGCTGGCCCCCGACTGAGCGCATCGCTGCGCGGCGCGTCGCATCTCCCCGATGCACGGTGCCTTGAATCACCGAGCAACAAACGAAACAAGAATGGCCCCTCGGTGAAGTTCCGCTGACGCATCTGCTCAATAGACTGCAGTGCTTCCGCGCGCCAGCATCGTCTGGTGTCGCCGGTACCGCGATGGTCTGTCCTTTCGAGGACCCGCAGAGTTTTCCACACAACCTGATTGGAGAAGTTCATGCAAACGTTTTTGCGCAAATCGTTGATCGTGTCCGGGCTCGCGCTCGGCGCGGCCGTCACCGTCCAGAACGCAAGTGCCGACTCAGGCGATACCCTTCGCTGGCAGTCGGTGATCGGGATCGTCCAGGCTAACAACGTCGTGGGCACCGGGACCGGAGCGGTAACCGGCGGCGGAGTACCGTGGTCGGCGTTGGATGGACGCGTCAGCGTCGATCTGGCGAAAGGCAAGATCAACTTCGACGTTCATGGCCTCGTGCTCGCCGGTGGAAATACCATCGGCACGCCTGGGACGGTCGCCCAGGTCAAAGGAACCCTGGTCTGCGATACCGACGGCAGCGCCGGCGGAAATTCCGTTCTGGTCGATACGCCGCTCGTCGAACTCAGCGACGATGGGGATGCTCGATTCAACGGCACCGTGGGCCCTTTGCCCGCTGTCTGCGCAAGCGAGCCCGACACCGCGTTTCTGATTCGGGTCGGTGCAGGCCGGTGGATCGCCAACGGCACGGTGCTCCGGTAGCGACATCAGGATGGAAAATCGCGCGACGCGTCTGCGGCGCGCGATCGAGCTTTCCTTCAAGGTCGCGTGATTGAGATATTCATTGCAATGGAGAGACCATGGACCAGACTCACAAGGGAAGTTGTTTCTGCGGCGCAGTCGAAGTCACCGTCACCGGCGAGGCGGTCGCGGCTGGCTTCTGCCACTGCTCGTCGTGCCGCAGTTGGGCGGCCGCGCCGGTCAATGCATTCACCCTCTGGAAACCCGAGGCGGTGAAGTTCACCAAAGGCGAGGGCAACGTCGGCGTCTACCACAAGACGGAGAAGAGCTACCGCAAGTTCTGCAAGATCTGCGGTGGACACCTGCTGGCCGAACATCCGCTGTGGGGAGTGATCGACGTCTACGCCGCCACGATCCCGACCCATCGCTTCGAGCCGAAGCTGCACGTCAACTATGCAGAGACCGCTCTTCGCATCAAGGACGGCCTTCCCAAGATGAAGGACATGCCCAAGGAGATGGGCGGGTCGGGCATCACGCTCACGGAGTAGCCGGGTCTGGTCCAGTCCTTTCTGCCTGGAGTTAATATCGCACCTGGCGCCGCTGCGGTCGGCGGCCACAGGAGCATCGCAATGAACGCCCCGGACATTGTTCACAGTCTTTCCGTGCGAATGACGGATGCGAGTTTGTTTCGACAACAGTGCTACCTCGACGGTGGTTGGCACGATGCGGACAACGGCAAGACCATCGCGGTATCAAATCCCGCGACCGGGCAGGTGCTCGGCACCGTGCCGGGCATGGGCGCGGCCGAAACCCGCCGCGCCATCGAGGCTGCAAATGCGGCGTGGCCCGCCTGGCGCGCGAAGACCGCCAGGGAACGCGCGGCTATCCTCCGCAAGTGGCATGACCTGATGATGGCGAATCAAGAGGATCTCGCCATCCTCATGACGACCGAGCAGGGCAAGCCGCTCACCGAGTCGCGTGGCGAGATCGAGTACGCCGCATCCTTCATCGACTGGTTCGCGGAGGAGGCGAAGCGCGTCTACGGCGACACGATTCCGGCACATCAGTCCGACAAACGCATCGTCGTCATCAAGGAGCCGATCGGCGTATGCGTCGCGATCACGCCGTGGAATTTCCCGGCCGCCATGATCACGCGCAAGGCAGGCGCCGCGCTCGCTGCCGGTTGCACCATGGTGCTCAAGCCCGCAAGCGCCACGCCGTTTTCGGCGCTCGCGCTGGCCGCGCTCGCCGAACGCGCCGGGATTCCCAGAGGCGTGTTCAGCGTCGTGACCGGATCGGCCTCCGCGATTGGTGGCGAAATGACCGGCAATCGACTCGTGCGCAAGCTGAGCTTCACGGGCTCGACCGAGGTCGGCAAGGTGCTGCTCGGGCAGTGTGCGGGCACCGTCAAGAAGACCTCGATGGAACTGGGCGGAAACGCGCCGTTCATCGTGTTCGACGACGCGGACCTCGACGCCGCGGTTGCGGGTGCCATGGCATCGAAGTACCGCAACGCCGGCCAGACCTGCGTATGCGCGAACCGGCTGCTGGTCCAGGATTCGGTGTACGACGCCTTCGCCGCAAAGCTGGTCGAGAAGGTCCGGCAGCTCAAGGTCGGCAACGGCATGGAACCTGGCGTCACGATCGGGCCGCTGATCGATGACAAGGCGATCGCGAAGGTCGAGGAGCACATCGAGGACGCGCGGTCCAAGGGCGCTCGCGTGGTCCTGGGGGGCCAGCGGCATGCGCTCGGTGGGCGCTTCTACGAGCCGACCGTGCTTGCAGATGTGAACAGCAGCATGCGGGTCACCCATGAAGAAACATTCGGACCGGTCGCACCGCTGTTCCGCTTCAAGGATGAAGCAGAGGCGATCCGGATGGCGAACGACACGGAATTCGGGCTAGCGTCGTACTTCTACACACGAGACATCGGACGTGTATGGCGCGTGTCGGAGGGGCTCGAATACGGCATCGTCGGAATCAATACGGGTTTGATCTCTACCGCGGTAGCGCCGTTCGGCGGTGTCAAGCAATCCGGACTGGGCCGCGAAGGCTCCAAGTACGGCATCGAGGATTATCTCGAAGTCAAGTATCTGTGCATGGGGCTGTAGCCGGTTCACAGCCCGGACAGTCAGGCGAGACCGTAGTGCCTCGGCAGCCAGAGGGTCAAGGCCGGCCACATGATCAGCAGAGCCAGCGTGATCAGCAACACCACCGCATAGCGAAAATACGGGCGCACGACGTCCTGGAGTCGTGTCTGCGCGATCGTGCAGGTGGCATACATGCCCAAGCCGAACGGGGGCGAAAAGAGCCCGATGCCCATCGCGATGACCAGCACGATCCCGAAGTGCAGCGGGTGATAGCCGAGTTGCGCGGCGATCGGCGTCAGCAGCGGGCCGAAGATGATGAGGGCCGGCGCGCCCTCGAGCACCGCGCCGAACACGATCAGCGCCACCACGGAGATGACCATGAACAGCCACGTTCCGTAGCTGTGCGCCAGGCTGACCATCAGGTCCGCGAGCGCATGCGGGATCTGCTCGAAGGTAAGCGAATAGCCGACGCCACTCGCCGCCGCGACGATGAACATGATCATCGCGGCGAGCGTGGCCGAATCGACGAACAGCCTGTACAGCGAATGCCACGTCAGTTCCCGAAACGCGGCCCAGCCGACGACCACCGCGTAGATCACGGCAAACGCGGAGATCTCCGTCGAAGTGGCCACACCGGAAACCACACCCTTGCCGATCATCGCGATCATCACGACGCCGACGAGAGCACCGCCGAGCAGTTTCGGCAACGGCCGCGGCTGTGGAAACACCGAGCTCACGTCAACCTTCTTGCCGCGCCAGACCGCGACCGCCGCGAGGGCGGCCGCCATCGTGATCGCAGGGACGATTCCGGCGAGGAACAATCCGCCGATCGACAGGCTCGCGACGAATCCGAGAATGATCATGTTGACGCAGGGTGGAATCGTCTCCGCCATGATGGCCGACGCCGCCAGCAATCCCGTCGCGTCATCGGGATCCTGGCGCGTCTTGCGCACGGCGGGCATCAGGATTCCGCCGACCGCCGCGACGTCGGCGAGCTTCGATCCCGAGATGCCGGAAAAGAACGCCATCGCCACCACGATGATCAGGTTGAGACCGCCGCGCAACCGTCCGAACCATCGGAGCAGCAATTCGATCAGTCGCGACGACATGCCGTTCACTTCCATGATCAACCCGGCGAGCACGAAGAACGGCACGGCCAGCAAGACAAAGTGATCGACGCCGGAAGCGATCTGCTGGGCGTAAATGACGATAGGCAATCTCGGTTCCAGCAGGAAAAACAGCAATGCGCCGAAGCACAGCGCGAAGGCGATCGGCGTGCCGGCGGCGAGACAGAACACGAAACAGAACAGCATGACGTTGATCGGCGCCGGCGCCAGCGCCGGTGCCCATGCGTTCAGCGCGAACAATGCCGCCAGGCCGCACGCGACCGCGAGGCCGGAGGCGATCGCGTGACGGTCGAATCTGGCCGCTGCGTTCGCGAAACCGAACAGCGCGAGCAGCGCGCTGCCGACCAGGACCGGCGTGACGAAGATCGCCTGGGGGAGTCCGGTTGGCGTGGTCTGTTTCGTGGACTCGGTCAGCAGCAGGAACGACGTCCAGGTGAGACCGAGCGCCACGAACGCGACGATCCAGTCGCAGCCGCAAATCAGGTAAGGCTGCCATGACGCCGGCAGGATGTTCCGGATGCCGTCCATTCCGACGTGGCGCGAGCGCCCGAGCGCAGCCGCAGCACCGATGAATACCAGCGTCACCATCAGCGCCCGCGCCACTTCCTCGGACCACTCGAGCGGATCGTGAAGGAAATAACGAAAGATCACCGAGGTGAAGACGACCAGCACGTCGATCGCCAGCACCGCTGCCGCGACCCCTTCGACCACGCCTTGCACGCGCGGGAACGGCGGCGCGCGCGCCGCGTGGTGGAGCGAAGCCGCCAGCGCATCCGCTGGCATGTCCGCGGGAGGAAAGGTGGCGATGGAGCCCGCGGACATGCGTCGTTCAGCCGCGCGTGGTCTGTATTTCGTCGACGATTGGTTTGACCGACGGATACTGTGCCGAGAATTCACCCCACAGCTTCTCGACCTGCTTCTGCAACTGGACGCGGTCGACGGCATTGACCGTGAGGCCCATCCCTTTCAGCGTGTCGAACGCCTTGGTCTCCACTTCCGTCGCCTTTCCGCGTTGAAACTTCGTGGCGTCGGTCGCCGCATCCAGGAACGGCTTCTGAAGGTCCGCCGGGATGCGTGCGAAAGAACGCTTGCTGATGCACGGCAATTGCGGATTGTAGATGTGCTGCGTCAACGCGCAATGCTTGGCGACTTCATAGAACTTGCCCGCCAGCGCGGTCGGCGCGTCGTGCTCGAAGCCGTCGACGACGCCGGTCTGCAATGCGGTGTAGATCTCGCCGAACGGAAGCGGTGTCGGCACTGCGCCCATGTATTTGAGGGTGGCGACGAAATTGGGCACCGGCAGCACGCGCAGCTTGACGCCCTTGAGGTCGGCGGCGCTCGGCACGGGGTTCTTGGTCCAGACGTTGCGCGCACCAAGGCTGTAGCCCCAGCCGAGCGTCATCACGCTGGTCCGGTCGAGCAGCATGCCGCCGAGTATCGTCCCGGCCTTGCCGTCGAGCGCGCGACCGCAGTGGTCATTGTTCGCGAACAGGTAGCCCATATCGAGCACCCCCATTTCGGGCATCAGCGTGGCCCAGATCGAGGTCCCCGAGATCATCATGTCGACGCTGCCCAGACGCACCTGCTGGACCATGTCGGATTCCTTGCCGAGTTGGTCGCTGGGAAAGTAATTGACGACGACCTTGTCGCCGACGGCGGCCTTGAGATTGGCGGCGAACCGGTTGTACCAGACGGCATGTGCGGAGTTCACCGGATCGTTCGGTAGCGTCGAGGACATGCGCAACGTCACCGGCGCGCCCTGCGCACGCGAGTGGCCGCCGGTGAGCGCGAGTCCGCCCACGGCGACACCGGTCTTCAGGAATTTGCGTTTGGAAGCATCGTGGACATTCATCGATCTCTCCTCCTGTTGGTCGTGCAGATCTTCGATGGGTCGGCGCGCGGGCAGCCGCATCCGCGAAGCGCGGTTCGGTTCAAGGGAGTCAAGCGGCGTGGCCGATGCGACGCGCGCGCGGAATCATCGCCGCGCCTTTGCGGCGACCCGTTGCAACGGGCACTACGCGCGCATTCGCAGAGTGCCGGTATTGGTCCCGCGCCATTCGCGCGTGATTGTCCATCGCAGCCGCCGCGCGCGCCGGGTCACGGGCGACGATGGCGTCGCAAATCGCCTGGTGTTCGTCCACGACCGAGATCAGCCGCGTCGGGTCGCACATCTTCTGGTGGCCGTGGTGACGCATGATGTCCGGCGCGATCAATCCGACCAGCGACGCGAGTACTGCATTGCGCGCCGCATCCGCGATCGCAAGGTGCAACGCCAGGTCCTCGTGCAGCGCCGGATCACCGGCGAGCGCTTTGGCGCGAAAGGTCTGCTGTGCCTGCACGATCGTGCGCCGCTGTGCCGCAGACGCGCGATCGGCGGCCAGCCGCGCGGTTTCCACTTCGAGTATGACGCGCGTTTCGAGCAGCGCCGCGATATCGTCGCGGTCGAGCGCCAGCACGTTGCCGATCAGGTTGTTCAAAGCCGCAACGCCCAGCCGCGCAACGACGGTGCCGCTTTGCGGCAGCGTCTGCAGGATGCCGTAGAACTCCAGCCGCCGCAGCGCGTCGCGCACATGCGAGCGTCCGACCCCGAACTGGCGCGCAAGGTCGCGTTCCGCGGGAAGCCGGTCACCCGGGCGCAGCGCTCCGGACGTA
Source organism: uncultured Pseudomonadota bacterium (assembly GCA_963718905.1). Taxonomy (GTDB): domain Bacteria; phylum Pseudomonadota; class Gammaproteobacteria; order Burkholderiales; family Casimicrobiaceae; genus VBCG01. The sequence continues at coordinate 39,261 of CAVRAF010000006.1, forward strand.
AGCAGGTGCCGCAACTGCTGCAGGATCAATTCCGACGGTCGGGCGACTTCGATCGCGGACAGCGACGCGAGGATGGCGGAGGACGTGGCGCGTGGCATGGCAGGGCAGGGCAGGAGAATTTGCTGAACCGGGCCGGGATATGGCCCGCCAGCATTTGGCTGCTAGCGGGTGGTTGACCAGTTTTGCGCCGAAAACGGCAAAAGGTCAATCTGCAGCGCAGCAAATGCGCGGAGCGAGGGCGGCCCCTCGCGCGAGGTCTTCGGGCAGATCAGCGAGCGCGGCTCTTGCGAGGTTTTTCGCGGTCTTGGCGTTGACGCGCTCCAGATAGGCCTGCGCGTCCCGCTTGCCGACCGCGCGCAGCGCAGCAAGCGTCGCCCGTTGCCCGGCGCGCGGCTTCGCGTGACCCTGTTCCCAGTTGTAGATCGACTGGGCGCTCACGCCGACCAGTTTCCCGTAGTCTGCGGCCGAGAGCCCAAGGCGTTCTCGCTGGGCGCGAAGTCCCTTTGCGACGAATCGCGTCTTCGATTCGCCGGGTCCGCTGGAGGCAGCCGGGCGGCTATCGGGAGTGCGTCGCTGAAGTGCGGCCACCTGGCGTTCCAGCGTTGCGACCTGGCGCTTCAGAGCCGCAATGTGTCGCCGATACTGCGCGGACGCTTTCTTCGTTGTTTGTACCTGGCCGCGAATTTCCCTGCGGGCAAGGCGCGAGATTTCCTCTTTCAATACGGCTCCGATATTGGGCATCTGGGTCCTTTTCTCTGGGTCGCGTCGCTGCGTTTTCCAACGCTGGATGCGGCGGTGGGTAAGAGGCGCGAAGCGGTCATTGTAACGGTCATCATTGGGAGATGCCCGATTTGCGCTTTTGCGGCCCTCGAGAACCCGATCGTGAAAGTCGGCCGCCGCGTCCGACGAGCGATTGAGCGCCGTACGCTTCCAGCGGCTATCGGAGTCGTAGTCCCATCGGCATTAGGCCATTTGTCCGGCCGCGTGCCCGGAGGCCCATGCCCATTGGAAGTTGTAGCCGCCCAGCCAACCGGTAACGTCCACGGCTTCCCCGATGAAGTAGAGACCGGGAACGCTCGTCGCGGCCATGGTCCTTGACGACAAGCCGCGCGTGTCCACGCCGCCTGACGTGACTTCGGCCTTGCTGTAGCCGAGCGTGCCCGCCGGCAGCACTTCCCAGTGGTTCAACTGCGTGCCCGCGGTCCGCAACTGAACGTCGTCGATCGCGCTTAGCGGTAACGCGATGCCATGAGCGGTACACCACTGCTGTGCGAAACGCTTCGGGAGGCGTTCGGCCAGCACATTGTCGAGCCGTGCTGCGGATCGGTCGTGCGCACGCAACCACGCGGTGGCGTCGAGACCGGGCAGCAAGTCGATCGCAAGTGGCGCGGCGCCGTTCCAATAGGATGAGATCTGGAGAATCGCGGGACCCGACAGGCCGCGATGCGTGAACAGCAGGTTTTCGCGAAACCTGGCCCCGCCGCAAGCGACTTCGGCGTCGACGGAGACGCCGGACAGGTCGCCATAGCGCGCGAGCGCGTCGGGCGCGAGTGCGAGCGGCACCAGCGCCGGCCTCGGCGGGACGACGGCGAGCCCGAACTGCTCGGCGATCCGGTATCCGAATGGCGTAGCGCCGATCTTGGGCACCGTGAGTCCGCCGGTCGCGATCACCAGCGACTCGCAACTCACGCTGCCCTGCGTCGTGGCGACGATGAAGCGGTCGGCCTCACGCGCGACGCCATCGACTGCGCACGGCATGCGCCATTGCACGCCGCCGCGATCGCATTCCGACTTCAGCATCGCGATGATGGCGAGCGCCGAGCCGTCGCAGAAGAGCTGGCCCAGCTTCTTCTCGTGGTAGGCGATTCCGTAACGCTCGACGAGACGGACGAACTCGGCTGGCGTATAGCGCGCGAGCGCGGAGCGGCAGAAATCCGGGTTGCGCGACAGATAGTTCGTCGGCCCGGCGTTGACGTTCGTGAAGTTGCACCGGCCGCCGCCGGAGATCCGGATCTTTTCGCCGACGATGTGATAGTGCTCGACGAGCAGCACCCGGCGGCCGCGCTGCCCGGCCTGCGCTGCGCACATCATGCCGGCGGCGCCGGCGCCGATGACGACGACGTCCCACGCGTCGCTCGATGCCGCAACGTCCGCGCGATGCGCTTGACTCATGTGGGAGTATTGACTGGAGACCGTGGTTCGCGAGGATGCCGCCGATTCTGCCCGGAACATTCACATTGACGGTATTGGCCCGCAAAGGCTCTCCGTGAACCCGGCGGGCGTTAGCGGAGTTGGAGCGCCGCGGCCTCGATTGCGCGTCTCGTGTCGTCGAACGCGAGGCACGCATCGGTGATGCTCTGTCCGTAAGTGAGGCCGTGCGCACCGGGCTCCTGTCGCCCGCCGACGAGGTGGCTTTCGATCATGATCGCCTTCAACGCTGCCTGACCCGACAATCGCTGTTGAAGAACGTCCGCGACGACGTCGGGCTGACGCTCGGGGTGCTTCTCGCTGTTGCCGTGGCTGCAGTCGATCATCAGCGCTTCCGGCAGGCCCGCGGCACGCAAATTCGTCAGAGCCGCCGCGACGGCCGCGCGGCCGAAGTTCGGCCCGGTCGCCGATCCGCCACGAAGCACCAGGTGACAGTACGGATTGCCGGTGGTTTCGAAGATGGCGGGTGCGCCCTCCTTGGTGAGAGAGGGAAAGAGATGCCGCTGGCGCGCGGCCAGAATGGCTTCCACCGCCACCTGCACGTTGCCATCGGTACGATTCTTGAAGCCGACGGGCATGGAGAGACCCGACGCAAGCTCGCGATGCACCTGGCTCTCGGCGGTACGCGCGCCGATTGCGCCCCAGCTCACGAGGTCGGCGAAGAACTGTCCGAAGGTCGTGTCCAGAAACTCGGTTCCGGCCGGCAGTCCAAGATCGGCGAGGTCGGCGAGGAGCCGGCGTGCGAGGCGCAGCCCTTTATTGATGCGATACGAGCCGTCCAGATCGGGATCGTTGATGAGCCCCTTCCAGCCTGTGACGGTCCGCGGCTTTTCGAAATACACGCGCATGACGATGAAGATCCGGTCGCGCACATCTGCCGCAAGCGATCTCAGACGCTCCGCGTACTCGATCGCGGCCTTCGTGTCGTGGATCGAGCAGGGACCTACGATGGCGAGAAGACGCGGGTCGCGATCCTCGAGGATGGCCTCGATCGTTCGTCGCGCATTCGAAACGCAGTCGCTGCCACGCGACGTGACCGGAATCTCCTCCGACAGAATCGCAGGGGCCAGGAGCGGGCGAACGCGGCTTATCCTGAGGTCGTCGGTCTTCATTTCGATGCGTCGCGCGCTCGATGCGAGGTCAGAACGAGCGCGACAGCGACAGCACGACACCGTTTCGGGGTCCGCTCCTGCTGATCGGGTACGGATTGCGGGACGAATCGACGCCCACCCAGCTCACCTGGACATGGAACGGATCAAGATCGATCCCAATGCCCACTTGAGCGTCGACGATGCGTCGATCGGGCGCGATATTGTAAGGGCTGCTGCCGTAAGGATTGCCGCCGTTGGAATTACTGCCGTTGCCGAGGAGGATTCCGATGTGCGCCAGCAGACGGATGCGATCGTGCAGTGGCTGCGAACCGTTCAACTCGGCGTAGACGGCGCCAGCATCGCCGCCGAAATAGCGTGGCGCGTAATAGACGGTCGCGCTCACGTTCTCGAAGGCGATTCCCGAATGGATCTCGGGGTACCCGTAACTGCGCGAACCGGTAAGGGTGGAATAGTGGGCGCCGATATCGAAGCTCACCCCCGACGGGACTCGCCACGCATACCCGACGAACGGAATCGCCTGCACCTCGCGTTGCGCCTGGGAGGCGACGCGGACCGTGGAGGCGAACGCCCCGGCGTACCAACCCCGCGCGTCGTCGTAGGCGACCGTGAGTTGCGCCGCCGGATCGCCGGCGCTCAGCGAATAGCCGCGATAGCGGTAATCCGAAACCAGCGCAACGCTGCCCGACACCTGCGCCGCGACGTTGTCGGAAATGATCGCAAATCCAATAGCAATGGCACCGCGCAACACCGCGCCCTTAAAGGGGCGGCGATAATCTTGCGTCACCCGCGACGGCGCAAGCGCAGGCACAAGTTCCGCCTATCCTCGTGACCGCGGCGCAGGCATCGACCACGCCGCGGTGGTCGTTCGCCACGCCCGAGACGGAGGCGGGCGCCAGTGCATCCCGAATCTGCTGGAGTGGCGCGCCGGGCGCGAGCTCGCGCAGCAACGCGACGAGGCCGGAAACATGCGCCGCTGCAAACGACGAGCCTGAGACGAATCCCCACTTGTGACCCACGATCGTCGTTGGAATGTCTCGCCCCGGACCTCGCAATGGCGCTGCGGAGGAATCGGGGTCATCTTGCGCGGCGACCGCCAGCACGCCGCGGTGCGAGGCGGGAAAGCCGCCGCCGCGCACCTCCGGATCGGCGGCGCCGACGACGGTGACGCCGCGTGCCATCGCAATGTCGAGAAGCCGCCCGACCAGCGCGTCGCGCGGGCCGCCCAAACTGAGGTTGATGACCTGCGCCTTCTCATCGAGCGCGAATTGTAGTGCCTTTGCCAGCGTGAAACTGCTGCAGATTGCCGTTGCGCCGCGCCCCGGCGTCTCCCAGCAGGCGCGCAGCGCCAGCAGCTTCGACTCCGGCGCGACCCCCACAATGCCGACACCCTCGTCCGCGCGCGCGGCGATGATTCCGGCCACCGCGGTTCCGTGCATTTCGGCGACATCGGGCCGGTCGTCCACGAAATTGCGCGCCAGCATCACGCCGCCGCGCAGATCGGGATGATCGATCTCGACCCCCGTGTCGATTTCCGCGACGCGCACCTGCCGGCCCTGCGTGATCTTGTGGATCTCCGCCAAATGCCACAGCGCCGCGGTCGGCTGCAGCGGGTAAAGGGGATCGTTGTGCGAGAGGACGTGGAACAGGTGCATCGACTGGACTGATTCAACGCGCGCATCCAGCGACAGTCGCTCGACGACCTTCGCGACCGAAGCGTCGCCGGCGGCCTCCATGACGAAGCAGTGGACGCCGAGCGCCGGCATCGGCCACTCGTCGACCACCCGCAAGCCGTACTGGCGCGCAATCCCGTCGGCTATCCGTCGCCGCGCGTCGCGGCCGACGCGCGAATCGTAGCCGTCGGCATAGCTTGCGTCGGGTCGGAAATGGGGCGGCGCGGCGCGCAGCATGACCAGCAATTGGCGGTCGGGGGAAGCGTCGGTGACCGGCAATTCAACGGATTGCACAACGCCTGCGAAGATGACGATGCAAAGGCACAGCAACCGCAGCAGCGTCATGCGCCGCACGCTCAACGGTCGCTGCCGGAATCGAGTCGCTCGACGAGCCGCACGGCCCGCTCCGAACGCAACGCCGCGAGCGCCCGATCGCGGCCTGCGCTCGGGACATCGAGCACGTAGGCGTTCGCCTGCGTCGGCCCGTCCACGACGCGTGCGCCAATCCTCCGCAGTATCCGACGAAGATCGGATTCGGTCGTTGCCGGATCGAAAACCGCAACCAGGCTGCCGGTCACGGGGGTCGCCGCGTTCGAGGCGCCGAGCGTCTTGTAGCCCGCAGCGCCATCGTGGTCGCCGAGCAAAGCCGCCCCCAACGCGACGATCACCGCGAGTTGCACCGCCATCGCCCAGCGCGGCGCAGCCGCGACGCGCGCCCATTGACCGCGCAGCCAGGCCACCGCGCCCAGCGGGGGGCTGGGCCGGTCGAGCTGGCGGCGCAAGTGCTGGAACGCGTTCGAGAGGCTCGGTTCCTGCGCACCGGCTACGCACGCGGCGTGAAGCTCGCGCAGCCACTCGACCTCGCGCTGACAACTCGCGCACGCGGCGACATGCTTGCCGACGAATGCAAGCTCATCCTCGTTCAGCGTACCGTTCACGAACCACGGCAGCAGGACGTCCGCTACCTTGTGCGCCGCAGGGTCGAGTTGCCGCAAGCGCTCGCTCATGCCGCCTCCTCGCCACGCTTCAAGATGCTTCGATCGTCCAGCATGCCATTCCTGTTGCGGGTCCGCCGCCGATGAACTTCCCGACTGCCACACGGTTGTAAACCGAATCGTCGCCGCGCTATTCCTGCCCGGCGCGTGCAATTGAACTAATCTACGCTTTCCACGGTCCGCGTCGTGGCATGGGGGCGACTTCGCAATGATGTCCGGAGGATGATGAAATGGTCGGCCGACCGACGGCCGCCGGCGGGCCCGAACTGACCGCTCTGGTCGCCGCCTTGCCGCGCCTTCGCCGCTACGCCCGAGTATTGACCGGCGACCCGGGACGCGCGGACGATCTCGTGACCGAGACGCTGCGGCGCGCCTCGCGCCAGCAGCAGGACTGGCGGCACGCGCCAAGTCTTCGCACCTGGCTCTTCACGCTGATGCACAACCTGAACGGCGAGCAACCGCTGCCTTCGCGGATCGCATCGGCGCGAATTATCGCCGATGCCAGGCATGTCCCGGCGCGCCCTGCGGAAGCTGCGGGGACGGAGTTGTCCGGCGACACGGGCGCGGACGCGATGCTGGCGAGAATCCTGCGGCTCCCGGCCGAGGAGCGCGAAGCCCTGGTGCTGGTGGCTGTCGAGGGACTGTCCTATGCCGAGATCGCGAGCCTGCAGCGTGTGTCGATCGGTACCGTGCTCGCCACGCTGACGCGCGCACGGGAAGCGATGCGCCAGATGGCCTTCGAGGCGCGATCGCCGTAGCGCGCGCCTCGAACGGCTGGCGGACGCCGGCTCGGTCTGACGCTCGTGGTGTCCGCGCCGCCAACTCACTTGAGCTGGTCGGCTACCTTGTCGATGCCTGCCTTGGAGCAGTCGTCGTCCCTGCCCGGCGATCCGGATACCCCGACCGCCCCGACCACGTCGTCACCAACCTTGATCGGCAGCCCGCCGCCGAGCGCGAGCACGCGGGCATATTCCTTCGAGCCGACCGCGGCCGGGTCGTTTTGCATCCGTTTGACGAAATCGGCCGAGGGCGCGCGGAACGTGCGCGCCGTATAGGCCTTGCGGTCGCTGCCCTCGGGCGTATGGAGCCCGGCGCCATCCCCGCGCAGCATCACGATGGGAAGGCCGGCTCGGTCGACCACCGTCACCGAGACCCGGAAGCCCATTTCCTTGCATTTCTCCATCGCGCCGTTCGCGATCGTCTGCGCCATCGCCAGCGAGATATTCTTCTCGGTCACCAGCCCTTGCGCGTGCGCCGATGGCCCTGGCGCCGCGGCAAGCGCAATCCCACCCAGCAATTTCAACGTCGATGACAATCCGAATCGCGGTGACATGGCCGTTTCTCCTCGTCCGATAGAGTACGGGACTGATCTGCCGGGAATGCTCGGCTTGCAGGATACAGCGGTCGGGACTCCCTGCCGCATTTTCAACGATCGCAAATCGGATGCGCATGCACGTCCCGGTCTTGCTCGTGTCCACCGCAACGCGATGGATCGGAACTGCGCGCATTCCCGAGGCGCTCGCCAAGGCAGGTTTCAGCCGGTGGCTGGGCCGCCGCGGCAATCAGGCGTCATTTCGGTGATTGTCGCGACGTTCATTCCTGGCGTTCCAGAAAGCGTCCCATCGTCGCCAGGGCTTTTTCGCCCAGCGGTCGGCGCTGCCACGCCGCATAGGTAACGCGCAGGCTCGATGCGCGATCGCGCTCGAAGTCGGTGTTGAGACGCGCCGCAAGCTCGCGGTCCTGCACCGCCATGTTGATTTCGTCGTTGAGGTCGAATGAACGGCTATCGAAATTCGTCGATCCCGCGACGCACCAGTTGCCGTCGACGACCAGGATCTTCGCGTGGATCATGCGTGGCTGGTACTCGTAGATTTCCACGCCGGCCTTCAGCAATTCGCCGTAGCGCCTGCGGCTTGCCCGTCGCGCGACCGGGTGATTGGTGGCGCGCCCCGGCGTGATGACGCGCACCCGCACCCCGCGGCGGGCAGCGGCCATCAGCACCCGCTGGACGCTCGCATCCGGAAGAAAGTACGGCGAATTGAGGTCGATGGACTCGCGCGCGGCGGTGAGGAGCACCTGGAACAGCACGCGGGCGCGTGACGAGCGTGCCGGCGACGGCGTACCGATCACGACCAGACCGGCGCTGCTTCCCGCGAGGGTGCGCACGTCGGGAAAAACCGCCGCGTTCGCCAGAACTTCGCCGCTCGACTCCAGCCAATTTTCGCAAAATGCCGTTTGCAGCCCGCCGACGAGACTGCCGGTGACGCGGAGCATCGTATCGCGCCACGGCATCGTTCCCTGTCCTTCATCGGCCCAATGCGAGGCGATGCCGGCACCGCCGACGAAGCCGATCGTTCCATCGACGACGATGAGCTCGCGGTGCGTTCGGTTGTTGAATCGCTTGAGCGTGTACCAGCGGATCGGCTGATACCATGCGACGCGCCCGCCCGCCGCGCGCAGCGTAGCAAAGTAGCGGTCCGGCGTGGGAAAGCTGCCGATTGCGTCGACGACGATTCGCACGGCGACACCGGCTTTCGCGCGTTCCACCAGCACCTCGAGGAAGCGATCGCCGATTGCGCTCGCGTGGAAGATGAACGCTTCGATGTGGACGCTCGTGCGCGCCGTGCGAATGGCCGCGAGCTCGGCTTCGTAAAATACGCCGCCGTCCGTCAGGACTTCGACGCTCTGCGCGTCATGAACCGCCGAATCCGTGATCGCACCGAGCACCCGCAGAAATTCAGGGGTGGTGAGGTCCGGAAGCGAACCTGCCACGTCGTAGCGGAGACCGGGCTCGAACAGGACGAGCAGCAGGAGGACGCAGGATGCCGTCGCGCAAAGCGCGACCAGGATCTCAAATGTCATGCCGCTTCGCCAATGCTTCAGCGTTCGAATAAGTCACTGAACGAGATCTCGATTGTCCCGGGCAGCCGATCCGCAGAGTCGACCCGTCGTGAGGAAGGCAATATTTCCACAGTCGGCCCGCCGAGAGAAGCGGCGCCGGCCCGCATCTTCGGACGTCTCGCCACCGGAATTGGCCGAAAACTCCTTCGAAGGCTTGCATACAACACCGTGGAGCGGGTGGCGGGCCCGCGAATCGGCTCGCTTCTTGATGTTTGCGCGGCGATTAGGCACGATGCTCTGGTTTCCACGCTTGGACCCAAGACTCAGGAGGGCGCTCATGGCGGCTCGCTCGCTCGCTTCGCTGACCATTGCGTTTGGCATGGTCTCGATTCCGGTGAAGCTTTACTCGGCCACGCAGGCGCAGGCCGGTGTCTCCTTCAATCTGCTGCACCGCGACTGCGGCTCGCGACTGAAGCAGCAGTATCTGTGCGCGCGGGAAGGCGTCGTCGTCGAGCGCGCGGACATGATGAAGGGATACGAGTTCGCGAAGGACCAGTATGTGACGTTCAAGCCGGAGGAGTTGAAGGAGTTGGAAGAGAAGGGCTCGCAGATGGTCGAGATCAGCGAGTTCGTGCCTTCCGAGTCGATCGACCCGATCTACTACGACAAGGCGTATTACCTCGGTCCGGACAAAGGCGGCGCGAAGGCGTATGCGTTGCTGGCCGAGGGCATGCGGCAGACCGGGAAGACCGCCGTGGGCCGTTACGCTGCGCGCGGCAAGCAGTACATCGTCCAGATACGACCGGTCCCCGGCGGACTGGTCATGCAACAGCTTCTCTACGCGCCGGAGGTCCGCTCGATATCGGACATCGAGACGCAGGACGCACCGGTGCGCGACGGCGAGCTCGCGCTCGCAAAGCAGTTGATCGGGCAGATCTCCTCGGATCGATTCGATCCCGCCGCCTACGAGGACGAGGTGAAGAAGCGCATCGAAGCCGCGGTGGAGAAGAAAGTCGCCGGCGAGGAGATTGCCGTTTCGCCGAGCGCACCGGAGCTTGGCGGGCAGGTGATCGACCTGATGGAGGCGCTGCGCGCCAGCCTCGCCAAGTCGGCGCCGAAGAAAGCGCCCGCCAAGCGCGCCGCCGCCGAAGCGGTCCCGGTCGAGCTCAAGTCCGCGCAGCGCAAGCCGCCCAGGAAAGCCGCCGGCGAGCCCGAGGCGCGGCGCAAGGCCGGCAAACGCTAGTCTCCTCCGCAGCCGGGTCCGTGCCGGAGAGCTACTCATTACGCGAAGTCGGCGAGTTGCTCGATCTGTCGCGCGGCATGTTGCGCGGACTGATCGACGCGGGATTCGTGACACCCTCGCGCGGGCGGCGGCGCGAGTTTCGCTTTACGTTCCACGACCTGGTCGTCCTGCGTGCCGCGCGCGCGCTGTCGGCGGCGAAGCTTCCCGCCGCGAGAGTGCTTCGCTCGCTGACCCGCTTGCGCGCCCAGTTGCCGGCGGAAGTCCCGCTCTCCGGTTTGCGCATCGAAGCGGTCGGCGATTCCGTGGTCGTCAGCGAGGGCGACACGCAATGGCAGCCTGACGATGGCCAATACGTGCTCCGGTTCGATGTCGCGTTGCCCGGCGGGAAGGTCGTGTTCATGGATCCCCCGCCGCCGTCGGCTGCCGAGGCGGACAGCGAATGGTTTGCGCGCGGTTGCGAGCTGGAAAACGTCGATCGTGAAGGTGCCTGCAACGCCTACCGTCGCGCGATCACCGCGGACATCGATCACCTCGAAGCGTACGTCAACCTCGGCCGGCTGCTGCACGAGTCTGGAAAACTGGAAGAAGCCGAAGCGGTGTATCGCGCCGGGCTCGCCAACTGTCGCCGGGACGGCACGATGCTCTTCAATCTCGCGGTTCTGCTGGAGGACTTGCAGCGCCAGAACGAGGCGATTCTCATATATCGCGCCGCGCTGGACGACGCACCGCACCTTGCGGACGCGCATTACAACCTCGCGCTGCTGTGCGAAGCCCGAGGGCTGCGTCAGGAGGCCGTGCGCCATCTGAGCGCGTTTCGCAAACTCAGCCGGACCTAGCGACCGGCAGGATCGTGCATCCGATTTCGGACCGTTCGCCCGGCGCGCGATCCTTGGTGGTTGCAAACGCACGCCGGACGATCCGCATTCTGTTCATCGGCAACAGCTACACGTCGCGCAATGACCTGCCGTCGCTGATTCGACAGCTCGCCGCGGAGGGTTCCACGCCCTGGACCGTCGAAAGCGAGGCGGTGACCGCCGGGGGTGCGAGCCTGCGGCGACACTGGAATGCCGGCAAGGCGCTGGAGCTGATACGCCGAGGTTCGTGGGACTACGTGGTACTGCAGGAGCAGAGCACGCTGCCCATCAAGAATCGCGCGCGGTTTGCGGAGAGCGTGCGGCTCTTCGACGACGAAATCAGGCGATGCGGCGCCCGCACCGTGTTATACCTGACATGGGCGCGCGAAGCGGCACCGCAGACACAGGCGATACTCGACGAGGCGATTGCCTCGATCGCGCGCGAGCTGGGCGCGATCGTCGTGCCGGTCGGTCCTGCGTGGCAAGCGGCGATGACTGGCCACCCGGACCAACGGCTCTATGACAAGGACGGCAGCCACCCAACGCTGGCGGGATCGTGGGTGGCCGCGCGTGAATTCTGCAAGACACTCCTGCAGGAACGCAGAAACGATGGAGAACTTTGATGCCGAACACTGACGACACGCTGCGCGCGACCATCGCCGAACTGACGCGACCGGGACGGGGCATTCTGGCGGCGGACGAGAGCGGGCCGACGATCACCAAGCGCTTCGGCGCGCTGGGGATCGATTCCACCGAAGAGACTCGCCGCGCCTATCGCTCGATGCTGATCACGGCGCCGGGCGCGGACCAGCATCTGAGCGGCGTGATCCTGTTCGAGGAGACGCTGTCGCAAAGCGACAACGACGGGACGCCGTTGCCGGAGGTCCTGCGCCGCCGCGGCATTCTTCCCGGCATCAAGGTGGACAAGGGGACGACTCCATTGGAGAACGCTCCCGGCGACCTGATCACGCAGGGGCTGGACGGGCTCGCCGAGCGATTGCAGGGGTACCGGAAGCTCGGCGCGCGTTTCGCGAAATGGCGCGAAGTGTACGGAATCACCGAGCGCAATCCGACGCCGCTGGGGCTCGCGGCGAATGCCGAGGCGCTTGCGCGGTACGCGGCCATCTGTCAGCACGAAGGCATCGTCCCGATCGTCGAGCCGGAAGTGCTGATCGACGGAGAGCACAGCCTCGAGCGTTGCCGCACGGTTTCGGAAGCGGTCCTGCACGCGGTCTTCAGCGCATTGCATCGTCACGGCGTCCTTCTCGAAGGCATCGTGCTGAAGCCCAGCATGGTGGTGCCCGGCAACAGGCAAGCGTCCCGCGCAACGCCCCAGGAGGTCGCAAGCGCGACGCTCGGCGTCCTGCGTCGCATGGTTCCCGCCGCCGTACCGACGATCAATTTTCTGTCGGGCGGGCAGAGTCCCGAAGAGGCGACCGCCAACCTGAATGCAATGAACGTGCAGGCTCCCCACGCACCGTGGATCCTGTCGTTCTCCTATGCGCGGGCGCTGCAGGATCCCGCGATGCGCGCCTGGGGAGGACGCGCGGAAAATGTCGCCGCTGCGCAGAAGATATTCGCGCACCGCGTCCGGATGAACGCGCTGGCACGCGATGGTCGATGGACGCCGGCGATGGAAACGGCGAATCAGAATCCGTAGAGTCGCGCGGGATTGTCGACCAGGATCCGCGCGCGATCGGCATCCGTTTCCACCCACTCCAGCAGAAGATCGAGCATCAGCGAATCCGACGGTATCGGACGCGCGTTGGGATGTGGCCAGTTGCTGGCCCATACGCAGCGCTGCGGGTGTCGCTTGGCAAGTGCGCGGGCGAGCGCGCCGACGTCGGCGTAATGCGGAGGGCCCGCCTGTGAGGTTTCGTAGGGTGCGGACAGCTTGACCCAGCAGCGGCCGCTGTCCAGCAGATCAAGCAAGACGGCGAATGCGCGATGATCCACCGGCACGGGCTCGAGGAACTTGCCGTTGTGATCGATGACGACGTCGACCGGTAACGCCGACAGCCGCGCCTGGTACTGCGGCAATTCGCGGCCATCGAGCTGCACCTGCACGTGCCAGCCGAATGGCCGCACCCTTGCCGCGATGCGGTCGACGTCATCCCAGGAGAGCAAGCCGCCGTTCAGCATGAAGCAGCGCGCACCGCGGAAGCCGGCGCGCGTCAGTCGCTCGAGCTCGGCATCGGCGATGTCGGGCCGGATCGTCGCGATGCCGCGCGCGTCCGGACCCATTTCGGCGACCGCCTCTTCGGTGCACGCATTGTCGAACGCATACGCGTTGGGCTGCACGACCACGGCGCGCGTCAGGCCCAGTCGCTTCTGCACGCTGCGGTAGGCAGTCACCGGAGCTTCCGGTGGCGCAAACAGCGATGTGGGCGCCGGCGGAAAGCGCGCCTCGTAGACATGCATGTGGCAATCGCAGGCGTTGGGGGGCGCCTCGAGTCGCGCCGAGTCGGTGGCCTTAAGCATTGTCGAATCCGAGCGCAACGGGCAATCCCGCTTGGAGCGGCAGTGGTTGATCGGCGGCTTGTCCGATCATGCCCGAAGTCGTGCACCGCCGACAATCGCAGCGCTCCGCTGTCGCGCCCGCGAGACACCGACACCCGAATGGCGCCATGTCCTACAGGGAATCAGGCGCTCGACCGAAAACCAATGACTCGCATCGGCATCCATATCTATTGGACAGGTCGATGCGTTCGGCCTATCTGCCGGCAATCATTGAAAGGAGTACCAGTATGAACGTCAAATTCGCGACAGCGTTAATTATGGCAGGCGCAATGCTTGCGCCGGTCGCAGCCTATTCGGCGGGTACGTCGGACATGCAATCGACGCAAACGATGGGCGCCAAGACCAAGGAGGCCGTTTCGGACGCGGCGATCACGACCAAGATCAAGGCCGAATTCGCGAAGGACAGCCAGGTCAGCGCAATGCGCATCAAGGTCGACACCGACAACGGCATCGTCAAGCTGTCGGGCATGGCGAAGAGCCAGGCGGAATCCGACAAGGCGGCCCAGATCGCGCAGAGCACGAGCGGCGTGACATCGGTCAGCAACGATATCCAGGTGAACGCGGCCGGCTCCGCGGCTGGCTCGAAGTATTGACGGGTCCTTCGCTGGCGCAAACGGGCGGCTTGGCCGCCCGTTTTTTACTCACAGCGTCGAAACTCACAGCGTCGAGCGGTCGTCCTCGAGCGCGTTGACGCCGATCAGGCGAGACACGCGCACGGGGACGTCTTCGCGCTGAAACTGCTGCACGCGCTCCTGTAGCGCGCGGTCCGCCATCGTCATGCGCGAGCGCAGGCGCATGTATTCCGCCCACGACGCGATGATGTACCGCTCGACGAAACGAGTGGCATCGCCCAGATCGCGAAAGACTCGCCAGCTGGTCGCGCCGTTGCGGCGCCGCGTTCCTTCGACGGCGTGTATCGCCCGCAGAAACGCCGGGCGATCGTCCGGGCGGATCTGGTATTCGAGCTGGATCAGGACCGGACCGTCGTCCGGCAGCGGCTCCGCGGCGATGGCCATGTCCGGCAATTGCACGCCGGGCGTCACATCGGCCTCGTCGCCCATGGCGACGACGACGCGGCGGTTCAGCAGGTGCAGCGCGACGATGAGTCCCGCCGATGCCGCCAGCGCGACCTGCGTACCAATCGCCGACGCGAGGCCTCCCCAGAGCGCGCTGCCGATCGCGAGGCTCGCCTGGACGGCGACGATGTTCATGCCCACCGCTCGCGCACGCACCCACGCCGGCGCGCTGCTCTGCGTGCCGGCCGACAGGCTCGCGAACACCGTGACCCACGCAACGCCCGCGCACAACGCGCCGACGACGGCGATGGCGGCGATGCCGGTGGCCGATATCAGCACCATCGCCAGTGTCCATAGCAGAACGCCGGACGTCACGACGGCATTCAGCAATCGGCTTTGCAGCTGCTTCGGTATCGCGAGCGCGCCGAGGATGGCGCCGGTTCCGAACGCGGCCGACAGCAATCCGAATCCGCCGGCACCAAGCCGCAGTTGATCGCGGGCAATGACCGGCAACAGCGCCCAGAATGCGCTGGCGCCGATGGCGAAGTTGAGATTGCGCACGATGAGCGAGCGCATCGCCGCCGAATGCCTTGCATACCGCAGTCCGCTGAGCACACCCGACAGCAGTCGCTCGGGCACGCCGGGCAGCGGGCGCTCGCGGCCTTTCCAGCTGCGCAGCGCCGCGAGCATCACGATGAAAAAGAGCGCGCCGACGACGAACGCGATCCCGGTGCCGGCCCACGCGGCGATCGCGCCCGCCAGCGCGGGCCCGACTGCACGCGCGACATTGAATGCCACGGCGTTCAGGGCGATGGCGCGGGACAGCTCCTTGCGCGGCACGAACTCGTTGACGCTGGCCTGCTGCGTCGGCAGGTAGAACGTGAAGCCTGCCCCGATGGCGAACGTCAGCGCGAGGAGCGTCACCGGCCCGGTCGCGCCGATCACCGTCGCTACGCCAAGGATCAGCGCGGCCGTCAGCAGGACGATCAAGGTGATCAGAATGATCCGTCGCCGATCGATGATGTCGGCCAGCGTTCCCGCGAACAGTCCGAAGAGCAGCGTCGGTGCGGTACTGGCCGTCTGGACCAGCGCGACCATCAGCGGCGAGGGCGTGAGCGTGGCCATCAGCCACGCGGCGATCGTCGCCTGCATCGTGTAGCCCAGCGCAACCCCGATCGACCCCAGGTAGAACGCGCGAAACGGCGCGTGCCGAAGCGGCGACGATGCGAACACCCGTGACGCCAGCGGAGGTGAAAGCGTGCTCATGCGTCGAGTCTAGCGTGTTGCGGGATCGATTCGAACGCCACTTCCGGTGCGGCTGCGGCGTTTCGCCAGGTCATGACCCTGCGCGAATCCGGATGCGGAGCTACCGCAACTCCTTCGTCCTCCACATGCCGGCGGTAATCGCCGTCAACGCGACGGCGCACACGGCAAGCGGCACGAACGCAAGCGCGGGGATCCCGCTCAAGTCCCAGGCAGCTCCGCTGATCACGGCGATGACGACCGCCCCGCCATAGCTCAGCGTGAACATCCCGGCCGACGTGCGCGCGACATCCTCCGGCCGGCAAAGGAGCGGCGGGAGCGTCAAGCCCAGGATCAGCGCCGCTGCGTCAGAGAATCCAAGCAACGAGGCCCAGACGATCGTGGCCGGTCCGACCATTCCGACGAGGCCGCCGATGGCGAAAAGCGAGAGTATTCCCGATGCGAGATAAGGCCACGCGCGGCGCTCCAGCTTCTGCGCGAAAGCCAGGAGCAGCAGAGAGGCGGGCAGTTGGCCCAGGTTCAGCGCGATCAGCGCGCCGCTGATCAAGTCGGGACGTCCTGCGCTGCTGAGATAGATCGGGAGGAACGCGTTCGCGCTGAAGTAGATCGCGTTGACGCAGCAGAAAAGGGCGCCCAGGCGCCAGACGAGACCGACGTGCCAGTCGGGAAGCCACTTTCTCGGGACGCCGACCGGCCCGGCGTGCGCCGCGGGCAAGCTCGGCGCAAAGACATAAGTCGCGAGAGCGATCAAAGCGATGGGAACGGACCACGCCACCAGCGACATGCGCCAGCTGCCGCCCACCAAGGGCAGCACGAAGGGCGTCGTCAGCAGGACGGCAAGCACCTCGCCGACGAGCAGGCCGTTGGTATAGATCGCCGTGCCGAGCCCGATGCGCTGCGGCAGCCACTGGCGCACCGCGGTCGGCATGATCGGCTGCATGATCGCGACGCCGGCCGACATGACAACCGTCGTCAGCAGCAGCATTACGTAGTTAGGACTCAGTCCGCGCAGCGCCGAGCCTGCCGCAACCAGCAGCAGGCCGCCAACCAGCGCCGCCGTCACTCCGAGCCTCGCGACGAGCAGCGAGCCGGCCAGCGCGGCGAACGCAAACATCGCCGGCGGGATGCTGCTCAGGACACCGACTTCGGTGGCATGGAGCGCGAGGTCGTCGCGGATCATCGCAATGACCGGCGGGACCGCGAGGATCGTCACCCGCAGTCCGTTGCCCGCCAGCCACAACAGCGTGGCTGCGATCCATCGTAGGTGGCGAGCGTTCTCGTTGGACATGGACTGCGACGTCGTCGGGCATCATCGGGCACGCACTCGGATGAGGCTCGACGCGATTGCGCTCCGGGCGCATGGTACCTGCAAGCCGCGTGTCGACGATATCGCGCGCGAAGTGCAGCAGGTAGTGACGCAGAACGACGTCGTTGTCGTGCGCATGCGACAGAAGCCATTTCCTCGGCGCGCGCGCAGAACACCCGCCGCGATGCACATCCCATCCGGAATTTGGAACGCGGCACAGTTGCCTCTGCGGTTGGCGCCGGCCCACCGCGCTCACGATTGGACCGATGCCCGGCGTTGTCGATGGCGTTCGTCAACAGCGTGCGGGTCGGCGGTGCCGGCGACGTCGAACGGCGGGTCGTTAGCGGCCAACTCCATCGACTGCTGACAACGCAAGCATCCAACACGGGGGTGGGGTAAACGCGTGTCAACGATATATGCTGGCACGCGTTATGCAAGTCGCGAGTCGTACTCGCTTAATGATCGGCAACCGGCGAGCCCTTGACGCGCGCATTCGCTTGCACCCGAACGCCGGAGCCGACCGCCATTGCACGCCTTTTCTGTGTTGGCGGCCCGCGCAAAGCTGCTTCAGGCTTTTCCCAAAAATACCAACGTGTCAGTCGCTTCGTACGCCGCAAAGCGTCAGTAAGCGACGGTTGATCGGCACTGGGGCTCGATCGACCTTTTTTGGGAACTTTGACGATGACCACGCTGCTCGAACAGTTTCGCTCGAACTACTCCGCCACGCAGGCCGAGGAAATGAGCCTCGAAGAGTATCTCGAGCTGTGCAAGCGCGAACCCGCGTCCTACGCGTCCGCGGCCGAACGCATGCTCGCCGGGATCGGCGAGCCCGAACTGGTCGATACACGCAACGATCAGCGCTTGTCGCGGATCTTCGCCAACCGCGTGATCCAGCGCTATCCGGCGTTCCGCGAGTTCTACGGCATGGAAGACGCGATCGAGCAGATCGTCGCGTTCTTCAAGCACGCGGCACAGGGCCTCGAGGAGAAGAAGCAGATCCTCTATCTGCTCGGACCGGTCGGCGGCGGCAAGTCCTCGATCGCCGAGCGGCTGAAGGCGGTGATGGAGTCGCGCCCGATCTACGCGATCAAGGGCTCGCCGGTCAACGAGTCCCCGCTCGGGCTGTTCGCGCCGGAACGCTACGGCGCGGTGCTCGAATCCGACTACGGCATTCCGCGCCGCTATCTGACCGGGATCATGTCGCCGTGGGCGATCAAGCGCCTGCAGGAATTCGACGGCGACATCTCGAAGTTCCGCGTCGTGCGCATCAAGCCGTCCGTGCTGCGCCAGGTGGCGATCGCCAAGACCGAACCGGGCGACGAGAACAACCAGGACATCTCCTCGCTGGTCGGCAAGGTCGACATCCGCAAGCTCGAGAGTCTCGCGCAGAACGATCCGGACGCCTACAGCTATTCCGGCGGCCTGTGCCTCGCGAACCAGGGAATGCTCGAGTTCGTCGAGATGTTCAAGGCGCCGATCAAGATGCTGCATCCGCTGCTGACGGCGACGCAGGAAGGCAACTTCAAGGGCACCGAAGGCTTCTCGGCGATCCCGTTCAACGGCCTCATCCTCGCGCACTCGAACGAGTCGGAGTGGCAGACGTTCCGCAACAACAAGAACAACGAAGCGTTCCTCGACCGCATCTACATCGTCAAGGTGCCGTACTGCCTGCGCGTGTCCGAAGAAGTGAAGATCTACGACAAGCTGCTGCGCGAACTCGTCGCTGTCCGAGCGCGCCTTGCGCGCCCGGCACGCTGGAGATGATGGCGCAGTTCTCGGTGCTGTCGCGCCTCAAGGAGCCGGAGAACTCCGAGCATCTACTCGAAGATGCGCGTCTACGACGGCGAGAGGCTGAAGGACGTCGATCCCAAGGCCAAGACGCTGCAGGAATACCGCGACTACGCCGGGCCGGACGAGGGCATGACCGGCATGTCGACGCGCTTCGCCTACAAGATCCTGTCGGCGGTGTTCAACTACGACCAGACCGAGATCGCCGCCAATCCGGTGCACCTGATGTACGTGCTGGAGCAGCGCATCGCGCGCGAGGACCTCCCCGACGACACGCGCCGGCGCTACCTCGAGTACATCAAGGGCTATCTGGCGCCGCGCTACGCCGAGTTCATCGGCAAGGAGATCCAGACCGCCTATCTCGAGTCGTATTCCGAGTACGGCCAGAACATCTTCGACCGCTACGTGACGTACGCCGACTGCTGGATCCAGGAAGAGGACTACCGCGATCCGGAAACCGGCGAGATCTTCGACCGCGGCGGCGCTCAACGCCGAGCTCGAGAAGATCGAAAAGCCGGCCGGCATCGCCAATCCGAAGGACTTCCGCAACGAGATCGTCAATTTCGTGCTGCGGGCGCGCGCCAACAACAACGGCCGCAACCCGGCGTGGAGCAGCTACGAGAAACTGCGCGAAGTGATCGAGAAGAAGATGTTCTCGAACACCGAGGACCTGCTGCCGGTGATCTCCTTCAACGCGAAGGCGTCGGCGGACGAACAGCGAGAAGCACCAGAACTTCGTCGCGCGCATGGTGGCCAAGGGCTACACCGAGAAGCAGGTGCGCCTGCTGGCCGAGTGGTATCTGCGCGTGCACAAGTCGTCGTGACCGGTGCCAAGGTGACGACGGGAGATCCGGAATGCTTCAACTGATCGATCGCCGCCTCAACAGCCGCAGCAAGAGCGCCGTCAACCGCGAGCGCTTCCTGCGCCGCTACAAGACGCACATCCAGGACGCCGGTGAAGGAGATGATCGGCGAGCGTCATCTCGCCGACATGGAGCAGCGGCGGCGACGTCCGCGTGCCGGCGAAGGACATCTCCGAGCCGTCGTTCGCGCTTCGGCCGCGGCGGCGACCGCGAATTCGTGCTGCCGGGCAATCGCGAGTACGTAGCCGGCGATCGCATTCCGCGGCCCGACGGCGGCGGTGGCGCGCGGCGGCAACGGCGACGCGGGCGGCGACGGCGACAGCGACGACGAGTTCGTCTTCTCGCTGTCGCGCGAAGAGTTCATGCAGCATCTTCTTCGACGATCTCGAGCTGCCGAACCTCGCGCGCACCGAGATCGGCCGCACCGAGCAGAAGAAGAGCGTCCGCGCGGGATTCACGAAGCCGGCGTGCCCGCCAACCTGCGCGTCGTTCGCACGCTGACGCAATCGCTGGCGCGGCGGATCGCGCTCGGCGGCAGTCTCGAAGCGCGAAGTCGAGACTGCTCGAAGCGGCGTTCGCGTGTCGCGGTCGCGGTCGGCGCAGGCGGATCAAGCCGCCGACGTCTATCGCGGAGCTGGAACGCATCGAGCGCCGGCGCGGCCGGCTGCCGTTCCTCGACGAACCGGACCTGCGCTACCGCAACCGCGTCTGGCGCGCCGGAGCCGATCGCGCGCGCGGTGATGTTCTGCCTGATGGACGTCTCGGCGTCGATGGACGAGGACAAGAAGGACCTCGCCAAGCGCTTCTTCACGCTGCTGTACCTGTTCCTGACCCGCAAGTACGGCGAAGTGGACCTGGTCTTCATCCGCCACACCGACGACGCGGAGGAAGTCGACGAGGACACGTTCTTCCACGACACGCGGTCCGGCGGCACCGTCGTCTTCTCCGCGCTGGAGCTGGTGGACAAGATCCGCGCCGAGCGCTACGCGCGCGGACTGGAACATCTACGTCGCGCAGGCCTCCGACGGCGACGCGTTCGGCGCCGATCCCGCCCGCAGCGCGCGCTTCCTGCGCGAGCGCCTGCTGCCCGCGACGCGCTACTACACGTATATCGAACTGGCGGCGCCGCAGACCGAGGATCACACGTCGACGCTGTGGGCCGAGTACGAGCGCGTGGCCGAGGCGACCGCAGAATTTCGCGATGCGCCGCGCGATGCAGCGCGACCGAGATCTATCCGGTGTTCCGCGAGCTGTTCCGAAAGGACGCAGCAGTGAGGCCGCGGCAATGAGTCCCATCTCCCACGGCGCCGACTGGGATTTCGACCTGCTCGAGCGCTACGACGGCGTCATCGCGAAGACGGCCGCGCGAGTTCGGGCTCGACACCTATCCGAACCAGATCGAGATCATCACCTCCGAGCAGATGCTGGACGCCTACGCGTCGAGCGGGCTGCCGATCGGCTATCCGCACTGGTCGTACGGCAAGGAGTTCATCCGCAACGAGCAGGCGTATCGGCGCGGCATGCAGGGCCTGGCCTACGAGATCGTCATCAACTCCAATCCGTGCATCGCGTACCTGATGGAGGAGAACACGATGGCGATGCAGGCGCTGGTGATCGCGCACGCGTGCTACGGCCACAACTCCTTCTTCAAGGGCAACTACCTGTTCCGGCAGTGGACCGCCGCCGACGGCGATCCTCGACTACCTCGTGTTCGCGCGGCGCTACGTGATGGAGTGCGAGGAGCGCCACGGCGCCGAGGCGGTCGAGGAGGTGCTCGACTCCTGCCACGCGCTGATGGCGCACGGCGTCGACCGCTACCGGCGGCCGGCCGCACTGACGCTCAAGGCGGAGACGGCGCGGCTCGCGCGAACGCGAGGCGCACCGGGAGCGGCAGTTCAACGATCTGTGGCGCACCGTGCCCGAGAGCGCTGCGCAACCTGCTGCCGACGCGCCGGCGTGCTTCCCGGCCGAGCCGCAGGAGAACATCCTCTATTTCGTCGAGAAGTACTCGCCGAAGCTCGAGCCCTGGCAGCGCGAGCTCGTGCGCATCGTCCGCAAGCTCGCGCAGTACTTCTACCCGCAGGCGCAGACCAAGGTGATGAACGAGGGCTGGGCGACGTTCTGGCACTACACGATCCTCAACCGGCTGCACGAGCAGGGGCCTGGTCGACGACGGTTTCATGCTCGAGTTCCTGAAGAGCCACACGAACGTCATCGCGCAGCCGGGGTTCGACTCGAAGGCGTACAGCGGACTCAACCCGTATGCGCTGGGCTTCGCGATGTTCTCGGACCTCCGGCGCATCTGCGAGCGCCCGGACGCCGAGGACCGCGAATGGTTCCCGCAGCTGGCCGGCAGCGACTGGCGCGTGACGCTCGACTTCGCGATGCGCAACTTCAAGGACGAATCGTTCATCGCCCAGTACCTGTCGCCGCGGCTGATGCGCGAGTTCCGCCTGTTCGCGATCGCCGACCACGCCGGCGAGGACGCGCTGATGGTCGACAGCATTCACGACGAGCGCGGCTACAGGCGCGTGCGCAAGCTGCTTGCGCAGCAGCATGCGCAGGAAGTGCGCGTGCCCGACGTGCAGGTGGTCCGCTACGACCGCGATGGCGATCGATCGCTGACGCTGCGCCACGTGCGCCGTCGCGGGCGGCCGCTGACCGAGGCGACGAACCAGGTCGTCGCGCATCTGCGGCGCTTGTGGGGCTTCGCCGTGCGGCTCGAAACGTGGGAAAGCGACTGTCGCGTCGGCGACGTCGTCGAATGTCCCGCCTGAAGCGCCGGTAATTGGGGTCAGAGCTGGGTAATTGGAGTCGGTAATTGGGGTCAGAGCTGTAATAAATGCGACAGCGACTTCGATCCATTTATTACAGCTCTGACCCCAATTACCCCTTATTACAGCTCTGACCCCAATTGCGCCGGTGCGACCCTTGCGTCGCGCTGACCGCTACGCTTCAGCGCGTCGGCGACGAAGCCCGACGCCTTCATCTCCTCGATGAAGTCGCACAGGTCGCGCCAGGCGGCGTCCCGGCCCCTGGGCGTACCCATCGCCTGTTCGATCGCCATGAATCGGCCGTCCATCATCCGCAACGCCGGGTCGGCGTCGACAATCGCTCGCAGTGCCGCCTTCACACCCGCGAGAGCTTCGAGTCCGTCGTGCAGGAATCGTCGCAGCGACGCTTCGCCGGTCGGCGCTCGCACGATTTCCGCGTGCCGGAGCGTGCGCGACAGATGGAGGTCATAGGCGCTCTTTTCGGCAACGGCAATCCGAACCCCCGCCTGGTCCACGTCGTCGACCGTGCGCAGCGGCGAGTCCGACGGCACCGCGTAGCCACCCTCGATGATGACGTAGGGCGGCGTGAAGAGAATTTCCGCCGCGCGCACGGGGTCGATGGCCAGAAACGCGATGTCCCAGGCGTCGGATGCGCTCGCCTCGAACACCGCTCCCGCGGATTCGAACGGAACGATGGCGACCGGCAGACCCGCGCGACGACCGAGCTCGCGCGCGAGGTCCGCGGAAACGCCGCGCGCGCCGCCCGTCGCGGGATCCCGCTGCGCGAGCACCGGGTTGCCGAAATTGATCGCGGCGCGGATCGTTCCCGTGGGAGCCAGTATTCGCGTGTGCATTGCGTTCCGATTTGCCGACGTCGCCAAACCGCAGTTTAATGCGTTTGGATCTCGTACACCCCGGGGAGAAGGAGGGTCACGGCGAACCGCTCGACTTGAATCCCCCGCGATCGACCCTCATTGTTCGCCCATGCGGATTCCCTACCCCAGGCCAGCGGCCCATCGGAAGAATGTCGCGCCGAGCTGACTCCTCCGACTGGATGTGGGCGCAGGCGTGCGACCTGATCGAGGAGGCCGAGCGCCTGCACCGACGGTTCTTCCGCCTGAGCGCGTCCGAGCGGACGCTCGCGCTGTGGGAGCCGCCGGTCGACGTGTTCGAGGACGAGCGCGAACTCGTCATCGTCGTCGCGATGCCGGGCGTGCCGGCCGAGCGCGTGCAGGTCTCGCATGAGCCGGGCGTGCTCGTGGTCCGCGGCCAGCGGCCGCTGCCATTCGCGGCGCACGCCGTGCGGCAGCTGGAGATTCCCTACGGCGCGTTCGAGCGGCGCATTCCGCTGCCGCACGGGCTCCTCGAGGTCGGCCCGCCCGAGCTCACCCACGGTTGCCTGGTGTTGAGGCTGCGCAAGAGAGGCGAAAACCTTTGATGAACGAAGACAGGCAAGACCGACACCGGACCGCTCTCGGCGGAGGGGCCGGCGACCATCGGTGCGGCCGAAGCCCCGGCAAAGGCGCGGACGGACGGGACGTCGCGCCCGCTGCCCGACGACGCGCTGATCATCGTGCCGGTGCGCAACGTCGTGCTGTTCCCCGGCGTGGTGTTCCCGCTGACGGTGGGACGCGAGCGCTCGCGCGCCGCGGCGCAGGAGGCGGTGCGGCTGCAGCGCCCGCTCGGCGTGCTGCTGCAGAGCAAGCCCGACGTCGAAGACCCGGCGCCCGACGACCTGCACTGGGTCGGCACCAGCGCCAGCGTGCTGCGCTACATCACCACGCCCGACGGCTCGCATCATGCGATCTGCAAGGGACTGCGCCGCTTCCGCGTGCTGCAGTTCCTCGACGGCTATCCGTTCACGGTCGCGCGCGTGCAGTTCATCGACGATCCCGAAGAGGTCGACGCGGAGATCGAAGGGCGCGCGCAAGACGCTGAAGGAACGCGCCGTCGAGATCCTGCAGCTGCTGCCGCAGGTGCCCGAGGAAATGGTCGCGGCGCTGCAGGCGGTCGACGGCGCCGCGCGGCTCGCCGACTTCATCGCCGGGCTGATGGACATCAGCGCCGAGGAAAAGCAGGCGCTGCTGGAGACGTTCGACCTCAAGGCGCGGCTCGACAAGCTGCTCGAGCTTCTGTCGCATCGGATCGAGGTGCTGAAGGTGTCGCGCGAGATCGACGAGCGCACGCGCGAATCGATCAGCGACGTCAATCGCAAGCACCTGCTGCGCGAGCAGATGCGCACGATCCAGAAGGAGCTGGGCGAGGGCGACGAAGGCGGCGCCGAAATCGCCGAGCTCGACGAAGGCGATCACCGATGCGAAGATGCCCGAGGAGGTCGACAAGCAGGCGCGCAAGGAGCTGAAGCGCCTCGAGCGCATGCCCGAGCGCGCCGGCGAGTACTCGATGGTCCGCACCTACCTCGAATGGCTGATCGAGCTGCCGTGGGCCGCCGATCCCGAAGCGCCGATCGACATCGCCGAGGCGCGGCGCATCCTCGACGACGATCACTACGGCCTCGAGAAGATCAAGCGGCGCATCCTCGAATATCTCGCGGTGCGCAAGCTCAATCCGGCGGGCAAGAGCCCGATCCTGTGCTTCGTCGGTCCGCCCGGCGTGGGCAAGACCTCGCTCGGCCAGAGCATCGCCAGGGCGACCGGGCGCAAGTTCGTCGCGCGTGAGCCTGGGCGGCGTCCACGACGAGGCCGAGATCCGCGGCCACCGGCGCACGTACATCGGCTCGCTGCCCGGCAACATCATCCAGAACCTGCGCAAGGCCGGAACGCGCAACTGCGTGATGATGCTCGACGAGGTCGACAAGCTCGGCGCGGGCGGCTTCCACGGCGATCCGTCGTCGGCGCTGCTCGAGGTGCTCGATCCCGAGCAGAACTCGACGTTCCGCGACAACTACCTCGCGGTGCCGTTCGACCTGTCGCACGTGATGTTCATCTGCACGGCGAACGTGCTCGACACGATTCCGGGGCCGCTGCGCGACCGGATGGAAATCATCCAGCTGCCCGGCTACACGGCGCAGGAAAAGCTGCAGATCGCGCGCCGCTACCTCGTGCCGCGCCAGCTCGAAGCCACCGGACTCAAGGCCGAGCAGTGCGAGATCGGCGACGATGCGCTGCTGGCGATCATCGACGACTACACGCGCGAAGCGGGCGTGCGCAACCTCGAGCGCGAGATCGGCAACGTGTTCCGCCACGTCGCCGTGCGCATCGCCGAGGGCAGCGTCGAAAGGATGGCGATCGGCCCGGACGACCTGCATGCGATCCTCGGCGCGCGGAAGTTCGAAGCCGAAGTCGCGATGCGCAGCGGGATCCCCGGCGTCGCGACCGGACTTGCGTGGACGCCCGTCGGCGGCGACATCCTGTTCGTCGAGGCGGCGCGCATGCCCGGCAACGGCAAGCTGATCCTGACCGGCCAGCTCGGCGACGTGATGAAGGAAAGCGCGCAGGCGGCGCTGTCGCTGGTCAAGGCGCGCGCGCAGCAGCTCGGCATCGAGCCGGAAGTGCTCGAGAAAGTCGGACATCCACATCCACGTTCCGGCGGGCGCGACGCCCAAGGACGGTCCGAGCGCGGGCGTCGCGATGTTCGTCGCGCTGACGTCGCTGCTGACGGGGCGGCCGGTGCGCAGCGACGTCGCGATGACCGGCGAGATCAGCCTGCGCGGGCTCGTGCTGCCGATCGGCGGCGTCAAGGAAAAGGTGCTGGCGGCGTTGCGCGCCGGCATCACCACCGTGCATGCTGCCGCGCGCAACCGGCGCGATCTCGAGGACATTCCCGCGGATGCGCGCGACCAGCTCGAGTTCGTGTGGATGGAACGCGTCGACGACGCGATCGCGACGGCGCTGTCCGCAGTTCCCGCGGTACCGGCCGCGGCCTAGCGGCGCACCCCGGACTCGCATGGATCCCTACGCCGCGCTCGGCAACTGGATCGATGCGCACCACGCCGAGCAGATCGAGTTCCTGCGCACGATCGTTCGTGTCCCGTCCGATACGCCGCCCGGCGACAACGCGCGCGCCGCGGAAGCGGCCGCGGCATTGCTGACGGCGCTCGGCTACGACGTCGAGCGCCACCCGGTACCCGCGGAATTCCTCAGCGGCGCTACGGGATGCGGAGCGTCACCAATCTGATCGTCCGGCAGCGCTTCGGATCCGGCGGACCGACGATCGCGCTGAATGCGCACGGCGACGTCGTGCCGCCGGGCGACGGCTGGACCCGGCCGCCCTATGAAGGCGTGGTCGACAACGGCCGCATGTACGCACGCGGCGTCGCCGTCTCCAAATCGGACATCGCGACGTATGCGTATGCACTGGCCGCGCTGCGCGCGCTTGCGGACGCGGGCGCTGCGCTCAATGGCGCGCGTCGAACTGCATTTCACCTACGACGAGGAATTGGGCGGCCTCGCCGGGCCGGGCTACCTGCTCGACAACGGGCTGACGGCGCCCGACTTCGCGATCGCCGCGGGCTTCAGCTACGCGATCGTCACGGCGCACAACGGCTGCCTGCAACTCGAAGTCGCCGTGATCGGCAAATCTGCCCACGGTGCGGCGCCGGAGACGGGACGCGATGCCTTTCGCGCCGGAACGGCCATCATGAACGCGATCTACGCGGAGGCGGACGCGCTGAAGGCGACAGCGATCGGCTGTTAGGGGAATCGATCATCCGACGATGATCGTCGGCCTCGTGCACGGCGGCATCAATACCAACGTCGTGCCCGACCGGTTCACGTTGCGCCTCGATCGGCGGATGACGCCGGAAGAAGCGCCGGCGGAAGTCGAGGCGCGTTTGCGCGCATTGATCGAAGACGCGGTGCGCGGTCACGACGGCATCCGGGTCGAGATCCGGCGACTTCTGCTCGCGAATGCGCTGCAGCCGCTGCCCGGACACGAAAAGCTGGTTGCCGCGATCCGCGCGCATGCGGCGCGCGTGTTCGGCGAGGACATTCCGGCGGTCGGCGTACCGCTTTATTCCGATGCGCGCCTCTACGCCGAGCACGGGGTGCCGACGTCATGTACGGCGCCGGTCCGCGGACGATCGCCGAATCCAACGCGAAGCGGCCGGACGAGAATCTGCTGCTCGAGGATCTGCGCCGCGCCACACAAGTCGTCGCGGCGACGCTGCACGATCTGCTGCGCGCCTGAGCTGCACGGGCTGGCACCGCCCGAGCGGCATTGGGGGCAGCGTGGCAAAGTCGGAGGCGCCCGATCAGGTCTGCGCAGAATCCAATAGCGCCGCGAGTCGCAGTCGCGCAATCCGCGCGATCTGCCGCAGGCATTCCCCGAATTCGGTCGCGCGATCGTTCTCGACGCGGCGCGCGAATTCGGCGATGACACCTGCGCGGTCGTAGCCGCTGACCGCGAGGATGAACGGAAAGCCGAAGCGGGCGTTGTAGCGCGCGTTGAGGTCGATCAGGCGCGCGAGTTCCGCGGGCGAGCATTGCGCGAGGCCCGCCCCCGTCTGCTCCGACGTCGACTCCCGCGTCAACGCGCTGCCCACCGTCGCCTTGCCGGCGAGCTCGGGATGCGTCCGGATCAGCGCGAGCTGCCGCGGCTCGCCGGCGGCCGCGACGACGTCCATCATCGCGGCATGCAGCGCGTCGGCGCTCGCAAACGGACGCGCGTCGAAGGCGCCGTCGGCGACCCACGGCGAATGCTCGACGATGCCGCGCAGCGCGGCAACGAACTGCAAGCGGTCCATCCGGTTCAACTCGACCAGGGTCATCGCGCGCGGCCAACGGCGCGCGGAAACCGTTCCGGCCGCCCTCGCGAGACTGCGGCAGAGCGCGGCCACTGTCAACGCCGACGCGTCTACAATGCGCGGACGATCCACCGCGCGGAGCGACCGCGCATTGGCCGTTTCCGGAAGGACGCACGATGGGACGCCTGACCACGCACGTGCTCGACACCGTCGCCGGCGAGCCCGGCGCGGGGATGAAGATCACGCTCTATCGGGTGCTCGCCGGCGAGCATCGCCGGGTCAACGAGTTCGTCGCCGGCGCCGATGGCCGCGCCGGGGGATCGCTGCTCGAGGGTGCTGCATTCACTCGCGGGGGCTATCGGCTGGTGTTCGCGGTCGCGGCGTACTTCCGCGCGAAAGGCATGACGCTGCCCGATCCGCCGTTCGTCGACGAGGTCGTGCTCGATTTCGGCGTCGCCGACCCTGACGCGCACTACCACGTTCCGCTGCTCGTCTCCCCGTGGAGCTACGCGACCTATCGCGGCAGCTAGGACAGGCGCGCGCCGACACCGCGCGGAAGATCAGGACCGCATCGATCCGGTGCGCGCCGCCGTACCCACGCTTCTGCCCGTCAATCGCGCGGTGCCGGGCCTTTCGCGCGCACCTCGAGCATCGCATCGGCGATTTCGTAGGCAAAGCGCGCCAGTTCGCTCGCGGAGGTCGGCACGCCGGCGGGCCGGCGCGTCGTCAAACCCTGCAGCGCGCTCGCGGCAAAAGCGTCGCGCAACGTCATGCCGTGAGGCGATGTCATGCTGCCGCCGGCGGAGGCAGGAATCGCATGCGGATTGTCGTCGTTCATCCCGATCCAAGAGTAGCATGCGCCAGCGCGAGGCCGAATCCGCCCGGCGCCGTCCCGCTCATTTGATCACGATCCCGCACGTCATGGATATCCTCGAAAACTGTCGCGCCAGGATCCGGGGACGAGGCCTCAAGGTCGTGTTCCCCGAAGGCTCGGACGAGCGAATCGCCGCCGCGGCGCGCCGACTCCGCGACGAGCGACTCGCCGAGCCGATTGTCTTGCAGGATCCCGAAGCGGGTGGCCAGCTCGATCGCTATGCGGCGCTGTACATGCGGGGCCGTCCGGAGGCGAGTCCCAAGGTGGCGCGTCGTCTCGCGGCGAAGCCGCTGTTCCACGCCGGCTTGATGGTGAAGGCCGGCGACGCCGACGCGCTGGTGGCGGGCGTCGCGAACCCGACGGCGCGCGTCATCGAGGCCGGGATGATGACGATCGGCCTGGCGCCCGGCATTGCAACGCCGTCGAGCTTTTTCCTGATGCTGCTGCCGCAGAGGACACTGCTTTTCGCCGATTGCGCGGTGAACGCCGATCCGGGGGCCGAGCAGCTCGCCGACATTGCGCTCGCATCGGCCGAGAGCTGCCGGCGCCTGCTCGGCGACGAGCCGCGCGTGGCGATGCTGTCGTTTTCCACCAAAGGAAGCGCCGCGCATGCGAAGGTCGACAAGCGTGATCCGCGCGCTCTCGATTGCCCGCGCCCGCGCGCCCGCGCTCGCGATCGACGGCGAACTGCAGGCCGACGCGGCGTTGGTCGCAACGGTCGCCGCCAGGAAAATGAAGGATCCGGGAGCGGTGGCTGGGCGTGCGAACGTCCTCGTGTTCCCGGACCTGAATGCGGGCAACATCGGCTACAAGCTGACGCAATATCTCGCGGGCGCGCAGGCGATCGGGCCGGTACTGCAGGGCTTTGCGCGCCCGGTGAGCGACCTGTCGCGCGGCGCCAGCGTCGACGACATCGTCGCGACCACCATCATCGTGCTGGCGCAGTGCTGATGCCGCAAACAGCTCGCTACCGGTCCTCGATCGGCACGTAAGCGCGCGGCTCGGGACCGTTGTACAGTGTCAGCGGCCGGATCAGGATGTTGTTCTCCAGCTGCTCGATCACCTGCACGGTCCAGCCCGGTACACGGCCGGCGGCGAAGATCGGCACGAACAAGTCTTCCGCGATGCCGTTCAGGAAGTAGACGACGCCCGCGTAGAAATCCACATTGACGTTGACGCCATGGCGCGCGTACGGCTTCATCGCATCGACCAGCGCGTCGAGTATCCGGTACCACTGCGGCTGGCCCATCGCACGCGACAGCCGCTCAACGCCGGCGCGCATGTGGCGGGCGCGCGGATCCTCGGCCCGATACACGCGATGGCCGAAACCCATCACCGCTTCCTTGTTCGCGCGCTTGCGCTTGACGTAGTCGGCGGCGGCGGCCGGATCGCCGATCTCCTGCGCCATCCGCATCACGTTTTCCGCGGCGCCGCCGTGCGCGGGTCCGGAGAGCGCGGCGACGGCGGCGGTGATCGCGGCGTGCAGGTTCGCCTCGGTGCCGGCAACCACACGCGCCGTGAACGCCGACGCATTCGAGCCGTGCTCGGCGTGCAGGATCATGTCGACGTCCATCAGCCGCGCCGCATCCCCGGCGGGCGGCCGGCCTTTCAGCATGTACAGGAAGTTCGCGGCGTGGCCGAGATTCGAATCGGGCGCGACCGGTTCGCGGCCGTTGCGGATATGTTCGTGCGCGGCGACGATCATCGGCACCTGCGACGTCAGCCGGACGCCCTTGCGCAGCGTCGCTTCCGGCGAGTTGTCCGCGACGTCCGGGTCGAACGCCGCCAGCGCGGAGACTGTCGTGCGCAGGACGTCCATCGGGTGCGCGTGCCGGACGGCGCGGATGATGTCGTAGCTCGCGGCCGGCAGCGTTCGCGCGGCCTTCAGTTCCGCATCCAGCGATTGCAATTGCGCGCGCGTCGGCAGCTCACCGTGCAGCAGCAGGTGGCAGGTCTCTTCGAACGTCGAATGGAGGGCGAGGTCGTGAATCGAATGGCCGCGGTACAGCAATTCACCCGCGCGCCCGTCGATGAAGCAGACGCGCGAACGGTCGAAATACACGCCCTTCAGTCCGCGGTGGATATCGATCTTTTCGCTCGCTTCGGTCATTCCGCGCTTCCTTTCGTGAATCCTGTCCATCGAGCGGCATCGGGAATCCGCGTCGATCCTTCATGATAGCCATCAGGTGTCGCGAAGCAAATCTCCGGGCGGGTAGGTGACGGTCACGCCATCGACGCGCGCGAACGGCGTCAGCTGGTGCGGCGCGCACCGGGTCTCGCTGACGATCTCTTCCGTGCGCACGCCGCGCGCAAGCAGTGCGTCTGCGATCAGCGAGCGGTGACAGCGCCACGGAACGGCTTCGGCACACATGAGCGCGGTGGTTCGATGCGCAGCTGCGGTCATCAGCACGTCGAGATTCTCCGCAAACGCGGATGTCTGCATGTAGTCGGCGTACCCGCGAAACGACGCATTGCGCCAACCCGCGTTCGGCGATTGCGCGCTCGGACGCCGGAATCCGCCGAGGCCCGGATAATGCGCGTAGCCGATGCCTTCCGATGCGAGAGCGGCCGCCAGCGCGTCGCTGTTGAATTGTGGATTGTGGCGCGAGCGTGGAACCGTGCGCACGTCCGCGAGATTCGTGACAAAGTGCGCACGCAGAAGCGCAATGAACGCCTCCGACGAGCGCGTCGAATGGCCAATGGTGAAAATGACGGTCGCGTCGCTCATTTTGCGGCAGCGCGAGCGGGTGGCTCGATGATACTGCCCATGGGAGCATCGCCATGACATTGCAACAACTGTTCGGCATCGACGTGCCGATCATCCAGGCGCCGATGGCCGGGGTGCAAGGCAGCGCGCTCGCCGTCGCCGTGTCGAACGCGGGGGGCCTCGGATCGCTGCCCTGCGCGCTGTTGACGCCCGACGCGATCCGGCAGGAGCTGACGGCGATCCGGGCGCAAACGACCAAGCCGTACAACGTCAACTTCTTTTGCCACACGCCGCCGCCGGTTGACCCGATGCGCGAGGCAGCCTGGCGGACGGCGCTCGCGCCGTATTACGGTGAGTTCGACGTCGACCTCGCCGCAATCAAGGCCGGACCGGGGCGGGCGCCGTTCAGCGCCGAAGCGGCCGACGTGCTCGATGAATTCGAACCGCCCGTCGTCAGCTTTCATTTCGGCTTGCCCTCTGCGGGTCTGCTGGCGCGCGTACGTTCCTGGGGCGCGAAGATCATCGCATCGGCAACGACGGTCGATGAAGCGTGCTGGCTCGAAGCGCGCGGTGTGGACGCCATCATCGCGCAAGGGCTCGAAGCGGGCGGACATCGCGGCCTGTTCCTGACCGACGACCTGACGACGCAGGTAGGCACGCTGGCGCTGGTCCCGCAAATCGTTGCCGCCGTACGCGCGCCCGTCATCGCGGCCGGCGGCATCGCGGATGCAAGTGCAGTCCGCGCAGTGATGTCGCTCGGCGCCGCGGGCGCTCAAGTGGGCACCGTGTACTTGCTCTGTCCGGAAGCTTCGACGAGCGCCGTCCATCGAACCGCGCTCAAGCATGAAACCGCGCGGCACACGGCGCTCACGAATGTCTTCACCGGCCGGCCCGCGCGCGGGATCGTGAATCGGATCGTGCGCGAGCTCGGGCCGATCTGCGCGAGCGCACCGGCATTCCCGCTTGCGACGGCGGCGCTGGCGCCGCTTCGCGCGCACGCGGAGCGCAGCGGCTCAGGCGACTTTTCGCCGCTGTGGTCGGGCCAGAATGCGGGCGGCTGCCGCGAAGTTCCTGCCGCGCAGCTCACGCGCGAGCTGGCCTCACGCTGACGGCGTTTTTCGCGCCGGCGCCGGTGCGCCACGACGATACGAGGTCGAACCTGCATCAGGACATCTTGAGCCCGACGCGGGGCGTCAGCATGCACGCCGGGAGCGGTATCGAGCTCATCGCCGCGCGCGCGACTTGCGCGGCTGCTCGTGCCGATAGCGCAACCACGCCGGTTACGCCGAGCGCGATCAATGCCTGGCGCCGGCCGCCGCGGATGCGTGCCGAAGGGGGACGGTCAATCATCGTTGCGCCCGGACGAAGGGCTTGGATGGACCGAGTCCTTGTTTTTGCACGTGTCCGGCTCCATATGCGTACCGCTCCCACCGCACGAATCCTGGAAGTTTATCTCCGATGTCGCCGATGTTCGGCATCCTCGTTCTGCTTCACGCTTACATTGGCGTTCGGCTTCTGCCCGACCTTCCGTTTGGCCCGGCGGGTGTCGTGGCGGGCATCGCGGCGCTGGCCGCGTCCGTGTACCTGATCCCCTACGGTTTCCGATCCCGGCACGCGGACCAATCCGTGACGTCGGTTCGGATGACGTGGGCGGGTCTGCTCGCCATGGGGGCGTTTTCGTCGCTGATCGTGCTGACGCTGCTGCGGGACGTCGGCTTGCTGGCAGCGCTGGCGTGCAACGCGCTGTTGTCGGTCGATTTTCGGATGTCATCGCTGGCGCAGGGAAGTGCTGTTGCGGTGCCGCTATTGACGGCGCTGCTCACGATCGTCGGCTACGTCAATGCGCGGCGTCTCGCCGGCGTGCGGGTGGTCGACGTGCCGATCGCCGCATTGCCGCGCGCGTTGCACGGCTTCACGATCGCGCAAATCACCGACGTGCACATCGGCCCCACGATCAAGCGAGCGTACGTCGAAGCGGTAGTCGACGCCGTGAACGAGCTCGGCGCGGACATGATCGCGATCACCGGGGACCTGGTCGACGGCAGCGTGCTTCAACTCGCGGTACATACGCAACCGCTGTCGCGGCTATCGGCGCGACACGGCGCGTATTTCGTGACCGGCAATCACGAGTACTACTCGGGCGCCCACAGCTGGGTGAGCGAATTGCGGCGCCTGGGACTGCGGGTGCTGATGAACGAGCACGTGGTACTCGAGCATGAAGGAGCCACGGTGCTTGTCGCGGGCGTGACCGATTATTCGGCGCATCACTTCGATCCTGCGCATCGCAGCGACCCGGCGGCAGCCATGTCCGGCGCACCGGACGCGGCGGACGTGAGATTGCTGCTCGCGCACCAGCCGCGATCGGCCTTCGCCGCCGCGCCTGCCGGGTTCGATCTGCAACTGTCCGGCCACACGCATGGAGGACAGTTTTTCCCGTGGAATTTCTTCGTGCGCTTCCAGCAGCCGTTCACGGCTGGGTTGCGGCGACTGGGCCGGCTCTGGGTCTACACGAGCCGGGGCACCGGTTACTGGGGACCGCCCAAGCGACTCGGCGCACCCTCCGAAATCACCTATTTGCGGCTCGTGCGGGCCTGATTGCCGTCGACGCGCGGCCAGCGCCATGCGTCGTGGTCGCTACGGGTCGTGGTCGCTACGGGTCGTGGTCGCTACGGGTCGTGGTCACTACTGGCCGCGATCTGCGTCCCGGAAATAGGCGCCGCCCGAATACCGCCCTCGGTCGTCGTCGCGCCAATAGTAGCCACGGTAGTCCCGGTCCCGGTAATAACCGTGACCGCGGTAATAGCCGTCGCGATCGCCGTATCCGAACGGTACGATCGCGCACCCGGCGAGCGTCGAGATCAACAGCGCAAACGTCAGTATTGCCTTCATGTTCAAATCCTCGCGACTCGGCATTTTCGCCGTACAGTACGACTTTCGGCGCCCAGACCCTCGATGACAATGGGTCGGATACCGAGTGCTGCGTAAGTCCGCCGCCTACGTGACGTCGGCCGCAGCGCCGGTTTTCGCCGGGGATCGATCGCAACACGCGTCGTGCTGATCGCGATGCGGCTTCGCGCCCTCCAGGCGCATGCCATCACTCGAAAAGGAGATCGCAATGGCCAATCCGTTTGTGCATATCGAGTTGCATACGAAGGATCTTCCGAAGGCGCGGGCGTTCTACTCCGGCTTGTTCGGATGGCAGCTGCAGGACATGCCGATGCCGAGTGGAAGCGGGTCGTACACGATGATCAATGTCGGTGAAGGCACCGGTGGCGGGATGATGGCGGACGAATGCCGCGATGCGGGTCCTCATTGGATGGCCTATGTGGGCGTCGACGACATCCGCGCAAAGACGGCACAGGCGAAGAAGCTCGGAGCCACCGTGTTGCAGGACGTCATGCCGGTCGGGGACTTCGGACAGATGAGCGTCATCCGCGATCCGACCGGAGCCACCGTCGCGCTGTGGCAGGGGCAGGGCGACAAGAAATGACGCGCGGGAGCGGGGCGCGTCACGACTGATTCGGCGCTGCGGGAGCGCACGTGCGCTCTCGTGGCAGCGAAGCGCCTCGCGACTCTCTTTGCGAGCGATCAGTGACCGGCCGACGCGCGGGTCGCTTCGCCGTCGCTCATTGCTTTCGGCCGTACCGACCGGTCAGCGTCGCCTTGCCGATGGCGTTCGCGTTGACCATGAATCCCGTGAGCGATGCCGTCGCGCCTTGCGGGACGTCGAGCTTGCCGACCTTGAGCGCATAGAGCGTGAAGATGTACCGGTGCGGTTTGTCGCCCGCGGGTGGACAGGGACCGCCGTAGCCGGGCGTTCCGAAGTCGGTGGTCCCGCTTGACGCGCCGCCCGGCAGTCCCCAGCCGTCGGCCTTGCCCACGCCCTTCTGCAATTCGGTCGCGGTTGCGGGGATGTTGATGACGACCCAGTGCCACCAGCCCGCCCCACCGGTGGGTGCATCGGGATCGTGCACGAGGAGCGCAAAGCTCTTGGTCTCTTTCGGCGCCCCGGACCATTTGAGCGCGGGTGAGACGTTCTTGCCGCTGCAGCCGAATCCGTTGAAGACCTGTTCTTCGGCGATCGTGCCGCCCGGCTTGATATCGGCACTCGTCAACGTGAACGGCGCTCCGGCGACACCGCCGGCAAATGCGATTCCCGCGGCGATGACAGCCACGCGCAGCAAGCTGATGGAGTCCACTCGAATCTCCTCGTGTCGGAAGGTTGGCCCGGTATTGTGCGCCGGTATCCGGCGCCGGGGCGCCGATCTGCCCGGCCGCATCGTCAGGCGGGAAACGCGACGGCGTCAAGCTATCATTGTCCGACAGGAGGGAAACGCGAATGGCAATCGTCGAAGTGAAGGTCCCGGACATCGGGGACTTCAAGGACGTTCCGGTGATTGAAGTGCTGGTGAAGCCCGGTGACGCCGTCAAGCCGGAAGATCCGCTGGTGACGCTCGAGTCCGACAAGGCGACGATGGACGTGCCGTCGCCTGCGGAGGGCACCGTCAAGTCCCTGGCGGTTGCGGTCGGTGACAAGGTTGCGCAAGGCAGCGCGATCCTGACGCTCGAAACCGGTGCCGCTGCGCCGGCAAGCGCGCCGTCCGATGCGAAGACGGCCAAGCCGGCACCTGCGTCGGTTGCTGCCGACAAGTCCGCCGCACGCTGCGGCCAGTCCGCCGCACCGCCTGCCGGCGCCAAGCCCGCCGCGCCACCGGCAGCGGCGTCATTCACCGGACGCGTCGACGTCGAATGCGAAATGCTGGTGCTCGGCGCGGGGCCCGGCGGTTATTCCGCCGCGTTTCGCGCCGCCGATCTCGGCATGAAGACGGTGCTCGTCGAGCGCTACGCGACGCTTGGCGGCGTATGCCTCAATGTCGGGTGCATTCCATCGAAGGCACTCCTCCACACGGCGGCGGTGATGGATGAAGTGAAGACGATGGGTGAGCACGGCATCACGTATGCCGCGCCGAAGATCGACATCGAGAAGTTGCGCGGGTTCAAGGATGGCGTCGTCAAGAAGTTGACCGGCGGCCTCGCCGGCATGGCGAAGGCGCGAAAGGTCGACGTGGTGCGAGGGCTGGGCCGCTTTCTCGACCCGCATCATCTCGAGGTCACGTTGACGACAGGCAGCGGCCGCGAAGCGACGGCCGACAAGCGGACGATCAAGTTCCAGAAGGCGATCATTGCCGCCGGCAGCGAGGCGGTGAAACTGCCGTTCATGCCGGACGACCCGCGCGTCGTCGATTCGGCGGGCGCGCTCGAATTGCCGTCGATCCCGAAGCGAATGCTCGTCGTCGGCGGCGGCATCATCGGTCTGGAAATGGCCAATGTCTTTTCGGCGCTCGGAAGCCGCATCGACGTCGTCGAAATGCTGGACGGCATGATGACCGGCGCCGATCGCGATCTCGTCAGGGTCTGGGAGAAAAAGAATGCGGCGCGCTTCGACAACGTGATGCTGAACACGAGGACCGTCGCGGCCGAAGCGACCGCCAAAGGGATCAACGTGAGCTTCGAAGGCGCCAAGGCGCCGGCCGAGGCGCAGATGTACGATCTCGTGCTGGTCGCGGTGGGACGCAAGCCGAATGGAATGCTGATCGGCGCCGACAGCGCCGGCATCGCCGTGACGGATCGCGGCTACATCGCGGTCGACCGCCAGATGCGCACCAACGTCGCGCACGTTCACGCGATCGGCGACATCGCCGGCCAACCGATGCTCGCGCACAAGGCCGTGCACGAAGGCCATGTCGCGGCCGAGGCGGCGGCGGGAATGAAGTCCTATTTCGACGCGCGCCAGATTCCGTCGGTCGCCTATACCGATCCCGAAGTCGCGTGGACCGGCGTCACCGAGGACGAATGCAAGGCGCAGGGCATCAAGTATGGCAAGGCGGTGTTTCCCTGGGCGGCATCGGGGCGCGCGATCGCCAACGCGCGCGACGAGGGCTTCACGAAGCTGCTGTTCGACGAGACGACGCACCGAATCATCGGCGGCGGCATCGTCGGCACGCATGCGGGCGATCTGATCAGCGAAATTGCCCTCGCGATCGAAATGGGCTGCGACCCGACCGACATCGGCAAGACGATCCATCCGCATCCGACGCTCTCCGAATCGATCGGGATGGCAGCCGAGCTCTTCGAGGGCGTTTGCACCGATCTTCCGCCGGCGAGGAAAAAATAGCGGCGGCGGATGCCTGCTCGATACGGCGTAACTCTCAAGCAACGAGGAAACGGGAAATGACCATGGCAGCCGCAAAGAAGCCCTTGTACGCGTCGCTCTATTTTCCTGGTGATCGTCGCGATCGCGACATCGCAGTGAAAGCGACTTGAGTTCGCCGTGGCGACGGTAGCTGAGGGGTTGCATCGCATCGTCATCGTCGGCGGCGGTGCGGGCGGGCTCGAGCTCGCCACGAAGCTTGGAGACAAGCTTGGCCGCCGCAAGCGGGCGTCGATCACGCTGATCGAGAAGGCCCGCACGCACTTCTGGAAGCCCCATCTGCACGAGATCGCCGCCGGCAGCATGGATATCGGCGCCTACGAGACCGACTACCTGGCGCAGTCCCACTGGCACGGCTTCCACTACCGCATTGGCGAGATGTCCGGGCTCGACCGCGCGCAACGCAAGGTTCACGTCGCGCCGTTCATCGACGAAGACGGCGACGCGGTGACGTCGCTGCGCTCGATCGAATACGACACGCTGGTTCTCGCGGTCGGCAGCCGGACCAACGACTTCGGCACTCCGGGCGCGCGCGAGTACGCGATTGCGCTCGACGAACCGCCGGCGGCCGATCGCTTTCATCGGCGGCTCGTCAATGCGTACATCCGCGCGCACACGCAGACGGAGCCGCTGCGGCCGGCACAGCTGCAGATCGCGATCATCGGCGCCGGCGCGACCGGGGTCGAGCTTGCCGCGGAGCTGCACAACACGACGCGCTCGCTGGTGTCCTACGGGCTCGATCGGATCGATCCCGACAAGGACATGCGCCTGATCCTGATCGAAGCCGCGGACCGCGTACTGCCGGCGTTGCCGCAGCGGCTGTCCGACGCCGCGATGCGCCTGCTCGAACACATGCGTATCAGCGTGCGGACATCATCGCGCGTGGCGGAAGTGATTCCGGACGGCGTGAGGCTCGCCGACGGCGAAACGATACCCGCCGAGCTCGTCGTGTGGGCGGCCGGCGTCAAGGCGCCGGATTTCCTGCACGAGATCGACGGCCTCGAAACCAACCGGATCAACCAGTTGGTGGTGCGGTCGACGCTGCAGACGACGCGCGATGAGAACGTCTTCGCGATCGGCGACTGCGCCGCATGCCCGTGGCTCGGGAAGGAGGACGCGCTCGTGCCGCCGCGCGCACAGGCGGCGCATCAGCAGGCGTCGCACATGGTAAAGCAGGTTCGCAACCTGCTGCGCGACAAGCCGCTGACGCCGTGGCGCTATCGCGACTTCGGCTCGCTGGTGTCGCTCGGCGAATACTCGACGGTCGGCAACCTGATGGGCAGCCTGACGGGCGGGAGCCTGTGGCTCGAAGGCTGGTTCGCGCGAATGATGTACCTGTCGCTCTACAAGATGCACGAACTGGCGCTGCACGGCTTCTGGAAGATGGCGCTCGACACGGCAGCGCGGATCATCACCCGCCGGACCGAGCCGCACGTCAAGCTGCACTGAGCGCCGGGTGGGACGGCATCGCGTCGCCGCTCGTTTCCGGCGACAAAAATTGCAGCCCCGTGCAAATCTTTCCGCTTTGGGACCGTGACGCACGCGATTGCGTCGAGTCATCGCGCGGGAACACTGGCGGTGTATTCTGCCCTTCCGGTGCGCCGCGCACGGTGTGTCCGGGATTCAACTTCGTTGGAACATTCATTATGAACAATGAGGAGTGATCATGGGCTTGATCGACTTCATGAAGGATGCGGGCGAAAAACTGTTCGGACGCGGTCAAGCGCAGGCGGCGATGAAGGACGCGGCAGCGGCGCCCTCCGACACCGACAAGGTCCAGGCCGCCAATTCGGCTGCCGCAGATGCGATTCTCGACTACATCAAGTCGCAGGATCTTTCGGCTACCGGTCTCACGGTCACCTACGACGGCGCGTCGTCGACTGTCAGCGTATTCGGTGTAGCCCCCGATCAGGCTGCGCGTGAAAAGATCGTCCTGTGCTGCGGTAACGTCGCGGGCGTCGCGGCGGTCAAGGACATGATGAGCGTCGACCAGAGCGCGCCCGAAGCTCAGTATTACACCGTCGTATCAGGTGACACGCTGTCGAAGATCTCGAAGCAGTTCTATTCCGATGCGAACCAGTACACGAAGATATTCGAGGCGAACAAGCCGATGCTGAAGTCGCCCGACAGGATCTATCCCGGGCAGAACCTGCGCATTCCGCCTCAATGACATCGCAGGTACGTTGCGGGTGGATGGCGCCGCCACAGGTGGCGCCATTCGGCCTGTCTCCGCCGCCCGCCGTCGGACCGGGCGACGATGATGATGACGACGACGCGCCGACGCCGATCGGCGACCCGGTCGAAGACGACGATTGGGAAGACGACGACGACGAAGACGACGAGGAGCCGTTGCAGGTTATTGCGCCGCAGCATCGCCACGCTTCGAGCATCGCGGCACAATGGGAACTCCGGGCATCGACCCACGGCGGATTGCCGAGGCGCCCGATGTCTGATTCCCAATGCCGGATACCCGACGCGTGATCGTGTCGCCTTACCTCGCCATTGAAGCCGTCTCGGTTGCCTACGACGGCGTACGCGTGCTGTCCGACGTGAGTCTCGACGTCGGACGCGGCGAGCTCGTCGCGCTGCTCGGCAGCTCGGGCTGCGGCAAGACGACGCTGTTGCGCTCGATTGCCGGATTCGTGACGCCGCAATCCGGTCGCATCCGCGTCGACGGCCGCGACATCACGTCGCTGCCGCCGGAAAAGCGGGGCACCGCGATGATGTTCCAGTCCTACGCACTGTGGCCGCACATGAGCGTCGCCGGCAATATCGGGTACGGGCTCAAGATGCGCGGCGTTGCGAAGGAGGCAATCGCCCGCCGTATCGACGAGATGCTGGCGCTGCTGCAACTGCAGGGCTTCGGCCCGCGGCCGGTAACCCAGCTGTCGGGCGGGCAGCGGCAGCGCGTCGCGCTGGGACGCGCGCTGGCCGTCGATCCGCAATTGCTGCTGCTCGACGAGCCGATGTCGAACCTCGACTACAAGGTGCGCATCGAATTGCGGCACGAGCTGCGCGCGCTGCAAAAGCGGATCGGCATTACCGCCGTCTACGTCACGCACGACCGCGAGGAAGCGTTGACGCTGGCCGATCGCATCGCCGTCATCGATGCGGGGCGCGTGGTCCAGTACGGCGCCCCGGAGGAGATCTTCCATCAACCCGCATCGGCGTTCGTCGCTGGCTTCATGGGCGCCGACAACGCGATCGACCTGACCCGTTCATCCGACGGCATCCTTGCGCCCGCAGGCAGGAATGGCGGCGTCGGCGAGCCGGTGACCGCGCATTTTCGCAGCGACGCCGCGCGCCTGGATGAATCCGGCGCGAGCGCCGCAGATTCCGATCTGCGTTTGCCGGGCCGGGTCGTCCAGACGCTCTACGTCGGCCAAGGCTACCGCTATCGCGTGCGCACGGACGGCGCAGACGTCTGGGCCCATGCTTCGCATCGCATCGACGAGGGCGTGCCGGTCGCGGTCGTCGTCCCGCGCGATGCGCTGCTGCTGTTTCCGCGTACCGCGTCCGTTGGTGCCGCTGATCCGGGCGTGCGCGGCGAAATGAACGTCGATCAGCGAATTCCTATTTGAAATACCGGGAGATTCCAATGAAAGTTCGCTTCCTGCTGTCGATCGCGGCGTTGGGCGTTGCCGCTGCCGCACCTGC
The DNA here is from genome assembly GCA_963718905.1 of uncultured Pseudomonadota bacterium. Taxonomy (GTDB): domain Bacteria; phylum Pseudomonadota; class Gammaproteobacteria; order Burkholderiales; family Casimicrobiaceae; genus VBCG01. The sequence goes on from CAVRAF010000006.1 coordinate 80,867, forward strand.
TGCCGCACAGACGACGCTCAATGTCGTCTCCGCGGGCGACCAGAACATGGTCGACTACGTCAACAACTACCTCGGTCCGAAGTTCGAGCAGATGAATCCGGGCGTGAAGGTCCGGGCCGTCGGCACCGGGCCCGGCGATTCGGGCTCGCAGAAGATCTACGAAAAACTGTCCGCGCAGCAAAAGGCGGGGATGGCGACGTGGGATGTCGACGTCGCGGTCGTCCATCAGCGCGGTGCGGCGACGATGGTCACCGAAAAGCTGCTGATGCCGTATCGCAACGACATCGCCGCGGGCAAGCTGGTCTCGCGCGACACGGCCAAGAACGCGCTCGGCGCGAACGTCGACGGCTACGTGCTGCCGATGTTCCACAGCCAGATCGCGTTTGCGTACAACCCCGACGTCGTGAAGGCGCCGCCGAAATCCTTCGCCGCAGCTCACCGACTGGGTGAAAAAGAATCCGAAGCAGTTCGGCTACAACGGCGTCAAGGGCGGCATGTCGGGCGTCGGTTTCGTCATGGGCTGGGTTGCGGCGAACAGCGGCATGGGAGACAAGCTGGAGAAGGGCCCCTACGATCCCGCCGCCAAGGCGACGATCGACAAGTCGCTCGTCGAGCCTGAAGGACTTCAACCAGTACGTCGTGATGACGCCGGGCAATGCCGGCACGCTCGACATGCTGAATCGCGGCGAAATCGCGATGGGCCCGGTGTGGGTCGACATGTTCTATACGTGGATGGCCGACGGCAAGATGAATCCGAAGGTGAAGCTCGAATTGCCATCGCCGGGATTGCCGGGCCAGCCGATGTACTACGTGATCCCGGCAAAGGCGGCCAACGCGGCGCTCGCGAAGAAGTTCATCGACTTTGCCGAGAGCCCCGAAGTGCAGGCCGACGGCATCGTCAAGCAGTTCAACTGGTATCCGGGCATCGATCCGCAATACGTGCAATCGAAGATGCCGCCGGCCGAATGGAACAAGCTCTTCACCGACATCACGCCCGCCGACCTCGCGAAGAACGGGCGCCCGTTCCCGCTCTCGGACTATTTCACCGACATCGTCGAAGGATACGAGCGCGTCGTGCTGAAGTAGCCTCGGCGCGATGGCAACGCGGGCGGCCGGTGCCATCGTCGAATCACCGCCCGGCGGCACGCGCCGCTGGGCGGCGTTTGCGCTGGTCGCGCCGGCGCTACTCGTCGTCGGTGTGTTCTTCGTCGTTCCGCTCGCGCTCTCGGCGGTCGGCGCGTTCCGCACTGCGGACGGCGCGTTCACGCTGGCGCATTTCGACAAGTCGCTCGATCTCTACAGCCGCGATCTCATATTCACGATCTGGATCGTCGCGCTGTCGACGTTCCTGATCGCGCTGATCGCGATCGCAATCGCCGGCTACCTCACGCTCGGCGAGAATCCGCGCGCCGTCGCCATGCTGCGCTGGCTCTATCGCTGGCCGTTGTTCATTCCCTTTGTCGTTGCCGGCCAGATCATGCGCACGTTCCTGGCGAAGAACGGCATGCTCAACCACGTGCTGATCGGCACCGGGCTGATCGATCCGCTGTCGGCAAATTCCTGGCTCGACTGGCGAGGTATCGTCGTCGCCTTCGTCTGGAAGCAGGCGCCGTTCGTGACGTTGCTGCTGGCGGGCGCGATGGCGTCGCTCGAGCGGCAGCACATCGAGGCCGCGCGGAACCTGGGTGCACCACGCTGGCGGGTGCTGATCGACATCGTCCTGCCGCAGGCGCGGGGCACGCTGCTCGTCGGGCTGGTGCTGTCGTTCGTCACGATGCTGTCGGTCCTGTCGGTGCCGTTGATGATCAACCCGAACTCGCCGACGATGATCACCGTCGATGTCGCATACCGGATCAATACGTTCGCCGACTACGCGGTCGCGAACGCGTTATGCCTGTTGTCGCTGCTGCTCGCCGCGCTCGGCGCGGCATTCTATCTGCGGCACGCGGTGCGGCGCGTGGAAAGCGGCGCATGAGCGCCGCCGGGTCGCCCCAAGGCGCGAACAGCTCCCCCTCCGGGGGCAGCGCAGCGGCCGAATGGGCCAATGGGGCCGCAAGCGTGGGGGTCGTCAGATGACGTTGCCGGCGCGGATCGCGCCGAATCTCCTGCGCGCACTGCTGCTTGCGCTGCTGGCGTTCATCATCTTCGGACCGCTGCTGAACCTCGTCCTGTGGGCGTTCGCCGAGCGCTGGTATTTCCCGAGCAAGCTGCCGCTGCAATACGGCTTCACGTTCTGGCAGCGCGTGTTCGCCCCGCGGGGCAACGCGATCGCGTCGCTCGGGACGAGCGTATGGATCGCGGTGCTGACCGTCGTGTTCAGCCTCGTGGTCGCGATACCGGCGGGGTATGCGCTCGGCCGGCTGAAGCTGCCGTTCCGCGGCCTGATCCTGCTCGCGTTCCTGCTGCCGCAGGCGGTGCCCAACCTGCCGGTCTACGTGAACATCGCCCAGGTGTTCTATCAGATCGGCCTTGCCGGAACGATCACCGGTGTCGTGCTCGTGCACGCATCGCACGGCCTGGTGCTCGCCGTCTGGATCGCGTCGGCGGCGTTTGCATCGATCGACGGCTCGCTCGAGGAAGCCGCGCGCAACATCGGTGCGTCGGCATGGACGTGCTTTCGCACGATCACACTGCCGCTCGCAGCGCCCGGCCTGATGGCGAGCGCGATCTTCGTGTTTCTCGAGTCGCTCGATGAGTTCACGGGGACGTACTTCGTCGGCGTGCCCGACATCACGACGTTGCCGCTGCTGATGTTCAACGCGAGCATGGGAGGCAATTACCAGATCGCCTCGATTACCGCATTGCTGCTGCTCGTGCCATCGATCGGGTTCATGCTGATCGTCGAGCGGTTCCTGAAGGCCGATGTCCTCGCGATGGTTGGACGCTGATCGCGCTGCCGGCGCCGGCACCATCGTCGCCTGCTCTGTAGGCATTCGCCGACACGACAACGGGGCAAACGCGGACACCGTTGGAAGGAACCTCCCGCATCCTCCGCGTGCCTGACTCTCTGGGTCAATCGCGAATGGAGGTCTTCTCATGCGGCATGCTTTTGTGAAAACCGCTATTGCAGCCGGCTGCGCTGCGCTGGTCGGCGGCTGTGCAACCACGGTCGACTGGGGCGGCCCGCTGCTTCACTACCACTATGGATACGACTCGCGCCCGGTCGTCGAGAGGACCGCGCCAGCCGTCGTCTACGACGAACCGGCCGTTACCTACCGCGAGCCGGCCGTCGTGTATCGGGAACCGCGGGTCGTTTATCGAGCGCCCGTGGTTGTCTACGATGACGGCAGCTCGGTTGCGTCTCACGATCACGGCCAATAGGCATGGCCCGCCACGCCTGCCGGGAACCCCGGCGGGCGGTGGGCGGCTGTACCGCGGATGGTGCAGCGCAGCATCCAGGAATTTGCGGTATAATCACCGTGTTGCGGCGCATTGCGCGTTTCCCGAGGTTGCCCGCCGCAACGATTCACCCTTCGGCAACCGGATCATCGGCTTCTAATCTCCGGACGTATCCCAACGTCCCCAGGCATTCGATATCCGGATGCCGCGGCTTCCGGTTAGCGACGATGCGTAGGCAGTGACGTCGTCCCGGTAGCGGCAAGTTCCGCGTTGTGAGCATTCGATCGAGACCCCAACGGGTGCGTCGATCCTCGTCTCGCGCGCGATTTCTCCTGCTTCAATCCGGACACGGCGAGCGTCGTCGGACACGCGCTCGCCATTTTCGATCGATCCGCGCGAGCTTGGCGCTTGCGTGGACAACGTCCGTTGACAGGAAAAATAGACAATGCGATTCGAAGAACTGAACCTGATACCGCCGCTGTTGCGCGCGGTCGCGGACAGCGGGTACACGACGCCGACACCCATTCAGGCGGCCGCGATACCGATGCTGCTGGAAGGCCGGGACATCATTGCGTCCGCGCAGACCGGTACCGGCAAGACTGCCGCATTCGTTCTGCCGGCGCTGCAGCGGTTGGCGGCGCAGACGTCGCGTCCCGCGCCGGCGCGACGCGGCACCGGCGTTCCGCGCGTACTGGTGCTTGCGCCGACGCGTGAACTGGCGCAGCAGGTGGCAACGCAGGCGGCGCAGTATGGCGCGAATCTGCGCTTGCGCACGGTTTGCGTGTTCGGCGGGGCGCCGTATCCGCCGCAAAACCGGGAACTCGAGCGCGGTGTCGATGTGCTGGTCGCCACGCCGGGACGCCTGATCGATCACATCGAACGCGGGCGCGTCGATCTTTCGCGATTGCAGATCCTGGTGCTCGACGAAGCCGACCGGATGCTCGACATGGGATTCCAGGAGGATGTCGATCGCGTGTGCGCGCTCGCACCCAAGGAACGCCAGACGGTGCTGTTCTCGGCGACGTTCGACGGCGCGATCGGGGGTCTCGCGGCCCGCCTGACCCGGCTTCCGGTTCGCATCGACGTGTGTGACCGGCACTCGGCCCCGGTCGCGATCGAGCAGCGCGTTCACTTCGCGGATGACCGCGCGCACAAGTACCGGATCCTCGATCGCCTGCTCGCCGACGTCGGCGAGGGCCAGAGCATCGTGTTCATGGCGACCAAGCGCGACGCCGAGGCGCTCGCGAACAAACTGCAGGACGAAGGACACACGGCCGCCGCGCTGCACGGCGACATGAACCAGCGCGAACGCGATCGCACGTTGACGCGATTGCGCCGTGGCGGCGTGCGGACGCTCGTCGCCACCGACGTCGCGGCGCGCGGCATCGACGTTCCGGGTGTGACGCACGTGATCAATTTCGATCTGCCGCGGCAAGCCGAATACTACGTGCATCGGATTGGACGCACAGGTCGCGCCGGTGCATCGGGACTCGCCGTTTCGCTTGCCAATCCGGCCGAGCGGGGAACCTTGCGGCAGATCGAGCGCTACACCGGCGCATCGATCCCGGCGCACGTCATTCCCGGACTGGAACCGCGGGCGCGCCATGCGCGCGAAAGCGATGCGCGCAGACCGTCGTTTGGCAAGACAGGTGAACGCGATGCGCGCCGCGCCGCGTTCGCGAAGCCTTCGCATGCGCGGCCCGCGAAGCCTTCGTACGGGCGCAAGGCAGGCGATGGATTCAACGGGCAACGCTGGCGTCAGGGCTAACCGTCGCGGTTGACGCGGCGGTATCATTGGAGCAGCCGCAACGGCATTGCGGCGCAGCGCCCTCGCAGGGAGGTTCCGATGTACGCCCAGATGGTCGATACGGGCCAGAAGCAGGTTCAGGACGTCGCCGACATGACGCCGGACGAGCGCGCGTTCCAGGCGCGCATCGACGCCGACGTCAAGATCGAGCCGAAGGACTGGATGCCGGAAGCGTATCGCCGGACGCTGATCCGCCAGATCCAGCAGCATGCGCATTCGGAGATTGTCGGCATGCTCCCGGAAGGCAACTGGATCACGCGTGCACCGTCGCTGCAGCGCAAGGCGATCCTGATGGCGAAGGTGCAGGACGAGGCCGGCCACGGCCTCTATCTGTATTGCGCGGCCGAAACGCTCGGCGTGTCACGTGACGAGATGGTTGCCGACCTGCACGCGGGCAAGGTGAAGTATTCGTCGATCTTCAACTATCCGACGCTGACCTGGGCCGACATCGGCACGATCGGCTGGCTGGTCGACGGCGCGGCGATCATGAACCAGATTCCGTTGTGCCGCTGCAGTTTCGGTCCGTATGCGCGCGCCATGATCCGCGTGTGCAAGGAAGAATCGTTTCATCAGCGTCAGGGCTTCGACATCATGCTCACGCTTTGCCGCGGCACGGCGGAGCAGAAGGCGATGGCGCAGGATGCGCTGAATCGCTGGTGGTGGCCTTCACTGATGATGTTCGGCCCGTCCGATGCCGCAAGCGTGCACAGCGCGCAATCGGCGCGCTGGAAGATCAAGCTGCTGTCGAACGACGAGCTGCGCCAGCGCTTCGTCGATCAGACCGCGCCGCAGGCCGACTACCTTGGACTGACGATCCCCGACGCGAGCCTCGCGTGGAACGAGCCGCGCGGGCACTACGATTTCGGCGAGATCGACTGGCAGGAATTTCACGACGTCATCAAGGGCCACGGACCCTGCAATCGAGACCGGATGCGCGCGCGCGTCGACGCGTGGGAAGACGGCGCATGGGTACGCGAGGCGGCCGTTGCGCATGCGGAAAAGCACGCGGCACGGGAAAGGGAGGCGGCGTGATGAATGGCGAATGGCCGTTGTGGGAGGTATTCATCCGCTCGCAGCATGGGCTCGCGCACAAGCACGTCGGAAGCCTGCATGCGCCGGACGCCGAAATGGCGATCAAGAATGCGCGCGACGTCTATACGCGGCGCAATGAAGGGATCTCGATCTGGGTCGCGCGCTCCGCCGACATTCACGCGTCGTCGCCCGGCGATCGCGCGGCGCTGTTCGAGCCCGCGAACGACAAGGTCTACCGGCATCCGACGTTCTTCCCGATTCCCGAGGAAGTGAAGCACATCTAGTCTCCCGCCGATTTCTCCCGTGCGCACCGTCCTGCCGATGGACCCCAATCCGCTGCTCTTCGACTACCTGCTGCGCCTCGGCGACAACGGGCTGGTGCTCGCGCAGCGGCTCGGCGAGTGGGTCGGCAAGGGGCCGGCGCTCGAGGAAGACATCGCGCTGACCAACGTCGGTCTCGATCTGCTCGGCCAGGCGCGGTTGTGGCTGACCTATGCGGGCGAGATCGAGGCGCGTTACGCATTGCAGGGCCGCAGCGAGGACCAGTTGGCGTTCTTCCGGGATGCCGCAAGCTATCGCAATCTGCTGCTCGTCGAGCAGCCGAATGGCAACTACGCCGATACGATGATGCGGCAATACCTGTTCGATCAATGGCAGGCGATGCTGCTGGAACAACTGGCGGGATCGCATGACGAGCGGATCGCGGGCATCGCGGCCAAAGCATTCAAGGAGGTGCGCTATCACGTCGAGCGCTCGACGGACTGGATCATCCGCCTGGGCGATGGAACGGCCGAGTCGCATTCGCGGATGCAGCGCGCACTCGACGGGCTGTGGATGTATACCGGCGAGATGTTCGTGGTCGACGCGACCGAGCGTGCGTTGGTCGACGCAGGCATTGCTGCGGACGCCGCGGCATTGCAGGGGCCGTGGCTGGCTGCGGTGGAGGCTGTTCTCGCCGAAGCGACGCTCACGGCACCGGCCGATCGCTGGATGCAGGGCGGCCGCACGCGCGGCGGGAAGCAGGGCGTGCATACCGAGCATTTGTCGCACCTGCTGGCCGAGATGCAGGTGCTGCCCCGCTCGTATCCGGACGCACGTTGGTGACGATCGTGGCACCCGCCCAGTTGGCGACGCCGACGGTCGCGGCTTCGCGCGCGATCGGTAGTCACGATGATGCAGCCATCGTATGGCGGGCGCTGTCGTCCGTCGTCGATCCCGAAATTCCGATCGTCACGGTCGTCGAGCTCGGCATCGTGCGCGGCGTCGAGTACACCGACGGTCGATGGGTGATCCTGATCACGCCGACGTACTCCGGCTGCCCGGCGACGCGCGTGATCGAAGCCGACATCGCCGCGGCCGTGACTGCCGCCACCGGTGTCGCGCCGCGCGTCGTCACGGCGCTTGCGCCGGCATGGTCCACCGACTGGATCGCGCCCGAAGCGCGGCGCAAGCTCCGCGAGTTCGGCATCGCGCCGCCCCACTTTGCCGGCCGGCAGCCGGGGCACCGCGCAGGCGCGCAGCCGGACGCCGATGCCCGCTTGCAACGCGTCACGTTCCGCCGCGCATCAGCGCCCGTGCGCTGCCCGAATTGCGGCTCGACGCGGACATCGGAACTCGCCCGCTTCGGTTCGACCGCCTGCAAGGCGCAATACCGCTGCGCCGACTGCATGGAGCCGTTCGACTACTTCAAGCCGCACTAGCCGCGCGCCGCAAGCGTGGGTTCCAAGTGAGCGTCGAAGGGCCGCCCCGAGACGCGAATTCAGCCCCCGTGGGGGCAGCGCAGCGCCCGAGTTGGCCAGTGAGGGCGCAAGCGTGGGGGTCCAAGTGAGCAAGTTCCATCCGTTGCAAATCGCGAGAGTCGACCGTGAGACACGCGACGCGATCGCCGTCACGTTCGCCGTTCCCGACATGTTGCGTGACCTGTTCCGCTTCGAGCCCGGCCAGCACCTGACGTTGCGCGCCGACATCGGCGGCGAGGACATAAGACGCTCCTATTCGATCTGCGCCGCCGCGGGCGATCCGCTGCGAATCGCGGTCAAGCGCACGCCGGGCGGCGTGTTCTCGGTATGGGCGAACGACACGCTTTGTGCCGGCGCGAACGTCGACGTCATGCCGCCGATGGGCCATTTCAACGTCGATGCCGATGCGCAGGCGGTCCGCCACTATCTCGGTGTCGCGGCCGGCAGCGGCATCACACCGCTGCTGTCGATCGTCGCGACGGCGCTCGCGACCGAACCGCGCTCGAAATTCACGCTGATCTACGGCAACCGGGCGTCGTCGACCGTGATGTTTCGCGACGAGCTCGCAGCGCTCAAGGATCTGCATCTCGAACGCTTCAATCTGGTCCACGTGCTGTCGCGCGAGCCGCAGGACATCGAGCTCCTGCACGGCCGCGTCGATCGCGCCAAGGCTGACGCGCTGTTCTCGACCTGGGTACCGATCGACGACGTCGACTACGCGTTCATCTGCGGCCCCGAGGGCATGATGGACGCTGTGCGCGGATTCCCTGATCGCCCACGGGTTGGGACGCGAGCGAATCCGGATCGAGCGCTTTGCCGCCAGCATTCCGAAGCACACGCACGTTCCGCGACCATTGCCCCACGCCGCAAAGAGCGAATGCGAGGTCAGCGTGGTCATCGACGGCTCGCAGCGCAGCTTCCTGCTCGAAAAAGGGCGCGAAAACATCATCGACGCGGGGTTGCGCAATGGCGTCGAACTGCCGTTCTCGTGCAAGGGCGGTGTCTGCTCGACCTGCCGGTGCCGGCTCGTCAGCGGCGAGGTCGACATGGACGTCAATTTTGCACTCGAAGACTACGAAGTGGCGCGTGGTTTCATCCTCGCCTGCCAAAGTTACCCGGTCACCGACAGGGTTACTGTCGACTTCGATCAGACAGGAACGGGATGACGCGTGCTAGAGTAAACACATCGACGATATGAAGGGTTGCCTCGCTGTGGCACATCCATTCTTTGCACGTCATCGCGCAACGCTGGATCGCGCTGTCGAGGCGATCTCCGAGCGCGGATACTGGACGCCTTTTCCCGAATCGCCCAGCCCCAAGAACTACGGGGAAGGTGCGGCCGAAGCCGGCAGGGCGGCGTTCGATGCGCTCCACAATCGGCGATTTCCGCTGACCCAGCCGGCGACCGTCGGACAGGTCGGCGAACGAGCGTTCGCCGTACGGCATTCGCCTTGGCATCACCTACCCGAAGCCGGACATCGATGGTCTGATGGCGACCGTCGAAGAGGCACAGGCGCAATGGCGCAAGGCAGGACCGGAGGCGTGGGTCGGCGTGAGCCTGGAGATCCTGGACCGCATCAACAAGGCGAGCTTCGAGATGGCCAACGCGGTCATGCATACGACCGGGCAGGCGTTCGTCATGTCGTTCCAGGCCGGCGGACCGCATGCGCAGGACCGCGGGCTCGAAGCGGTCGCGTACGCATGGGATCAGATGCGGCGCGTACCGGCGCAGGCGATGTGGGAAAAGCCGCAGGGCAAGAACGATCCGGTGCGCATGGAAAAGCGTTTTCGCATCGTTCCGCGCGGCGTTGCGCTCGTCATCGGCTGCAGCACGTTCCCGACGTGGAACGGCTACCCCGGCCTGTTCGCGAGCCTTGCCACCGGCAACGCGGTAATCGTCAAGCCGCATCCGAATGCGATCCTGCCGCTGGCAATCACGGTGCGCATTGCGCGCGACGTGCTCACCGACGGCGGCTTCGATCCGAACGTCGTCACGCTGATCGCGCATGAGGCCGGCGACAATGTGGCGCAGTCGCTCGCATTGCGCCCCGAGATCAAGATCGTCGATTTCACGGGCAGCACGGCCAACGGCCGCTGGCTCGAGGAACACGCGCGCCAGGCGCAGGTCTACACCGAGAAGGCGGGTGTCAACCAGGTCATCGTCGACTCTGCGAAGGACTTCAAGGGATTGGTGCGCAATCTCGCATTTTCGCTCGCGCTCTACACGGGTCAGATGTGCACGGCGCCGCAGAATATCTACGTGCCGAAGGATGGCATCGACACCGCTGACGGACATCTGACCTTCGACCAGGTCGCAGCGGCACTGGCCGAAGGCGTCGACCAGCTGCTCGCAGATCCCGCGCGCGCGGTTGAAGTGCTGGGCGCCGTCTCGAACGAAGGCATCCTGCGCAGGCTCGAGGCCGCGCGGTCGCTCGGCGACATCGCGCTCGACACGCGGACGATCACGCATGCGCAGTTTCCGGACGCGACGATACGAACGCCGCTGATCGTCAAGCTGAAAAAGGCCGACCGGGCCACTTACCTGAACGAGTGGTTCGGGCCGATCGCGTTCATCATCGCCACCGAAAGCACGGCGGACAGCCTCGCGATCGCACGCGATGCGGTCGTCGGCCATGGCGCGCTGACGATGTCCGTCTATTCGATGCGCGACGACATCATCGCGCGCGCAATCGACGTCGCGGAGGACGTAGGCGTCGCCCTGTCGATCAACCTGACCGGCGGCATCTTCGTGAACCAGTCGGCGGCATTCTCCGATTTCCACGGTACCGGCGCCAATCCGGCGGCCAATGCCGCGCTGACGGATGCCGCCTACGTCGCGAACCGTTTTCGCGTCGTCCAGCACCGGGCGCACGTATAGGCACATGAGCTACGAACAGATCCGCTTCGAATGCGCGGGCGGCATTGCGCGAATCACCCTGCATCGCCCCGAGCGGCTGAACAGCTTCACCACGCAGATGCACGCGGAATTGCGCGATGCCCTCGCGCGTGTCGCGGCCGACGCAAGCGCACGGGTGCTGCTGCTGACGGGCGCCGGCCGCGGCTTTTGCGCGGGACAGGATCTTTCCGATCGCGCGGTCGCGCCGGGCGCGACACCCATCGACCTCGGCGCCTCCATCGAGACGAATTACCGGCCGCTGGTCCGTGCCTTGCGCAATCTGCCGCTGCCCGTCGTCTGCGCGGTGAACGGGGTCGCGGCCGGTGCCGGCGCGAACATCGCGCTCGCGTGCGATCTCGTGATCGCATGCCGCTCGGCGAGCTTCATCCAGGCGTTCTGCAAGATCGGCCTGGTGCCCGATTCCGCCGGAACGTTCTTCCTGCCGCGTCTCGTCGGCACGGCCCGCGCGATGGGGCTTGCGCTGCTGGGCGACAAGCTGCCGGCCGACGAAGCCGCGGCCTGGGGGCTCATCTGGAAATGCGTCGACGACGCGGAATTCGGCGCAGTCGTCGAGGCGCTGCTCGCACGTCTCGCACAAGCGCCGACGGCGGGACTTGCCGCAATCAAGCGGGCAATCTACGCGTCGGCGGACAATTCACTCGAGCAGCAGATCGATCTGGAGCGCGACGCGCAGCGTACGCTTGGCAATAGCGTCGACTATCGCGAAGGGGTTGCGGCGTTTCTCGACAAACGCCCGCCGCGCTTCTCGGGTCACTGATGACCGCGGCGGCCGCCCTGCCGCGCGAGGCAACGGTCGCCGTCATCGGCGCCGGGGCGATGGGTGCGGGCATCGCGCAGATCGCGGCGCAGGCCGGACATCCGGTGCGGCTCTTCGACACCCGGATGGGGTGCGCGGAGAAGGCGCGTGCGAGCGATCGCGCAATCGCTGCAGGCGCTTGCCGCGAAGGGCAAGCTCGATGCCGCCGATGCGGCCGCGAGCGGCGCGCGCATCGTCGCGGTCCACGCGCTCGGCGATTGCGTCAGCGCCGATCTCGTCGTCGAAGCGATCGTCGAGGACCTCGGTGAAAAGCGGACGCTTCTTCGCGAGCTCGAGAAAATCGTGACGCCCGCGACGATCCTCGCCTCCAACACGTCGTCGCTGTCGATCACCGCGCTCGCCGCGGGACTGAAGGTTCCCGGCCGTGTCGTCGGCATGCACTTCTTCAATCCGGTGCCGCAGATGCGGCTGGTCGAAGTCGTCAGCGGCCTCGCGACCGACGAGGCGACGGCGCAGACGATCGCCGCGACGGCCGATCGCATGGGGCAAGCTTCCGGTGCGCGCGACTTCGACGCCGGGATTCATCGTCAATCGCTGCGCGCGGCCGTTCTACGGCGAAGCGCTGCGGCTGCTCGCCGAGGGTGCCGCCGACGCTGCAACGCTCGACGCGCTGATGCGCGAGGCCGGCGGGTTCCGCATGGGCCCCTTCGAGCTGATGGACCTGATCGGCAACGACGTCAACTTCGCGGTGACACGCAGCGTGTGGGAAGCGTGCTACCACGACCCGCGCTACGCGCCGTCGGTATTGCAGCAGGAGCGCGTCGCGGCCGGCTATTTCGGGCGCAAGAGCGGCCGCGGATTTTACGACTATGCGGAAGGAGCGGCGCGGCCCGAACCCGCAACCGAGGCGCCGCAACCGGCACCCGGGCGGATCTACGTGCATGGCGACGTCGGCGTCGCGGCGTCGCTGGTGGTGCGCCTCGCGGGTGCCGGAATCGCCATCGAACAACTCGATGCGCTGGCCGCGTTTCCGGACGGCGCGCTGCGCGTTGGCGACGCGTTGCTGGCGCTCTCCGACGGCCGAACCGCGACGGCGCGCGCGGCGGCGACCGGCACGCGCAACCTCGTGCTGTTCGATCTCGCGCTGGACTTCGCGGCGTGCAAGCGGATCGCGCTTGCCTGCGCCGATGGATGCTCGCCGCCTGCGTTGGCCGCGGCGACCGGTGCGGCGCAGGCGGCGGGCATCGCCGCTTCGCGGATCGACGACGTCGCAGGTCTCGTGGTGCTGCGCACCGTGGCCGCGCTGGCGAACGAAGCCGCCGATGCGGTCACGCACGGAATCGCGTCGGCGCGCGATGTCGACATCGCGATGCAAAAAGGCGTCAACTATCCGCGCGGGCCGCTCGCCTGGGCGGATGACATCGGCATCGGTCGCGTTCGCGCGGTGCTGCAGAATCTCGCCGCGCACTACGGCGAAGACCGCTACCGGCTCTCGCCGTTGATTGCGCGCCGCCATGCGGCCGGTGCGCGACTCGCCGGCGATGCCACGCCAGCGGCAGGCGTCCGATGACCGACCGTCGCCAAATCGGTCAACCGATTCGCAACGGGCCTCCCTGCGCGCCGAAAGCGACGCTCACCCGGCTGACGCGCAAGAGCTCGCCGAGCGCGTCGCCGCCAGCATGTTTGCGAGCGACCGCGCATCGCGCGCGCTCGGGATGCGGATCGAAGGCGTCGGGCCCGGCCGCGCCGAGATGACGATGATCGTCCGCGACGACATGGTCAACGGCCATGCGATTTGTCACGGCGGCTATATATTCCTGCTCGCCGACAGCACGTTTGCGTTCGCGTGCAACAGCTACAATCGCAATACCGTCGCGCAAGGCTGCTCGATCGATTTCCTCGCGCCGGCGCACGCCGGCGATGTGCTGCGGGCAACGGGCATCGAGCGCAGCCGCACCGGCCGCACCGGCGTCTACGACATCGACGTGCGCAACCAGGACGGCAAGGGCGTCGCGCTGTTTCGCGGCAAGAGTTATCGCATCGACGGGCACGTCGTCGACGAGCTGCCGGCGGCCTGACCCCGTCCCACGAAGGAAGCGCCATGCCGGCCAGAGCACCGCGACCGGGCGACCTCGAGCCGATCGAGACGGCGAGCCGCGATGAGCTCGCGTCGCTGCAGCTCGAGCGGCTGCGCTGGTCGCTGCGCCACGCCTACGACAATGTCGCGCACTATCGCAAGGCGTTCGATCGCGCCGGCGTCCGTCCGGACGATCTCGAACACCTCGACGACCTCGCGCGGTTTCCGTTCACCGTCAAGAGCGACCTGCGCGACAACTACCCGTTCGGCATGTTCGCGGTGCCGCGCGCGCGGATCGCGCGCCTGCACGCCTCATCGGGAACGACGGGCAAGCCGACGGTCGTCGGGTACACGCGCAACGACATCGATACGTGGGCGACGGTGATGGCGCGCTCGATTCGCGCCGCGGGCGGAAGGTCGGGCGACATCGTCCACATCGCATACGGCTACGGGCTCTTCACCGGTGGACTCGGCGCGCATTACGGTGCGGAAAGGCTGGGCTGCACCGTCGTGCCGATGTCGGGGGGGCAGACGGAAAAGCAGGTGCAGCTGATCCAGGATTTCAGGCCCGACGTCATCATGGTGACGCCGTCGTACATGCTCGCGATCGCAGAGGAAATGCAGCGCCAGGGCATTGATCCGCGCACGTGCTCGCTCTCCATCGGAATCTTCGGCGCCGAGCCGTGGACGCCGACCATGCGCACGGCGATCGAATCGGTGATGGACATCGACGCGATCGACATCTACGGCCTCTCCGAAGTGATCGGCCCCGGCGTCGCGCAGGAATGCATCGAGACCAAGGACGGTCTTACCGTGTGGGAGGACCATTTCTATCCCGAGATCGTCGATCCGGAATCGGGGCGCGTTCTGCCCGAAGGCGAAAAGGGCGAGCTCGTCTTCACGTCGCTCACCAAGGAGGCGCTGCCGATCATCCGCTACCGGACGCGCGACCTGACGCGCTTGCTGCCGGGCACCGCACGCACGATGCGCCGGATCGAAAAAATCACCGGACGATCCGACGACATGATGATCATCCGCGGCGTCAACGTGTTTCCGACCCAGATCGAGGAGCTGATCCTCGGCGATCCGCTGCTGGCGCCGCACTACCAGGTGGAGATCGCCCGGCCGAAGAATCTCGACGAAATGACGGTGCTGGTCGAGCGCGCGCCGACGGCGGGCAGCGCCGACGCCGACGCGGCCGGGGCGCGCCTCGCGCAGCGGATCAAGGACCTGATCGGCGTCAGCGCGGCCGTGCGCGTCCTGCAAAGCGGCGGCATCGAGCGCTCGGTCGGCAAGGCGAAGCGCGTCGTCGACAAGCGGTCGATGCACTAGCGCCTGATTCGGCATCGAGGGACGTGGTGGTCCCTCGCGCGGGAGACCGGCGTCCGACATCACGCCATTCGAGCGCCGATTGCAAACGCCAGCGATGAATAATCCCAGCGTCAAGGGCTACCTGCCCTGGGTGGTCGCGACGGCGTTGTTCATGGAGCAGCTCGACTCCACGATCATCAACACCGCGGTTCCGGCGATGGCGGCGAGCCTGAACGTCACGCCGCTCAGCCTGAAGGCCGTCGTCACCAGCTACATCCTGAGCCTCGCGGTGTGGATTCCGGTCAGCGGCTGGATGGCCGACCGGTTCGGTACACGGCGGGTGTTTGGCATCGCGGTGGCGATGTTCACGTTCTCGTCGGTGCTGTGCGGCCTGGCGGTCAGCGCGCCGATGCTGGTCGCCACGCGCATCCTGCAGGGCATCGGCGCGGCGATGATGATGCCGGTCGGCCGGCTCGCGATCATGCGGACATTCCCGAAGTCGGAGCTGCTGATGGCGATGAACTTCGTCGATCATCCCGGCGCTGATCGGGCCGCTGCTCGGTCCCACGGTCGGCGGGCTGATCGTGCATTGGCTGTCGTGGCGCGAAATATTCTTTGTCAACGTGCCGGTGGGTCTCGTCGCGCTGCTGCTGATCCACCGCCACATGCCGGACTACCGCGGCGATGCCGCTCGGCCGCTGGATCTGATCGGGCTGGTGCTGTTCGGCACCGGCACGGCGCTGCTCTCGTGGCTGCTGGAGATTTTCGGCGAGCACACGCTCGACCCGACGTCGGCTGCGGTCTGCTGCTGCTGCGGTCAGCCTGCTGGCTGCCTACGGCTGGCATGCGCGCCAGGCGCGTACCATTGCTCCGGCTCGCGCTGTTTCGCGTGCGCACGTTTCGCGTCTCGGTGGTCGGCGGCTTCATCACCCGGCTGGGCGTCGGCGGACTGCCGTTCCTGCTGCCGCTCCTCTATCAGCTCGGCCTGGGCCTGCCCGCCTGGCAATCGGGCCTGCTGATGATGCCGACGGCGGCCGCCGCGATGGGCATGAAGTTCATCTCGGCGCGGGATACTGCGGCGCTTTGGCTTCCGGCAGGTGCTGATCGTGAATACGCGTGATGATCGGCCTCACGATCTGCCTGTTCTCACTGGTCGACTCCGGGAACGCCGATCGCATTGATCGTGCTGTTGGGACTGGCGCAGGGCTTTTTCAATTCGCTGCAGTTCTCGAGCATGAACTCGATGGCCTATGCCGACATCGAGGCCCCCGACTCGAGCATGGCCAGCACCATCGCCAGCACGCTGCAGCAGATGTCGCTGAGCTTCGGGCTCGCGTGCGGGTCGCTGATCACCGGCTGGTTTCTGGGCGATGTGCCGCAAACCGATCGCGATCGCCGTGACGAGCGCGCTGCACCACGCATTCCTGACGCTGGGCGTCCTGACCATCCTGTCGTCGCTCTCGTTCTGGACGCTGCGCTCCGGAGACGGCGACAACGTCAGCGGGCGCGCCCCAAGCGCGGTAGCGTGAGCTCGGTCAGGAATCGAGCGCCACCTTGAACGCGCAGCCGGTTGCAGCCTTCACCTGTTCCACCGTCACGCCGGGATGCAATTCCCGCAGCACCAGGCCTGCGCCGTTCGGCAGCACATCGAACACGCACAGGTCGGTGATGATCATGTTGACGACGCTCTGGCCCGTGATCGGCAGCGTGCAGCGCTCGAGGATCTTCGGGCTGCCGTCGCGCGCCGCGTGCTCCATCAGCACGATGACGCGGCGCACGCCGGAGACGAGATCCATCGCGCCGCCCGGTCCCTTGACCATCTTTCCCGGCACCATCCAGTTCGCGAGATCGCCGTTCTGCGCGACTTCGAGGCCGCCCAGGATCGACAGATCGATGTGACCGCCGCGGATCATCGCGAACGAATCTGCGCTCGAGAAGAAGCTGCTGCCGGGAATCGTCGTGATCGTCTGCTTGCCCGCGTTGATGAGGTCCGGGTCGACCTGATCGTCCGCCGGAAACGGCCCGATGCCGAGCAAGCCGTTCTCCGATTGCAGAATCACGTTGATCCCCTGCGGAATGAAATTCGCAACCATCGTCGGAATGCCGATGCCGAGATTCACATAGTAGCCGTCCCGCAGCTCACGCGCCGCCCGGCGCGCCATCAATTCGCGGATCGGTGAATCCTTCTTCGATGCGCTGCCCGCCACCGTGCGAAATTCGATCCGCTTTTCGTATTTCGCGCCCTGCACGATGCGGTCCACGTAGATGCCCGGCGTGTGAATGCCGTCCGGATCGAGTTCGCCCACCGCGACGAGCTGTTCGACTTCCGCGACGGTGACGGCGCCGCAGGTCGCGATCATCGGATTGAAATTGCGTGAGGTTTCGCGGTAGACGAGGTTGCCGGCCGCATCGCCTTTCCATGCCTTGACGATCGAGACATCGGCTCGGATGCATTCCTCGAGCACGTAATCCTTGCCGCCGAACGACTTCGTCTCCTTCCCGTCGGCGAGCGGCGTGCCCGCCGCGGTGCGCGTGTAGAAGGCGGGGATACCCGCACCGCCTGCGCGGAGCTTCTCCGCGAGTGTGCCCTGCGGTGTCAGGTTCAGCTCCAGCTCGCCGGCCAGCACCTGCCGCTCGAATTCCTTGTTCTCACCGACATAGGACGCGATCACTTTCCTGACCTGTCGCGCCTTCAGCAGCAGGCCCATGCCGAAGTCGTCCACCCCCGCGTTGTTGCCCACGATCGTCAGCCCCCTGACGCCGCTGTCGACGACTCCCTGGATCAGGTTCTCGGGAATGCCGCACAAACCGAATCCGCCGGCGGCAATCGTGATGTCGTTGCGCAGCAGTCCGTCGAGTGCCGCCGTTGCGTTCGGATAGACCTTGTTCATGGATTGCCTCTGGAAATGCGCCGGATAGCGCTGCGCTGATGCCGATCCGGCATTCTAGCCGGTCGCGGAATCGGACCCGACGCCGGCGCGCGCGCGCTGCAGCGCCTCGCGCAGTACGTCGAGGTCGCCGATGTGGTTCGCGAGCAGCAGGATCAGGCGCGCGTTGACCCGCAGGCTCTGCGCGGCGTCGAGATCGCGATGCGCGTCGATCAACGCTTCGTAGAAATCGTCGGGCAGCGCCAGATTGGGGTCGATGTTGAGAACTGTCATGTCACCTCACTCGTTGCACGTTGCGCGCGCCAGCGCATGGCGCAGCGCATCGGCGTCGAAGCCTCGCCAACGTGCGCATACGTGCTGGTCCGGACGCAGCAGGTAGGTCGTGCCCGGTGCGGCGTCGTAGCGTGCGGCGAGCAGGCCTTCCGCGTCGACGGCCATTGCAATGTTCGCTCCGCCCGGCGTGACGTTGCTCGCGCCGGGCGCTGCGACGAGCAGCGGGTCGACGGCGATTGGGTTGCGCGGAAATGCCATGCGCTGCATGGGGACGCGCACCGGTCGCATCGGTCGCGAACGCCGCAAGGAACGCCGCGGTTGGTTGCGCCGATCGCGCGGTCGGGCCGATGAAGTGGACCGCCACGAAGCGCCCGCCCAGTCGACGCAGGAACCAATCGGTTCGCCCCGCGATGGCGACCGGCGCGTCCGCGGCGGCCGCGCCCGGCGCCATCGGGCCGTCGAAGCGATCGACGTCGGGCGTGTTGAGCGGCGAATCGGCAAGCGCTGTCGCCGTCGACAGGCGCCCCGAGTTGACGAGCCGGCGCGCGAACGGATGGTCGCGCGCGAGCTCGAGCACCGCGTCGCGGAAGACGCGACTCACATCGCTCTTGGGCGTCAGGAAATCCGTGCTGCGGGTCGAATGGGCGATGTTCTCGTCGGCCGCGCGCTCGCGCTCGCTCGCATACGTGTCGAGCAGACGCTCCGGCGCATCCTGTCGAAGCACGAAATGCAGCTTCCACGCGAGATTGTCGGCATCCTGCACGCCGCTGTTCGCGCCCCGCGCGCCGAACGGCGACACGCCGTGCGCGGCGTCGCCTGCGAACAGGATCCGTCCATGACGGAAGTGGTCCATCCGCATGCAGGCGAACGTATAGACGCTGCACCAGACGAGCTCGAATTGCGCGTCGCTGCCGAGCATCGCGCGCACGCCGCGGAATGACGCGAGCGGGTTCGCGTTCGACGAGCGGATCGGCGTCGATGCCGAGCTGGAAGTCGATCCGCCAGACGTTGTCCGGTTGCCGGTGCATCAGCGCGGAGCCGTGCGGATGAAACGGCGGATCGAACCAGAAGCGCCGCTCGGCCGGGGCTTCCGCATCCATCTTCACGTCGGCGATCAGGAACCGGTCGTGAAAGATCCGGCCCTTCGTTTCCAGTCCGAGCAGCGTCCGCACCGGACGAGTGCGAGCCGTCGCACGCGACGACATAGTCGCAGCGCATCCGGTAAATCCCGTCGGGCGTCTCGACGGTAACGGTCGCGCATTCGGTCGACTGTTCGATCCCGACGACCTTGTGTTTCCAGCGCATCTCGAGATTCGGATGCGCGAGCGCGTGGTCGTAGAGCAGTCCTTCGACGTAATACTGCTGCAGATTGACGAATGCCGGACGGCAATGGCCGGCTTCGGGCAGCAGGTCGAACGCATAGACGAGCTCGTCCCGGAAGAACACCTTGCCGACTTGCCACGACACGCCCTTGCTCGCGATCGGCTCGCCGCAGCCGAGACGATCCCAGATCTCCAGCGTGCGCTTGGCAAAGCAGATCGCGCGCGAGCCGCTCGACAGCTTGTCGTCGTCATCGAGCAGCAGGACCGGGGTGCCGTAGCGTGCGAGGTCTACCGCGGTCGTCAATCCGACGGGGCCGCCGCCGACGACGATCACCGGGCGATGCGCAATGTCCGGGCGATGGCATTCCGCCGGCGTCGCGTACGGCAGCGCGAGCTTCTGATAGTCGATCGACGACATGCAAGCGTCGGCGCGCGAGCGCGACCCGGCTCAGCTGGCCAGCGTCTGCCACATCTCCTGGTCGCGCGCGGCCGTCCAGATCCGTGGATCGGGGTGGGCAGTCGCCTCATCGTACGCGCGTGTCACGTCGAACGGCAGGCAATGATCGAAGATCACCCAATGTCCGTATTTCGGCTGCAGCGCCGCATGCGTCTCGGCGTAGATCACGCGCAGGTCCTTGCCGCTGCGCGCGCCGGCCGCCACCGACGCATACAGTTCGCTCACGAACGCGCGCGTGTTGGCCAGTCCTTCGGCGATCTGCTTCGGATCGGTCAGCGCAGGGCCGCGGCCCGGGACGAGCTTTTCGGGTCTCAGCGCCGCCAGCGCATCGAGCGTCCGCGGCCAGTCCTGAAAATACGCGTCGCCCGCGTAGGGCGTCGCGCCGTATTCGACGAGGTCGCCGGAAAAGAGCACACGCTCCTGCGGCAGCCAGACGATCGTGTCGCCCTTCGTGTGTCCGCGGCCGACCTGCATCAGCTTCACTTCGAGCTTGCCGAGCCACAGCGTCATCTCGCCGCGGAACGTCAGCGTCGGCCACGTGAGACCCGGGACGCTCTCGACCGCGCGAAAGAGCCGCGGAAAGCGCTCGATCTCGCTTTGCATGTCCTGCGCGCCGCGCTCGACGATGAGGTCGTACGTGTCCTGG
This sequence comes from uncultured Pseudomonadota bacterium, assembly GCA_963718905.1. Lineage (GTDB taxonomy): Bacteria > Pseudomonadota > Gammaproteobacteria > Burkholderiales > Casimicrobiaceae > VBCG01. The sequence continues at coordinate 101,432 of CAVRAF010000006.1, forward strand.
CTCGCGATGATCTCCTGCGGCCGATAGCCTGACGCGCCGAGCACGCGCACCGCGTGGTAGTGCGTCAGCACGACGTACTTGACGGGCTTGTCGGTGACGCCGCGGATGCGCCGCAGCACATCCTGCGCCATCACCGGCGTCGCCTGCGCATCGGCGACCAGCACGGCGTCGTTGCCGACGACGATGCCGGTGTTCGGGTCGCCTTCGGCGGTATATGCGTACGTGCTTTCGGAGAGCCGGTCGAAGCTGACCGTCTTCTCCTCCACATCCGCGCGGGAGGCAAAGGCCTTGCTCATCGGAACTCCTCATCGCGTGCACGCGACAGCGCGGCGATTCGTTATTATGCGACACGCACGGCAACCACGTCCCTGAAAGCGACCCACGATGCCCGAACATCTGCTTCTCGAAACGCACGGCCGCGTCGGCCTGACCCGGATCAATCGACCGCAGCGGCTGAACGCAATGAACGATGTATTGGCGCGCGGAAATCTGCGACGCGCTGTTCGCCTATGATGCCGATCCCGCGATCGGCTGCCTGGTCATTACCGGCAACGAAAAAGCGTTCGCCGCCGGCGCCGACATCGGTGCAATGGCCGAATGGGACTACGCCAAGGTCTACAGCGACGACTACATCACCAAAGAATGGGAAGGCATACGGCGCGTGCGCAAGCCGGTGATCGCGGCCGTCGCCGGATACGCGCTGGGCGGCGGCTGCGAGCTGGCGATGGCCTGCGACATCATCATCGCCGCCGACACGGCAAAGTTCGGTCAGCCCGAGATCACGATCGGCACGATGCCCGGTTTCGGCGGGACGCAGCGTCTGCCGCGCGCCGTCGGCAAGTCGAAGGCGATGGAATGGTGCCTGACCGGCCGGATGATCGACGCGGTGGATGCCGAGCGCGGCGGGCTGGTCGCGCGCGTCGTGCCCGCAGCGGACCTCGAGCGCGAGGCGCTCGCGACGGCGGCGAAGATCGCGTCGTTTTCGCTGCCGGTCGTGCTGAAAATCAAGGAAGCGATCAACCGCGCCTACGAATCGTCGCTGACCGACGGCCTCGCGTTCGAGCGCCGCGAATTCCACGCGACGTTCGCGCTCGACGATCAGAAGGAAGGGATGCGCGCGTTCGTCGAGAAGCGCCAGCCGCAATTCCGGCATCGATAGGCGCGATGGCCGTGATCGACGCCCGGAGAATCTTCGATCGCTGTCAGGCGCTCGCCCGGCACTCCGAGCAGCCTGACGGCCTGACGCGCGTGTTCCTGTCCCGCGAACAGCGCGCGGTGAACGATCTCGTGCAGGGGTGGATGCGCGAGGCCGGGATGCACGCGCGCGCTCGACGCGATGGGCAATTGCGTCGGCCGCTACGAGGGTACTCCGCCGGGTGCGCCGTGTCTGATGCTGGGGTCGCATCTCGACACGGTCCGCGACGCCGGCAAGTACGACGGCATGCTGGGTGTCGTCGCGGCGATCGAGTGCGTCGCGGCGCTCAACCGGTCCGGCACGCGGCTGCCGTTCGCGATCGAAGTCGTCGGTTTCGCCGACGAGGAAGGCGTGCGCTTCGGCGTCACGCTGCTCGGCAGTCGCGCCGTCGCGGGCACGTTGGACCCCGGCGTTCTCGATGCGACCGACGCGAACGGCGTATCGATGCGCGAGGCAATGACGCAGTTCGGGCTGGACCCCGCGCGCATCGCCGACGCCGCGCATCGCCCGCAAGACGTCCTCGCCTACGCCGAACTGCACATCGAGCAGGGACCGGTGCTGGAATCGATCGGCTTGCCCGTCGGTGTCGTGACCGCGATCAACGGCGGCAATCGATTCAACGTCGACGTCGTCGGCACCGCCGGCCATGCGGGCACCGTGCCGATGCGTCTGCGCCGCGATGCGCTGGCCGCCGCGTCCGAATGCGTGCTGGCGATCGAGCGCATCGCCCGGCAGATGGATGACGTCGTCGCAACCGTCGGGCGCCTCGAGGCGCGTTCCCGGCGCCATCAACGTGATTCCCGGCAAGGTGCGCTTTACGCTGGACGTGCGGGCTCCCGCCGACGACCTCCGCCACGCCGCGGCCGATGCGATACGCGGCGAGTGTGAAGCGATTGTCCGGCGACGCGGTGTGACACTTGCGATCTCGCCGCTGTGGGACGCGCGCACGGCCGCGTGCGATCCCGATATGCAGCGGCAATTCGCGGACGCGATCGCAGCCGAGGGTATTCCCGTGCATGCGCTTGCCGTCCGGCGCCGGCCACGATGGCATGTCGATCATCGACATCTCTCCCATCGGCATGCTGTTCGTCCGCTGCGCCGGCGGCATCAGCCACAATCCGGCGGAGGCGGTCGACGTCGACGATGTCGGCGCAGGCGCGCGGGTGCTGCTCCGCTTCATCCGGAACTTCGCGCCGCCGCCGCAACGCGCCGGCGGATGAACGACGCGTCGTCGCCCGCCGGTCTCCGCCGCCTCGTCTGCGCGCTGGGGGTCGCGCAGATCATCTCCTGGGGGACGCTCTTCTATTCGATCGCCGTGCTCGGGCCGCCGATGGCGCGCGAGCTCGGTGTCAGCGACGTCATGCTCTACGGGAGCTTTACCGGGGGGTCTCTTCCTGTCGGGCATCGCGTCGCCGTGGATCGGCGCGCGGATCGACCGTCACGGCGGCCGCGCCGTGCTCGCCGCAGGCTCGGTGCTCGGCGCGATCGCATGCGCCGTGCTCGCCTCCGCCGGCAACGCTGCGACGATGCTCGCCGGCTGGCTCATCGCAGGGCTCGCGATGGCCGCGTGCCTCTACGATCCCGCCTTCGCAACGCTGTATCGAACGTCGGGTGCATCGTATCGGCGCGCGGTCACTGCGCTGACCCTGTTCGGCGGCTTCGCGAGCACCGTGTTCTGGCCGCTCTCGCAGTATCTGCTGGAAACGCACGGCTGGCGCGTCGCCTTTGCCGTGCACGCCGCATTCAACGCCTGCGTCTGCCTGCCGTTGCACGTCGTCTTCGTTCCGTCCGGTTTGCGCCACGCACCGCCGCAATCCGCCGCACCCGCACGCGAAAACGCCGCCGCGAATCCCGGCGCGTTCGCGTGGCTTGCCGCGGCGCTCGCCATCGCGGCATTTCTGTCGTCGGCCGTTTCGGCGCATCTGGTCGTGCTCCTCGCAGCGGGCGGACTCGCGGCACGCGATGCGGTGCTGATCGGTGCGCTGATCGGCCCGATGCAGGTTGCGGGCCGCGTGATGGAATTCGCGTTCTCGAGTCGATGGCCGCCGCTTGCCGTCGGTACGCTGGCGTTCACGCTGATGGCGCTGGCCCTCATCGTGCTGTGCCTCGTGCGCGGCGTCTGGATTTTCGCGTTGGCGTTCGCGCTGCTGTACGGCTGGAGCAACGGCGTGATGACGATCGTGCGCGGCACCGTGCCGGGCGAGCTGTTCGGCCAGCGCAATTACGGCGCGCTGCTTGGCCGGCTCGCGCTGCCGCAGTTCATCCTGAAGGCATTCGCCCCGGTCGCCGTGACGCTGCTGTTCACGCTGGACGATTCGCATCGCATCGCGCTGTACACGCTCGCGGCCGGGGCCGGGGCGGCGTTCGCCGCCTACCGGCTGGCGATCCGGCGCTGACGAGTCGCGCGACGCGCGGTCACCGGCCAGTCAAGCGTTGCACCGGCGTTCAACGGGAGATCGGGCATCATGACAATCCGGCGGCGAACGTCAACGCGCGTCCCGGGTCAGCCCTGTATAACCGTCGGAGTTGCCCATGCACGTCCGGACTCAGCGGATTCCCTTGCACGTGGCCGGCCGGCCCGCCGCGCCGCCTCTCGACAGCGGCGACCGGCTGACGGATCGCCGCGTTCACGATGCGGCGGCCGAGCGCCGCGCGCTGGTCGCGGGATTGCTGTCGACGCCCGCGTCGATAGCGCCGAAGTATTTCTATGACACGCTGGGATGCGCGCTCTTCGGCGCGATCTGCGAGCTGCCGGAGTATTACCCGACGCGAACGGAGGCCGCCATTTTCGCGTATGCGCGAGCCGAGATCGTCGCGGCGGTCGGACCCGGCAAGCAGCTCGTCGACCTTGGCGCAGGCGACTGCCGCAAGGCGGCCGGCTGGATGCCGTCGCTTGCGCCATCGCGCTACGTCGCCGTCGACATTGCCGGCGACGCGCTGGCCCGCGCATTGATGCTGCTCGGCCTGGAATATCCGGACGTCGACGTGCGCGGCGTCGTCACGGATTTCACGCGCGGCCTCGATCTGCATCGCGATCTCGCCGACGGTCCGACGACGTTCTTCTACGCCGGGTCGTCGATTGGAAATTTCACGCCGGTGGACGCTAAAGTGTTCCTGCACGCGATCCGCCGTCACTGCGGCAACGATCCGGAAAGCGGGCTGCTGATCGGCGTCGATACGAAAAAGGACCCGGACCGCCTTCGCGCGGCTTATGACGACGCTGCCGGGGTGACCGCGGCATTCAATCGCAACGCGCTCGCGCACGTGAACCGGTTTCTCGGCACGCACTTCGTTCCGGACGCCTTCGCACACGTCGCCTTGTACAACGAGGCGCTGTCGCGGGTCGAGATGCATCTCGAGGCGCGGAGCGCGCAAACGGTGACGATCGAAGGAATCGCACGCACGTTCGGGGCGGGTGAGCGGATCCACACCGAGAATTCATACAAGTACGCGCCACGCGAATTCACGGCGATGCTGCAGCTCGCGGGATTTTCGAGCGTGCGCTGCTGGCAGGACGACGCCGGCGATTTCGCGGTTTATTACGCGACCTGACCGCTCGTCGGCTCGACGGATCGCAGCCGACGCCCCGCGCCTTCGGCGCACCGGGCGTTATGCTATTGTCATAACATGACTACCTCGACCGCGCGGCTTCTGCTCGGCGTGTTTCTTTGCGTGCTCGCGCCTTCGGCCGCCGTGGCGCAGCAGTGCCCCGCAGCGGTCCCGGCGGAGGGCGCGGTGCCGCCCATGCCGTTGCCCGTCTTTCCTCCGGACAACTGGTGGAATGCCGATGTCTCGTCCGCGCCGGTCGACGTGTCTTCGGCGACTTTCATCGCATTCATCAACAACGGCGGCACGCGGCGCCTGCACCCGGACTTCGGCGGCGAAGCGTCGCCGGGCAGCGTCGACATCTACGGCATGCCGTACGCGGTCGTCGATGGGTCGCAGCCGAAGCAGGCCGTCACGTTCGAGTACTGGGACGAAAGCGACGGCGTCGACGCTGCGACAGGTCAGGGCACGCCGTTCTACCCGATTCCCGCGCAGGCGATCACCCAGTCGCACTGGGTCGAGGGCGGCGCGCCCGGCAATGTCGATCAGCGCAGTGATAGCGATCGGCACTGCTCGTGATCGACTGCACGAACCGCTATCTGTACGAGCTCTACAACATCTAGTACAACGCGAGTCAGGCGCGTGGAACGCCGGCTCGGGCGCGTTCTTCGACATGAACACCAACAATCGCCGGCCCGACGGCTGGACCTCCGCCGACGCCGCGGGCCTGGCGATCTTCCCGGGCCTCGTTCGCTACGACGAGGCCTGGAATGCCGCGGTCGACCGATATCGGCCACGCGTTTCGCGTCACGGTCCGCGCGACGAACGGCTACGTATATCCGGCATCGCATCGCGCGGGCTCGACCACCGGCGCGCTGCCGATGGGCGCGCGGCTGCGCCTCAAGACCAGCGTGAGCGGCCAGGATCCGGCGCTGCGCACCAGCGATCCGAACGTGCGCAAGATCTTCCGCGCGATGCAGAAATACGGGCTCATCGTCGCCGACAACGGCAGCGACATGTACATCACGGGACGTTCGACACGCGCTGGAACAACGACATCCTGAATCCCGCGTTCGCGCCGCTCTCGGCGAGCGACTTCGAGGTCGTGCAGCTCGGCTGGAAGCCGACGGCCGCGCGGCTGCCGCGCTCGGCGGCGTCGCAGCGAGTCCCACTTCGGTGGTCGGCGGAGGCGCGTCGACGGGCACGGTCACGCTGACGGCAGCCGCGCCGGCGGGTGGGGCGAGCGTCTCGCTGTCGAGCGCGAGCACGTCGGTGACCGTTCCTGCGAGCGTCACGGTGGCGCAGGGACTCACGGCGGCGACCTTCGGCATCGCGACGTCCGTTGTCAGCGATGCAAACGTCCACGACCCTGTCGGCTTCGTATCACGGCGCCACGAAGACGACGACGTTCACGGTGATGCCCGCAGCCGCTTCGTCGCTTTCACAATTGACGCTCGGCAGCGCCAGTGTCGTCGGCGGGGTGCCGCTGACCGGCACGGTGACGCTCACGGGACCCGCGGGAAGCGGCGGTACGGTCGTCGCACTCATCAGCTCGAATTCGTCGCTGGCGGCTGTTCCATCGAGCGTCGTCGTCGCGGCGGGTGCGAGGTCGGCCACGTTCCAGGTCAAGACGGCCGCGACGAAACGCACCGCGACGGTAACGCTCTCGGCAAGCTACGCCGGCAAGAAGAGGACCGCATCGCTGACGGTCAAGCGACGGTAGCGGCGCGAATCGAACGACTTTAGCGGACGTCGCGCGCGAGCCGCACGCCGCTGCATTGCCAGCGCGCATCGGGCGGGAAGAAGTTCCGGTACGTGACCCGCGCATGCCCGGCCGGCGTGGCGGACGACGCACCCCGCAGCACGTACTGGTTGCACATGAACTTGCCGTTGTATTCGCCGACGGCGCCGGCGAGCGGGCGGTAACCGGGGTAGGGCGCATAGCTCGACGACGTCCATTCCCACACGTCGCCGTAGCGTAGCGTCGGTGGCGCTCCGTCGACGTCGCGCGCGGGCATCTGCGCCGCAACCTCGACTTGCGCATGACGGGCGAGCGCCTCCCATTCGAATTCCGTCGGCAGGCGCGCGCCGGCCCAGCGCGCATACGCGTCGGCTTCGAAGTAACTCAGGTGCTCGACCGGCGCGTGCGGTTCGACGTCCGTCATCCCGTGCAGCGTGAACGCGGTCCATCGCGCGTCCACGCGCTCCCAGTACAGCGGCGCCGTCCAGTGCTGCGCCGCGACCGTATCCCAGCCGAGCGAAAGCCAGAGTTCGGGCCGGCGATAACCGCCGTCGTCGATGAATGCGGCGTACTCGCCGTTCGTGACCGGCCGCGAGGCGATTTCGAACGCTTCGAGCCAGACACGATGACGCGGTCCTTCGTTGTCGAACGCGAATCCCCCACCCGCATGCCCGACATGCGCGATGCCTGCGGGGTACGCGATCCAGTGCAATTGCGTCGGCGCTGTCGCCGTACGCGTCTGCGGCCGATAGGCGGGCCTCAGCGGGTTGCGCGACAGCAGGTGCAGCGCATCGGTCAGGATCAGCTCCTGATGCTGCTGCTCGTGATGGAGGCCGAGCTCGATCAACGCGGCGAGCGCGGCATCGTGCGCTGCACGGTCGCAGCATGCTTCCATCGCATCGTCGACATGGCGGCGGTAGGCGAATATCGCATCGAGCGACGGACGCGACAGCAGGCCGCGCTCCGGCCGCGGATGCTTGTCGCCGACGCCGTTGTAGTACGAATTGAACAGCACCTTGAACGCGGGATCGAACGGCTGGTAACCCGGCGCATGCGGCGCAACGACGAACGTTTCGAAAAACCACGTCGTATGCGCGAGGTGCCACTTCGCCGGGCTGGCGTCCGGCATCGACTGCAGCGCGCAGTCCTCCGCCGAAAGCGGCGCGACCCGCGCCTCGGTCTGCGCGCGGACATCGCGGTAGCGCCGATACCACGCCTGCGATGCGGTGTCGGTGCGAAATGCGCTCGCCGCAGTGCTCATGGGTGTGGTCACGCGACGGTGATCGCCGGCGCGCCGGCTGCAAATCGGCCGATCGTGCGCGCCGCCTCGAAGCCTTCGCCGCGAAAGACGTCGAGCACGGCATCGACGGCCTCCGGTGCGCAGGCGACGAGCAATCCGCCCGACGTCTGCGGATCGGTCAGCAGCGCGCGCTCTCGCTCGCCGATTCGCGCCGCCAGCGTCACGTCGTGCGCGTACGCGTCCCAGTTGCGCCGCGATGCGCCGGTGACGAAGCCATCGCGCGGCGAGTTCCAGCACGCCCGGATGCAGCGGCAGGCGCTGCGAACTCGACTGCGCCGCGACGCCGGCGCCGCGGCAGATTTCGAGCAGATGACCCAGCAGGCCGAAGCCGGTGACATCGGTCAACGCGTGCACGCGGTCGATCGCGCCGAGGGCGATGCCCGGCGTGTTGAGCTGCGTGGCGCTCGCGAGCATCGCTCGCGTAGCGATCGGCGGACAGCGCGCCGCTTCTTCAGCGCTGCGCTGTAGATGCCGATGCCGAGCGGTTTGCCAAGGATGATGCACGTCACCCGGCGCGCCTGCGCGTTGCGTCTTCAGATGCGCTCGGATCGACGACGCCGATCGCGACCAGTCCGTAGATCGGCTCGACCGAGTCGATCGTGTGGCCGCCGGCGACGGGAATGCCCGGCGCGCGCGCACACCGACTCGCCGCCCTCGAGGATCTCGCGGATCGCGTCGAGCGGGAAGCTCGTCGATCGGCATGCCGACGATCGCCAGCGCGAACAGCGGCGTCGCCGCCCATCGCATAGATATCGGAGATCGCGTTGGTCGCGGCGATCGCGCCGAAATCGAACGGATCGTCGACGATCGGCATGAAAAAATCGGTCGTCGCGACGATCGCCTGACGCTCGTTCAACTGGTAGACCGCCGCATCGTCGGCCGTCTCGATGCCGACGAGCAGCGCTTCGGGACGAGCGCGTGATCGACGCCTGCCGAGGATCTCGCGCAGCACGCCGGTGCGATCTTGCAGCCGCAACCGCCGCCGTGCGAGTACTGGGTGAGCCTGAGCGGGGGACGTTCCGGGGCGTTCATGCCAGGTAGGGCTGCCGAGCCGCAAAGGGTCATTCTAGCGCAGCGCCGCGGCGCATACGGCGCGGCCGGATTCGCGAGGTGTAGCAAAAAGTCGACGTGTATCAAACGCTTGCATGCAAGGTGCTTTTCTTGCTTCGCGGGGTGGCGTAGCATCAGCGTCGCGAAAACGGTCCGACCGCGTCGAACGGCCGCACGACGGATGGCGACTGCGTCAGAAGAACCCTCCGCGTCAATGCAGGGTTAAGGAGCAGGATTGAAGCCGACGGATATCGCGCATCCCGACTATTTCCACAAGGTCGTCGATTGCCAGTGGGCGTGTCCGGCCCACACCCCCGTTCCCGAATACATCCGGCTGATCGCGGCGGGCCGCTACGGCGACGCCTACATCGTCAACTGGAAATCGAACGTGTTCCCGGGCATTCTCGGGCGCACCTGCGATCGGCCGTGCGAGCCCGCGTGCCGCCGCGGCCGCGTCGAGGAGGGCGGCGACGCCGCAAGGCGGGCGAAGCCCGAGCCCGTCGCGATCTGCCGGCTGAAGCGCGTCGCCGCCGACTACAAGGAAGACATCCGCCCGCGCCTGCCGCAGCGCCGCGACGAAGCGCAACGGCAAGCGCATCGCGCTCGTCGGCGCGGGACCGGCGTCGCTCACCGTCGCGCGCGATCTGGCGCCGCTCGGCTACGAATGCGTCGTGTTCGACGGCGACGCGCAGGCCGGCGGCATGATGCGCACGCAGATCCCGAAGTTCCGGCTTGCCCGAGTCGCGTGATCGACGAGGAGGTGGGCTACATCCTCGACCTCGGCATCGAATTCCGCGGCCGGCGCGCGGATCGACAGCTCGCGAACTGAAGGCGCTGCATGCGGCCGAGCGCTGCGACGCGGTGTTCATCGGCAGCGGCGCGCCGCGCGGCCGCGACCTCGACATCCCGGGCCGGCGCGAGGCCGCGGCGAACATCCACATCGGCATCGACTGGCTGTCGTCGCGTGTCGTTCGGCCACACGACGAAGATCGGCAAGCGCGTCGTCGTGCTGGGCGGCGGCAACACGGCGATGGATTGCTGCCGCAGCTCGCGGCGCCTCGGCGGCGACGACGTGCAGGTCGTCGTGCGCTCGGGCTTCGACGAGATGAAGGCGTCGCCGTGGGAGAAGGAGGACGCGATGCACGAGGGCATCCCGATCCACAACTACCTCGTGCCGCAAGGCGTTCACGCACGACGACGGCACGGCTGACCGGCGTCACGTTCGAGAAGGTCGCGGCGCAGCAGGACGAGAAGGGCCGGCGGCAACTCGTGCCGACCGGCGAGCCCGACGTGCACTTCCCATGCGACGACGTGCTGGTCGCGATCGGCCAGGAGAACGCGTTTCCCGTGGATCGAGCGCGACCTCGGCATCGAGTTCGACGACTGGGGCATGCCGGTCGTCGACACGACGACGATGGCCTCGACGCGGCCGCGGCGTGTTCTTCGGCGGCGACGCGGCGTTCGGGCCCAAGAACATCATCTGGGCGGTCGCGCACGGCCACGACGCCGCGATCTCGATCGACCTCCTGTGCCGCGGCGAGGACCTGCGCAAGCGCCCGCCGCCGCACGTGAACCTCGTCGTCGCAGAAGATGGGCATCCACGAGTGGAGCTACGACAACGCGATCGTCCCGGCGACACAGCGCTTCCGCGTGCCGCTCAAGGAGACCACGATCGCGCTGAAGAACATCAAGCATCGAGGTCGAGCTCGGCTTCGACCCGAAGCTCGCCTTCGCCGAGGCGCAGCGCTGCCTCAATTGCGACGTGCAGACGGTGTTCGCCGACAAGCTGTGCATCGAGTGCGACGCCTGCGTCGACATCTGCCCGATGGACTGCATCACGTTCACCGCCAACGGCGAGGAGGCCGAGCTGCGCCCGCGGCTGCGCGCGCCCGCGCCGCAACCCGACGCAGGACCTCTACGTGTCGGCGGCGCTGAAGACCGGCCGCGTGATGGTGAAGGACGAGGACGTGTGCCTGCACTGCGGCCTGTGCGCCGAGCGCTGCCCGACCGGCGCCTGGGACATGCAGAAATTCCTGCTCGACATGGCGCACGCGGACGACCGCTGCCGCGGCAAGCACGCAGCCGCAACAGCCGGCAGTGTTCGCCGGCATGGCGGCGGAGTGACGCGGGGCTGCGATGGACGCACGCATCAAGCCGCTCGACCCGCGTCAACGATTTCGTCGTCAAGTTCGCGAACGTCAACGGCTCGGGCTCGGCATCGGCGAACGGCCTGTTCGCCAAGGCGATCCTGCGGATGGGCGTGCCGGTCGTCGGCGCGCAACATCTTCCCGTCGAACATCCAGGGCCTGCCGACGTGGTACGAAGTGCGCGTCGTCGAGGCCGGCTGGCGCGGCCGCCGCGGCGGCGTCGACCTGATGGTCGCGATGAATCCGCAGACGTGGGACAAGGACGTCGCCGAGATCGAGCCGGGCGGCTACCTGTTCTACGACTCGACGAAGCCGCTGCCGCCGTCGCAAGTTCCGCGACGACGTCACCGTGATCGGCATGCCGCTCACCGCGATCTGCAACGCCGAGTACACCGACGCCCGGCAGCGGCAGCTCTTCAAGAACATCATCTATCTGGGCGCGCTGTCGGCGCTGCTCGACATCGAGCCCGCGGAAATCGAGAAGCTGTTCGCCGAGCAGTACAAGGGCAAGGAGGCGCTGCTCGAGTCGAACCGCAAGGCGCTTCGGATGGGCCGCGACTACGCGCTGGCCCATTTCCAGTGTCCGATCGGATCTGCGATCGCGCGGCGCGACGCCGTGGGCAAGCGGATCTTCATCGACGGCAACAGCGCCGCCGCGCTCGGCGCAGTCTACGGCGGCGCGACCGTGTGCGCGTGGTATCCGATCACGCCGTCGTCGTCGCTCGCCGAAAGCTTCGCGCAATGGTGCAGGAAATTCCGCATCGATGCCGCGACCGGCGCGCGGCGCTACGCGATCGTCCAGGCGGAGGACGAGCTCGCGTCGATCGGCATGGTGATCGGCGCGGCGTGGAACGGCGCGCGCGCGTTCACGGCGACGTCCGGTCCCGGCATTTCGCTGATGCAGGAATTCATCGGGCTCGCCTACTTCGCGGAGATTCCCGCCGTGCTGTTCGACGTGCAGCGCGGCAGTCCGTCGACCGGCATGCCGACGCGCACGCAGCAGGCCGACCTCATTTCCTGCGCCTACGCGTCGCACGGCGACACGAAGCACGTGCTGCTGTTCCCGGAGGATCCGAACGAATGCTTCGAGATCGGCGCGCACGCGTTCGACCTGGCCGATCGGCTGCAGACGCCGATATTCGTCATGCTCGATCTCGACATCGGCATGCAGGACTGGCTGACCGAGCCGCTCGAATGGGACGACAGCCGGCGCATGGACCGCGGCAAGGTCATGACTGCGCAGGAGCTCGACGCCGGCAGGGACTTCGGCCGCTATCTCGATGTCGACGGCGACGGCATTCCCTATCGCACCTATCCCGGCACGCATCCGACCAAGGGCGGCTACTTCACGCGCGGCACGACCAAGGACCGCTACGCGCGCTACACCGAAGAAGGCCCGGCGTACGTCGACAACATGCAGCGGCTGCTGCGCAAGTTCGAGACCGCGCGAAGACATGCTGCCGGAGCCGGTCGTGACGCGCGCCGCGCAGCCGACGCGGCCGGCGTGCATCTGGTTCGGCTCGACCGGCGCGGCGATGGCCGAATCGCTGGCCGAGCTCGAGCGGCAGGACGTGCATCTCGACCGGATGCGCATTCGCGCGTTTCCGTTCGCCGACGCGATCGCCGAGTTCATCGCCGCGCACGAGCACGTGTTCGTCGTCGAGCAGAACCGCGACGCGCAGCTCAAGATGCTGCTCGTCAACGAATGCGGGATCGATCCGGACAAGCTGATGTCGGTGCTGCACTACGACGGCACGCCGATCACCGAGCGCTTCATCACCCGCGAGATCGCCGAGAAGGCGCGGCTGTTCAACGTGACGCCGCTGCCAGGCAAGGATCGGGGATCAGGAATCAGAAAAGACGGTGGACGCGCCGCCTGAAGCGACTGAAACTCGACGATCGCTGATCCTTGCCGATCGAGATCACCTGACCCATATCGATCCACATCTCGACCCAGATGACCGACCATGACCTATCTCGCCAAACCCAGCTCCACCATCCGGACCTGCCGAAGAACGCGCTCGGCTACACGCGGCGCGACTACGAGGGCGCGATCTCGACGCTGTGCGCCGGCTGCGGCCACGACTCGATCTCGGCGGCGATCATCCAGGCGTTCTTCGAGCTCGACATCGCGCCGCATCGCGTGGCAAAGCTGTCGGGCATCGGCTGCTCGTCGAAGACGCCGACGTATTTCCTCGGCAATTCGCACGGCTTCAACAGCGTGCACGGGCGGATGCCGTCGGTGCTGACCGGCGCCGCGCTCGCCAATCGCGACCTCATCTACCTCGGCGTTTCCGGCGACGGCGACTCGGCGTCGATCGGCCTCGGCCAGTTCGCGCACGTGCTGCGGCGCGGCGTCAACATGGTCTACATCGTCGAGAACAACGGCGTCTACGGCCTCACCAAGGGGCAGTTCTCGGCCACGGCCGACAAGGGCTCGAAGAGCGAAGCGCGGCGCGGTCAACAGCGACGAGCCGATCGACCTCGTGCTGCTCGCGCTCGCGCTCGGCGCGACGTTCGTCGCCCGCGGATTCTCCGGCGACAAGGACGCAGCTCGTGCCGCTGATCAAGGCGGCGGTCGCGCACAAGGGCGCGGCGTTCATCGACGTCGTGAGCCCGTGCGTCGCGTTCAACAATCATCCCGGCTCGACCAAGAGCTACGACTACGTTCGCGAGCACAACGAGGCGGTGAATCGCCTCGATTTCATGCCCGAGCGCGACGCCGATCACCGCCGAGTATCCGCGCGGGCAGCGTCCGCGATGTCCTGCTGCACGACGGCGCGACCGATCCGCCTGCGCAAGCTCGACGCCGAGTACGACCCGACCGACAAGGTCGGCGCGATGGCGTATCTCGAATCGCGGCGCGCGCACGGGGAGGTCGTGACCGGGCTGCTGTACGTCGACGCGGGCAGCGACGACATGCACGCGGCGCTTGCGGACGGTGGAGGTCCCGTTGAACGCGCTGTCCGACGCTGAGCTGGTCCCGGGCAACGGCGCACTCGCAGCCGTCAACGAGTCGTTGCGCTAGCCTCACGCTGCTGTTCATCTGACCGCTCGCCCGCACGCCGGGGCTGCGGTGTCCGAAGCGCCGGTGAGAAACGCAAGCGGCTAGAATGGCGGCATGCGCCGCACCGCGCTCATCATCCTCGGCGCCGCCGCGGGACTCGTCGCGCTCCTTCTGATCGCCGTCGCCGTTGCCGTGGCGACCGTCGATCCGAATCGCTTCGTCGCACCGCTCGCGGCCCGCGTCAAGGCAGAGACCGGCCGCAATCTGACGGTGCAGGGACCGGTCGAATTCAAGCTCTCGCTCGAGCCGAAGGTCGTGGTTCCGGGCGTTGCGTTCGAGAACGCACCGTGGGCCGCGAAGCAGCCGATGCTGACGGCCAGGCGGATCGAAGCGCAGATTGCGCTGCTTCCGCTTCTGTCGCGACGGTTCGAGGTGGTCCAGTTCAAGTTGATCGAGCCCGTGATCGCGCTCGAAACGGATGCGAGCGGGAAGGGCAACTGGGAATTCGCACCGGCGGCCCCGCCGGGCGCCGCGGCGTCTCCTTCGGGCGGGACAGTCGCCTCCGCATTCGGCATCGGGAATTTCGAGATCGAGCAAGGTAGCCTGACCTATCGCAACGACGCGACCGGCAAAGTGACGACCGCGTCGATCGACAGCATGACGATGCGCGCCCGCGACTTGGATGCGCCCGTTGCCGTCGATTTTCGCGGCAGGATCGACGATGTCGCCGTGGCGCTCAGCGGCGATCTCGGACCGCCCGGCGCGTGGCTCGCGCAGCGGTGGCCCTATCCGGTCGCGCTGAAGGGTGAGATCGGCGGCACCAAGGCCAAGGTGTCGACGCAACTCTCCCGATCGGGCGGCACGACGACCCTCGACGATCTCGATGCGACGTATGGCGCGGTCGCGGGGAAGGGTCGGGTCCGCGCGATCACCGAGGGCACAAGGACGCGTTACGCGATCGAGTTGGCCGTGCCCGCGCTGTCGCTCGCCGATCTGTCGCGTACGACGGAGGCATCCGGGAAAGCGTCGGCTCCCGCCGTGAGCGCGGCGCACTGGAACATTCCGGACACGCCGCTGCCGCTCGGGCCTCTGGCCGCGATCGACAGTGACGGGACCGTCACGGTCGACGAGCTCAAGCTGCGCGATGGCCAGCTATTGCAGCGCGTCAGCGCGCAATTCGCGTCGCATGACGCGCAAGTCGATATAAAGTTTGCTGCCGGTTCGATCCTGGGCGGATCGATGCGCGGTCGGTTGCAATTCGACGCGCGGCAGAGCGACGCGCCGGCCGTGCATCTGCAACTCGACGCGCAGGATCTCGATCTCGAATCGCTCGTTGCCGCGGGCGGCGTCAAGCGGGACATTCGCGGCGGCAAGGTACGCGCCAGTGTCGACATCACCGGACGCGGGATGACGCCGCACCGCGTCGCCGCGACGATGAGCGGTAATGTCCTGGTTGTCGCAGGGCCCGCGACGCTCGGGCGCTCGGCGATTCAGGGCGAATCCGCGATCGCGCAGGTTGCCGGCGCGCTCGATCCGCTGCGCTCGGTCGATGCGGTGACCGAACTCAAATGCGCCGTGGTTCGACTGCCGCTCGAAGACGGCCTCGCGCGCGTCGACCGGTCGATCGCGATCGAGACGGGCAAGATCGCGGGCTCGGCGAGCGGAACGCTCAACTTTCGCGACGAAACCCTCGATCTCTCCGTACAGCCGCAGATTCGCGAAGGCGTCAAGATCGACGTGTCGCAATTCGCGGGACTCGTGCGCATCCGCGGCCGCTTCGACAAGCCGACCACCGCGATCGATCCCGCGCAATCCGCGCAGGCGCTGATCAAGCTCGGCGTCCTGGGAGCGACCGGCGCGGGGCTCGTGGCGCTCGGTCAGGCGCTCGTTGCACCTGCGGTCGAAGGGGCGGCGCCATGCGCTGTTGCGTTGAGCGGGAAAACGTCACGCGACGCGGCGGCACCTCCCGCGACGCAGGGCAAGACGCCGGCACCCGGAACGGCGAAGGATCTCGGCGAGGCGCTCGGCAAGCTGCTTCGGCGTTAGCGCCTGCGGCCGTTCTGGTCAAGCTCGCTTTCGCATGCGCTGCGCGGACATCATCGTGCATCCGACGGCGCATGAGGATGTGCCGCGATCCAGTGCCGCGCGATGTCGATCCGCCGTGCGATCCACACGGCGTCGTGACGTTGCACGTAGTCGAGAAAGCGCGCCAGCGCCGCCGCGCGTCCCGGGCGACCGGCGATGCGCGCGTGCAGCCCGATCGACAGCATCTTCGGCGCATCGAGGCCGCGCGGATCGCCCTCCGCATAAAGCGTGTCGAATGCGTCCCGCAGGTACGCGTAGAACTGGTCGCCGCTGTTGAATCCCTGCGCGGTCGCGAACCGCATGTCGTTCGTGTCGAGCGTGTAGGGGACGACAAGATGCGGTCGGGCGCCCGCCGGCGTCGCGACTTCCGTCCAGTACGGCAGGTCGTCGGCATAGCTGTCCGCGTCGTAGACGAAGCCACCGTGCTCGACGACGAGCCGTCGCGTGCGCGGGCTGTCGCGGCCGGTGTACCAGCCCAGCAGGCGGCGCGCCGGTCAATCGCGCGATCGTTTCGACGGCGCGCGCGATGTGCTCGCGCTCGGTGGCTTCGTCGACCTCCTGGTAGCTGATCCAGCGCCACCCATGGCTCGCGATCTCATGGTCCGCTTTCATGCAGGCGTCGGCGACGTCCGGATTGCGCGCGAGCGCCATCGCGACACCGAAAATCGTCAAGCGGCATGGCGCGATCGCCGAACGCGCGCAGGACGCGCCACACCCCGGCGCGCGCGCCGTACTCGTACAGCGATTCCATCGACAGGTGGCGATCGGCGAACGCCGTCGCGCCGATGATTTCCGACAGGAAGGTCTCGGACGCCGCGTCGCCGTGCAGCACGCTGTTCTCGGCGCCTTCCTCGTAGTTGAGGACGAACTGCAGCGCGATGCGCGCGCCTCCCGGCCACCGCGGATGTGGCGGATGCGCGCCGTACCCGCGCAGGTCGCGCGGATAGTCGGGATCGATCGGGGCGGTCGTCATCGGTCGCTTTCGAGCTTCGCGCGAGCGGCGCGCTCAGCATACAATGCCGCGTCTGCAACGGGCAAACCGCTCACCTTCGCAGCATGGATCATCCGACGCCGGACGTCTTCCTCGTTGCACCGCAGAGGCGCGCGGCGTCTCGCAGCCGCTGATTCGCGCGGCGATCACGAGTGGAGGCGTACGCAGGCGAGTGGTTGCAGCTCGCTGATCCGGTGGGTGCACCTGATCACGGGCATCGCGTGGATCGGCGCGTCGTTCTATTTCATCTGGCTCGACAACAGCCTGCTCGCGCCGCAGCTCGCGCGCGACGCGGACGAGGGCGTCGGCGGCGAATTGTGGGCGATCCACGGCGGCGGCTTCTATCACGTGCAGAAATTCCGCGTCGCGCCGCCGGCGCTGCCGCCGGTCGCTGCACTGGTTCAAATGGGAAGCGTATTCGACCTGGTGGTCGGGGCTCGCGCTCTTCATTGCGCTGTACTGGCTGCACGCCGACACCTACATGATCGACCGCAGCGTGGCGGCGATCACGCCGGCGCAGGCGGTCTCGCTCAGTGCGGCACTGCTCGTCGCCGGATGGCTCGTCTACGACCAGTTGTGCAAGCGGCTCGGGTTCGCGCGCGAGCGCCTGCTGGGCGTGCTGCTCGCCCTGTTCCTGTCGGCGGTCGCCTTTGGCCTGTCGCACGTCTACAGCGGACGCGCGATGTACCTGCAGATCGGCGCGATGCTCGGAACGATGATGGCGTGGAACGTGTTTTTCGTCGATCATCCCGTCGCAGCGCAAGCTCGTGGAGGCGAAGGCGCAGGGACGCGCACCGGATCCGATCGACGGGCTGCGCGGCAAGCAGCGGTCGGTGCACAACAACTACTTCACGCTGCCGGTGTTGCTGACGATGATCAGCAACCACTACCCGTTCACGTTCGGACATGCGCAGGCATGGCTCGTACTGGTTTGTCTGCTGCTGCTCGCGGCGCTCGTCCGGCATTTTTTCAATCTGCGCCATCGCGGTCGCACGGTTTGGGCGATTCCGATAACGGCCGCCGTCGGCGCGCTGGCGCTCGCCGTCGCCATCGCGCCGCCGAAACCGGCTGCCGGGGGAAATGTCGCGTTTCGCGATGTGCAGCCGATCATTGCGGCGCGCTGCGTCGCGTGTCACGCGGAACGGCCGCGGCAGGAGGGAATCGCCGTCGCGCCGAAGGGCATCCTGCTCGAAACGCCGGCACAGATCGTCGCCAACGCCGCCGCCATACGCCAGCAGGCGGTCACCTCGCACGCCATGCCGCTCGGCAACCTCACGCAGATGACCGATGCCGAGCGAACGCTGCTCGGTGCATGGATCGATGCCGGTGCGCAGGCGCCGTAGCGCTCGCGAGCCGGACGCCCAAGGGTTCGTCCGGGTCGCGCCGGCGGGAAATCAGAGAAGGCGCGGCTGGATCAGCTCGTCGTCGGCGTCGCTCGGCTCTTCCGGCGCTGCAGGCGGCGCCTTCGGAGCGACAGCTTCGATGGGCTCGCGCACCGTGCGCGTCGTCATTGCGGACCGCATTGACCCGCGTCGACACCGGGTACACGCGAAGCGCTTCGCCTGTCCATGCCGCGAGCAGGTCCGCGACGTCGGCGCTGGCGGCATCGAGCCAGCGCGCGTATGCCGCGTCGGGAACGATCACCGGCATTCGATCGTGCACGGCGCGCAGCGCGTCGCTTGCCGTGGTCGTGACGATCGTGCACGTATCGAGCACCTCGCCCGCGGGCGACAGCCAGCGCTCGTAGAGCCCCGCCAGGCCGAAGGGCCGTCCGTCCGGCATGCCGACGTGCATCGGCTGCTTGCCGGCGGGCGTCGTTTGCCATTCGTAGAAGCCGTTCGCCGGCACGAGACAGCGATGGCGCTCGAACGCGTTGCGGAACGCGGATCTCGCGGACAGCGTTTCGGCGCGCGCGTTGATCATCCGCACACCGATCGACGGATCCTTCGCCCAGCGCGGCACGAGACCCCACTTCACCTGCACGAGCTCGCGCTCGCCCGCGGCGTTCAGGCGAATGATCGGCACCTGCTGCGTCGGCGCGATGTTATAGCGAGGGTGCACCTCCGGCGGATGCGGCAAGCCGAACGCCAGCGCTATCGCCGTCGGATGGCTCGACAGTTCGTAGCGGCCGCACATCGACGTCAGGTCTCCGATTCCTCGAGCGCCGGCGACGTCAGCAGGCGCTGGGCGGTATTCGCGACCTGCAGCGTGTCCCAATACGCATACGCGCCCACCGCGGCCGCGCCCGCGAGCGGAATCCAGCGGCCCGCGGCATTGCCTGCGAGGCGCTGCGATACCGAAACGCCGACGGCGCCGAGCGCGCTGCGTAACGCGCCGCCGGACAACTGACGGATGACGAGGCGCTGTCCGCCGCGCACGGCGATGTCGCGCACGACATGGCTGGCCGCATGGCGAAACAGGCAGTACAGCATATGCGTGCGCGTGAGCTCCGCACTGCGCCCGTAGACGCCGAAGATGTCGGACACCATTTGCCGCTGCGTGTGCCAGATCAGGTACAGGTCCGGCAGCAGCGTCATGAAGCCGAGGGGACCGGGCGGCACCGCGAGCGAACCCGACACCAGGGCGGCGCGCTTGGCCGCACGTCGCGCGATCGCCTTTGCCGCGCGGTCGGGCAGATCGGCCCGCGCCGCGCTCGGGCGCCGGAATATCCGCGAGGACGCGCTCGAGCGCCTCGATGATCGGTCCATGACTCGAGGAATCGGACCGGCGACTGCGGGGAACCAGAGGGTTCTTCATGGTCCCGATATGGGGGCGACCTCGTGAGTCTACATCCGTCGCGTGCGCGCCGGCATCGGTCTTCCGGCGGTCGTCGAGCCCGGAGCCCCGAACCCGCCGGTCTACAATGAGGCACTGTTCACATCACTCCCGGATTCGGATGCGCATCGGCGTTCCGCGCGAAATCAAGGATGGCGAACGCCGCGTCGGCATGATTCCCGACGGCGTGCGCGCGCTCGCGCAGGCGGGCCACACCGTCATCCTGGAGCGCGGCGCGGGTGCCGCGAGCGGGTTTTCCGACGCGCAATACGCCGCCGCAGGTGCGATGCTCGCCGACGATGCCGGCGACATCTGGCAATGCGCGCTGATCGTCAAGGTCAAGGAAGTGCAGCGTGCCGAATACGGGCGACTGCGCGCGGGCACGACCGTGTTCGGGTTTTCGCAATTGAATCGCGATCCGACGTTGCTCGCAGCCGTGCTCGCGTCGGGCGCGCGATTCATCGCACATGAAACGGTGCGTGACGACAATCGCGGCCTGCCGCTGCTCGCGCCGATGTCGCGCATCGCCGGGCGCCTCGCGCCGCTGGTCGGCGCGACCGCATTGCAGGCGGGCGGCGGCGGGACGCTGATCACCGGCGTCGACGATGTCGCCGCGGCGCGCGTTGTCGTCATCGGTGCGGGCAATGTCGGACGCGAGGCGGCGCGCGTTGCCGCGCGCCTGGGTTGCGACGTTCGCGTCTTTTCGCGCGGCTCGACGCGACTCGCCGAGCTCGCGCAATCGCTCGCGCGCGACGGACTGGCGGTGACGACAATGCGGCTCGATCGCGCGAACGACGCGCTCGATGCGGCGATCGCCGAGGTGGATCTCGTGATCGGCGCCGTGCTCGAGCCGGGAACTCTGTCGCCGAAGCTCGTTTCGCGCGCCGCGCTGCGCGCGATGCGTCGCGGCGCCGCGCTGGTCGACGTCGGCATCGATCAGGGCGGTATCGCCGAGACGTCGCGAATGACATCGCTCTCCGATCCGATGTATGTCGAGGAGGGCGTCGTGCACTATGCGGTGCCCAACATGCCGGCGCTCGTCGCCCGTACGGCAACGTGCGCGTTGGCGGCGGCCACGCTGCGCTACGTTCTGGCGATCGCCGATCGCGGGGTTGCGGGAGCTTGCGACCAGGATGCCGGCCTGGCAGCCGGCGCGATGGTCTGGGATGGCGCGATCGCGCACGCGGGTCTCGCCGCGGACGCAGGAGTGAAGTGCATCGCAATCCCGTGGCGTACGGCGCGCGATTCACGCGCGCACGCCGCGTAACGCGCGGCATGGTCGTCCGCGGGAACATGCGCGTATTCGGATTCGCCGGCTGGTCCGGAAGCGGCAAGACGACGCTGATCGAGACGCTCGTGCCGCGCCTGATCGCGCGCGGTCTCACCGTGTCGCTCGTCAAGCACGCGCATCACGCGTTCGACATCGACCAGCCCGGCAAGGACTCGTATCGCCACCGCGCGGCGGGATGCAGCGAAGTCCTGGTGACGTCGGACGCGCGCTGGGCGTTGATGCACGAGTTGCGCGGGTCGCCCGAATTGACGCTGGCCGACGCGATCGGCCGCCTGTCGCCATGCGATCTCGTGCTGGTTGAAGGGTACAAGCGCGCGCCGATCCCGAAGCTCGAAATCTGGCGGCCGACGCTGGAAAAGCCACTGATGCATCCGGATGACGCCCACATCGTCGCCGTGGCGACGGACGCCCCCGATCTGCTCGATACCGACGCTTCCCACGTTCCGCTTGACCGACCCCGGCGCGATCGCGACATTCGTCGCCGGCCGAGCCGCCGCCTGGCCGGCGGGCGATTGACGAATCCCGGTTGCCAGCGTAGGTTGAACCTGTGGTGTCGCGATTATCTCCAACGCGGGACGCCACGGCCGCGTGGCTGGTTCCGGGAAGGGCGACGACGGCGGATAAGGTTAGTTTTATGATTGAAAAACAAATACTTGTCGCAGTTGCCCTCGCGGCCTCCGCCATCGCTCCGGCGGCCGTGGCGGCCGACCCGATGTTGCAGGCGACGACCGCATCCAGCGGCTTTTATGGCGGCGTCGCACTCCGCCAAGCCGGTGCCGACTCCGCGGGAATCAATATCGATCACCTCGCGTCAACGTGGGGCCATTTCGTCCTGCCGGTCAGCGACGACAGCGCCCACCGGGCACTGGTGTTCGGCGGCTATCGCTGGAATAACGATGTCGCGCTCGAAGGCTCGTTCCTGACCGGCGACCGTTACGCGTTGCGCCCGTTCGACGCGGCGGCGCCGCGCGGTGTCGGGCTGTCGCTTGGCGGTACGTCCGATGCGGCGGCGCGGACATGGAACGCCGACGTTTATACGAGCTGGTCGTTTCTGAAGCGCTTCGCGCTATACGGCAGATTGGGCTATGCGCAACCCGATTCCGTGCCCGGCTACGCGCTCGCCTCGCTGCCGCCGACCGACGCGCGCCGCCTGCGCGACGGTATGAATTACGGCGTGGGCCTCCGCTACGATGTCACGCGGGCGTTGGGATTGCGGCTCGAATACGCACGTTTCAGCCGCTTCGCCGGGGAGACGGTCACCGGCCCGCTGCCGGATTCGGACCAGGTGCAGTTCGGCATGCAATTCCGGTTCTGACGCGCGATCGTCGTACAATCGAAGGCGCCGGTCCTCCTTTCTGGGTCCGGCGCTTTTGCTTTGTCGGCTCACCCATGCGCGACACGCCTGCCACAACACTTGTCTGCGTCCGCGTCGTCTACCTCGCGCGGTTGCGGGAGGTGTTCGGCCGTGCGCAGGAGACGCTCGAATTGAATGCCGATGATCCGCCGACCGTCGATAGCGTCGTCGCGTCGCTTCGCAACCGCGGCGGTGCGTGGGCCGGCGAGCTCGCGCCCGGACGCGCCGTACGGTTCGCGGTCAACCATCGTCTCGCCAAGCGCGATCATCCGATCGCGAATGGCGACGAAATCGCCGTCCTTCCGCCCGTGACGGGTGGCTGAAGCGCGGCATCCAATGACCGTTCGCGTCCAGACTGGCGACTTCGACGTCGGACATGAAATTGCGCAACTGCGCGCCGGCGATCGCCGCGCCGGCGCCATCGCCTGTTTCATCGGCACGGTGCGCGACCATAACGACCACGCGACGATCACCGGCATGACGCTCGAGCACTATCCGGGGATGACCGAAGCGGCGATCGGCGAGATCGTCGATGAAGCGCGCCGGCGCTTCGACATCCACGACGCGCTCGTCATTCACCGCGTCGGCGCGCTGGTCCCCGGCGACCAGATCGTGCTGGTCGCTGTCACGAGCGCGCATCGCGGCGCGGCGTTCGATGCGTGCGAATACGTGATGGATCTGCTGAAGACGCGTGCGCCGTTCTGGAAGAAGGAGCGGGTACCGGGCGGCGAGCGCTGGGTCGAGGCGCGCGCGAGCGACGACGAAGCCGCGCAGCGCTGGTAGCGCAACGGGTGTCTGCCACTGCGCTCCTGGCGATCGATTGGGGAACGACTGCCGCCCGCGCCTATCGACTCGATGCCGGCGGACGCGTACAGGATCGGCGCAGCGTGCCGCTCGGCATCAAGCACGTCCGTGACGGACGGTTCGAGCCGGCACTCGCGAAGCTGCTGGGCGAGTGGCACGCGGCGGCCGCGCCGCGCATCGCGTGCGGCATGATCGGCAGCCGGCAAGGATGGGTCGAAGCGCCGTACGTCGACTGCCCGGCCTCGCTCACCGCGCTGGCCGATCGCGTCGTGCAGGCGCCGCAGGATCTGTTGACGATCGTTCCCGGCGTCGCGACGCGCGATGCGGCAGGCATTCCGGACGTCATGCGCGGCGAGGAAACGCAATTGCTCGGCGCAGTGTCGCCCAGCGAGTCCGGGGTACTGGCGGTGCTTCCCGGCACGCACAGCAAATGGGCGCGCGTCGAGCGGGGGCGCATCGTGGACTTCACGACATTCCTGACCGGCGAGCTCTATGCGGTGCTGATCGACCACAGCATGCTCGGGCGCCTCGCCGGCAACGAACCCGGCGTGTTTTCGCGCGACGCATTTTCAGGCGGCGTGGCGCGTGGTCTCGATGAGGGCGAGCTTGCGCACGACATGTTCGGTGCGCGTACGCTTGCGCTCATGGGCAGCCTGCGCTCGGACGACGTCGCGGATTGGCTGTCGGGATTGCTGATCGGCCGCGAAATTCGCGGCGCTCGCGTCTGGGCGCTGCACGCCGGCATCGATCCGTCGGTGGTGCGCATCATCGGAAGCGACGCACTGGCGCAGCGCTACGAGCTGGCGCTCGCCGACGCCGGTGTGCTGGCCGAGCGGGGCAACGGCGAAGCCGCTGCGATCGGACTGTGGCGGATCGCCGAGCGCGCGGGAATCGATTTCGACGTCGATCAATGCCTGAACCGATCGCCGATGAGTCTCGACGATTATCTCGTCGCCGCTTCCGCTCGTCGCCGTGCTGCGCGGGATCACGCCCGAAGAAGTTCCGGCGGTCGCGGACGCGTTGTGTGCGGAAGGCTTCCGCATGCTCGAAGTGCCGCTCAATTCGCCGCAGCCGTTCGAATCGATTCGCCGCCTGGCCTATCGCGCATGGCGAGCGCTGCCTCGTCGGCGCGGGGACCGTTCTCGATCCCGCGGACGTCTCGCGTGTACGCGATGCCGGCGGCCGCCTGATCGTGATGCCGCACGCCGATGCGGCGGTCATTCGTGAAGCCAAGCGTCTCGGCATGGTGTGCCTGCCCGGCGTGGCGACGCCGACCGAAGCGTTCGCCGCGCTATCCGCGGGCGCCGATGCGCTGAAGATGTTTCCCGCCGAAGCGATGATGCCGGCGGCGTTGCGCGCGTGGCGCGCCGTCCTGCCGAAGACGACGCGCGTGTTCGCCGTCGGCGGCATCCGTCCCGACAACATGGCGCCGTGGTGGGCGGAAGGCGCGGCGGGGTTCGGCACCGGCTCGAATCTGTACAAGCCCGGCGCGGATCCGGCTCACGTGCGCGCGGGCGCCGCCGCGTATGCCGCGGCGTTCCGCGCGCTGCCACGGAACACATGAGCGCCGAAGGGCCGCCCCGAGGCGCGAATAGCGCCCCCTCCGGGGGCAGCGCCGCGGCCGAATTGGTCAATGAGGCCGCAAGCGTGGGGGGACCAATTCTTGCGCTGGGCGAGGCGTTGATCGAGTTCAACCAGGCGCGCGCCGACGATCCGCTCGCTTATGTGCAGGGATTCGGTGGCGATACGTCGAACATGGCGATCGCCGCTGCGCGGCTCGGCGCAACGAGTGGATACGTCACTCGCGTCGGCAACGATGCTTTCGGCCGTCGCCTGCTCGAGCTGTGGACCGACGAGGGCGTCGACGCGTCGGGCGTGGCGGTCGACGACGCTGCGCCGACCGGCGTCTATTTCGTCGCGCATGGGCCGCAGGGTCACGAGTTCTCCTATCTGCGGACGGGCTCGGCGGCGTCGCGGCTCGCGCCCGCGTCGCTGCCGCTGCAGATCATTCGCGCGGCGCGCGTGCTGCACTTGTCCGCGATCAGCCAGGCAATTTCCACGTCGGCGTGCGATGCGTGCTTTGCGGCGATCGACGCGGCGCGCGCAGCCGGCGCGCGCATTTCCTATGACACGAATCTGCGCCTCAAGCTGTGGCCGCTGCGCGAGGGCGCGCGCGGTGATTTTCGAGTCGCTGCGCGTCGCCGATTGGGCGCTGCCGGGGCTCGACGATGCGAAGCTGCTGTTCGGCGTCGAGGATCCGGCGCGGATCGTCGATGCGTGTCATCGACTCGGCGCGTCGATCGTCGTGCTGAAGCTGGGGCGGGACGGCTGCGTCGTGTCGGATGGCAGGCGCCGCGAGCGAGTGCCCGGCGCACCGCGTCGTCGCGGTCGATGCGACGGGCGCCGGCGATTGCTTCGACGGCGCTTTCGCGGTGCGCATGGTGGCGGGCGACGACCCGTTCACGGCGGCGCGCTTCGCCAACGTTGCCGCGGCACTGGCGACCACCGGTTATGGCGCCGTCGCGCCGCTGCCGCGCCTGCGCGATGTCGAACGGCTGATGACGGTGTCGTGATGAGTGCAGCGGCGAGGACTGCAGCGGATCCCATTGCGGCGACATTCTGCAGCGACATGCTGGCCGGGAGGGTGGCGCTCGTCGTCGGAGGCTCGAGCGGCATCGGCGCGGCGATTGCGGGCGCGCTTGCCGCCGCCGGCGCGGTGGTCACCATCACCGGGGCGACGCGCGAGGAAGCGGACGTGGCCCGCTCGCAACCGGATTTCGCCGGGCGCGACGCGATCGCACTCGACGTCCGCGACGAGGCGGCGGTCCGTGCGCTGATCGCGGACCTGCCGCGCCTTGACGTGCTCGTCAACTGCGCGGGCATCATCCGCCGCGGCGCCGAGCACGACCTTGCCGTGTTCGAACAGGTGCTTTCGATCAATCTGACGGGTACGATGCGATGCTGCACGCTGGCACGGGAGAAGTTGAAGGCGGCGCCCGGTCGCGGCGGAGGCGTGATCGTCAACACGGCGTCGGTCCTGTCGTTCCAGGGCGGCGCGCTGGTGCCCGGTTACAGCGCGAGCAAGGGCGGCGTCGCGCAGCTCACGAAGTCGCTGGCGCTGGCGTATGCGCCCGATGGGATCCGCGTGAACGCGATCGCGCCGGGGTGGGTGCGCACGTCGATGACGCAGGCGCTTCAGGACGATCCGGCGCGCAGCGACGCGATTCTCGCGCGAACGCCGCTGCGCCGCTGGGCGGACGCCCGACGATGTCGCGGGCGTCGCGGTATTCCTGTGCTCGCCTGCGGCGAGATTCATCACCGGCACGATCGTGCCGGCCGATGGAGGCTATCTGATCGCATAGTCCGGAGGGAGGAAGCGATGGCGCTCAACACGGCAATCCGGCATCTGCAGCGCGGCGACTGGAAGAAGGCGCATACGATCGTCCAGAACGACAGCACCGAAATGGGTTGCTGGGCGCACGGGATCGTGCACATGCTGGAAGGCGATCTCGGCAATGCACGCTACTGGTTCCGCCGCGCCGGGCGCCCGTTTCCGCGCGAGCGCGATGCGAGCGCGGAAATCGACGCGCTGGTCACGACGATGAAGCAAGAGGCGCCCGCAGCGCCGGCGCCGGCTTCCGCGCCGCGATCGCGCGCGAAGCCCTCGTGAAGATCATCGCTGCGCGATGATGACGTGGATCTCGCCGCCGATTCCTGCGGCATTCGGCATCCGACCCGAAATCGCCGTGCAGGCGGTACCCGACGACGAGCGCGTCTGGGTGCCGCAGGCCGAAAGCGTCTGGTTTCGTCCGCTGCTGCTCAACACGGTGACCGGCGGCTGGTGCAATCTGCTGCGCGTGCGCCGGTCCGGGACCTTGTCGCGGCACCGCCACCCGATGCTCGTCGTCGGCTACGTGATCAGGGGCCGCTGGAAATATCTGGAGCACGACTGGACCGCCGAGGAAGGCAGTTTCGTGTTCGAGCCGCCCGGCGAAATGCATACGCTGACCGTGCCGGACGATTGTCCGGAGATGATCACGTTCTTCAACATCGCCGGCGCCATGATCTACGTCGACGCCGACGGCCGCCAGACCGGCTATGAAGACGTGTTCACGAAAATCGCGATGTGCCGCGCGCATTATCGCGAGGCGGGCCTCGGTGCCGATTACGTCGACCAGTTCGTCCGCTAGCCGGCGACGCAAGGAATTCCGGAACGAGAATGTCGGCACCGGCGCGGGACGGATGCCGGATGCCATCGGAACTTGTCCGCTCGCGGAGAGGTCGTTACAATGACTCGACAGGAGATGGCATTCCTCCTGCGCCGACGCCCCGCCGACTGAAGGCGACGGGTCGCCGAACCGCCGCAAGGCTGATGATGCCTACCCGCAGTACCCGTGACCACGGGGCGGCGTAGGCACTCGATTCGCGCCCGACCGCTCCCCTGGTTTGTCTGTTCGATGCCGCCAACGCGGCAGGAGCGTGCGCATGCTGTCGCTGGGTGCGGTCGTTGCCGTAGGTCTTGGCGCAGCGGTCGGCGCGTGGATTCGTTGGGGGTTGGGCATCATGCTCAATCCGATCTTTCCCACGCTGCCGCTCGGAACGCTCGCTGCCAATCTGGGCGGCGGATTGTTGATGGGCGTTGCAATGGAACTCATCAGCCGGCATTCGGTGATGTCGCCCGAAATGCGCCTGCTGGTGACGACCGGTTTTCTCGGCGGGCTCACCACGTTCTCGACGTTTTCGGCGGAAATCACGACGCTGCTGCTGCGTCGCGAGCTTCTCTGGGGCGCAATCGCGATTGGCGCACATGTCGCCGGCTCGATCATCCTGACGATCGCCGGAATCCTGCTTGCGCGCCTGCTTTTCGCATGGGGGATGTCATGACGGGCACGCTGCTGCGCTTTTACATGCATGAGAACCGCAAGCACCACCACATGCTGCTCTATGAATGGTTGCTGGAGCGAGCCAAGGCGACCGGCATCAAGGGCGGCTGTGCGTTCCGTGCAATCGCAGGCTTTGGCCGCCATGGTGTATTGCACGAGGAGCATTTCTTCGAGCTGGCCGGCGACGTTCCGGTCGAGGTCGATTTCATCGTCTCCGATGCCGAGGCCGAGCGCTTCCTCGACATGCTCACGGTTGAGCGCGTAGGTCTCGTTTACGCGCGGATCGCAGTCCAGTTCGGGGCAATCGAAGGCACTCGGTGACTGACATCTACGCGCTGGCAGCGCTGTGGCTCGGGCTCGCATTGGCCGCGACGCTGCTCTCGATCTGGCTGCGGATCGCCACCGCGATGTCGGAAATCATCGTCGGCACCGTTGCCCAGCTCGCCATCGGCGCGCTCGTCGGCGGTGCGGCGCTCGGGACGGATCAGTCGTGGATCAAGTTCCTGGCCGGCACCGGCGCGATCCTGCTGACCTTTCTTGCCGGTGCCGAGCTCGACATGGACGTCCTGCGCTCGCGCTGGAAGGAAACGACGACAATCGGCCTGATCGCATTTATTGCGCCGTTCCTCGGCTGCGCGGCTGCGGCCTATTGGTGGCTCGGCTGGTCTCGCGACGCGAGCTGGCTGACCGGCATTGCGCTGTCGACGACGTCCGTCGCCGTTGTCTATGCGGTAATGCTGGAATTCGGCCTGAATCGGACGACGTACGGAAAGGTGGTCCTCGCCGCATGCTTCATCAACGACCTTGCGACCGTCGTGGCGCTCGGCTTGATGTTCGCGCCCTTCACGTGGAAAACGGTGGCGTTCGTCGCCGGGAGCGTCTTCGGAGTTGCGGTCCTGCCCTGGCTGACGCCGCGCTTCTTCCGCAGGTTCGGCAATCGGCCGTCCGAGCTCGAAGCAAAATTCCTGTTGCTCTGCCTGTTCGCCTTCGGAGCGCTGGCCGGATGGGCGGACAGCGAGGCCGTATTGCCCGCCTATGTGATCGGCATGGTGCTCGCCGGCACGGTCGGGAAGGATCACGCGCTCGTGCGTCGCCTTCGCACGGTGACCTTCGGGCTGCTGACGCCGTTCTATTTCATTCGCGCCGGCTCGTTTGTCTCGGTTCCCGCGCTGATCGCGGCGCCGCTCGCGTTCCTGCTGTTGCTGGGCGCCAAGATGGCGACGAAATTCGTCGGCGTCTATCCGGTGACCCGATGGTTCAAATCCCCACGGCAGGAAGCGCTGTACACGACGATGCTGATGTCGACGGGATTGACGTTCGGCAGCATCTCGGCGTTGTACGGGCTGTCGCATGGCATCGTCGATCAGGCGCAATATTCGTATCTGATCGCGGCCGTGATCGGCAGTGCGATCGTGCCAACTTTGATCGCCAATGCGTTCTTCCTTCCGCGCCACCTGCTGCCGCGTGCGCCGGCGCCGGAACCTGACGAGACGCCCACGGCGGTCGTGACGACGCGGAGATGACGATGCGCAGCATCCTGGCGGCTTACGACGGCTCGTTCTCCGCGCAAGCGGCGTTTGAATTCGCCCTTGATCTCGCACGGACCCACGGCGAGGCGCGGCAGGTGATCGCGTACGCGAACTGCGCGGTTACCGTCGTTCGCCCGAAGGCGGCGCCCAGGGGTTGACCGGAGCGAGCGACGATGATCGAGGTCGCGATCCCCGGCCGTTCGACGCTGCGCTTGACCACCGCGGTGCTGGACTTCAACGGCACGCTGGCCTGCGACGGTCTCCTTTGCGAAGGCGTCGCCGAGCGCCTGGAGGCACTCGGCGCCCGACTCGCGTTGCACGTCGTCACCGGAGACACGACGGGAACGGCGCGTCAGGTCCTCTCGGCGCTTCCGGTGCTCGTTCACGTGATGCCACCCGATCGCCAGGGCGCCGCCAAGCGCGCGTTTCTGGGCGGGCTCGATCCCGGCCGCAACGGTGACCGTTGGAAATGGCAGCAACGACTGCGAGATCGTAGAATACGCAGCACTATCGATTGTCGTGATCGGCTGCGAAGGATGCGCGATCGAAACGTTGATGCGTGCAGACATCGCCTGCGCGCGCATCGATGACGCGCTGGACCTCCTGCTGACGCCGCAGCGCATCGTCGCGACGCTGCGGCAGTAGACGAAGCGAAGAGAACTTGACTGCGATCAACGCGTTGTCGCCGGCATTCGCGTAGATTCGGCGGGTGTGGCTGCGCAACCCGAAACCTGGCGGAGAATCGCGATGTTCAAGCAGATCGTGGTGGCGGTGGACGGCAGCCCGACATCCAATCGCGGGCTGAAGGTGGCAGTCGGGCTCGCCTCGGACCAGCGTGCGACGCTGTCGATCGTGCACGTCATCAACGACGTCGCGAGCGTCTCCTATGTCGGTGACATGGGTTACGTGCCGGCCGACTACATCGATACGATGCTCGAGGACCTCCGCAAGAACGGCCGACGGGTTCTCGCCAGGGCCGAAGCCCTTGCGCAGGACAGCGGCGTAACGGCGAAAACGCTGCTGGTCGAAACGAAAGGCGGATCGATCGCCGAAGCAATCCTGAATCAGGTGCGCAAGGCTCGCGCGGACGTCATCGTGATGGGCACGCACGGCAGGAGCGGCTTGCGCCGCGTGCTGATCGGCAGCGACGCCGAAGCCGTCTTGCGCGAAGCACGCGTTCCGGTGCTTCTGGTACGCTCGCAAGTGCGGACGGCGTCGGCGCCGCGGAGCGCGTCGCCCCGCGCGAAGGCGAAATCGTCCGCCACCGCAACCAAGCGCGCCCGGTCCGCAAAACCGGGCCCCTGATCGATCGACCCGACCGCGAGACCAACATGCCCCACGCGATACGATTTCACACGACCGGCGGCCCTGAAGTGCTTGCCTTCGAGGAGGTCGCCGTCGGCGCGCCAGGTCCCGGCGAAGCGCGCGTTCGCAATACCGCGATCGGCGTCAACTACATCGACACCTATCATCGCAGTGGCCTCTATCCGCTGACGTTGCCGTCCGGGCTCGGCACGGAGGCGGCGGGCGTCGTCGAGGCGGTCGGTCCGAACGTCGACTGGATCCGGCCCGGCGATCGCGTCGCCAGTTGCACCGGTCCGCTCGGCGCGTACAGCACCGAGCGCATCGTTCCGGCCGACAAGCTGGTGAAGCTGCCCGACGGCATCGCCGACCGCAGCGCCGCCGCGATGATGCTGAAGGGCCTGACCGTCCAATACCTGTTGCGGCAGACGTTCCCGCTGAAAGGCGGCGAGACGATCCTGTTTCATGCGGCGGCCGGCGGCGTCGGCCTGATCGCGTGCCAATGGGCGCGAGCGCTTGGCGTCACGATGATCGGCACCGTCGGGTCCGATGCGAAGGCGGCGCTCGCGCGCGAGCACGGATGCGCGCACACGATCGTCTACACGCGGGAAAATTTCGTCGAGCGCGTGAAGGAGATCACCGGCGGCAAGGGCGTGCCGGTCGTCTACGACTCGATCGGCAAGGATACGTTTCCCGGATCGCTCGATTGCCTCGCGCCACGCGGCATGTTCGTGAGCTTCGGCAGCTCGTCCGGCGCCGTTCCCCCGTTCAACCTGCTGATGCTGTCGCAGCGAGGCTCGCTGTATGCGACGCGGCCTACGCTCTTCACCTTCGCGTCGAATCGCGATTCGCTGAACTCGATGGCGTCGGAGCTCTTCGGCCTCGTCAAAGCGGGCAAGATCAAGGTCGACGCGCGCCAGACGTTTGCGCTGAAGGACGCCGCGGAGGCGCACCGCGCGCTCGAAGGACGCAAGACGACCGGCGCGACGTTGTTGCTTCCCTGATCGCTCGCGATCAGCGTTGCGCCGGCGCGCGCACCGCGTCGTTCAGCAGCGCACGCGCCGCATCGATCACTTCCGATGCGGTGACCCCGAGCGGTCCCACGCCGCGCGCGACCAGCGCGTCGGCCGCGGCGCCGTGCAGACAGACACCGATGCGCATGGCCGCCGCCGGTTCGATTCCCTGTGCGAGCAATGCGCCCAGCATCCCGGCCAGCACGTCGCCCGAGCCCGCCGTTGCGAGCGCCGGATTGCCGCTCGCGTTGATGTCGAATGTCTTGTCGGGCCGCGCAACGACGCTGCCGACGCCCTTGAGGACGACGTGGGCGCGCAAGGCGCCCGCCAGTTGTATCGCCGCGGCGACGCGATCGGCCTGCACGGCGGCGGTGTCGCAGCCCAGCAGCCGCGCGGCTTCCGCGGGATGCGGCGTGATGAGCGTCGGCGCGGAGCGCTGCGCGATCGCAGCACGCAACGCGCTGTCGGACGCGATCGCGTTGAGTCCGTCCGCGTCGACGACGATCGGTTGCTCGCGTGCCGCCGCTGCGGCGACCAGCGCCTGCGCGTGGTCCCCGCGGCCCAGCCCCGGCCCGACGATCCACGCGTCATAACCGGCGCCTGCGCCGTCGGCGTCATCGAGCATCAATTCCGGTGAGCCGAAGTCGACGGGCGGCGCATTCGGCGTGGCCAGGCCGACGACAACGCTGCCCGCGCCGAGTCGAAGGGCGGCACGACCGGCCAGAAGCGCGGCGCCGACAAACCCTTCGGCTCCGCCGATGACGCACGCGCGCCCGAAGGTCCCCTTGTGCGTGTTGCGCACGCGCCGCGCGAGGATCGGCGGCAATTCGCGCTGCAGCGCCTGCCATTCGAGCCGCACGCCCGTCCCGGAGAAGTCGACGTCGAGGCCGAGCGCGTGCAGCGACAATTCGCCGCAGCAATCCGGACCGTCGCAGGTCAACAGGCCGGGTTTCAAGGCGATGAATGTCGCGGTCGCGGCAGCGACGATCGCGGGCGCATGCGCGACTCCCGTGTTCGCGTCGAGGCCCGAAGGCACGTCGAGCGCCAGTATCGGCGCGCCGCTCGCATTCGCCCAATCCACCCAGGCCGACCACGGCTTCTCCAGCGGGCGCGAGAGTCCGACACCGAACAATCCATCGACGATCACCGCCGGTGCCTGCGCGGGTGGGGACGCGAGAAACGGGGCGCCCGACGACTCCAGGGCCGCCCGCGCAGCCGCTGCGTCACGGGGCAGGCGCGACACGTTGCCGTCGGATACGACGTCGACGTCGAACTTGCGCGCACGCAGGTGGCGCGCGCAGACGTACGCGTCACCGCCGTTGTTGCCCGGGCCGGCCAGCACGACGACGCGGCCGCGTCGCGCAGCGAGCATCGCGCTCGCCACGTTCGCGGCGGCGGCGCCGGCGCGTTCCATCAGCGGTTCGGCGGCGTGCTCGCGCTCGATCTCGCGCAACGCCGCGATCGGCAGTACCGGGGAGAGCCGCTTCGCGGTCATGTCGTGACGCGTGGGCATCGTGATTCGGGCGGCGCTCGGGTTGGAAACGGCGTTCGGACGCGTTTGCCATTCGGCGGACGGGTCGGCGTGGCGAAGTGTAATCCAGCGACGCTTGGACTTTCCGCCCCGGCGCCCGTAGAATCCTGCGGCTGGACCGCTGTCGGGCGTCATCCGACGGTCACGCCTATCATTCCAGGGAGCCACTGCATGCGTACTTTCAAGCTTTCGCTAGCGCTCGCCATGCTGGCGCTCGTCGCCGCGCCCGTCGCTGCGCAGGATTCGCCGACGCTGAAGAAGATCAAGGACACCGGAACGATCACCATCGGCTTCCGGGACGCGTCGATCCCGTTTTCGTACCTGAACGACCAGCAGCAGCCGGTCGGCTACGCGATGGACATCTGCGGCAAGATCGTCGACGCGGTGAAGGCCAAGCTCGGCATGCCTGACATCAAGGTGAGCCTGAATCCGGTCACCTCGTCGACGCGGATCCCGTTGATGGCAAACGGCACCATCGACCTGGAGTGCGGCTCGACGACCAACAACGCGGAGCGCAAGAAGCAGGTCGACTTCGGCATGACGTACTTCGTGATCAAGTACCGCTACGTCGCGAAGAAGTCGTCGAACATGGATACGATCGCCGACCTCAAGGGGCAGACGATCGTCTCGACGTCGGGCACGACCGACATCAAGGCGCTGAACGAGCTGAACGCCTCGCAGAACATGGGGATGAGCATCCTCTCGGCGAACGATCACCCGGCCGCGTTCCTGATGGTGGAAACGGGACGCGCAAAGGCGTTCCTGATGGACGACATCCTGCTGTACGGGCTGGTCGCGAATTCGAAGAACCCCGCCGACTTCCACGTCTCGTCGGCGAGCCTCGGCGTCGAGCCGTACAGCCTGATGCTGCGCAGGGACGATCCCGGGTTCAAGAAGGTCGTCGACGACGCGATGACGCAGCTCTACAAGAGCGGCGAGATCGAGAAGATCTACAACAAATGGTTCATGAGCCCGATTCCGCCCAAGGGAGTCAACCTGAATTTCCCGATCAGCGACTCGCTGAAGAAAGTATTCGCCAAGCCGACCGACTCGGCCGATCCGAACGACTACAAGTAGGCCAGGGACAGGCGGACGCGACGACGGGCGGGGGGCTTTCGGCCCCCCGTCGGCCATCAGCGGTTGGTCGAATGCGTGCTGCAGGTGAGGCGATGCCGTGAACTATCACTGGAACTGGAAGATCTTCTGGGATCTGACGCCCGAAGGAACGGGCACGTACCTGCACACGTTGCTCGTCGGGTTGATGTGGACCCTTGCCACCGCACTGGCGGCTTGGATCATCGCGCTGGTGCTGGGCTCGATTCTCGGCGTGATCCGGACGGCGCCACGACGTTGGGCCGCCGCGATCGGCAACGGTTACGTCGATCTGTTCCGCAACATCCCGTTGCTCGTCCAGATGTTCCTGTGGTTCTTCGTGATGCCGGAACTGCTCCCCCGCGGGCTCGGCGATGCCATCAAGCAGATGCCCCCACCGTGGGCGTCGTTCGTGCCGGCAGTGCTTTGCCTCGGCTTCTTCACCGCCGCGCGCGTCGCGGAGCAGGTGCGCGCCGGAATCCAGGCACTCCCGCGCGGACAGCAGATGGCCGGCACGGCGCTCGGCCTGACGCTGCCGCAAACCTACCGCTACGTGCTCCTGCCGATGGCGTTTCGCGTCATCCTGCCGCCGCTCACCTCCGAATTCCTCAACGTCATCAAGAACTCCTCGGTGGCGCTGACGATCGGCGTCGTCGAGTTGACGGCGGCGGCGCGCGCCATGCAGGAATTCAGCTTCCAGGTGTTCGAGGCGTTCACTGCGGCGACGCTCATCTATATCGTCGTCAACATCTTCGTGGTGTTCGCGATGCGACAGGTCGAAAGGCGCGTCGCGATACCCGGGTTCATCGGCCCGGTGCTGAAGACCGTCGCCACCCATTGACCGCGGCGTAGACGCTCCCATGCTCGGACAATTCGACTTCGGCGTCATCATCCGCAACCTTCCCTACCTGCTGAAGGTGGGGATGACGTTTACACTGACGCTGACCGCAATGGTCGTCGTGGGTGGCGTCGTGTTCGGGACGCTCCTCGCGATGCTGCGCCTGTCGAGCCTCAAGCCGCTGTCGATCGTCGCGACCGTCTACATCAACCTGATGCGGTCGGTGCCGCTGGTACTCGTGATTTTCTGGTTCTATTTCCTGGTTCCGTACATCGGCGCATGGATCATCGGCGCAAGTCAGCCGGTCAAGGTCGGCGCGTTCCTGTCGTCGGTGATCACGTTCACGATGTTCGAAGCCGCGTATTACGCCGAGATCATGCGCGCCGGCATCCAGTCGGTTCCGCGCGGCCAGGTCTGGGCCGGCTATGCGCTCGGCCTCAATTACTGGCAGACGATGGGCAAGATCGTGCTGCCGCAGGCATTCCGGAACATGCTGCCGATCCTGCTGACCCAGACGATCGTGATGTTCCAGGACACGTCGCTCGTCTATGTGCTGTCGATCACCGATTTCCTGGGCGCCGCGTCGAAGGTCGCCGAGCGCGACGGGCGCCTGGTCGAGATGTATCTGTTCGTGGCGCTCGTGTACCTCGTCATGTGCATCGCGGGGTCGTACCTCGTGAAACGCCTGCAGCGCAGGGTTGCGATCGTCCACTGACGCCAAAGACGCCGGCGCCTGCACCGTCTTCACTCAACTGCGAATCGGGACAACTGCCCATGGCGATGATCGAGATCAAGGACGTTTCCAAGTGGTACGGCAGCTTCCAGGTGCTCGTCGATTGCACGACGAGCGTCGACAAAGGCGAGGTCATCGTCGTCTGCGGGCCCTCAGGCTCCGGCAAGTCGACGCTGATCAAGGCGGTCAATGCGCTCGAGCCGATCCAGAAGGGCGACATCATCGTCGACGGCATCAAGGTCAACGATCCGAAAACGAACCTGCCGAAGCTTCGCGCGCGCGTCGGCATGGTGTTCCAGCATTTCGAGCTGTTCCCGCATCTGAAGGTTCGGGAGAATCTGTCCCTCGCGCAGGTGAAGGTGCTGGGGCGCAAGCAGGACGAAGCCGATGCGCGCGGAATTCGTTATCTCGACCGCGTCGGCCTGAGCGCCCACAAGGACAAGTTTCCGGGCCAGCTCTCGGGCGGCCAGCAGCAGCGCGTCGCGATTGCGCGCGCGCTGTCGATGGACCCGATCTGCATGCTGTTCGACGAGCCGACGTCGGCACTCGATCCGGAGATGATCAACGAAGTCCTCGACGTGATGGTGCAGCTTGCCAAGGATGGGATGACGATGATGGTCGTCACCCACGAGATGGGCTTCGCGAACAAGGTCGCGAATCGCGTGATCTTCATGGATTCGGGCAAGATCGTCGAGGATGCGGCGAAGGCGGACTTCTTCGGCAAGCCGCGCTCCGAGCGCGCGCAGCAGTTCCTGGCGAAGATCCTGCATCACTAGCCGCGCCGGCTTCGGGCGACGGGCGCGGCCCCGTCGGTGCGCGGCCGGTGGGACCTGCCGCTCGACGTGATGCCACGTCAAGCCGCCGAATCAGGCCAGGGTGTAGTAGAGGCCCGTGATGCGCTCGACGGCGCTCGGGCAGCCTCACGGCCGAAACCGGGAGCGTCGACTACAATGCGCATCAAATGCGCCCATCCGGACGAATGAATCGCAGCCGATCGCCCAACGGCAGGCGATGAACCATGGCGGATCGACGCCTCCAGGTTTTTCACGCCGTCGCCAAACACCTGTCATTTACCAAGGCGGCCGAGCGCCTGTTCATGACGCAGCCGGCCGTGACGTTTCAAATCAGGCAGCTGGAAGACCATTTCGGGACGCGCCTGTTCGATCGTGCGCGCGGCGGAATCGCGCTCACCGCAGCCGGCGCGGTTGTGCTCGACTATGCCGAGCGCATCCTCGCCCTCTCCACTGAGCTTGATACGCGGGTAAAGGAAATCGGCGGCCAGGTGGCGGGGTCGCTGTTCATCGGCGCGAGCACGACAATTGCCGAATTCCTGCTGCCGCAAATTCTCGGCGAGTTCAAGGCGCGCTTCCCTTCGCTGGTCCCGCGGCTGTTCGTCGCCAATTCCGAGGTCGTGCAGAGCAGGATCGAGGAACGGGTGCTCGACGTCGGCTTCATCGAAGGCGATTCCCACATGCCAACGCTGGTAAGCGAAGTATGCTGCGAAGATGAGCTCAAGGTCATCTGCGCACCGTCGCATCCGCTTGCGGAGGAAAAATCGCTGACGGCCCGCAGCGCTCAAGCAGCATGCCTATATCACGCGCGAGCCGGGATCGGGAACGCGCCAGGTCACCGATCATTATTTTGACAAAGCCGGGATTCCGTCCGAAGCGCTGAATGTCGTCATGGAACTCGGCAGCCCCGAGGCGCTCAAGGGCCTGGTCGCGACCGGCCTGGGATTCGCAATCATTTCCAAGGTAGCGGTGGCGAAGGAAATCCGGCTGGCCCAACTCGTCCAGATTTCGCTCTCGCCGCGACTCGTGCGCGATCTGTCGGTCGTGTATCCGAAGGAGCGATTCCACTCCAGGACGGTCACCAGCTTCGTGACTTTCGCGAAGGCCCGGCTTCGCGCCCTGGTCGGCGATCAACCATGAGATCGCGGCGGTCGTCGTTGGTCCCTACACCGAGCGAAACAGCTTTGCCGATGTTGGAATGATCCTGCAGTTCGGCGTCATCGAATACCTGTTCGACAAATTTGGATTCGCAATCGCGCCGATGGTCCTCGGGGCGATCTTCGCGGTCGCGGTGGACGGGGATTGTTGCGGTGCAACCGCCCTGTGGCCGGCGGATCGACCGCGCGCCATCACTGCAATTTATGGGGCGATATCAACAAACGCTTTGCTCGCCGAGGCGGGCCCAAAGACAATACGCGCGGGCCTAACTCGGATCACCGCATGCCAAGCCAGCTCGTTCCACCGCACGGAGGCGCTCTCGCGCCACTGATGCTTGCCGGACAGGCGCTGTCCGCGGCGCGGACTCGCGCCGGGTCGCTTACGCGCGTTGCGCGTGAGCTCGCGCGAAAAGGGCGACCTCATCATGCTCGGCATCGGCGGCTTCACTCCGCTCGACGGCTTCATGACGCACGCCGACTGGGAACGGCGTGTGCGACGGATACCGCACCGCCCGCGGGCCTATTCTGGCCGATCCCGATCACGCTGTCGGTCGACGCAATCACCGCAAGCGACATCGAGGTCGGGCGCGAGATCGCGCTCGATCGATCCCGACGGCAGTGCGGCGCTCGCCACGATGCGGGTCACCGAGAAGTACGCGATCGACAAGGCGCACGAGTGCATGGCCGTGTTTCGAACGACCGATTCCGCGCATCCCGGCGTGAAGATGGTGATGGAGCAGGGCGAGGTCAACCTCGCCGGCCCGGTCAAGGTGCTGTCCGACGGCGGCTTCAAGGCGAAGTACGGCGCGCTGTTCATGACGCCCGCGGAGACGCGCGCCGAGTTCGAGCGCCTCGGCTGGTCGCGCGTCGCGGCGTTCCAGACGCGCAACCCGATGCACCGCTCGCACGAGTATCTGGCCAAGGTGGCGATCGAGGTCTGCGACGGCGTGCTGGTGCATTCGCTGCTCGGCAATCTGAAGCCCGGCGACATTCCCGGCCGAGCGTGCGCACGCGCGCGATCGCCGTCGCTGATCGAGAAGTACTTCCGCCCCGGCACGGTGGTGCAGGCCGGCTATCCGCTCGACATGCGCTATGCCGGGCCGCGCGAGGCGCTGCTGCACGCGCTGTTCCGCCAGAACTACGGCTGCTCGCATCTGATCGTCGGCCGCGACCACGCCGGCGTCGGCAGCTACTACGGGCCGTTCGACGCGCACCGCATCTTCGACGAGATCCCGGCGGACGCGCTCGAGACGCGGCCGCTGAAGATCGACTGGACGTTCTGGTGCTACCGGTGCGGCGGCATGGCCTCGGGGCGCACCTGCCCGCACGACGACGCGGACCGGCTGCTGGTATCGGGCACGCAAGCTGCGCAAGTGGCTGTCCGAAGGGCAGCCGGTGCCGGCCGAGTTCAGCCGGCCCGAGGTGCTGGAGATTCTGCGCGAGTACTACGCATCGCTCGAAGAGAGCGAGAAGGTGGAGGTCAAGCTTGGCGGGCCATTCCGCGCGTTAGCGAAAATAGCATCACTTCGACAATCAAGTCTTGTCCTGGAGGTAACCGATGTTCAACAACAATCCCTTCGCTGCGGTGATGGAGTTCCTGTCGCCTCTCGGCATGGAGGTCTACATCGTCCTGATGATCGTTGCGGTTGTCGCCGGGACGCTGTTCGATATCTCTCACAAGGGGAGTGCCAAGTTCTTCGCGCAGCGCAAGGAGAAATCCCGAGCCGCTGCAAAAAGGCAGCTCAGTGGTACGGACACCTTCTCGCTGGCGCTGAGCACGATTGCGGAGGCTGCGGTTTCCGGCGAATTCTGCAAATGGCAGAGGCGGCTTCCCATCTCCTGATGATGTACGGCTTCTTCATCTATCTGATCACCACCGTCGTTGATGGTGTTCGCGTATCCAGGGCCGCCCGAACGCCGATCCAGTGCCGGCGCTGTGGATCATCGGCGCCCTGATGGTCCTCGTCGGGCGGTCTATGGTTTTTCTTTTCCTCTGAGAGTAAACGTCGCATATGACAAAGCAATCGCCCTTCCGTCTGGGTCGTGCCGACCTGTTCGTCGGCAGCCTGTTGGTGAGCGTGGCATTCGGCGCTTGCCTGTGGCATCTCGTGCAAACGAGGACACAAGGTCGGCGCCGCAAGCGTGATATTGTTCGGCGCTCTACATCCTCTTCACGACGCTGCTCTTCGTTTCCGTGCCGTGGTCGAAGTTCGCCCACATGTTTTACAAGCCAGCGGCGGCGTTTCAGAAAAGGCGTGGAGGAGGCAAGCGGCTCATCGGACCTCCCGGCGCCCGCTGCAAGACCAGCAACATCATAAGGTGACGGCATGCCTACCTACACCGATATGATGCGATGCGACGGCTGCGGAGAGTGCGTGGACATCTGCCCTTCCGACATCATGCACATCGACCCGGTCTACCGCAGGTCCTACAACATCGAGCCCAATTTCTGCTGGGAGTGCTACTCGTGCGTCAAGGCATGCCCGCAGAATGCGATCGATGTTCGCGGATATGCGGACTTCGCCCCGATGGGCCACAAGGTTCGGGTACTCAGGGAACAGGAAAAGGGAGCGGTCTCCTGGAAGATCAGATATCGCGACGGCCGGGTGAAGGAGTTTACGTTTCCGATCAGGACCACGCCCTGGGGCTCGATCAAGGCGCCGTCGGAGTACGAAGCTCCTGACCGCAGCCGGGCTCGAGCTCGCCGCTGCTCGCGCACGAGCCTGCGGCGCTGCACATCGACGCGCTGCTCCGTAAAGACTGCAGACCAGGTGTGATCCGAAGGGTTCTGACTCCATGGCCAGAAGAACGCATATCAGTGGATTCCGACATCCTCATCATAGGCGGCGGCTTCGGCGGATGCGGGGCCGCCTACGAATCCCGATACTGGGGGCGCGACCTGAAGATCGTCATCGTCGAGAAGGCGAACATCGAGCGCAGCGGTGCGGTTGCGCAGGGCCTGTCGGCGATCAATTGCTACATGGGCATGCAATGGGGTGAGAACCAGCCCGAGGACCTCGTGCGCTATGCACGCGGCGATCTGATGGGCCTGGTGCGGGAGGATCTCGTCTACGATATCGCGCGGCACGTCGACTGCACGGTGCACAAGTTCGAGGAGTGGGGCCTGCCGATCATGAAGAACCCCGAGACGGGCCGCTACCTGCGCGAAGGCAAGTGGCAGATCATGATTCACGGCGAGAGCTACAAGCCGATCGTCGCCGAAGCCGCCCGCGAAGGCCGCCACCGAAGTCTACAACCGGATCATGGTGACGCATCTGATGATGGACAGGACGCGTCCGGATCAGAGTGCCGGCGCGGTCGGATTCAGCGTTCGCACCGGCGATTTCTATGTTTTCAGTGCGAAAGCGGTCATCGTCGGCCGCCGGCGGCGCTTCGCACATCTACCGGCCGAGAGCGGTCGGTGAGGGCATGGGAAGAACGTGGTATGCGCCGTGGAGCAGCGCATCCGCGTATGGTCTTTTGATACCGAGGCGGGCGCCAAGATGACCCAGATGGAGAACAAGATCGTTCTCATGCCGGTTCAAGGATGGTTACGGTCCGGTCGGTGCCTGGTTTCTGCTCCTCAAGTCGCATGCCACCAACGCGTACGGAGAAAATGTACGAGATAACCCGATTCGACGAGATAAAGTCGCTGGTCGGCAAGTATGCCGATATCAAGCCGATGCCGACGTGCCTGCGAAATCATGCCATGCTGGAAGAGATGAAGGCCGGCAGGGGCCCCATCTACATGCACACCCAGCAGGTCCTCGATACCAGGGAGAAGGAGGAAATCGGCTGGGAGGATTTTCTCGACATGACCATCGGCCAAGCCGTTGTCTGGGCGTCGCAGAACATCGATCCCAAGGAAAGAGCGTCGGAGCTGACCACGTCCGAACCCTACGTCATGGGCTCCCACGCCACCTGCTCCGGCGCATGGGCGAGCGGTCCGGAGGACTGCGCGCCCGGCGACTACCAGTGGGGATACAACCGGATGACCACGCTGGAAGGCCTGTTCGGGGCCGGAGACACGATCGGCGGTTCTGCCCACAAGTTCTCGTCCGGCTCCTTCACGGAAGGAAGGATCGCGGGAAAATCGGCGGTCAGGTATGTGATGGATCTGAAAGGAGCCGATCCCGGAAGTGGACGAGCAGCGGGTCGAGGAGCTCGCGAGAAAGATCTTCAAGCCGCTGGAAACCTACAAGGTGGGCAGAAACGAGATCGTTGCCGGGACCGTCTCGCCGAACTACATGCTGCCGCTGCACGGCCTGCAACGGCTGGAGAAGCTGATGGACGAGTACGTCGGCGGCTACACGACCTATTACATCACCAACGAGCACTTGCTGAACCGCGGCATGGAGCTTCTTGACCATGCTGAAGGAGGATCTCGAGCATCTCGGAGCCGAGGACCTTCACCAGCTGCAGAGGGCCTGGGAGCTCCATCACCGGGTTCTCACTTCGAAGCGGTGGCCCGACACACGCTGTTCCGGCGTGAAACCCGGTGGCCCGGTTACTATTACCGCGCCGACCATCCGAAGTTGGACGACGCCGAGTGGCACGTTTTCACCGGTTCGGAATACGATGCGAAGACGGGTGAATGGCGCATGAGCAAGCTTCCCGTACACCACATCGTCTAGGTTCCGTCTCGATCACATGTCGTAACTGAGATTCGAGCTGGCAGTCAGTGTCGGATCGTACTGAACCCTGACGGTCTCAGTTCGGCCAAAACCAGACGGTCAGCCTCATCGCCTAATTTGCTCGTGAGCACTCGCGATGAGCCGCGAGCCGTTTCCGGCGTCGGAGTTTGCGTTCGAAGATCACACGCGTCGAAGCGGATCGAAACCAATGGCCGGCGGTGCCCGCCACAAGTCAAGTGGCATCATGTTACGTTGAGGTTCAGAAGAGCTCAAAGTGACCCAATGAAAATGGTGATTCCATCTCGCTACCGCATAGGGTTGTCTTCTTCTCTGATTGTTGCATTCTCTCTTCTGCTGTCAGCGGTCTGTGCGCGCGCTGACGGCGAAAGAGTGACGATCCCGCTAATCGCCGAAGGTAAGCCGGACGCGGCCGACACAACGGTTACCGGCTATCTGTTCCGACCAGAAGGGCCAGGTCGTTTTCCGGCAGTGATCCTGCTGCACGGCTGTGACGGCCTGGGATGGCACACGCCGCGTCAAAGCTCGTGGCAGCACTTCAAGGACTATGCCGAGCGCTTCGTTCGCCTAGGTTATGTCGCGCTCGTGCTGGACAGCTTCGAGCCACGAGCAATCCGCGACGCCTGCAATCATCCCCTCACGGTCTCCCCCGCACGACGCGCGTGGGACGCGTTCAGCGCGGCACGCTATCTGATCGGCTCGGGCGCTGTCGATCCAAATCGGTTGGTTATCGACGGGCATTCCCACGGCGCAGTGACGGTGCTGGTCGCGATGGAGCAGGGGCGCTGGCATTTGTCTGAGCATTTCACCGCGGGCATAGCGTGGTATCCGGGCTGCGGCTGGACCAAGGCCGGTCTGACCGGGCCCGTTCTAATACTCATCGGCGATGCCGACGAATGGACAAACGCCGAAGTCTGCCGGCGATTTGCTGAACGCATCGCCGCCGAAGGTCAGGCCGGTCAGCTCGTGCTCAGGATCTATCCGGGAGCCACACACGCCTTCGACGCGCAGGGAAGCATGCGCACCTACGCCGGTCATCCGATCAAGCCCGATCCGGTGGCAGCCGCGGATGCCTGGAATCAAGTCGTCGAGTTTCTCCACCAACACATCGGACCGTAGACGAAGTGTCGTTCGACGGCTCGACGGCAGGCGTTCTCTCGCAGGTCGAGTCTACCTGAGGGCGGTCCGCGGCTGGGACGCACACCGAGAGCCTGCGCCTGCAAACGAACACCGCCGCTAGAGATTGGTGATGAAGGGCGCCATCTGCTTGCGCTGATCCGGATTGGGGAGCGGCCTGTGCATGGCGCCGAGATTGTCCGCCATATGTCCTCGGGATGACGGGACCACCTCGTGATTGGCTCCATCCGAACGTCTGCTTTGACCGCCATCCTTCTTGGCGGCTTCGTCGCGGGCACGATCGACATTGGCGCCGCCGCGCTGATCAGTTCCGCCAGCCCCTTGCTCATTCTGCGCTTCGTTGCCGGCGGCATTCTCGGGAAAG
Source organism: uncultured Pseudomonadota bacterium (assembly GCA_963718905.1). Classification (GTDB taxonomy): domain Bacteria; phylum Pseudomonadota; class Gammaproteobacteria; order Burkholderiales; family Casimicrobiaceae; genus VBCG01. The sequence continues at coordinate 145,740 of CAVRAF010000006.1, forward strand.
CGGCACTCGCAGGCGGTGCATGGGTCGCGATTGCCGGCCTGCTACTGCAGTGGGCAATGTCGCTGATTATCGCGACGATTTATGTGATCGCATCGCACCGCCGTCCCATCCTGCGGCGTCGCTGGATCGTTGGCGGCGTGGTCTACGGCGCAGTCGTTTTCTTCGTCATGAACTATGTCGTCGTCCCGCTTTCCGCGTGGGCGAAATGGCCCCGCTTCACCGTCGCGACATTCGCGGAAAACATGGTGGCGATGCTGCTGTTCGGCCTGATCGTCGCCTGCTTCGCTCGCCAATCTGCCTACGGATTGCCGAGGTAGTCGCGCTTGCCGATCTCGATGCCGTTGTGGCGCAGGATGTTGTAGGTGGTGGTGACGTGAAAATAAAAATTCGGCACCGCGTGGCCGAGCAGGAACTGCATGCCTTTGTAGCGGGTTTCCTTGTCGCCGCGCTTGGTCACGATTTCCTTGTCTTCGGTGCCGTCGATCTGTGCCGGCGTCACGCTCTGAATGAAGGCGATGGTCTTGGCGATGCGGGCCTTCAGGTCGGCCAGAGTCTTCTCGTTGTCTTCGTACACCGGAATCTCCATTCCGGCCAGGCGCGCCACCACGCCCTTGGCCGTATCGCAGGCGATCTGCACTTGCGTCTTCATGGGCAACATGTCAGGGAACAGGCGATAGTTGGTCAGCGTGACGGCGTCGAGTTTCTTCGCCTCGACGTGGGCCTGCGCCTTGTCGAGGATGTTTGACAGGTTGCCAAGAATGTTGACGAAACGCGGAACGCTCGCCTGGTACATGGAAATGGTCATGGGGATCCTTGTGGGGGAAACGGAGGGGGAAACTATACGATCTCAGTCTTTCAATGTGCGGACGTCGAAGCGCATCGCATCGAGGTCGCCGAGAACCCACGTAGCCGGTGCGGCAAGCCCGGCCACCGTACCGGGATTCACCAGCCACGTCCGGCCGTCCTTCATGTTCGGCACGTGCTCGATGCCCGCGACATGGGAATGGCCGCAACACACGAGGTCCCAGTCGCCCGTGCACGCCATCGCATAGCCGTACTCCGGGTAGTGCACGACGAAGATTCGGCGGCCACCCAGCTCGATCCGCGCGTCTGCGCCGTGGTATCGAAGCAATCCTCCGCTTTCGTGCGACCATCTGCCGAGCGAGACGGGATCGCCCAGGTTGTTGCCGTGAATCACGTGCATCGGCAATCCGGCGCTCATGGCGGCTCGCAGCGTCTGCGTGCCGATGAGGTCGCCACAATGGATGACGGCGGCGGCACCTTCCGACACGCTTTCGTGCACTGCGCGCGCCAGCGCGTCCGCGCGGTCGTGACTGTCGGACACGATGCAGAGCTTCATCGGTGCATCATAGCCGATGCGGGGGTCTCGCTCCACTCTCGCGGCGCAACGCGACGGGACTTGCGCGGGGCGCTGATCGAGATCGGCATGATTGCGCGCCGCGGCCCGATATAATCGCACTTTACCGACGCCGCGGTTGTCGATGCCTGAAGTGCTCGCGCTGCGCGGACGCTCCGCGCTTTCGCCGTTTCGGATTGCCAAGCTGCTCGCCGCGTTGACCGCGGCCCATCCCCAGCATTCGGTCGTCGGGCTCGCCACGCATTTCCGGCATTTCGTCGAGCTTTCGCGCCCGCTCGGCAGCGCGCAACGCGCAACGCTCGAGCGGCTGTTGACTTACGGACCGCTCGATCGCGGCATGGGCGCGAGCGACGCGACGCTGCTCGTCGTGCCGCGGCTTGGCACGATTTCGCCGTGGTCGTCGAAAGCCACCGACATCGCCCGAAACTGCGGACTCGACGCGGTCGGGCGCATCGAACGCGGCGTGGCTTACGCGTTCACGACGACCAGTCACGCTCCGTTGCCGCGCGCAGATCATGCTGCGCTCCTGCCGCTGATCCACGACCGGATGACGGAAACGGTGCTCGGGGATCCCCGGGAGGGGCGGCAGCTGTTCGTGCACGTCGCGCCGCGGCCGGCGGCGACGATAGCGTTGCTGGCGCAAGGACGGACGGCGCTCGACGCCGCGAACGAGACGCTCGGCCTGGCGCTCGCACCCGACGAGATCGACTACCTGGCGGAAGCGTTCCGCCGCTTCGGACGCGATCCGACCGACGTCGAGCTGACGATGTTCGCGCAAGCGAATTCCGAGCATTGCCGTCACAAGATCTTCAACGCCGAATGGCGGATCGACGGCGACGCGCAGCCGCAAAGCCTGTTCGCCATGATCCGCGCGACGCACGCCGCGCATCCGCAGGGCACGCTGGTCGCGTACTCCGACAATGCCTCGGTGATCGAAGGCGGCGTCGCCGATCGGTTCTACGCGGACAGCGACGGCCATTACGGCGCCCACCGCGAAGCGACGCACGTGCTGATGAAGGTGGAGACGCACAATCACCCAACCGCGATCGCGCCGTTCCCCGGTGCTGCGACCGGTGCGGGTGGCGAGATTCGCGACGAAGGCGCCACCGGGACCGGCGCCAAGCCGAAGGCCGGGCTCGTCGGCTACACGACATCGCACCTGCGGATACCTGCGTTGCCGCAGCCGTGGGAAGTCGAATCGATCGGGAAACCCGGTCGCATCGCATCGGCGCTTTCGATCATGCAGGACGGCCCGATCGGCGCCGCGTCGTTCAACAACGAGTTCGGGCGACCGAACCTCGCCGGATATTTCCGCACGTTCGAGCTGGCGATCGCGGGCGAGACGCGCGGATACCACAAGCCGATCATGATCGCTGGCGGCGTCGGAAACATCGCCGCGCCGCATGCGCGCAAGCGGGCGCTGGCGGCGGGCGCGCTGCTGATCCACCTCGGCGGACCCGGCATGCTGATCGGCATGGGCGGCGGCGCCGCATCGTCGATGGCAACGGGCGTCAACACGGCGGATCTCGATTTCGACTCGGTGCAGCGCGGCAATGCCGAGATGGAACGTCGCGCGCAGGAAGTGATCGACCGCTGCTGGCAATTGCGCGAGGCCAATCCGATCCTGTCGATCCATGACGTAGGTGCGGGCGGACTGTCGAACGCGTTGCCGGAGCTGATGCAAGGCGGGGGCGTCGGCGGCGTGATCGACCTCCGCGCGATACCGTCCGAAGAACCGGGCATGACGCCGCGCGAAATCTGGTGCAACGAGGCGCAGGAGCGGTACGTAATCGCGATCGCCCCGGAGGATCTCGCGCGCTTCCGCGCGATCTGCGAGCGTGAGCGCTGTCCCGTTGCAGTCGTGGGACGGGCAGGCGACGGCGGGCAGCTCGTCGTCGGCGACGCTTACTTTCGCGATGCGCCAGTCGACGTGCCGCTCGACGTCATACTCGGCAAGCCGCCGAAGATGTCGCGCGATGCGAAGCGCGTCGCAAGAACGCTGCCCGCGCTCGATCTGCAGGGAGTGAGCGTGCGTGACGCGGCGTATCGCGTCCTGCAGTTTCCGGCGGTTGCCGACAAGACGTTTCTCGTCACGATCGGGGATCGTACCGTCGGGGGTCTGTGCGCGCGTGACCCGATGGTCGGCCCATGGCAAGTCCCGGTTGCCGACGTCGCAGTCACGCTTCGCGACTTCGCCGGATTCGCCGGCGAAGCGATGGCCATCGGCGAGCGGACGCCGCTGGCGCTGATCGACGCGCCCGCCTCGGGCCGCATGGCGGTGGCCGAGGCGATCACCAACATTGCCGCGGCCGGGATCCGCGAGCTTTCGGACATCAAGCTGTCGGCGAACTGGATGGCGGCCGCCGGACATCCCGGAGAGGACGCAGCGCTTTACGACACCGTGCGCGCCGTCGCGCTCGACTTCTGCGTGCCGCTCGGATTGTCGATTCCCGTCGGCAAGGACTCGTTGTCGATGCGCACGACGTGGCGCGACGGTGATGCGGACAAGTCGGTGACGGCGCCCGTGTCGCTGATCGTCTCGGCGTTCGCGTCCGTGACGGATGCGCGCGCATGCCTGACACCGCTGCTGTGCGGCGAGTACGCGGACACACGGCTGCTGCATTTCGACCTCGGCGATGGCCGGCGCCGGTTGGGCGGTTCGGCGCTCGCGCAGGTGTTCGGGCAACTCGGCAATGAAGCGCCCGACATCGACACGCCGGTTCGCCTGGCGGCTTTTTTCGCGCTTGTGCAGCGACTGCATGGCGCGCGGCGATTGCTCGCCTATCACGACATCGCCGACGGCGGACTGTTCGTGACGCTCGCCGAGATGGCCTTCGCGTCGCGCTGCGGTCTCGACATCGCGCTCGACGGCGCGGGCGGCAACCCGCTGGCTGCGCTGTTCGCCGAGGAATCCGGCGCGGTGGTCCAGGTCCGCAGCGACGATGTCGCGGGAATCGTCGCACAGGCACGCGATGCAAGTCTGGTCGTCCAAGTCATCGGCACGCCGATCGCGGGCGATCGCCTGCGCATTCGATGCGGCGAGCAGGCGGTGCTCGACGAAGCGCGCAGCGATTTGCACCGCGCATGGTCGGCGACGACGCACGCGATGCAGCGGCTGCGCGACAACCCGCAGGCAGCCGACCAGGAATACGCACGGCTTCTCGATCTCGACGAGGCGGGACTCACACCGGCGTTGACGTTCGACGTGCATGAAGATCCGGCGCTGCCGTTCGTCGCTCGCGGCGAGCGACCGCGGATCGCGATCCTCCGCGAGCAGGGCGTGAACGGCCAGGTCGAGATGGCGGCCGCCTTCACCCGCGCCGGGTTCGACGCGTTCGACGTTCACATGACCGATCTCGCGGCCGGCCGTCATCTGCTCGCCGGGTTCCAGGGCATCGTCGCATGCGGCGGATTTTCGTATGGCGATGTACTCGGCGCCGGCGAGGGGTGGGCGAAGTCGATCCTGTTCAATCCGCGGCTGCGGGATGCGTTCGCGTCGTTCTTCGGGCGGCGCGATACATTCGCGCTCGGCGTCTGCAACGGCTGCCAGATGATGAGCAATCTCCACGAGATCGTGCCGGGCAGCGCGCACTGGCCGCATTTCGTCCGCAACCAATCGGAGCAATTCGAAGCGCGTTTTGTCATGCTGGAAGTGCTGCGGTCGCCGTCGCTGTTCCTGCAGGGGATGGAGGGCAGCCGCATTCCGGTCGCGCTGGCGCACGGCGAAGGCTACGCGGAGTTTCGCGACGCGGCGCAGCTCGGAGCGGCACTGCCGCACGTCGCGCTGCGTTTCGTCGACGCGCGCGGCCGGGCGACGGAAACGTATCCGTTCAATCCGAACGGGTCACCGCAGGGCATCACCGGTCTCACGACGGGCGATGGGCGGTTCACGATCCTGATGCCGCACCCCGAGCGCGTTTTTCGCACGGTGCAGATGTCCTGGCATCCGGACGACTGGGGCGAATTGTCGCCGTGGTACCGGATGTTCGCCAACGCCCGTCGCTTTGTCGGCTGACTCGATGGCACGCAAAGGTCCCGCAATGAAAATCTCGGTGTACTCGATCGACGGCGTAACGCCAGTCGTTGATCCATCCGCGTTCGTCCACCCGAGCGCGGTGCTGATCGGTGACGTGATCGTGGGCGCAGGCTGTTACGTCGGGCCTTGCGCGTCGCTGCGCGGCGACTTCGGGAGGATCGAAATGCGCGCCGGCTCCAACCTGCAGGACGGCTGCATCATGCACGGCTTTCCCGGCACCGATACCGTTGTCGGGGAGAGCGGTCACATCGGCCATGGTGCGGTGCTGCATGGCTGTGTCATCGCCCGCAACGCGCTGGTCGGCATGAACGCGGTCATCAATGACAATGCGGTCGTCGGCGAGTCGGCGATCGTCGCGGCGATGGCGTTCGTCAAAGCGGGCATGACGATTCCGCCGCGGACGCTGGCCGCCGGCGTGCCCGCGAGAATCCTGCGCGATCTCACCGAACAGGAAATGGCATGGAAGGTCGAAGGTACCGAAAGCTACCGGGAGCTTACCCGACGCAGCTTGGCGACGATGATCAGGACCGAGCCGCTGGCGCACGTCGACGAAGGGCGCAAGCGAATCGATTTACCGAGCCTGCTGCCCCTGTCGACGCTCAAGAAGCAAGGGCGGTAGCGCCGCCGGAGCGCCCGTGTCGAAATCGACGGGGCGACACGATCGCGTAACGCAGCGAGCCGCCGGACTTCAGAATCCCGCGGCCTGACCGTCGCGCCTGGGATCCGAGCCCGCGACGTAGCCGACGTCGGCCTTCAGAATGATCTGGCCGGCGCCGAAGTCCATGTACGAGTCGGGTATCGACTCGAGGCGGTGGCCGAGGGCGATCAACCCTTCGCGCAACGCCGGCGACGCGCTGGCCTCGAGATCGATCGAGCGGCCGGCATTCACCTTCCAGCGCGGAGCGTCGAGCGCCGCCTGCGGATTCATCCGATGGTCGAACATCCGCACGACCATCTGCACATGGCCCGGCGGCTGGATCGGTCCACCCATTACCCCGAACGCGCCCAGCGGGGCGCCGTCGCGCGTGATGAATCCGGGAATGATCGTGTGGAACGGCCGCTTGCCGCCTGCAACTTCGTTCGGATGTCCGGGTTCCAGCGTGAAGCCGGCGCCGCGATTCTGCAGGCTGATTCCCGTGCCGGGCACGACGACGCCGGAGCCGAATCCCATGTAGTTCGACTGGATCAGCGACACGATCATGCCGTGTTGATCGGCGGCGCAAACGTATACGGTCCCGCCGCGCGGCGGCTCGCCGGGCCCGAACGACTGGGCCCGTTTCGGGTCGATCAGCCGCGCGCGCTCGCGCAGGTATTCCGGGTCCAGAAGGCTTTGCGGCGCCACCGTCATCGACGCGGCATCGCTCACGTAGCGATACGCATCGGCGAATGCGAGCTTCATCGCCTCGATCTGCAGATGTTGACTGGCGACCGAATCCGCCGGCATCGCTGCGACGTCGAAAGTCTGCAGCATGCCCAGCGCCATCAGCGCCGCAATGCCCTGGCCATTGGGCGGTATTTCGTGGACCGTCACGCCGCGATAATCGATCGCGAGCGGATCGACCCAATCGATCGTGTGCCGCTCGAAATCGCTTTGCGCGTGAGCGCCGCCGTGCGCGCTCGCGTGGCGGACGATCGCATCGGCCAGTTCGCCGCGATAGAACGCCTCACCGCGGGTGGCCGCGATGCGCTCGAGCGTCTGCGCCATCGCGGCCGACGCAAATCGCTCGCCCGCCTTGGGGGCGCGGCCGGCGATCAGGAAATGATCCTGCCACCCGAGTCCCTGCGGCATCAGCGGTACCGCCAGCGCCCATTTCTCGGCGATCACCGGCGAAACCGCGTAGCCATCGCGAGCGTAGCGAATCGCGGGCTCGAACAGGTCGTCGAACGGCAGCTTGCCGTAGCGTTGCGAGAGCGAGACCCATCCGGATACGGCGCCCGGAATCGTCACCGAGTCGAGGCCGCGCTGCGGCATGCCCTGATGTGCGGCGAACCGCGCGCGCGACCATGCCGCCGGCGCGCGGCCCGATGCGTTGAGACCGGCCAGCGCGTTGCCATCCCACACGATCGCGAACAGATCCGAGCCGATGCCGTTGCTGCAGGGCTCGACGACCGTCAGCGTGATCGCCGTCGCCAGCGCCGCGTCGACGGCGTTGCCACCGCGCGCCAGCATCGCGACACCCGCCTGCGTTGCGAGCGGTTGCGATGTCGCGACGACATTGGACGCGCAGATCGGCTGCCGGCGCGAGCGGTAAGGGAGAGACCAGTCCATGATCAGGGTTCCTGGAACGCTTCTTCACGTTGACGGCGGATGTTCGGCAGTGCGATCACGAGCACGAGCAGGATGGCGGCGGAAAGCAACCCCGCCGAGATCGGGCGCGTCGCGAATACGAAGGGATCGCCGCGCGACAGGAGCAGCGCACGGCGAAGATTCTCCTCCATCATCGGCCCGAGCACGAAACCCAGCAGCAGCGGCGCGGGCTCGCATTCGAGCTTGGCGAACAGCACGCCGAGGAGGCCGAAGAACGCGGTCTGCATCACGTCGAAGCTCGTGTTGTTGACCGTGTACACGCCGATCGCGCAGAACAGCAGGATCGCCGGATAGAGCATCCGATAGGGGACGGTGAGCAATTTGATCCAGATGCCGATCAGCGGCAGGTTCAGCACCACCAGCATCAGGTTGCCCACCCACATCGACGCGATCAATCCCCAGAAAAGCTGGGGATTGGACGTCATCACCTGCGGGCCGGGTTGAATGTTGTGAATCGTCATCGCGCCGACCATCATCGCCATCACGGCGTTCTCGGGAATGCCCAGCGTCAGCAGCGGAATGAACGACGTCTGCGCGCCGGCGTTGTTCGCGGACTCGGGTCCGGCGACACCCTGGATCGCGCCTTTGCCGAATTGCGATGGATCTTTCGCAATTTTCTTTTCGATGCTGTACGACGCGAACGACGACAGCATCGCGCCGCCACCGGGCAGCACGCCCAATATCGAGCCCAGCGCCGTGCCGCGCAGCACCGCCGGGGCCGCCTGCTTGAACTGGGCCAGCGTGAGCCACATCCCCCTGAGACTGGTCGTGATCAGCTCCCGCTTCTCTTCCGACTCCAGGTTCAGGACGATCTCGGCAAACCCGAACAACCCCATCGCGACGACGACGACGCCGATGCCGTCGGAAAGCTCCGGAATGCCGAAGTCGAACCGGGCCACGCCCGAATTCACGTCGGTGCCGACAATGCCGAGCAGCAGCCCGAGGACGATCATCCCGATCGCCTTCACGAGCGACCCATGCGCGAGCACGACCGCGCCGATCAGGCCGAGCACCATCAGCGAGAAATATTCCGCGGGCCCGAACCGGAGCGCGAGCGCCGACAGCGGCAGCGAGACGGCAGCCACCAGCACGGTCGCGCAGGTCCCGGCGAAGAATGATCCCAGCGCGGCAACGGTGAGCGCGGCACCCGCCTGTCCCTTGCGCGCCATCTGGTAACCGTCGAGGCAGGTGACGACCGACGAGGATTCGCCCGGCATGTTGACGAGGATCGCCGTCGTCGAGCCGCCGTATTGGGCGCCGTAGTAGATGCCCGCGAGCATGATCAGCGCCGACACCGGCTGCAGCGCATACGTGGTCGGCAGCAGCATCGCGATGGTCGCGACCGGCCCGATGCCAGGCAGCACGCCGATCAGCGTGCCGAGCAGCACGCCGATCAGCGCATACAGCAGATTGATCGGCGTCAGGGCGACGCCAAATCCCAGCGCCAGATGACTGAACAGATCCATCCGTTGCCGTCAGCTTCGCCCGGGCCAGATCGGCAGCTGCAATTGCAGGCCGATGACAAACACGCCGACCGCGAGCGCCGAGAGAAGCACACCGACGATCAGCGCCTCGCGCGGACGGAATTCATGGCTCGCCGCGCTGGCCGTGAGGATCAGGATCACCGTCGAGAACGCCACCCCGACGTACTGGACGATCGCGCCGAACAGCACGACGCTTCCGAGCACGATCGCCGTCGGCCGCCATTTGAAGCGTGGTACGGGGCCGCCGACGATCCGCGGTCGCGCGCAGCGCGAGAATCGCGCCCAGCACGACCATCAGGATGCCGAGAATGCGCGGAAAGTAGCCCGGTCCCATCCGCGCCGCGCTGCCGAGCGTGTATTTCGAGCCCAGCGCGATCGTCGCGATGCCGATCGCGATGAACAATGCGCCGGCCCAGAAATCCTTCGGACTACGAATCGACGCCATCGCGACATCCTCCGCCGGCCAGTTCGACGCACCTTGCGTGGCGTGAAGCGAAGGCCGCGCGGCGCGGCGCGTAGGATAGCATCGCGAGCGCTGCACGGCCCGCGGACGAACAAAGGGCAGGCCGCGCGGCCTGCCCTTGCTTCGCGAGCAACCGAATCAGACGCCGTTCTTGGCGCGCAGGTCCTTGAAGTACTTGTCGAGCCATTGCGCCTGCAGCCGCTGCTGCAGCTGCGGCTTCACTTCCTCGAAGCTCGGCACTTTCGCGTCGCGGATGTCGTCGACTTCGATCACGTGCCAGCCGAATTGCGTCTGCACGGGTTGCGGCGTGAACTTGCCCTTGGGTGTCGCCTTCATCGCGTCGCCGAACGGCTTGACGAAATTGCCCGGCGCATTCCAGTCGAGATCGCCGCCCTTTTCCTTCGAGCCCGGGTCCTTCGACCGCGCCTTGGCGAGCTCGTCGAACTTCGCGCCTTTCTGCAGCTCGACGATGATGTCCTTCGCCTCGTCTTCCTTCTCGACGAGGATGTGGCGCACCTTGTATTCCTTGTCGCCGATCTGCGACTTGACCGATTCGTATTCCTTGTGGAGGTCGGCCTCGGGTACCGGGTTCTTGTGGATCCAGTCGTTCACGAAGGCGCGCACGAGGATGGTCTGCGCCGCGAGGTCCATCTGTGTCTTCACGTCGGGGTTCTTGTCGAGGGCCATCTTCCGCGCTTCGCGCGCGAGCAATTCGCGCGTGTTGAGCTCTTCCTTGACCGCATTGCGGAGCTCAGGCGTGTCCTGGGCGCCTTGCCGCCTGTTGGCCACCTTGCGCGAGGCGTTCCTTCAGCAGCACGTCGAATTGAGCTTGCGTATACAGCGCCTTGTCGGTGCGAAGCGGCGGCCGCTGGGCACCGCCTTCGCGGCCGCCTTGGGTGCCGCCTTGGCGGGCGGGCTGGATTGCGCGAATGCGCCGCCCGAACACAATGCGGTGATCACCGCGACAGCTGCCAGCGTACGTTTCATGTCTTGCATCCTTTCGTCAGGAACGCATTTCATCAGGGGCATACGCGCTGATGGCCAGCGCATGCACCGGGTAGGGAATCAGGTCGCCGACGCAATCCAGCACGGCCCGGTGGCGGGCCAGGCGCGTCAGCCCGAGGAAGTGCTCGGACACGATCGTTACCGAAAAGTGCCCGGCGCCACCCGCCGCACCGGCATGTCCGACATGCTGGGCGCCATCGTCGCGGATCTCGAGCGTTGTCGGCGCGAGCGGCGCGAGCCGCGCCTGGAGCGTCGCCGCCAGGCTCATCGCGACGGCTCGATGACGTGACGGGCCAGAAACAATCCCTGTACGACCGCGAACGCCAGGAACAATCCGATACCGCCCCAGACCTTGAAGTTGACCCAGGCATCGGTGGAGAAATGGAACGCGATGTACCAGTTGGCGAGCGCCATCGCACCGAAAAAGGCCACCCAGGACCAGGTGAGTCGCGTCCAGATCGGCGGGGGAAGATCGATTTCCTTCATCACGACCGCAAGCAAGTCGCGCCGCCAGACCAGCTTGCCGGCGGCGAGTATGGCGCCGAACGCCAGATACAGCACCGTCGGCTTCCATTTGATGAATGTTTCATCGCGCAGGATCAGCGTCGCGCCGCCGAACACGACGATGATGGCGAGCGACAGCCAGTGGACGGCCGAGACCTTGCCGCGCCAATGAAACCAGGCGATCTGCATGACCGATGCCGCGATGGCAACCGCCGTGGCGACCCAGATGCCCTGCCACTTGAACGCGACGAAGAAGAGGAGAAGCGGAAAGTAATCCGCGACGAAGCGCATAAACCGTCAATTATACCTCGAATCGGATCTGCGGGAGCATCCGGCGCAGCCGCGGCCAGTCGAAGGCCGGTCCCGGATCGGTCTTGCGGCCCGGCGCGATGTCACTGTGGCCCGCGATGTCCGCAATCGGGTAGCGCCGGCACAGCGCTCGCGCCAGCCGGGCGAGCGTCGTGTATTGCGACGCTCGCGTACGCGAGCGAATCCGTGCCCTCGAGCTCGATGCCGATCGAAAAGTCGTTGCACCCGGATCGACCGCGCCAGCGACGATTCGCCGGCGTGCCATGCGCGACGGTCGCAGGAAACGAATTGCACGATCGCGCCATCGCGGCGGATCAGGAGATGCGACGAGACGCGCAGCCCGGCAACTGTCGCGTAGTACGGATGCACGGCAGGGTCGAGGCGGTTGGTGAACAGCCGGGCGATGCCCGACCCGCCAAACGAGCCCGGCGGAAGCGAGATCCCGTGCACCACGAGCAGGCTGACATCGACGCCATCCGGCCGCGCGTCGCAGTTCGGCGACGCGATCCGCGCCACACCGTGTACGAAGCCGTCCGCGCCGACGGCGAGGTGCGCATGCCCCGAAGGGCCGGCGCGCGGGAACGCCGCGATCGGATGGCCGCTCAGTGCGCGCGCGCTTCAACGTGGTTCACGTCCATGGCCGTTGCTCCGGTTCGATATGACCTGGGCGCGTGAGCGCGAAAGGGCCTTGCCAATTGTGCCACGCCGGTTCTTGGCCTACGCTGCGAGGCGGCCAAGAGGGTCGAAGAACGCGATGAGGGAGATTGAATTGCCGAGCTATGTCGAATCGTTTGTCGGACCCGGAGAGCAGATCGTCTATGTGGGGAAGGTGAGCCTGTTTTCGATCATGCCGTCCCTGATCGCAGGAGCGCTGCTGATCCTGGTCGGATGTCTTGCGGCGATCGGCGGGACATTGGGGAGCGTCTCGAGAGACGGGACCGTCGTCGGCCTCGGCGTCGCGGTGATCGGAATCATCGTCCTGGCAGCGGGACTGATCCGGCGAAACTCAACCGAGCTCGCCGTTACCTCGCGCCGGGTGATCGCCAAGTTCGGGCTGGTGCGGCGAAGCACGGTCGAACTCAATATCTCCAAGGTCGAAAGCATTCGAGTCGAGCAAACGGTCATGGGCAGGATTTTTGGCTATGGCTCGATCATCGTGACCGGGACGGGATCGACGATCGATCCGATTCCATTCATCGCCAATCCAATCAAGTTTCGCCAGGCAGTCCAGGCGGCGACCGACGCCGCTCAAAAGGCTTGAGTCGGTCAGCGGTGGCTCAGAAGACGAAGGGCACCAGCGCTGCAACACGCCGGGAATACATCCGATACGCATCTCCAAACTGCAGCCGCATCCAGCGCTCTTCGAGCCGCAGTTTGCGCCACAGAGCGCCTGTCGCCAGCGCAAGGGCAAGAACTCCTCGCCATTCACCGAGCGCCACGGCGGAGCCAAGAAATGCAAGGAGGAGTCCCGTGTAGATCGGGTGCCGAACAAGAGCGTAGGGCCCACTTGTGATGAGTTCGTGACCTTTCTTGATCGTGACGGTGCCGCTCCAGTTCCTGCCAAGGTGCAGGCGTGCCCAAATCGCAAAGAGCAGGCCGCCGACCGTGAGCAATGCGCCAAGCCAAAAAGGCCATTCGGCCGATGGCAGATAGTGCCGGCCGAGAAGGCCCGAGCGCGCGCCCGGTGTGCAGAACAAGAGTGCCGCGACTGCGAGCGGAACAATGTGCGCGAGCCGGGAGGGCAAGCGACTCGCGGCGCTCTGTAACCTTGACGTTGCGAGACAAGGCCCACCAGTAAACCGCCCAGCCCAGCCACAGGGCGGGAAAGGCATAGCGATGGGCGAGTTCCATGATCAGTCCGAGGCTGACGCGGGAATCACGGATCGCCAGTGGCGCGCCCATTCAAGCGCGACCGCGAAGGGGTTGGATACGGCGTGCATCTCTTCAGCTGCCCACAGGAATCTTCGGGATCGGCGCTTCGGACAAGCAGCACGTACTGGTATGCAACCAGCAGGAAGGCGCTTCATCGTGCTGCTCTAACCGGAACGACCGAACGTTGCGCCAGCTTGCTTTGGCCTTGCCCAGGAGCCTCGCGTTCAGCTCTGCGCTTCGGCCGCCGGCGCACGGAAAGATGCCTACGCCGGATAGATACGTGGCTCGGAAGCCCTCGTGCGCTCGGGTGACAAAGTACATCGCACCCACGCCAGCGGCACCTTCGCTCGACGAGGCGGTGATCGGCAACAGCAGCCTGCCGCCGACGCGAAGGCACGTCAGCCATGCGCGCGGAGGGTGTGTAACGCCGCAGTTGACGACGTGTCCCGATGGGCCGACCAGCTCAGCGAAGATTGCGGTGTAATAACCAGTTCCGCTGCCCACGTGTATGAGCGTTTCGCCGGATTTTGGCGCGAGCCGTTCAATCCAGCCGGCCAAACTGCTGGGCTCGCCGTTGTTCAGGCCACGCGATGGATCGATGCCGATGAGGACGTTGCTATAGACGTGAACGGGATCGGCGCTTTCGGTCATCCGATAGTGCACGCGCCCGTCATGCGCACGAACAAGAACATGCCATGGGCCGCGGCCTAGAAAGCGCTCGCGCGGCACCGTCGCGAATGCCTCGACCAGATCGCCCGTGGTGAGATTCGCAGTCTTGCGCAAGTCTTCTGCGAATCGGCGGCGTGCGCTTGCAAGATCTGCCATCGGTGTGCGTGCGCGGTCTACCGTGTCAGGCAACAGGCGCGCCGCGCCGAGCCGGGCCGAAGTGTCATGTCATCCCTTCCTGAGCTACGCAACCAGCCGGGCAAAGAGGAGGAAGACCAGACTCCCGGCGACCAATGCCGTGAGCCGCGTGCTCGCCTTGGGGGATGGCCACACGGCGAACACGATCGCGGCGACGATACCGAGCGGCACCGTCACGGCAGGCAGCTGACCGAAGTTGCTTCCGGCGATGATGCATGCAAGCACAACGCCCAGGCCCCAGCCGAAGGGGAACGCCATCACGACAGCCGCCGCAACCGTAATCCACGAGTTAGTCATGGGCAACATTGAACCTGAGGTGGCGTGTCACATGGATACAGATCAGCGCGGCGCCCAGCGGCGCCAGAAACTCCAAACCGCCGACCACACCGCGATCTTTGAGCGCGGGCCACAGCGTTGAGTAAAGAGCCGGCCACGTACGATGGATTGGCCAAACGACGGCAACGAGCGCAGCAGCTGGACACACAATCGTGACGACGATCACGATTGATATCGCGGCACGAGGACTGCCGCGCGCGAGGGTGAGATAGCACCAGGCGAATACGGCGGACCACGCGGCCAGGAACGCCCAGGAAATGTCGGACCCGACCATGTACGCGCCGGCGAGCACACCGGCAACGTAAAGCAGGCAGACCGCAACGCGCGAGCCGGCGCGCCCGGTTGATCGCCTGGTGGGCGCCACTATTTGTCGCCCCACCGCCAGCCCGGCGGCTCGCCCTTGATGTAGCAGATGGCCATAAGCGCTGCGCACACGATCGCGGTATAAGCGATGAACGGAACAACCTCCTGCCTGGGAGGAAAAAGAAATGCGCCGAGGAGCAACAGCAGCAGCGAAGCAACCAGAACCACCCACCCTTGCCAAGTAATTGGGGGACCCCAACCCCAACCATAGCGCTTGGCAGGAAACCAGTACTGTTTGGATTCGGCCATGCTGAACCTCCTCGGTTACCGAGTGTGGCGCTCAAGCGGACCTGCAGTCGAGCGACGGGAAGGAGGGCCTCACTGACGTTCCATGGCGGGGACACCACTGACGTCTTGCGCCCACGCCAATGCGGACTTGCACCAGATCCGCTTCCTGGGAGGCAGCTGGGCTCTCTGCCTCAGGCAGCCCACTCGCAGAGAATAGGTCGGCGGATCATCCATGTTCGCGCAAGCATAGATTGGCGTGCCGCAATTGAAGCAGAACGCGTGAATGCGTTTTGTCCCGCTCTCCGCAGTCTTGACATAAGTCTTGGGTTCCCCGGACAGCAGACGGAACGCATCGTTTGGTGCGGGAACGGAGAGGCGGAACGCCGATCCGGTGAGCATTTGACAGTCGGTGCAGTTGCACAAACTGACCTGCTCAGGATCGATCTCGGCCTCATAGGTCACCTGACCGCAATGGCACGATCCCTGGACTTTCATGGGTCTCTCCTTATCCGCACGCGCCCTTGCCCCTCAAGGCTGCGGCTTGGGAACCTGCCGCACCAGCTGGACCAGATTCGCCCCAAGCTCCAGGGCATTCAGAAGATATCCGAACGCCGTTTCCAGCTCATCTTGATTGCACCAATAGTCATCGATCGCTCCGTAGACGGGTTTGGAAATTGGGCGCCGCTCGGTCATGTTCATGCGGCCTGGCCACTGAGCGTTCGGGTCAGGAAGATGCTGTTTGGGTCTTCGGTGTAGCCGGCGAACGGCGAACAGCACGTGAAGCCGAAGCTCTCGTATAGGCGGCGTGCCGGCTCGAAGGCCTGCATGGAACCCGTTTCGAGGCTGAGCCGGGTGTAGGAGCGGCTGCGGGCCTCGTCGATGATGTGCAGCAGCAGGGCGCGTGCCACACCTTTGCGGCGGTGTGCGAAGACTGTTCGCATGGACTTGATCTCGCCATGAGCGTGGCTTAACTCTTTCAGAGCGCCGCATCCGAGCAGCTCACCGTCTGACCAGGCCGTCCAGAACGTCATTTCCGGCTGGAGCAAACCGGTAAGGTCGAGCGCATGCACGCTCTCGGGAGGAGAAAGCTGATGCATGTTGCAGAGATGCTCCGCCAGCAGGGCGCGAATCTCGGGGCCGGCGAGGTCATCGACGCGAATCTGCACGACGGCAACGCTAGGCTTCGGCAATCGCTGCAATTGATATCTTCATGCCTGGGATGCGCACCGGCAGCTTTGCGGCCTGACGAGCGGGTGGATCTGCCGGAAACCATTTGATCCACTCTTCGTTCATTCCGGCGAAATCACCTTCGTCGAGGAGAATGACGGTGGCGCTAACCACTTTCTCAAGAGAGGTCCCCGCCGCATCCAAGATTGCAGCAATGTTGGTGAGGCACTGGCGGCACTGCTCTTGGATGCTCGTGCCTACCACGTCGCCGGAGATCGCGTCGAATGGGCCTGTGCCCGAGACGAAAACCAGGCCGCCAGCCTTAACCGCTTGACTATAAGTGGAAGGAGGCTTGGGCGCATTTGGCGTAGAGATAATCTCGCGAGGCATGATCTTCTTCCTGCTCGTTCGCGTGCAATGAGGTCAGATGTCCTGGTACGTCTTGTACATTGAGTAGAAATCGTTGTCGAAGATGAAATTGGTGAACGTCATCGTGATTGAAGTGCCGAGTCCGCGGACATAGTGCCACCAGCCGACCGGGAGAAACAACAGGTCGCCCGGGCCGATTTCAACATCGATCACGGTCACGTTGCGGAACAATGGAAACTGGTCGTAGTCGATCTGGTCCAGGTTCACTGCCGAGTAGCAGTGGCGGCTGTTGTACAGGTTCTGCAATTCGTACGGCGCGATCAGCCGCACGAGCTTGCGACCACGGACCTGGGCCATGAAGTTGTTCGTCAGGTCGTGGTGTAACGGCGTGACGGTCCCTTTCGGTCCGAACCAGAAGAATCCCTGGTTGGTCGGGTCGTCACGGAGGTAATCGGGGAAAGGGATGATGTCGTCCCACAGATCCTTCAAAGCCTCTCGGTTCGTCTCGGAGTTGTTGGCGGTGATGTAATAGTTATTCGTCCCATCGATAGTCTCGGTGATGTCGACGAACTCGCCGAACGTCATCTCGCTGCGGAGTTTGGCCGAGTTCAGCTCGTAGTTAGCGTCGTTATCGCGGTTGGCCTGCACCGAGACAACGCGGTCGCCGAAGCGGCGCTTGAGCTCCTCCCCAGTCCAGCGCTTCATCGCGGGCCAGTCGTCCATCGCACCGGTCATCACGACCGGACGGTTCAACGCGTAGTAATCGTCCAAAAACGTCTGCCGCGACAGTTTCGGCATGCGGGGAACTTTCCCGTGCGTGGCGGCCTGCCGCGCCGTCCGCCGGTAACACTCCAGCACCCAGTCGCGCTTCTGGATCTTGGCGTCGAGGTTGCCCGCCGCAGCCTGTGCCTGAAGCATGGAATTGCCGCGCCGCGCGGATGTACGGGTGATCGATTGCCGCCTGCACCTCCTGGCTCGCAGCGGCGCGATCGACGCCGGCACGGACCATGGCCTCGACTATCGACGGTGGCTCGTTGCCAAGCAGCACATTCTCCGCCACCCACCGCCGCCACTCCTGATCCACCACAACCGCCGCCCGCTGTTGCTGCGGGTCCGTGGCGCCTTGATCCGCGCTGGCGCTGACTTTAGCCGTGCCGCCGGCGAGGAGCGTGTAGCTGTGGACGAAGAGCGGTCTATCTCCCGACTGAGACATGTTCTACCTTTCGTTGTCGCGAGCTTCGGCCCACCACCGCTGTGCCGCGGACAGACGCGGCTCACGATGCCTCACGGTCCGCTCCAACGAAGAGTCATACAGAATCCCCATGCGCACGAAAACTGGGTAAAAGCGCCCCGGTCTCCCGACGATATCTCTCGTAAGGTGCGCCGAACGCGGCGACTAACATTGCGTCCTCCGCACGGATCCGATAGGTGTACGCGGCAAACGTCGCGGCGATCGACGCCAAGAGAGCGAGCGTGTCTCCTGACGCCAGCGCGATGCCGTTCAGGCACAGCAGTGATCCCAGGTAGCCGGGATGGCGAATGAAACGATAGGGGCCGCCACGCTCGATCCTGTGCCCTTCGTGGAGGAGCAGCGTGCGCGTATAGCGCTCGCGCAGCACCAGGACCGCCCACAGGCGCAGAAGAAGTCCGAGTGCACCGAGGCCCACACCCAGCCATGCGATTGCCGGCATGCCGGGCAGGGGAGCGGGCATGCGCCCTTTCATCGCGAGTACGAAGCCGACCACCGGTACCGCCGACGACAACGAGACCGCAAGCGTGCTACCGCGGTCGGACACCCCCGCGGCGTTGCTCCGTGCCTTGGCCCCAAAGCGGATTTCCGATTGAAGCGCGTAGAGCAGGAGGACGAGTAACGCCCCCACGCCATACGGCGGCAGGGCGACAATTCCCGCGGTGAACTCCCGAAATAGGTCGCTCATGCTCTTGTGTCTGTTGCGATCCAGTTGACTTCCCACGTCTTGCCGTCGTCATCTGAAAAGGACTGCTCGAATCGGCACGACGTGGGCGTCATGTCGGAGATGACAAATCGAACCGTGATGGCCTTTCCATCGAGTGTCTCCCGGTTGAAGAACTCGCCACGTCCATTCTTGAATCCGCCAATCGCAGGCTGACTCAGACTGCCACTCCCAATGCTTGAGAAATTGAGACTCCATTGGCCGGACTGAGCATTGTAAAGGCGCAGACTCAAGGCTTCGATGTGCCCTGCGGGGCCATCGACTGCAAGCTCTACCAAATTGGCCCGGCCGTTCCACACGCTTCGCACGATGGTAGTTCCGTCGTACTCGACCCAGGTTGTCGAACCCGTCAAAGGGCGTTGAAGACGCTTCAAGCGCGTCTTCCATGATCCGATCTCGAAGTCGAAGTCGTGCTGCCCGTCTGGCCCGCGTGCAGCGCGATCACCATGGCCTGGCGCGGCCGAAGTGGCTTGGGACAACGCCTGCGATGTTCCCATGGCAAGCCCTGCGCCAAAGAGCAAGACGACAATCTGGAAAAGTTTGGATAGGTTCATTACGGTACGATCTCTTGAGGCCTTTAGGACTTCGCTTTCTTCGAAGGTTTCCCCGCGCCAGTCCCCGAGTTCGGCGATTCTTTTCGAGATGAGCTCCGGTGCCGACTGGCCCTGGCTCGCGTCCGCCTTTTTCATGTTCTCATCGTGGAAGGTCCAGATATATTCATTTGCAATACAGTGGAGCATGGTCATGACGATCACGTTGCGTGCCAACTCACTTCAATGCGCCGATCATCGGGGTCGGTCATGTAGAACGCCGCGTATTCCCCGGTCTTGGCAGCCAGCTCGCGCACGATATTGGCTTTGCCGTCGATGGCCTTTTGGTAAAGCGCCAGTACCTCCGCCTCGGAATCCACACAGAATCCCAGGTGAAACCATCTCGGAAACGTTGTTTGCACGTCGAGCTGGTCCACTGCGATGAGGAATCCCGCGGAGTCGCGCAAGAAAACGCCACGCCCGTGATCTCGCTCCTTCCGAAATCCGAAGTAGTTCTCGTAGAACGCCTGAGTGGCTGGAACACTGGCTGCGGCAAGATGGACGTGGTTGAGTGTCATAACGCGGTACCAGGGCTGCTAGGCGCGAGTGCCGGCTGACAAGACCAAGCTCAGGCGCCCAACGTTTGTGCCGCTGCAGGCGGCGCCGATGTCGCGGTGGCAATGTCAAAGTGCATGACATTCTCGCGAGCGCCGAGCTTTGTGTATAGCGCAATGGCCGGGTCATCACCGTAATCAGCCTGAACGAAAATCACATAGGCACCGCGTAAAGCTCCAATTCTCTGAAGCTCTGCGATCATGGCCGTGGCGATACCTTGCCTCCTGTGCGCCTCTGCCACTGCCAAGTCGTAAATATAGATCTCGCTTCGCTCCTGCTCGAATTTCGGCAGCACGTATGCGGCGACGCCTCCAACAACCTGATTGCCTTCCATCGCGGCAATAGCGATGAACGTGTCCCTGCCGAGGAGGCGCTCCAGGTAGCCTGTGCTGGGTTGGGCGTCACTGTAGGTCTCAACCTCATGAAACGCCTCGCCAAACATGGACAAGACGCATCTCATCAATGTGGCATCGCCGGGGCCGAGAGTTCGAAAAGAGACTGGAAGAGACATGCGAGGATCCTGGAGCATTGCTTCACGACGCGACAGACGGTCTGTGCCCCCTAACGGTGGTAACCGGCGCGCCACATGACGCTTCACTTCACTTCGGAAGGCGTACCGGTCTCGACGAAGCGTTTCAATCGGTCGGCCTGCTCTCCAACTACGCGCTCCACCGCGGGTGCGATGCTTTCGAAGCCGCCGGCGATGAACCCGCCCACGCTGTACGTGAGCTCCAGCTTGGTCCCTCTCTCAGCGGGCGATAGTCGCCACGTCATCGAGCCGGCCACGCCGGACGCTTGCAGTGGACCAAGGCCACCCACCAGACGGATCATCTCGTTCGACCTGACGAGGACGACACGCATATGTTCAACGCCACCACTCGGTAGCCGCTCGCAGAAGCATCCTCCTGGCCGCGGATCGATAGAGAGGTTTTTGCTATCTCCCGAGTATGTGTGCTGGGGGTTCCACCAAGAACCGACCTGCCGGACTAACGAATCATAGACCCGCGCAACGGGCGCCTCGATGATCCACTCGTGGCGCACAAGGAAGCCGTTTGAACCGACTTCCGCGGCACCAGCGAGTCCGGATACAAGAACGGCGATCGTTGATACAAGTAGCGAACGAAGCATCGTGATCTGCGCAGTGTGCGAGCCGTGCCGAAGGTGGGCGTCCGTGTTGACCGATGCGTGAGGCCGCGGTTTCACCTGTCACCCGACGCCACTTATCGTTGCCCCAAGGGCTTGGCCCCGGCCGGTGGTTGCACATGTTCATAGTCAAACGTCGCTGTGAAGCGTCTGCCGTCCGCTGTCGTATCCGTTTTCATCTGGCGGTTCTGGGCAGAAATCCAGAGCGTGCCCTCGATCACCTTGCCCCCCATTTCCATATGCACGGTATAGACGGTCGCCTGCTGGCCGTTTACCCGTTCCGTGCCCGTGCGTCTGCAGTTCAATTTCGCCGTCTTCAACTCCTCGTTAAGCGTATCGACCAGATCGGCACTCGATATGGCCATCGATGTCCAGCTTCCATTCCGTTCGACATATTTGCTGGTCGCAGTCTGGACCATATGGCTGGTCACCATTTTGCCGTCCGGGCCCGGGAACACGATGGTCTCGCTATAGGGTGTTTTCGCGGTGACCATCAACGCCGCCATCGGTTGCGTGCAATCGTCAGCCCATACTGGCGCAGCCAAGACGACAAACATTGCGGCGCCTATAGCGGCACGGTTCATGTCGAACAACATGGCCATCCTCCAGGTTACGGCAGCGACGCGTGCGACGAGAACGGTTTGGTGGCATCAACGACGAACATCACCAGCGATTCAAGCTCGCTCGAACCACTGCTGGACACCTGCATTGCCGTGGAAGCACCGTGCCCTGCCTCCGACGTACCCGCCTTGACCACCATGGTTCCATGAGCGCCTCGAATGCTCTGCTCTCCGGCGAGCACGTAGAACGCCTCGGAGCCGGGATGGCTGTGGACCGGAGTGACGCTCCCAGGCGCACCCCTCGCCTCATTGATACGAAGCAAGTACTGCGAGGCAGCAACGCGGGCAATGGGCCCCACCTCGGACACCTTGGTGCCGCCTGAAGACGACCCGCCTGCCGGCCCGAGCGTGAAGAGCCAGACCTTACCCGCTGCTTCGGCGACGAGCGACCAAGCCCCCGCGGCGCCCTGTGCGGCCTCTTTGGAGGGATAGGTCTCAATGCGCCAAAACAGCTCGCCTGCGGGCAGGTCGGCTACCTTGCGCTCGGCCAAAGGACGGACGACGAGCGCCTGCTGCGCTACCGCCGACGAGGTCACCACCAGGGCAATTGCACTGACCAGTAGAGACAAGATTCGCTGCATGGCAAACCTCCTGCGAAATGCTATCGCGTGAGCAACTGGGGCCGGACGTGCATTTGACATGAGGGGCGGCTGCAAGTGGGCGAAGCCCGCTTGTGGACGTTCCCTCCCTCGATGGAAGGTTAGGCCCCGGGTTCGTGGCAAACCACTTCGATGTTGTGCCCGTCCGGACCAATGACGAAAGCTGCATAGTAGTTCGCGTGGTAGTGCGGGCGCAGACCAGGCGCACCATTGTCTTTGCCACCCGCCTCCAGAGCCGCGCGATAGAAGGCTTCGACTTGCTGGCGATTTTCGGCCGTGAACGCCAAGTGAAGATGCGCCGGCTTTTCCTCGGTTTGGAACATGCACAATGAAGCCTTACCGTCTGGGCTAAGCTCGACACCGTACGTCGGTGGCCCCTCCGAGACAACAGCTACGCCGAGCGGTTCGAGTGCCTTGAGGAAGAACACTTTGCTCGCTGCATAGTCGCTGACTCCGAATTTGACGTGGTCAAACATGAGTTCTCCTGAAGCGTGTGGGCCTGCGCGGTTGCCTAGAGTTAACCGACACGACGGGCCAGGGCGGCTTGCCTTGGCGTGTCCGGTTGAATGACATGTGAACCGAGCCTGGGCTCCAAAGACACTTCCGGTTCGGCGCTGGCAGGCGAGGCAGTGACAAACGGAGACCCGAATCGGTCGGCTGTGACGTGAGCTTGAAGCTGGCCACAGCTACAAGAAGCGGTTCGATGGGTCATTGGTCGATCGGGCGGAGACTGTGACGCCTAAAGCGCAAGGCAACCGGCGCGCCGCGCCGATGGGCCGGAAGATCAAGGCATGTGCCGGCGCGTCCGGTTGACCGTAGGGTTAGGGGCAAGGGGAACTAAGGAATAGACGGCTGCTGTATGGAGCCGGTTATGGATCAGCAGACGATTTCGCGCGAGACACTCATACATTGCGCCGGCTTTCTCCGCAACACGGCGGCTTGGCATATTCTCGCTCGCGACGACAATCTCAATACGGCTTAAGCCAAGGGTCGTAAAGCCGAATTTGCATAGCGCGTGGACCGCATCGACAGCGACACCCTGCCTTTGGCGTGACTCGCGGACCCAATAGCCGAGATTTGCAAAATTATGCAATCGATTAAAGCCGTTTAAGCCGCAGCCACCGGCATATTCGCCGACTTGGTCGAAAATCGCAAAGGCGTATTCCGCTCCGCTTTCCCACCGTTCGGAAGAGGTCCGCACCCACGCTATGCTGTCGCCCAGACTATATTCGCTGTGGCACCAAGGCATCCAGCGTCCGAGTGAGTTCTGAGACTCGGTTGCGGCCGCGTAGAGAAGAGGCGCGTACTCGTCGCGGTACGGACGCAAGGAAATGCGTTGCGACACCAGCTCGATGGGTATGACGATGTTGGGCCCCTAACGAAGCAAGGTAACCGGCGACCCGAAGGACGGCGCGCAAGCGCCGCCGAGGGGCGTCCGGTTGAGCGAGAGGTTATGTGCCACTTGCGCCAACGATCGAAAGCATAAACGCGCCGAATGCCATCTTTAATATCCCATCTGTGAGCCATAGATATTTCAGACGTGCGCCGCGAAATACCCATAGCCCAAGACTAGCGTTCGCGATGGTACTAATGCCCAATGCGACGCAAAGCGGGCCGAATGCCAAGGCCATTGGAAGAAAATGAATGCCAACGGCAAGGAGAATGGCGAGTAGAAATATGCGCTCCCCAGCTCTTTTGTAGGTGGCCACGACGTAGCCGATCAGCACCGCTTCCAGCAGGATTGAACCGCCCAATGCCCAAAGCTGCAGATGGCTAGGCTCTCCGAATGGGCGGCTAAGGGCGCCCGCCGACAGAACGATAGCGATTGTTGCTGCGCCACCTCCCAGCGCAAGAAATAATCTGCGTTGGGCGGAGAAAACGCCGCCCAATCCAACTCCGATCCCCATGAGGAGAATGAATAGGCCGCCGGCCCGAACCATTGGAAAGGTGTGAGCCATATCTGAGCCGTTGATAACGAATGTGGCGCCTAACGATCAAGGTGACCGGCGCGCCGCCACCGGCGATCGTCAAGTAGGAGGCCAGTACCGGCGGGTCCGGTTGAACGCATGGTTAGACGGCAGCTATTGCGCATGTGCGTTAGCGCGTCGCGACTATGGCGTTCCACCGAGTCGTTGGCTCAGGGCGTTCGAGGCGCACGCGCTTAAAGCCGGAGGTCGTGAGCGCAGTGATGACTTCGTCAGAAGTACGTGCCGTGAAGATGTCTGCCGGGTGCCCCAACCGGTCCATCCATTCCTTCGGAAGGAGTCCAACAACAAGGCGACCCCCAGGCGCGAGCACCCGATGGATTTCAGTGAACCCCACGTCGAGCGACTTCCAGAAGTAGACACTATTGACCGTGCATGCTTTGTCGAACGACGCCTCTGCGAAGGGAATCGCTTCAACGCTACCCTCACGAAAATCAGCGCGGCCGGCCGCGACGGCTGCTGAAAACTTTGCTCTTGCCCACTCGACCATTTCCCGCGACAGGTCGACGCCGCCCACGAATGAAGCGGTGCGAATTAGCGGTGGAAGTGCGACGCCGCCACCGAAGCCGATTTCGAGCACACGATCCGATGGCTTGAGTTCGAGTTGCTGAACGGCAAACGCATTGATCTTGGCGTTATGCCGATTCATAAGTCGACCCATGATGCGAGCAAACAACCCCGTCGGGCGCGAGAGCTGCCGAGAAATGAATCGAGGAGGCATCGTGCGTGAGTTGTGGCTGAAGCTGCCGTCTAACGTTGGAGGTAACCAGAGCGCCACGCCGGTGCTCGGGAGTGAGAAGGCATGTGCCGGCGCGTCCGGTTGAACGTCATGTTAGGCCGCCCGGGTTGGACGGGCTCGATCCACTCTTACGATCAAATCCTCGGCCACCGGGTTCTTCGCGAATGGGTTTAGGGTGAATTTGTATGCGGGGGAGAATGCAATCTCCGATCCGAATTGACTCCGCTCACGCAGCCTTAGCACGATGCGGGCAGGATTCATATAAGTCGTGGCGCTCACATTCATGATGTTGGAGAGGGCGATTCGGCCTTCACTGCCTCGATTCTTTACTAGAAGGTAATCGCCGCCGTCATATACTTCGTCCATGAGATCCCAGACCAACTTTTTCATCACGAAATAGCCGAAGACAGCCATAACACAAGGCATGACAAAAAACATGAAGTCTGTTGCAATCACTCCGTGGACAAAGGTGGTCGCGACGAAGATTGCGAGAAATCCGAACCACAGAAGTGGAACTACGCGCTTGTTCCAATATGTAAATCTCGAAGAAATCTTTGTCAGGGGCATGCGAGCTCGGGCCTAACGAACTAAGTTAACCGGCGCACCGCCGGGGAGCGTCCGGTTGAACGAGAGGTCGGGCGTCGTCAACCGAAATACCAAGCGTTCGCTTGATCGCCAGTCCCATTGTGTGATCAGGCTGACTGTGCAGGATTTGCGATTCTTCCAAGCTCGCACAGGATCTCTTCGGCGGAAAGGTAGAACGCGCTCTCGGTGCTCACGTTAATGAGGCCCGCCCTTGGTGCCGTAGTACGACGTGGGTGGCCTTCTCCGATGCTACGAATTCGACGCATTCGTATCCCAGAGCCCGCAAGTCAACCCCTTCGAACAGCCGTTCTCCTCCGCCGAGCAGGACGGGTGCGATAGCAATGTGCAGTTCATCAATGAGGCTCTCGCGAAGATACTGCTGGATGGTGTTCGGCCCACCGCCGACGCGCACGTCCATTCCGCCCGCCGCCTCGCGTGCCCTTTCAAGCGCGTCGCGAATGCCGCCCGTGACGAAATGGAACGTCGTGTCGCCTTCCATCTCGATGGGTGGACGTGCATGATGCGTCATGATGAAGACCGGAACGTGATACGGTGGATTGTCTCCCCACCAGCCTTTCCAGTTCATGTCCGGCCAGGGCCCACGAAGGGGGCTGAACATGTTCCTCCCGAGAATCCAAGCCCCAACATTCTCAAAGCCACGAGCGGCGAAGTCATCGTCAACCCCGGTCGTGCCGCCGTCCTTCCCGAACAAGGCCCGCTGGAACGTGCGTGTTGGAAATAACCACTGGTGCAGATCCGTCCCGCCAATGCCGAGCGGATTGTTGATGTCTTGATTTGGGCCTGCTCCGTATCCGTCGAGCGAGATGGTGAAGCTCTCAACGCGAACTCGTGTCATCTTATGCCTTCGTTTGGACGCCTAACGATTAAGGTAACCGGCCCGCCGCTACCGAGGCTCGCCGAGAAGCAGGCATGTGTCCGGTGCGTCCGATTGACCGCGTGGTTAGGCGGCACGTTAGAGAGTTTATGGCGCCGAATCGGTAGACCTGCCTTCACCACTAGTCGCTGCTTTTGCCGACCCACTGCACCAACTCAAGGGTGATCCCCTCGGGACCTTCAAAGAATCGAAGCCGACGACTGATGTAGTCCATCTCATCGCTGAGCATCTTCACCCCGTTAGCCGTCAAATGGCTGGTGGCCTTCCGGATATCGTCGACTCGGAACGCAATATGGTTGTAGCCCCGTCGCCGCAGATTCGTCGGATGCTCGCCTGGGTCGTCCGGCGGCGCCGGATCGAACTCGAGCAACTGGATCTCAAAGTGAGGCTCGGCTCCTTCGAGTACAAGCGTGATGTGCTGAGCCTTCATGTTCGGCATGCCCATGAACCGCGCAGGCTGGCCACCATCGATCATCGCGACGTGTTGCTTACGGAAGCCAAGGAGCTCGAAGAACTCGACCGCCGCCGCAGCGTTCGCCACTGCGATGGTTACATGATCGGGGTTGCGAATCACCGCCATCATCCCTCCACCGGTGTGCCGCCTAACGCAAAGTCAACCGGCGGCCCGCGGGGCGGCGCGAACCGCTGCCCATGGGACGTCCGCGTTGAACGAGCGGTTAGGGCGCACGCTTTTACTCAGCGGCGCGGTACCACGCGGCGCCGGCCCCCACAAACAGTAAGACGAGGGCGACAAGCTCCGTTACAGCAATGATGCCGTACGCGAGCCATTGCCACCATGAGTATTCATCGAGTGCCCGCGGCCAAAGGAACCAAAGGCTCCATGCCCCCAGGGTACAAACAAGCAGCGCGATGCGCCCCCAGTTTCGCCGCCGTGAAGCAAAGAAGATTGCCGCGCCGACAATCGCAGCCGAGGAGAGCGTCACAGCGGTCAAAACGATTCCAAGACGTGAAAATGTTCTGGCATACGGGTCAATAGATATTCGCCACAACCTATCAATTGTCTCGACAGTGACGACGGCCCACGATAGGAAGATCGCTATCTTCACTTCGCGCGGCGCATTCATTGCGATATGTGTGCCCTAACGAGGAAGGTACCCGGCGACCGCGGCCCGGGCGAAGCCCCGCCGGCGGGCGTCCGTGTTGACCGCCGGGTTAGGCCGCACCACAGTTGAATGAAGTTTTTGCGACACGCAAGCCATCACGGTCGACGCATGCGCCGAACTAGGTAGATGGCGACGATGCCGATAACAAACGTGAAACCTCCATAAATCGCCCATTGTGTCTGACCTGTCATGAAGCTGCCGGGCAAGACGTTAATGCCTTGAAAGAACCAGACTGCCCCAACGAGCATCAGTAGTACGCCAATGACGTGCAGCGCAACGCGCATCTAGAACCTCCAACGCTGATCCACCGCTCGGCGATGTTGCGGCCTAACGACCGGCGTTCAGCTGCTGGCGCGAGCCCTGCTGCGCGTACTCGCGCCGGCAGGGCTCGTGACAGTCAGCTGCAACGGCATGTTAGGCGGTGCTCCCGGTGCTCTCTTGAAACGGCCGAGTCGTGAAGCCCCAGCGGGGAACGGCACGCCGGTAGGCCCGATACGACTCCCCGAACTGTGACTCAAGGGCAGGCTCCTCGTAGAGGACCACGAACAAGTGGAAGAGGATGAGGACTAGAAGTGCGTACTCTGCCAGACCGATGCTCCGGAAAAGCCACGCCTCCCCGAGGATGAGGGCGATGACGCCGTTGTACATAGGGTTGCGGGTGAAGCGGTACAGACCTCGGACAACAAGGAAGCGTGGGGGATCGATAGGGGCGAGAGTGCCCTTGCCTGCGGCGAAGAAGTCCCAGACGCACCGGAGGAGGACAAGAGCACCGGTGATGGCGAAGACGGCGGCGCAGACGGAGGCGAGCCCGAGGTCTGGGACGCGCAGTAGGTTTCCGGCTCGGAGGATGCTGAATGGGATGTAGCCGGCCACTGTACCGGGTAGCAGCAGGACGAAGAAGAGAGCTCTGAGTGCGAGGAGGAGTCGCATATTGAGAGGGATGGGCAGCGCCTAACGATCAAGTTAACCGGCGACCGCCCATCGGCGCTCGGGAGAAACGAGGCGCGTACGCGAGCGTCCGGTTGACCGAAAGGTTAGGCCACGCGGATTCACAAAGTAAGTGCAACACCCTTTGAACGAAGGTGGGGAGCGGTGACACTAGCTGCCTCCTCATCCGGCCAGGGAAGGGGTTGCACCTATGACGTATCACCAGCTCACCCAGGGAGAACGATACCTGATTGCGGCACAGCGCATGTGCGGTTACTCGCCGGCCCAGATGGCCCGCGTGCTGGGGCGCCACCGCAGCACGGTTACGCGCGAGCTGCGGCGCAATGCGACCCACCACGACGGCGACTACCGCGCCGAGAAAGCGCACAGTTACGCCGTCGCCCGTCGTCGGCGTTGTCGTCGCCGCGCCCGTTTTAGCGCCGCGGAGATGGCCCGGGTGGCGCGGCTGATTCGCCGTAAGTGGAGCGCAGAACAGATCTCGGGCGTGCTCAAGAAGCGCGGCTCGCTGTGCATCAGCCACGAGACGATCTACCGGCGCATTCGCTGGGACAAGCACGTCGGCGGCGATCTGTGGCGGCATACGCGGATCATGAGCAAGTTCGGCCGCAAGCGCTATCGCAGCCACGATTCCCGGGGCGTACTGCCCGGGAAACGGTCCATTGCCGAGCGGCCCGCAGCAGTCGACGCGCGGCGACGCCTGGGACATTGGGAAGGCGATACCGTAATGGGCAGCGACCTGCGGCATTGCGTGCTCACGTTGGTGGAGCGCAAGACTGGCTTCGCGATCATTAAGAAGCTCAGCGCCCGCAACACGGACGAAGTGACGCGGGCGGCGACGCACGCGCTGCGCCGCCATTGCCGCCAGTTCAAGACGCTCACGCTCGACAATGGCACCGAATTCCACAACTACGCCGTACTCGAAGAGCGTTTCCCACTGAAGGTCTACTTCGCCACGCCTTATCACGCATGGGAGCGCGGCAGCAACGAGAACTTCAACGGCTTGCTGCGGCAGTACCTACCCAAAGGCACCTGCATGCGCAACCTCACGCAGGCGCAATGCAATCACATCGCCGACGATCTCAACCATCGCCCGAGGAAGCGCCACGGCTTCGACACGCCGGCAAACCTATATCATTGAAACTACTCAGTGTTGCACTTGCTCGTTGAATCTACGCGTCCCTTCAGTACTTAATGAGGACATCATATAGCCGTGAAACTGCGGTGTCCCCAAAGCATCCAGAAACGTCGCGGACAACTTCTCGACCGTCGGGATAGGTGATGTACAGCATGCGGAAGTTGTCAGTCGGGCCACGGCCACACCCAAAGCCCCGGCGCAGGCCATCCTTAAAGCCATCGCTAGCAGTAAGGACGCTGATCGCATCGCGGTCGCTCGGTACCAATGGCTTCACGACCTCTTTGCCGTCACGGAGCAGTCGGACTGATTGTCCTTCTGGCGAAAGTTGCCAAGACTGCGAGCAGCTCTCAGACTCGCGACAAGGTCCCCAGGATACGAAGAACCTCACGGTGGTCCACGGAGTGGCCGGTTGCTCAGCCGATACTGACGACGGCGTTAGAACTGCCGTCAGGAGCGCGATTGCGGCGGTCATGCGCATAGGACGCCTAACTAGATGTAGCAAGCCTACTTGACGGAAAATATTGCGTCGACCAACCCGCGACCGATTCGTCGACACTCCAATAGATAGCAAAATCAATTTTCTTGCGCGTATTAGGGCATCCTAAAGCGATTCGTCGCGATGGTTGCATCGGATAACGTAGCGGCACTGACGAGAGCGTCGCAATTCGACCGAGGCTGTGTGAAAACTCTTTGCAGCATTCGAGGTCAGAGTTGGCTGGTCGCGTGGAGGGAACCACGGAGAGCCGATTCATTGAGGGTGGAGACCGCAACCAAGCCACATTGCTACCCGAGTGTCTTGACGACTATGTCGCTGCGG
Organism: uncultured Pseudomonadota bacterium; assembly: GCA_963718905.1. Classification (GTDB taxonomy): domain Bacteria; phylum Pseudomonadota; class Gammaproteobacteria; order Burkholderiales; family Casimicrobiaceae; genus VBCG01. The sequence goes on from CAVRAF010000006.1 coordinate 176,134, forward strand.
ACAACCCAGTCCGCGTGATCGATGTGTTTGTCGATGAGTTAGACTGTATGAGCTTGGCTTTGCGGGAGTGGAGCCGGCACCCACGGGACGGCCTTCGTACCACCCTGGCAGTGCTGCTCAAGATTTACGTCTACGGCTACCTGAACCGCATTCAGTCGAGCCGGCGCCTGGAACGCGAGGCGCAGCGCAACGTCGAGCTGATGTGGCTGACGGGCCGTCTTGGCGCCAGACTTCAAGACGATCGCCGACTTCCGCAGGACAATGGCAAAGGCTATCCGCAATGCGTGTCGGCGGTTCGTCTGATGTGCCGGCAGCTGAAGCTGTTTACCCATGCCATCGTGGCGATCGACGGCAGCAAGTTCAAGGCGGTGAACAACCGCGACAAGAACTTCACACCGCACAAGCTAGACCAGCGCATGCGACAGGTCGACGAGAGCATCGAGCGCTATCTGAGTGCGCTGGATACCGCCGATCGCACCGAGCCGGCGGCAGGCTCAGGCGAAGACGACCCACCTGCAGGAGAAGATCGAAGAAACTCAAGCGAGCAGATGCGGCGGTTCGAGCGCAGATAGAAGTCGAGCTGAAGCGCCAGCCTGACCAACAGCTATCCCTGACTGATCCCGATGCTCGGTCGATGGCCACCAGCGGCCGCGGCACCGGCGTCGTCGGCTATAACGTGCAAGCAGTGGTCGACGCGAAGCACCACTTGATCGTTGCGCACGAGGTCACCAAGTCGGGCCACGATCGGGCTCAGCTATTGAACATGGCGACGCAAGCGCACGAAGTGATGGGCACTAGGAAGCTCGAGGTGATCGCTGATCGAGGCTACTACAGCGGCGAGCAAATTCTAGCCTGTGCCGAAGCCGGGCATCACGACCTATGTTCCCAAGACTGATGACCTCGAACAGCAAGGCCGATGGTCGCTTCGGCAAGCGGGACTTCGTCTACATCGCCAGGGACGATGAGTACCGCTGTCCTGCGGGCCAGCGAGTGATCTGCGCTTCACTCGACCGTCGAACACGAGATGAAGATCAACGTCTATTGGACACTCGGCTTGCTCAAGTTGCGCACTCAAGCGCCAGTGCACGACCGGCGAAGGAGCGGCGGATCCGGCGCTGGGAGCACGAGGCCGTTCTCGATGCCATGCAGCGGCGACTGGATCGCAAGCCTGATGCGATGAAGGTGCGCCGACGGACGGTCGAACACATCTTTGGCACGCTCAAAGCACTGGATGGGATCGACGCACTTCCTCACGAAAACACTGGCCAGCGTCCGCACCGAGATGAGTTTGCACGTTCTTGCCTACAACCTGAAACGCGTTATGCAGATACTCGGCATTGCGGGGACAATGAAAGCGATAAGGATAGCGGCAGCGTAAGCGCGATTTGCGCTTCAACGCGCACCTGCAACGCTTTCCAAGATCAGGTGATCGATGAAGCGGCCCAAAATGCGTCAGGTGCGCGCCGCCTCGTAATGCTGGACGCACTGTCACTTACGATTCAAGCGTTTCCACACAGCCTCGACCCAATGCAGCCGCCCGGAGTCTCAACAGCAGAGCTTTAATTGTCCGCCCCGCAGAATACCGGGCCGATGCAACTCACGCGGGATTCTTAGCCGACACGATCCAGGTCGACCCGTCCAGGCTCACCTCCCCGTCCGGCGCGGCAAGCGTCTCAAAAGTGCGTTCGACCGCATCGAGAATGATCGGCAGGTGCTCGATTCCCACCTCGCGCACAAAGCGGGCAACCGGCCCCACCCGCACTGCGCTCTCGGCGGCCAGGCGCGGTTTCGCGCCAAGGGAGATTGCCGCGTCGAAACGCTGCACGTCGATGCTGCCGAAGCCGGCGTCCGACAGGACGGCGCGCACCCTTTCCTCGTTGGCGAATGCAAACGGTCCGGGTGCATCGGGATCGGTGGGCGCAGGCGTTACGCGCATGGCCGTGCGCGCGGCGGCAAGGGGCGCCATCGCCCAGGCGTTGTCTCGCGGCGTTCGCCAGCAGACGAACACGCATCGACCGCCCACTCGCAGCGAGTTGCGCAAGTGAGCGAACGCTGCGGTGGGTTGGCGGAAAAACATTACGCCGAAACGCGAGAACAGCAGATCGGTGTTGCGCGGAAGGGTGGCCTCGGACGCATCGCCATCGCGGAAGGCGAGGTGTGCAAACCCCGCCTGCACGCCACGGGCGTTGGCAACCTCGAGCATCGGCTGCGACACGTCGATGCCGAGGACCGCGCCGGCCGCGCCGACGATCCCCGCAATTTCGATCGTGGTTTCGCCGCACCCACAACCGATGTCGATCACCTGCTCTCCGGGTTGCGGTGCCGCATCCTTCAGCGCGGCGCGGCCAAACGGCACGACGATGCGGTCGATCTCGCTCTGCATCGCCGCCCAGGTCTGGCCCAACTTGCCGTTCCATTCCGCAATCTGTTCGGAGTTGTCGCCGGGCATGGATCGCTACCGAAATGTCATCGACGACTAGCGCGAAAGATAAGGGTCAGGCCCGATCACTTGATGCCCAGCCGCTCCATCCGGTAGCGCATGGCGCGAAACGTGATCCCCAGGAGTTTCGCCGCGGCGGTGCGGTTGTAGCGCGTCTTCTCGAGCGCTTCGTTGATCGCCGCGCGTTCGACGCGGTCGAGATAATCCTGCAGCGGCCACTTTTCCCCGGCCGGCGCCGGCGTGTCCGTTTCGTCGGCGACCGGCGTCAGGTGCAGGTCGTCCGCGCTGATGCGCTGCGGATCGGCTGCGAGCGACAGGCCGCGCTCCAGGATGTTCTCGAGTTCGCGCACATTGCCCGGGAACGGGTAGCGTTCCAGTGCCGCCACGGCTTCCGATTCGAGCCCGGCCGCGCTGCCGCGGGCGAGCTTGGTGAGGATCGCGTTCGCGATCAACGGGATGTCCTCACGCATCTCGCGCAGGCTCGGCATCGACAGCTCGATCACGTGCAGGCGGTAATAGAGGTCCTGCCGGAACTCCCCGTTTTCCACCAGTCCCGTCAGGTTCTTGTGCGTCGCGCTGATCAGGCGCGTGTCGACCGCGTCTTCGCTCGTGGAGCCGACCTTGCGTACTTTCTTCTCCTGGATCGCGCGCAGCAGCTTCACCTGCATCGCGAGCGGAAGGTCCGCGACTTCGTCGAGGAACAAGCGTTCCGCCCGTCGCGGCCTGGAAGAACCCGTCGCGATCCGCTTCGGCACCGGTGAACGCGCCTTTCCGATAGCCGAAGAACTCGCTTTCCATCAGGTTCTCGGGAATCGCGCCGCAGTTGACCGCAATGAACGGCTGTTCGGCGCGCGGCCCCTTCAAGTGAATCATCCGCGCCGCGAGTTCCTTGCCGCTGCCCGATTCGCCGTTGATGAAGACCGGCGCCTGGCTTTTCGCTAGCCGGTCGATCAGCCCACGCACCTGCTGCATCGCCGGCGATTCGCCGAGCAGCTGGTAGCTCGTCGCGGGTTGCGGCTTGTCCGGAACCTTCAAGGCCTGCTTGACGAGCGCGCGCAGCTGCTCGAGCGCTACCGGCTTGGCCAGGTAATCGAACGCGCCGGCCTTCAGCGCGGCGACGGCGTTTTCCGGACTGCCGAATGCGGTGATCACGGCGACCGGCACATCGAGCGCCTTTTGCGTGATGTGCTCGACGACGCGCAGGCCTTCGCCGTCGGGCAGATTCCAGTCGGTGAGGCACAGGTCGAATGGCTCGCGATCGAGCATCCGTTGCGCTTCGCCGACCGATTCCGCGCGCGACGTGTCGAGACCCATTCGCGACAACGTCATTTCGAGCAGCTCGAGAAGATCGGGTTCGTCATCGACGAGCAGGACCTTCGGTTGACCACGGGTTCTACGCGACATTGGCAATGGACTCTAAAGAGGAAGGTTGCAGCCAGTTGCGGATTCTAGTCCACCGCCTTCTGGTTGCGGTCGGGCGGTGGTGGCTCAAGCGGTCGCCGCAGGCGTCAGCGCGCGCTTGAACGTCATGCGGAAGATCGCGCCGGGCGACTTTGGCAGCAGCTCCAGCGCCGCGCCGTTGGCGTCGGCCAGCTCGCGCGCGATGTACAGGCCAAGCCCGGTGCCGCCGGGACGCGTGGTGAAGAAAGGCTCGAAGATCTGCGCGCGGAACTCGGTGGGAATGCCCGGACCGTCATCCGACAACTCACAAATGACCGCGTCTCCCATGTACCCGGCGCGCGCGGTGATCCCGACGCTGCCCTCGCGTTTCTGGCAATGCTGCCACGCGTTGCGCACGAGATTCCAGGCGATCTGGTTCAGATGCCCGCGATCGAAGACGATCAGCAGGTCGGCGCTGATATCGACGAGGACACCGCCGGCGGGAATGCTCTCGGCCTGCACGATCTCGTCGGCGAGCGAACGCACGAAGTCCCGCAGCTGGATCACCTCGGGCTGCTGGCGGTCGCGGCGGTTCAGTTGCAGCACTTCGCCGACGATACGGTCGATCCGCTTCGCATTGTTGCGGATCATGCCGAGCAGACGTTCTCCTTCGGGCGCGACGGCGCCATCCTCCTCGAGCAACTGCGCCGCCTGGTTGATCGCGGACAGCGGATTGCGCACCTCGTGCGCGATCGACGCAGTCAGGCGACCCATCGCCGCCAGTTTCATCTGCTGCGCCTCGTTCTGCGCGCGGCCGAGATCCTCGAGGTAGATCAGCGTGCCGCCGTTCAGCCCCGATCCGATGCGCACGAGGCGCACGCGCAGCAGCCGTTGCGTCGTCTCGACCTTGAACGGCGGCAGCGGCTCGGAAAAGTCCTCGTTCCAGCGACGCAAGTAGTCTTGCAGCGTCGTCGAAAACTCGGACAGCCGCATGCCGCCGCGCATGCGTCCGAATCCACCGAGCAGTCGCGTGACCTGCGCGTTGTGGCCGCGCACCACGCCGGTGAGGTCGACGACGAGCACGCCGTCCTGCATGTCCTGGATGATCAGCCGATTCACCTGCTCCAGATTGGCAACGTCGATGCCGCGCTGCGCGGCGAGATCTTCCGACTCCTTGGTGTAGCGACCGATGACGACCGCGATCCCGACCATCGCGAAATAGCCGAGGCAGATGAGCGCCGTCTGGAACAGTTGCGGCGCGCCGATCTCGGCGCCGAGCAGCCGATACGCCTCCAGTCCGAGCAGCACGACGGACGCGAGCGCGGCGTGGAAAAACGCGGTCTGCGTGCGCAGCAGCCAGCCGCTCGCCGCCAATTGCGGGAACAGCAGGATCGGCACCGGCGCGCCGCTGCTGCCGCCGGCGACCATGACGAGCGCGAGAAAGAAAATGTCGCCGGACAGGAGCGCGAGCAGCGTCTGCGCCAGCGGCAGCGGCAGGCGTTCCTGCTGAATCCAGGCGAACGCGGCCAGCCCGAATACGAAATACAGCGCCGCCGCGGTGACGAATGCATTAGGCACCGCGACGTTGAGCGTGCGCAAGTCGAGCAGCAGCGCGAGCCCGAGCAGCAGCGCGCCGCACACCGCGCGAAACAAGCCGACGATCCACAGGATGCGCCGCGACGATCCCGTGATCGACGCGGGAAGCGGCGGCGGATCGTACGGCGGAATGGCTTGCGCGGGATCCACGGTCAGGTCGTAAGGGGCGGCGTCCCGAGGGGTCGGTGCGATCGACGATTGCACGGGTGCCGGGCGCGGCATCCGCGCGACAGGGTGGTCGGGATTTGGCGTCCTCCCATGGGTGCCGCATTGTGCCAGCAACCGGAATGCGCGTGTGACACAGCCGCGGTTGCTGTAGCCTGACCCAACCGTTACAGTGCCTTTTCCGACATGAATATGCCATCCCGCCAGGTCGTCGTCCGCGAAGTGGGTCTGCGCGACGGCCTGCAAAGCATCGCGCGCGTGGTGCCGACCGCGCAGAAGCTCGAATGGATTCGCGACGCGTACGCCGCCGGGCAGCGCGAGATCGAAGTCGGCTCGTTCGTGCCGGCGCGGCTGTTGCCGCAACTGGCCGACACGGCCGAGCTGGTGGCCTTCGCGCAGACGCTGCCCGGGCTTTGCGTCTCGGTGCTGGTGCCCAACCTCAAGGGCGCCGAGCGGGCGATCGAGACGCGGCGCCGACCTGATGCTGCTGCCGCTGTCGGCCAGCCACGCGCACAGCCTCGCCAATCTGCGCAAGGCGCCCGGACGACGTCGTGCAGGAGATCGCGCGCATCCGCGCTGCGCGCGACGCGGCCGGCTCGAAGTGCCTGATCGAGGTCGGCATCAGCACCGCGTTCGGCTGCACGATCCAGGGCCGCGTCGAGCCCGCCGAAGTGCTGCGGCTGCTGCAGGCGTGCACTCGATGCGGGCGCCGACCGCGTGGGCCTCGCCGACACCGTCGGCTATGCCGATCCCGCGATGGTGCGCGAGCTGTTCGAGCGCGCGATGCGAATCGCCGGCGACCGCCTGGCTGCGGCCACTTCCACGACACGCGCGGGCTCGGGCTGGCGAACGTGTATCGCCGCATGGCAGGTCGGCATCGCGCGCTTCGATGCCTGCCTCGCCGGCATCGGCGGCTGCCCGCACGCGCCGGGCGCGAGCGGCAACGTCGCGACCGAAGACGTCGCCTATCTGTTCGCCAGCATGGGCGTTGCCGACCGGGCAGGATTTCGACCGCGCTGATCGCGCTGCGCGCGCAAGGTCGCGCAGTGGCTCGACGGCGAGACGCTGCACGGCACGCTCTGGCGCGCCGGCCTGCCGAAGACGATGGCGCGCGCGCACCGAGCCGCCGCGCGCTGCATCGTCGCGATCGCACGGCGCTCGCGCCGCCGCACAGCGACTCGCCGCCGCAGCCGCTCGCCGGCCTGCGCGTCGTCGAGTTCACGCACATGGTGATGGGCCCGACCTGCGGCATGATGCTGGCCGACCTGGGCGCCGAAGTGATCAAGGTCGAGCCGATCGACGGCGACCGCACGCGCCGGCTGCTGGGCGCGGGCGCCGGCTTCTTCCCGATGTTCAACCGCAACAAGAAGAGCATCGCGATCGACCTGCGCCAGCCGCGCGGGCGCCGAGGTGGCGCGCAAGCTCGCGCGCCAGCGCCGACGTCGTCGCCGAGAACTTCAAGCCCGGCACGATGGGCAAGTACGGCCTCGACTACGCAGCGCTGTCGCAAGTCAATCCGCGCGCTCATCTACGTCAGCCACAAGGGCTTCCTGCCCGGGCCCGTACGACCACCGCACCGCGCTCGACGAAGTCGTGCAGATGATGGGCGGCCTCGCCTACATGACCGGCCGCCCCGGCGATCCGCTGCGCGCCGGCACCAGCGTCAACGACATCATGGGCGGCCTGTTCGGCGCGATCGGCGCGCTCGGCGCGCTGATCCAGCGCGGCGTCACCGGCCGCGGCATGGAAGTGCAGTCGGCGCTGTTCGAGAACAACGTGTTCCTGGTGGGCCAGCACATGCTGCAGTTCGCGATGACCGGCAAGCAGCCGGCGCCGATGCCCGCGCGCGACAATCCGTGGGCGGTCTACGACGTGTTCACGGTCAAGGACGGCGAGCAGATCTTCCTCGCCGCGGTCAGCGACGCGCAGTGGCTGACGTTCTGCGATGCGCTCGGCTTCGCCGACCTGAAGGCCGACCCGGCGCTCGCGACCAACAACCAGCGCGTCGCGCGCGCGTCCCGCGCTGCTCGACGACGATTGCGCGAGCGCCTCGCGGATCGCACGCGCCGCCGAGCTCGCCGCGCTGTTCGAGCAGGCGCGGGCCTGCCGTTCGCGCCGATCCGCAGGCCCGAGGATCTCTACGACGATCCGCACCTGGTCGCCACCGGCGGTCTGGCCGACGTGCGGCTGCCCGACGGCGACAGGGCGGGGCAGACGGTGAAGACGACGCTGTTTCCGATCACGCTGCGAGGGCCAGCGGCTCGGCGTGCGCCTGCGATCCGCCGCAGGATGGGCGAGCACACGCGCGAGCTGCTGCGCGCGATCGGCTATGCGCCCGATCGAGATCGACGACCTGCTGCGCAGACCGCGTGGTTGCATGATTTCGGCGCGATGCAACCGGCACGAAGGAGCCTGGCAATGAGGGTACACGCAAGCCGCGAGGCGACACGTACGACACTGCTTCGGCTCGCGGCGCTCGCGTCGCGGCGCGACTCTCGGCAATGCGGTTCCGGGCCGCTTCGCGCAGATGGGCGAGCGCGCCGATCAAGTTCATCCTGCCGGTCGCGACGGCCTCGGGCGTCGACACGATCACGCGCGCGGCCGCAGCCGGCGCTGCGAAGGCGCTGGGGCATCCGGTGGTCATCGAGAACCAGCCCGGCGCCGGCGGCATCGTCGGCACGTCGGCGCTCGTGAAGTCGCCGCCCGACGGCTTCACGCTCGGCGATCGTGTCGAACAATCACGTCATCTATCCGAGCGTCTACAAGTCGGTGCCGTTCGATCCGATCGCCGACATCACGCCGATCGCGGTCATCGGCTCGACGCCGATCGTGCATCGTCGTCAATCCGAACAAGGTGCCGGCGAAGAACGCGCAGGAGCTGGTCGCGCTGCTCAAGGCCAAGCCGGGCGACTACAACTACGGCTCGTCGGGCAACGGCACGATCCTGCACCTCGCCGCCGCAGATGTTCCTCGACGAGGCGGGCGTCAAGGCGACGCACATTCCCTACAAGGGCGTGGGCCCGATGCTGACCGACCTCATCGGCGGCCAGGTCGACATCGGGGACGCTGTCGCTGCCGTCGGTGCAGCAGCACCTGAAGAGCGGCGCGCTGCGCGCGATCGGCGTCGGCGCGACGCAAGCGCGTCGCCGCGGCGCCGGACATCCCGACGATGGTCGAGCAGGGCATGCCGGGCTACGTGGTCGAGGGCTGGTTCGCCGTCATCGGACCGGCGAAGATGCCGCCGGCCGACGTCAAGCGCATCCACGACGCCGTTCGCCGCGGCGTTCGCGACGCCGGAAGTGAAGCGAGGCGATGGCGAAGCAGGGCAACACGATCAACGTCAGCACGCCGGAATACGCGCGCACAGTTCTTCCGCAGCGAGATCGACGAAGTACGCGAAGCTCGTCAAGAAGGCCGGCCTCGAGCTGCAGTAACGCCTTTCCCGCCGAACCCGCCTCAGGACGGCGTCTCGCCGCCGTGCCGCCGCACGCACTGCGGGTCGCCGCACAGCGGCCCGCGCGGGCTTGCCTTCGCATCGGCGCTCGGCAGGTACACGCCGCAATCAACGCAGCGAAGCATCGCGCCGGCCGCTGCAGCGTCCGCCTTGCGCGATTCGCGAGTCCGCTCGCGGCTCTTCGCGGCATTGGCGAGCCGCAGCGCGAGCAGCACGACAAAGAACACGACCAGCCAGAAAATGAGCTTGCCCATGCGCTACAGCACCTTCCCCGGATTCAGCAGCCCCTGTGGATCGAGCGCGGTCTTGAGGCGGCGCATCAGATCGAGCTCCAGCGGCGCCTTGTAGTGTGCGAGCTCGCCGCGCTTCAACTGGCCGATCCCATGCTCGGCGCTGATGCTTCCGCCGGCGGCTACGACGCGATCATGCACGATCCGGTTGGCCTCGGGCGTGTGATCGATGAACGCTTGCCCGGATGCGCCCTCCGGCGCGGCGACGTTGTAGTGCAGGTTGCCGTCGCCCAGGTGGCCGAACACGACGAGCCGGGCGCCCGGAAATGCGCGCAAGAGCGCAGCGTCCGTGTCGTCGAGAAACGCCGGAATGGCCGAGATCGGCAGCGAAATGTCGTGCTTGATGTTCGGTCCTTCGCGCCGCTGCGCCTCGCTGATGTTTTCGCGCAGCGTCCACAGCCGATTCGCCTGCTCCTGCGATTGCGCGAGCGTCGCATCGGCCACGATTCCAGCGTCAGCCGCCCGCGCAAGCGCGTCTTCGACTTGCGCGGCGAGCGGGGCGTCCGCGGCGCTGTCGTCGACCTGCAGCAGCGCGTACCACGGATGGCCCGGCAGTGGATCGGGAAGGTCCGGGTGATGCTTGCGCGAAAGCCGCAGCGCGAGTCGCCGATCATGAGCTCGAAACCGACCAGCCGATCGCCGAGCGCCTGCTTCATCGCGCGCAGCAATTCGATCGCCGTGCGCGACGTCGGCCATCGCGGCGAGCGCGGTCGCGCGCGTGCGCGGCGCCGGGAACAGCTTCAGCACGGCCGCGGTGACGATGCCGAGCGTGCCTTCGCGCGCCGATGAAGAGCTGCTTCAGGTCGTAGCCGGTGTTGTCCTTGCGCAGGCCGCGCAGCCCGTTCCAGACGCGGCCGTCGGCGAGCACCACTTCGAGCCCGAGCACGAGGTCGCGCGTATTGCCATAGCGCAGCACCGCGTGCCGCCCGCGTTGGTCGACAGGTTGCCGCCGATCGTGCAGCTGCCTTCGGCCGCGAGCGACAGCGGAAACAGCATGCCCGCATCGGCGGCCGCCTGCTGGACCGCCGCGAGCGTCACGCCGGCTTCCGCCGTGACCGTCGCGTTCGCGCGATCGAGTGCGCGAATGGCGCGTTCATGCGCGCGAGCGACAACACGATCTCACGGCCGGACGCATCCGGCGTCCCCGCGCCGCACATGCCCGGTGTTGCCGCCTTGGGGGACGATCGGGGCTTGCGCTTCGCGCACACGCTCCGACCACCGCGGCGACCTCCGCCGTGTTGGCGGGGCGCACGACGGCGCGCGCCGCACCGCGGTAACGACCACGCCAGTCGACGATGTACGGCTCGACATCGGCGGCTGCCGTGAGGACGTTGGCGGCGCCGACGATCGCTGCGAGTCGTTCCGACAAGGTTGCACGCGAATCGCTCATGGCGCAGGATATTAGCGCACCCGGCGCGCGCGTCCTGGCGATGTCATCGCGCGCCGGAAGAGAGGAAACATGAGCGACGAACCCACGAAACCCGCCGGAGCCACGATGCCGTTTTCGGCGCAGGACGCGATGGCGTTCATGCAGAAGATGTGGAATCCGTTCGCGATACCGATGCCCGGTTCGAGCGACGTCACACCCGCCGATGCGCCGCCGGCTGGGGTAACTGCCGCGCCAACCGCGTCCGCCGCGTCCGCCGCGGCGCTCAACGCGATGACCGGCATGATGGGCGTCATGCCCGGCATGCTGCCGTTTCCCAATCCCGCCGCGATGCTGGCGGCGCTCGATCCGGTCGAAGTCGAGCGCAAGATCGGCGAACTGAAGATTGTCGAGAGCTGGCTCGCAATGAGTCTCAGCCTGATGCAGATGAGCATCAAGACGCTCGAGCTCCAGCACGCGTCACTCGAAGCCTTGCGCGCGGCACGCGCGCCCGCGAAGGGCCGCGGCTGATCGAAGGAGCGGCAAGACTGACCTCAGTGGCTGGCGCATCAGCCACCGAGCCACGCGTTGCGCAAGGCGAGGACATCCGCGGGCACGTGAGGACGTAGCGCGAGATAACACGTATCGAGCGGCGCACCTGCGAGCTCGACGTCGACTTCGATCAATTCGTCGCGCCGGAACGCATGGATCTTCACGCGTTCGCGCGGCACGCGTTTCAGCTGCAGCGCCGCGACCGCATCGGCCGATGCCTTCACCCCGTCGATGGCGACGAGGACATCGTGCGCGGCCAGTCCGGCGCGCTCCGCAGGGCCACCGCGATAGACGTATTGCAGACGTAAATCGCCGCCGGCCTTGACACCGAGCCAGCACGTCGGCGCCGGCGCTGTCGCCGGCTTGCCGCCGCGATCGGTCAGCCCCGTTCGCCGCTCGCAGCTGCCATTCGACGCCGAACGCAGCGAGCAATGCATCGAGCGGGGGGTCGTCGGTGCCGTGCACGTATCGATCGAAGAACCCGCCCATCGGTCGTGCCGGCGAGTTCGTCGACAAGCTGCGCAATCCCCTCCTCGGGGACTCCGACGCCGCGCTGTCCGTAGCGCGTCCACAGCGCGCGCATCACCGCGTCGAGCGAGGTGCGGCCTGCCATGCGCAGCGTGAGATCGAGCGCCAGCGCGACGAGCGATCCTTTCGCGTAGTAGCTGACGGCCGCGTTCGGCGAGTTCTCGTCCTGGCGGTAGAACTTGATCCACGCATCGAAACTCGCTTCGCCGATGCTCTGCACGTGCCGGCCCGGCGTGCGCAGCACGGTCGTGATCGCGCGGCCCAGCAACTCGAGATAGCGCGGCGCGTCGATCAGGCCGCTTCTCACAAGCGCGAGGTCGTCGTAATAGGACGTGATGCCCTCGAACGCCCACAGTTGCCGCGTCGGGCTTTCGCGTGCGAGGTCGTACGGCACGAACGCGGCGGGCTTGATCCGCTTGACGTTCCAGGCGTGAAAGTACTCGTGACTCGCGAGTTCGAGGAAATTCAGATAGTCGTCGCCGATCGCCGCGTGGCCAGGTGCCGGCAACTCATCGCGGCGGCATAGCAGGCTGGTGCTCGACCGGTGCTCGAGTCCGCCACGGCCCTCGCCCACGACCGTCACCAGGAACAGGTAACGATCGAACGGCGGCCGGCTCTGCGGGGCGCCACCGAAAAGATCGATCTGCCACTGGCACACATGCGTCAGGTCGCGCGCCAGACGCTCGATATCGGCGCGCTGCCGCCCGGTGATCGCGATTTCATGGCGCACGCCGCCCGCCGCGAACGACGTGAGCGCGAAGTCGCCCATCTCGACGGGATGGTCGATCAGTTCGTCGTAGCTGTCCGCGCGATAGCGACCGAAGCCATGCGGCGCCGCGCCGTCTGCCATCAGCGTCGTGGCCACGCGCCAGCTCGCAAACGCGCCGTCTTCGGGCGGGACGATATCGACGGTGCACGGCGCGGTTTCGCGTCCCTCGGGACACAGGAACATGCAGGCCCCGTTGAAATAGGCGCGCGTGGTATCGAGATACGCGGCCCTGACCGACAGGTCGAACGCGTAGACATCCGCAACCACCGTCAGCAGCGCTCGGCAGGGCGCGGCGCGCCAGACGTCCTTTGCTTCCTTGACGATGGCCACCGCAGTGCCGTCCGACTCCGCCCGGACGCGGACGAATTGCCGGGCAAACTCGCGAATCAGATAACTGCCGGGGATCCAGACCGGCAGCCGAAACCGCTGACCGGCAGGGTCGGGATCCTTGACGGTGCACCTCACTTCGAACAGGTGCGCCCGCGGGTCGAGCGGAACTATTTGGTAACCCGTTGTTTCCATATATGACAAATTCACATCCGATCGGGCACTCTAGCCGGTTAACCGTATCTAATCGATCGCACATTCACTGCCCGCTGCTTCGGGCGGGCCATTCCAACTCTGAAAGGACATCATGCACGTCTCCAATTCCCTCGAAGCCACCTGGGTGCCCCGTGTGCTGAGCATTCTGCGCATCGTCGCGGCATTTCTCTTCATGACGCACGGGATGCAGAAGCTTCTCGGTTTTCCGGGACCCGAGCCGGCGTTGACCAGCCTGGTCTCGTTGAGCGGCGTCGCCGGCGTGCTCGAGTTGTTCGGGGGCATCCTGCTATTGCTCGGCTTGTTCACGCGGCCCGTCGCGTTCCTGCTGTCGGGCGAAATGGCGATCGCCTATTTCAAGGCCCACGCACCGCATGGTTTCTGGCCGTTCCTGAACCACGGCGAACTGGCCGCGCTCTACTCATTCCTTTTCCTCTATCTCGCGGCTGCGGGTGGCGGCGCGTTGAGTGTCGACTACTGGTGGCGCCATCGCAGCTCGAACGGCTTCGGCGCTGTGACTCGCTGACGCTCGGCGCGCGCAGATCCTGACGGCGCGGCCGCACCGCTTCAGCCTTTACCGGCGTCGTCGACCGAATGGGGTGCGCCGTTGCGCAGCGTCACGATCGCGACGCACCGCGGATTCACCGTCTCGGTCGTGACGTGAGCGGTCGTTGAGCGTTTCGCGCTTTGCAGCATCGCGAACGGAATCCCGACGGCGACTGCGCCGAGCGCCGCGGCAACGAGCGCGAGCACCAGACTGCGATGTGAGCCGCTTCGCTGCGAGCGCCAAGCGCCAACCAGCGCGATGACCACCGCCGCGCCGCCGAGCCACGCGCCCCAGCGGATGAGCTCGAGCGCTTCGTCCAGCGAAGCAAGGTTGATCCGATAGAACGGGCCGGCGCACGCAACCATCAACACCGCAACGACGGCGACGACCAGACCGAGCACGGCCACGCGCGAATAGGGAGGTGCAATCGGGGTCGACATGCGTCACCGTCCTTGAACAGGATCCGGCCGACGGACGACGCAAGCGATCGTCCGCGGCGCGTGCGGTCGTCATGATGACGCGATCGCGCGGCGTGTCAATGTTTCGGTGGATACGGTCACCGCTCACGCCGCCTGAGCGCTGATGCGCATCGGGGCGCCCGGACGGCGCATGCGTCGGCGAGGCAGCGTCCCGGCGCGTCCGGTTGCGAAAGCGGGGAGCGACTTCGGTCCCGCTGCGAAAAATCCACGACGACGTGCGCTGGCCGCCCCTCATGAAAAAGCTGAAGCTCGATTACTGAATAAGCGCCGCACGCGGCGATCGCATGCCGCTCCCGATCATGCTTTCTTGGTCCAGGCGGAACACCACCCTTTCGCATTCACCAGCTTTCCGCCAAATATGCCGCAAGGACCGTCGCTCGCGCCGGGCTTGCCGGAATACAAGTTGCAGGTGCCGCAGAAGGCGGTCGTGTCTTTGCGGTTGGCGGCTTTGGAGGCATCCATCTTGTAGCCGAGCGCGGCGGCCGTCGGATCCGCTTCGCTCACTGCGTCGACCGCCTGGGCGGTCCCGCTGAGCAATCCGCTGGCGAACGGTGCGGCGGCAAGGCCAGTGGCGGTAATCTTGATGAAGCGACGGCGGCTTGCTCGAGAGGCGTGTCTGTGCATTGTCGTTTCCTCGGGTTCGTTGTCGTGAAGTGGACGCTCGCGCAAGTTCATCTCGGCATGCGCCGGTCACTACGATACTGCGCCGCATGCCCCGCTGCAACGCTGGAGACTGCGCTCGCACACTGCATCGTGGCGCAGCGCGATTTGGGCGATGTCAGCGTGCTCGTGTCGCTTCGATGACGCTGAAGGTCGGCCCCGCGGCCAGCACCGCATTCACCTGAAAGCCCGTTTCGCGCAACAGGGTTCGATATTCGTCCTCGGTCCGCTCCTGTCC
The DNA here is from genome assembly GCA_963718905.1 of uncultured Pseudomonadota bacterium. Taxonomy (GTDB): domain Bacteria; phylum Pseudomonadota; class Gammaproteobacteria; order Burkholderiales; family Casimicrobiaceae; genus VBCG01. The sequence continues at coordinate 191,138 of CAVRAF010000006.1, forward strand.
GCCCACGCCGATCAGCAGGTTGAGGTCGCTGCGGGCGATGGACTTGTGCGCGGCCGACACCGCCATGTGCGGCGGAACGATCCGTTCGACGAGCATCAGCCGGGCACGCCCGTGCATCGATCGAGCGCAGTTCCGCAGGATCAGCTTGCTCCGCTCGTCGTTCCAGTCGTGGACCACGCTCTTGAGCACGTAGGCATCGGCTCCGCCCGGAATCGACTCGAAGAAGTCACCCGCGACGAAATCGCAGCGATCGGCGACCGACGCCGCTTCCATCCGGATTCTGCCGCATTCGATCGCATGCGGCCGATCGAACAGCGTGCCGCGCAGCGTGGGATTCGCCACGAGCAGCGTCGCGAGCAGTTCTCCGTATCCGCCACCGACATCGACGATGCGTTGCGTTTCCGAAAAGTCGCAGGTGCGCACAATGCTGTCCGCGTCGAGCCGCGTCAGCTCGACCATCGCCCGGTTGAAGGCGGCAGCCGCTTGCGGATCCGCCTCGAGCCCGTCAAATCCAGCGCTCCCGGTCGCCTGTTCTCTCGAGCTTTCGCCGGTCATCACGCTGTGCAGCAGATTGCCCCAGCTCGACCACTGCGGTCCTCCCCAATGCAGTGTCCAGGCACGCAGCGAGTCGGCGACGTCGACGCGCAGCAGCGAGCCCATCGGCGTGAGTTCGTACGATCCGTCGCCGCGCTCCCGGCAGATGTCGATGGTCACGAGCGCTCGCATCAACCGGCGCAGCGATGGAGCATGGGCACCCGTACTACGTGCAAGCTCTTCGCTTGATTGCGCGCGAGCGGCGAGAAGGTCCGGGATGCCGAGGTGCGCGGCGACGTAGGTCGCCTGGGACATCCAGCTGCCATTGACGATGTCCAGGAGTCGCCTCGCCGTGGGGGCCGACTCGACGGCATCGAGTGCATTCGGTTGAGTCATGTGCACAATGCCGCGGTAGTAGGGGAGTTGCCAAGAGCCGTCGCGACGGTACACGGCGTTTCCTGCGATGATGACTCCTTTTCGCTTCGTCGGGTTTAAATGGGTCCAGCGGCACTGCTGGTGGCTACGGCAACCCAGTGGCTTGGGACGGCTCGCATGCCGCGCGATCTCGCCAACGCGGGCTTCCGCGTGTCGCTGCTGGCGCCCAAGGGGTCGCTGGCCGAACACAGTCGCTACGTGCACGAGATTGCCCACCTGCCCGTGAACGCGACGCCCCTCCAATGGGTGCATGCGTTCGCCGCCGCGGCCAAGGCGATCTCGCCGCGGCTCGTGCTGCCCTGCGACGATACCGCGTTTCGCTTGATGCAGCGGCTCGTCACCGCGCCGCCGGACGACATGCAATCTGCACTGCAGCTGCGACTGGCGACGCTGATCACCGAATCGCTGGGCAATCCCGCGCACTATCGCACGAGCGTCGACAAGACGCTGCTGAGCCAGGCGGCAGAAGCGGTCGGCGTTCGCGTTCCACCCTACATGATCATCACCGATCCCGCCGTGGCACAGTCTTTCGTCGCCACGCATGGATGGCCCGTGGTGCTCAAGCGCAGCCATTCGAGCGCCGGGGACGGTGTCGCAATCTGCGCGAATCAGGATGCGTTGGCGCAGGCGTTCGCGCGTTTGACGGGCGGCACGAACCTGAACCTGAATGATTCGAAATCCGATCGGATGATCGTGCAGGCCCACATACCCGGTCGCACGCAATACTTCGCGGGAACGGCGCGGCAGGGTTCCCTCCTTTGCGGGTACGCGGTCGACAAGCTGGCGGGCGAGCCGCACGGGGCCGCGAGCGTCGTCCGCTATTTCCATTCCGATGCATTGCAGGAATCCGCGGCCAGGCTTGCGCTGGGATTCGGCGCAACCGGAATCTTTGCGCCGGAATACATCATCCATGCGCGCACCGGCGAGCCGTATCTGATAGAAATCAACCGACGCATCACGCCGGGGACCCATCGTGGTGAATTCATCGATGTCGACTCCGGGGTCATGCTGTTCGCGGCGGTGGAGGGGCGTCCTTCGAACACGCGTACGCGTCTTGACGACGGTGAAGAGCGGGTATTCGTGAGTTTCCCGCACGAATGGCTGCGCGACCCTGCGAGCCGTTACTTGCGCGACCACCCTGTCGATGTGCCGTGGGACGAGCCCGAGCTCATCGAAGCAATGCTGACAATGAGGCACGAACGATGACCGGTACCGATCGCTCCCTTCGCAAACTGTGGCAACGCGGCGCCGGCGTGATCGCCGGCGCAGGTTTGGCCACAGCCCTTGGTGCTGCGCTTGGCGTAGCCGATGCCGCTCCCCCGGCGCCGTATCCGAACCGGCCGATTCACCTGGTCGTGCCCTTCACGGCGGGCAATCAACTCGATGTCTTTGCGCGGGTGATCGGCGATCGGCTGTCCGAATCGATGGGACAGCCCGTGGTCGTAGAAAACCGCCCGGGCGTCTCCGGCAACGCCGCCAGCGAAGTCGTTGCCAAGGCTGCTCCCGATGGCTACACGCTGCTGGTGTCCGGCGTGCTGATCACGCTGCTGCCGCTCACTTACGGATCTCGCGCGGTCGACCCGGTGGCTGCATTTGCGCCCGTTACGAGGCTCGCGCAACAGCCGATCGTGATTGCGGTGAACGGATCGCTCAATGTCAATTCGCTCGGCGATCTGATCGCGCTCGCGCGGCGGGAGCCCGGCAGGATCGCCTACGCGACGTCGGGCGTCGGTACCGCGCAACACATTGCAATGACGATGCTGTCGCAGCGGGCCGGCGTCGAGCTGCTGCACGTTCCCTACGCGAACTCCGGTCAATTGATTGCGAACGTGCTCTCCGGTGACGTCCCGATCGCGATGTCGTTTCCCGGGACGGTCGAGCCGCACCTTAAATCCGGGCGGCTCAGGGCCCTGGCGGTCACGGGCGCCCAGCGCGCCTTGGCATGGCCCGATGTTCCGACAGTCGCCGAATCCGGATTCCCGGGCTTCGAGATGCAGTCGTGGGCCGGCGTGCTGGCACCGGCGGGCACGCCGCCGGAGATCATCGACCGGCTGCACCGCGAGATCGTCCGCATCCTCACAATTCCCGAGGTTCGCCAGGTGTTTCTCACGCAGAGTGCGGAGCCGGTGGGCAATACGCCGGAGCAGTTTGCGGCCGAGATCAAGGCTTCCGTCGCGCGCTGGGCCCCGGTGGTCAAGGCGGCGGGAATCAAGGTGGACTAGGGCGGCACAGGCACCTCAGCCCAGCAACTCGCGCAGGATCGCCGCCGCGCGCTCGACCTGCGCCGCCGAGACATCGAGGTGCGTCACCGCGCGCACCGTGCGCGCATCGAATGCGTTGAGCAGCACGCCGCGCTCGCGCGCCTGCGCCACCAGCGCCACCGCATCCATCGCCGCCGGCGCGAGGCGAAACACGACGATGTTCGTCTGCACCGACGCGAGATCGAGCATCACGGTCGCGCTGCCGGCCAGCGACTCCGCCAGGCGTCGCGCATTGCGGTGGTCGTCAGCCAGTCGTTCGCGGTGGTGATCGAGCGCATGCAGCGCGGCGGCGGCGAAGATGCCCACCTGTCGCATCGCCCCGCCCAGCATGCGCCGGTGCCGCGCGGCGGACGCGATCAGCTCGCGCGATCCCGCCAGCAGCGATCCGCCTGGCGCGCCCAGCCCCTTGGAGAACGATACGGCCACCAGGTCGAACGGCACAGCCAGCGTTGCTTCGGGCAATTCGCTCGCGATGCTCGCGTTCCACAATCGTGCGCCGTCCAGGAACGTCGCGAGGCCGCGCGAGCGCGCCAGCGCGCAGATGCGCACGACCTCCTGCTGCGGAAACACAATGCCGCCGCTGCGGTTGTGCGTGTTCTCGATCTCCAGCAGCGTCGTGGGCGGATATACCGGCAATCCGCGCGGCTTGATGGCGGCCTCGACGTCGTCGACGCTGAAAACGCCACGCGCTCCGATTTCGTGCAACTGCACGCCCGCGTTCGCCGCCGAACCGCCGGTCTCGTGCCAGCCGGCGTGGCATTCGCGGCTGACGACCACCTCGTCGCCCGGCCGCGTGAGCACGCGTAGCGCCACCTGGTTGGCCATCGTTCCGGACGGCAGCCAGAGCGCGGCCTCCTTGCCCAGGAACTCGGCCATCCGGACCTGTAGCCGGTTGGTGGTGGGGTCTTCGCCGTACTGATCGTCTCCCACCGCAGCCGCGGCCATTGCGGCGCGCATCGCGTCCGTGGGGCGCGTAACGGTATCGGAGCGAAGGTCGATTGCGGGTACGGAGTTCATGTCATTCGACCACCTTGTCGCGGTTTGTCGCCTTGTCCATTCCCTTGGCCGCCTCGATGCCTATGACGTTCTTCAGCACTGCGCCGTCCAGGTCGGATTCCGTGAAATCGGCGCCCGCAATGTCTGCGCCGGTCAGATCCGCGCCGGCGAGCTTCACGCGGAAGAAATTGGCGCCCCGCAAATTGGCGCCCTTGAGATCGGCAAACATCATCAGCGATCGGCTCAGGTCGGCATTCTGCAGCGTGGCGCCCGCCAGATTTGCGCCACTCAAATCGGTTCGCATCTGCCCCATGCCCTGGTTCCTGATATCGACGCCAAGCTTCGCGCGGGTGAGATTGGCTCCATGCAAATCGGCACCCGGGAGATCGGCGATCATCCGCACCCCGGACAAATTGGCGCCGGCGAAATTCGGCTTTTCCTTGATTTCGCCACCCAGGATCACCAGGCTCAGCATCGAGCTGTCGGAAAGATCGGCGCCCGCGAACTTCGTGCCCATGAGCCAGGCTCCGTTCAGGTTCGCCCGCACCAGGTTCGCCCCCGCAAGATTGGACGAGACGAGACGCGTTGCAAACAGATTCGCGCCGGAGAGATTGGCGTGCTTGAAGTCGATATTGCTCAGATCGAGATCGGATAAATCCTTGCCCGCCAGGTCGGCAGGCTTGCCATGATCAGCCGCGGCAAGCAGTTGGCGCACCTGGTCAGCCGTGAGATCGGCGGCGCAAGCCAAAGGCGCAATGCAGACCGCAAGCACGAGAAGGGCAATCGCACGTATCAGCTGAGGTTGCCTCCCGTTATGCATCAGTTCGCTGAATCAGCGTTTTGGAGCCGTGCGGCGACGATATTGTAATGATTCCATTTCGGGGAATGGGGCTCTCTCGCAAAGCTGCAGATAAGACTCATACGCGCGTCTCCACGGGAAATGCGCGCGAACGCGTTCGAACAATGAACTGGCTAGACGGTCGCGTTCCTTGCCGTCGCTCAACAGGCGTCGGAGTTGAGCAGCCAAGGCACGCGGGTCGTCCGGTGGGACCAGACACGCATTGATGCCATCGCTCAGGATCTCCGGGATGCCGCCCACGGAAGTCGCAACCACCGCGCAGCGAAATGCGCCAGCCTCTACGAGGACTATGCCGAACGGCTCCATGCGCGACGGCAGACAGAAGATGCTGGCGGCCTCATAGTAAGCGTGCAAATCCTCATGCGGCACGGTTCCGCAGAATACGACGTCATTCGATATGCCCAACTGTCTGGCGAGATTCCGCAGTTCAGGGCCGGATCCGCAATCGGCCCCCGCCAGTGCCAACATCACGTCGACGTTGCCCGCATCGCGTACGTACTTGAACGCCCGAAGCAGCGTGTCGAGCCCTTTTTTGTGTTCATATGACGCGACCGTCAGGATGAACGGCCGACCCCCGAGGCGGGGGTCTATTCGGGCGGCAAGATTTCGGGCGCGCATCAATCGATCGATGTCGACGCCATTTCTGATCGTCGTTACGCGACGCCGAATAGCGGGCTCCAGGGCCAGGATCAAATCTCTTTCCGCATTCGAGCAACCCACCACAGCGTTCGCTGTTCGAAGCATCAGTCCCCACATCCACCGCTCCAGACCCGTCGTGCGCAAGGCGTGCGCCAGCTCGAGCCCGTGAAACGACAGGATTACGCGCAGCGGGCGCCGCCGGAAAAATCGAACGAGAATGAAATTCAGTGCCGAGAGCGACGGGTAATGCACGTTGACAATGGCGATATCGTTCGCGCGAAGGTAGCGGGCGAGTCGAAGAACTTCGAACGGAAGGAAAACCGCCGATTTGACCACAGCGGCGAACGGACCCGATCCGAGCGGCGACCGAAGCCGCATGTACGAGACTGCCCGCCCGTTTTCGTCGGCGGTCAACGGAAGATGATGGTCCCACGACGTCACGAAGATCTTGGGCGTGTAGACGCCGCCCGCCTCGAAATGGTGATACAGGTTCAGAACCACCTGATTGACGCCACCGACTCCCGTAACGGGCCAGGGCACCACGAACAGATAGGCAGAACGTTTGTTCATCGGGGCCCATCCGGCGGTGGCGACAATTGGGTCCGCGGCCCTCGCACGCTGGCGATGTCCACAGGAGCGAAGTGCCGCGGCGAGAGCACGCAGGCGGACTATGGCAGGCGAATGGTCACGCCATGCCGTCGTGCGTGACGTCGAGAAAGGGTTGCGTTGACTCGACGCTCGAGCGGCCTCAATATCCGCTCCACCGCGGCACGCGCTCGCGCGGAAACCAGCCATCGAAGCAAGCCGCCTCGCATCATGATTTCTCGTCGTCGCCAGCCGAGATTCTCGTATTGGCGACGAAAATACGCGTCCTCGTCGAGCTTCCACTTGTCCCTGAGGTGGTGGAAGCTGGACAAATCCCACAGGTCGCTCCAGCGCAGTGCGAAGAACGGCACGTCCGACATCCTGAGCGGGTCGGGAGGAAGATAGTTGATCCTGGAACGCGGCTCGAGATAGACCCTTTCGCCGGCCTGCTGGAGCGCCAGGCAAAAATCGATGTTCTCTCGCGTGCTCAGCATGTTCTCGTCCAGACCGCCAAGCCGGCGCAACACGTCGCTACGCACCAGCATGCAATGGAATTCCGCGGCATCCGTCTGGACATGGCCTTCGGCAACGTGCGTCTTGCAAATGCGGTCCACCAAGTTGCGGCGCACGGTCCCGCTTTCCGGCGTGACGACGATCTTCGCATCGCCGCCGGCAAAATGCATGACCTGGAACGGAGGTCGCCTTTCGAAATTGAGCGGCCCCACCACGGCCGCGCCCGTGGCCTCGGCACAATCCACCAGGGCGGCGAGCCAGTCGGGGGCAACGACGACGTCGTTGTCCAGAAAAGCGATATAGGGCGTTCTCGCATGCGCGGTCCCGATATTGCGCGCTTGATTCGGCGTGAGATAGTGGTTGTAGCGTACCAACTGGAAGCCCCGGGCGCCTGCCTGTTCGCGCAGATAGGCGGCGATCCGTGGCGGCGAACCGCCGTCCACGTAAACGAGCGGACACGCAGGGTGCGTGTGCTCGAAAATGCTTTCGAGCGACTCCCTCGTATCGCTGAAATGGTCGCGCGGAACCACCACGATCGTCACATCGTCGGCCTTCACACGAGCTCCCCTTTGCAGGTCCTTCCGATGGATTCCGAAGGATTCTAGACCATGGAGCTTGCCAATGCGCTCCGCCGGCCGCTTTCCTCGACGCAGGAATCGGCAGAATATGAAACGGCGTGCCGAGCAGGCGCGGAGGCTGTCGAATGAATGCACTTGAAGTCGAGCGCCGTGCACAGACGAACATTCAACTGTACGGACAGATGCTCGCCGCGGGGTACGGCATGCAGCAAGTCGCTGGAGTTCGCGAGGCCTACGCGCTCGCGGCGAAGATGTTTGCCGGTCAGTTGCGCCCGGAGGGCCGGCCATTCGTCTGTCACGTCGTCGGCGTCGCAAGTATCCTGGCGATGATCGACGCATCACCCGCGACGATCACCGCCGGGCTTCTGCACTCGGCCTATACGCACGGCGATTTCGGACTCGGCAAGGGCCAGTTTTCCCGCCGGGCGCGCGGGGAGGTGGCTGCCGTTGCGGGCCCGCAGGTCGAGCGCGTCGTGGCGAGCTATTCGAATCACCGCTGGAATGCCGCATCCGTCGCTGATTGGATAGCGAAGGCAGGGCGACTGGACACAGACGAGCGCCAGATCGCCGTAATCAGGCTCGCTGACACCATCGAGGATGCACTCGATTTCGGCCTGCAGTTGTGCGCCAAGCAGGAGAATCCAAACCGGGACATTTCTCCGGAGAGCTTGGTAGACTTGGCGAACGCGCTCGGGTATGCGGCGCTTGCAATGTCGCTGCGGGAAATCCTCGTCATCAAGGAGAGCGCAATCGATTTGAGCGACCTGCGCGAGCGCCACGCCGGATCATATTTGGTTTGTCCTGAGTCCTGGCGGGAGAAGATGTTTCCGCGATTCGTCAGGCTGATGCGGCGCCTGCGGCGGTGATGCGATGCCAGCAATCTTGTGAGGAGAACGGCTATGACAACAGTGGTTGCCGCACACGCAGTCGGTGATATGAAAAAGTGGCTCGAAGGGGGACCGGAGCGGAAGACGTTGTTCAAGGGCTTTTGCTCCGGCTACCGCGTTTTCAGACATGCCACCCGGAATCAGGTATGTCTCGTCTGGAACGACGTGGATCTTGAAAAGATGAAGGCCATGATGACCTCTCCCGAGACGGCCGCGGGGAAAGCCAAGCACACTGTCATCGACCCCGTCGAGATCTACATCGAGGTCGAAGGGGGAACGTAACGCGCGGCCGACCTGCGGTCGGTTACAGGCGGGCTGTCGTGAGCCGCGGCTCGACATTGGTTCCATAGTCGACCAGCAATTCGGCCGTCGCTCGCCGCGGGAGTTAGGTCCATGTCGCTAACCTACAAGGTCCTGGGCGTTGTCTCAGCCCTCGTGGCAGTCGCGCTGGTGTCGCTGGCGCTCGTACTGAGCCACGATTCTCCTTGCGGCCCGACACCTGCGCTCTCCAGCGATACGAAGCTGATGAAAGCCATCGTCTATCGTTGCTATGGCTCACCCGACGTTCTCAAGCTCGAGGACATTGCAAGGCCGGCCGCCGCGGACAATGAAGTCCTGGTCAAGGTTCACGCGGCTGCCGTCAATCCTCTTGACTGGCATTACATGCGGGGCATGCCGTACATCATGCGCATGGACTCAGGGTTCGGCAAACCAACCAACCCGCGCCTGGGCGTCGACTTCGCGGGGACGGTCGAAGCGGTCGGCAAGAACGTCAGGCTGTTCAAACCAGGCGATCAGGTATTCGGCGGGAGATATCGGGGCGTTCGCCGAGTATGTTCGCGTTCGCGAAGATCGAGCCTTGGTGCTGAAGCCGGCCAACCTGACGTTCGAGCAAGCGGCCTCTGTACCGATAGCGGCGATCACCGCTTTACAGGGTCTTCGCGACAAGGGGCGGATTCAGCCGGGGCAGAAGGTCCTGATCAACGGCGCGTCGGGAGGCGTGGGTACGTTCGCCGTGCAGATCGCCAAGTCGTTCGGTGCGGATGTGACCGGCGTATGCAGTACGAGGAATGTGAAGCATGGTCCGATCGATCGGCGCGGATCACGTCATCGACTACACGCAGGAGGATTTCACCAACAGCGAGCAACGCTACGACCTGATTCTGGACAACGTCGGAAGTCACCCGCTGCTGGAATACCGGCGCGTCTTGAATCCCAAGGGCATCGTCGTCGTCGTCGGTGGTCCCAGCAACGGCCAATGGATCGGCCCCATGGCGAACCCGATCAAGGCGGTGGTGCTGTCACCGTTCGTGGGCCAGAAGTTCGTCATGTTGCTGGCGGAACTGAACAAGGAGGATCTGACCATTCTGCGCGACCTCATGCAGGCCGGAAAGGTGACGCCGGTCATCGACCGGCGTTACAGGTTGAGTGAGGTCCCGGCGGCGATCCGGTATCTGGAAGAAGGACATGCTCGAGGAAAAGTAATCATAAGTCTGGAATAGAACAGACCCACGATCCGACAATGTCGAGCCCGCGAACTCGCGCTCGCCCGTTCCACCAGAAGGAGTTTGGAAAAAGGAGAGATCGACATGGCTAATGCGAACGAGATCAATCCGCCCCACGCGCAAACGTTGGCGGGCCACCGCCACGGCTGGCAGGTCGCCTGGGGCGTTCTGCTCATCATCAGCGGCATCCTGGCCGTATTGATGCCGGGCATTGCTGCGCTGGCCACTGCGCTTGTTCTCGCGTGGCTGCTGATCTTCGGCGGGGGATGCGAAATCGCCTACGCGATCCATACGCGTGGCAGGGAAGGTTTTGGTTGGAAGCTCGCGTCCGGCATCGTGACTTTAGTGCTCGGGATCGCCATTCTCGTGGTCCCACTCGCCGGGGTTGCGTCGCTGGCGTTGCTGGTCGGCGCATTCCTGTTCATCAGCGGCATCACTCGCGCCGGGCTGGCACTCCGCTTCAAACCCCAACGCGGCTGGGGGTGGATCCTGTTCGATGGACTGCTGTCGATCGGAATCGCAATTCTCATCGCGATCGGCTGGCCGCAAAGCTCACTGGCATTCATCGGCCTGCTGACCGGGTTCACGCTGATCTCGACGGGAGTCTGGCGGATCATGCTGCGGCAACGCTCGTTGGCATGACGGGCACCGTCGCCAAGCTTTCGCCGTCAGATTCTGGCAGTCTCGCGCCGCTCAAGACGCTTTTCGAAACGAGTCGCGGCAGAGCGCTGCCGCTCCCTCCCAAATTGGCGCGTCTGTACGGACGCCTCTGCATGCCGACACCGGGCACGCGCCCCCATGTCTTCAGCAATTTTGTGACGACGCTGGACGGCGTCGTCTCGCTCAACACCAAAGGACACGCCAGCGGTGGCGACATCAGCGGATTCAGCGCGCAGGATCGCATGGTGATGGGGCTGATGCGTGCCATCGCCGACGTGGTGATCATCGGCACTGGTACGCTCGCCGCCGACCGTCGGCACGTCTGGACCGCAGCAGCTGTCTATCCGGCGCTTGCGGAGGATTATCGACAGCTAAGCGAAGCGCTTGGCCTGCGAGGGCCACCGCTGAACGTCATCGTAAGTGGCAGCGGCAGACTCGACCTGCGGCTGCCGGTGTTCACCTCCGGCAAAGTGCCGGCCCTGATCATTACCACGACCGGCGGTGCAAAGCGCTTGCGCGAGCAAAGCGCCTCCGCTTCGGTCGACATTCGCGCGATTCGAGGGAACGCGACAGCGATTCCGGCAAGCGCCATCCTCGTCGAAGTGTGCCGGGTACGTCCCTGCAAGCGAATCCTCGTCGAGGGAGGGCCGCAATTGCTGGGCGACTTCTACGCGGAGCAACTCGTTGACGAGCAGTTCCTCACCCTCGCGCCGCAGATCGCCGGCCGCGACGTGGGCGACCGACGTCCCAGCCTTGTCATGGGCAAGGTGTTCGCGCCCGGCGATCCTCTATGGGGGACCCTGATCGACGCGCGGCGCGGAAGCAGCCACCTGTTCTTGCGCTACTCCTTTCCCAAACCCCGGTCGGCCCAGCGAGCTGCTCGCATATGACGCTGTTGCGATCGCTTTCGAATCCTGCTCGCGGGCATGAGCCGCTGTTTTTTCAGGCGTGGATTGCCGCCCAAGTTGCTACGAGCAACAGTGCGAAGCCGACTACCGCTACGGCCGCGTGTCCGGCAATCAGGCCCATTGGCAACGGCACCAGTTTCCAGTGGTAGTTGAGATTCAGGAACGCGCCGCCCGCAGCCGCGATCAGGAACAGCAATAGCGCCCAGCCCGCGAGCGCCGGGAGTCCAACGGTGAAATACGCATACAACAACAGGGTTACGGCGGCCCCGGCGAGGAATCCATGCAGCATCGCAAGCCACGCGGGAGGCTGGGGTTTGCCGCCAAAGCGTATACCGGCCATGGTCAGACCACCAAGCGCCGCGACGGCCAACAGGCAGGAAGCGGTTTTCATAATCAGAACAGGTTCCATGTTTCACCTCTTGGGAAGGCCCTGTCAACGGGCAAGTCGGGTAGGAATTTCAAATGTGATCAGGGATGGCGCCTCTTGGCCGGTTGTTGACCCTCAAGAACGTATCGCTGCTATCGACCCGTTCTGGCCATTGGCTGTTCTCCATACCGGACGTTCGCGCGCCGCCGTTTGGACGGGCGACGCCCGTGACACCAGACAGACAGCAGACTCGCAGGGATCCTGCCGGCTGAGATTATGAAATTTCGTTCCTCCAATCGGGGTTTATTTCCTATCAGTCGAATAAAGGCGATCTATGAATCCGCTTCGCTCAAGTTCATCGATGAACGATGAATCAGCGATGTCGGACTCCTTCAGCGATGCCGCGGCCGGGTATTTCGCTACAAGAAAATCTCGCAACGCCTGCATTCCTGGAAATGATGGCCGCGGGACCTTTTGAAATACCGGCACATGAAATGCGTGCAGCTCCTCTACTGCCTTTCGATCTTCGATCTTCAAGTAGCGTTGCAGCAAAGGCACCACGATGTCTGGCCGCGTCTTGAACAAATGGATCGTCTCGACGAAGCCCTGCATGACGTTCATCACAAGCTCGCGGTTGGAGGCGATGAACTTGCGAGTGGTCGCGAATATCGAGGGCGCGTCAAAGGCATCCATCGGGAAGGCATTCCAGCCGTAGCGAACTTGGCCCGCAAAGCGCAGATCGATCGGCATGGCGCCCGCGTCGATCTCTCCGGAAGCCAACGCAGCATAGATTCGATCGAATTTGATCAAGGGCAGGTAGATCGCGGTAGCGCCCGCTTTCTCGATCGTGAGCCTGGTCGCCACGCTGGTCTGTCCGGTCTCCGTAAGTATTCCGACTTTCTTTCCGCCGAGCTGCGCCAGTTGAGTGATCTCCTTTCGGGTCATGACGAAGGACTTGGGGAAATCCGTTGTCGGCGTCGCCACGATGACGATGTCCCGACCCTTGAGCACTTCTTCCGCGACCGGCACCGATCCGGTATGGGCGAATTCCCAATCGCCGCGAGTGAGACCGGCCGCTGCCTCCGGACCTCCGACCGCAATGGCCGGCAGGGTCATATCGATCCCTCGCTTTTTGAAGATACCCGCTTCGGCTCCGAGCCAAGCGGTGCTTTGCCATGTTGCTAGCAGCCCCGTCGCCACCCGAACGGCCCCTCCGGGACTCGTTGGGTGTGGTTGCGCCCAGGCGACGCGTGAGACTGCAGGCAGGGCGGCAGCACCTGCTGCCAGTTGCAGAAATCGACGGCGAGGAAAATCCGTGACTTCCTCTCCAATGAACGTGCGCTGAAGACTGAGCATATCCGCCACCTCCTTCGCGAAAGGTCCACCGGGTTGCGCTCGAGGACGCCGCATTGGCGAGTATGGCAGGTGGCCGTTCTAACGGTATTCGCTGCAAATTGGGAGCACGCGACGGATGGCCGGAGCTGGCCGATCTCGGTCTCATCACCGTAGCGTCCAGGACCAGGGGGTCTCGGTCAGATTTTGTGCGGTGCGACCTTCACGCCGCGTGGGGCTGAAGAGAAACGGTGATCTGCCCATTGTTTTCCAAGGTGGCGACACGAACGTGTTCAATCTCCGCGCAGCCGGCAGCGCGGAGGGCTGCCGCCAACTCGTGACGCGTCATCAATTCGCTACGCATGATGTCCTCATTCAGCACACCATTGTGAATTAGTGTGCGGGGAGCCCCTTCGATCCAGACCTCCAGCTTCTTGCTCTTGAAGGTCATGATTGCCACGGCGTGGTGGAGAGCGATTAGGGTTGTAGCGGAAATCAGCCCTCCGACCAAAGTGTTATCGCCGCCGTTCATTGAATTCTGCACCGCGTTGCTCAGGACTAGGAGGAGCACAAGGTCAAACGGCGCCAACTGTCCTGTATTTCGCTTGCCGGTAACTCGCAGGATGAGGAGCAAGAACACGTACACAATTGCTCCGCGCAAGACAAATTCCCACCACGGCAAGCTTAGACTCCACATAGATCCTCCTTGGATAGAACGCTTAGAGAGCGATTGCGCCAACGCGGCTCAAGGTAAAGGTTTTGGACAAACCGATGCCGATCCCACCCGCCGGTGCTCTGATAGACCAGTTCGATCCCCTAGGCGAATGCACGCGAAGCGGGCATGATGGCGCCGGGATGACCATGCATTCCGACTAACAGGAGAGTGCCGATGCTGCATTGGATATGGGCGATCTTGATTGGGTTCGTGGCGGGCTTGATCGCAAAGGCCGTCACTCCTGGCGGGGGACCGTCGGGCTTCTGGTTAACCGCAATTCTCGGCATTGGCGGTTCGCTGGCTGCGACGTTCATTGGGCAAGCGATGGGTTTATACCCCGAGGGCCATCCGGCCGGCTTCATCGCCTCGATTCTCGGTGCGGTGATCTTGCTGGTGATCTACCACCTGGTGACCAGGAAATCACAGTAGCCGTCAAAGGAGACAGCGATGGGGATCCTCGATATGCTCACGCAGGCAATGGGCGGCGGTTCCGGCGCGCAGCAGTTCAATCAAGTGACGCAAAGCGCCCCCACCGACGTATTGGCCAAGGGCCTCTCGGCAGCGTTCTCATCCGACCAAACGCCTGCGATCGGCAACATGGTCGGAGGGCTGTTCGGGCAATCGAACAGTGCTCAGCAGGCGGGGATGCTGAACCAGCTAATGAGCGCGCTCGGCCCCGGAGTAATGGCGGGACTTGCGGGTGGCGTACTCGGGAAGGTCATGAGCCCGGGCCAGACACAGATCACGCCCGAACAGGCATCGCAACTTACACCACAGCAGGTCCAGGAGGTCGTAAACCACGCCAACGAAACGCATCCGGGGGTGGCGGATGAGCTGGGCCAGTTCTACGCGCAGCACAAGGGATTGGTCAACACGCTGGGTGGCATCGCGGCGACGGTCGCGATGATGAAGATGAAGGACCACCTGTCCGGGCAATAGGCGGCACTGAACAGCATGGCAGGAGGGCAGCGGCCCTTCACGGAATGGCGACTAGGGAGAACTACGGCGTTCTCCTGTGAGAACTGGGTACGACGTGCCCCTTGCCGCGAGGGGGAAGAGAAGTACCGGGTGCGAAAGGACGAGCCGAGCCTCTCAAACGGAGCGTTCGAAGATCGTCTGGGGCGACCGGCGCACGGCTCAATCTTACGATTTACAATCGGGCTGTTCGACGAGCCGTTCCCCCGGATCTCAGAAGGAAATCACAATGAATCGCTTCGCCATTGTTCTGCTCGCTACCACGCTCGGGCTGGCTGCCCCGTCATTCGCTGCCGACAAGGACTCCAAGCCCACTGCCAAGCCGGCCGCGATGGCCGCGCAGGCCGACGACAAGATCGACATCAACCGCGCGAAGCCCGAGCAGCTGATGACGCTGGATGGAATCGGCGATGCCCGCGCCAAAGCGATCGTCAAAGGCCGCCCTTATAAGGCCAAGGACGAACTGGTGGACAAGAACATCATTCCTCAGGCGGTCTACGACAAGATCAAGGACAAGATCATCGCCAAGCAGAAGTGAAGAAACGCGCCCAGCGCCTCGCGCTCAGGGCTCGGCACGCCGTCGACGAACGTAGTACTTCGAGCTTCCGTACCTCGGATGACGCAGGCAACGTCGCCGATAACGGTCACTCGACGGCGGTTATCGACCCGATCCCGACATTGGGCGGAGCCGGAAGCGGACATTGAAACCGAGGGAAGCTGCCGTATCACACGGCGGCAGCTGGGCATTGGGCGGCGCCTGCGTGGCGCGAAGCCTACTTTGATCGTGGGTTACCATCGCCAACGGCGACCACGAGGCGGAGCTCGCACCGATCGATGTGCCCGATTTGAAAGATGAGGCGATGCGCGATCTGGTGCGTACCCGCGATCTCAGACATTGCCCTTCAGATCGGCGGCGTTGGAGTGTCAACCCGCCGACAAACGCTGGACTCGCTTACTTCGCCGGAAGCCGCACGGTCGCAAGATCGGTCCCGACAATCGTAATCCCCGTGAACCCACCCGCCTCGACCGCTTTGCGGTAATCCGCTTCCGTCAATGGACCGCCCGGAACGTTCCAACGGTTGTGTCGCACCGCTCCGAGCGACGGGGCAAGATGTGTGAGCATGAGGTACTTCGCTCCCACCCGCTTTGCCATAGCGCCAAGATCGGTAGTCGTGCTCTGGCGATAATAGACGAGCGGGGGGAATCCGCTGTCCCGGTCCGGCCCAAGGACGGGGTGCGTCGTTGAGTGCACGATGATGTCAACCCCCTTGGCCAACTTCTCCACCTGATCGGATGTCGAGGAAGTGCGTGGCGGCACGAGGACATCGTTGCTAGCGTCGCCCCCGATCACCACACTTCCGGCAGGTGTGTCCACGCGATAGGACGCATGGCCCGCGGTATGGGTAGACCGGATCGCGCTCACTTTCACGTCACCGAACGACCAGACCGCCTGCGGCTCGTCCTTCGGCTCGAACGTGATCACATTGGTCAGATCGGCTGGTCCGCCCGCAAGACGCGCTTCGTCCTCAGAGCGCCGCTCGGCGATTTCGCCGGATTGGATGAATGCATCGCCAATATGCATTGCATATTTTCGGCAGCTGTTGGTAAACCCCAGAGGCGATACTGCGTCTGAACTGCAGACTACGTCGACCTTTGGCCCCTTGAAGTACCAACGCAACAGCATGATGTCGGCAAAGCCCTCCGTGTGATCTGAATGCATGTGCGTAAAGAAGACGGCATTGAGCTGTACAGGGGATACGCCGATCTGGGAGAGCCGCATGTTTGTGCCACGTCCGGCGTCGAACTGCAGCTTCACGGCCCCGCAATCGTTGCTATCGTCGCCGTAACGCACTAGCGTTCCTGCACCAGCCAGACCGTTGAACACTGACGGACCGGCCTGAGTGCCTGTTAACGTGACCATGAGGCATGGAGCGGCTTCCGCCATCGGTACAGCGACTGCGAGACACATGCCGCCGACGAACGCTATCGCGATAGAGAAACGCTTCATATTCACCGCCTATGATCGGCACGGTCTCGCGCACATTTTTGCGCGTCGCTACCGCCTGGTTCGGCAAGAGCCCCCGGAAAGATCTCGCAGGAGCGATAGACCCGAAGTTGCGGACTCGCGTCAGGGCAGCGACAGCGACCCAACCCCGCCCTTTTGAGCGACTCGGAGCCAGATCCCCGGGGCTCTGTCGGGGATCTGGCCTTCCTATCATTCAGCTGCGTGGCGCCCCTTCATGCCGGGCGGGAAATTGCCGCTGCGACTTTTGGTTACGACTAAGGATTAACTCTGAGACTGATCGTCGTAGTGTGGCTCAAGGAGCCTGAAACACCACTGATGGTTACGCTCGTGGTTCCGGTCGTCGCCTTTTTACTAGCCGTGAGCGTCAAGGTGCTTGTGCCGGTCGCGGGGTTCGGGCTGAAGGATGCCGAGACGCCACTACCGAAGCCACTGGCCGACAGCTTCACGCTGCCGGTGAAGCCGTTGGACGGAGCGACCGTGATCTTCGTCGTGCCGTGGGACGAGCGATTGATCGTCAAGCTGCTCGGTGACGCCGACAGAGCGAAGTCGGCGGACGCGGTGACCGTCAGAGTGATCTTGGCGGTTTGCGTAACGCCTCCGCCCTTGCCCGTGACGGTGATCGTATAACTGCCGGGCGCCGTCGTCGAGGCCACGTTCATGGTCATGGTCGAGCTGCCGGAACCGGGTGCGGCGATGGAACTCGGGTTGAAACTTACCGTCACGCCTGACGGTAGGCCAGATGCAGACAAGCTGACGGCCGAGTTGAAGCTCCCGGAGACGGCGGTTGTGATCGTCGATGTCCCTTTGCCGCCCCCGACCACGGAGACCACGGTTGGCGAGGCGGACATGGTGAAGCCAGGCGTCGGCGACACCGTAGCCAGTGCATTGATCAGGCCAATCCCGTTCGGACTGCCCCAGCCGGTCGCCAGATCGTAGCCGGTTGTCGACGAATAGCCGTTGCTGCCGCTGATGATGTCGTGGAACGCAGCGCCATAGCCTGTGCCGGAGCCAAGCGCATAGATGGCGGGGTTGATGAAGCCGAAGCCGGGCGTCGATGGGCCGTTGACAATCGCCGCCTGCTCATTTAACAGCGCCATATAGCCTGCCCACATCGGTGCGGCGAAGCTCGTTCCGCCATATTCGTTCGCAGTGCAGGCGGTCTGGTTGGCACAAACGTAAAAAGTGAAATTCGCGTTGGCCGAAACGTCCGGGGCGTTGCGATAAGTCTTGGAACAGGCGGAGCAGCCGCTGGCCGCGGCCGTCTGCCAGGAGGGGATCGCATATCTGTCCGGCGAAATGCCGCCGCCACCGTCGACCCAGACGGTTTCCGATCCCCAGCCCCCACCCGCAGCACTGGTCGTCAAGTCGGTGCCGCCGACCGACGTTACATAGACGCTGTCCGCGGGGTAAACCCGGGAACGCGTCTTCCACGCGCCGCTGTCGCCGGCAGCTTGAAAGAAACTCTGACCTTGCGCCGCGAACTCCTGGAAATACGGGTTGTCGGTGCTGGGGTCCGCCGGGGACCACGACCACGACGAACTCAATTGATTGTCGAGCGGATTGGCGGTCGCCATGGCATTCAAGATGGCGGCATCGGATGATCCCACGTACACCACGAGCTTGAACAATCCCGGGGCCATGCCGAGCCCCTGGGTTATGTCCAGGGTCTGCTCGGTGTCATCGCATGAGGGATAGACGCAGCTCGTACTGGTCCCGTCCGTGGAAAGCAGAATGATCGGGACGTTATTCGTCTGGCCGGCGTTGTTGAAGTAGGTGGTCAGGTCGCTCAAGTTGGTGCCGTAAAACTCCAGCAATCCGAGCGACTGACCGCTGCCGGCTAGGGCGGATTCACCGTAATATGCCGCCCTCATGTCGCTGCCGAGAAACGAGCCCGAAGGGCCGGAGCCGGTGGTGGCGCTCGAGCTCACGCCCGGATTTCGATGCGCCCAGGCGGGTTGCGGAATCGAATAGTTGTCCAGGCCGGCGATGCGCCACAGCTGAACCGAAAGGTTCGGCGTAGGCTCCCGGTCCGGACCGAAGAAGTTGCGGTTTTCCGTGGGGTGCTTATAGACGCCCATCTTCAGATGGAAGGCGCTCTCGATGCTCTCCACCGTCCCCGTGACATCCACGTTCATGCGATTGCGAGAGGTGCCGACCACGCTCAAGCCATTCGCCTGCGCGAACTGAATCACCGCGTCGTAGTCTTCCTGGCGGGGACCGAACCGCGTGGTGAACTCGTCCACCGTAAGGAACTGATGAAACGACGCGCTGGACGGATCGTAGAGGCTCTGCAGGAAATCATCCAACTGCGCCTGTTTGGAAAGCGGTAGCACCAGGACCAGGCGCATGGATTTTGTTGCGGAAAGCCTCTCCACGAACTGCGCCTGCCCGTTGCGGACGCCCTCAGATAGATGACGCGTCAATACCGACTGCGCCTGCGCCTGGCCTTCGCCCACGACAAGCGATACGGCTAAACAAAGCAACGCGTACATTCCGCGTAGAGCTTGCGCTCCACGCGTTTTCTCCGACGGTTTCATAGGTTGGATCCTTTGGCGCGCGCGAGGGCGGAAACTCTAGTCAGTTACGGCAACGGGGTTGCCGCGCTACTCAATCTTACGGGAAAGTCTTACGGGAAAGCCAAAAATAGAAAGCCGCCTCAAGCGCCGTGTGCGCTGGTGTGCACGGGGTTGCAGATGGGCAGCGGCGCGCGCGAGATAAACCAATTGTTGTGCACAAGCGAGCGTCGACCGACTGGGGGGACCAATCAAGCGCAGGTCTAACGCGCGTCGAAACCTGTCGGCTACGATCATTGACACGGGATCGTTCCGATCACACGACGTGACCAGATTCATGTCGTCGTCATTGATTGGGCGAAACACAGGCGGCGCTCCTTCCAGGGAGACGGTAGCTCTTTGCCATATCCCGCTGTAGATTACGGGTGCGCTCGCCGCCACACCTACGCGCATCGCGACGGCGAGTTTTCCCAAGTGAGCGACAGGCATTTCGAGCGGCAACTCGAGCGACCGTAACTGCTGAGTCGCTTGCACCAACTCAGCAGCTCCACGCCGACGCCCATTCTCACTGTCCGCTGCTGGCCGGTCTGCGACCGTCGTATCCGACAGCCGCGACCAGCAACGATGGTCATGCCCGCATGCCGCCAAGGGGTTGATGCGGCCAGTTAGCCAAGAACGCATAGTCGGATCAAACTAAAGTCGAAATCCATCGGAGGTCAAAATGAGTCACGCGTCAATGCTGAAAGCCAGACGGCAACACCAAAAAACAAAAAAACTTCTCGATGTCGCAGCCAAGCAGGCCAAACGGCTGGCGAAGCAGGCATTGGCGGGTCCGGCCGTGAAGAAGGAAAAGGTGAAAAAGGTCAAGCTGACCAAGAAGGAGCTTGGTAGTCAAGACGCGAAGAAGAGCGGTGCGGGCGCCGGGCAAAAGGGCGCGTCCTAGCCTTCTCGACCCGTAACCGCGGTGACTTATTGCGTTGAATCGCGCCGCCTCTACTTGTCCGAAGCGGCGGACAATTCGTTGTCGCGTATGCGTATCACTTGGTGAGGCTTGTCGAATCAGGATCACGCGCGTCCGTCGCCTCTTGGCCGCGAGCAGCCCGATCATCGAGGGTCGCAGTTCGACCCAAAGCGGACATTACCAATACCCGCTCCGCGTTGCAGTTCAAATGTGAAATCAAGGACTGTAATGCAACAGTTCCGTGCCAAGCGGTGGGGACGCTTACGCTGGAATAAGCGATGTCCGGCGACTACTTGGGCGGTCGCGCCGCCCGCCGATTCACGGGCACACCTCTTCGGTGCCTCGTCACGGGCTTCGTGGTGTCGGCTGCCTCAAACAATTGCCGAAGCCCGTGTTCCAACAGTTCGATGGCCTTCCCCAAGGCGCCGAGTTGTCCAACCCGGACTATCGCGACGGATCGGTGCAGGTCAAACGATGGGGGACGCAATATTTTCACGCGATCGATGGAACGATTCCTGGCAATAAAGCGAGCGGGTAGCAGCCCGACACCATAACCGGCCTGAACGAACGCCAGCTGCATTTGGATGTTGTTGACTTCAGCCGCAATCATGGGGGTGAAGCCGGCACGCTCCATCCGATCGATGAGGCTCGCCCGAAGAAAGCACCCGGGCGGATTGAGCACCCAGGGTGCCCGGCCCAGACTTTTCCAATCACCGTCAACGTTGCCTGCGGCGCCTTGAACGATCTCCATGCGGTCGCTGGCGATGATATTCGTCAGGAGCGGTGGAGGCGCGGTTTTACCTTCGGGCAAAGGCACGGCAGCAACGTCGAGTTCACCCGCGAGCAGCCGCTGAATTAATTGTTCGCTCGACAGCTGCACTCGGATCTTGGGGTATTTCTCAGTCAGCGCCCGAATAGGTTCGATAAGCGCCCCCTCGGCCAGGGCATACGAGATCCCGATGCGCAAGAGGCCGTGAGGTTCAGCGTCGCTCGACGTAAGAGATTTCAGCGCCTCCGTCCGCTGCAGCAGATCTCGCGCCTGTTCGAGCACCCTGGAGCCCAGCGAGTTCAGACGCGGCGGCTTTACCGAGCGGTCGAGCAACTCGGCACCCAATGCAGCCTCCAGCCTTTGCACTTGCCGGGTAATCGCAGAGGGCGTCCGGAATAGACGACCGGCTGCACCGGCGATGGACCCGGCATCGGCGAATTCCACGAGGGCGCGCAAATCTTCGAGCAAGGGGGTCTCCTAAAGCGTTCTCTCGATGAATTATAGAATCGTGCGGCCCGGGCATTATAATCGTGATAATAATGAATTTGTAGAATTGATTGTCTTGCATCAGAATTTCAGGCAATTCATGTTTTGCGGAAATCTGTATGCCTCGTGCGATCCAAATTCGGCGGACCGCAATTGCCTCGCCCGAACTTACGCCGCCGGTCGGCCCGTTTTCCCAGGCGATCGAAGTCGGCGGTTTCATCTATTTCAGCGGTCAGGTCGGTCAAGACCCGACGACGATTCGCAGTTTTCTACGGACCCCATGATTCAACCTCCATCAGTTCGGGGCCGCGTGCCGTTAGCCGAGTAGAGATCTATCACAACACGGTAAGAGAAAATGACTAAGATTATTTTATCCATGTATGTTGCAGTTTCCGTACTTTCGTTCAATGCGCGCGCCCAAAGCACCCAGGACGAGCGCCAGTATGCGGAGGGCCCGGTCACTCTCGTGCAAGAAATAGCAGTTGAGTACGGGCACTTTGAAGACTACATCGATTGGCTAAATTCGACATGGAAGCCGACCATGGAAGCCACGAAGAAAGCAGGGATAATTATCGATTACAAGGTCTTCAGTTCCACTCCACCATCACCGGATCACCCCGATGTAATTCTGTGGATTACTTATAAAAACATGGCGGCGTTAGATAGAGGCGTCGAAGAAGAAGCAGTGGCCAAGAAAGTGATCTGTAGCACCGAGTGTCAGAACAAGGCCAGGGTTGGCCGGAATGAATACAGAAAAGTTACGCGTAGAGAATATATTCGTGAACTGATTTTGAAATGATGACGATGAAGCTCTATTCCTGGGATATCAGTCCCTACTCGGCGCGAGTGCGGATGCAGATCTACGCCAAGGGTCTCACCGATATCGCCATCGAGCAGCCGCCGATTTACGGCACGCAGAAGTTCTACGAAGACCATCCGATCGGCCGCATCCCGTTGCTGGAGATCGACGGCGACGCGATACCGGAGTCGGCGGTGATCGCGGAGTATCTCGAGGAGATCTATCCCGAGCCTTCGCTGCTGGGCGCGACGCCGCGCGAGAACGCCCACATCCGCACCCTGGCGCGCATCGGCGACATCTACCTGATGAACAACACGTTCATGCTCGCGGGTCAGACCCGCGTCCTCGCCGCCCAGACCCCCGTCACCACCGGCAACGAAGGCATCGTCGCGCTGCTGGGCGGCCAGCTGGCGAGCAGCATCAAGGCGCTGGACCGGATGATCGGCCGCGACGGCTTCGCCTGCCTGGGCCGCCTCACCCTGGCCGATTGCGCGCTCGTGCCGGCGCTCTTCTATGTGGAGATACGTGCTGCCGAGCAGGGGGCTCGCCGACCCGATCGCCGCGAACGCCAACGTGGCCGCCTACTGGGCCGCGATCCAGGACAGACGAGCACGCGGCGCGCATCCTGGCCGAGCTGCACCGGGGGCTGGAGGAACGCCGCGAACTGATCCGCTCCGGCGCGATCGAGAAGATAAGGGCGGCAAACCAGGCGGCAAGGGAAGCAGCGGAGCAGACCTAGCCACGGTCATCGAGAGATGCGTCCGCGGCCTAGCTGTCGCGCTGGCGCTCAGTTAATCCAGCGTCAAATGTCCGCTTCTGGCCGATCGGAGACATAAGCGCGCGACCGAACCAAGCCGAATTTCGCCGCACGAATCGAAGGAGCGCGCCGATCGAACTCAGAGCTAAACGTGAAGCACTTGGTCCAAAGTACATGGTACCGGGAACAGCGAGCGTTCACCGTACTTCGCAGGTGGTCGACCTTGCCGCCGATGAACCAGCGCACCGCCATGTGGAGTTTGAGGTCCACGACGTGAAGCTTCGCACCGTCGAAGAACGGCTGGCCAAGGATATTTCTTTCCGCCGATTTGCCCCACGCGGGTAGGAAGTCCGCCACCAACGCCTCGCGTGCCGCCCTCTTCTCGGCGTCGCCCATGCGGATGGTCGGGGTGACGGCGGCGCGGAGGTCCTCCACGTGCTGCATCATTCCTTCATGTTGTGCCGCCCGGAACTCGTCGGCAGGATGGAAACCGTTCTGGCGGCCGATGAACACGAGGATGGCGTTGGAGTGCGCCAACGGTGGCTTTCCCGGTAGCTCGAGGACTGGCAAGCCGCCATATGGCGTCTGCGCTTTCATCGTCTGCCAGGTGGCAGCGTTGATGCGCTCGTCTTCGAAGTCGATGCCGGCAAGGTGCAGGGCAAGGCGGCACTCCTCGCCGCGGCTTACGGGCGCGTCGAAGTACGTCAGCTTGGGTCTGTTCATAGAGGTAGCCTACCACCACGCCGCGAATCGCATCACGGCTCTGGCCGATGCTCTATCCCTACGCCGCAGACAACTCAGCCAATTCGAAGTACCTGGTCCAACGCGCTTGGCACCGGTACGAGGTGCGTGGTACTTGGCACTTGGCACGAGAACGCCGGAAGCTTCCGCTATCGCAGATGGAATGCGTTCGCGCCGAAGAGACCGAGCAGTCCGATGATGATGAGGTAGATGGCGACGATATAGTTCAGCATGCGTGGCACGATCAAGATTAGAATGCCGGCGAGAAGCGATACCAGCGGACCAGCGCTCAGGTTGATATTCATTTCGTTCTCCGTGATAGTTTCCAAGCGGTTGTAAGCTAACTTAGCGCTCGCTGTCTGGCAACTGGTGCGCTGTTCGGCTAGTCGTTGCCGGATCAGTAGGCAAGCTGAACGACGGGGCCCTCGCGCTGCGCGGCGATGTCGTCCGGATGGAAGGGCAACGGCTGCCAGCGTTTGGCCGCGAACCAAGGCAGCTGGTCGTAAGCCCGCGGCGACGCGGCGTCGCTGCTCTGGCCATAGGTCAACAGTCCTTGCGCGAGGGGCCCGCGCTCGTCGAAGGTCACCACCTGGATGTAGCTCGTGCCGAAGTCGACCTTGTAGCCACTCGCATTGATGGAGGCTTGGTCTTGAGCTTCCAGCTTGTTGAGCACGCCTTCGAACTCGTCTCCGCCGTGCAGCGCGATCCTCTGACCGCGAACGACGCGCGATTGGGGAACGCCCATCGGCACGTCGACCGCGAAGCCCGCAGCTCGCACGATGCGGACTGCGTCGCCGAGCGCTTTGAAGATGGCGGCGCGCGTAGTGGCGGTAGTCGTGTCGAGGCCTGATGGCGTTGTCACGGGTCGCGCCGGATCGAAGGGCATGCGCCAGACTTTCGGGATGTCCTTGGCAGCGCGCCAGAACTCACGGAACAGCGGCGCGCCGCGCGAGTCGGCGTTGGTCGTGCGGTCCCATACCGAAAGAGTCTGACAGGCGGTCGTCTGGTCGACGGTCAGTGCGCTGCTTCCGTCGGCGCAGGCCTTGAGCAGGTCGTCCATGACGAGCATGCCGGCGAGGTTCCTGTCGCGGAAGATGACGCTGCGCAGATCGGCGGCGCTCATCTTGTTGCCGGGCATTCCGTCGGTGCCGGCCAGCCGCCCGCGAATTTCCATGATCCCGCTGCGAGTCCGCAGGCGCTGCGGCGTGCCGATCGGACCGACGAGCGGAGACACGTCGGCCATCGGCGGCGTGTCGGGGTTGCTGAGCCAGAAGCTGTCGTTGCTGTTCTGCACGTAGTCCGGCGTGATGACCACCGGCATGTGCGCGGGCGCGATGATCCCTGGCGATGCGGCGCTGGCGTCGCGCGACCATTCGCAAGCGCTGCGCGAACCGTCGAGCACCGGCAGGCCGGCGGCGTCCAAAAGCGCGGCGGCGCGCGGCGAAGGCTTGCAGCTCCGCAACATCGCGGCCGAGACGTCGGGAACCACCGACAGGTCGGCATACATCGCATTGCCGTCGCGGTCGGCAGCGATCGTGTTGATCCACGGCATTCCCTGATTGCCCATCGCCATGCGTAGCTCGGCGACGTTCCGGGCGTGCGCCATCTGCATCCAGCTCGCCGCGGATCGGACGTTCAGAGTGTTCGCGTCCCGGATCGCGTAGGCGTGCTCGGCGGTCCAGCCGAGACCCGCTCGCGGCAGCGACATCACCGGGCCCCAGATGGTCGAATAGAACGTGTGCTGCGAGGGCGCCGCGCCCGACTCTGCCGGCAACGTGACGATGCGGGTCACCATGTGCTTCGGCTGTCCGTCGACGAGGTAGACCGTGGGGTCCTCGGGATCCAGTTGCAGTTCGTAGAGCGTGAAGCGCTTGCCGGTGGACACCGTGTGCGTCCAGGCCACGTCCTTGTTGAACCCGATCACGACGATCGGGACCAGGCCAGCGGTCGCGCCCATGATGTCGAGCTTGCCAGGAATGGTCTGGTGGATTTCCCAGAATCGATACGTGCCTGTCCAGGGGAAGTGCGGGTTGCCGAGAAGCAGGCCGCGGCCGTCGGGCGTCGCGTTGCGGCCGAACGCCCAGCCGTTCGAGCCGAGTTCGCCGCCGTCCGGGTTGTCGTTGAAGCTGTAGTGCCGGATTTCCGCGGCTGCCTGCTGCAGATCGACGGGCGCCTGGCTCACCTTCGCAACCGGCGGCGCTGCGGCCAGCACTGCCACGGCCAGTGCTCCCAAGCCGCCCTGGATCATCGCCTGCTCGGTGGCGCGGGAGAGGTCCGCCATCGTCATCGGGCGCACCCACGGCTTGCCACGGCATGCTTCCGGCAATCCGTTCGGACCGACATCGGTCAGGTACCGGTTGTAGCCCGCGACGTACCCGCGCAACGCCGACTGCACTTCCTGGCCGGTCGTCGCGGCAGCGCGAGCGAGCGCCTCGTCGTCCATGTGGAAGCGGATGAAGAGATCGATCTGGGCGTTCGGAACCTTACCGAAACCGAGGTCGCCCAAAGCCTGTGCACCAAGGAATTGCGATCGTTCGCCGCGCAGCGTCAGCAGGTGTTCGGCGGTCTGGCAGACGTTGTCCTGCGCGTGCGCGTAGGCCGTGCCGTAGGTGATGCCCTCCCAGTCGGGTGCGGTGACGTGGGCGATGCCGAAGGTCGTGCGCTGGATGGTGACGATGCGCGAGCGGGCAATCGGCGTGCTCGCGCAGGCGCCGATCAGTACGCTCAACGCGACGCAGCTCGCGGTCAGACTAAGGCGGAGCACGTCGTTCTTCGGGATCGATTTCATCGCGCCAGCGAATCCGCCACGACCCACGCGGCGCCGATCAGGGCGAGATTCAGCGCGTTCTCGCTCCAGATCCAATGACTGGAGGGATCGGCCAGGAGCATCGGCACGTGCACCAGCGGGGTGAAGGACGCGAACATGGCGGTCAGCAGGATCGCGGCGAGGCGGGCCTGCACCCCGGTCAGGATCGCAACGCCCGCCGCGATGTGGCCCACCCCGGTCGCATAAGCCCAGAACTCCTGCGCAGGCGGCAGCCATTTGGGGACCAGCGGGGCGGTGAGGTTCATGTAGAAAAAATGTGCTCCGCCGAATAAGAGCGCACAAACCCCGAACGCCAGTTGGCCCAGGCGCGTCAGGCGTGCGGCCAGGCCTGCATCGATCTTGGCGCTGGCGGCGTAGACGATCAGCCCGCCCGCCGCGATCGCGAGCTGCTCGGCGATGCCGCTGTACGTGCCGAACTCGGCGTAATGAGCGAGCACCACGCGGCCGTTCATCACGATGACGACAATGAGCGCGTAGTAGGCGGTGAGCGCCGCGGCGCCCCACGCCGTGATCCGACGCCACTCGATAGCCGCGCCCGCTACGAGCATGAACGCAGCGGCGGCATAGGCCAGGGCGGTGCGGTCGGGAAAGTCCTTGGGCACCGGCTGCCCCGGGTCGAAGTCCCCCCACGCCAGGCAGACCATGCCCAACGCCATGATGCCCAGGCCGTAGACGCGCCAGCCGAAGCTACCGTTTGGAATCACCGGCCCAGGAACGCGCGACGCAATCCTCCCGGTCCCGCTTAGTGGCCGGCCGCAAGCCCGATGATGGTATCGAAACCACCCCAGAACATTCTCTTGCCGTCGAACGGCATCTTCGAAGGGTCCATCGACTCCTTGAGCTGAGGATCATCCATGACCGCCTTGTTGATGCGGTCGCGGTCCTCCTTGTTCTGATACACGACCCACGCCAACGCGATCACCTCGCCGTCCTTGAGTTGCACGGCCTGTGGAAATGACGTGAGCTTGCCGGGTTGAGCGTCGTCACTGATGGAGTCGGAATAATAGAGAGCGCCATGGCGCAGGTGGGCTTTGCCCCATTCCGCGGACATGCGCTTGTAGGTGTCGAGGTTGGCACGGGGAACGGGGATGACAATCGCGTCAATATAGTGCGCCATGGGACCTCCGAGGGGAGCAGGAGAATCCATGTTACGCCAGAGACCGCGATGCACCCTCGTGACAGAGTCCGGCGTCGACAGAAATGATCCACTCGCACGCCGTTCGTGAATACTGCACTATATTGGAAGCTATTTGCGATAGGGGAAACACCATGCGGACACGAAGGCGACCGATGTTGAGACCGATAGCGTACGGACTGGCTGTCGTGCTTTGCGCGATCGGTTCGGCCAGCGCGGAGGACGCAAAGGCCGCGTATCCGGCCATGGCGCCTCTCGCGCAATACCAGATGGCGACTGCGGCCGAGGAGACCGCCCTGGCCCGCAGCGCAGCGCCGGCGTCGATCTCCGGCGACGCCGACGTTCTGACGCTCGGCAGCAACGGTTATGAAACGGCGGCGAAGGGAAAGAACGGCTTCGTCTGCCTGGTCCAGCGGTCCTGGGCCGCAGACTTCGACGATGCCGAGTTCTGGAATCCAAAGCTCCGCGCGCCGATATGCTTCAACCCCGCCGCCGTGCGCACTGTTCTCCCCGGCTATCTCGAAAGAACACAGTGGGTTCTCGCCGGCATTTCAAAGTCCGGCATGCTCGATCGCACGAGAGCCGCGCTCAACGGAAACACCTTCGTGGCGCCGGAGCCAGGAGCAATGTCTTTCATGATGTCGAAGCAGGGAAACCTGTCTGACGCCGATGGCCACTGGCATCCGCATCTGATGCTATTCGCTGCACACACCGACGCCGCCGCTTGGGGCGCCAACCTGCGCGGTTCCCCGATAGTTGCCGCGCAGAGCGATCCGGAGCCCATCACGACATTCTTCATTCCGGTGACCAAATGGTCCGATGGCACGCCAGATGTGATGGAGAAATAAATACATTCGGCGCGGCACTCTATTGCGCGCGTTTCTTGGACATACGTACAAAGCTTCAACTGCGCTGTCTTGAGCCATGACGACCAAACTCGACCGACCACTGCGACGGGAAGTAGAGATCGGCAGCGTGGCCTACACGCTGACGATCACCCCACAAGGGATGACACTGGTGCTCAAAGGCCGAAGAAATGGTCTTGCGCTCGAATGGAGCGCGCTGGTTAGCGGCGACGCCGCGCTTGCCACGGCGCTCAATGCCTCTTTGATGATAAAGCCGGCCAGCTCCGCTGCGTCCCAACGTTCGGAAACTGATCCCAAGGCCCGCAAGCGCTGAAGCGAGCACGCGGCGCCGTGCCTGTCGGGCTGCCGGAACCCCACAGTGAAAAGCGGCGCTATGTAATCTGGTGCGCCGGGGCGTGTTATGTCCAACGGGGCGTTTGAGGAGAGCCCAGTGTTTCGAGATGTGGTCTCCAGGCAGTCATTCTTGAACGCGGGCCAACTCCTCCTCCTGGCAGCGGTTTATTTCGTTACCGCCAAGCTATCGCTGTCGCTCGCGATTCCACCGGGTTATGCGACCGCCGTCTGGCCCCCGGCGGGCGTGGCGCTTGCCGCGGTCCTCCTCGCGGGCAATCGGGTCTTGCCGGGCATATGGCTCGGAGCAGCAGCGGTCAATTTCACGGTTCAGGCATCAACCGTCACCGCGGCAATCATCGGCACCGGCAACACGCTCGAAGCATTGGCAGGCGCCGCGTTGATTCGCTACTACATCGGTATTCCTCGCAACTTCGAACGGAGCGAGGATGTATTCAAGTTTGTCTTTCTGGCCGCTGCCGCTTCAGCGGTTGCGGCCACTGTCGGCGTTGCGTCGATCGCAATGCAGGGCGCTATCGCGTTGTCCGACCTTGCCACGAATTGGTGGACCTGGTGGCAAGGCGATACCTCAGCCATCATCGTCATTACGCCATTGCTTCTGTGCTGGACCGCTCGGAATGCCCCGACGTGGCCAGCAAGCAAGAAGATCGAAGCGGTGGCCGTTACGGTTGCACTGGCGATTGTCGGATACGGCGTATTTGGAAGCGGCGCCGCGACGCACGATATCCACGCCCTGCCGTTCGTAACGCTGCCAATCATCGTCTGGGCCGCGTTCCGGTTCGACCAGCGAGGAGTAACGGCGGCAATCGCCGGATTGTGCGCGGTGGCCATCTCCTACACGGTTGTCGGCCAGGGCCCATTCTCATCGATATCGAGCAACGTGTCGCTGCTGCTCCTGCTCGCGTTCATCTGCGCGGTGGCGATGACCGGACTGGTGATAAGCGCAATTGTCGGCGAATTGCGCCGTACTCTGGAAGCGCTTCGCCGCGGCCGTGACGAGCTTGAGCAACGCGTGGCTGTGCGGACCCACGAGCTCGAACACGCGAACCAATCGCTGCAGGACGAGATAAGACGCATTGAAAGGCTGGAGCGAAGCGAACGGAGAATAAACGAGTTCCTCGCGATGCTGGGGCACGAACTTCGCAATCCGCTGGCGCCAATCCGCAACGCGCTGGATTTGATGCGCATCAACTCCGCCGCCGATTCCACACGCGAGTGGCCTCTAAGCATTATCGATCGCCAAGTGACGCAATTGACCAGGCTCGTGGATGATCTCCTGGATGTCGGCCGCATCACCAGCGGCAAGATAATGCTGCAAAGAGAGCCGGTGGAGATGAATGCCGCGGTGGTTCGTGCGATAGAGTCATGCCAGCCCCAGGCCGACGCGCGGAGGCATACTCTGGAACTGCTGCTCGCGCAGGAGCCGCTGCTGGTCGACGGCGATCCGGTTCGCCTTTCACAGATCGTTCTGAATCTCTTGAGCAATGCAATCAAGTACACGCCCGACGGAGGCAAGATCCAGATTGCTGTTGCGAAGGAAGATGACTGCGTCCTCGTCAGTGTCAAGGACACCGGCATCGGCATGTCGGCCAACCTGATCCCGATGGTTTTTGACCTCTTCGTGCAGGAAAAACGGTCGCTGGCCCGCACTGAAGGCGGCCTCGGTGTCGGTCTGACGGTCGTCAAGCAGCTGGTGCAGATGCATGGCGGATCGGTAACTGCTCTAAGTACCGGCGCGGATATGGGAAGTGAATTCGTGGTGCGGTTGCCGATGCTGCAACCGCAGCCGATCAACGACGGACCAGTCTCTAATTGGCGACCAAAGCCATCAGTCGCAAAACGACGCATCCTGATCGTGGACGACAACCGCGACGCCGCAGATTCACTCGCGTCACTCCTGACCGCGGTGGGCCACGACGTGCGAACGCTCTACGATGGCCCATCCGCAACCGCGGCCGCCGAGGAGTTTCAACCCGAGGTGGTCCTGCTGGATCTCGGGCTTCCGGAAGTGGATGGCTACGACATTGCGAGGCAACTGCGCAAGTCGGCGAAGCTGGAACAGGCTGTCCTCGTGGCATGCACCGGCTACGGCAGGGACGAGGATCGCCGGCTGACGCGGGAAGCGGGGTTCGATCACCATTTGGTGAAGCCTCTCGCACCTGAGGCTTTGGAAAAGATCATTGATTCGATACCGGACTGATGTCGCCGCCGTCGTTTTCGATCTTCCGCGCGCGCAAGCGGCCCGCGGCAAGCGGATCGCTCAGTAACTTCCGTGGTGACTGGCTACCGGTGCGCGCCGGACGCGCACCTCCGGCTTCAGTTTGAGGGTCCAATCAACCTGAATATGGTGGACGCGCGACAGATCGACCGCCTTGCGCGTGGATTCCTCCGTCGCGTCGAGCTGCGGGTGCCAGACACGGACGAAGTAGTTGCCAACGGGCAGGTCATTCAATTGTGCGTTGCCATCCTTGTCGGTTTTCGCAAAGTACTGCGATTCGGAAACGTAAATGTAGCCGACCATCCAGTCATGGATGTTGCAGCCAAGTACGACAACGCCAGGCTTGTCGAAAACCACCGGTTCCGCGGGTACACCTGCGTAGAGCGGCAGCTCGAAGCGCTTCGCCGGTGAAAACGAGTACACGTGGTGACGCACGTTGTCGTTGTTTGGAAAGGTGACGGCCGTTCCAACCAGGATGGCCTGCACCTCAGGGATGAATTCCTTGTTGACCTGGTCGACCACCTGTTGGTGAGGCTGGGGTGACGGCCGCAGCTTGCCATCGACCGGCACCGCGACGACGACGGCATCGGCGACTCGCCGGCCCTGCTCGTCGATGACGGTGGCGACGATCTCCGCCGCCTGGGCGCGCGCAGTTATCGTCACGAAGGTGAACAGCATGAGGAAGAAGCGCGGCACCATGAGAAATCTCCGTCAGTAACCGTAGGTAAATATCAGATTGATGACATGGCTTCGATAAGCGAGGCCGTCTGCGACGCGCGTGTGCTCGCCGGTGTAAATGAGGTTGATCGACGAGCGGTCGTTCAGGGCCCAACTTGCCGTCACCGCGCCGGTTCGGGTCGTCCCGCGCAGTCGGTAGTCATAGAGCTCGTCGCCGAACGTCGGGTCCTCCGCAATTGCGGTGGCGATGCTCAGGATGCGCGGCGTCTCGGATGACGTGGACACGACGTCGCCCCGACGGATCGCGGCCTTGGCGCTGACGAGGAGGCTCTCGGTCATTGCATAACCTCCGCTTACGTAAGCACCGTAACCGCGCAGATTGAACACGTTGCCGGAAATGCCCGGAACATCCGGTTTCGCGTACGGTGAATAGCGTCGATCATAGAAAATCCCGCTTTCGACGTCGAAGGTTTCACTGAGACGCTTGCCCGCTGCGGCGCGCAGGACGTACTGAGGTCCGGTGCGAATGTGCGTGTCGTAGGTGTAATAGCCAGCTCCCGCGTCGATCCGAAGCCAGGGCGCGGTGAAGCCGAGGCCGAACTTGTGACGGTACGCGGCCGTTCCAACCACGGAAACATCGTCCAGCCCACGGTAATGAAGGTGGACGTCGCCGCCGGCGCCGGCGCCGAACGTCACGCGATCCGATTCGTTTGGGGCAAGCGGCGACGTTGCCGCGATGGCGAGCGTTGCGGCCGCGTCGGAACGGACGTCGGTTCCATTCGAGGCGCGGCTCGCATTGCTGTCGTAAAGCACGCCCGTGTCCACGTCAAACGACCACTCCGCTCGCGCTGTCGTGGCTGCTGCAAACAGAAGTGCGCCCCACCATGCAACGCCGCCACGCGCCCGATCGCGAATGCCGTGCTTGGGCCCAAGACGCGCCCCACGGCGGCCATAAACCAGCGTTTTCGCGATGCGGCATGCCTCTTGCTTCCCCATGCAGTTGCCATTGCAAGATTCGTACCGACAAACGACGCCGGGTGTTGCGAAATGCGGAGACGACCTTCTGAGAAACCTTTAGCCAAGCGCGCATTGCGCCGCGTGCGCCCACTCCATGTCGTCGCGCGGCTGATATGAAACGCCACGTGATGTCCTTTCTGACTCGGCCGATTCGTAGCTTGAGAACGAGGATTCTCGTTCTGTTCGTCGTGCTGATGCTTCTCGTGCAGTTCGGTGGCTTCGTCGTGATCAACACCATCGGCGTGACCGCGGCACGAGAGACAGTGGGCGCTGAAATCGTCGCCGGCGCACGCGTGTTCGATCGCCTGCTCGAGCAGAACACGCAACGCCTGGTGGAGGGCGCGCGGCTCCTGACCGCCGATTACGCGTTCCGCGAAGCGGTCGCTACGGAAGACAGGGCAACGATCGCTTCGGTGCTCGCGAACCACGGCAAGCGAATCGACGCGGCGGTCATGATGCTGGTTGCGCTCGATCGGCGCGTAATCGTCGACACGCTCGATGTCGATACCGGTCGCCGCTTCGCATTTCCTGGGCTGCTCGATGAGGCCGAAGCCTCACATACGGCAGCCGCAATGGTGTTGATCCGCGGCCAGCTCTATCGACTCGTCATCGTTCCGGTGCTGGCACCGCTGCCGATCGCCTGGGTCGCCGTCGGGTTCCGGGTCAACGACACCTTGGCGCAGGATCTGAATCACCTCACGCGCCTTCAAGTCTCGTTTCTGAGTCGCCAGGTCGACGATGACTGGAGGATTCAGGCGAGCACATTGCCCGGACCGGCGCGCGCCGCCCTGCTCGCGGACATGGTCGCCAGTCGTTTCGCCGCCAGCGACAGCAACGGCAACGCACTGTACGGTGACGAGACGGTCACGCGCGCCGTGAGCCTTTCGACCCGGGCGAACGGGACCGTTACGGCCGTACTGCAGCAGCCTCTGTCGTTGGCACTCGAGCCATTCCGGCGGCTGCAGCGCCAACTCACGCTGATCGCGTCGCTCGGCGTGGTGTTTTCGATCATTGCGAGCATCGTTATCGCGGGTGGCATCGCACGACCGGTGCGCGATCTCGCGGCCTTCGCGCGGCGCATCGCGGCCGGGGATTACTCGACGATGCCGCCGGCGTTGCGTCAGGATGAGATCGGCGACCTCGCCGCGGCCTTTCGGTCAATGCAGGACGGGATCGCCATGCGCGAATCGCGGATTACCGATCTCGCGTACCGCGACGCGCTAACCGGGCTACCGAACCGGGTGCTGTACGCGGACCGCCTGGAGCAGGCGCTTGCATCGTCGGGCCGCACCGGTACGCCACTCACCGTGCTGTTGATGGATCTCGACCATTTCAAAGACGTCAACGACAGCCTCGGGCATCCGATCGGTGACCTGTTGCTGCAGGAAGTGGCCGCGCGCCTGCAGGCGGTGGTGCGACGCGCAACTGACACCGTTGCGCGCCTGGGGGGAGACGAATTCGCGATTCTGTTGCCGGGGGACCGGGAAAGCGACGCGCATCGAGTTGCGGAGGCCATGTTGCGCGTGCTGGAAGTCCCGATGATGCTGGAGGGGCACATGGTTGACATACGCGCCAGCATCGGCATTGCCTCGTGCCCCATTCACGGGACCGAGTCATCGAAACTTCTGCGCCGCGCGGACGTGGCCATGTATGCAGCGAAGCGCAACAACCTCGGTGTCGCCATGTGGGACGATCGCTACGAGAAGCACAACCTCGAGCGGTTGTCGCTGATGAGCGATCTGCGCAAAGCCGTCGACAACGACGAACTCGCTCTGGTTTACCAGCCCAAGGTTTCGCTCCGCTCCACAGGTGAACATTTCGTCGAGGCCCTCGTGCGCTGGCAACATCCGGTACGCGGCCTTGTGCCACCGGCCGAGTTCATTCCTTTTGCCGAGCAGACCGGGTACATCCGCGCGATCACGCAATGGGTGATCGAACACGCCGTCGCGCAGTGCGCGGAGTGGCGCCGCAGAGGTTTGCCTACGAATGTCTCAATCAACATTTCCGCACGCGACCTGATGGATGGCGAGCTGCCGGACCGGTTCGCGGCACTGCTCAAGCGCGAGGGTTGCGCGGTGGACTGGATCTCGTTCGAAATCACCGAGAGCGCGATCCTCGACGATCCGGGGCACGCGATCAATAATCTCGGGCGCCTGCATGCATTGGGCTGCAAGCTCGCGATAGACGATTACGGGACCGGCTACTCGTCGCTCGCTTACCTGAGCCGCCTGACCGTTGACGAACTCAAGATAGACAAGTCGTTCGTGATGGGCATGGCGAAGGACGCGAGCGATGCGATCATCGTGCGCTCGACCATCGAACTCGCGCACAACATGGGCTTGACGGTAATCGCTGAAGGTGTGGAGAACGAAGCCACATTCGAGCAGTTGAGCGCACTCGGCTGCGATACGGTGCAAGGCTACTGGATCAGCAAGCCGATAACGGCCACGGAAGCCGAGGTTTGGATGCGGGAATCCGTGTGGACATCGGCGGCGCGCCAGCGGAGCGGATTGCGGCGCATAGGTTAGCAGCCTGCGTCGCGCGGCCACGCGCGACGC
Source organism: uncultured Pseudomonadota bacterium (assembly GCA_963718905.1). Taxonomy (GTDB): domain Bacteria; phylum Pseudomonadota; class Gammaproteobacteria; order Burkholderiales; family Casimicrobiaceae; genus VBCG01. The sequence goes on from CAVRAF010000006.1 coordinate 226,589, forward strand.
AATGCCTGCTCAGTCTTTGATGACGTGCGAGACGCCGTTGAATCCGTCGCCGATCATGCTGCCCGGCTTCCGATCCCTCGACCTCGTGCTACGGATTGCAATACTCCTTGAAGGAATCCTGCAGCGCGTCCACGCTGGAGAATCCCAGGGTCGAAGCAGCTGAATGAATTCCCCGAAACTGCCTGGCGAGCGCAGAGACGCTTTCTCCGTGGCAACTCGGCTCCCCGGGGATTCCGGCCTCGGGAATGGCATCGCCGCTCAGCGAAAACGTCATGTTGAACGCGGGCGTCGTAGCCGGAGTATCGCCGCCGATGACGTCGGCGCCGATGCGCACCCAATCCGGCGCCAGGCGCGAGCTGCGGATCCAGGCTTGCAAATCCTGCGCGAGCGGCGTGCCGGGTGACACGATGGGCCTCGGCGCGGACAGGTACAGGAAATCGCCACCGTTCACCAGGACCTCCGGGCGGAAGAAATAGTGACCCGCCGGTAGCAGGATCGGCTTGGTAAACGTGATGGCGACCTGGACTGCTTCTCCGCTCGCCGGGCCTTCGCCACCGGTTCTACTCGGAGTCGGGTTGATGCCGTGCACCACGGTGTTCGGCACCGAGAAACTTGGGTTCAGCAGGCTTGCGGAAAACCTGAGCGTTCCCACGCTTCCATCGCGCGTCGCAGTATCGATTTCGACATCTCCGGGGGAATTGACTCGCGTGAACACGCGTCCCGAGGGCGGGCTGACCGAGTCCAGCGGGAACACGTGATACAACTCGACCTCGACGTTGCTGATATTCGCCAGAGGCGCAGTGATCAACCCGGCAATCGTCGCCCCATTGATGACCGTGGTCTCCGTAAGAATGAAGTCATCGGCCGTCTCGGTCTCGATCTTTCCCGCGCTCTCACTCCGGGAGAGCGCCCCCAGCAGCCCGTCGATGTTACCGGTGCTGAAGAAAAAGGGACTCGCCCAGGCGGGGGCGGCAAGTACCCCCGCGGTGATCATCGCCGATACCATACTCGTTCGCAATCTCATGTTGTTGCTCCTTTCGATGCTCTGGTTTGAAATTATCAAAGTTCAACGGTTGGGGATTCGCCGCGATCCGTGCTTGCGGCGTTTGACGATCGATATCCCTGGTCATCGTGTCTTTCCTTTCGAATCTCAGCGAATTCAGAATCGCAGTGCAGTCTAGTAGGCGGGTGCGGCAGGGAAACTTCACCGGAAGGCCGATTTTGTTTCGTTTGTTTCACGCGCGTTGGGCGCTAATATTTGAGACCAGATGACGGAAGCCCGCGTGAACATCGAGATAAGCGAATGGATCGTGCGCGCAGCGGTCGCGGGCGCGAACGAGATCGAAATCGTCGCCGGCGTATGCGAGCGAATGAACGACGCCGGCCTATCGCTGGTGCGCGCCTCGGTCGCCAACGACCTGCTGGATCCGACCTACGGCGGGCGCGGCGTGCGCTGGCTACGCAGCCAAGGCGGCCTGGAGGAAGCGTTCGTCCGCGTGGAGGCCCCCCAGGTCAACGAGAACTGGACGGGGAGCCCGTTCTCCTCGCTTTTCGAGAGTCGCGAGCCGATGCTGCGCCGCCGCTTGAATGCGATCTACCGCCGCGGCGAGTTTTCGATGCTCGACCAGTTTCAAGATGAAGGAGTCACCGATTACGTGGCCTTTGCATCGCGCGTGGGCGAAAGCGTCCGATTGGGGGAGGGTGAGGGGATTCTCGCCTCGTGGACGACTGACGCGCCGGACGGATTCAGCCAGACGCAGATCGAGTGGCTCGAGGGCATCATGCCGGCGCTGACGCTGGCCTTCATGCTTCGTACGACCAATCGAACGGCACGTACTCTGATCACTACGTACTTGGGAAGCGACGCTGCGGAACGCGTGCTCGCGGGCAACATCGTGCGCGGTCGGGCCGAGCCGATCCGCGCAGTCGTTTGGTTCAGCGACCTCGTCGGGTTCACGCGGATTTCCGACACGGCGAGCGCCGCCTCGGTGCTGGAACTTTTGAACGATTACGCGGAGGCGCAGGTGGACGTGATCGAGTTGCATGGCGGGCATGTCCTGAAGTTCATGGGCGATGGAATCCTTGCGATCTTTCCCCATGACGACACGACGCTGGCGTGCAAGCACGCGCTGGCAGCCGCTGCCGAGCAGCGGCAGCGCATCGCCGCCCTGAACGCTCGCCGTACTTCCGCCGGTCTGCCGGTAACCGACACGCATGTGGCGCTGCACGTGGGCGAGTTGCTCTATGGCAATCTGGGCAGCCCACGTCGACTCGACTTCACTGTGGTGGGACCGGCCGCCAACGAGGCGGCACGGATCGAGGCACTTTGTGGCTCGCTCGATCAGACCGTCATCGTGTCGTCGGCGTTCGCGGAGGCTGCGGGCGATGCGTGTCGTCAGCTTGTGAGCCTTGGTCGCTACGCGATGAAGGGCGTCGCGCGGCCGCAAGAGCTCTTTACGCTGGATCCCGGCCAAAGATTTTGAGTCCGCGGCGAACTGGGTGACAATCGGCGCGGCCCTGGTCCAGGGCCACGGCAGCCCTGGCCTCCCTGGGTCGCAGTGAGTCCCGATTAGCCGTACGTGAGCAGTTCCCCCAAAGCCGTGTTTCTGAGCTACGCATCGCAAGATGCCGAAGCCGCACGGCACATCCGTGACGCGCTGCAGGCGATGAGCGTCGAGGTGTGGTTCGACCAGAGCGCGCTGCGCGGGGGCGACGCCTGGGATGCGTCGATCCGTCGCCAGATCAAGGACTGCGCGTTGTTCGTGCCGATCATCTCGGCCAACACGCAGGCGCGCGAAGAAGGTTATTTCCGACGCGAATGGAATCTGGCCGTGAACCGTACGCTGGACATGGCGGACGGCAAAGCGTTCCTGCTGCCGGTGGTCATCGACGCGACGGTCGACGTCAACGCCCGCGTGCCGGAGCGATTCCGCGATGTGCAGTGGACCCACCTGCCCGACGGAAGATCGTCAGCCGCGTTTGCCGAGCACGTGCAGCGGCTGCTGTCGGGCGGCGCTACGCCGGCAGCGGTTACGTCAGCGCGCGCTGCTCCAATAACGGCGGCCGCCCTTGCAGTCGCAGTGCCCAAGCAGGAACCGCCGTCAATCGCGGTGCTGCCGTTCGTCAACCGCAGCAGCAGCGACGAAGACGAGTACTTTTCGGATGGCCTTGCCGATGAGCTGCTGAACGTGCTCGCGAAGATCCGCGGGTTGCGCGTGGCCGCGCGTACGTCATCGTTCCAGTTCAAAGGCAAGAACGACGACATCGCAGTGATCGGGCGCAAGCTCAACGTCACCACGGTGCTCGAAGGCAGCGTGCGCAAAGCGGGTAGCCGGATGCGGATTGCCGTGCAGTTGGTGAATGTCGCTGACGGCTACCACCTGTGGTCGGAAACCTACGATCGGACCTTCGACGACATTTTCGCCGTGCAGGACGACATCGCGCAGTCGGTGGTGCAGGAACTGCGCACGAGGCTGCTGGGCGAAGCGGCGGACGCGAAGGCGGCCGAGAAGGTGACGGCCCAGGTCGCGGCCGCGGCGAAGGGTCGGGCGACCGACCCCGAGGCGCATCGGCTGTTCCTGCAAGCACGTTACTTCGCCCAACGAAACAACCGCGACGACATGGCAAAGGCGATTGGCTACCTGAAGCAGGCGCTGGCGCTGGATCCCGAGTTCGCCCTCGCGTGGAGCGAGTTGGGAAGTGAATATTCGGCTGAAGCTGGAAATGGTTGGGCTCCTGTCGCAGAAGGCTATGCGCGCGCGCGCGATGCAGCGGCGCGTGCGTTCGCGCTGGAGCCGGATCTCGCGGAGGCGCACGCGCAGATGGGATGGATCCAGATCAACGCCGACTGGGATTGGGCTGGCGCGGAGGCGTCCTTTCGTCGAGCGCTGGAGCTGGCGCCGGGCAATGCCCGCGTGGTCAACACTGCCGGCACGCTCGCCATGAACCAAGGTCGCCTCGAGGAGGCGATCCGACTCTATCGCCAAGCGCTCGAGCAGGATCCGCTACGTCCAGCGGCCCATTCCAACCTCGCTGACACGCTGCGCTTGGTCGGTCGCTTCGCCGAAGCCGAGGCGGCATATCGGAAGGTGCTCGAACTCGCGCCGCAACGCGTCGGTCGTGCATGGATAGCTTTCGCTCACCCTGTTGGCGCAGGGCCGGGGCGCAGAGGCGCTCGCCGAAGCGCTGCGCGAGCCGGAAGAATGGATGCGTCTGTGGGTGCTCGCGATCATTCATCATGCCGAAGGCCACCGCGCTGAATCCGACGCTGCATTGCAGGCGCTGATCGTCAAATACCAGGATGCGGCGGCTTTTCAGGTCGCCCAGGTGTACGCCGTGCGCAACGAGTCGGAGCTCGCTTTCCAGTGGCTCGAGCGGGCCTATGACCAGCGCGATCCCGGACTCACGGAAACGAAACCCGAGCCATTATTTCGCACTCTCCACGCCGATCCACGCTGGGAGGCATTCCTGCGCAAGATGGGGCTGGCGGAGTAGGGCGCATGTAACGCCCTCCTTGTCAGAAGCGTTCCACCCAAGGTCTCAACTCGATCTCCCACGTCCAGGCGCTGCGCGGCTGGCGGAGAATATTGAGGTAGGTGAGCGCGATTGCGTCAGGTTCGAGCATCGCGTCGGGCTTGTCCGGGTCGTCAGCGTGTCCAGCGCCACGAATTCCGCCGTCGATGACGAAGTGCGCAACGTGGATCCCCTGCGGCGACAGCTCGCGGGCAAGGCTCTGGGCGAGCCCGCGCAAAGCAAACTTGCCCATGGCAAACGGCGCCGATTGCGCATATCCCTTCACGCTCGCCGAGGCGCCGGTGAACATGATCGCGCCGTGTCCGTTTGGCAGCATCCGGGCGGCGGCTTGCTGGGCGACCAGAAACGCCCCGAACGCGGTGACTTGCAGTGCGCGTTGAACCTCGGCCGGAACGAGCCGGATGAAGGGTCCGCGCGTGCGCGCGCTGGCGTTGTAGATGACCACGTCCGGTGCACCGTGCACGGATTCGATGTCAGCGAACAACCGCTGCACTTGCGCCTCGTCCTGCGCGTCGCAGGCGAAGGCGCGGGCGCCTGTTTCGCTGCACAACTGCGCAAGCTTTGCGGCGTTCCGCGCGGCGATCGCGACGGCGAGGCCCTCTTTCCTGAAGAGCCGGGTGAGCGACGCGCTCAGTCCCTGACCGGCGCCGACGATCAACGCGGACGTGTAGGTTGGCGATGCCATGATCCTCTCCTTTTACCGTGCCCGACTTGCGCATCGGCCATCCCGCACGAGCTTGTCAGGTTCGGCGGCAATGAGCGAGCATATCGCAAAAGCCGTAGTTGATAAGGTCACCCTTTGTCGCGTTCCGGCTCGCGGTGCTGGAGCGAATCGGAGACGCGCTGTGCGACGTCGCCGGAGAGTACGCCAACGATGCTTCGGTCATCGGCGCACGAGTGGTCGGTCAGTCACGATCACGCCACGTCCTGTCTTGCTTTGCCGAACAACTGTTTGACCGTAGCCGGACTAGCGGCAGCCCGCAGTCGGACACGCAACGCCTCGCTCGACAATCGTTCCGCCACGAACGCGAGAATTTGCAAATGATCGTTGTTCGCGCGCTCCGGAACGACGATGGCCAAGAGAATCGATACCGGCTGTCCGTCCGGTGCGTCGAAAGGAATCGGCTAAACCGTTTCGAAGTTCAAGGCATTCGCAGTGGCCATCCGCACCGCAATCGCTTCGAGCGCTTGCTTTCGCCCGGCAACGTCGAGGTCCAATAGGACGTCCATGCCCGCCAAGAAATCGAGGATGCGACTGTTCATGCGGACTGGTTCGCGAGTCGTGGGGGTCCACGAAACTGCTAGAACGTTTTCTTTACGTAGATGACGCCGCGATCCTTAGCGGTGTTGTAGCCGGTCAAATCCGTGTAGAAGCGCTTCTTCGCGTCATTGCCGGTGTAATAGGCGCCGACCTCCAGTCCCTTGATAACCCCTTGGGGAACCGTATAAGAGACGCCGAGCTTCCAGTCGTTGTACGAGACCTTGCCCGCCGTGCTCAGATCGCTATCGCTGCCGTCGTGCCGCACATCGAGGTGTCCGACGTGGCCGATCACCCCCCAAGGCGTATCGGGTATCGGATACGCTCCGGAGAGATCGAGGTACCAGGTGCCGTCCGTCTTCTGGCCGTCCGGGCGAGCGCCGAAGTAGTCGGTCAGGGCGTAGGAAAGCTTGAGGCTGACCCACTTCCAGCCCAGCGCTCCGTAGAGCTCCCACGTGTCGACGTCGAAAACGCCTGGATTTTTTCTGCCCGGATATACGTAGCCGTAGACGCCGAGATCGTATGACCAGTCCTCGGACCCGGGAAAGTTCTGTTTGTAACCACCGTAGACGTCCCACTCCAGGCTCGAGCGGTTGTACTCGCCGAAATCCTCGAGCCAGCTGATGTTCGACGCCCAAGTGCCGGCGTAGAAGCCGCTCACATGGCTCCAGTCGAATCCGCCCTGAACCGCGGGTTTGCCCGCGGTCTGCGCGATGCCCCGGAAAATGTATTCGCTGAACAGGCCGACATTGGCGGTGACCGTGTTGGCGGGGGGCGGTGGTGTGGGGGCCGCGGCCGGAGCGGCCGCCGGGGGCACCGTCTGCGCCAGGGCGCTGCCCGTAAGCAGCGCGCCGACCACGGCGATCGCGAGCCTGATTTTGGTGGCAAGCAACGCTCGCGAGAAGACTGCGTCACGCGCGGTGCAACGATGCCAGGAGCGGGGTGTCATAGACTGCCTTTCGGTTCAGATATGCGCGACGGTCGCTTCGCGATGGGACCAAGATACGACGCGTCACGCAAAATTGTCGTAAAGACTGCGCGTCGTGGCGTAAATGCCGCGTAAAGAGATCTGGGCTAAGGCGAGTGGTGAAAAGCCGTCGGGACGAAGCGCCTCGACATGGCAGTGCGCCGACGGGCGCAATCTGCTGATGCCAGCGTCTCGATCGGTCGTACAATGGTTCTGGTGGGCGCTATAGATCGCTTGACGGCGTCGCTTCGGGCCAATGCAAGCGGCTGGGCCGTCATCCTCCTCGTGGCTGTCGTCGCGGGTTGCAACAATGGATTCAAACTGGACGATCCGATGGAGGCCGCACGGCTCTCGTCGGACCTTCTCGTCCGATTCACCAAAGCAACCGACGCTGCGGATCGGGCCGTCATGGCGGGTACCGACGAGGCGGCCACCGAATATGCGCGCGAGGCCGAGCAGGCCACGCAATTGGTCCAGCGGGACGCCGACGCCCTGAAGCTCCTGCTCACAGGACTCGGCTACACCACCGAGTCACGTCTCCTCCAAGAATTCATCGGCCGATTTGCGCGGTATCGGGAACTTGACAGCACCATCCTCGGCTTGGCCGTCGAGAACACCAATCTCAAAGCGCAGCGTCTGTCATTCGGCCCTGCTCAGAAAGCAGCGGACGCGTTCCGGGATGGCCTTGAGTCTGTCGCGCGCACGTCCCCGACAAAGGACGCCTGGCAGGTCAAGGCGCTCACAGCAACCGCGCTGTCGGCGGTGCGCGAGATCCAGGTGCTGCAGGGCCCGCACATCGCGGAAGCAGACGACGTCGCGATGACCCGCCTCGAAGAGCGAATGGCATCGTCCGAGGGCGTGGCGCGCAGCGCGCTGCAGACGCTGGCGGGCCTGCTACCGCCTGCGTCACGACCACAACTCGATGGCGCCGCCGCTGCATTGGACCGCTTCCACGACCTCAACAAGCAGCTCATCGTCCTGTCCCGACGCAACAGCAACGTGCACTCGCTAGCGCTGTCGCTGGGCGAGAAGCGCATGCTCACGGCGCAGTGCGAAGAGAGTCTTCACACACTCCAGGACGCGCTGAGCAAGCGCACGTTCGCCGGGACGCGATAGCTGACCTCAGGAAGACGGGGGGGCTTCCAATCACATGACTCGCATGAGGCCGTTTATGCTCGTACAAAGCCAGAAACGGCAGCTCGATGAACTGGGCTACCTCGTACTGCCCGGCTTCGTTCCGCCGCCGCTGCTCACAGACCTTCGCGAGCGCGTGGAAACACTGTGGGAACTGGAAGGCGACGAGGCCGGGTCCGAGTTCCGGCATGAGCCGGGCACCCGTCGCCTGGCGAATCTGGTCGACAAGGGCGCGGTCTTCGCGGAGCTGGTCGCGATGCCGGAGATCCTTGAGTGCATCGAGCACGTCATCGGACCCGACTACAAGCTGAGCAGTCTCAACGCGCGTTCGGCCAATCCGCACAACGGAGAATCGCAAACATGGCATGCCGATGTCGGTGCCATCGCCGACGAGTTCGGCTACTGGGTATGCAATACCTTGTGGATGCTCGACGACTTCACCGCGGAGAACGGCCCCACGCGCATGATTCCGCGCTCCCACGCTTGGCGCCGTCTGCCCGACGCGGGCATCACCGACTCCGTCCGCGGTGAAGAGCTGGTGACCGGCAAGGCCGGGACCGTCGTCATCATGAATGCGCACATGTGGCACGGCGGAACGGCCAACCGCACCGACCGTTGCCGCCGGGCGCTGCACGCGTTTTACACGCGCAGCGACAAGCCGCAACAGCAATATCAGAAGGCGCTGTTGCGACCCGAGACCGTGGCGGCACTGACACCGTTGCAGCGTCGGGTGCTCGCCCTCGACGATGCGGAGAACGACCGGCTGAGCTCAGCGACCACCCGCATGAGTGGGTTCCTGCGTTAGCGCGAAGCGTCCTGGACCACCTGGACGCTCAGGTTTTCTGTGCGACCGCATAGACCACGTTTGCCTCAACCGACGTAGTACCCGAATTGCGGATGAAGTCGAAGCCATGGACTGCAGTCGACCCTGAACAGACGGTCGCAACCCTCGGAAGCTGACGTTCAAACGAACCGACCGGCAACCGCAGAAAGTCAGGACGACGGTATCGCGGCCTCCACCGCTTCAACCGACTTTTCCTCGACTGACACATTGAACGCGACGGAAATCCGTTCGTCCTTTCCGAAATACGGATGAACCATGTGCTTGAGCCAGCTTGGAAACACGATCATCAGTCCGGGGACGGGCTCGATGACGTAACGGCCGTCGAGCACGTTTTTCTCGAAGTACAGCATGTTGATCCCGCTGCGCGGGTCGAGAAGCTCGAGCTTGCCGTTTTCGTTCGGCGTCGGATCAGGGTCGCCGCGGGCGACGTAGTAGACGCCCGACCACATGCTGTTCGGGTGATTGTGGACGCTGTTGTACCCGCCGTTGCGCAAGACATTGGCCCAGGCGGAGGCAGTAAAGCGAAATGTTCGCGACTGGCCGGTCGGGGCCGCGACCAGGCGGGTGAGCTCGGTGGCCACGGTGTCCGCGCGCTTCTTGAGCACGCGCGCACACTCCGCGTCCCAGTTGAAAAAATCGGTGTTGGAATGCCAACCCTTGACGTTGCTACGGGACATGCCCGCAGTCCGCGTCTCGGCGTTGAGGATCAGCTCCCGAAGCTCTTTGTTGAGGCCTTCGCTGTCCGGCCAGTGGTACGCCACGACGGGCGTACCAAAGGCCATCGCTACATGCTCTTTGAGCTCCAACTCAACCGTCTGGTTTCACGCGCCTTCGAGCGAAGCCTAACCCGGCCATGGCGCCCATGCCAAGCAGGGCAAGTGTCCCCGGCTCGGGGACCGTCGAGTTGGGCGTGAAGATGTAGGTCACAGTCAAGCCGTCGTTTGGCCGGTCCCAGGTCGCGTTGCCGCCTCCGGAGGCATTTCCGTCGCCGCTACTTTCGTTGGTCACCGTCAACATGAGATTCAGGTTGAACGTCGCATCGAGCGTCCCCAAGCCATTGTACTGATCCAGTATCGACTGCGCGGTGAGTGAATCGCTAAAAGTCACCAGAGAGCTCGGGTCCTTGGAGTTTGAGCAGCTGACCGAAAAACCGGTGTTGAAGCAGTTGACTGAATCTGACCGGCTATCTGAATAGTTGACGCCCGGCATCGTCATGCTGAAAGAGGCATCCCAAGAGGTGTTTCCGACGGCAACGGCGCTAGCGTCCTCAACGGGAGTGTCTGCGCTAACCGTAACGAAGCCGAAGAGTGTCGAGGTCAGGCTCACATCGACCTCGGTCAACGTCCCGAGGGATGGATCGAATTGGTTGAATGTAACCGTCGTGTGCTCAGCATCGCTGTTCTGATTCACCCCCGGATCGATCACCTCGGCGGGTGACGATGTCACAGTGAAAGCGCACGGAAATACGGTACAGACTGGAGCCGCCTCTGCCGTTCCCACCGCAGGCAACACCGCCCCGATGCCGGTGAGCAAACCGATCTGGCTCAAGCGTTTCGTGTCGAACATTGCTCCCCCTTGTGTATTGGACCGGCCGCTTCTTGGTAGTGCCTTCTCTTCGCGCTGGGTGAACGCGGACTTCGGTTTCCGGGCACAGCAATGGCCGTGCCGCAATGTTGTTCTTCCATCAAAACAAGCGGTTGGATTTCCCGGCGGACAACCCATAAGCACAACTGTAAAGCGCGTCGACAACGCGCTAACCTAGCGAACTGTTTCAAGCGTCGCGGTCTTCATCAAGCTCAAAAGCTCGCCTCTGATGTCACGGCGCGACGCGTTAGCACTTGCGGCTTGATCAGGAGAAAATGCGGCGACCGCATAGACCACAATGGACACTCGTCGAGTCGCGTCGGGCCAACACACAAAGTAGCCGTCGAGCGTCACGTTGTGAAACGGGCGAATCCCCGACGGCCACGACGATTTCGGTGGCATCCCGACCAGCGTTGCCAGCGGGCCGTCCGCCTTTTCGCTCAAGTCGCTATGCTGCGCATGGTCCCGTGCCACAGCTCCAACGTACGGCCGTCAACGACCATGGAGACCTGGGCTCGGATCGCTCACTATAGGATCGGAGCAGATTGCCTGGCCCCGCGAAGGTGTAGTAGTTGACTCCTTCAGCTCCGATGGATTGCCACATGGGATTCATGACATTTTTCATTGGCATGACCCATGGCGACGGCGGCTTCGCGAAGACGATCGCGACGCCGTCGGCCTTCTCCTGGGCCACCAACTCGGCGTCTTGGTCCAGGAAGATTCTCGCGACATTGAGCAAGAGCGTGCATCGCACGACATATGCGGCGCCAACGACAAGAAGCAATGCCGCGGAAACGAAGGCAATCCGTCTGGTCCGCTGACTCGAAGATGACGTGGCGGGACTAGCTGGGTCGTTGGCGGCCATAGGTCAGTCTATCGTCGCCCGACGATGTCGATATCGACGGGCATTTGTGACCCAGCTAAATTTGCTCGCTTCGTAGCAGACGTCCACGAATTCCGCCTCTGGCCGATCTAAGACCGATGCATCAGCGAATAGCAGACGTTGCGGCGAACGTCTCTCCCCGCGCCTTGACGTGTACCTGGGTGCCCAGAGAAAGGCGCGGTCCAAGCACGAGCGCGTCGAGCAGATCCTTAAGCTATTGCCGTGGTGCCGCGCTCGGCGGGCTTGCTCAAGCGCGGCCACGTTCTAATCAGTAACTTCAATAACGGCCAGAATCTGCAGGGCACCGGAACGACCATCGTCCAAGCTAGCCCGAAGGGGACGCTCGATCGCAGCGATGAGATCGGACCGTGCGCGAGATTCAGGGCACCCCCGGCAGGAATCGAACCTGCGACCCCGCCCTTAGGAGGGGCGTGCTCTATCCACTGAGCTACGGGGGCGGTGCGAAAGCTGATTTTACGTCCAAGCTTACGGCCGGCGCGATCTAACAGCGTCACGCGAGGTTCACCGTTCGTCCCGAAGCGGACGATTCGCGCACCGCATCGATCACTTCCTGGCAGCGCAGGCCGTCGGTGAAGTTCGGCGCGGGCGAACGTCCCTCATCGATGCCGCGCGTGAAGTCGCGAACCAGCAGGCGAAACGCCATCAGGCGATGGTCGCGCGGATCGGTGAACGGCGTGTACTTCGCAGGCGTGGCGAGGGCCTGCAGCGGCGCGCCGTCGCGGCTCGCGATCACCGTGCCATCTTCGGTTGGATTGGGACCGGGTTGCTCGGCGATCAGCGTGCCGCGCTCGCCCATGACGGCGATCTTGGTGCCGCGTGCGGGGGTGGCGGCGAACGATGCGACCATCGTCGCGATGCCGCCGCGTCTGAACTCGAGCGTGAACACGAACGTATCGTCGGTTTCCGATTTGACCACGCGCTGCGTCGACGTCTCGATGACGGACGGGCGCAGCGTGGCGAGGCGGCCGCTGACCGAGGCGATTTCACCGAACCAGTGGCGCAGCCCGTCGATGTAATGCGAGCCGAGGGCGCCGAGCAGTCCGCCGCCTTCGGACCGGTAGGCCTGCCACGTCAACGGTCGCAGCTCGCGCGTGACATAGCGGTCGAGGAACAGCTCGATCGTGCAGAGCTGGAAGCGTCCGATGTAGCCGCTGTCGAGAAGCTCCTTGATGTAGCCGCGCTGCGGTGTGTGGCGGAATTCGTGACCGACCATCGCCGTCTTGCCGCTGCTCTCCGCGGCGGCGAGCATGGCGGCCGCCTGCGTCGCGTCGAACGCGAACGGCTTTTCGCACAGCACGTGCTTGCCCGATCGCAGCGCGGCGATGGCGAGGTCGTGGTGCGAGCCGGGCGGCGTGGCGATCGCAACCGCCGCGAGATCGTCGCGCCGGATCAGCTCCATGGGATCGGTGTAGACGTTCGGGATGCCGGCCGCGGCCGCGGCGTCCGTCGCCCGTTGACGGTTGCGGCTGCATAGCGCGACGACCTGCCAGCCTTCCGAGACGAAGCCCGGAACGTAGACCTGCGCACCAAAGCCGACGCCGATGACGCCGATCCTGCGATTTGCTTCGGACATGAACATCTCCATGAGGGGCCGCAATGCGGACGAGGGCCCCGGAACGAGCTCGATTTCAACACGGATCGGCGCTTCGATACACGCGCCGCGTCGACCGTTGGGTGCGGCGCCGGCGGATCGGCGGGTACGCTATCCTGTTTCCGCGAACTGCGTATGCTAACTGCGGAGCCTTCGCCATGCCCACGGATATCGGCACCGGACTCATTTCGCACGCCATTCAACTGGCGATCGCACCGGTCTTTCTCCTGACCGGCATCGCCGCGCTCCTCGGGGTGATGGCCACGCGGCTGGCGCGGGTGATCGACCGCGCCCGCAGTCTGGAGCTGGCATGGCCGGCAATGGATGCGCCGGCGCGCACCGCGGCGCGCGCGGAGTTCGGCAATCTGGAACGGCGCCGGCGCGTCTGTAGCTGGTCGATCAATTACTGCACGACGGCGGCACTGATCATTTGCGTGGTGATCGTCACGCTGTTCCTGGAGGAGTTTTTCGCCGCGAACCTGAAGTGGCTCGCCGGTGCCTTGTTCGTGGGCGCGATGGTGGCGCTGATCGGCGGGTTGACCTGCTTCCTGCGCGAAGTCTATCTGGCGACGCACACGACCCGCATCGATGCCAAGCGGTTCAAATGATCACCGGGATACTGCGGTCGGGTCCGCCGACGTGATTGCGTGGCTCGATGCGGATACACCTTTTCCACCGCTCGACGCGGCGCTGGTCGAGCCGAACGGACTCCTCGCGGCGGGCGGCGGATCTTTCTCCGCCGCGCCTCATCGACGCCTATCGGCGCGGCATCTACCCGTGGTACGGCGCGGGTCAGCCGGTGCTGTGGTGGAGTCCCGATCCGCGCATGGTGTTGCCGGTCGACGAATTCCGGCTGTCGCGCTCGCTGTCGAAGCGGATCAAGCGGCGCGAGTTCGACGTCCGCATCGACACGGCGTTCGATCAGGTCATCGACGCCTGCGCCAGCACGCCGCGCGGCGCGCAGAATGGAACCTGGATCACCCGCGAAATGATCACGGCCTATCGACGCATGCACCGGCTGCGCTACGCGCATTGCGTCGAGGCGTGGCAGGACGACGAGCTGGTCGGCGGACTCTACGGCGCTTGCGATCGGACAGGTGTTCTTCGGTGAATCGATGTTTGCGCGCGTGACGGATGCGTCCAAGGTGTGCCTCGCGGCGCTCGTTGCGCTGCTGCAGCGAGCGCGGCGTGCCGCTGATCGACTGCCAGCAGGAGACCGGACACCTGGCGTCGATGGGCGCCCGGCCGATTTCGCGACGCGAATTCGCCCATCGGCTTAGCGAATTGATACACTCCGACGCGGCGCCTGTCGGCTGGACGGCGGGGCCGATTCCGGAGCACGGGTGAGCAACCTCAACGACCTTCCGCTCGCGACGCTGCAGTTCTACGCGACGGCGCCGTACCCGTGCAGCTACCTGCCCGACCGGGCGGCGCGCTCGCAGGTGGCCACACCCAGCCACCTGATCGACACGCGGACCTACAGCGAGCTGGTGCGCTTCGGCTTTCGCCGCAGCGGCGCGTTCACCTATCGTCCGTACTGCGACCATTGCCGGGCGTGCGTGCCGGTCCGGGTTCCGGTGCGCGATTTCAAGCCCAGTCGCAGCCAGCGCCGGTCGCTGCGGGATAAGGGCGGGATCACGGCGGTACGGCGCGAGTTGGCGTACGATCCCGCGCATTACGCGCTCTATCTGCGGTATCAGCGGCTGCGCCACCCCGGTGGCGGGATGGATCAGGACAGCCGGGAGCAGTACCAGCACTTCCTGCTGCACAGCAATGTCGCCACCGACCTCTACGAGTTTCGCGACGCCAGCGGTCAACTGCGCGTCGTGAGCCTGGTCGACCGGCTGGTGGACGGGCTGTCGTCGGTCTATACGTTCTTCGACCCCGAGCCCCCCACGGCGAGCTACGGGACGTTCAACATCCTGTGGCAAATCCAGAAGTGCCAGGAGCTCGGGCTGCCCTACCTGTATCTGGGCTACTGGATCCGGGAAAGTACCAAGATGGCGTACAAGGCGACCTTTCGACCCATCGAAGGCCTCGCCGGGGGGCGGTGGGTCCCGCTCTAGCGACCCGAAAGAATGCCGAACTGCGGGAAGCCTCGATTTGTTGTAGCTAACGACGTGTTTCTATTCCCGCGAGGCCATTATCGGCAGGTCTTTAGACTCGGCTGGGCATGCAAGTTGTGCACAACAACTTTCCGGCAACTATTGCCAGCCGACCCGATCCCGACCTCACCGTCCGTTTAGCACCCTCCGATAACCGTCTAGCGGCCCGACGGATTTGCCGGGATGCAACAATGTGACGAAATCGACGGTGTTTCCGCACGTGTAGGACTTGCACCTACAGGCAGAACCTATGTAGAGTACACGCGTGCCGCTAGACGGCAGCATGTGCCAATTCAAGAAAATGCAACTTTTGGCTAGCTTTTCCGGAGGCTTTTCATGAACGCTGTCGCCGATTTCCCTGCTCTCGCAAATTCGAACAATCTAAAACAGATCGACGTTGAGTACGACAGCGAATCTCTCACCCTTTATTGGTGGATGAGGCCGTCCCCTCGTCCATGCTTTAACGCCGCGTTCTTGGAGGAATCCTTCGACTTTGAGCGACGCCTGCAACTACATCAGGGATGGATGAACCACGCCGGCAAGGAATGCAAGATCGAGAACGCGGTTTTTGGTAGCCACATTCCAGGCGTATTCAACCTAGGCGGCGATCTTTCGATGTTCATTCAGGCGATTCTCCGCAAGGATCGCGAATCACTCATGCATTACGGCGATCTATGTGTCGACAACATGTATCGACGTGTCTGCGGCTTTGACGCAGACATCATTACCTACTCGTTGGTTCAGGGTAGGGCTTTTGGTGGCGGATTTGAATGCGCTTTGGCGAGTGACGTGATCGTGGCCGAGCGTTGCGCGACGATGTCATTCCCGGAGGTGCTTTTTAATATGTTTCCAGGAATGGGAGCGCTCTCCTTGCTCTCGCGGAAGATTGGCCTGCGCAAGGCGGAAGAAGTGATCATGAGCGGCAAAGTGTTCACCGCTAAGGAAATGTATGACCTCGGCGTCGTCGATGAGTTGACTGAAAGCGGAACAGGGTTAGAGGTCGTGCGAACCCTGATCAAGAACCGCCAGCGAAAGCGGAATAGCTACAGAGCAATGTCGCTCGCAAAGCGGGAATTCCAACCCGTGACGCATGCGGAAATGAAAGCGGTTGTGGGTGTCTGGGTTGATGCTGCGCTACGATTGGAGAATCGTGACCTCAGAATGATGGCTCGACTTGTGCGCGCCCAGGACAAACTTCTGACCGCAACAGCCGAGGACGAGTTCGTTGAAGAACTGTACGCGGCGCCGCGGCAGGTCATTAACGGGTAGCGCCGCCGATAAGGCTAAAGCGGGGCGTGATAATTTGTTTGGATGTAGTTTTTTAGGTACGTCGAGGTTGCGTCGAAACACCCTTGCATCGCTTCCAGTTTGGGTCCAAGTTGCTTGGTGGAAAAGGTGTCGGCGGATGACTCAAGCTCGACGGCCAAGGCCGCGAGTTCGGTCGCTCCGATACTGACAGCTGCCCCTTTCAGAGCGTGCATCAGGTCCGGAAGATCGTCGGTTTGGCCGGCCATGATGCATCGGTGTGCCTTCGCAAGTATCATTTCGACATCGCGAGTAAATCCGTGGATGAGTTCCGTAAGAAATGAAGGGTCCCTTCCGATGTCTTCAAGTTGTGCGAGACGAGCCGGGTCAACGAGACCATTTAGCGCGTCTTCGCGAGCACTGGGAATAGCACGCTCATTTCGATCGAGGCGCCGAGAAACGCGGATTTTTCGACTTGTTCCAGGAAACTGCTTTACTTCGGCGAGTTGGGTCTTCGTTTCGGACGTCGTACGAATATTTGCTCGCGCTGTGCGCTTTCCTAGGCGATCAATAAGCTGAATCAGCGTCACCGCGTCAAAGGGCTTCCCAACAAATTCATCGGCGCCCGCCTTCTTCGCGCGATCCTTTGCTTCGGGCGTCACTGATGCGGAGAGAATTAAGGCCGGCATTCTGACGCCCGGTGGTTCCATCACCCGTATTGCCTGGATAACCTCGATCCCAGTCCGATGCGGCATGTTGAAATCCAGGATCGCGAGATCCGGCTGCTCCTTTTCATACAAATCCAGCGCCTCTTCGCCATCTGACGCCAGAACGACTTCGTAGCCCGCGCTCTCGAGCATTTGCGAAATTATCGTTTGATTCGTAGCGTTGTCTTCAGCGACGAGCACCTTAAGCGATAGCCGCTCACGCTTCAGCTCCGTCCCTAGATCGGCTAGGTCGTCAGCGGTACGCTCAACCCCCGCGGTAACAGCATGGATCGCATTTGACAAAAGCTTTGGGGTTGCATACTCCAAAGCAAAGGCACCCTTGATGCTGTTCACTCTTGCCTTGTCAACTACCGACAGTTCGCCGTTGGCGACGTAAATCAACGCAACTGGATGATCAGCGAGGCGCTGTGAGGCTATGGAAAACACGGAGCAAGCTTGGTCGATGTTGCAAGCGGCGATGATCGTTCGAATTGGAACCCCCGATCCAAGCAGCGTGTCTATTCGATTGCCGATCGGCGTAATCGGAGTCAAGATTTCGTAACGCTCGCCCATTGAGCGAATCGCGGATGTCACTCGCGCTAATCCAGCGCTTGCGACGATAAGAGTGATGCCCTCATTTGTTATATGAGTCCCCGCAGAGCTCGCCTCTGAATACTCCGTTTCGGTGGCTGGCGCGTCTCTCAGCAGCGGAAGCTCCACCCAAAAGGTACTTCCCTGTCCCAAAGCACTGTTCACACCTATGCTTCCACCCATCAATTCAGCGAGCTGCTTCGCGATGGTAGTGCCTAGTCCAGTGCCGCCGTACTTGCGTGTAGTTGATTGGTCGGCCTGAACAAATCGCTCGAAGATCTTCGCGCAGGCATCCGGCGCGATTCCGATGCCCGTATCCTTCACCTCGAATCGCACAGTCACTCCTTGCGGAGTCTCTTTGTTGAGATCCACTGTGAGTGTGACTTCGCCCCGCTCGGTAAATTTAATTGCATTCCCCAGGAGGTTCAGAAGGATCTGCCGGAGATGATGTGAATCGCCTTTCAATCGATATTCAAGAGCTGGATCGATAACGGCGCGCAGCGTAAGACCCTTGGATTGAGCATGCGGACGCAGGAGTTGAACTAGGCCGTTGATCGAGGAGTGGAGATCGAATGGGGTGACCTCGATGGTCAATCGCCCTGCTTCGATCTTGCTAATGTCGAGGACATCATCGACGAGTGATCTCAATACGGAGATCGAATGGCGCATTAACGATACAAGCTCAAGCTGCTGAACTGACAGACTGGTCGTCTTTAGCAGGTCAACGACGCCGACAATTCCATTCAAAGGCGTGCGCATCTCATGGCTCATATTCGCCAGGAAGGACGTCTTTGCTAGGCTGGCTTCTTCGGCTTTGGCGCGCGCTTCCTGAATGCGCTCAAGAAGAGCGACGATGTAAAGTGGCAAGACAATGAGAGTGATGAGCAGACCGATTCCGCCAGAACGGTGTGCTTGCCAGTACGGGACCGATAGGAGGACGTAGAAGAATCCGGTCAGACACAGAAACTGACTTGCAAAGAGGTAGCGCCGTCCGTAACGAAAACCGTTCCCAAACGTGACGAACAAGTAGACACCAATCATTGCAAAGCCATACTCACCGGCAACTGACATGTACCAGGTTGCGCTGGCATTGTCGGTCAGCATTCCAAGAAGACGTCGAGGTACATTCGCCGTCGGCCACGCACATATCGCGGCAAAGATGGCGACCCCGATAAGGAGAATCGCTCCGATTACTAGGACGGTGGTCCGATCGGAGGTAGACAGAGTCTCCGGTGCGGTGTGAAAGAGGGCCACATACGCCAACAAGGCGCCGACGATGATTATGCGAAGGGCCGCTTGTTCATGCTCACTGTCAGGGCGGACATGGAGTCGGGCCTTCAACCGGCTAAGAAGGGTCATCGGATTCCAAGCTTTGGGTCGTACTCGACCAGATTAAGCAACGTTCATACCATGCTGGCGACGAAACGGTGCCGTCTCGTCCAATACAATCAAATTTAGGCACCATTTCCCCGCCGTAGTCCGTTGCACGGCGTTCAGAACGGTGAATGTTTATGTTTAAGAACAATGACTAAGCATAACACCATGATAGTTTAGGCATCGGCCATGCGCGATTGAGAAATGAAGCAGTTCCTGGGTTTTGCTCGGGTCAAGCGGATCCGTATCTATTCAAATATGGGTAATTCGTGAACACCTGCAAATCGCCCAAAAAAAGATCGCACCTTGTCCGCGCGAGAGCAAGCGCAAGCGGCAACTCCCTCTCATAGGACAGGCGATAGCGCATTATCGGAACTGTCATAATTGACGGGGATGGTAGCGTTTTTCCCGTGACTGGCCGACTCATTGTAGCAAGTACTTGATTATATGAAAATTATCGTCCCAACCAAGCGAGTCATCGATTTCAACGTAAAGGTTCGCGTCAAGGCCGGACGGTACCGGCGTCGACACCGCCAACGTCAAGATGTCGATGAATCCCTTCGACGAGATTGCGGTCGAGGAAGCCGTGCGCCTGAAAGAGAAGGGCGTGGCGACGGAAGATGGTCGCCGTATCGTGCGGCGCCACGGCCTGCCAGGAGACGCTGCGAACCGCGTTGGCGCTCGGTGCCGATCGGGCGATCCTGGTCCAGACGGACACGGAGTTGCAGCCGTTGGCCGTCGCCAAGTTGCTGCGCGCGGTGGTCGACAAGGAAGCACCGCGGCTGGTCATCCTCGGCAAGCAGGCGATCGACGACGATGCCAATCAGACCGGGCAGATGCTGGCGGCGCTGCTCGACTGGCCGCAGGCGACGTTCGCGTCGAAGGTTGACATCGGCGATACCAAGGCGACGGTCAAGCGCGAGGTCGACGGCGGCTTGGAGACGGTCGAGGTCGACCTGCCGGCCGTCATCACGACCGATCTGCGCCTCAACGAGCCGCGCTACGCCACGCTCCCCAACATCATGAAGGCGAAGAAGAAGCCGCTGGAGATCGTTGACGCCCGATGCGCTGGGTGTGGACATCGCGCCGCGCCTCACGACGATGAAGGTCGACGGAGCCGCCCAAGCGCAAGGGCGGCGGCCGGGTCGCGGACGTCAAGGAGCTCGTCGCGAAGCTGCGCAACGAGGCCAAGGTATTGCCGTAGCCGACGGGCCTAGCGGATCGCAGCGTTCGCTGCCATCGTGAGCGCGCGCGAATCACGGCTCGAGCGTGGAAGGTCATCGATGTCAGTCCTGGTCATCGCCGAGCACGACAACGCCTCGCTGAAGTCGGCGACGCTGCATGCGATCGCCGCGGCGAGCAAGATCGGCGGCGACGTCCACGTGCTGGTCGCCGGTCATGCGCAGGAGTGGCGCCGCGACCGCCGCGGCGTCCGTTTCAGGCGTCACCAAGGTGTTGAAGGCGAGCGCGCCGTATCTCGAGCGACCCACCGCGGAAAACATTGCGGCAACCGCGTTGCAGATCATCGCCGCCGGCAGGTACAGCCACGTGCTCGCGCCCGCGACCAGCTTCGGCAAGAACATCGCGCCGCGCATTGCCGCCACGCTCGACGTCGCGCAGGTCTCCGACATCACCGCGCATCGAGGCGCCCGATACGTTCGTGCGCCCGATCTACGCCGGCAATGCATTCGCCACCGTGCGCTCGGCCGATGCGATCAAGGTCATCACCGTGCGCGCGACGGCGTTCGACGCGGCGCCCGCGACCGGCGGCAACGCAACCATCGAGGACGTGGCGCCGGCCGCCGAGGTCGACCTCGGCCAAGGTCGTCGGGCAGGAGCTCACCAAGTCGGAACGGCCCGAGCTGACCAGCGCTCGCGTCGTGGTCTCGGGCGGGCGCGGCATGGCCAGCGGCGAGAACTTCCAGCCTGCTGGAAGCGCTGGCCGACAAGCTGAATGCGGCGATCGGCGCCTCGCGCGCTGCGGTCGACGCGGGCTACGTGCCGAACGACTACCAGGTCGGGCAGACCGGCAAGATCGTCGCGCCCGACTTGTACATTGCCGTGGGCATTTCGGGCGCGATCCAGCACCTCGCCGGCATGAAGGACAGCAAGGTGATCGTGGCCATCAACAAGGATGCCGAGGCGCCGATATTCCAGATCGCCGACTACGGCCTCGTCGGCGACCTGTTCGAGATCATTCCAGCGCTGACCGCCGAACTCTCGTCTTCGTAGTTCGCGAGTGCTCGGTTCGATCAGCACCGCCTAGGAGCACCGCCATGGCGCGATCGATTTGATCAACCGTTCGCTGGTGCTCAACCGAGCTTCGCTTGTTGTTCGATGGAGAGCGGTATTGTGGGGACCGCCGTTGTATCGATCGGTCAGCTAATCACTGACTTGCGACGTTTGCCAATCCCAAAGTCAATTGCGCCCAGGCACGTCTATGGCACACCCATTTAACTTAGTCGCAAGGTTCGTCAACCGCGACTTTCAAAAGAGACTGTTATTAAAGGACCTGCTTCAGCAGCGTCAAGAGGTCGTTTGGGTTTCTTCGGAAGCAAGCCAGTTGTCCGCGCCGGAATGCAACGACGTCGGTTCTAGTTCGGTCAGCAGTGCTTGCCCTCCAGAGCGGCTCGCACTAAATGCCCGGGCAATCGTCCAGGTCGCTACGAACCAGTGGCGCTGCGGGTGCCCATTCCCCGCCGCTGCGGCAAGCTCCCGAATGACGGCGCTACCGCCAATAGGTTGAAGAACGGCAGAACATGCGGCCGATTGACGTGCGTCGCCGCTAAGCAAGGATGTAGCCAGCGTGTGGATGAGGCTATGAACGATCCGACCCAAAGCGGCAATGGCGTGTAGGGCCACCGCGGCTGGAGTCAGCCGCACCTCGGACGAAAAGCGCTCTCGCGCGTAGGGCCTCATCTGGCGCACCTCGACTGAGGGAAGCGGCGCAGTCGGCGTTCAGCCCGTCGGAAGCTACACGCTTTCGGCGAACCCGATGCAGTGAACATGGACCGGCTGGTCGAATCCCTTGAGCGCAACCGGACCGACGTCCCTGAACGGCAGCGACTTGCCGATGCAGAGCTCCGCAACCGCGTTCGACACCAGGATCTGCTCGGGATCGGCATGAGCGCACAGTCGCGCAGCCAGTTGCACCGTCGAGCCGAAAAGGTCGTTGTGGTGCTCGATCGGCTCTCCCGCGGCCACCCCGATGCGCACCTGAAGCGGCTGATCGGGATGCTCGTTGCGGTGCTGCGAAATACCGGTGTGCACGTTGATTCCGCAACGAATCGCGGAAGCCGCCGAAACGAACACCGCCATGATCCCGTCCCCGGTGTGCTTCACCTCGCGCCCGTGCGTCGCGGTCAGCGCCGCGCGCACGATGCGATCGTGCACGTCGAGGATGGCGAGTGCCAGCTCGTCGCCGAGGTGCTGCGTCATGCTCGTCGAGCCCACGATGTCCGTGAATAGCACCGTGCGCGTGCCGGGGTCGCGGTCGACGTTCCCCGGAAGAAGCGCCGCGCCTCCCTTGTCGACCTCCGCCGCACCCATGAAGACGTCGGCAAGGTCGGGCGTTACCTCCATGATTCGCGCGGCCGTCAAGCCGTGGGCTTCATGGTGACGGCGTCGGCAGCTTCGGCGCTCGGCGCATTACACAGGCAGAAGATTTTTCCCTGCTTCTCGTTCAGCCAGTACTTGACGTATTCCACGCCGTGCTTGGCTTGAATATGCTGGTCCATCATGTGCGCGTTGGCGACGGCATCCGCGGTAACGCCGGGCACGTCGTGGATGTCCATGTACAAGGGCATGAGCGACTTCTCCGATCGAAAGTCTCTTAGGCTACATCAACCGCCGGCGGCGGCGCGACCATCCGAATCCTTCATCTTCCGCCGGCTGACCGCGATTTGCGGCGGATGCAGCAGCGTCTGGTAAACCACGCAATAGCGTTCGGTGAGGCGCAGCAGGGTGGCCAACTGTTCATCGGTTGCGTCGGTATCCAGGCTGATTTGCAGCCGAATGTCCTGGAAGCCTACGGGAACCTCCTTGGCCACTCCGAGGGTGCCCCGAAAGTCGAGATCGCCCTCCGCCTGAAGCAACGCATCGCGCAACTCGATGCCGAGCGCCGTTGCCACCGCATTGAGGGTGACGCCCGCGCACGCGACCAGCGCCTCCAGCAACATGTCGCCGGAGCAGGCGCTGATGCCGGTGCCGCCCGTTGCCGGATGAAGACCCGCGGCGACCAGCGCCTTTCCCGTTTCAATCTTGCACGTGACACCCTCGCCAAGACGGCCCTGCGCGCGCAACGTGATCAACGCAGCCTCGGGCGCCTGTCGGTAGCGTTCCTTCAGCGGCGTCTGGGCCGCGCGCAGGTCGTCGGCATTCATGATGACTCAGGCTCTCCGGTGCAGGTGACCCCCTATTCTGGCACGGCGGTGGCCGCGACGAAGGAAGGCGCAGTCGACCCGACCGGGTGACTGCGCACATCCGGGTTCGAATCGCGCTTACGGCGTGGCGGCGTAGAAGTAATAGTTGGCGCTGTAGGGCACTCGAGCCTCTTTGCCCGCTTCCGCCTGGCTGCAGCCGTCCGCAGGCGCCTTGCCGCCGACCGTCTGCACGCGCTGGACACTGGCCGTGTGACTGAGAACGCCAACGCCCGAAGCCGATTTGGCCGTCAGCAACAGCCACGGGATCGCGTTGGCGTCCGGGCCGTCGTAATGCGCTGTGGCATCGCCGGCCACCTTGCTCCCGTCGTTCGACTCCCACGTGGGCCCGGCATAGTGCTTGCCGATCTTCTTGCCGGTGGCGTCGAAGAGGTCGGCTTCGGGTGCCCCGGAAGACCCACTCGAAACGCGCCGGGTCGTCCTTGCTGGCCTTGCAGTCGTAAATTTGCACGCCGGTGGCGTGCGTCTCGAGCGACAGCTTCTGCGTTGCCGGCGCTCTGAGGTTGTAGGGGATGGTCGGCGCCGCGCCAACCTGCGACGTTGCGCAGGCGGCAAGCAGCGCTACGAGTGATGTCCGTCCAATTGCTGTCATACCTTGCGTTTTCATGATCAGGAGCCTTTTCGATAGAGAGGATTCGGAGATGACGTCTCGGTGCCGCGCGACGCATTCAGGCGCGAAACCATGCGCGGTCGGCGCAGGTCCGCACGTGGACGGTCGCGAAGCCCGCTAGTCCGGTGGATAGTCGGTCAGCAGGTGTCCGCGGCCGATCGTGCAGTGCTTGCGGTAGCTCTTCTCGGTCGTGTAGTGGACGCCGATGCTGCCCCCGCCGTTGGTCATCGTCACCGCCTCGGAATTGCGGAGACCGAGCGCGTTGCCGGGCGCGGGGCGGCTTCTTTCCAATGCGCAATGGCAAAAGGCCGCGACCGGCTCGCCAGCGGCGGTGAGCGCGACGGCGCCGCAAAAACAGCTTCCCTCGTGAGCCCTCATGTCCCCACCTCGCAAGGATTGGCTTGCCCGCTGACCTGCGGCGGACAGTGCACGGAAGCACCGAGTCTAGAGGGCAGGTGCGTCAGGGAGACTTCACCGGAAGGCCGGTTTCGTTTCGTTTGTTTCACGCGCCGCTGCGGGCGCTCGGAGGGTGCTCACGGCGCGCCGAGAACGATGCGTGAACCGACGTTGTCGGCGATTGCTCGCTGGTAGATTGCCGCCGCGCTCGCGGCGTCCAGCACGGCGACGCCGGTGGAATCGAACACGGTGATTTCGTCCGGATCGGTGCGGCCGGGTTTGCGTCCGACGACCAGCTCGCCGAGCTCGCCATGGACGTCGTCCGCCGTGACGAGGCCGGCGGCGATTGCGTGATGCAGATCACCCATCGCCACGCACTGCGCGAGCAGGTCGACGACGATGGTCGCGTTCGCCATGAGCTCGGGCGTGAGCTCGCTCTTTTCCGGGCTGTCGGCGCCGATCGCTGCGACGAAGGCACCCGCCGGAACGATGTCCGTCGACAGGAATGGCGTTCGCGCATTGGTCGCGGTCACGATGACGCCGCTCGACCGTGTCGCATCAGCCACATCGAGCACCGCGGTGACGTCGAGGTCGAGTGCCGTGCGCATATCGCGGGCGAACTCCCGCGCTTTTTCTGCGTCGGCGTCCCAGACAAGACTGCGTTTGAGCGACCATGACCTGAGCGAGCGCCGCGAGTTGCACGCGGCCTTGCTCGCCGCATCCGCAGATCGCGATGCAGTCCGCATCCTTCCGTGCGAGAAACCGCGCCGCTAGCGCACTGGCGGCGGCGGTCCGTCGGGAAGTTATTTCGATGGAATCCATCACGGCGAGCAACGACCCATCCGCACCGTCGCACAGCAGGACGACGCCCTGGATTGTCGGGAGGTGGTTGCGCTGCGGGTTGCCCGGAAAGTTTCCATTCAACTTGACCGCCACGTAGGCCGCGCCCTCCAGCACCACGCGCGCGCCCTTGACGTGGAATGCGCCATCCGTGGCGGGAATGTGCATGGGAAGCGGAACCTCGGCGTCGCCGTTCGCGTACGCGCGAAAGGCGGCCTCGACCGCGACCAGATAATCTTGCGGTCCCATCAACGCCGCAATTTCACGACGCGTCAGGATCAGTGCAGCTTTCGGGGCGACGCTCATCGCAAGTTCGCGCCGCTGCTGTAGATGAAGTCGTCGAACAGCGTGACGCTGTCGGCCTTGGTCCACACGCCCACTGCGCCGGCGCCTGCGATGTGTTCGTCCTCCATCTCGATGTCGGCTTGCCGTCGAGATGACGCGGATCTTCTTCCCGGAGAATTCCACGCGGAAGGTGTGCCATGGTTCCCTGGCACCGGCGCGTCGACGTACTTGAGCGTGTTGCGCCTGCCGTTCGCGGTGTAGTAGAGCGACACGTTGTTCTCGAGCGCGTTGGCGCGGGCTACGTAATAGTTGTCGCCGTCCTTCCAGCGCCACACCACGCCGCCCGCTTGGTCCTCGCGGCCCGAGATCGGCTTGAATTTCACCTCGACGTAGCCGTCGGCGAGCGAGACGTCGGGCCTTACGCACCAGGGAAAGGTTCCGCTGCCCGATTGCTTGAGCACGTTGGGCCTGCTCGGCGCGGAGGCGTCGGCCTCGACCGTCCATTTGGGCGAGCCGCGGCCGGTGACGCCGGCGCTCCAGCCCGCGGGCAACGAACCCGTCGGGTCCTGATCAAAGTTGACCGTTTCAGCCATGGATACTCCGCTGGCAAGCGCAGTTAGAAATGCAGTGATCAGCAGTATCGGCACTGACTTTTTCACGCGACGTCACGCTTGCAGTGCGGTAGGTGCGACCTGCCGCGAAGACCGCGCGTCATCACCGGTGGACGCCCGGAAAAGCGAGCAGTCCGATGATGGCCGCCGCGGCAACCAGCGCCGGTTCGGGTAGCTTCTTCACTTTCCAGATCAAGCCGACGGTGACGAGCGCCAGCAGCGCGGTCGTCACATCGACGATGGATCGCTCGGCGAGAACAATTGCAGCGCCGGTGATCGCGCCGATGGCGGCCGCGGTCACGCCGTTGACAAATGCCAGCAGCGCGGGGCGCTTGCCGTATTTCTTGAAATAAGGCGCCGGCAGCACGGTGAAGAGATAACACGGCAGAAACGTTCCGAATGCCGCGACGACCGCGCCGGGGAAGCCCGCGATGAGGTAACCGATGAAGCCGACGGTGATGACCACCGGTCCGGGCGTGATCATGGCGACTGCCACCGCGTCCACGAACTGGCGCTCGGTCAGCCACTGATGGTCGTGCACGACGCCGCCATACAGAAATGGAACGATGGCGAGGCCGCTTCCAAAGACGAATGCGCCGGCCTTGGCGAAGAAGCCGCCGAGCTGCGCGAGCAGCGTCCAATCACAGCCGCTGGCAACGGCACAGGTCGTCGGCCAATGCAGGTCAAGCCCCAGGAATGCAGGGGCGGGCGTCTTGTGCAGCCAGCGTTTCGGCGGCGCGCGCACCAGCCATGCCAGCACGCCAGCGCCCAGGAACAGCCAGACACTTTCCGACTCGGTCCAAACCGTGACCCCGGCGGTGATCAGATAGACCGCCCACAAGAGCTTGTCCCTGCCGATATTCTTCGTCGTGAGTTTGTACGCGCTGATGGCGATGATGCCGATGACCGCCGCGCCGACGCCGTAGAAGGCAGCCTGCATCCACGGCAGACCGCCAAACCGGATGTACGCCCAGCCGATCGCGAGCACCATCAGGAACGATGGCAGCACGAACGCGATGCCGGCCACCGTGGCGCCCGCGATGCGGTAGTGCACGTAGCCCAGATACATCGCGAGCTGCGCGGCCAGCGGTCCCGGCATGAGCTGCGCTAACGTGAGGCCTTCCTTGTAGTCTTCTTCGCTGATCCAGCGACGGCTCTCGACGAGATCGCGATACATGTATCCAACCAGCGCAACGGGACCGCCGAAGCCGATGCTCCCGAGCTTCAGGAAATACAGCGCGAGCTGAGCCAGCGAGTGCGGCAATTGCCGGCTCATTGCGGAGCGTCCTCGATCGCGCTCGGCACGCGCAGACGTGCGCGAGCATCCACCGGCGTGCTGCAAGCCGGCCCGCGATCGCGGGGCGCGAGGGGATGAAACGAAGGGATTGTTACGGATGCGTCCAACGCACACACTCCCCACGGGCCGAAACCCCGTGATCAGGAGCAGAGCTTGGACGCGGCGGGCGTCTTGGATATCCGGGGAGTCTGCCTGCCATCCCCGGCTAATGCTGCGTTGATACTAGCGCAATGGCAGGTGCGACTCAAGCGGCGCCGGCGCGCCTTCCAAGGGCAGTTGATGGAGCACCACCGCCCTACGAATCGCCGCGTCGCACTCAGAGTCCGCGCTGGATTTGAGGTCTACTCCGAGCGGATCGTAAGCTGCCCGGCCATCAGCCGGGCGCGCAGGTCGTAATCACCGTCGCCGCTCGCCCTGAAAGAGCGCCACAGACCCCCCGTATCCGCGTGCCAGGGATCGGCGGTAAGCCCGCCGGCGGTGACCGATGCGCTTATGGTGTGATAGTGCTGAGGTTCCGCAACGCGCAGATCCAGATTGCCGGCGAGAAGATCGGCGTCCACGCTGCCCAGGATGCCGTGAACGTCGAGATCTCCCGCCCGCATGTGAATGTTAACGTTGGATTGCTGTGGCACCTCGATGCGGTAATGCACGCGGTTGCCAGGACCGTCGACCACGACCGTCGCGTCCTTCCCACCGGAGCGCTGCAGCTTTACGCTGACGTCGCGCTCGTCTTCCGGCGACGTTGAATGCCACGAAACGGTAATCCTGTCGCCCTGCACGCCGACGACCTCCATGGTCCCGCTGTGGAGGTTCATGCGGATCGTTCCGCCTGCCCCAAAGCTCATGGTCGTCGGGTTCGCGCTGGGCTCATCGGCCATTGCCCAGCCTGGGCATGCCACCAGGCAGACGAGAGCAAGCAGGGCGAAGGGCGAGGGCACGTTCGCTGAGATTTGAACGAGAGGATTCATAGCAGCACCGCCCTTTTCGCGTAGGTACGAACGTTTAGATGCCGCAAGAGTGACGGAGAGATTCAACTCGTAATCCCTGCGCCGCCCTATTCGCCAGAGTTTGGGAATCCTGTCTTGCGCTGAAAAACTTCCCATCGTGGATCGGTCTGCAGCGAGCGGAGTAACGGATCGGACTTCATGTCGGAGAGGCCGGTATCGCGCTGGGCGTACGCCCGCTCAAGCCACGTGAAGGCGAGGTCTGTCTCGCCCCGCGCGGCGTACATTGTCGCGATCTGGTAGGCGGCGTCTGCCGAGTAGTTCGCGATCAATTCCTGCAGCGCCACTTCCGATTCGTCCCGGCGATCCGCGGCATGATGAATAATCGCGAGCGCCCAGAGACGGCACCACCGCTCCGGCTCCCGGAGCGCGTCGGTCAGCGCCTCCTCACCCCGGCCTTGTGCCAGCAGCACCAACGACAGGAGTCCGCGGGTAACGGCTCTCTCGGGGGCAAGCTCGAGCGCTTTGCGGAACGCGGCCTCTGCTTCGCCGAGGCGGCCGCTAATGTTGAGCGCTGCCCCGAGGTTGCTATACGCGGGTGCGCTCAACGGGTCCTGCTCCACCGCCTGACGACCAAGCGCGATCGCCTCGTCGATGCGACCCGAATTCGCAGCGAGCGCGCTGGCGCGGCGAAGCACGCCGGCATTGCCAGGGGCGATCTCAAGCGCGCGGCGATACGACGCCTCGGCACCACGCCAGTCCCGGTCGTGCGTCATCTGGATCCAGCCCATCAACGCGTGTCCCTCGGCCAGGTCCGGCTCCAGCGCGAGCGCCTGCGCCACCGCCTCGCGCCCGCGCGCATACCCCTCGGTCACGGGCGCCCAGCAGTTACCGGCTTCGTTTGAATAGGCGCGTCCGAGCTCCGCCCAGGCGAGCGCGAACACCGGGTCCAGGTCCAGCGCCCGCTTCAGATAGCCGATTCCCTTAGTCGTGTCGTCGCGTGTAAATCGATCCGTGAAATGGCGCGCTTGCAAGTACAGCCGATAGGCCTCGGGGTCGCTGGCACGACCCTTCACCGCGGCGGCAACCTGCGCGGTCAGCTTCTGAGCGACCTTTGCGTCCGCCGTTTCACCCAGGAGCTTGGTGCGCAGCTCCTGCACGACCGAGTGCGCGATATCGTCCTGCACCGCGAAGATGTCGTCGAGCGTGCGGTCGTAGGTCTCCGACCACAGGTGATAGCCGTCGGCGACTTTGACCAACTGCACCGAGATCCGCATCCGGTTGCCCGCCTTGCGCACGCTGCCTTCGAGCACCGTGGCGACGTTGAGCGTCCGGCCGATCTCGGCGACGGTGGCCGTCTTGCCCTTGAATGTGAACGCCGAGGTGCGCGCCGCCACCCGCAGCCCGCGGATCTTCGCCAGCACGTTGAGCAACTCGTCGGTCAGCCCGTCGGAGAAATATTCGTCTTCCTCGTCGCGGCTGCGATTGGCGAACGGCAGCACCGCGATCGACAAGGGGTCGGCTTCGGCGGCAGGTGTTGTCATCGACACCGGACGCGCTGGCGCGACCGGAGGTGGTGCCGCACTACCGGACAGCAGTCGATACACATGCTCGGCGAAGGCCAATGACGCTTCGCCCGCGGGCAGGCGCGTCCACTGCACGTCGCGGAACTTGTCCGGCACGCGCGCGTTCGCGTCGAGCGTCGCGTCGATCACCACCGGCAGCAGGAACGCCTGGTCGTCGGCCATCAGGTGCGAGCGGTCGACCGCCAGCTTCCATTCCAGCCGGAAGTAGCCTTCGCTGCGGGACTGCGTGTTGGCCGAGATGACCGGCACGAACAGCGCGCACTCCTTGATCTGGCGGCGGATCGACGCATCCCAGGCGTCGCCTCCACGCAGCGCGCTCTGGTCGAACCACACCTCGACCTTCATCGCCCGCAGCGCGTCGCAGATATGCCGCGCGGCTTCGGCATCTTGCGACGCGTAGCTCAGAAACACGGCTTTGGGCGGAACTGCTCACGCAGGGGCCAATCGTGAAGGGTGCTTGCGACCCAAGGAGGCCAGGGCTGCCGTGCCCCGGACAACAGGCCGCGCCGATTGTCACCCAGTTCACCGCGGACGCAAAATCATCGACTGGATCCGGCGGTCGATCGGACAACGAGCACTGGTGCAGCAATGCAAAGGCCGATTTCCAAGCGCTGCTACGGCTGCTCAGGATCGACTCCGGTCCTATATGATGTTTCCGGACAGACCCTTACGGCCAGCAATTGAACACAGCGGTATGGACATCCAGACCGGGTCAATGAATTCTCACGCCTAGAAAGCCCAATGAGATGAGATACCTTTTCGTAGTCGGTGCGGCATTGTTCTGCGCATCCGTTGCGCATGCGGCAGATTACCCGGCGATGGCGTCTCCGGATCAATACATGATGGATCCTGCTGGTGAAATCGCCCTGGCGAAGAGCGCTGCGCCGCCCTCCATCGCAGATAAGGCGACGGTGCTTGTGCTGACGCCCCACGGCTACGAAACCGCGGTCAAGGGAAGCAACGGATTCGTTTGTGCGGTGGAGCGCGGATGGATGTCGCAATACGACTTCCCGCAATTCTGGAATCCGCACATGCGCGGGCCGCTTTGCTATAACCCCCCTGCGGTGCGCTCGATCCTGCCGTACACGATAAAACGCACGGAGCTGGTTCTGGCAGGGCGTTCGAAGCCGGAGATGATCGCCGCGATAAAGGATGCCATCACGAGTCATGCGTTGCCGCCGCTGGAATCGGGCGCGATGACCTATATGATGTCCAGGCAGGGGTATCTGAACGACCAGGCGCACAACTGGGTGCCGCATCTCATGTTCTATTATCCGCGCGCGCAAGCTTCGACATGGGGCGCCGATCTGCCCGACACGCCGCTGATGCTGAACCCACAGTTCCAGGATTCGCCGGAAGCTTTGAGCGTGATCATGGTGCCAGTGACACACTGGTCCGACGGGACATCCGCACCCAAAATGCAGTGAGCTAAGTGTTCGTCCGGCGACTTTGCCTGCGCTTGCGCCGACGCAGGCCCAAGCGCTTGGGGCAGACACGTGTGCCCGCGCGCGATTATTGAAACTTGATCATATCGATGCTAGTCAGCGTGACCTTGTAAACGATCGAACTCGTCAAGGTGTAAGCCGCAATCTGATCCTCATAGGCGTTATTACCCGCTATTCCGTCTACCGGCACGACGACGTTGAAACCACGCAAAGCGGCCATGACTGACGTGAAGAGGGGGCCGTTATGCGACGCGATACCAACCGAAACGAGGGTTGTAATCCCTCTGTCCTTCAGGATCTTTTGAAGGCCGGTGTCCTTATCTCCGAGCATGAACTTGTCGACAAACGCTGTCACCACGGGTTCGTTGCCTTTCGGCGCAAGCGCTGGAACGTAATCACCAATGACCGGATTGGGGAAGGTCGCCGGTGATGGACTGGGAAACAGGGTGTAGATCACTGTGGCGCCGCTTGCGCGTGCAGCGGCGAGTAATTTTTCAATTTTTGGAATTGCGGCGACGCAACGCGGACGCATCTTCTCGTTGCAGGTCTGCTT
Source organism: uncultured Pseudomonadota bacterium (assembly GCA_963718905.1). Lineage (GTDB taxonomy): Bacteria > Pseudomonadota > Gammaproteobacteria > Burkholderiales > Casimicrobiaceae > VBCG01. The sequence goes on from CAVRAF010000006.1 coordinate 258,432, forward strand.
GATCATATCAATCACCAATAGCGCAGTGGTCTTCGGATCGAGCGTAACGGACTTGAGCTGCGGGGCCGGCGGCGCCTTTACGCTTTGCCATTCGTCGATGATGGTCTCGGCAAACGACGGCCCGGCATGACTCAATACTGCCGCAAGTGCAGCGAGCGGCAAAAGATGGCGTATCTTGAACATGGTTTCCTCCCGGTTAGTCCAATAGGTGATGCGCGCGTAACAAGTTATCGGCTTAGTCCGCCAGCCCCATCTTGCGCAGGAATGCTTCCCACCGTGGATCGGCGTGGAGAGTGCGAAATAATGGCTCGGGTTTCATTTCCGTGAGTCCGGGATCGCGCTGGTCATAGGCCCGCTCGAGCCACTGGAAAGCGAGCTCCAACTCGTTGCGCACGGCGTACACCTGGGCGACCTGAAAAGCCGCCGCATCCTGGTATTTGACGATCAGCGCCTGCAGTGCAGCGTCGGATTCAGCGCGGTGGCCTTCGGCATGATGAATGATCGCGAGCACCCACAGGCGCATCCATTCTTCCGGCTCGCGCAGCGCTTCGGCGAGCGCCTCTTCGCCCCGGCCCTGCGCCAACAGGGTGAGCGAAAGCCATCCATGCGGGCCGACGCGTTGCGGCGCGAGTTCGAGCACCTTCCGATACGCCGCCTCGGCTTCGGCGAAGCGACCGACCAAGCGCAGCGCACTGGCGAGGTTGGAATGGGCCGCTGGACGTAGCGGATCCTGCTCGAGCGCCTGGCGATAGAGTCGGATCGCCTCCTCGAGGCGACCTTGGTTCATGGCGAGCGTGCCGGCAATGTTGACCACGCGGGCATTACCCGGCGCCAGCTCCAGCGCTCGACGAAAGGACGCCTCCGCTCCAGCCCAATCCCAGTCGGCGTTGACCTGGATCCATCCCATCTGCGCGTGCGCCTCCGCGAGATCAGGCTCCAGCGCCAGCGCACGCGCCACCGCGTCGCGCGCGCGCGCAAAGCCTTCCACGGCAGGGACCCAACCATTTCCAGCTTCAGCCGAATAGTGACTTCCCAACTCGCTCCACGCGAGGGCGAACGCCGGATCCAGCTCCAGCGCCTGCTTCAGGTAGCCAATCGCCTTTGCCATATCGTCGCGATTGCTTCGTTGGGCGAGGTAACGTGCTTGCAGGAAGAGCCGATGCGCCTCGGGGTCGGTCGCCCGACCCTTCGCCGCGGCCGCGACCTGGGCCGTCACCTCCTGGCTGGCCTTGGACTCGGCCGCTCCACCGAGCAGCCTCGTGCGCAGCTCCTGCACCACCGACTGCGCGATGTCGTCCTGCACGGCGAAAATGTCGTCGAAGGTCCGATCGTAGGTCTCCGACCACAGGTGGTAGCCGTCAGCGACGTTCACCAGTTGCACTGAAATCCGCATCCGACTACCCGCTTTGCGCACGCTGCCTTCGAGCACCGTGGTGACGTTGAGCGCCCGGCCCACCTCAGCGACCGTCGCGCCCTTGCCCTTGAACGTGAACGCTGACGAGCGCGCTGCCACGCGCAACCCGCGGATCTTCGCGAGCACGTTCAGCAGCTCATCGGCGAGGCCATCCGAGAAGTACTCGTCTTCCGCGCTGCTGCTGCGGTTGACGAACGGCAGCACCGCGATCGACGGCGGTTCCTGCTTTGGAACTGCGGCTGCAACCGCGGCTGCAGTTGACGCAACCGCGCGCGCTGACGTCACCGCTGCGGGCGCAGCGCCGCCCGACAGCAGCCGCTGCACGTGCTCGGCAAACGCGGCTGACGATCTTCCGTCGGGCAGGTGGGTCCACTGTACGTCGCGGAATCTCTCCGGCACGCGGGCGTTGACGTCGACTGTCGCATCAATGACCACCGGCAGCAGGAACGCTTTGCCGTCCGCCATGTCGAGTGTACGGTTCACGGCCAGATTCCATTCGCGGCGGAAGTAACCTTCTTCGCGAGCCTGCGTGTTGGCCGAAATGATCGGCACGAACAACGCGCACTCCTTGATCTGGCGGCGGATCGACGCATCCCAGGCGTCGCCCCCGCGCAGCGCGCTCTGGTCGAACCACACCTCGACACTCATCGCCTGCAGCGCGTCACGGATGTGCCGCGCGGCTTCCGCGTCCTGCGACGCGTAGCTCAGAAAAACGGCTTTGGGGGAACTGCTCACGTACGGCTAATCGGGACTCACTGCGACCCAGGAAGGCCAGGGCTGCCGTGGCCCTGGACCAGGGCCGCGGCGATTGTCACCCAGTTCGCCGCGGACGCAAAATCACCGACAGGACGAACATCGCGTCGAGCGCGTCAGACTCGGTCCAACGGTTTATCGGAGCGTAGATTCAGAGCGCAATAGCTCCTCGCGCGCCGACGGTTCGTCGGACATGTGAGAATCGACGTCCAAGTCTGACGGGTGTGCATATAACAATGGACCGGACGCGGTTCACGAATGTCTCCGAGGTGGTTTGGCAAGGTCATGACCGGTGCGCCTGTCAGGCCGACATGCGCACAGCACGTGGCGTCATCCTGCCCCGCGTCAGCAGCAGTGCCTGAGCAGAGACGGCGAAGCACGCCTGAGCTCCACAGGTTCCAGCGACGCGAAGCCAACGTATGAGCCTTGAGCATAGGCGACTGGCGAGTGCGCTGCTGCTGTCGCTGCTGATCCACGCGTGGCTGTTGAGCCTGATCTTCGGTGGCCAAGGGCTTTGGTTTCCGGGCTTCGGCTTCCCCTGGCAGGATCGACGGATCGAGGTACCCGATCTGCGCGTCGTAGTCCTTCCGGCGCAGGTCACAGCCGCGGCGCCGGCGGTCACGCCGATCGCGGAGCTGTTGCAGCAGGCACGGGTCGAGCAGCCTGTTCCCAGTGGGCCGGCGCTGGCGCCATCCGTGTCCCGTACGCCGACCCCGCGGCGGCCCGCCGCAGTGATCGTCGCCGAAGAGAGGCCAATCCGAAGGCAGAGGCCACGCCAACGGCAGAGGCCACGCCAACGGCAGAGGCCACTCCAACCCAGAGGCTACTCCAACCGCAGAGGCCACTCCAACCGCAGAGGCCACTCCAACCGCAGAGGCCACTCCAACGGCAGAGGCCACTCCGAAGGCAGCGGCCCCGACCCATGCGGCCCCTGCAAAAATGCCTTTGGGCGCCGATCGGCCCGGTGACACGGCGCCCCCGCCGATCCCCGCGCCGCCCCTGATCGCCTTGGAGCGGACCGACGAGGACACGTGGTCCGTGCCCGCCACTCCGCCGATGCCAACGCCCGACATCGCGACAACGCCGAGCGCCTCGAGCCAGGAGACCGCGATGCCGCCGCTTCGAGATGCTGGAGACGCGGCGCGGGCCGAGAACGCGCGGCTGGAAGCCGAACGCCAAGAGGCGGCACGGCAGGCGGCAGACCTGCAAGAGGCGGCACGGCAGGAGGCCGCAAGAGTCGAGACCGCAAAGGTCGAAGCCGCAAAGATCGAAGCTGCGAAGGTCGAAGCTGCCAAGGTCGAAGCGCCAAGGTCGAAGCCGGCAAGGTCGAAGCCGCGCAAGGTCGAAGCTGCGAAGGTCGAAGCCGCAAAGGTCGAGGCCGCGAAGGTCGAAGCCGCGAAGGTCGAAGCCGCAAAGGTCGAGGCTGCACAGGTCGAAGCCGCAAAGGTCGAGGCTGCACAGGTCGAAGCCGCAAAGGTCGAGGCTGCACAGGTCGAAGCCGCAAAGGTCGAGGCTGCACAGGTCGAAGCCGCAAAGGTCGAGGCTGCACAGGTCGAAGCCGCAAAGGTCGAGGCTGCACAGGTCGAAGCCGCAAAGGTCGAGGCTGCAAAGGTCGAAGCCGCAAAGGTCGAAGCTGCACGGGTCGAAGCCGCACGGGTCGAAGCCGCAAAGGTCGAGGCCGCGAAGGTCGAAGCCGCAAAGGTCGAGGCTGCACAGGTCGAAGCCGCAAAGATCGAGTCCGCAAAAGTCGAGGCCGCACAGGTCGAAGCCGCAAGGGTCGAAGCCGCACGGGTCGAAGCCGCAAGGGTCGAAGCCGCACGGGTCGAAGCCGCACGAGTCGAATCCGCAAAGGTCGACGTTGCGCAAGAGGCGGCCGCAAGACGGGAAGAGAAGCTTCGGGCAATAGGACGACAGCTGGACGAAGAGGCCGCCCGGCGTGAAGCTGCAACGGCCGCAGTGCGACTGTCACCCTCGTCGAGCAGCGCGCGTCGTTACAGGCTCTTCGGTCGCACTGACCCCAACGCGGAGCTCATCCTGTACGCGGAAGCCTGGAGCCGGAAGATCCAGCTGAACATGACGTTCGACATGGTCCGCGAAGCGGCGAAGCAGCCTCACGCCGATCCCCTCGTGACGGTGGCCATTCGTAGCGACGGCTCGGTGGAATCGGTGACCTTCGTGCAATCCAGCGGCGTGGCGGCCATCGACGAAGCGATACGGCGCATCGTGCAGAGCCAGACGCCCTACCAGGTCTTCCCGCCAGACTTGGCGCGCGAGTGGGATGTGATCGAGATCCGCCGAACCTGGTACTTCGACATCGCGATCCGGCTGTACTGATGGGACAGTGACAGGCGCCGGGCGATTCTCAACGCGTTGGCCTGGTGCGCAGACCGATGGGGTGATACTGGCGATATCTCTTGGAAGCCGTTACGGGGGGCATATGCGTCTGTTGGTGTTGTGGAGCATTGTCATCGCGATTGCGGGAGCGGCACTGTGCTGGGGTGGGATCGTCGCAACGGCACCGGTACCGCCTCGACCCACCGACCAAACAATCGCCGTTGACGCTGCCTGGTACGAGCATCTGCCATCCGACGCGGCTGTCGCCACGTCAGCCTATCTTGCGCGAATACCGCCCGCCATGAGGGCTCGCGGCGAGGTTTCGAGTGACGCCTACTTCGTGGCTTTTGGGCTGCGCTTCCTGACGCTCATAGCAGCGACGATCGCCATTTACGCTTCGGGGCTTGCGGCCAACATGCGGCGTCTCGCGCAAAAAGTATCACATCGGCCGACCGTGATCGATCTCTTGACCGCACTACAGTACTTCGTTGTCCTATACGCGCTCAATATGCCGGTCAATGTGTATGCCGGCTTCGTCCTGCCGCACCGGTTCGGCTTCTCCGACGAAGCGTTCGCATCGTGGCTCAAGGACAACCTGCTCAATTGGGCGGTCTTCACGTGCTTCTACGTGATTGGCGTCCTGCTCATCTTCCGCATCATTCGAAACCGGCCAGGCAGCTGGGCGGCGTGGGCGATCGGGGTCTATTTCGTTTTGCGAGCTCTCTACGCATTTCTGGCCCCAGGCGTCATCGAGCCGCTCACCAACACCTTCAAGCCACTGGCCGACGGGCCACAGAAGCAGCTCATCCTGGCGCTTGCTCACGCCAACGGGATCACCGACGCCGCGGTGGTCGTTGGGGACGCTTCCCGCCAGACAAGGCTCTTGAACGCCCACGTCTCGGGCTTCGGCTCGACGGCCCGAATCGTCGTCGACGACACCACGCTGAGCAAGACCAGCGACCCGATGCTGCGCATGGTGGTGGCCCACGAGATCGGCCACTTCGTGCTCGATCACGAAGGCTCCTTGGTCGTGACTGACACCCTGATCGCAGCTTTAGGTTTCGCATTCATCGCGGTGATCCTTCGCCTTGTCGTGCCGCGTTTCGGCCCAGCCTGGGGATTTTCCAGCTTGGACGACATGGCCGCGCTGCCGATGTTCTGGGGCCTGTTTCTTCTCTGGGGCTTCCTGTCGTTGCCCTTGACCAACGCAGTCTCGCGCGTCTACGAGCATCAGGCCGACATGTACGGCCTTAACGCGTCACGCGAGCCGCACGGAATGGCCGAGTTCATGATCCATGATGCCGACACGAGGCGACTTGCACCCTCGATACTCGAATACGCGCTGTTCTATGACCACCCAAGCGCCGCAAAACGCGTCGCGACTGCGATGGAATGGCGGGCTGCGATGCGGGGGACTTCTAAATAGAGACATAGGAGCCAAAGGCGTCTTCGCCCAAGAATTATCAGCAGCATAGGTCACGAACGAATAAGCGCCCTCGCAAAAGGAGAGGTTGCGCGGGCGGACGGCAAGCGTCCAAGCCTCTCGTCTGACGGCGAGGTCGTGCGACCTACTCCTCAAAGCGACCCGTGGCGTCACGATCGCGCGCGTATCGCCTCGTGAGCGGAAACGGCGGCAACCAGGACTCGCGACGGACGATCCAGCTCTCGTAGGTTGGCATCAGTTGGTCAGGGGCATCCAGGGATCCCAGGTTCACTTCGATTTCGTCGGCGGTGCGTGCGAAAATGGACGAGCCGCAGCGGGGACAGAAAAAACGCCCGGCGTAGTCGCGTGTTTCGCCATCGATCGTCACCGCATTCTGAGGGAACACCGCGGAAGCGTGAAAAAGGGCCCCATGATGCTTGCGGCAGTCGAGACAGTGACAAAGGCCGACCCGGTATGGGAGTCCCGACGCCTCAATTCGGACGTTGCCGCACAGGCAACCGCCCGTGAATCGGTCCATGCTAGCTATTCGCCGGAATTTTGGTGCAGGTAGTCGAGCGTTCGGCGGAATCCGTCGGTCGTATAGTCCACTCGATACGACTTTAAAGACCTTATGGTCCAACCATGCTCGGCATCTGGATACTCAACGACTTCCAACTTGACTTTGCCGTTCGTCTTTGCGGCACTAGCCAACTTGCGGGCTGTTTCAATTACACAGCAGTTCTTGTAGGTATCGCGGACGCCGGAAAATATCAGGGTAGGCACGTTGATCTTTGAGACGAAGGCGTCTGCATTTGTGATGTAGTAAGTTGCCGGATAAGAAACGACAACCGCTGAAACCGAGTCCTGCATCCGTGTCGCATAGGTCAGGGAAGACGCGCCGCCAATAGAAAAGCCAATCACCGCGACTTTTCCCGGCGTCGCGTGGGGCGATTGTTGTGCGCGAGCAATGACACCCTTCAGAAGAGCCTCGCCACCCCCGCCTTTGATCCAGAAGTCGTTGCCATCGACAAGAACTGCGTAATAGCCTTTCTCGGCGAGGTCCTTTGCGTAGTACGCATAGTTGTCGGGTCCCGTTTGTCCGGAGACGACAATGACTACTCTTCCTTTCCCGTTCGGCGGTTCAAATTCCTTCTGGGAAGGCGGAGAGCCTTCCTCCGCGTAAACCTGACTCAGGTAACCAAAAAGCATTGCTGCGATAACGCGACTAACTATTCCCATCACAAATCCTCCTCTTTGAACGGCATCTCGACGCACCCCCTGCGGTCAGCGCGAGCGAGGGCGCGGTCCTCGGCGCGTCGCAACAAGCTTCCGCCCCAATCTGCCAGCACCAGGTGCGCACGCTAATTCTCAAGCCGGAAGTGAGTCATGGTGGCCGCTGGAATCGGCGTGACTGCAACATCTACCAACGCAGCAAGCTGAAGCGACAGCCACGCCAGCTGCGTAGCTACACAGATCTTCCTCGTCCATCGCATACATCTTTGGCTGTCCGGCTTCGGCCAGGGACTTCACGGTCGGGCCAAGCGCAACGGTGGTGCCGAGACCAGCATAAACGTAACGATCGCCGAAGGCCTGCTTCAGGATCGCGAACGCAGGCTCGCCGGTGCAGTGCACGGGTGCGATCCAGGCAACCTTCCACGTATCCCGCAATGCGGCGGCTATGACCCGAATCTGTTCGTCATTGGCGGGAAGCAAATGGGCGCCGCCCAAGACGAGGTGAACCGGCTTATTGATCGCCGCCTTTCCCGCCTCGACAATTTTCTCGATGGTGGGATGGCTGCACCCGACTACAAGCACGATGCCATCAGGCGTGTCGATCGCCAACGAAATTTCCATCACGTCCAGGTCAACGCCCCAAGAGCCCTTCAACAGAATCAGGTGAAACCCGGGCGCCACTTCGGCGCTTTTCTCCACCCACATGAAGTTGGCCTGCGGCCATGGCGTGCCGAAGCGCAGCGTCGCAGGAGGATTGCCATCGAAGTAGCGCATCTCGGGCGGTAGCGACTCATTGCGCCTGTAAAAGGTCCCCGGGAGTGCCGCACCGAATACGCCGAAGTTCTCCTTCGGGGCATAGATCGGCACGGTTGGATTAACGCTCATAAGATAATTCAACCCGCTGGTGTGATCGCCATGCCGATGCGAGATCACGACAAAGTCGAGCTTCGTGAGATCGATGCCCTTTGCCTTGACATTGTGCGCAAAGATCTCAGCGTTGTTGCCAGTATCGAACAAAAGGCGCTTGCCGGCGTACTCGATGAATGCGGAAAAACCCCAATCCTTTTTCAGAGAGGACGTCTTTCCAAAGGCGTCGTACAGGACGGTGATCTGCCCCTCGCTCGGACTAGCCTGTGCTTCGCCTACAATCATCGTGGACGCCGCTCGCAAGAGACCCGGAATGGTCAACGCGCCCACACCGACACCAACTGCGCTGAGGACGTTGCGCCTCGAAGGATCGATCTCTTTCTCGCCACCGCATGTCAAGGCTGTCGGGCCGAAACGGTTTGATAAGGGTTTCATATGCCTTCCTCCTGCTGACTTCTTGCACGACCGCGTGGCATCATCGCGCGCCACGGCCTATCGTTATTACGCGCGCATGCTTGGAGCGCGTCAATGGTCAACGCGTGGCTCCACTTGCCTAATCGGCGTTTAGCAGAAACGCCGCGGCGCATGGGTGCGATGCACAATACGGTATGCATGCGAATGACCCGAGCAAGCTGGATCGCATCCTGGCCGCCGCCAGGCGCAGTGCCGAACAGCGCGACCAGGCCTACCGGAAGCGGGCGCTTAAGATCTATCCGTGGATCTGTGGTCGTTGCGCGCGGGAATTCACCCGCGCCAACCTGCGTGAGCTGACGGTTCATCGCTGATGGACGGCAAGAAGCCGTCTTGAGGGTGCTGCCCAACTTGCCATTGGGATCGATGACGAGACGACGAGTCGGTAGAGATGGGCGCCGCCAAGAGGAATGGAGCCATGCCAACGTCTCGCTACGAACGAGAGCCATCGCTGAGCGAATCGCGTCGCGCGCAGGTGAATGGCGTTAGCTTGCAGTACATCGAAGAGGGACAGGGCACTCCCGTCGTGTGCGTGCACGGCGCGTTTGCGGACCATCGCAACTGGGCGCAGCAGCGCGCAGCCATCGCGCAGCAACATCGATTTATCGCGTATAGCCAACGCTACTTCGGCCCCGACCCATGGCCCGACGACGGATTCCAGTACTCGCAGCAAACGCACGTCGCGGACCTTGCTGCGTTCATTCGCCTGCTCGACGCCGGTCCGGTCTATCTGGTCGCGCGCTCCTATGGCGCCACCGTGGCGCTCATCGCGGCGGTCCAATACCCCGAATTGATGCGTGCGATCCTGGTGCAAGAACCGCAGCTCACCACGATCGTCACAGATCCTGCAGCGCGGAAACTTCTGCAGGAGGAGCGGGTCGGGCTAACGGCAGTCCGCGCTGCTGCGAGCGCCGGCAACGAAGCAGATGCGACGCGCCTCTTCTTCGAGTGGACTAACGGGCAGCGTGGCGGTTTCGATTTGCTACCCCCAGGAGCGCGAGCCGCGCATCTGGCCAATGGGCGCACAATTGCTTTGCACTTCGCTTCGCCACGAGGCCCGCAGATCTCGTGTCATGACCTGCGACGACTGCGCGCGCCCCTGGCAATAACAATGGGCGAATTCACGCGACCGTACATGAGAATCTGCGCCGAAACGGTCCATCGCTGCGTCCCCGGCTCGCAGCTGATCGTCATTCCGAACGCCCGGCATGCCGCCAGCGCTCAGAATCCCAAGGCATTTAACGAAGCGGTGCTGGCCTTCCTGGCGGCTAACTAAGCGTGGCGGGCTGTATGATCGGGTACGCACGTCTTCGCTCTTCGCGGGCGAAGGCCGCCTGACTCATGCCTCGGCTCGAGCGCAGCGGCAGAAAGCACAACTCTGCCGTCGTTCAATTGGAACTGGGATGAGGGCGGACAGCGATAATCCGGCTTTCGCGAAAACGCACGCGTTCCTCCGTTTTGAGGGTTCGTGAGCACGCCCGTTTTGCTAGTCGCCACTGCGTCGAAATGGTTGGGCGCGGCGCGCATGCCCCGCTGCCTTGCCAAGGCCGGCTTTGTCGTTTCCCTGTTGACACCGCGGGCCTCGCTGGCGGAGAAGAGCCGTTTCGTAACCAAAGTCGGCCATCTGCCCGACGAAGCGACGCCGCTCCAATGGGTGTATGCGTTCGCGGCGATGGTCAAGGCAACTTCGCCTCGGCTCGTATTGCCCTGCGATGACATAGCGTTTCGCCTGATGCAGTTGCTCGTACTCTCTCCCCCGGAGAACCTGCAATCTGTACTGCAACTGCAACTCGCGAACCTCATCGCCGATTCGCTCGGCGATCCGACACATTACCGCGAGAGTGTTGACAAGACGCTGATCTCCCCGGCGGCGGAAGCGCTCGGTATCCGCGTGCCGCCGTATGCGGTCACCGTCGATGTGCACGAGGCAGGACGCTTTGCGAACCAGCACGGCTATCCAGTCGTAATCAAACGGAGGCACTCGAGTGCTGGGAGGGGCGTCGCGATCTGCGCCGATCGCGATGAGCTCGGGCGAGAGTACGCCGCGCTGTCGGCGCCGGATGCGCTTAAGCTCGGAGATTCCGGCGATGGCCGGATGCTGTCGCAGGCGTACATTCCGGGGCGCATTCATTACTACAACTCGGTTGCGTGGAAAGGTACGCTTTTGGCGGGCCAGGCGAGCGAGCAACTAGCCGCCACACTCAGAGGACCTGCAAGCGCTGTCCGTTACTATCATTCTCCCGAGCTTCGCGACGTCTCGGCGAGGCTCGCTCGGGGCTTTGGCTTGACCGGGGTATACGTGCCAGAGTTCGCGGTCCACGAGCACACCGGCGAACCCTATCTGCTCGAAATCAACCGGCGCATGACGCAAGGGACACACCGTGGGAGTGTCTTTAACGTCGACCTAGGCGCCGCGTTGTACGCCGCGGTGAATGGTGTAGCCTCGCCGACGCGCGCCGACCTTGACCCAGGCGAAGAGCACTTTTGCGCTCATTTTCCTTTGGAATGGATGCGCGATCCCGGCAGCCGATACCTGCGCGAGTTTCCGGTCGACGTGCCTTGGGACGAACCCGAACTCGTCGAGGCGCTGGTGGCGCTGGTGGTGAAAGAGCCGAAGGAATAATGATGACGCCGGTCCGGATCAAGTCGATCTCATCGCGTCCCGTGGCTACAATGCGCACAGCTTCATGCTGCTGATCAAGAGCGGATGCCGCGGTGCGAGAGCGATGAGAGATCCGGCGAAATGGAATCGCGTCTGATTATCGACAGACAACGATCAGGGAGCATCTGCGATGCAGCGAATGTTCACCGGCGCGACCGGCAGAGTCTTCATGTTGTTGTGCCTTATGTATTTCATCATGTACATCGACCGCGTGAACATTTCGGTCGCCGCGCCTGTGATCCAGAAGGAAATGGGCATAAGCAATACCCAGCTCGGTGTCGCGCTTTCGGCGTTCGGTGTCTGTTATGCGTTGCTGCAGATCGTCAACGGCTATCTCGGCGACCGCTTCGGACCGCGAAAAGTGCTGTCGATCCTCGGAATCCTCTGGTCGCTCGGGACGCTCGCGACGGCTTTTTGCAGCGGGTTCTACTCGCTCGTCGCCTCGCGCGTACTCGTCGGTCTGGGCGAAGCCGGCACCATCCCAACCGCTACACGTGCGATGAGCAACTGGGTGCCGCGTCAGCGTCGCGGTTTCGCGCAGGGGTTCACCCATACGTCCGCGCGCCTCGCGGCAGCCGCAACGCCCCCGCTCATCGTAGGCATGATTCCTCTCGTTGGCTGGCGAGGAGCTTTTGCAGTGCTCGGTTGCATCAGCCTCGTGTGGGCGCTCGTCTGGTACGCGTATTTTCGTGACGATCCGCGGGAACACACTGGCGTTACGCCGCAAGTGCTGGCGGAACTGCCTCTCTTCGTCTTGGCGAAGGAACGCGCTGACATACCGTGGCGCAATCTGATCCCGCGCATACTGCCGGTGACGATGGTGTTCTTTTGCCACGCGTGGACGCTTTGGCTCTATTTGAGCTGGCTGCCGAGTTTCTTTGTCGGCGAGTACCACATAAACATCAAGAGTTCGGCCATGTTCACCTCGGGCGTCTTCGCGGCCGGCATGATCGGCGATACGGTGGGCGGTCTTCTCACCGACTGGATCTACAAGCGCACCGGCGACATCAACGCGTCGCGACGCAACGTCGTGATCCTGGGATTTGTCGGATCTTTTGCATTCATGTCGCTCGTTTTCTTCATCCGCAATCCGTTCCAGATCGCGCTATGCCTCGCGGCATCGCTGTTCTTCCTCGAAATGACCGAAGGTCCGGTCTGGGCAGTGCCGATGGATGTCGCGCCACGTTACGCTGGCGTCGCCGGCGCTTTCATCAGCACGGCGGCCGGCATCGCCGCGGTGATCTCCCCAGCCGCATTCGGCTTCGTGACGGATCTCACCGGCAGCTACCTGCCCCCGTTCTTCATGTCCCTTGGCTTCCTCGCTTTGGGGGTGGTGCTGGCATTCTTCATGCGGCCCGATGTTGTGGTGGCTGAAAAGTCAGGGGTCAGCAACGTCGTGGGGACCGCTGCTTGAGCGGACCTCTGAAAGACCGCGTTGCGATCGTGACGGGTGCTGCCCGCAATATCGGTCGCGCCATCGCACTCGAGTTGGCGACGGCAGGTGCGTCTGTCGTGGTCAATGCCAGAACGTCGGGTGAGGCGGCTGCCGAAGTCGTCGGGGCCATCGTGGCGGATGGGGGCAAGGGCCTGGTGCATCTCGCAGACGTCAGTGAGCCCGGTGCAGCTAAAGGATTGATAGAGGCTGCCGTATTGCGGTTCGGGCGTATCGACATACTCGTGAACAATGCAGCCGTTCGGCGCGAGTCGGCGTTCGAGGATCTCGAATGGCAAGAGTGGCGTGACGTCGTATCCGTCATCCTCGACGGCGCATATCTATGCGCGCGCGCGGCGCTCCCGCACCTCCGCAAGTCCGACCTGGCGTCGATAATCAACATCGGTGGCATGTCGGCCCATGCCGGTTCTGCAGGCCGCGCGCATGTCATTGCCGCGAAGGCCGGGCTCGTCGGCCTGACGCGCGCCCTGGCGCACGATCTCAGTCCCGACGGAATCAGGGTCAATTGCGTCGTGCCCGGCCTGATTGCGACCGAGCGTGGCAAATCCATCGGCGGCACACCGGCACACCACGCGACGCACGCCGGGCTATTGGGTCGCCGCGGCACGCCACAGGAAGTCGCCAACCTCGTGCGCTTTTTGTGTGAGCCCTCGGCTCGCTACATTACCGGCCAGACGATCCATGCCAACGGCGGCGCCTACCTGACGTAGCGTCGTATTAGTGGAGCCTCTACCGTGACCCTTCCGAAAATCTCCGTATCAGAGCACCTCGCGGCAGCGTTCGCCGACACGCCGCGAACGCTCCCGGCCGATGTTGCCGGGATGTGCGATGCCGTGCTGATGGACGTCACCGGCCTGTGCGTGGCAGCGCGCAACAGCGACTATATGCAGGCTGTGCTCAGCGCAAGCGGCGAGCCCGGAGCGTGTACCCTGATCGGTCATGCGGGTGGCTTCAACATCGCTACCGCAGCACTGTGCAACGGGACCGCCGCGCACGGGGAGGACTACGACGACACGTTCGAGGGCGGCCCGGTGCACGCGGGCGCCGTTATCATCCCGGCCGTTCTATCCACCGCGGAACAGCACGCGCTCTCGGGCCGCGACCTCGCTCGAGGCATTGCTGTGGGCTGCGAGGTCATGTGCCGACTGTGTCTGGTGGCACCCAAGCGCGTGCATGAGGCAGGCTTTCATCCCACCGCGGTGTTCGGGGCCCTGGGCGCAGCGGCGGGTGTTGCCTCGGCGTTGTCACTCGACGCCACTCAGTGGTGCAACGCGCTCGGCATCGCCGGTAGCATGGCATCGGGCATCATCGAATACCTCGCCGAAGGTGCATGGACTAAACGGATGCATCCGGGTTGGGCGGCGCAGTCCGGCTATCGCGCGGCGCGCTTGGCGCAGGCTGGCTTCACCGGACCGCGCACGTTGTTTGACGGCGAGCACGGCTTTTTCCACGCATTCGCCAACACGGAAAGTGGCGATTTCGGCTCGATGCTGGAAGGGGTCGGGGAGCGCTGGCTGAGTGCCGCCATCGCCTTCAAGCCGTATGCCTGCGGCACGATGGCGCATCCCTACATCGACTGCGCGCGCAAGCTCGTCGCGCAGGGCGTGCGGCCGGAAGAGGTCGCTGCGATCGAATGCAAGACGGCCGAGGGAATCGTGCATCGCCTGTGGGAACCGCTCGCGGCCAAGCAGAGTCCGCCCAATGGCTATGCCGCGAAGTTCAGCATCCCTTACGCCATCGCGGTCGGCATGCTGCGTGGGGATGCCGGGCTGATCGAATATGAAGACTCCGTGGTACGCGATCCGGCCGTGCGCGCGCTTGCAGCGAAAGTTCGGTACGTGATCGATCCTGACAATCCCTATCCGCGGCAGTTCACGGGGCACGTGCGCGTCGTGTTGAACAACGGGGATGTGCGGGAAGTAAGGCAGGACCATTTCCGCGGCGGCCGCGACGAGCCGCTTTCAACAGGGGCGCTCGAGGCAAAGTTTGTCGCCAATTGCGTCTACGGCGGATGGAGTCTCGATCGGGCCAGCGAGGCCCTGGCCGCGCTGAAAGCGCTGCGCTCCATGCCGCGAGTCCAACTTGACGTGTTGCGCGGATAGCGGGCAGGTCGGTGCGGGCCTGCTGCGTCGCAGGCTCGGACGATGAGGACAGAGATGGCAGCAACGTATCGCGCGGTGATGTTGACGACGGCGGGCGGACCCGAGGTCCTGCAACGCGTCGAGCTACCGATTGAGGAGCCCGGATCGGGACAATTACGGGTTCGCGTGCACGCTGCCGGTGTGGGCTCTACCGACCTGATCATGCTGACCGGCAAGTACATGTACGCGCCAAAGATACCCTTCGTACCCGGCTATGAGATCGCGGGCGTCGTTGATGCCATCGGCGCGGGTGTCGCCGGCTTTAGAGTAGGTCAGCGGGTTGCGGCGCTTACCGTGCACGGCGGCTACGGCGAGCTGCTTGTGCGTGAGGCACACCACTTCTTGCCGATCCCCGACGAAGTCTCCGATGTGGAGGCGGCGGCTGTCATCCTCAACTACGTCACTGCCTGGCAAATGATCCATCGCGTCGCGAAAGTTCGGCCGGGCCAAACCGCGCTGGTCACCGGCGCGGCGGGCGGTGTCGGCACAGCAACGCTGCAACTGCTGCGGCTTGCCGGGGCGAAAACCTACGGAGCAGCTTCAGCGAAAAAACACGACACCGTACGGAAGCTTGGAGCAATGCCGATCGACTACCGCGTGGGTCCAATTGATGGCCTCATGCGTGCCCTCGAGCCTCATGGTGTCGACTATGTCTTCGATGCCGTTGGCGGCGCCAACATCGGCCCTTGCATCCGAGCGGCGCGGCGCGGAGGGACAATAGTTGGCTACGGATTCATGGGCGTCACGGGGAACCTCGCCACGCTGGCCATGTTCTTCAACCTCTTGGTGGGAGCGCGTCTGCGCGGGCGCCGCGGAGCGTTCTACGGGATCACCATGCGGTATCGCAAGGACCCTAAGCCACTGCGCGAGGATCTGCCGAAGATTTTCGCGCTTGTCGCGGAGAAGAGGATCGACCCACTGGTTACCCGGACTTTCCCGTTGCTCGACGCAAAGCAAGCCATTGAGTTATTGGCAACTGGTTCAGTGGAGGGCAAGATTGTCCTCACGAACGCCTGATGTGCCCTGTCCTGTCTGTGGCGGTCGATGACCTGGCGGTTCGGCGGGGGTGACAACACCGTTGTTACAAGCTGGTCTCAACGTCTGCTGTGGGTTGTGGGTTCAACCGATCCCCGGAAGGGGCGGCGCGATTCAACGCAATAAGCCGCCCCGGTTACGGGTTGAGGAGGCTATGGCGCGCCCTTTTGCCCGGTGCCCGCGCTGCTCTTCTTCGCGTCTTGACCACCAAGCTCCTCCTTGGTCGGCTTGACCTTTTTAACCTTTTCCTTCTTCACGGCCGACCCCGCCAGCGCCTGCTTCGCCAGCCGTTTGGCCCGCTTGGCTGCGACATCGAAAAGGTTTTTTGTTTTTTGGTGTTGCCGTCTAGCTTTCAGCATTGACGCATGGCTCATTTCGAGCTCCGATGGAGTGAAAGACTGAATTCTTTAGTTTGATCCGACTATGCGTTCTTGGCTAACTGGCCACATCAAGCCCTTGGCGGCCTGCGGATACGACCGTCGTTGCTGGTCGCGCTGTGCGGATACGACGGTCGCGGACCGGCCATGAGCGGCCTGTCGAGTATTCTCCACATAGCAGTCACTCGCGCACATTTCACTGATATCTTCGGTTCTACTATCATGACAATCGCTGACTCACAAAGGAGGGACATATGCCGATCACTGCCTTCAACAGTTTCACCGACGGCCTCGATCCGAATCGAAGGAGCCGCGAACACTTCATTGCCAACATCAACCTGGAGGACGACCGCCTCTGGGTTCCTTATGCGGATGGTGTCTGGTTCCAGCCCTGCTGCTTTAACGTCACGTCCGGAGGATTCAGCGTCGTTCTGAAAGGTCTCCCCGGCGCCAAGCTGGGCACTCACTACCACGTTGGCACCGTTCGTGGCTATACGATGCGTGGTCACTGGCGGTACCTGGAGCATGACTGGGTTGCAAAGCCCGGAACCTTCATCTACGAACCCGCCGGCGAGGCTCACACGCTGGTCATCACCGACGACTCACCAGAACCAGCGCTGATCCTTTTCATCGTCGAGGGCGGCCTCATCTATCTGGACAAGGCGGTCAACGGTGGCTTTGCTGCCTACGAGGATGGATTCACCGCTCTCGAGCTGACTCGGAAGTACTATCGCGAGGCCGGTCTCGATGTGCGCCAGCTGGACCTGCTGATTCGCTAGTGGGGCGTGCGCTCGCTAGCCGGACGGCCGAAGGTTGAGCGCCGGCGATTCGGGCCGAGATCGGCCAGGAACAGACATCGAGACGCAGCCAAGCGGTGTCACCATAGGGTACCTTTGGGGCCGATAACGTCGGTCCGACGCGGCGGAATCAGTCCTCGATCGCCTCGGCGCCAAGTCGGTCAAGATGCGCAAGGCGGAGCGTTATCCCGGAGGTAGAACTGCTGCGAACTCGGACTGTCCGATGGAGCAGAGGCGTAGCTACAGTCTCCGTCCCGAACTGCCGGCTAAAATCGATGCTATGGCTCCGCGACAAAGGAGGCGTGACAGCGGCGACTTGGGGCCTTCCACACCCAAGTTGCCTGGGGTAAGCGTACAAGAATGAGTAGCAGATGACCGACAATCCATCAGGACGCACTTCACGCCCTGGGCAGTCTCCGATGAGCCGACGGCAAGGGCATTGTGCGCATCGAGGACCGCTTCGACACCAACATCGACGATCTATGGTCTGCCCTTGCTGTTCCCGAGCGGCTCGCCCGCTGGCTGGGAAGGTTCGAGGGCGACTTGCGACTCGGGGGTGGCTTTCGCGCACGCTCTCTTCGCCAGCGAATGGGAAGGCACTGGCCATGTCGAAGTGTGCGACCCACCGCGCCATCTGCTTGTGCGGACGACCGAAACCAGGCGCCATCGAACCAAGACGTCATTGAGATCACACTCAGCGCGGCTGGCGAACAAGACCGTACTACGTCGATCGAACAACGGGGGTTGCCGCGCGACCAACTCGCCGCCTATGCAGCCGGATTGCAGATTCACGTGGAAGACCTCGCCGCATACCTCGTCGGCGGTGAACGCTGTGACGGACCGGCGCGCTGGAAGGAGTTGTTTCCCCAACTATCAGGCCAAGCGGATCGAAGAAAGGTGAGATGTCCGCTTCGGGGGTCGAACTGCGACCGTCAACGATCGAACCGCTCTCGGGTTCAGACTCGACGGTCGCTCAACGGCTACAAGCAGACTTCGCGGAGCGTCTGCTTTATGTGTCTACCACCGGGAGTCGAATGGTAAACGCCGTACCCGCTTCGGCCGTGGAGCTCACTTCGATGGTCCCGCCATGAGCCAGCACGATCTCCCGGCGCAATGTAAAGACCGAGGCCCAGACTCGTCGACGGACGCTCGTGGAGATCGGTCTTGGACTTTGCAAATCGAAGATCACCTGGAGTGCTTCTAGCGGAATTGGGATACCGCGGTTGCGAACAACCAATATGGACGTCGTCCTCGTCCTGCGCAGGGGGGCCAGGACGATCGCTGAGCGGCGTCGCCGTGCTGCACGGCGTTGTTCAAGAGGTTGATCAGCACTTGGTGGATGCGCGCGTGATCGAAAACTGCAACCACATCCTCGCTACCCTCATACTCGAAGCGCGATCTTGGGTGCGCGGCACGCGCCTCCTCCAGGATCTCCGCGCACAGGGTGTTGAGCTTTCCTGGCCGGGGGCACACTTCCAGGCCGCGGCCCAGCCGCGTTCTGGTGTATTCCAGAAGGTCGGTGATCATCTCGTGCATTGAGGCGACGCTGCGCTTCGCGATGTGCAAGAACGCGTTCCCGCTGTCGGGGCTGGGTTCGAAACGGCCTTGCACCTCCACGCAATTGCTAAGCGACGCGAGAGGGGCGCGAAGGTCATGCCCGAGTACGGCGAGGAAAGTGTCTCTGGATTCGTCGATCTTGGCTGAATAACTCGCAACAGACTCGGCCAAGGCCTGATCGATGCTTTCGTTGAATCGGGTTAGGTCACGAATGTCGTCGTTCTCCAGGTCCCCGCTTCCATCCCCCACAGACGCAGGACCGCTGTGCGCGCAGAGCACGGAATCGGAAACCACCTGAATCAGATCGAAGCCGGACCGGTGGCGAATCGCGCCGTGCGCCGACGCAGCGGTCGAGGGTTCGGCGGTTGGGTCGGCCAAGCCTTTCGACTGGGTGTCGCGTTGCACCTCGGTCTGTTGCCGGCCCATGTCGTCGGCAATCGCCCGCAGCATTTCCTCGGCGTGGTCCCTCAGACGAGAGGCGACATGGTCGCGGCGGCAGGAATCCTGCTTCTGAAGAGCTCCCACTCTGCCAGGATGGGGCCGATGTTTTGGCAACCAACCTCGCGTCGGGACCCCGTCATTACCCTTCGCCTCCGTCGTCTTAGGGCCACGTTTCGTGCGCCTTGCGCAAGCCCAGGTTCTCGCCAATGAACTCCACGAGCAACGCGAGGAAGCTTGGCAAAAATCGCGACGAGCGGATCGGCCGCTTCGGTGTCTCCAGACCCCGCGAGAAGCGTCGCGCAGGCCGGCAAACGAGCGATCGGGCGACCTCGCCGCATCGATGCGCGCGAGATTGGGATATTGCCGTCCCGCGAGCACGACCGCGCGTCCGAGCAACGCGTTGACGCCCGCGACGCTGAGCAGCGAGTCAGTTGGGCGTGCACAGCGCTACACATGCGTTCGATTGCGTCCTCGGAATCCTCTTTGCGTGGTTGCGCTCCGGCTTCATGCACTAGCAGTCGCCGGGCGTAGCCTTCGAACTGCGACGGAGCATGACGCATGAGTAGCAATCAGGCCGCGCGCAAACGCATGATCGGTCGAGCCGTCGGGTCGGAATGAATCTCGGCCACCGCAGCGATGGAGCGCGCACGCGAGTCGAAGAGGCTCGCTATGTAATGGCAGTGAAAATGGCCGTCAGCATGACGCCGTATTTGCCAAACAAGCTTTAGGCTCGGCGGCTGAGATAGCCAGAAACGCGGAGCGACGATCCTCCGCGTTGGTGTCGCCGTATCACGATTCCCGCGTCGACGAGCCTCGCCAAGCGGCGGCGTACTGTCGTCTAGCGAACCGATGCTTCAGAAGAAAGAGCTGTTTCGGCGTGAGTGGTTGCCCCTGCTCAGCCGCATACCCGACTTCGATGATGATGTCGAAATCGATGAGCGCCTTGATGAACGTCAATTTCTGTCGTTCGAACTGCCTGATTTTTCGCAAAGCGGCGAATAACTTCATGTTTTCACTTATTTTTTATCAAGGGGATTCGGGATGGTGGGCCTCGTTGAACACATTGGCAAGTACAATTGCCTTCCAATTTGGCACATAGATGGCGAGCGCATCGACTATCGGCGGGTGATGTCGTCGCGTGGTGCCGCGACGTGTGACGCGACGAGACGGGCGGGCGGCTCGTCGGTCGCAGTGGCGCCAAGGTAGGCCGGCCCTCCGTAGAATTGGACTAGTCCCGTTTTACGCGGTCGGTCGCGCTTGCCGCGGCTCCAATCAACACCCATTTCCCGCCTGATCGCAGAGTACGATCCGCAAAGTGGAGCCGCCAATCGGCGTCGCCCGTCCAAACGGCGGCGCGCGAACGTCCGGTATGGAGAAAAGCCAATGGCCGGAACGGGTCGATCTGCGACGGTCGATGATCAGGCGGAGTACGGCCAACAGCAGCCGTACGGCAAAGTCGTCGACAGCGGTCGTTCAACGGCGCGTTCGACCCGAAGCCGACGTTGGTCTTTGCACATCTCCGCCATGGCCGATAGGATGCGGCCTAGAGTTCCGGGAGGATTAGATGGGTCGACGTGAATTTCTCGGCGTTTTAGCGGTCGCAACGGCGGCAGGCTGGTCTTCAGCGTCGCAATGTCAATCCGGCACAAGGCCACGAATAGGGGTCCTTATGGGCTTCCCTGAGAATGATGCACGTGGGCAAGCCTACGTGTTAGCGATGCGAAAGAAGCTGGAAGGGTTGGGTTGGATAGATAGTCGGAATATCCGGATTCACTATCGGTGGGCGGGCGGTGATCAAGAAAAGGCTCGAATCTTTGCTAAAGAATTGATTGGCATGACGCCAGCCGTAATCGTGACTAGTACTAACCAAGTGACCGAAACGGTACGACAGGAAACCCAGACGATACCGATTGTGTTTGCGTCATTGGGAGACCCCGTCTGGCAGCGGCCTGGTTGCGAGCCTGGCCCGGCCCTGGCGGAAACATTACCGGGTTTCCTGTTTTCGTGGACACCATGGGAAGCAAATGGCTTGAGCTCCTCAGACAGATCGCGCCTCGCGTGGAACGCGTCGGTTTCGTGTTTCATCCCGACGCGGTCCCAAATGTCGGGTTGTATCGCGCTGCTCAATCTGCCGCGCCATCACTCAACCTGAAGCTAATCCCGCTCCCTGTTCATAATGCGGCTGAGATTCAGGCCGTGGTATTGCAGAGTTTAACGTCCGGGAACGGATGGGGGACTGGTTGTCGCCACGCCATGCAGTAACGCTGTCGAACCGAGATCTGCTCATCAGTCTCGCTGCAATGCAGTCGACTGCCTACCGTGTTCGGAGATCTGATCTTTGCCGAGAGCGGAGGTCTTTTGTCGTACGGTAGCGAACATAGCGGCCCTGTTCGAGGGTGCGGCGTCCTATGTCGACCTCATCCTCAAAGGCGCAAAGCCTGCAAGGAACTGCCAAGGTTCAAACTACCAACCAAGTTTGATCTTGTCATCAATCTAAAGGACCGCTCGGGCGATCGGTCTCACCGTTCCGCCGACGCTGCTCGTTAGCGCCTCCAGGGTGATCGAATAGAAATGCCAACGTCCGCTTGTCG
The DNA here is from genome assembly GCA_963718905.1 of uncultured Pseudomonadota bacterium. GTDB lineage: Bacteria > Pseudomonadota > Gammaproteobacteria > Burkholderiales > Casimicrobiaceae > VBCG01. Next base: position 279,981 of record CAVRAF010000006.1, read on the forward strand.
CCGTACGGAGAAGTTCGCGGAGGTCCGCTTATCTAAAGCACGACAGGCAGCAGCGGGTCGAGCTCAGTCGGTCGCGAACGCCGCTATCGGGCAATCCAATCTTGCGTTCCGCAAAATAAATGGCGGATCAGGTTGCCCTGATCCGCCATCCAGTTTCTGTCGCCGAGGCAACTTACCTTATGGCGAGCACAAAGAATTTGCCAGATCGGTATCTGCCGACGTCGGCACGAAGGGAGATCCGAGCACGTTCGATGCAGTCGCATTGGCAATTAGCGTTGGTGCGTCCGAAGGGAGAAGGAAGCGCTGCTGGACAGCCTTGCTTACTGCAGCCGTCACGACGCAGACGTAGCCGGCATGGGTACCGTACCGCTCTTCGAGTGACAGACGCGGATCACCGGCTGCTACGCGGTTCGCCTGGGTGTCCCAGAAGGGCCAATAACCTCCGCTGTTGCCCGCCCCCGCGAAGACCTGCCCGACGCCTCCCGGGCCATTGCTCGCATTGGGCCCGTACCAGCCGGTGGTGGCCAGGTTCCAACCCACATAAGTGCCCAAAGGGGCATCTCCCAACACGGTTGGCATGCCCGTAGTGGTCTCGTTGCCATCGGCATTCACCTTGGTCGCGTAGATGGGGAGCACAGTCTTGATGATCGGCGGCTGGATCGTTGGTATGCCGCTCTCCTGGTCGTAGTCCTCGCCGGGTCCGAAGTCATAGACGAACGGTGGCCAAGCCTGATCTCCTCGATACGTAAGGCGTGGGACGGTCACGTGGAAATCGGGATATCCCTCGGCCGCCGCCGTGTTGGGCACGAGCTCTCCGCGCGCGAGCGTGGGATAGACGCTCGGCGGCATCGGCGTACCCGACGTGATCAACTGGACGAAGGCCCACGTCAACGCATTGTTGGTATGCGTCGCCGGAATTGGACTGGTGGGAAGCGACTGACCGGCCGGTGTGTTGATCGTGCTCGGAGAAGCCCAGGTGAAGTTGGCCGCGCCACCGCCATGCGTACCACCCGGCGTGTAATACCGATGGACGTTCGCAGGTATCGGAATGTCCTCAATGCAAGTGAAGCCGCACAGGCTCGCCGAGAACTTTTCAGAATAGAGCTCCGCCGAAGCGAAGGTTTCCAGGATCTCCGGACATGTATTGCTGTTCGCGCAGCGGTGGAGCATGCCGTTCGGCGGAAGGCCACGGGCCAGGTTCGGATAATCCGCCCACCAGACCGGTGCTTCGTCGCCGCCCATATACAGGTACATGAGGTTATTCGGCTGGCCCCAACGGATGTTCATGACCATCATCCGCCCGTCGATCTGCGGCCACGCGCCGTCAAAGACAATGCGGCCGTTTTCGTCCTTGTTGAAGCCCCAGAAGATGAAGCCATGGAGGAATGCGGCCGACTGCGACGAACCAACGGTGTATGTCTTGTTGACGGTGCCGAAGATCGGGTTTGAGCCTCCGCCTGGGGCAACCGGCTCGTAGCGGAGGAAAGAGCCAAGGTCTCGAAACGCGGCAAATCCGACCCCAAGCACCAACGGGTTCTTCGCCGTGTAGACCATCTCATACAGAAGGCTCGGGTCGAACGTGGCGTCTTTCAAACAGATCCAGTTAGGATTTGGCGTGCCGGGCCAACCACTGGGGCAGTATGCCCAGGCCCACTGGCCGCTCGGGATAGGCGTCTTTGCGCTATCCACGCCTTTAAAGGTTTGGGACGATACGGTCCAGAACTGAGCCTGGTTCGTGTTCATGCTTGCCGGTTGGTAAGGGACAAATGCCGGACCCTGAATTACCAACTGCGCCGTGCTTGTAGGCGCACTGCCGACTGCCAAGCCGCACCCATTGGTACCCGTGCACACGTGACCGTACACCTCGCCAGTAACAGGATCCTTCCCGTTCTTACTGGTTGCCACCGGCACCTGTACGACAAAACTCGCCAAACTCTTGAGGCCCGACGCGCCCGCCACATCAGGTACCTGAGGTGGAGTGAAGGCCCCAGTCGTGGTGTTCAGGCTGCCATAGGGTCCGGAGTTCAGGTCAAAGCAGGGATACGGGATCGCCGGGGACGGCGAGCATTGCGCCAGAAGGTCGCCCTGCCAACCACTCTGAACATAAGTCGCACCCTGTAGCAGCGCACTTGTTGTGATCGAGTTGCCGCCACGGTTTGGTACCGATTGAATCATCAGTCCGCTGCGCTGTGTTGGATCGCTCGGCGTGACGATCTCAAAGTTGGCAATGTAGTCAACCCTGCCCTTGTTCTTGGGCGCAAGGTCGATATCCGTGATGATCTTGTTGTTGTCAGGATCATTTGGCTTGAGTTCACCAAATACCCGGCCCGTGTAGATCGTATAGGATGTCGCGGGGCCGGGAGTCGAGGTTCCCGGAATGATCGGCGCAAAGTTGACGGTGACTGTCTGATCGATGACGATCTGCTGGATGTAGGCATCACTCGGCGAACTCCATCCGATCACCGCACAGAGCCCGAAAGTCGATACGAAATACCGGAGCAGCCTGTTTGTCTTCGGACGCATGTTCATTTGCCTTCCTCCTTTGTACTTGACGTGACTGGCACGGCATCTGCCAGCACCGGCAAAGGCATTACTACGATTGGAAAAAGCTGTCAAGCAATTGCCCGACACTTAGTGCTCGTGCTGATGATGAATGTCGGGGTAGTGCGGATGTGCGTGCCGCAGCGGCCGATGGACATGGACGTGCGTGTGCGGCTCCTTTCCGTTCCATTCGCCGGGCCCGTGAGTATGTCGATGATGGATGTCGTGCACGTGCGAATGCGAGTGTTCCAGGCGCTGGTGTGAATGGAGATGTTCGTGCACCTCGGATAGATGCAACCAGACGCCCCAGGCCATCAATCCCGCCGCGACGATGAGCGGCGGGCTCAGGGGCTCGTGTTGGACGACGAGCGCGAGCGCCGCGCCAAAGAATGGGGCGACGGCGAAATAAGCTCCGGTCCGCGCAGTACCGAGGTCGCGCAGGGCAAGCACAAAGAGCGTGAGACTGACGCCATAACCCACGAACCCGACAATGGCCGCGGCCGCGGTGAGTGAAAACGACGGGGGCGTCGCACCCGACAGCGCGGCAACACCGATATTGACGGCGCCAGCGACGAGGCCCTTGGTGCACGCGATGGCCATTGCGTCGCCGGCGGATACCTTCCGAGTGAGATTGTTGTCGATGGCCCAGCAAAGACATGCCGCCGCGATAAGGAGCGCGCCCGGCGACACTGCAAGCGCGCCTGGCGCCCAGGAAAGCACGCCGCCGCCGACGACGATGAGGGCCATGCCTGCCGCAATGCGCCGGTCGAAGTTTTCGCGGAACACAAACCATGCGAGTCCCGCCGTGAACACCGCTTCCAGGTTGAGCAGCAGCGCGCTGACCGATGCGGCGGTCGACGTCAGTCCCAACATCAGCAATACGGGCCCGAGTACTCCGCCGAAGAGTATGGAACCCGCCAGCCACCCAATGTCGGTGCCACGTGGCCATCCAAACGCCCTGCGCGATTTCCCCCTGCGCGCGAATCGGCGGAGGAGCAGTCCGGCCGCGAGGCCCAGGCCCGAGCCGGCGTAGAGAAGTCCCGCAAGCAAGACCGGGGGCACCTGGCCGACGAGCGTCTTCGCGATCGGCGTGCTCGCGCCGAAGAGTGCCGCCGCGGCCAATGCACTCAGGACGCCCTTGCCGAGGCGCCCCGGACCTGGCGCGGGCCAACCGGTATTCATCTGGCATGCTGAGCAATATCGATCAGAAAGGCATTCTGCCATGTCGATCCGATGCGAGGTCTTGGCCCGGGTTGCATCTTTGCCCTTGTTTGGCTCGGGCATACATCGCGGATCCGTTTGGAGGACAATACTTGCGGCACCAAACAGAGGAAGGACTCCAATGAAAACGGTAATCATGTGGCCCGTCGTCGCGCTCGCGATGCTCGGCGGAGCCGATGCAGCATTCGCCGGCAACCTCAAGGACCAAGTCAAGATCGAGATCGAGAGCACCGAGGTGCATTCGGGGATGGAGCCGGGAATGTATGTCTGCGCCGCGGGGCACCTTCACATCAAGGGCACCGTGCAGAACCTCACCGGCGCGCCCATGGGTCCGATCAAGGTCGCCGGGAAAGTGTTCGACGCGGACGGCAAGGTGCTCGGTACCGCAACGGCGTCTACGAAGCGATTGGTGCTGAATCCCAACGACAAGGCCGAGATCAACCTGGAATTCCTCACGGTCACCGGACCCCTGATCCAGCAGGTGAAGAACCAGGAACTCGCAGTTGTCGCGGTGCCCTGACCGATGTTTGTTACACCGTTGTACGCGGGTCTTCTGACACTGTGGTTCGTCGTATTGAGCGTGCGCGTCGTCAATCTGCGGCGACGCGGCATCCTCTTTGGAGACAATGGCGAGATCGGCGTCATTCGGATCGTCCGGGCACAGGCGAATCTCGCCGAGTACGTCCCACTCGCATTGTTGCTGATGGCGTTACTGGAGATCGGGCACTACTCGATCTACGTGCTGCACGCGCTTGGCATCACGCTGCTCGTTGCGCGCCTGCTGCACGGGTTCGCGCTTTCGTTTGGGTTGCGGGTTCGCTCCGGCCGCATCGCCGGCGCCGCGTTGACATTCGCTGTGCTGCTGATCGAGGCGATCCTCTGTCTCTACCAGGGAGTCAGGGGCCAGTGGCTTTGGCTGCAGTAAAACGCCGAGCCGAACCCGCATCGACCGGTTGCCACCCCACGCCCTCGGTCGCGGCGTTCTTGCGCTAATATCCTGGTCATTCCTGCACCACGGCCGGAGAACAAATGAGAACGTCGCATCGCACCGCGGTCAATGAACGGCTGCTCGTCGTTTCGGTTCTCGCGTCGGCTTTCGCGCTGCTGTCGTTTTCGGTCCACGCGGAAGTGAGCGAAATCACGGTGTCCAAGGAATACGGCATCGGCTACTTGCCCTACATGATCATGGAGCACGAAAAGCTCGTCGAAAAGCACGCCAAGGCGAGCGGGCTCGGCGTGCTGAAAGTGAATTGGCAGACATTCGGCGGCTCCGGACTCACCGAGACGGCGCTCCTCGCCGGACGGCTCGAGTTTGCGTCGAGCGGCGTGCCGTGGTTTCTCACCATGTGGGACAAGACCAACGGCGAAGTGAAATCGCCGGGCGCGATGGCTTCGATGCCGCTGTATCTCAACTCGCGCAACGCGGGCGTGAAGACGCTCAACGACTTCACCGACAAGGACCGCATCGCGCTGCCGGCGACCAAGTCTTCGATCCAGGCGATGACCTTGCAGATGGCCGCGGCGCAGTCCTTCGGGCCTGGCAATGCAACGAAGCTGGACAAGCTCACGGTTTCGCTCAGCCATCCGGACGCCATGACGGCGTTGCTTTCGGGCATCAGCGAGATCGACAGCCACTTCACTTCGCCGCCGTTTCAGGACCTCGAGCTCAAGGACGCGCGGATCCACAAGGTGCTGAACTCGTACGATGTCCTCGGTGGTGCGGCGACGTTCATCATCGCATCGACCACGACCAAGTTCTACCAGGCGAATCCGAAGACCTACCAGGCGTTTGTCGATTCGCTGGCCGAGGCCGAGACATTCATCAACAACAACAGGCACGAAGCCGCGGCCATCTACATCGCGATGTCGGGCGAGAAGCGCCTTACGGCCGATGATCTCACCAGGATGCTGGGCAACCCGGAGTATCGATTCACGATGACACCGGAGAACGTTCTCAAGTACGCGACGTTCATGCAAAGCATCGGCGCCATGAAGAACAAACCGGCGTCGTGGAAGGACCTGTTCTTCTCCAACGCGCACTCGCTGCCTGGAAGCTGACAGTCGCGGGCGTTGGCTCGCTGGCGTTGGCTCGCGGCCAGCCGCGCTCACTTCGCAAGATCGGCCGGCACCTTATTCCGAGGTGAACGGCGGCCGCGGGAGCCGTCTTTCGGCCTCGTAGCGCACCAGCGCGCCGAACCGGTAAATGGCGTGCACGAATTTGCCGTACGGCATGGTGACAAAGAGGCCCATCACCACGGCCAGGTGCGCGGCGAGCAGCATCCCCATCGCCGCGGTTTCGCGCAGCGCGAGCAACAACAAGCCGCTTGCGCCGCTCGCCAGCAGCAGTGCGATAAACGCCACGTCCATGGCCGTCTGCGCGTCGTCGACGAGTGCGGGATCGGCCTTCGCGCGCAGCCATAGCAGGCCCAACGGGCCTGCGATGAGTCCGACGCCTCCGATCGTGCCGAGCACGACCGGCACGCTCCAGAACGGATACGGCGCCCTCCACCCGAAGCCGTAGTGATAAAGCGTCGCCACGCACGTGGCAGTGAAGCACAGCATGAACCCGTAGAACGTCAGGTGATGAAACCGTCGTCGCGCCGGCGACGGACGTGATGTCGGATAGGTGCATCCATCGTCGCCGCCGTCGAGATACCTGAGCCGCAGCGCATCCCATGCGGCGCGGCCAAGCGCGCTGACGTTGGCGAAGAAACGCAGATCTTCGCCGCCGTCGCGCCAGAATCTCCGGAAACCCGCGAGCATCGCAAGAATCACCGCGAGCGCAGCCGCGCCGAACGTACCGGCCATGACGCCGTGCGGAAGCAGCGCGTAGAACGAGCCGTCGCGATCGGAATGCCGCGCGAAGACTTCGGCCGCGCCGCCCGCCGGGAACATCAGGAGGAGAAACAAGCCGAGACCTGCGGCGCTCGCGAGGCCGGCCGCCAGCGCGCTGTGGCGAAACGCCGGCGCCAGCCATCGCGGCCACGCGTACCTGCGGTAGCTTTGCCTGCGAATCGCGGCGAGGGTTTTCGGGAAATCGAGCTGGAACTCGTGCGGCGGCGCGTACTGGCACGCGTAGTAGCAGGCATCGCATTGATGACACAGGTTGGCGAGGTAACTGAGATCACCCTCGTTGAATTCCAGCCGCCGCTCGAGCGCGGGAAACACCGCGCAGTAGCCCTCGCAGTAGCGGCACGCGTTGCAGATGCTCATCACGCGCTGGCCTTCGGCGGCGAGCTCGATGGGGTTGCGTTCAGCCGGCAACATGACGCGCCGCTTCCTCTCCGGCAATGCGGCCGAACGCAGTGCCGATGCTCATCCCGATGCCGGCGAGGTAGCCCTTGCCGAGAATGTTGCCGGTCATGATCTCTCCGGCCGCGAACATGTTTTCGGATACGCGGTCGTCCCGCATGACCACGCGCGCGTGCTCGTTGACCGTTACGCCGAGATAGGTGAACGTGATGCCGGGACGCAGCGGGTACGCAAAGTAGGGCGGCGTGTCGAGCGCCCGGGCCCAGTGGGTCTTGGCGGGCGTCAATCGTGCCGTCGCGCAATCATCCAGAACCGTATGGTCGAACGAGCCCGGCCGGACGGCGCCATTGAACGTCGCGACCGTCGCTTCCAGGGCCGATCGATCGAGCGCCAGCGCCGTGGCGAGCTCGCCGATCGATCCCGCGCGAATGGGCGGGTAGACCGGCGGGATGAATTTGCCCATCGCCTTGGCGTCGATGATGGCGAACGCGATCTGATCGGGTTGCGCCGCGACCATCCGGCCCCAGATCGCGTATCGCTTGGGCCAGAAGTCTTCGCCCTCGTCGTAGAACCGCGCGCCGAGGCGATTGACCACGATGCCGAGCGACACGCAGTCCACCCTGGTCACGATTCCACCGTCGAATTTCGGCGCACGCGCGTCGATTGCGACCGCGTGACATTGCGTCGCATCGCCAACCGGCTTGACGTCCCGATCGATCAAGCTGCGCAGCACGCGGCCGGTGTTGTAGGGCGTGCCGCGAATGAGGAAATTGTCGGCCGCGGGTCCCCACGCTTCCTTGAGCCACGCGATGTTGGCTTCAAATCCGCCGGCGGCTGCGACGACGGTCTTGGCTCGCACGTCGAACGTGCGGCCCTCGCGTGCGATGGAAGCCGAAACGAAGCGGCCGTCGCGAATCTCGAGCGCCAGGACCTCGGTGTCGTAGGCGATGTCCACTCCCAGCGCTTCCGCCGCGCTGTAATAGGCATTGAGCAAAGCCTTGCCGCCGCCGAGAAAAAAGGCGTTGGTGCGCGACAGGTGCAGCGTGCCACCGATCGAAGGCTGGAAGCGCACGCCATGGGTTTTCATCCAGGGCCGGCAGGCGGCGGTGTGCCGTATCACCAGTCGGGCGAGGCGCTCGTCGGTCTGTCCGCCCGTGACCTGCAGCAGGTCGTGCCAATACTCCTCTTCGCCGTAGACTTCGGTCAGCACGTCCGCCGGCGCGTCGTGCATGCAGCGCAGATTGCGCGTGTGGCGGCTGTTGCCACCGCGCGAATGCACCGGCGCGGACTCCAGCAGCAGAACGCTGGCGCCGAGATGGCGCGCGGCGAGCGCGGCGCACAGCGCGGCATTGCCGCCTCCCAGCACCAGCACGTCATGGAGCCGGGTGAAATCCGGCGGCGTTGTCGATCGGCGCGGGAAAGACGGGCGTGTCATGAATCTTGCGAAGCGAGCGAATGTTGCCCTTGGGAAGACTAGGGACCTACGCGGTCATCGCGAACAACGCGCACGCCATCCGCGAGTCCGTGAACCTGGACTAGCGTTCAACGGGTCGCGCTGCCGCGACCAGCGCGCGGACGTCAGCCGCCCGCGGGAGCTCCGAACACAGGGTCAGCAGGGCCTCGGCGCCTGCTGCACCGAGTATGGGGTCGACGAGGCCGTGAAACTTGCGGTCGAGGTCGGCATCGGTCATCGGTCGCTCGAGGCTGCCGATCGCGTGCTCGACCTGCTTGCGCAGCGTCCGGCCATCGCGCAGCGTGAGCGTGATTTCCGACGCTGCCTCGCCGATCGCCGGATCGGCACGCGCTTCGACACGCGCACGCAATGCGATCACGTCCGGATCGTTGACGCACGCGTCCGAGAACTCGGCCACTCCGGCCCTTCCGAACAGCAGCGCCGCCGCGCAGGCGTGGTAGACGCTGAATTTGCCACCGAGCCCGGTTTTCGGCGCGCGCTGCCCGGTGAGCTCCAGCACCAGCGGATGCACGACGAGCTCGACCCGCTCGATCGAGTCTCCGGTCAGGTTCGCTTCATCGCGCAACTGCACACAGCCGTCGATGCTCGGATGGATCACGACGCCGCAGGCGAATGGCTTGTAGGTATTCGTCGCGATCTCGAACCGTTCGCCGAGGCGGTCGTCGATCTCGCGCCAGTCACACTTGGTGGAGAAGGTCTGCAGCAGTCCGCGCGGCGCCTCGAGCGCTTGCGCCGAAGCGGTATAGCCATGCTTCGCCATCAGCGCCGCCATCAAACCCACTCGTGCCGCTGCGCCCGGATGCAGCGGCTTGGTCATGGTTCCGAATTGCTCGCGAACGCCGGTGGGCTGCGACGCCGCAATGCCGAGCGCCATCGTCGTGCGTTCGGCGTCGAGACCCAGGAGGCGCGCGCAGGCGGCAGCCGCGCCGAGCATGCCCGTCGAACCGGTGATGTGCCATCCGCGATCGTAATGATCGGGGTAGATCGCGTTGCCGATGCGACACTCGACGTCGACACCGATCACGAGCGCGTCGAGCAGCGCGCGTCCGCTCATCGCGTAATGCTCCGCAAGCGCCAGTGCGGCGGACGCGACGGGTCCCGCCGGATGGATGATCGTCGCGAGGTGCGTGTCGTCGAAGTCGAACGTATGCGAGGTGATGCCGTTGAGCAGCGCGGCGCTCGCCATGTCGACACGATCGACGCGCCCGAGCACGCTCGCCTGTGCGCTCGGTGCGAGCTCCTGCACCGCGGCCAATGCTGCGGCGACGGTCGGGTGGCGTGATGCGCCGATCGCACAGCCTAGCCAATTGCGCAGCGTGCGCTGCGCTTCGTGCTCGACGTCGGCGGTCCATCCGGCGGAGGGATGACCGGCAACGAACGCCGCCAGCCTGCGGGTTACCGGCGGCGCGTCGTCGGCCGCCGTCACCCGGGTGTTGTCCGTCATTCGGTTCCTCTGCCGTTACGAAAGGCTATTCCTTGATCTCGATATTGCGCGACTTGGCGAGTTGCGACCACTTGGCGATGTCGTTGCGCATGTACTGACCGAACGCCGCTGACGTCATCGGCATCGGCTCCAGCGCCTCACCGGACAGGCGCTCGCGCAGAGCTGGACTCGCCAACGCCTTGTTGATCTCTTCATTGAGCCGCTGCACGATTGGCGCCGGTAAATTGGCGGGCCCCACGATACCGTACCACTGCACGCCATCGAAGCCCGCGTAGCCGGACTCTTCGAAGGTCGGAACATCGGGCAGCAGCGGATGGCGGCGGGTGCCGGTGACCGCCAGCGCCTTGACCTTGCCCGCCTTGATGTGCGGCAGTGCGGCGGCCAGCCCGGGGAACATCGCCTGCGTCTGGCCACCGAGGATATCGATGAATGCGGGACCGATACCGCGGTAGGGAACGTGCGTGATGTCGGGCAAATCCGCCGCGATCTTGAACTGTTCCATCGCGAGATGCGTGAGCGTGCCCGGACCCGACGAGCCATAGGAGAGCTTGCCCGGTTGTGTCCTGGCCCACGCGACGAACTCGCGCAGTGTCGAAACCGGCACCGACGCCGGTACGACGAGAACGTTCGGCGTGCCGCAGACCATCGCAACCGGCGTGAAATCCTTCACTGCGTCGTACGGCAGCTTGCGAACCGCCGGATTGGTTCCGTGCGTGCCGACATAGCCGACCATCAGCGTATAGCCGTCCGGCGCGGCGCGCGCAGTGGCGAGCGAGCCAACCACGCCGCCTCCGCCACTCAAATTTTCAACGACCACCGATTGCCCCAGCGCCGTCGCGAGGCGCTCGGCGACTGTGCGCGCGACCAGATCGACGCCGCCCCCCGGCTGCACCGGGGCGATGATCTTGATCGACCTGCTGGGCCATGCAGCCTGCGCATGCACCGGGCCTGCGGAGAACGGGAACAGCGCGAGCGCGATAACGCAGGCCGCGCGACGTCGGCGTCCGGAATTCGTCATGGATCATCCTCCCATCTAAACCGCTATCGGGCGCCGATCTGGGGTGCCGCAACACCATCGATCATTACGTTTACACAGGCCGGCAAGCGGGAGTCGTGCGCCCGCTCCACGGCCGCGGCCAGGTCGGAGGGCTTCGAGACCCATTCTCCGTGTCCGCCGAACGCCGAGCACACGAGATCGTAACGCAGCGGCAGAAGCTCGCATCCCACGAGCCGCTCCTGGCCATAGTCGCGCAACTGGATCTGGTACTCGGCGTTCCAGCGCGCGTCGTTTCCGATGACTGCCACGAAAGGAAGCTTGTATCGCACGGCCGTGTCGATCTCCGACGGGTGAAATCCGAACGTGCCATCTCCCAGGATTGCGATGACCGGAACGTTCGGCAGCGCGCGCCGAGCGCCTATCGCGTACGGCAACGCGGAGCCGATGGAACCCGACATGCCATTGATTATCCGGTGAGGCGCATGCAGACAGGCTTGCGCCCACTGCCCGAACTCGCCCCCATCGGAGATGAGCACCGCCTCCGGATGCCGGTCGAGCAACGCTTGCAGCGGCCGCAACGCTTCGACCGGATGCAGCCGGCCTTCGCGCGTGGAAGCGGCACGGTCCCACGCGGCAGGGCGATGCCTGATCGCCGCATGGACTTCGGCATGCCACTCGGCGTGCGAGCGTCGCGCAACACTCGACGCCTGTCGGGTCAGGCCTTGCAGAGCGGAGGCGGCAGCGGCTGACAGCGCGACCACCAGGCGATCCCCGACGGCCCGCCGCGAGCGCGCCAGCTCCGCTTCGTCCGCATCGATCTGCAGGAAGGTGCAGCCGGGCGAGAATGTCGGAGACTTGCCGAATCGAAGCGTGAAGTCGAGCCGCTTGCCGACAAGCAGCACACAGTCCGACTGGGCGAGCATCTCGCCGAATGCGCCCAGAGACGGGTCGGCTATGCCTCGCGGGCTCTCCATCCCGACGACCGGAACGCCGATCGCATCCTCCAGCGCCTTCGCAAATCCGCGTTCGTGCCACGTCATGCTCGCAGGACCTACGATGACGATCGGACGCGCCGCTCGATTCAGACGATCGAGAATCGCGCCACCGAGAGGCGAATTCAGCGCGTCGGTTGCAGTTCGGTTTTCAGACGATATCGAAGGCTGACTCGCCGACGCATCGCCCTCGAGCACATCGGAGGGCAAGTTCAGGTTGACCGGTCCGGGTCGGCCGGAAGGTGCGATACGCATGGCCCGCGCAACATCATGGGCCACCGCATCCGTGCCGCTGCAGGTCCATGCGACTTTCGCAATCGGCGCCGCAAGTTCCGCCTGCGCCATCTCCTGGAAGGCGCCCATCCCGAGCTGGTTGCGTGGTGCATGGCCGGACAGCAGCACCACCGGCGCCTCCGCCATGCGCGCGGTGTAAAGCGCCGACACCGCGTTGGCATGTCCCGGACCGCCTGTCACGAGCGCAACGCCTGTACGTCCCGACACGCGCGACTGCGCATCCGCCATGTGCACGGCGGCCGCCTCATGGCGCGCATGAAGCAGCTCGACACCAGCATCGAGTGCCGCGTCGAACGCCGACATGATGTGGTTGCCCGAAACGGTGAACACCTCCGTCACGCCCGCTTCCCTCAAGCCGCGCATGAGCAGGTCAGCGCCTCGGTTTCTCAGCATTCGCGCTCCTGGTCTGCTTCATCCGGCACCGGCACGGCCATCAGGCGGGCCACCCAGAAGCACACCAGCGCAACCGCGACGGCGAGCACGGCAACCGTGTAAGCCAGCGGCCTGCCGTGCCACAGGCCTGCCAGCCACTGATTGAACCTGACCGAATAGACGGCGAACTTGCCGCCCATCAGCGCGATGTTGTGCTCATACATTTTTCCCTTTGCGATTTCGGCGGCGGAGTCCGTCCCTCCATCGTCGGCGGCAAAGACGTAAATGAGCGCGGCACCCAAGAGGCCGACGACCAGGATGGCCACGCCCCAGTAGTGGACAACGACGTGGAGGGGCTGCTGCCGCGCGGGCGCGTGCTGCGGTTCGGTATCGCTCATGGCTTTCGTCTGCACGCCTGTGGGATTGTCATGGAACAGTACATTACTGGGCGCGCGGATGCGAAACACACGATACAAAACGGGCCGCCTCGTGAAGTTTGCCTGCCGCAGATGCCCGGTAGGCTCCATCGGAATACTGGCTCGATGGAGATTCATGTGCAACAGCAGCTCCGGATCGTCAATCTCGAGGCATTGCCGTCCAAGGCATCGCCATGAAACCCGCTTCCGTGCGCGCGGCCGATGCGGTCTCGCCGCAACCGGAAGTCCTGACCGGCCAGCCCGGCTACCTCGTCGCAGGCGCGGGTACGCCGGTCGTCATGCTGCATTCGTCGCTCAGTTCAAAATCGCAGTGGACTGCGCTGGCGCAGCGGCTCGCCTCCCGGTTTCGCGTGATCGCGCTCGATCTATGCGGCTATGGTGACAACCCGATGGTCGCAGCCGGTGCGTCGTTCACACTGGACGACGAGGTGCGGCTCGTCATGGATCGCCTCGGCCACCTGGTCGAGCCGCACATCCGCGTCCACCTGGTCGGTCACTCGTATGGAGGATTGGTTGCGTTGCGATTCGCACAGTGCAGAAGCGACCGTGTCATGAGCCTGTCGTTGTACGAACCGGTGGTGTTCCGGATGCTGGATGACGAAGATGCGGAGCTGGCGGAGGCAAGACGGCTCGCGCAGAGTGTCGCCCGACTGATCGCGGCGGGGAATCGCCACGATGCCGCGCAGGCATTCGTGGATTTCTGGAGCGGTGAGGGGAGCTATGCGTCGCTGCCGCCACCGGCCCAGGCCGGCATTACGCGCCGGGTCGACAAACTCCCGCTGGACTTCCAGGCAGCGTTGTCGTGGCCGTCGAGTCCGGAGGATCTTCGCGCGATCGTCGCACCCACGCTGCTGCTCGCCGGCAACCGCGGTCCCGCAGTCGTTCAGCGCATTCATGCGCTTCTGACACGTTCACTTTCCAACCGCCGTGTCGGCTACTTCGACTGCGGTCACATGGGACCGATCACCGATGCACACCGGGTCAATCCGTGGATCGAAGCGTTCCTGGACCTCTTCGCGGAACGCGACGCGGCGTTCGGGGGACCGCGAACCGGCACTGCGGCGGCATCGCGGTCACGCGGACGGGACGATCTGACCGCCAACTGCGCCCATCACCACGGCCGCCCGCTATTCCAGCGCGTACATATTGCCGTCCGTGCTGCCGAAGAACACCACACCGCCCACGACCAGCGGCGAGGAGAAGATCGAGCCGACGCCGAACTGCCGATCGGTTGCGACGATCGGCGCCTCGCGCCAATTGGACCAGTAGAGCAGCGGCGCGTTGAACTTGCGATCCGCGGTCAGCACCCAGCCCGCGTTCCGTCTTGACGCCTCGGTCCGGAACTCCCACAGCAGATCGCCGCTGTCCAGATCGCGCGCTTCCAGCGTGCCGTTGACGACGCCGACAAAGACCACGTTCCCGGCCACCGACGGCGAGGAAAACACATACGCGTTGCCTTGCTGTCGAACGACCGGCTTGCCGGTTTCGGCATCGAGCACGAAGTAAAGGCTCGAATCCGAGGTGGCGAAAATCACCTTGCCCTGCGTCACGGCGGGCGAGCTGATCACCCAGCTTCCCTCGTTGCTGAAATGCCACTTTTCCTTGCCGGTGGCTGCGTCGATCGCGTAGAGATTGGAGTCCCGGCAACCCGTATAGACGACGCCGTTCACGACGGCCGGCGACGACTGGAACCCGACCTGGTTGTGGATCAGCGGATCTTCGCCGCCGTGAAAGCGCCATTTCTCCTTCCGGTCGCGGCGTCGACCGCGTAGAAGTAGCTGTCCCAGCTTCCAAAGAACACGACGCCGTCGGCGTACGCGGGCGAAGCGTGGACGACGTCGCCCGTCTCGGAATTTCCATTTCAGTCGCCGGACGCGGCGTCGAGCGCGTAGACGTTGCCGTCGCCGCTGCCGAAATAGACCGCGTCCGTCCCGCTAACACGGGGCTCGACAGGAAGACGTCGAACGGATCGGCGATCGTCTGGTTCTTCGGCTGCAATCCGTGCAGGCCCTTGGCCTCGAATCGCCGCTCGCCTCCGGTCGCTGAACTTCCATCGCGGCGCGCCGGTGCGCGCATCGAGCGCGTAGAACTTGCCGTCGTAGCTGCCCGACGTAGAGCGTGCCGTCGGCGATCGGCCGGCGTCGAAGGAACCGGGCCGCCGGTGGTGTGTTTCCAGAGTTGATGGCCATCGGCCGCGTCCACGGCGTAGACGTTGCCGTCGTCGCTGCCGAAGTAGATTGACGCCGTCCTTGAACACCGGCGACGAGACGATCCGGTCGCCGGTCGGGAACGTCCATTTGACGCGATGGAACTGCGCGCGGCCCCTCGTCGCGGTAAGCGCCGGCGTGAGCGGCGTTGCCGCGAAACATCGATTGCGCATCCGCGACGCCGCAAGCGACGACGCTCGCCATCGCGAAGCCGAGCATCGCGGTCCTCATGACGTCCTCCCGGCACCGCGGCGCAACACCAGCGGCAACTCGAGCGATCCCAGGGCGATGGTGCCGCTTATCTCGCCGCGCTCGCTGACGAAGCGCCCTTCGAACGTCACGCGATTCTCCTGCGATTCGAGCCGCAGGAAATTGCCTTCCTGGACCACCAGGTCGACCGGGAGACTGGTGGTTTTCTTGCCGACGACAACGAATTTGGCGGTCGCGCCCGCATCGGCGTGATTTTCGAGCGTGATCGTGACGTGGCGAGGATAGCCACCCAGTTCGAAGTCGCCACTCCATTGGTCTTCGATGTCGCGCCTGACCGGAGTGCTTCGCGGAGGCAACTCGACTTGGGCGGCCCCGATCCTCTCGAGCGAAAACTTCGCCGCGTTGCCCGCCTGGGTCATTTCGCCGGCCATCGCTGTCGGCCGCGATCAGATGCGCCCTGAAACCTGCGGGCCCGTACGTCGGACTGCCGAGCGACTTGCCGGTGTCGAACGTCAAATCAGTGCCCGTTGCGGCGATATTCGACAGAGGCGCGCCTTTGATGCCGAGCCCGGGAATGATGATCGACCCCGTCCAGGCCCCAGCCCTGTCCTGCGCCAGATCGACGACGAGTTGCAGCACCCTTCCGGGGACCTGGATCAGGCCTTCCCAGCGGCCCGGCGGAATTGGTGCGGTGCCGGAGGCGAGTACCGGGAAGCACGCAAGCAGTGTGATGATCGTTCGTCGCACAATCCCTCCTTGAATGACCGACGGTTCGAGCGATGCGAAATCGTCGGATCGTACGAGGGGGCGGGGCAGACACAACACCCAGGCGACGGAGTGCCGCCCACGGCGACAAAACACACGTGTGCGCGCTCGAGCAGTGCTCAATTCGCCTGAATATGCGCAGCCTGAACGACCTGCGACCATTTTGCTGCTTCGCCTTGCAGGAACAGCGCGAAGCTTTCGGGGGACCCCCCGGCCGCCTCCATTCCCAGCGACCTGAAATGATCCTTCGTGTCGTTCGAAGCCAGCAGCTCGGAAATCTCGGCATTGAGCTTGGTGACGATGTTCTTCGGGGTCCCGGCCGGCGCCAGAAGGCCGTTCCATGCGCTTCCGATGACTGCCCCGTATCCCGCTTCACGCGTCGTCGGAACGTCCGGAAGCAGCGCGCTCCGCGTCGCGCTTGCAACGACAAGAGGTCGCAGCTTGCCGGAATTGATGTACGGCAGCACGAGCGGAAGCACGCTGAACAGCATGTCGACTTGGCCGCCTATGACATCCATCATGGCCGGCTCACCCCCTTTGTAGGGGATGTCCAGAACGTCGATACCCGCTGCGGCCTTCAGCATCTCCGTCACCAGGTGAGGCACTGAACCGGTGGAGACCAGGGCGGCCGTCAGCTTGCCGGGATTGGCTTTCGCAAAATCCACCAGATCCTTGATCGATCGGATCGGGACGGCGGGATTGACGACCAGGACGATGGGGCTTGCGT
Source organism: uncultured Pseudomonadota bacterium (assembly GCA_963718905.1). Classification (GTDB taxonomy): domain Bacteria; phylum Pseudomonadota; class Gammaproteobacteria; order Burkholderiales; family Casimicrobiaceae; genus VBCG01. The sequence goes on from CAVRAF010000006.1 coordinate 296,914, forward strand.
TGACCAGAATGATCGGAACCAGATCTCGTTGCGGGTCGTAAGGCAAGTTGGCGTAGAGGCTCCGTCCAACCGTCACCGGTCCCGGCGTTCCCATCCCGATCGTGTAGCCGTCCGGAAGCGCTTTGGCGATCCTGTCGGTGCCGAGATTCCCGTTGGCACCGCCGCGATTGTCCACGATCACCTGCTGCTTCAGTCGCTCACCGAGCTTTTGCGCGACCCATCGCGCCGCGATGTCGGTTCCGCCTCCGGCGGGATACGGGACGATGAGGCGGATAGGCTTGTCGGGATAGGATTGTGCAAACGTCGAGCCGCTGACGCAGACGCACAGCAGGACCAGCATTCGTAACAGCGTCGTCAAGCATCGCTCCCAGGTACCGGGGCACCGGCTCGATGAGTCAGGATCTACGGCGATGATCGGGGACGCACCGGGTGCGATTGTTTCACCGCGCGCTGCGCCGTCGCGCTCAACAACTCGACGATCCCCATGTGAACCTCGAGCGGCAGACCGTCCACCGTGGGTTCGCACTTGCCCGTATTGCCGTCCACGAGCCCTGCATTCGCTGCCGCTTCGACGAGGCGCTTTTCCATGGCCCCGGTGTGCAGAAGCTCCAACTTGCCGGTGAGCATCGCCAATGCAGCCTGAATCGCATAGCAGCCCCAGTTCGACACGCCCGCCGGCAGCAATACGTCCGTCGCCAGTTCGGCGCACAGGATTTCCCCATGGGGAATGTACTTGTGAACGGCGTCGGCAACGCCTCCCATGCCGATCTCGTTCCCTCCATCGCCAACGCCGATCGTCGGAATGCCGCGCGTCATCGCCTCCCGAACCAGGTAATCGATCCTTGCCCGTCCCAGGCTGAAGTCTTGGCCGAGCATGTTGTGGTACGTGCCCCGCGGCGTCATGCCCGCGCGCTCGACGGCGATGACCGCGGTGGGATCAAGCTCGTCGAGCATTCGTGCGGCTTCGCTTCGGGCTTCATCGTCGGGAACGGGAAATCCGGATATCACCGCGACGCTGCAGAAGCGCTGATTGGACGTCGCCCGCTCCGCTTCCTTGAGCGTGACGATCGCCTGGCCCGCGGCCCGCAGCGTGGCGCCGATCGGCGCCACCAGAGACGTGTCCGTCACCACGACCGGGATGGCATTGAAGCCATAGCTGAGCGCCCGCGCCAGCGCGGCGATTCCCACCGGCCCGTCCGTCTCGCCGATCGAAGTCGAAACCCAGGACCGCGTCAGCGAGCCCGTAATCAGCACCACGCGGTCTCCTGCATCGAGCGTGCCGAGATGCCGGGCAGCGGCCAGGCACAACGCCTCGGTATTTCGGGCCCGTGCCGGGCCATACAGCTTGTCGACACCGCGATTGCCGATATCGAGATTCATGATGCGGTCGAGTAGATCAAACATCAGCGGGTTTCCTCCGTCACTGCTCGATGTGGATGTTCGCGTCCTTGATGATCCTGGCGTAGAGCGCGGTGTCGTGCTTCACCAGATCGACGAATTGCTGCTGCGTGCCCGTCGTCACTTCCGCGCCCTGCGCTGCGATGAATTCCTTGACGTCGGGCAGTTCCATGATTCGGGTGATTTCGACCCGCAGCCTGTCGACGACAGGTTGCGGCATGTTGGCCGGGCCAACCACACCCCACCAGGAGATCGATTCATATGGCAAGCCGGATTCGATCACCGTGGGAACGTTCGGAAGCGCGGCGAATCGCTGCCGGCCCGTCGTCGCCAGCGCGCGCACTTGTCCCGCCTGCACTTTCGGCAACGCCGAGGGAATGCTGTCGACCATGAACGATACGCGCCCGGCGATGAGATCCATCTCCGCCTGGGAACTGCCTTTGTACGGGATGTGCAGGACCTTGATGCCGGCGACGCTGTTGAAATATTCGCCCGCGAGGTGCGTGCTCGATCCGACGCCCGCCGAGGCGAATGTCAGTTCCCCCGGGTGGCGGATGGCAAATGCTGTCAGCTCCTTGACGGACGCGACCGGCAGCGACGGGTGCGCAACCAGAACATTGGGCCCCGAGGCGACCAGCGTGATGAATGTGAAGTCGTTGAGGATGTCGAAGGGCAGCTTCGGGTAGAAGAGGGACGCGACTGCATGAGAGCTTGCGACAAGTCCAAGCGTATAGCCGTCGGGCGCACCTTTGGCGATTGCCTCCGTACCGATGTTGCCGCCGGCGCCGGAGCGATTCTCGACGATCACCGGCTGGGCCAATGCATCGCCGAGCTTCCTTGCGAGCATGCGCGCTATCAAGTCGGTGCCGCCTCCCGGCGCGTAGGAGACAATGATGCGGATCGGCCTCGCCGGATAGGCCTGCGCCAAAGCGGGAGGCGCGGCTAGCGCAGTCAGAAGAAGGCCAATGATCGCCAGGGCCCGGCTCATCGTGTGTCTCCTCGGATCGCCCGCCTCGCGCGGAGTCTTGCAGGTTACCGGGCGGTGAGCCGATCGCGGATTTCGGTGGTCACAGTGCGGACACGCGATGGCCGACCGCGAATTGCACGGCGTCGAGCGACGCGAAAAGCTCCGCTTTCATCTTCGTGGCGAGCGGAAGCAAGGGCGGCCGCAGCATGTCCCAGCCGGAGTCGCCGTGCAGCTTCGCGAGAATCGCCTTGTTGGCGGCCACGAGCGGGAACTTCTGGACCGCGGCGCGAACGGCCGCAACCGTGCGCTGCATCTCATCCGCCTCGGGCGTCATCCAGCCGCGCAGCAGCTGACTCATTGCGGCGACGTTCACGTTTCCCATTGCCGAGATGCAGCCCGCACCGCCGTTGCGAAGGGCGTCGAGCAAATGCGCCTCGTTGCCGGGAAAAACGTCGAATCCCGGGAACGCCTCGAGCAGCATCTGCGTGTTTTTCCAGTCGCCGGAGCTGTCTTTGATTCCGGCGACGACGCCTGGATACGCCCTCAGCAACTGCTCGATCAGCGGCACCGAGAAGGCGATGCCGCTCATCGCCGGGATGTGATAGAGGTAGATGCGCAGACGGGCGTCGGCGACGCGCTGGATGACCTCGGCAATGCTCGCGAAGATGCCATCGTCGCCCACGCTCTTGTAGTAGAACGGGGGAAGCATCAGTACGCCGAAGCAGCGCTGCTCGACCGCGTGACGAGTCAGCGCAACCGTGTCGGGAAGCGCGCAACAGCCCGTGCCGGGCATCAGCACGTTCCGCGGGATGCCGCGCTCGATCAGGCGCTCCAGCAAGTGCATCCGCTCGGCGACCGAGAGCGAATTGGCTTCGCTCGTCGTGCCGAACACCGCGAGTCCGTCGGCACCCTCGGCGAGCAGCCATCGGCAATGGTCGACGAAGCGCTCCTCATCCACCGAGAGGTCGCGATGAAAGGGCGTGAGCGCAGGAACCAGCACGCCGCGCGGAAATTTGTCGAGACCCATTGTCATCCTGCCGTGATGGTTGCGTTCGTGGAGAGAGACGGGCGGCTTTCGCATTCTCGCGTTCGACAACCTTCGCCTGCCATGAGGACGCCACCGTATCACGCGGTCCGGCCGGAGGGCAAAGCCGGTCGCGCCGCGCAAGCGACGGGAACCCTCGTCGATGGCGAACGCGTCATCGCGGATAATCGCGTTCCCGACGTAGTGGAGAATGGCGAAATGATGGCGGGCGCCGCCGCGTTCGCGAGTCGAGCGCCGGCAGCCGGACGTGCAGCCAACCGGACGACCTTCACCGAAGCATACCCATGAGCACCTATCACGCCCCCCTTGCCGACATGCAGTTCGTGCTGAACGACCTCGCCGGCCTCGCGCAGGTTGCGACGCTGCCGGGTTTCGAGGATGCGACGCCCGACACCGTGGCCGCGATTCTCGAGGAAGCCAGCAAATTCGCGACCGAGGTTCTCGATCCGCTGAACGCATCGGGGGACCGCGAGGGTTCGAAACTCCTGCCCGACGGGACGGTGAAGACGCCGGAAGGGTTCAAGGCGGCATACCGGCAATATGCGGAGAATGGCTGGAACGGGCTCACCAAGGCGCATCAATACGGCGGCCAGGGATTGCCGCATCTGGTCGCGACGCCAGTCGAGGAAATGTGGCACGCAGCCAACATGGCGTTCGACCTGTGTCCGCTGCTGACGCAGGGTGCGATCGATGCGATCGAATTGTGCGGTACGCCGGAACAGAAGGCGCGATTCCTGCCGTCGATGGTGTCCGGCAAATGGACCGGAACGATGAACCTGACCGAGCCACAGGCGGGCTCGGATCTCGCGGCGGTGCGCACACGCGCGGTGAAGCAGGACGACGGCACGTACAAGCTGTACGGTCAGAAAATCTTCATCACGTTCGGCGAGCACGACTACACCGACAACATCATCCACCTCGTGCTCGCGCGCACGCCGGACGCGCCGGAAGGCGTCAAGGGCATTTCGCTGTTCCTGGTGCCGAAGCGTCTCATCAACGACGACGGTTCGCTCGGCGCGCGCAACGACGTGCAATGCGTGTCGCTCGAGCACAAGCTCGGCATCCACGCGAGCCCCACGGCGGTGCTCGCCTATGGTGACCACGGCGGTGCGGTCGGTTACCTGATCGGCCAGGAGAATCGCGGCCTCGAATACATGTTCATCATGATGAACCAGGCGCGGTTCTCGGTCGGCATGGAAGGCGTGGGCCTGTCCGAGCGCGCGTATCAGCGCGCGGTTGCGTTCGCGCGCGACCGCGTGCAGGGGCGGGCGGTGGGCGCCGAGAAGGGCGGCAAGGCCGGGCCGATCATCGACCATCCGGATATTCGCCGGATGCTGATGACGATGCGCGCGTATACCGAGGCGATGCGCGCGGTCGGCTACGTGACCGCTGCGGCGATCGACAACGCGCAGCACGCGCCCGACGCTGCGGTGCGCGCGCAACATCAGGCATTCGTCGACCTGATGATTCCGATCGTCAAGGGCTGGTGCACCGAGACGGCGCAGGAGGTCACCTATCTCGGCGTCCAGGTGCACGGCGGCATGGGCTTCATCGAGGAGACCGGCGCCGCGCAGCACTATCGCGACGCGCGGATCATCACGATCTACGAAGGCACGACAGGCATCCAGGCCAACGACCTGGTCGGACGCAAGACCGCGCGCGACGGCGGGGCGACTGCGCGCGTCGTCGCAGCGCAGGTCGACAAAGTGGCCGCGCATCTCGCGTCGCACAACGATGCGTCGCTCAATGCGATCGGATTGCGCCTTGCCGCGGCGACCGCCGCGTTGCAAAGTGCGATCGACTGGGTCGTGACCACCAGTGCCACGAATCCGCGCGCCGCCTACGCGGGCTCGGTGCCGTACCTCAAGCTGTGGGGGATGGTTGTCGGCGGCTGGCAAATGGGACGTGCCGCAAAGGCGGCGGTCGACAAATTGCAGACGGGCGATGGCAACGCCGGTTTCCTGCGCGCCAAGCTCGCCACCGCGCGCTATTACGCCGAATGCCTGTTGCCGCAGGCCGATGCGCTTTCGGAAGCCGTCGTGAACGGCAGCACAACCGCGCTCGAGCTGTCTGCCGACCAGTTCTGATCCGTTTCGTCCCTGACCCGCCCCAATATTTGGGAGTCGATCGTCGCATGTCCAAGATGATTCGCATCGCCCTGTCGCTTGTCATGGCGTGGTCGGTCATGCAGGGTTGCGCACGTGCGCAATCGGTTGACGCATTGCTGGGCATCGTGCCGCCGATCGCGGCGGGCGCCTACCCGGTGGGCTGCAGCAACGTCGAGCAGGATTTCTCGCGCGCGGGCGGCGACCCGACGTCCTTTTGGGAAGGACGCGGCAACGGCGGCTCCGGTTATCTCACCGATTTGCTCACCGATCCGGCACACGCGTTCGTCGTCGACGTGACGCTGCCCGACGACAGCGATCTCTACGGCGACTTCCGCAATCGCACGCTGGCGTTCGGCACGCTGGTCTGCTATCCGACGTCGGTGACCAATCCGCGTCTCGATTATCCGTTGCCGACGGGCATGGCTGTGCCGCGGATGCAGCGCGGAGGCGAGCCGCCGATCTTTGCCGCGGATCGCTCACTGTTCCCGGTGCTGCTGTTCTCCCATGGCCTCGGTGGCAGCCCGCTCTCGAGCGACTACATCGCCGCGCTGACGTTGCTCGCGAGTCACGGCTACATCGTCATCGCGCCGTTCCATGGCGACGCGCGAATCGCCGACGTCAGCGTCGACACGATCGGCGATCTGATCACCGCCATCCTGCATTTCTCCGACTACACGGCGATGCAGGCGATCCGCCCGCAGACGCTGCGCGCCGCGCTCGACGCGGTGCTGGCCGACCCGAATTTTGCCGCGCGCATCGACGTGACCCGGATCGGCGGCTTTGGCGGCAGCCTGGGCGCCGAATCGCTGATCCTGATGCGCGGCGCACAACTCACGGTGTCGCTCGGCCTGTCGTCGAAGAGCATCATGGACGACACGCGCATCAAGGCGGTTGCCGGTTACGTGCCGTATTTCGGCCAGCCTCTGTTGCCCGCGTTCGGCCGCGATCAGCAGGGCCTCGACGACGTCGACTTGCCGTATCTGGCGATTGCCGGCAGCGCCGACACGACGGCGCCGGCGGTCACGACGCTGCTTGGCATGACAAGGCTCTCCGGCGTCCGGCAATTCGTGTTGCTCGCGGGTGTCCGCCATGGGTTCGACGTCGAAGCGGCGCCGGACATCTTCACGTGGTCGCTGACCTTTCTGAACGCTTACGTCGACGACGATCCGCTCGCCCGCGCAACCAGCGCGCGCATGATCAACGTCGCCGGCGGCGGTGATGACCTGTTACTGCTGGACCGTGCGCAACCCCTGCCGCCCGGCGTCGGGGAACGGCTCGCGATCGAGTATTACCATCCGCTGATCGACCACTATTTCATGACGGCCGATCCGGCGGAGGCCGCCATGCTGGACGCCGGCGTCATCGTACCCGGCTGGCAGCGCACCGGCTTTGTGTTCAAGGTCTATTCGGTCGACAACCCGGCGGGTCTGCCCGCGTGCCGGTTCTACGGCAAGCCCGGCATCGGTCCGAATACGCACGTCTTCTCGATTCTCGCCGGCGAGTGCGCGCTTCTGATGAGCATTCCCGTCTGGATGTTCGAAGGGATTGCGTTCCGCGTCGAAAGCCCCGATGCGACCGGCGCCTGCCCTGCGGATCGCGTGCCGGTTATTCGGATGTACAACAATGGCAAGGGCGGACAGCCGAATCACCGGTATCTGACCAGCCACAGCGAAGTCGCGGCGATGCTGCTTGAAGGATGGGTCGTCGAACAACCGGTATTCTGTTCGCTGCCCTGACGACGCCGTGGGGCACGCGGCCCTTGAAGCGCGCGGGCAACGCGTGCATTCTTTGGGACGAAGCGGCGCCCGAACGCCGGAAGGCACCTGGAATCCTGCGATGTGCGCGCGACCCGCCGCGTGCGCGAGCCCGGAGAAGGCGATGTCGATCTACGGTGGCAACAAGAACTGGAGCAATCTGAACGATGTCGTCCCGCGGGCGCCAACTCTGCATGCGCCGGCCACGACACCGCCTGCGACGCCTCTGGTGACAGCGGACTGGTCGAGCGCCCGCAAGGCCGCGCCGGCCGACTATCTGCTGCCGCTGAGCGAGAAATGGTTCGACGCGCTGCCGCCGGACCGCGCACCCTGTGCACTCGCGACCGTGTATCCGCGCATCGTCAACCTGATCGCCGCGCAATGGAACGATCACCGCGGCTGCCCGCTGCTGTTCGAAGACCTTCTCGGCGATCGACGCGGTGGCCGCGCAGGCTTTCCGGCGCCCGTCCGGCGCGATCTGCTCCGCCTGCAGGAGTACTGGTACAGCGGCGCGCTCAAGCTCCGCTGACGCCTTCTCACCAACCGGCCAGCGCGCGCAGCGGCTCGTAGAGCGCCGGCGCGGCGGCGATCACCGCGCCGCCGGCACGCAAGCCCTGGGGACCCGGATACGGGAGCGTCCGTCCGCCTGCCTCGTCGACGAGCAGGAGTCCGGCACCGGCATCCCACGGGTGCATGTGCGGCTCCAGGTATGCATCGAAGCGTCCCGCGGCCACGTGCGCCAGCATCAGCGCGCCGGCGCCGTGATCCTTGACTTCGGCACCGCTGCGGATCAGGTCGCCGCGCAACCGCAGCGAGGCATCGAGGTCGTGCCGGCGCACGTAGCCCTGCATCACGAGCGCGCGCTCGAGTGACGGGCACGCGGACACTCGCATCGGTTTCCCGTTCAGCGTCGCGCCGTCGCCCGCCGCGGCGAAAAAGAGCTCGTCATGCGGCGGGTCGTATACGGCACCGATCTTCCGCACGCCCGCGTGCACGAACACGATCGACACGCACCAGTAGCGCACGTCATGCACGAAGTTCAGCGTCCCGTCGATCGGATCGATGATCCACGTGCGCTCGCCGGGGGTTCCGCCACTTTCCTCGCCGAGCATGGCGTCGCCCGGGAACGCCTCCGACAGTTCGGCGCGGCAATGCGCTTCCACGGTGCGATCGGCGATGCTCACCCAGTCCTGCAGCGTCCCTTTCGACTCGGCGGTGTAGTCGAGCTCGCGCAGGAAATACCGCATCGCGAGCGCACCGGCCCCGCGTGCGAGGTCCGCCGCGAAGCGCACCCGCGCGTCGAGGTCAGCGCGATCCATTCGGGGACGCCGGCGGAATCAGCACGACGCCATGACGCGCAAGGTCGACCCCGACGCTATCGCCGACCGCGAATGGGTGCTCGACGGCCGTCGACACGACGAAGAGCTCGCCGATGCCGGTATCGAGCGTGTATTCCATCACGCCGCCGAGATAGGCGGCCTTGCGGATCGTCCCTTGCATCGCCGTCGAGCCGGGTGGGCGCAGCGTGATCGCTTCGGGACGAATCGACAGCTCGACGTCGCCGTCAGGCAGGCCGCGATGCGGCAGCGAAAGCGTCGTCGCACCGAGCGTGACGTCGCCGCGATCCGCATCGCGGCGGACCAGCGTGCCCCGCACGCGGTTCGCGTCGCCCATGAAGCCCGCGACGAACGGATCGCGCGGCTGCTCGTAGAGCTCGCGCGGCGCGCCTTCCTGCGCGATCGTCGCCTTGTTCATCACGATGATCCGGTCGGACACCGCCATCGCTTCGGACTGGTCGTGCGTGACGTAGACGACGGTGAGCGACAGCCGCTGCTGCAATTCGCGGATTTCCTCGCGCATCGTGCGCCGCAGGCGCGCATCGAGGTTCGACAGCGGTTCGTCGAACAGCAGCACCGATGGCTCGAGCACGAGCGCGCGCGCCACCGCGACGCGCTGCTGCTGACCGCCGGAGAGCTCGGACGGCAGGCGGTCGTCGTAGCCCTCGAGGCCCACGGTCCCGAGCGCGGCCCGGGCGCGCTCGTCGGCGCGTGCGCGGGGCATCTTCGATACGACGAGCCCGTAGCGCACGTTCTCGAGCACGCTCATGTGGGGGAACAGCGCGTAGCTCTGGAACACCATCGACACGTCCCGTTCCGCAGCGGGCACGAGGGTGACGTCGTGGCCGCCGATGAAGATGGTTCCCGCGCTCGGCAATTCGAGGCCGGCGATGAGACGCAGCGTCGTCGTCTTGCCGCAGCCGGAGGGTCCCAGCAGCGTGACGAGCGTGCCGGCGGCGATCGTGAACGAAATGCCACCCACCGCGGCCACCTCGCCGTAGCGCTTGGTGACGTCACGAAATTCGATCGATGCCGCTTTCATCGATGCCTGGCTCGGGTCCGGTGTCGGGTCGTCATGCGGCGGTGGTGCCGAGTTGCGCCACGCCCGGCACCGCGCCCGGTGTCGTGACCGTCGTGCGCCGGCCCAGGCGGCGCTCGCCGACCAGCATCTGGATCAGCCAGATCGCGACCAGCATCAGCACGATCAGCGCCGAGCTGTAGGCGATGGCCACGCCGTAATCGCCGTTGACGACGCGATTGATGATGTACGTCGTCGCCCACTCGTATTGCGCGGACACGAGGAAGATCACGGCGGACACGGTCGTCATCGCCCGCACGAAACTGTAGATGAGCGCCGCGACGACGGCGGGCTTCAGCAGCGGCAGCAGGATCGTCCGCAGGACGGTGAAGCCGCGCGCGCCGAGCGTGGCTGAAGCCTCGTCGAGACTCTTGTCGATCTGCGTCATCGCGGCCATTCCGGCACGCACACCGACCGGCATGTTGCGGAAGATGTTGCAGACGATCAGTATCATCGCAGTGCCGGTGATCTCGATCGGCGGCACGTTGAACGCGAGGATGTACGAGACGCCGATCACCGTGCCGGGAATCGCGAACGACAGCATCGTCCCGAATTCGAAGAGCGACCGGCCGGCGAATTTCTGCCGCGTCAACAGATAGGCGGCGAGAAGGCCGAGGCCGGTGGTGAGGGGTGCAGCGATCGCCGACAGCTTGACCGTCGTCCAGAACGAATTCCACGCCGCGCCCGCCCAGATGATCCCGTGCGGGCCCCATTCGATGCCGAACGCCTTGACGTAATGCCGAAGCGTCGGCGTGTAGTTGCGTCCCCAGGTCTCGACGAATCCGCCGGCGAACGCCATCGCGTAGATGACCACGGTCAGCAGCGCCCACGGCAGCGCGATCGAATAGCAGAAGCGGCGTGCGCGCGTCGGGCAGCGGTGTCGGCAACCCCGCGTCGCCTTTCCCCGTCATCGCCGTGTACACCTTGCGGCCGAGCACACGGCGCTGCAGGAAGAACGCGCCGAGCGCAAATGCCAGCAGCACGATGCCGAGCGTCGCGGCGCGGCCCTGGTCGAGCTGCGCGCCGACGACCGAAAAGAAGACTTCGGTCGACAGCACGCCGAAGTTGCCGCCGAGCACGATCGGATTGCCGAAATCGGCGATCGATTCGATGAACGTGATCAGGAACGCGTTCGCGAGGCCCGGCCGCATCAACGGCAGCGAGACGTCGATGAATGTGCGCCACCGGTTGGCGCGCAGTGTCTGCGCGGCTTCCTCCAGCGATGGCGCGACGCCTTCGACGACGCCGATCAGCACGAGGAACGCGATCGGCGTGAACGCGAACACCTGCGCCACCAGGACGCCCTGAAGGCCGTAGATCCAGCGCGTGGGCTCGATGTGAAACGCCCATTCGAGGAAGTGGTTGACGACGCCTGAGCGGCCGAAGATCAGGATCAGCCCGAGGCCGATGACGAACGGTGGCGTGATGATCGGCAGCACCGAAAGCACGCGCAGCAGTTTCTTGTAGCGGAAAGCCGGTGCGCGTGACGATCAGCGCGAACGCGAGCCCAAGTCCGGTCGAGCCAATTGCGCAGAGCAGGGCGAGGATCAGCGTATTCCATGCGACGCCGCAGCGTGTCTGGCCCGCGATGCAGCCCACACCCCAGATCTTCTCGGTGAACAGCCGCACGGTGAACGCGTGCAGCGAGGGCGCGCCATCATTGTCCTGCACCGCCTGCACGAGAATCTTCAGCACCGGGAAGAACGTGAACGTCGCGACCAGCACCGTCACCGCGACGACGCTGCCGGCGACGAACGCGTCGCCCTTGAACGCCCCGCGTTCGGCGATGCCTAGCTGAAAAGACCATCGCGAACGCGGTTGCGGCGAGCGTTGCCCCGACGCCCATGCCGTATTGGCTGCCCGCGACGGGGCCGAGCCAGGCGGCGAGCCAGTCGTAGGCGAAGCCGTGCGCGCCGATGGCGAACCCTTGCGCCGAGCAGGTAGAGAAATCCGGATGCGCCGACTGCGATCGCCGCGTCGGCACGCAGGCGCCGCGGCCAGCGGCGCACGGCGAGCAGGAAGCCCAGCGCGAGCAGTGCGCCGATCGGCAGCAGCCACGGGCGGCCGAGGCGAAGCGCCTGAACGATCGCCGGCGCGTTGTCCTTGCCGAAGTAGTCGCGCAGCCAGCCGAGGCCGAAAATCGTATCCTGGAGCGCATACCACGGCGCGAGCAGGAATCCCGCCGCACCGAGCGCCAGCCAACCCGACAGCAGCCGGCGCGAGCGATTCATCGCGTCGTCGAATTGATTTCTTTTTCCCAGCGCTCGAGCAGGCGTTTGCGTTCGGCGGACGAGCCGTATTTCGCGAAGTCGTAGTCGATCACCTTGATCGACGTCAGCGGCGGAACCTGCGGCGGCAGCGCCACGCTGCGATTCGTCGGAATCGCATACTCCTTGACGTCGAGGCCCACCCGCTGCCTTCGGGCGACAGCGCATAGTCGACGAAGCGGCGCGCGGCGTCGGGGTTGCGCGTGCCCTTGATGATCGCCACCGATCCCACCTCGTAGCCGACGCCTTCGCAGGGCAGCACCGGCACGACCGGGAAGCCGCGCACGATCTCGTTGATGACGCCGTGCAGGACGGTGCTGCCGATCGCCGATTTCGCCGTGCTTCACGGCGGTCATCGGACCAATGCCGGAGCGCGCGTACTGATTGACGTTCGGGTTGCACGGCGCCGCAAGTAGCGGAACGCCTCGTCTTCGCCGAAGATCTGCACGAGCGTCGCCAGCATCAGGTACGCGGTGCCCGACGAATTCGGATTGCCCAGCATCAGCTCGCCCTTGTAGACCGGATTGGCGAGGTCTTTCCAGCACTTTCGGTATCGGCAGCTTCTTGCGCGCCATCACTTCGCTGTTGTAGCCGAGCGCGATGATGCCGCCGTAGACGCCCGACACGCGGCCCTTCGACAGCGTGCCGATGCGCTGCGCCCAGTCGTACAGCTGTGCGTCGTTCGGCGAACGGTATTCGTCCAACAGCCCTTCCTCCGCCGCCTGCAGATACGCGTCGGCCGGGCCCGCCCACCAGATGTCGCCTCTCGGATTCGCGGCTTCGGCCCTGATCTGCGCGAACATTTCGCCGGTCGCTTTCTGCACGACCGCGACGCGCGTGCCGGTCGCCTTTTCGAAGCCGACCGCCATGCCCTGGCACCACGCCGTATTCGGCGAGCTGCAATACAGGTTGAGATGCCCTTGCGCTCCCGCGGCAAGCGGCGCGAACAGCGTGACAGCCAGGATGAACCGGATCACTTGGCCTGCTGCGAGCCGACTTCGCGATCCCAGCGCTCGAGGAGCCGCTTGCGCTCGGCGGACGAGCCGAACTTGGCGAAGTCGTAGTCGATCAGCTTGATGTCCGCAACGTTGGGCGACAGCGGCGACACCGGCGTGGCGACGTTCGACGGGAGCTGGAACTGCTTCGCCTGCGCGCCCAGCGCCTGCGCCTTCGGCGTCAGCGCCCAGTCGTAGAACTTCTTCGCGTTGTCGAGGTTGCGCGCGCCCTTGACGATCGACAGCGAACCGATTTCGTAGCCGGTGCCCTCGCAGGGCGCGACCGCCTTGACCGGAAATCCGGCCTGCGCCTCGGTGATGACGTCATGAATGAAGCTGACGCTCGCGAGCGTTTCACCGCGCGCTGCGGCCTTGATCGGCCCGACGCCGGAGCGCGGATAGTTGTTGATGTTCTTGTGCAGCGCCTTCAGATACCGGTACGCCTCGTCTTCGCCGAAAACCTGGACGAACGTGGCGATCGCCGTGTAGGCGGTGCCCGATGCATTCGGATTCGCCATTTGCACATCGCCGGCAAACTCCGGCTTGATCAGATCGCGCCAGCAGGCGGGCGGCGCGAGTTTCTTCTTCGCGAGGAGCTCGGTGTTGTAACCCATGCCGAGGACGCCGAGATACAGGCCGACCGTGTGATATTTCGACTGCGCGGCCTGCTTCTGCGCCCATGGCTGCAGTTGCGCCAGCATCGGCGACTTGTATTCCTCGAGCAGTCCCAGTTCCGCCGCCTGCAGATGCGGATCGCCGGTGCCGCCGAACCAGACGTCGAGTTTCGGATTGGCCTTCTCTGCCGCGATCTGCGCGAACGATTCGCCGGATCCCTTGAGCGTCAATCCGACCTTGATGCCGGTTTCCTTCTCGAATTCCGTCGCCGCGAGCGTGCACCACTCGGCCTGCACCGGGCAGATCACGTTGAGCTGCTGCGCGAATGCCGGCAGCGCGCTCGAGGCGAGCGCCAACGCGGCGGCGGCGATCACGCGCGACGCAGCCCGTTGCCGGGCAATGCGGACGCCAGTCTGGTTGCGAATCATTGTCGTGCCTCCCTCTTGCGCTGGATGGGGCGACGCAATACCCCAAGTACCGGGGCGAAGGCCGCGGCGAGCCGGTAATATTCCGTATGGCGATGACGGCGTCAACCTGAACGGTCGGAATGACTCCCGGAATGGCGGATGAAATCCCCACCGATGCGTCGCGCGGGCATGCGATCGCCGGCCGCGGATCGAACGATGGCGAACGGCTGCGGATCGGCATCGACCTCGGCGGCACGAAGACGGAAATCATTGCGCTGGACGCACAAGGCCGCGAACGGCTGCGTCGCCGCGAGCCTACGCCACCGTACGATTACGCCGCCGTTCTCGGCCTGATCGAGCGCCTGGTCGGCGACGCGGAGCGCGCCTGCGGCGTTCCTGCCGGCAGCGCGCGCGTGGGCATCGGGACGCCGGGCTCGCTGTCGCGCGCGACGGGCCTGCTGCGCGGATCGAATTCGGTGTGCCTGAACGGGATGCCGGTGAGACGCGACCTCGAAGCGCGCCTTTCGCGATCGATCGCGATGGCGAACGACGCGAATTGCTTCGCGTTGTCCGAAGCGACGGACGGCGCGGGTCGCGGCGCCGGGGATCGTATTCGGCGTGATCCTCGGCACCGGCGTCGGCGGCGGCATCGTCGTCAACGGTCGCGTGCTCGAGGGGCGCAACGCGATCGGCGGGGAGTGGGGCCACAATCCGTTGCCGTGGCCGCGCGACGACGAGCGGCCCGGACCCCCATGCTTCTGCGGACGGCGCGGCTGCATCGAGACGTGGGTGTCGGGACCCGGGCTCGCGCGCGACTACGATCGTGCGACGAATGTCGAGCACGTGTCGGCGCAGCAGGTCGTCGCGGGCGCGGCGCGCGGCGATCCTGCGTGCGAGGCCGCGCTGGCGCGGTACGAGGATCGCCTTGCACGCGCGCTCGCGCACGTGATCAACGTCGTCGATCCGGATGTCGTCGTGCTCGGCGGCGGACTGTCGAACGTGGATCGGTGGTACGCGTCGGTACCGCGGCTATGGGAAAAGTGGATCTTCAGCGATCGTGTCGATACCGCGCTCGCGCGCAATGTGCACGGGGACTCCAGCGGCGTGCGCGGCGCGGCATGGCTTGCCGGCTGAACCGATCGCATTGCGGTCGATAACGGAGTGATCGGTTGACCACTTCGACAAAGTGGCTCTCCATCGACGATCAGTCCATGTCCTACACGTCCTTCGACCGTCGGCCGACAGCGCTATGCAGACGCATCCGCTAACTTTGGGAATGTGGCGCTCGCGGTTTCGGCGCGTGGACGATTCGGAGGCAACGCATGGCAATTTCATTGAAGATGGCGATGGGCATCGCCGGACTCGTCGTCGCAACGCAGGCAGCGGCGCAGGTGACGCTTTACTCGCGCGACGATTTTCGCGGGCAGCAGTTCACGACCGCCGGCAATGTCCGGGATCTGGATGGGGCCGGCTTCAACGACACCGCGCAGTCGGCGGTCGTCGAGCGCGGCAGCTGGCAGGCTTGCGAGGATGCCGGATACGGCGGCCGCTGCGTCGTTCTGCGCCCCGGGCAATATCGCTCGCTCGCCGACATGGGTCTGAAAAACGAGATCTCGTCGGTCCGCGCGGTCGATGACCGATTGGGCTACGACGATCGCGGTGGCGCTCGTCTCGCGCAGGGTTACGATTACCGTCGCCGGGCGGATGAGCGGCTGTTCGACGTGCCGGTGACCTCGGTGCACGCGGTCGTCGGGCCGCCGGAGCAACGCTGCTGGGTCGAACGGCAACGAGATCGTCGGCGACAGCGGGGCAAACGTGCCGGGCGCCATCGCCGGTGCGGTGATCGGCGGTATCCTGGGCCATCAGATCGGCGGCGGTCGCGGACGCGACGTGACAACGGCCGGCGGCGCGGTCGCCGGTGCGGCGATCGGGTCCAACGTCGGCCGCGATGGCGACGACGTCTACAGCCGCGATGTTCAGCACTGTGCGACCTACTCGCGCGACCAACGCCCCGACTACTGGGATGTAACGTACGAGTTCCGCGGTCAGCAGCATCACGTGCAGATGAGTGCGCCGCCCGGGCCGACGATCACCGTCAGCGCGGATGGCGAGCCGCGGATCTGAGCCGGACAGCGGATACCCGCGGCACTCGACCAGGCGGCCCTTCGGGGCCGCTTTTCTTTGCGCGACGAGCGCCATACCGGGTCAGGGCACGCGACGGTATGGCGGTGGTCACATGCCGCTGTAGTTCGGACCGCCGCCGCCTTCCGGCGTGACCCAATGGATGTTCTGCTTCGGATCCTTGATGTCGCAGGTCTTGCAATGCACGCAGTTCTGCGCGTTGATCTGCAGCCGTCGCGTGCGCGCGCGGCTTGCTTCCCGGCTCCCGCGGTTCCCGATGCGACTGATGCGGGATCTGCCGCCTCCGCGGGCGACGGTCCGTCGCGACGAACTCGTAGACGCCGGCGGGGCAATAGCGCACCTCGGGACCGTCGTAGATCTGCAGGTTGACGTCAACCGGGATCGTCGGATCGCGCAACTGCAGATGCACCGGCTGATCTTCCACGTGGTTCGTGTTCGACAGAAACACGGACGACAGCTTGTCGTACGTGATTGCGCCGTCGTACTTCGGATAGGCGATCGCAGGCATGTCCGCGGCGGGACGCAACGACTCGTGGTCCGCGTGCCGATGATGCAGCGTCCATGGCACAAGCGCGCCCAGGCCGAGATCGTTCAGCCACATGTGAACGCCGCCGTGCAGCGTGCCGGCCCACATGCCGAAACGCAGTCCGGGCTTCACGTTGCGCACCTTGTACAAGTCGTCATAGACCCACGATTCGCGCCATGACGCCGCGTAATCGCTCAATTCGTCGTGCGCGCGATCCTGCGCGGAGCGCAGCGAATGCGGCTTCGGCCGCGAGCATTCCCGTTTTCATCGCGTTGTGCGAGCCCTTGATGCGCGGCAGATTGACGAATCCCGCGGCGCAGCCGATCAACGCGCCGCCGGGAAAGCTGAGTCGCGGAACCGATTGCAGGCCGCCTTCGTTGATCGCGCGCGCGCCGTACATGATCCGTTTGCCGCCCTCGAACGTCGGCCGGATCGCCGGATGCAGCTTGAAGCGCTGGAATTCATCGTAGGGCGACAGGTGTGGATTCGCGTAATCGAGGTGCACGACGAACCCGACCGCCACCAGGTTGTCGTCGAAGTGGTAGATGAACGATCCGCCGCCGGTCGCGTTGTCGAGCGGCCAGCCCTGGCTGTGAATCACCAGTCCGCGCCGGTGCTGCGCCGGTAGAACCTGCCAGAGCTCCTTGAGTCCGATGCCATATTTCTGCGGATCGACGCCGTCGCGGAGCTTGAATCGCTCCATCAGCTCCTGCGACAGCGAACCGCGACACCCTTCGGCGAACAGCGTATAGCGCGCGTGGAGCTCCATGCCCGGCTGATACTCGGCCTTGTGCGAGCCGTCCCGCGCGACGCCCATGTCGCCGGTTGCGACGCCGCGCACTGCGCCGCCGTCGCCGAAGAGCACTTCGGCCGCGGGAAAGCCCGGGTAGATCTCGACACCCAGCGCCTCGGCCTGCTGCGCGAGCCAGCGGCAAACGTTGCCGAGGCTCGCGATGTAATTGCCATGATTGCTCATCAGCGGCGGCAACAGGCGCTCGGGATGCGGTGCGCGTTGCGCGCGGAGAGGATCAGGAACCGATCCTCGGCGACCGGTGTGGTGAGCGGTGCGCCCTTATCCTTCCAGTCCGGGATCAATTCGGTGAGCGCGCGCGGATCGATCACCGCACCGGACAGGATATGCGCGCCGATCTCCGAGCCTTTCTCGAGGATGCACACGGAAACGTCGCGCGATGCGGCGGCTGCGAGTTGCTTCAGCCGAATCGCCGCGGCGAGCCCGGCGGGGCCGCCACCGACGATCACCACGTCGTACTCCATCGCTTCGCGTGCCATCGAGAGCATCCCGGCGGTTTGCCGCGCGCGGCGCGCGCGCAAGCGTCAATTATAATGTCGCGCCCATTCGCCCCGGATGACAAACCGATGATGTACGCCCTCTGATGGATCTGCTCGCGATCATCGCGGCGCTTGGGCTCGAGCAATGGCGTGCGTTCCAGTGGCGCGCGTCGGTCGAGCGCGATTTCCTTGTCTACGTGCGCGCCATCGAGCGGCGCCTGAATGGCGGCACGGCGGGACAGGGCATCATCGCAACGGTTCTCGCAGTCGCGCCGCCGGTGCTGCTGTCATGGCTGATCTGGTGGCTGCTCGCGCGCATCCATCCTGCGCTCGGCCTGTCGTTCAACGTGTTCGTGCTCTACCTGTTGATGGGGTTTCGCCGCTTCAGTCACGCGGTCTCGGCGATCATCGCGGCCCTCAAAGGCGGTGACCTTGTTTCGGCGCGGCGCGCGCTTGCCGCTTGGCGTGGCGAGGCTGCCGGCGAACTGTCGAGCCAGGACGTGGCGCGGCTGTCGATCGAGCGCGGTCTCGTCGACGCGTATCGGCAGGTCTTTGCCGTGCTGTTCTGGTTTGTCGTGTTTCCCGGGCCCGCGGGCGCGGTGTTGTACCGTGCGGCGGTTCTGCTCGCCGCGGAATGGAAGGGTGCGGTCGCGGGTGACGACCTGACGGTGCTGACACGCTCGCTGCTGATCTTCGGCCAGCCGGCGCAGCGGCTGCTGTGGCTGCTGGACTGGATCCCGGTTCGCCTCGCCGCACTGTCGTTTGCCGTCGTCGGCGATTTCGAAGACGCGATCTATTGCTGGCGCACCCAGGCTCGCCACTGGCCGGAAGCGTTCGGCGGGGAAACGGTCGGCATCGTGGTCGCGAGCGGCGGCGGCGCGCTCGGCGTGCAACTGGGGGGACCGCTGCCGGGACCCGACGGCGAGCCGACGTCACGCCCCGAAATCGGCGTGGGAGACCCGGTCGAAGTCGATGTGCTGCCCTCGGCCGTCGGTCTGGTGTGGCGTGCGCTGGTGCTGTGGCTCGTGCTGGTGCTGCTGCTGTCGCTCGCCGACTGGGCGCCCTAGCGGACGACCGGCAAGGGCACGCTCCTCGGGATCCGTCACCGCGCGGGGTCGTGCGCCGCTTTCGCTTCGCGCAGCAGCGTCTGCATCAATTCCACGCGCTGTGGCGCGACGCGCCCTTCGGCGACCGCCGCCTGCACGGCGCAATCGGGCTCGCGATCGTGGCGGCAATCGCGAAAGCGGCATTGCGCGATCAGGTCGCGCAACTCGACGAATGCGTGCTCGATCGCAGCGGGCGTGCAATGGGCGAGCCCGAATACCTTCATGCCGGGCGAATCGACGATCCAGCCGGTGCCGCTTTGCAGCCGATAGAGCGCCGTCGACGTCGTCGTGTGGCGACCGCTGCGCAAGGCCTCGGAAATATCGCCGATCCGCGCCTGCGCGTCGGGGAGGAGCGCGTTGATCAGCGTCGACTTGCCCATTCCCGACTGGCCGATCATCACGCTGCGCTGGTCGTCGATCCACGGTCGCAGGTCGCCGGCATTTCGAATGGCCGAGACGCGGACGATCGGATAGCCGAGCCTCGCGTATTTCTGGAATCGCGCGGCGATGGCCGACGCGCCGGGGAGATCGTCCTTGTTGATGACGAGGACGAATCGGCAGCGTTCGGCTTCTGCGGCGACGATCCAGCGGTTCAGCAGGTGCTCGTCGACGGGAACGTCGGGCGCGATTACGCCGAGCACTTGCGTGACATTCGCCGCGATCAGCTTCTCCTTGAACGCGTCCGAGCGGTACAGGAGGCTCTCGCGCCGCTCGACTGCCACGATGACCCCGCCGCCGGATTCGCGGTCGACTCTGACGCGATCACCGCACGCGAGCGTGGTCGAACGACCGCGCAGCACGCATTCGACCCTGTCACCGGTGTCGAGATCGACGAGGTAGTGCCGTCGATGCGTGGCGATGACGAGGCCGGATGCGAGTTCGGCTGTCCCTCCTCGCGTGTCGCGCCGGGCGCGGCGTGGCGTTCGTTCACCCGGCGAGCAGCCGGTCCGTCTTGGCGGCGCAGACGACGTCGTTTCGCGTCACGCCACCGGCGTCGTGCGTCGACCAGGCGACGACGCACCGGTTGTACGAGACTTGCAAGTCCGGGTGGTGATCCTCGCGGTTCGCGATCCACGCGAGCGCATTCACGAATCCGATCGTCGCGTGGAAGTCGGCGAAGGCGTATGTCTTCTCGATCGTGCCGTCGGTCTGTTTCCAGCCGGTCAGCGTCCGGAGGTGCGCGGCGAGGTCGTCGGCGGCAAGCCGTTTCGCGCCGGCCTTGCAATGCTGCGCGGCCAGTGCGAGCGCGGCGTCCGACAGTGGAGCAGGTTTGGCGGTCATCGGGAATATCCGGGCTCAAGACGCGACAGCGATTGATGGGGCGGCGTCACGGCTCGGCGCCGGCTGCGCAGATCAGCAGCAACGCAGGAAGGCGACGCGCGTGCATGCCCTTTACCCCTGCGTGGAGGGCGCCGCCGGCGCGAACGACAGCAGACGGGCGATCCGGATGGCCGCCGGCGGATGCGAATCATAGAACGCCGAATGCACCGGATCGGGTGTCAGCGTTGCGGCGTTGTCTTCGTACAGCTTGATCAGCGCGGCGACGAGCGCGTCGGCCGACGCGTGTTTCGCCGCAAACGCGTCGGCCTCGAATTCGTGCCGCCGCGAATAGGCGGCCGACAGCGGCGCCAGCGCGAACGTGAACACCGGCAGCGCGAGCATGAACAGCGCGAGCGCGACACCGGGGCGCGCCATCGCCGCCGGAACGTCGGCGAGCGGAATGCCGAGACCCGCGTAGAACCATGGCGCCTGCGCGAGCCATGCGAGCAAGCCGAGCAGGGCGAGCGAAAGGATTGCCGACCAGGCGACGCGCTTGACGACGTGCCGCAGCCGGAAGTGCCCGAGTTCGTGTGCGAGCACCGCCTCGATTTCCTCGGGCGCAAGGCGCGCGAGCAGCGTGTCGAAGAACACGACGCGCTTCGCGCGGCCGAATCCGGTGAAGTACGCGTTGCCGTGACCGGAGCGCTTCGAGCCGTCCATGACGAACAGCCCGGACGCGGTGAAACCGCAACGCGCGAGCAGCCGTTCGATCCGCTCGCGCGCCGGACCCGCCGGCAGCGGCGAGAACCGGTTGAACAGCGGCGCGATGACCGTCGGAAACAGCACGAGCACGAGGAGCTGGAACGCCATCCACGCGACCCACACGAACAGCCACCAGTGCGCGCCGGCGCCTGCGCATGAGCCACAGCGACGAGGAAGGCGAGCGGGACGCCCAGCGCGGCGCCGACTGCGATGCCTTTCGCGAGATCGGCGAGCCAGACCCCGAGCGTCGTCCGGTTGAATCCGAAACGCTCCTCGATCCGGAACGTTCGCCACCAGGAAAACGGCAGCGAGGCAACGCCGCCGATCAGTGCGACCGCGCACAGCAGCAGCACGTCGCGCGGGAGTCGGCCCGAAGTCGAACCCTTCGGTCATCGCGAAGAGCCACGCGAGGCCGCCGCCCAGCGTGAGCGACGACCAGCACCAGCGCGTCGACCGCGGTTTCGAGCATGCCGAACCGCTGCTGCGCGACGGTGTAGTCGGCGGCCTTGCGGTGGGACGCGGGATCGATGCGGCCCGCGAACGCGGGCGGCGTTGCATCGCGATGCGCGCGCACATGCGCGATCTGGCGCAGTGCAAGCCAGTACCGCACCGCCAGCGACGCCAGCAGCGCGGCGAGAAACGCAACGGTGAACGATGTGGCGGTCATGGTGAGGCGGACTTGGAACCGCGAGCGGCGCGGTGCTGTGCGAAATTGACCGAACCATTCTACGCTCCCGCTCATGCCTCAGGACTCCAATCGGCTGATCTGGATCGACCTCGAAATGACCGGGCTCAAGCCCGATGCCGACCGCATCCTCGAAGTTGCGCTGGTCGTCACCGACGCATGCGCTCGCAACGGTCGCGCAAGCGCCGGTCTACGTCGTGCACCAGACGCGACGCGGTGCTCGCCGCGATGGACTCGTGGAACCAGGCGACGCACGGCGCGCTCGGGACTGATCGACAGGGTGAAGGCGTCGACGGCGACCGACGCCGACGTCGAGGCCGCGGCGCTCGCGTTTCTGCGCGAGCACATGCCGGCCGAAAGCGTCGCCGATGTGCGGCAACACGATCTGCCAGGACCGCCGCTTCCTTGCGCGGTTCATGCCCGCGCTCGAAGACTGGTTTCATTACCGCAACCTCGACGTGTCGACGCTGAAGGAGCTGGCGCGCCGCTGGAAGCCGGAGCTCTTGAAAGGCATCCCGAAGGAAGGCAAGCACGAGGCGCTCGCGGACGTGCACGAATCGATCGCCGAGCTTCGCTACTACCGGGAGAATTTCCTGAAGCTGTGACGGATCGGCGAGCGCCGCGCCGGCGGCGCGGCGCTCCGGACGGAGAACCATGAAGTTCTGCAGCACACTGCGGCTCGGCGCGACATCGAGTTGCGGATCCCCGACGGGGACACGCTGCCGCGCCATGTCTGCGCGGATTGCGGAACGATTCACTATCAGAATCCGAAGATCGTCGTCGGCTGCCTGCCGGAGTGGGGCGGGCGCGTGCTGCTGTGCAAGCGCGCGATCGAGCCCCGCTACGGACTGTGGACGCTTCCGGCCGGCTTCCTGGAAAATGGCGAGACGCTGATGAACGGCGCGCTGCGCGAGACGCTCGAGGAAGCGCATGCGCGCGTCGTGCTGGGCGACCTGTACACGGTGATCAGCCTGCCGCAGATCAACCAGGTGTACATGATGTTCCGTGCGCAGCTCGCCGATTTGGATTTCGGTCCCGGCGCCGAGAGTCTCGACGTGCGGCTGTTCGACGAGAGCGAGATCCCGTGGGAGCAGCTTGCGTTCCGGACCATTGCGCGCACGCTGCGCAATTATCTTCCTCGATCGTAGGCAGCGCGCATTTGCGATGCACGTCAGCGCGCTCGAGCGGCGCTCACCGCTGACGCCGGATCTGCTTGCCGCGGGCTAGCGTCCCCTTCACCGCTCACCGCTCACCGCGGCGCGCGGAGTCGCGCGTTTCAGGCCGATCCGACGATCCTGACCTTGGCGTCGTCCAGCGCGCGATGCAGCGCGGCGACGTGCTCATGTCCCGTCGTCTCGACGACGCAGACGACGCGAACTGCCGACAGGTCGGGCCCGGAGAATGCGCGATCGTGCACGATCTCCTTGATCGACGCGCCGGTGGACGCGATGATCTCGGCGAGACGCGCGAGACCGCCCGGCCGATCGCTGATCGAAACGGTGAAGCGGGAGAGGCGTCCGTCGGCGACGAGGCCGATCTCGATGACGCGATCGAGGATCGTGAGGTCGATGTTGCCGCCGCACAATACGAGCACGACTTCGCGCCCCTTCAGCGAATCGAGCTTGCCCGACAGGAATGCCGCGAGCGGCGCCGCGCCGGCGCCTTCGACGACGCTTTTCTCCAGTTCGATCAAGCGCAGCACGGCCAGCGCGATCGCCGCTTCGTCGACGGTCACAACGCTGATCGACGACGCGCTGCAGCACTTCGAACGCACGTGCGCCCGCCTGAGCGACGGCGAGACCGTCGGCGAGCGTCGACGACAACGCAATGGTCACCGGGTGCCCGGCGGCCAGCGCCGCCGTCAGGCATGCCGCGTGCGCGGGTTCGACGCCGACGACGCGGACATCGGGACGCAGCGCCTCGGCGACGGTGCCGATGCCGGCGAGCAGCCCGCCGCCGCCCACGGGCGCGACGATGGCCTGCACGCCCGGCGTCTGTTCGAGGATCTCCAGCGCAATCGTTCCCTGGCCGGCGATCACGTGCTCGTTGTCGAACGGATGGATGAACGTCAGCCCTTTGCGCGCGGCAATGGCTTCCGCCTCGTTGCGCGCATCGGTCAGGTCGGCGCCGTGCAGCATCACCGTGGCGCCGAGATGGCGGCAGTTGCTCACCTTGACCAGCGGCGCGAACTTCGGCATGACGACGGTGACCGGAATGTCGAGCAGGCGAGCCGTGATAGGCGACGCCCAGCGCGTGATTGCCGGCGGAAGCCGCGATCACGCCGCGCCGGCGTTGCTCGGCCGATAGCTGGAGCAGCGCGTTGCGCGCGCCGCGTTCCTTGAAGCTGCCCGTGCGCTGCAGGTAGTCGAGCTTGCAGTAGATGTGCGCGCCGGTGAGCTGCGACAGCGGTATCGATTCGACGCACGGCGATTCGTAGATGCCGCCGGCGAATGCGCTCGCGCGCCGCTTCGATGTCGGTGAATTTCAGCATCGATCAGAAAGGGAACGCGATGCCCGGCTTGACGGCCGTCAGCACGCGCCGGAACTCGCGCTGGATGCGCGCGAGCGCCGGCGGGTCATCGGCTTCGAAGCGCAACACGATCACCGGCGTCGTATTCGACGCGCGCGCCAGGCCGAATCCGTCGGCATACTCGACGCGCACGCCGTCGATGCGGATCACGTCGACCGCGCCGGGAAAATCGGCGTCCGCCTGCAATTCCGCGATCAGCGCGTGCTGCTCGCCTTCGGCGCAGGGGATATGGAGTTCGGGCGTCGAGATCGCGTCCGGCAGCGCGTCGAGCGCCGCGGCGGGATCGGGCATGCGCGCGAGGATTTCGAGCAGCCGCGCGCCCGCATACAGGCCGTCGTCGAAGCCGTACCAGCGCTCGCCGAAGAACGTGTGGCCGCTCATTTCGCCGGCAAGCGCGGCGCCGACGTCCTTCATCTTGGCCTTGATCAGCGAGTGTCCCGTTTTCCACAGCATCGGCACGCCGCCGCGCTCGGTGATCCACGGCTTCAGATTGCGCGTCGACTTGACGTCGTAGATGATCGTTGCGCCGGGCACGCGCGTCAGCACGTCCGCGGCGAACAGCATCAGCTGGCGGTCCGCGTAGATGACATGCCCGGCGGGTGTCACGACGCCCAGCCGGTCGCCGTCGCCGTCGAACGCGAGCCCGAGATCGCAATCCCCTTGCGCGAGCCGGCGTTTGAGGTCTTCGCAGGTTGGCCGGCTGCGACGGATCGGGATGGTGATTCGGAAAGTTTCCGTCTACCTCGCAAAACAGCTCGACGACGGTCGCAGCCGAGCTTGCGATAAAGCGTCGGCGCGAACGCGCCGGCGACGCCGTTGCCGCAGTCGACGGCGATCCGCAGCGGTCGTGCGAGGCGGATATCGCCGGTGATCCGGTCGAAATAGGCCCGCGCGATGTCCGCCGATCGCAGGGCACCGCGGCCGCTGATTACGTCGCCGTGCTCGATCCGCGCGCGCAGCCTTTGAATGTCGTCGCCGGACAGCGTCGTGGCGTCGATGACCATCTTCAATCCGTTGTAGTCCGGCGGATTGTGGCTGCCCGTCACCATGACGCAGCACGCGGTATCGAGGTGCTGCGCGGCGAAATACGTCATCGGCGTGGCGACCATGCCGATGTCGACGACGTCGACGCCAGCGGCCCGTACGCCATCGCTCAACGCGCCCTGCAATTCCGGTCCGGACAAGCGACCGTCGCGGCCGACGACGATCGTGTCGCGGTTGCGCTCGCGTGCCAGCGTGCCGAGCGCCTGCCCGATGCTGCGCACCGCGGAGGGCGTCAGCGTGCGGCCGACGATGCCGCGGATGTCATACGCCTTGAAGATCTCGGGAGCGATCATGGGGTCGTCAGCACGGCAGAAGTGTAGCAATCGTGCCGGCAGCCAATCGAGGTTGCCCGGGATACGGCCCGCGCGCGAAACCTGCATGGCCACCCTCTCGCGGTTGTTCAAGCACCACCGCGGCGCCGACATCGCGAGGCGACGGCAGCGAGTCGGCGGGGATGAACGGATCGTTTCGCGCATTGATGACGAGCGTCGGCAGCGCGATCGTGCGCAGCCAGGGTTTCGACGACGCGCGCGTCCAGTAATCGTGCGTTCCCGAGAATCCGTGCAGCGGCGCGGTGACGACGTCGTCGAAATCCCACAGCGTGCGCGCGCGGCGGATCTTCGCGGGATCGAGCAGACCCGGAAACCGCTTGGCCATTCCCAGCGACTTGGGTTTGAGCTCCGACAGGAAGTGCATCGCGTACATGCGGTTCAGGCCCTGATTGATGGAAAGCCCCGCCGCCATCAGGTCGAGCGGTGCCGAGACCGCGGCGGCGGCCGTCAGTGTTTGCGACGCGCCGCTTCCGGCCCGGCCGAGCCAGTTCAGCAGCGCGCTGCCGCCGAGCGATACGCCGACCGCATGCAGTTGCGACGTTTGCGGAATGCGCGCCCGGATCGCCGCGAGAATGGCGCCGACTTCGGCGTAGTCGCCCGAGTGATACGCGCGGGGAAGCCGATTGGGCTCGCCGCCGCAGCCGCGAAAATGGGCAACGACGCCGCGCCAGTCGAATTCGCGCGAGCGCTGCCAGCAACGCGCGCGCGTAGTGCGACTTCGAGCCGCCTTCGAGTCCGTGGAACAGCGCGACCACCGGCGCTGCGTCCGGTGCGGTCGACGGCGAGCCAGTCGAAGTCCCAGAAATCGCCGTCGGGCGTCTCGACGCGCTCGCGACGTAACGGAGCTGCGGGTGGGTGCAGCCGATAGGGCCAGATCGTCTGCGCATGTCCGCCGGCGAGCCAGCGCGGCGCGCGGTAGGGCGTCGGGGCGGGCTCCGCGACGCCGGCGACCGGCGGGCGTTTCGTGTGCGGCCGTCCGGGGTGGGGCATTCCGGCGCGCACGTCGGTCGTGTTCAGTGCCCGCCCCGGTGCTCGCGCGCAAGCTGCGCGCGCTTTTCGTACGTTTCGCGCGCGAGTGCGACATCGTCCAGGAAATGGCGCAATTCGGACAGCAGCAACGCCTGCGGACCGTCGACCAGCGCCTGCGCGGGCTCGGGATGGAAATCGACGAGCACCATGTTGGCGCCCGCGATGACGCCTTGCGCGGCGGCGTGGAAGATATCGAGCAATCCGTCGGGCGCGCGCGCCCGCGTAGCCCACCGAATGCGAGGGATCGATGCACGACCGGCATGCGCGTCAGGCGCTTCACGACCGGCACGTGCGAGAAATCGACGAAGTTGCGATGCGGATCGCCCAGATTCGTCTTCATGCCGCGCAGGCAGAACACGACCTTGCGATTGCCCTCGGTTGCGAGGTATTCGGCGGCGTTCAGCGAATCGTCGAGCGTGATGCCGAATCCGCGCTTGATCAGGACCGGAAATTCCTGCTGCTTGCCCACCAGCTTCAGCAGCTCGAAGTTCTGCGTGTTGCGCGTGCCGATCTGCAGCATCACGCCGGTGGGATTGCCGGTCGCGGACAGCGCCTCGCGGATTTCGTCGACGTGCGATTCGTGCGTGACTTCCATCGCGATGACGCGGATGCCGTACTTGCCGGCGAGCTCGAAGACATACGGCAGGCACCTGCGCGCCGTGGCCCTGGAACGCGTACGGCCTCGTGCGCGGCTTGTACGCGCCCATGCGCGTGCACACCTGGCCGTTGTCGCGCAGCGCCTTCAGCATCGCCTTCGACCGATTCCGGCGAATCGACGGCGCACAAGCCGGCGAAAACGTTGAGACTGTCCTGTCCGAAATGCACGCCGTTGTACTCGAACGATGAAGCCCGATCGTCGCCCTGTTTGTGGCGTCCGAGCACGCGATAGGGCTCCGATACGCGCACGACCTTCGCGACGCAGGGAAGCACCTGCATCTGCTCCACCGTCAGCGCCGCCGTATTGCCGATCAGGTAGATCTCGGTCAGCGTCACTTCGCTGCCCACCTCGCGGTGGACGCGGAATTGGATGTTGGGGAGGCGCTCCAGCTGCGCGCTGAGCATCCGGTAGTCGGCGCTTTCCGGGCGGGTGTTGGGTTCGAGGACGAGAATCATAAGGGGGACTTTTCGAAGAACATCAGGGACTTGTAGATTTTACCGCTTCGGGACGTTCCGCCTGCCGGCGGGTCCTCGCCGCCCATGTTGCACCGCAAGAGGGTCCCCGCGCAACAAGCGTCCAAGTGATGTCAGCGAATCCGTTGCCCCGTCCGTTACGGTTGCCGTAGACTGAACTTGACGTCTACGGCGGCGTTTCGAGAAGCCGCCCGGAGCTTCCGGCAAGTCCAACTTCATACCCGCAAATACCACGAGAGGAACTCGAATGAAACGATTGCTTGCATTGGCGATGATCGGCGCCTTCGCCGCGGTGGCGACGCCCGCATTCGCCGAGAATGCCCAACAGGAGCGGATGAAGACCTGCAACACCAAGGCGACGGACAAGAAGGGCGATGAACGCAAGGCGTTCATGAAGGATTGCCTGAGCGCCGAGAAAAAGACCTACGACACGAAGATGGGCGCCTGCAACACGAAATCCAAGGGGATGAAGGGCGACGATCGCAAGAAATTCATGTCGGATTGCATGAAGGCCGCATGAACTGAACGCATCCGAACACGATCGGATGACCTCCTGTCCGTCCGATCGCACTACAAGGCCGCAGCTTCTTGCGGCCTTGTTTTTTGAGGCGCGCTACGGTGCCGCCGGCGCAAAGGCGCCTCGATTCAACCGATGGCAATGCCGAGCAAGCGTCCGATTGCGAAGGTCACGCCGCCGGCGATGCCGCCGAGCGCCAGCATCCGTGCGCCGGAGAAGATCGCATGCCGGCCGGTGAAGAGTGACAGCGTTGCCCCGACGCTGAACAATCCGGTCGCCGCAAGGCCGACGGCCCAGGCCAGCGCATTGCTGCCGGCGCCGAACAGATAGGGCGCAAGCGGTACGAACGCGCCCGCGGCGAACGCGCACAGCGAGCTCAGGGCCGCGCCAAGCGGAGAGCCCAGCTCGCCGGGGTTGAGACCGAGTTCTTCCCGCGCGAGCGTGTCGAGCGCGTTCTCGGGATCGGCGACCAGCCGTTTGGCGAGGCGATCCGCCTGTTTCACCGGCAGGCCCTTCGCGGCGTAGATCAGCGCGAGCTCCTGGGCTTCCGCCTCCGGGTATTGTTTCAGCTCGTCGCGCTCCAGGGCGATCTGGTATTCGTACAGCTCCCGCTGCGACTGCACGGAAACGTATTCGCCGGCGGCCATCGCGAATGCACCCGCTGCCATGCCGGCGACGCCCGTCAGCACGATGACCTTGACGTCGGACGTTGCGCCTGCGACGCCCAGGATCAGGCTCGCGTTCGATACCAGCCCGTCGTTGACGCCGAACACCGCTGCGCGCAGGTTGCCGCCACCGCCCAGGCCCCGATGGCGACGCTCGAACATCGCGCCGGTCGCCGGCGCCACGTGACCGGGCTCGGCCGGCGGTGCGCTGCCATACACCACCATGCCGCGCACCTTCATCGCGGACAGGACGTTCTTCAACCGCCGGGGTCCGAGCCACTGCACGAGACGCGCAACGAGCCGCGTGCGGGCGTCCGGGATGAAGGGTCCTGGCGCGGGGTGGCCGCGCGCGGTCAATTGCGCGCGCCAGATCGCGGCCTGCGCCTCCGCCTCGCCCGCCAGTCGCCGGAACAACTCGGCGCGCACGGTTCCCGTCTCGGCGTCCGCGCACACGCGATACAGGAACGCGGAGCGCTGCTCTTCGGACCAGGATTCAAGCGGATTCATGCGGTAGCGGCCACCGGCAACGGTTCGATCGTCAGGGGTTGAATCGGCATTGTCGCGCGCTTTTGCGATTGCGGAAACGGGGTCGAGGTCAATGACGCTGCCATTCGATGCACAGCCCGCTCATTCGGCGACGATGCTCTCGATGCGCGACAAGACCTCCGGCGTCAATTTCGGCACGACATCGAGCGCCTTCATGTTCTCGACGACCTGCGCCGGGCGGCTTGCGCCGGTGATTACCGTCGACACGTGCGGATTCTTCAAGCACCAGGCGAGCGACATCTGCGCGACCGTGCAGCCGAGCTCTTGCGCGATCGGAACGAGCGATTGGACCTTCGAGAGCCGCGTCGGTTCGAGGATCCGCTCCGCCAGCCATTCGAATCCCTTGATCGCCGCCCGCGAGTCCGCCGGAACGCCCGTGCTGTACTTGCCGGTCAGGAGACCCGAAGCGAGCGGACTCCACGTCGTCGTGCCGAGGCCGAGGTCCCCGTAGAGCCGCGCGTACTCGGTCTCCACGCGTTCGCGATGGAACAGGTTGTATTGAGGCTGCTCCATCAGCGGCTTGTGCAGGTGGTGTCGCTCGGCGATTTCGTGCGCGGCGACGATTTCGCCGGCGTTCCATTCGGACGTGCCCCAGTAGAGGACCTTGCCGGCCTGGATCATGTCGTGCATCGCGTACACCGTTTCCTCGATCGGCGTGTCCGCGTCGGCGCGATGGCAGAACGCGAGATCGACATGATCGAGCCCGAGGCGTGACAGCGATCCGTCGATCGCCTGCATCAGGTACTTGCGGTTGAGCGTGTTCTTTTCGTTGGGGCCGTCGTAGAGCCCCCAATAGAACTTCGTCGACACGACGTAGGACGCGCGGCGCCAGCCGAGCTTTTTCAACGCGTCACCCATGATCGTCTCGGAGCGTCCTTTGGCGTAAACCTCGGCGTTGTCGAAAAAATTCACCCCTGCGTCGTGCGCGGCCGCCATGCATTCGCGCGCAACGTTCTCGTTCATCTGGTTGCCGTAGGTGACCCACGAGCCGAACGACAGCTCGCTCAGCCTGAGTCCGGAACGACCGAGCCGGCGGTAATTCATCATTGTTGCTCGCGAAGGAAGGAGGGGGTGGCGAAGCCATCGGCGCGGACGCACGCCATTGGCGGGCGGCAACGAGCGGCGCGGGTGACGACGGCGACAACCGGCGCGGCATCACGTGAGCAACCGCTCCGGCTAGAATCGCACCTTTTGATTCTACTCCGCCAGGACCCGCCGATGCCCGCACGCCGCCGCACCGCCGCACGCACCAAGCCTCCGCTGGACGTCGCTGCGTTGTGGGCGATCAAACGCATCGGTTCGCCCACGCTCGCGCCGGATGGCCGGCTCGCGTGCGCGCCGGTGACGTCCTACTCGATGGAAAAAAATGTCGGCACGACCGAGCTGTGGTTGTTTCCGACCGGCGCGCACGCCCGCGGCGCGATGAAGCCGCGGCGCCTGACGGCCGGCGACAAGGACAGCGATCCGCGCTGGTCGCCGGACGGCTCGCGCATCGCCTTCACCGCCAAGCGCAAGGACGACAGCGAAGCGCAGATCTACCTGATTCCGTCCGACGGGGGCGAGGCCGTGCGCCTGACGGACATCGCAACGGGCGCGACCGCGATCAAATGGTTTCCCGACGGCCGGCGGATTGCGTTCGTGTCATGGGTCTGGCGCGATCTCTCCGGCGACGCAGCGCAGGGCAAGCGTGTCAGGGAGCGCAGGGACGCGAAGGTGAAGGCGCATCTGACCGAGCGCGGCGAATACCGGTTCTGGGATCACTGGCTGACCGACGGCCGCGAGCCCCACGTCTTTGGGTGCGACGTGGCAACCGGGCGCTGCGAGGACCTGCTCGCCGGGACCGGGCTCGCCCTGCAGCCGTGGGATCCGACGGCCGAGCTCTATGACATTGCGCCCGATGGACGCGAACTGGCGCTGACGATCGACCCGGCGCCCGAGCCGGGACTGATGAATCGCTGCGACATTGTCGTCGTCAACCTCCGGACGCAGCGCGTGAAAAACCTGACGGCGGCGAGCGGGCTTTCCGACGAGCATCCAGTCTATTCGCCCGACGGCACGCGCATCGCCTATCACGCATTCGACACGGCGCGCGCGTTCAACGATCAGGGGCAGTTGCGGATCCTCACGCGCAAGACCGGTCGGAGCGTCCGCGTGGCGCCGGCATTCGACCGGGCGACCAATCATCTGCAGTGGACGCCCGACGGCGCCGCGTTGCTGTCGCTCACCGAGGATCGCGGCCGCGTCGGCCTGTGGCGCCATCCGCTGACCGACGCAATGCCTGCGGAGCTGGTTCGCGGCGGCGTCATCTCCGGATTTGCCCAATCGGCGGATGGCCGCGTGCTCGCTTACACGCGCGACACGGCGAAGCACCCGCCGGCACTCTTTGCCGCGCAAGGCGATGGCACGGGCGAGCGACCGATCGAATCGCTGAACCGCGCGTTGCTCGCCCGGCACGCGTGCGGCGACGTGCGCGAATTCACCGTCAAGGGCTGGAAGGGCGAGCCGGTGCAGATGTTCGTGACCTATCCGCCCAATTTCGATGCCGGGCGCAAGTGGCCGCTGATGCATTCGATCCACGGCGGCCCGCATGCGTCGCATCACGACGGCTGGCATTTCCGATGGAATACCCAGGTGTTCGCCGGGCAGGGCTACGTCGTTGCCGCCGTCAACTACCACGGCTCGTCCGGCTTCGGGCAGAAGTTTCTCGAGACGATCACCGGACGCTACGGCGAGAAGGAATTCGCCGATGTCGACGCGGGCACCGGCTACCTGCTGCGACAGGGGTACATCGATCGCCAGCGCCTGACGGCAACGGGCGGGAGCTACGGCGGGTTCATGGTCGCGTACATGAACGGCCACACCAACCGATATCGCGCATTCGTGTGTCACGCCGGCTGCTACGACTGGGTCAGCATGATGGCAACCGACGGCTACCGTTTCTTCGCGAAGGAGCTCGGCGCGTTCCATTGGGACGACGCGCCGCGCGTGATGCGCCAATCGCCGCACCATTACGTGAAGCACGCGAAGACACCGACGCTCGTGATCCACGGCGAACTCGACTACCGGGTTCCGGCGACGCAGGCGCTGCAGTACTACAACTCGCTGAAGGCGAAGGACGTGCCGTCGCGGCTCGTCTATTTCCCCGACGAGAACCACTGGATCCTGAAACCGCAGAACTCCGAGCTCTGGTATCGGGAGTTCTTCGCGTGGCTCGCGCGATTCGCGCCGGCCGCGAAGGGCCGGTGAATACCGGAGCGTTCGGCTACTTGCGCGCCCTCTCGCGCTTTTCGGCGGCCTCCTGGCATGCGACGCAGCGCGTCGCCGCCGGGTACGCCGCCAGGCGGGCGTAGGGAATCGCGCTGCCGCAGTCGACGCATTCGCCATAGCTGCCGTCGGAAACCCGTGCAAGCGCGTGCTCGACGGTCGCAAGCTCGGACAGGTCGCGCGATACGAGCGCGATGTCGTGCGCGGCCATCGCGTCGGCGGCG
Source organism: uncultured Pseudomonadota bacterium (assembly GCA_963718905.1). Classification (GTDB taxonomy): domain Bacteria; phylum Pseudomonadota; class Gammaproteobacteria; order Burkholderiales; family Casimicrobiaceae; genus VBCG01. The sequence goes on from CAVRAF010000006.1 coordinate 329,938, forward strand.
GCCCAGTCGTCGGTGTCCTGCATCCGGTTGCGCAGTCCGACGAGCCGCGGATCCTCCTGCGTCTTGAGCTTGGCCGCGACGTCGGCGCGCAGAGCGCGCTGCTGCGCGCGTAGCGCGCCTTCGAGTCCGGCGCGTTGATCGAGCGTGAGGGCCGGCGAGGACGTGTTCATCCGGGTCATTATCGGCCAGTTGATGCCCGCCCGCATCTCTCGGCCTCTGCCCCTTGAATCGGGCGCGCGCGTCCCGAGATTGTGTCATGCCACGCCGGGCTTGCTTCTTCGCGGAGCAGCCGTCCCGTGCGTCTTACCCAATCGACACAAGGAAACGAACCATGACCACTCTGCAAATCTACGATCCGTTCGCCGACGCGGCGGTGGACACGCTGTTTCGCAACTTCTTCCGGTCCGATCGCGCCGATCGCGCCGCGCCGCGGGCCGTCCGGCTCGACGTCGCCGAGACCGACGACGGATATACCGTCCAGGCCGAGCTCCCGGGTGTCGGCAAGGATGAGATTCACGTCGCCATCGAAGGCAGCCAGGTGACGATCGCCGCCGACGTGAAACGCGCCGTCGAGCACACCGAAGGCACGCGAGCGTTGCGCACCGAACGCCATTACGGGAGCGTCTACCGCAGCTTCACGCTGCCGGTCGAGCTCGACGAGTCGGCGAGCGAGGCGAAGTACGAAAATGGCGTGCTGACGCTGACGCTCGTGAAGAAACCGGCCGCCGCAGGGCGCAAGCTGACGATCCAGTAACGCCCCGCTGCGATATTCCGCAGTCCATCGCCGCGCCGGGTGAAATCGGCGCGGCGGTCGTGCGCTCGTCCTGTGGGCCGATGGGGCGTTCCGCGCACTGCGTGACCCGCTAGCGCGTGCGGTGCGCCGGATATTCTTCTTCGATGTTGTCGCGAAAGTAGCTCCACGGCGACGACGCCGTGCTGAAGCGTCGCCATACCTCACCCGGGACGCCGCTGTATTCGAGCGTGCCGGATGTCAGTTCGACGACGAGCTTCCGCGCGCGCTCGTCGTAACCGGCGGCGCGCAGGCTGCCGCCGTTCATCCGCTTCATTTCCATCGCTATTACCCGTCTCTCCCCGCATGCCGACTGGCGCGCGCGCGGACGGATGGTGACGCCGAATCGGCCGTGTGCGCAAGCGCGCCGCGCCGTGTGTAACAAACGACATAAGTTGCGCCTTCCGGTAACAATCGTTACTATCATCGCCCGAGCTCCCCGCGAATCGGCGAACCCCGATGGCGCAACCCGCACTGGCCCGCATCGAGGCCCGTTTCGATGACCTTTCGAACGCGCTGCAGCAGGCGGCGCGCTGGATCGCCGATCATCCGGCCGACGTCTGCTTCCTGTCGCTGCGCGAGCAGGCGCGGCGCGCGAACGTCGTGCCGCCGACGATGACGCGGCTTGCCAAGGCGCTCGGCTTCGCGACGTTCCGCGCTTTCCAGGACGATTTTCGCGACCACGTGGCCTGGGGATCGGCCGATTTCGCGTCGCGGGCGAAACGGATGCAGCGACGCGCGCGGTCGCGGACCGCCGACGCCGCGGAGCTCGAGCACCTCCAGGCATCGAACATCGAATCGCTCGGGACGCTCAATCCGCCGGAACGGTATCGGCACGCGGCGGCGGTCCTGCTGCGCGCGCACTCCGCGGGATTCCTCGGCTTTCGCAGCTGCCACAGCGTCGCGCTGCACGCCCACTACCTGTACTCGATGCTGATCGGCGGCGGGGTGCTGCTGCAGGACAGCTACGGCACATTGCTCGAGGCGATCGCCGGCCTTTCGCGCAATGCGGTGCTGGTCGCGGTCGGGCTCGCACCGTATTCGCGGCAGACGGTCGAGGCGGTCGGTCGCGCGAAGGCGCAGGGCGCCACGGTGATCGCGATCACCGACTCGGAGCTTTCGCCGCTCGCGCGCGGCAGCGACGAGCGGCTGCTGTTCGAGCCGGCGTCGAGCTCGTTCTTCCATTCGATCGTTGCGGCGCATGCGCTCGCGGAGCGGCTGATGGCCGAGGTTGCGGCGCGCGGCGGGCGCAGAGTCGTCGCGCGGCTCCACGCGCGCGAAACGCTGCTGCGCGATGCCGGCGCCTACTGGCAGCGCAGCGCGGCGGCGAAGGGAGACCCGCGATGAGCCACGTGATGCACCGCAATCTTCGCGTGACGCCACCGGTCGTCGCATCGGCGAAGGGCATCGAGATCGTCGATCGCGACGGCAAGCGGTACATCGACGCGAGCGGAGGGGCCGCCGTGTCGTGTCTCGGCCACGGACACCCGGAGGTGCTGGCGGCGATGCACGCGCAGATCGACCGCGTCGCGTACGCCCATACCAGCTTTTTCACGACGGACGTCGCGGAAACGCTCGCCGATACGCTGGTGGCGGGCGCGCCACCGGGCCTCGAACACGTTTACCTGGTATCCGGCGGCTCGGAGGCCATCGAGGCGACACTCAAGCTGGCGCGGCAATACGTGGTCGAGATCGGCGAGCCGCAGCGCAGCGTGTTCATCGCGCGGCGCCAGAGCTATCACGGCAATACGCTGGGCGCGCTCGCCGTCGGCGGCAACGAGTGGCGCCGGCGCGAATTCGAGCCGTTGCTGATGCCGGTCGAGCGCGTTTCGCCGTGTTTCGAATACCGCGAGCGGCGCGACGGCGAATCGCAGGCGGCGTTCACCGATCGCCTGATCGCCGAGCTCGAAGCGGCGATCGATCGCGTCGGTCGCAATCGCGTCATCGGCTTTTGCGCGGAGACGGTCGTCGGCGCGACGTCGGGCGCCGTGCCACCGACGCCCGGTTATTTTCGCCGCGTGCGCGAGGTGCTCGATCGCTGCGGCGCGTTGCTGATCGCCGATGAAGTGATGTGCGGGATGGGACGCACCGGGACGATGTACGCAATCGAGCAGGAAGGCGTCGTGCCGGATCTCGTCACGATCGCCAAGGGGTTGGGCGGCGGCTACCAGCCGATCGGCGCGGTGCTCGCGCACCGCCGCGTCGTGGCGCCGATCCGCGACGGCAGCGGCGCATTTCAGCACGGCCACACCTACATCGGGCACGCAACCGCCGCTGCCGCGGCGCTCGCCGTGCAGCAGGTCATCAAGCGCGATCGGCTGCTCGACGCGGTGGTCGATCGCGGCCGCTATCTCGAGCGCGCACTCGGCGCACGCTTCGCGGAACATCCCCACGTCGGCGACATCCGCGGGCGCGGCCTGTTTCGGGGACTGGAGCTGGTCGCCGATCGTGCGAGCAAGAAGCCGTTCGACCCGGCGCTGCGATTGCACGCGCGCGTCAAGGCGGAAGCGATGCGAGCGGGACTCTGCATCTACCCGATGGGGGGAACGATCGACGGCGTTCGCGGCGATCACGTGCTGCTTGCGCCGCCGTACATCATTCGCGAATCCGAAATCGACGAAGTCGTCGCGCGCCTTGCGCGGGCGATCGACGCCGGCGTCGCTGCGGCAACCCGCGACGGCGCGTCTTCCGGCACCGGATCGACAACACCCACCCAGGAGGAATCATGATGACCCACCTCGTTCGCATGCTGGCGCTGACGGCGTCCCTCGGATTTGCGCTGCCGGCAACGGCGCAGGAGCTGACCGGCGCGCTGAAGCAGATCAAGGACACCGGTGAGATCACGATCGGCTACCGGGATGCGTCGGTGCCTTTTTCGTATCTCGACGACAAGCAGCAGCCGGTCGGCTATTCGATGGATCTCTGCTTGCGCGTCGTCGACGCCGTCAAGGCCGACCTCAAGCTTCCGGCGCTCAAGGTCAATTACAACCCGGTCACGTCGGCCAACCGCATTCCGCTGATGGCCAACGGAACGATCCAGATCGAATGCGGCTCGACGGTCAACAACGTCGAGCGGCAGCAGCAGGTGGGCTTCAGCGACACGACGTTCATCGTGTCGACGCGGTTCATCGCCAAGCGGGCGAGCAATCTGAAGGTCCTCGCGGACCTCAAGGGCAAGACGGTGGTGTGCACGGCCGGCACGAATACGCTCGCGCGGGTCGTGGGTCTCAATCAGAAGCACAATCTCGGCATGACGATCCTCAACGGCAAGGACCACGCCGAGTCGCTGCTGATGGTCGAGACCGGCCGCGCGGCGGCGTTTTTCGAAGACGACATCCTGCTGACCGGGCTCGCGGCGGTTTCACGCGATCCGGCGAGCTGGGCCGTCGGGACCGAGGCCTACAGCATCGACCCCTACGCGCTGATGCTTCCGCGCGGCGACGCCGCGTTCAAGCGGCTGGTGGATCGCACGCTCGTCGACTATTACAAGAGCGGTGCGATCATGCCGCTCTACGACAAGTGGTTCCGCAAACCGATTCCGCCGAAGGGCGTGACGCTCGATTTCCCGCTTTCGCCGGCCTTGAAGAAGGCGTACGAAAAGCCGACCGATTCACCCGAGCCCGCAAGCTACGAGTGACGGCGGGTGGCACGCGGCGCTGACGTTGGGGCAGGAACACTGATGGCGGACGACCGGCTGCCGCCGCTTCCGCAGCACGCATGGACCGATGCGCAGCGGCGTGCGGCGGAGGCGATCATCCGGGGCCCGCGCGGCGGATTGTTCGGCCCGTTCGTGCCGCTGCTGCGCAGTCCCGAACTCCTGGATTGCGTGCAGCGGATGGGTGAGTACCTGCGTTACCGCAGCGCGATCGGCACGCGATTGTCGGAGCTCGTGATCCTGCTGATCGCGCGGGCATGGGATCAGCAAGTCGAGTGGGCGATTCATGCGCCCATCGCGCGCGCAGCCGGCATCGACGCCGCCATCGTCGACGCGATCGCGCAAGGGCGCCGGCCCCCGGCGATGTCCGACGAAGAGGGGCTCGTCTACGATTTTTCGATGGAACTCAACAACGACCGCGCCGTGTGCGACGACACGTTCGAGCGTGCGCGCGCACGTTTCGGCGAGCAGGGTGTCGTCGACCTGCTGGGTCTCTGCGGCTACTACACGTTCCTCGCGATGATCATGAACGGCGCGCAGACGGCAGCGCCTGAATCGGACGCGCTGCCGCTGCCGCAGCTGAACGCCGGTAGCGAGCGCCGCACGGCGCGGACGCGAACGATCGCGGGCCGATCGCACGACGCGTCGCACAGGCCGCCGCGGCGTCGATGCTACGATCGGCGGATCGTCGGCTTCTCGTGAGACTTCTCCCATGTTGTTGCGGCGGCGCCAGGTTCTCGTCTCGCTGTGCAATCTGCTGGCGTCCGCGGGCATCTCGCCGCTCGGCCCGGCGCGTCGCAGCACGACTGATTCGGCCAAGTCGCTGCGCGTCGCTTTATCGATCGCGGAAACGTCGTTCGACCCGCGTTCGCCTCCGATGCGGCATCGGACGGCATCATCGCGAACATGTTCGAGACGATGCTCGACTACGATTACCTCGCGCGGCCGGTGAAGCTCGTGCCGCGGGCGCTCGAGGCGATGCCCGCGGTCGAGGACGGCGGCAAGACCTACTCTGCCGACTAAGCGAAGGGCATTCATCTTCACGCCGACCCCGCGTTCAAGGGCCGGCCCGCGAACTGACGGCGGCCGACCAGGCGTATGGCCTGAAGCGCATGCTCGACCCGGCGGTGAAGTGCCATGGCTGTGGCTGCTCGAGGGCAAGGTCTGGGCAGCGACGAGGCTCGCGCGAAGGCGGCGAAGACGGGCAAGATTCGACTACGACGCGCCGATCGCCGGGCTCGAGGTCGTCGACCGCTTACACGCTGCGCATCCGCCTGAAGGCGCCCGGACCTGCGCTTCCTCGTACGTGCTCGCCGTGCCGAACACCGCGGCCCAGTCGCGCGCGAAGTCGTCGAAGCGTACGGCAGCGACATCGGCGCGCATCCGGTCGGCACCGGTCCGTACATGCTGGGCGAATACCGGCGCAGCACGCGGATCGTGCTGGTCGCGAACCCGGCTTATCGCGAGACGTACGTACGTGCCGGCGGGTCCGATTCCGGCCCGAGTCGCAGCCCGATCGCCGCGGCGCTCAAGGGCAAGCGCCTGCCGCTGGCCGGGCGCATCGAGATCAGCATCATCGAGGAAGGCCAGGCGCGCTGGCTCGCATTCCTCAACCGCGAGATCGATTTTCTCGACGTGCTGCCGACCGATTTCATCGACCAGGCGCTCGACCGAACGGCAAGCTGCGGCCCGACGCTCGCCGCGAAAGGCATCGTGCACGAGGTACTGCTGCGGCCGAACACGCGGTGGACTTATTTCAACATGGAGGATCCGATCGTCGGCGGCTACACGCCGGAGAAGATCGCGCTGCGCCGCGCGATCGGCATGGGCTACGACAACGACGAGTGCGATCCGCGTGCTGCTGAAGGGCCGCGCGGTGCCCGCCGACGGCCCGATCCCGCCGGACATCGCCGGCTACGATCCGAACGCTCAAGACGCAGGCGCAGCTCTACGATCCCGCGGCGGCGCGCGCGCTGCTCGACCGGTTCGGCTACAAGGACCGCGACGGCGACGGCTATCGCGAAATGCCCGACGGCAAGCCGCTCGTGATCGAGCGCTGGTCGGCGCCCAATTCCGTCGTCGCGGCAGGCGGACGAGCTGTGGAAGAAGAACATGGACGCGATCGGCATCCGCATCGTGTTCAAGAAGGATCGCGCTGCCGGAGCTGCGCAAGATGGCGCGCCTGGGCAAGATCCCGATGCGCAGCGACGGCTGGAACGCCGATTATCCCGACGCCGAGAACTTCATGCAGCTGCTCTACGGCCCGAACGCGGGCCAGGAGAACAACGCGCGCTTCGATCTGCCGGAATTCAACCGGCTCTACGAGCGAGGCGCGCGCGCTGCCGGACTCGCCCGAGCGCACGCGGCTATTCGACCGGATGACGGAGCTCGTCGATCGCCTACGCGCCGTGGCGGATGACCTACCACCTGCTCGAGGACAAGGTCCGGCATCCGTGGGTCGGCGCGTACATGCCGCATCCGATCCGGTCGCAGATGGTGGCAGTTCGTCGACGTCGATCCCGCGCTGCGCGCGCGCAGCCGATGAACGGTTCCCCGGTCTCCGTGCGCGATCCGCGGTTGACAGGTCCACGCGGCTTCGCCCGCCACGCTCATTCCTTCTTCGGCAATTCCAGCGGCTTGCAGGCGAAATGCACGGCCTCCTGCTCGCGCGTCAATTCCACTTCCGTCCTCTTGCCGCGCAGGTCCATCGCGCCGTTCAGGTAGCGGAACCCGGCGCCGCCGGGCACCTGGTACAGCACTACGCGCGTCGCATCCGGCATCAGCACGCGCGCCTCGCCTTCCTCGAATTGGATCACGATGCGCTCGCCGGTGCGCTCGCACACGATCGTGTTCTTGGCGACCTCGAGCTGTTCCTTCGAGGGTTCGTGCTGGCACCCGGAAAGCAGGCCGGCGACGGCACAGCAGCCCGCGGAAAAAAGGCGTAGCGACATTCGACTCTCCGTGACCGCGATCGATCGAGCATAGCATTGCGCGCACGCCGCGTGGCAGGGGCGAGCGGGCGCGCGGAGCAGCGAATTCAGGCCAGCGGCGTTCGCGGCGCATCCTCGATGCGCGCCCGCGAGCGATCGCGCCGCGGCCAGCGCAGCGGCTCAAAGCGGATGCTGTCGGGATACGAAAGCACTTCGATCTGCCGCCCGCCCCGATTCGCGTCCTGCATCGCTTGCCACCAGCGCGCGTCGAGCAGGTCCGCGTGGAAGGCCATGAACGCCTGGCGGACGGCGGCATCGGTCAGCAGGAACGTCGCGAATTCCTCGGGAAAGATATCGTGCGGGCCGACCGGATACCAGACGTCCGCCGACATTTCGTCGAAGCCGGGCGGCTGCGGCGGTATCGTGCGGAACCGGCAGTCGGTCAGATATTCGATTTCGTCGTAATCGTAGAACACGACGCGGCCGTAGCGGGTGACTCCGAAGTTCTTGAACAACAGGTCGCCTGCGAAGATGTTGATCGCCGCGAGCTCCTTGATCGCATTCCCGTAGTCGCGGACCGCACGCATCTTGGCGGCGTCGTCGGCGGTGCGGATGAACAGGTTGAGCGGCGCGAGCCGCCGTTCGATGTAGACATGCCGGACGATCACGTGGTCGCCGTCGCGCTCGAGCTGCAGCGGAATTGCCGACTCCAGCTCGGCGAGCAGCTCGTCGGTGAATCGGTCGCGCGGGATCGCGACATTCGAATACTCGAGGATGTCCGTCATGCGGCCCGCACGGTCGTGGTGCTTGACGAGCGCGTACTTCTGTTTGACGCGCGCGGCGTCGGTGTCCTTGGTCGGCGAGATCCGATCGCGGATCACCTTGAACACGTACGGATAGGACGGGAGCGTGAACACGCTCATCACGAGACCCTGGATCCCGGGCGCGACGACGAGCCGGTCCGTGGAGTGCTTCAGGTGGTGGAGGAAGTCCCGATAGAACAGCGTCTTCCCGTGCTTTTGCAGGCCGAGCATCGTGTAGAGCTCGGACCTTGTCTTGTCCGGCAGCATCATGCGCAGGAATCCGACATACGCCGACGGCACTTCCATGTCGCACAGGAAATACGCGCGATTCGCGGAGAACAGCAGCGCGAGGTCGGTCGGGTCGGTGAGCAGCGCGTCGACATGGAGCTTCTCGTCGGCGCGCCGCTTGATCGCGACGACGAACGGATACGTCTGGCCGCCGTTGACGACCCGTCCGACCGCATAGGCGGTCTGATTGCGAAACAGCAGGCTGGAGAGCACCTGGAGCTGGAAGTTCGCGTCGACGACGAACGGCCGCGCCAGCCGCCGCCGCATCGCCGACAGCACGTGGATCAGGTCGGCGCGAAAATCGGCGAACCGCGGCGTCAGATCCAGGTCCAGTACCAGGTCGATCAGCGCGGCGCGCAGTCCGTGACGCCGCGGGTAATAGCAGCGGTACGAGGGCGTTTCGTCGTCCAGGTACTCGGTCGAAGCGGCGGGGCGCACGAACAGGCAGCGGTTGTGGAAGTACGTCCGGTGCAGCAGCTTCGACGAGACGGTGTTGAAAAACGTCTCGGCGCATTCCGGTTGCCGGTGGTCGGCGAGGAGGCCGATGAAGCGCTGCTTGACCTGCGCCCAGAATGCGTCGGCGCCGCCGCTGTCCGCGTGGCGGACACGAAAGTCCCGCTCGATGTGCTCGACCGTTTCGGCGACCCGCCGATCGTAAAAGTCGATGCGCTCGCGTGCGGCATGGCCGATCGCGCGCCAGTTTCCAGTCTCGAAATGATGCTTGGCCGCGCGGGCGCATTCGCGAAACAGCGCGTAGTGCCGATCGAACCCTTCGAGGAGCAACGCCGCAATGACGCCCGGCGACGGATCGGCGGCCGTCATGGGCAACACTTGGCTGCGGTCCTTCGTTCATCGGCGGCGCAGGCGCGCGCATGCGAACCGCGCGGTGCGCCCCGGCCGGCGCGCGCGGCCCGCTGGGTCGCTCAGTTGCTCTTTGCCTTCTCGATCTGCGCGTTGTAGTCCTTGACGCCGGCGTTGTACTCGACGATCGCGGCGTTCGACGCCTTGACGTGCGGCTCGGCAATCGCCTGCTGTTCGCTGATGAATTTCTTCAGGCAGTCGACGTAGCCGACGAAATCCTTTTGCCAGGTGCGCTTTTGCGTATCGCTCGCGAGGTTCCCCGGATAATCGTCCGGCCGGGTGCAGTTGTGCTTCGGAACCGGCGCGGACGATGCGGCAGGCTCGGACGGTGCCGCCGGCGCTGCAGCCGGTGCAGGCGCCGCGGGCTGTTGCGCGAGCGCGGTGCAGGCGGTGGCCGCGCCGAATGCCAAGGCAGCCAATGCTTGAAGGGACCGACGGGTCATGAAAGCCTCCGGAAATCGATGCGCCCGCATTCTACCCTCGCCCGAGCGGCCGCCGGTCAGCGCGCGAGCAAGTGACGCAGGGCGCTGATGCCGGCCGCGACGACGTCGACGGCGCTGTCCGTGGCGAAGTCGCTGCGGTTTTTCGCGAGTTCGCGCTCGACGTTGGCGATGGCGACCAGCGCATCGCCACTCACCGGCCTGGGTTCGGTGCGCTGCGCTTCCGCGGCGTCGAGCTCCGCCAGCGCCTTTCCCACGGCGTCGGGATCGAGCAGCATCACGGGTGCGCCGCAGTACGGGCATACCGCGTCGCGATCGAGGGGCACCGGCGCGCCGCAACTGACACAGCGCACCGTCGTGACCGTGGCGCGCAGGCGCGTGAGTTCGCGCGGATCGATTGGGCGGATGAACCGTTTTTCGCGGAGGAACTGTACGAACGGCGTGAATCGGCCGTGCCCGTAACGGCAGCGGTAGTAGGTGAAATGCGTCGTTTGCTGGAGGTCCTGCGTGAGCGCCAGCGGCGTCGTGCAGCGGGGGCAGGGGAGCAGCGCGGGAAACGCCGCGCGACTCGTTGGACGCGACGTTCCGATGACGCGAAAGAGCTCGATCACGGCACCGGGTGTGAGCTGCTGGCTCTCGGTCGAGTCGAGCCACAGCGACTGGCAGTCATCGCAGATGTCGATCGTCACCGGCGCGAGCGGGTCGCGCCGAAACTGCTGCGAGCGCATTGCGCGTCCGCAACCGGGGCAAGTCAGGTCAGACAAAGATCCCCGCGGCGACCCGCCGGCGTCGCCGACCCGAACGAACCGAAGGGGGCCGCGCGAGGCGGCCCCGTCCGTCACACGGGGCGCAGCACGGCCTCTGGGCAATGCACCCAGTGCACTTCCACGCCGTCGCGACGCGCCTGACGCTCGACTTGATCCATCCAGTCGACGTTGCACACGATGAGTCCGTCGACATCCGCCTTGGTGAGCGGCGCCGGCGCGCATCCCGACCCCACAACCGCGATTGCGACCATCGAAAGCAGGAACAGGCTTTTCATGGCACCCCCTCCTTTCGTCATCAATCATAGAGAGCCGCAGCATCGTTCGCAAGTGCCGGTGGGCGAACCGCCGCGCGACGCGCCGGCGCGAAAGATGAACGGTCGAATCGCGTGGAAGGTCCGGTGAGGTGCCGATCGGGCGCTCCCCGAGGTGACGGCAACGGCGGCGGGTGCGGGCCGTTCAGAGCTGGCGGGCGTCGAAGGTGTTGCAATCGCGCAAATCGCCCGATTGCAGACCGATCTTGAACCATCGCGCGCGCTGTTCGGCGGAGCCGTGCGTGAAGGAATCCGGCACCACGTAACCCTGCGTGCGTTTCTGGATCTGGTCATCGCCGACGGCCGCGGCCGCGCGCAGGCCGTCTGTCGACGTCGCTCGCGTCGATCAGGTTGCGCTTCTGCCCATAAAACCCCCAGACGCCTGCGTAGCAATCGGCCTGCAGCTCGAGGCGAACCGACAGCTCGTTGGCCGCGCGCCCGTCGCTGCGCTGGCGCTGCGCATCGAACTGACGCATCGTTCCGAGCAGGTTCTGGACATGGTGCCCGACTTCGTGCGCGATGACGTACGCCTGCGCGAAATCGCCGGGCGCGCCGAACTTCGTGCGCAATTCGTTGAAGAACGACGTATCGAGATACAGATCCTGATCGCCCGGACAGTAGAACGGCCCGACGGCCGCGTTGGCGCGCCCGCAGGCGGATTGCGTGACGCCGCGATACAGCACGAGCTTCGGCGGCGCGTAGCGCGAACCCATCGCCTTGAAGATCGCGCCCCAGACATCCTCGGTGTCACCGAGCACCGCGCGCGAGAAGTCCTTGTTGACGTCGGTGGCCGCGCCGGCGGACACCGGCGCGCGACTCGCGGCCGGGCCCGTTTGCGGGCCGTAGCCGGGCGGGGCCGATTGCGTCGGCGGCGCCTGCGCCGGGCCGCCGCTCCCGCCAAGGAGCCCGAGCATTTCGATCGGATTGATGCCGAACAGCATCCCCACAATGACGATGATGATCAGCGCGCCACCGCCGATGTGCAGGCCTCCGATCGGAAAACCGCCGCCGCCGCCGCCGCTGCCTTCGGGCATGCCTTCGGTTCGGTCCTCGACATTGTCGCTGCGCCTGAAATCGCCCCACCGCATCGGCAAGCTCCCGGTTCGTTCGAATGGCGCACGCCGGCCGCGAACGCATGGCGGTCTGCGCGATAAGGCGAGAAATTATACGCGTCGCGCGGGCGTCAGGGCTTCAGCGCGCGATAGAGAAAGGGCAGGCTCGCGTCCATCCGGTAGTCGATCGACGAGTGGTTGTCGTCGAATTCCTCGTAGACGTGCGCGATGCCGTGCTGCGCCAGCCGCTTCGACAGCAGGCGCGCGCCGTAATGCAGGTGATACTGGTCGCGCCATCCGCAGTCGATGTAGATGCCGCGCATCGACCTGAGATTCTTCTTGCACGATGCGACGAGATTGACCGGATCATTGCGCTGCCAGCGCCGCCACCGCGCGGGAATCAGTTCGCCGGTTTCGAGATTGAACGGCACGCGAAACCCGAGCGGCGTCCGGGGATCGGGATCGTAGGTTGCCGCCATCGCGAGATTCATCAGCGCGTGGACCTCGCTGTCGGCGAGCTTGTCCTTCGACCAGACGTGCTCGAGGAAGCGCCTGATGCGGCCATCATCGATGCCGGTTCCGGAGTCGTGCTCGTCGCGCAGCACGTCGATGCGGCCCGGTGAGCGCTGCCGCTTGCGATAGCGATCGAGCTCGTTCAGCGTGCGCGGCCAATCGGTGAAATAGCAGAAATCGAACAGGGCGTCGCCCGAGTGGTCGGCGATGGCGCCCCAGTATTGCGCGTAGCGCATCGCGTGGATGATCGCGCCGTAGCCGCCGGACGACTTGCCGAAGCAGCCGCGGTGGTCGCGCGATGCGAGCGTACGAAACTCGCGGTCGACCAGCGGAATCAGCTCTCGCGTCAGGTAGTCGGCGTAGCGGCCGATCGCCGACGAGTTCACGTACTGGTTGCCGCCGAGCGAGCTGAAGCAGTCCGGAAACACGATGATCGCCGGACCCATGCGCCGGTCGGCGATCAGACGTGCGGCGCGCTCGGGAATGTTTTCATCGAACGGGCGCCAGTTGAGATGCGCAAGCCCCGAGCCGGTGAACCCCACGAGATCGAACAGCACCGGAAAGCGCCGGCCGCGACCTGCGCTGCGCCCGCGCTGCGTTCCGTCGTCGTAGCCCGGCGGCAGCCAGACGCCGAGCTTGCGCACATGCGGGTCGCCGAGCGGATTGCCGGCGAGGATCTTCGAATCGTATTCGAGCACGACGGTCGTACCGGAGGCTTGCGCGGTGTGCTTGCGGGTCATGGCGGAATCGGGAGATGCCGGGAAGGCGGCGCCGCGATTGTGCCGGTCGCGGCGCGCCCCCGCAATGCGGGCACGCACGTCTTCCGGGGGCGGGCAACGTTCTCGTGCCTTAGAATCCGCGCTTCTCGAGCCACGCACATGCCGGCGCCGGATCCTTCCACCGAAACCGCTCCGCTCGCCGGCATCAGCCGCGCGACGCTGTTCAGAAGCTTCCTGAAGATGGGTCTGCTCGGCTTCGGGGGCGTCCTCCCGTGGGCGCGGCGCGTGATCGTCGACGAGCGCCGATGGCTCACCGATCGCGAATTCGCGGAGCTGATCGGGCTCTGCCAGGTGCTTCCGGGGCCGAACGTCGTCAATCTGTCGGTCATCATCGGCGCGCGCACGCACGGTCCGATCGGATCCCTGATCGCGCTCAGCGCCATCCTGTTCGTGCCGGTCGGCGTGATGCTGCTGATCGCGATCTTCTACGCGAGCGTCGCGCATGAAACGCTGGCGCAGAACGCGATCGCGGGCGCGTCCGCCGCCGCGGCCGGATTGATCATCGGCACGGCGGCGCGCCTTCTGCTGCAATCGCGGCCACCGCCGCGTGGCCTGCTGACCGGCGCTGCGGCATTCGTCACCGTGGGCGTTCTGCAGTGGCCGCTCTTCTGGGTGATCGTCGTGCTGATCGTCGTCGGCGTGGCCGCCGAGTGGCACGCATCGCGATGAGCGGGACCGCGCATGTCCTGGGCGAGATCGCCGTGCGCTTCGCGACGCTGTCGCTCGTCGCGATAGGGGGCATCAACGCGATCCTGCCGGAGATCCACCGCGTCGTCGTCGACGTCGAATCGTGGATGACGAGCGCCGAGTTCGCCGAGCTCTTCGCACTCGCCCAGCTGGCGCCGGGGCCCAACGCGATGGTCGTGGCGCTCGTTGGATGGAAAGTGGCGGGTCTCGGGGGCGCGCTGGTGGCGACCGTCGCGGCATGCGGCCCGTCGTCCGTCGTCTGCTACTTCGCGTGGCAATGGGCGGATCGCCTGCGGCGAATCGAAACTCCGCGCAATCGTGCAGCGGGCGCTCGCGCCGCTCGCGATCGGACTGATTCTCGCGAGCGGCTACACGCTCGCGCGTGGCGCCGACCGCTCGCCCGGCGCGTTCGTGCTCACGGTCGTCGCGGCGGCCACGCTGGCCTTCACGCGAATCAATCCGGTATGGATCCTCATCGCCGCAGGGGTCGCCGGCGTGCGGGGCTTTGCCTGACGAGTCGCGCGCTTCTCGGCGCGCGCTGGTGCGGAGCGGCTATTTCGGTTCGAGCATCGTGCCGCGACAGCGCGGCGCCCCGCATCGGCACGCGTAGGACGCGATGACACGCGCCGTCCGGCGCCCCGGCACGTTCAGCTTGTAGTCGTACGAAAGCTCCTCGCCGGCGCGGATCGTCCGTTTCGCCGCGATGTACACGCGGTCGTCGTCGTCCTCGTACGGCTCGCAGTTCGGGTTGCAGCTGTGGTTGATCCACCGGGCGGCATTGCCGCGCACGCCGGCGTCGATCACCCGGCCGTCGTTCAGCTCGAACAGGAACGTATGAAAGGGATTGTCCGCATCGCTGTCGGGCAGGTCGTCAGCGGCCTCCGTCGATATGCGCCGGCCGCGATATTCGATGATCTGCGCTCCCTTGCGGATGGTGCGCGCGGCGAATACGCCCCGCCCGTGGATCGGCGAATTGCGCACGACATACAGACGCGAGGGCGCGGTGGCCCGCTTCTTTGTGCCCGCCGCCGATCCCTTGGCCGCGGCGACGTCGCGCAAGGACGGGTGCGTCACCGACGTGGGTTTGCGCGCATTTGAGGACGACTTGCGGGTCTTGACGGCCATCGGTCTTCGATCGTCGCGATAGGGACGCACCGATTGTCGCATGACGTACAGGGATGGAGCGGGGCCTGGCATCGCTAGCTGCCGTCGCGCCGCGGGGATCCTGCCGGTAGCGGCAATTCGGTCACGACAGGTTGGCCTTCGAGCCGGTCGACGCTCGCCAGTTCCGGAAAGAGTCGCATCCACAGCAGGACGATCAGCAGCGTGCCCGCGCCGCCCAGCACGACCGAGGGGACGACGCCGAACCAGGTGGCTGTCAGTCCCGATTCGAATTCGCCGAGCTGATTCGACGTGCCGATGAACAGCGCGTTGACCGCGCTCACGCGCCCGCGCATGTGATCGGGCGTTTGCAGTTGGACCAGCGACTGGCGCACGACGACGCTGATCATGTCCGATGCGCCGAGGACCACGAGCGCGGTCAGCGAAACGACGAACGAGGTCGAAAGGCCGAATACGATCGTCGCCGCGCCGAACAGTGCGACGCCGGCGAACATGCGCCGCCCGGCGTGGCCGCGCAGCGGATGATGCGCGAGCCACAACGCCATCGCGAGCGCGCCGACGGCCGTGCACGAGCGCAGCAGTCCGAGGCCCCAGGGCCCGGTGTGGAGGATGTCGCGCGCGTAGATGGGCAGCAGCGCCGTCGCGCCACCCAGCAGCACGGCGAACATGTCGAGCGATATTGCACCGAGGACGGCAGGCTGGCTCCGGATGAAGCGAATGCCTGCCAATACCGACGACATGCCGGTCGGACCGGAACGGGGCGTCGGACGATGGATGCGGATCAGGAACACCATCACGCCCGTCAGCAGGAACAGCACCATGCTCGTGGCGTAAACGATGGCCGGTCCGGCGACGTAGATGAGCCCGCCGAGCGCCGGGCCGACGATTATCGCGGCCTGGCCGGCCGATGCGTTGGCGGCGATCGCGCGCGCGAGCAACGGCGCCGGGACCAGTGCGGGCAGGAGCGCCTGCATTGCCGGCATCTGGAACGCGCGCGCGGTGCCGACGACGAAGATCAGCGCAAAGATCGCGTGCGCGGAGATCCACCCGAGCGCGCTGCCGGCGCAAAGTCCCAGCGCGGCGGACGCTTCGACGACCATGCAGAGCTGCAGCACGCGCCGGCGATCGAAGCGGTCGGCGACGTGGCCGGCGGCCAGCACGAAGAAGAACGACGGCACGAATTGCGCGAGCCCGACCAGTCCGAGATCGAGCGCGCTGCCCGTCAGCGAATAGATCTGCCAGCCAACGCCGACGGCGAGCATCTGGTGCGCGGTCATCGCGAACACCCGCGCGAACCAGAACAGCACGAATGGCCGCTCTGCGCGTAGCGGCGCTCCGCTCGTGCCGCCCGGCGCGCTCATCTCGTCCCGGTTAGCTCATTGGGCATGTCGCGGACCCCGAGATCGCACTCGGCCGCTGCTACTCGCGCCCGGCCCCGATCAACGCCAGCGTAAGCGGGATCGTCACCGCCGCCACGGCCGTCGTCAGCACGATCGACGACGCAACGGCGCCTGACAGCACACCGAACTGGCGCGACATCAGGTAGACGTTGACGCCGACCGGCAGCGCCGCGAGCATGACGACCGCGGCGGTTTCGAGCGGCGGCAGCGCGAGGACGCGGCAGAGCACGAGCACGACGAACGGTTGCGCGACCAGCTTCAGCACGGCGATCGCGGCGCTTTCGCGCCACGCGGTGCGTGCACCGAACTCGGCGAGACCCATGCCGAGCGCAATCAGTGACAATGGAATCGCCGCCTGGCCCACCAGTTGCAGCGTCTGGTCGATAACCCCCGGCAGCGGCCAGGACGTGAACCCGAATGCGGTGCCGGCGAGGATGCTTGCCACGATGGGATTGCGCAGCACGCCCTTCGTCGTGCGGGCGATGCCGCGCACGGACAGGTCGCGATGGCGCGCCCACTCCACCGATACACCCACAAGGATCCACAGGATCAGTGAATTGAACACCAGCACGAGCGAAACGGCCGGCAACGATGCGTCGCCGAGCGTCACCTTCGCAAGCGGAATGCCGAGCAGCACGTTGTTCGAGAAGATGCCGCCCATCGCGAACACCGACTGCGATACACCGTCCATCCGGAACAGCGTCGCGCTCAGGAGCCGCCCGGCGGCGTAGACGACGAGACAACCGCCGAAGAACGCGATCAGCAGGCGCGGATCGACGCGCGGTAGACGGGAAAAGTCGCTCATCAGGCGGAATAGCAGCGTCGGCACCGCGACGCTGAACACGAATCGCGTCAACGCGTCGGACGCCGTTTGCGGCCATCCGAAGCGCGACAGCGCGAAGCCCAGCAGAATCAGCAGGAACAGCGGCGCGGTCAGCGCGACTAGGTGCAGCAGCATCCGCTAGCCGGCACCGCGTGGTGCCGTCGCGCAGTCGCCGGCATCCTGTACCGCACGCTCCGCCGTTGTGGCGGCGTCAGCGGTCACGCGGTCCGATCAGCGCGAGGAATTCATCGCGTGTCGCTTCGGACTCGCGAAACGTTCCCAGGACCGACGACGTGACCATTTCCGAGTTCTGCTTCTCGACACCGCGCATCATCATGCACAGATGCTGCGCCTCGATCATCACGCCGACACCGCGTGCATCGATCGAGTCGAACACGGCCTGGGAAATCTGCTCGGTCAGGCGCTCCTGCAGTTGCAGGCGGCGCGCGTACATGTCGACCAGTCGCGCCAGCTTGCTGACGCCGAACACGCGGCCGGTCGGAATGTACCCGATGTGGCAACGGCCGAAGAACGGGAGCAGGTGATGTTCGCAAAGGCTGTAGACCTCGATGTTCTTCACGATCACCATGCTGTTCGTCGTCTGGGTGAAGATCGCGCCGTTGATCAGCGCGCCCATGTCGGTGCGGTACCCGGACGTCAGGAACGCCAGCGCCTTCGCCACGCGTTCGGGCGTCTTGAGAAGGCCTTCGCGCACCGGGTCTTCGCCGAGCGCAAGCAGCAACTCGTGGGTCAGTTGTTCGATTTTCGGGAGGTCGACGGACATGATCGCGTTCCAGGGACGTAGGAATGCCGCACGCGCCGGTGAGGCGCCGCGGCCAGGTGGCGCAGTATGAAAGATTGCGCTTCTTCGCGCCAATGTCGCGGCTTTGGCTACAGCGTCCGACCGATCGTCTTGTAAAAGCTGCGCAGCGCTTCAACGAAAGCCCGGATTGAGGCAGGATAGATGGCCGCAGGGGGCCGACGACCCGCGCCACGGCATGTGCCTGCGTGTTCTGGCCTTCGAAAGAGACATCGCGAATGAAGTGTGCGAGTTGCGGCAAGGACAACGTCGCGGACGCGCGTTATTGCGTCAACTGCGGCGCGCAGCAATCCGTGCCGACGCCGATCGCGGTCGCGGCGGCCGCGGCGGCCGCGTCGGGCGCAATGTCGCGAGCCACCGCGGCGAGGACGCAGGCGGCGAATGCAGCGCAGGTCGATCCGGGCGTGCCGCGATTCCCCGATGCGGGCGCCGCCAGCTCGACGCCAGCTGCGTGGCCGGATCCCGGGCGCGACAACGCTGCGCAGGGCTCGCCGGCCGAACCGGGTGCGTCGACGCCGGCCCCCGTGCAGGACGCGCTGCCGCGCCTGAGCGGACTCGCGGCGGCGCTCGCCGGCGGATGCATTCTGGTCGCCATCATCGCGTTTGTCGGATGGAAGATCCTGCACGACGATTCCACTTCGCGCGCGGGTGCGGCGAAGAGCGACGCCGATGGGAGCGTGATGTCGACGTTTCCGCCCGGCGATACGCCGCAGAAAGCCGCGGGCGCGCCGCCTTCGGGATCGTCAACGCAAGCGGCCGAGTCCGCGCCGGCCGAGCGCGATCGCGCAGCGACGCCGGCTGCGGCCCAATCGAAGGCGGGCGATGCGATGCGGGAAGCTGCACCAGCCGCCGCGCCGGCGCCGACGGTAGAGATCAGGGCGTTGCCCGCGCGCCCCGGCCATGCGACGCCGCCTCGGCGGGCCCCCGTCGAAAAACGAACGCCATCCGCGCCGCCGCCCGCGACGCCCGCGCCCGAATCGCCTGTCGCGCCGCTCGTCGCCGCAGCGCCACCCGTCGCGGTCACGGTACCGGTGCCGGATCGCTGGAGCCGGATGAAAGACGACTTGTCGCGCTGTACGCGCGAGGATTTCATTTCGCGCGTCATCTGCGATCAGCGCGTTCGGTGGCGATATTGCGACGGCTATTGGGGCAAGGTCGCGCAGTGTCCGTCCAATCCGACGACGTACGACCGCGGCCAGTGAACGTCGCCGCGGTCGCGCCCGATATCGGCAGGGCGTAGGTGCATCCCTACAGGGAATTCGGGCGCCAGCCTCTCGCCATGCCACGCACATCGCGTCTACGCTCGCAGGTGTTGGTCCCGCCGCTCGCGGCAGAAGGGATCGTCACGAATCGGAGCGCGGATGAGTCGAATAGTCGCAGGCGTATTCGACGATGAACATGCGGCGACGTCGGCCGCGCACGAATTGCGCACCGCAGGATTCGAAGCATCGGATCTCGATCAGTTCGCGCTGAATCCACCCGGCCGGCACAATCGCCTGCCGCTCGGCGGTGACGAGGACAGCGATCCGAAGGCCGCCGGCGGCCAATCCGGAGCGCTGGCCGGCGCCGCGGTGGGTACCGCAGTAGGCGCGGCGGTGGGACTCGCGGCGGCACCCGTGGTGGGTCCGGTGGCGATCGCAGGTGGTGCGGCCGCGGGTGCGTACGCGGGTTCGCTGGCCGGTGCGGTAAACCGGATGGGTGCCAACCCCGCGAGCCCGAATTTGCGGCCGGCGGGCGTAATGGTCGCCGTGAATGCGGAGTTTTCCGAGGACGAGGAAATCGCGATCGATCTGCTGGGCGAGCATGGCGCGCGAATGATCGAGTGCGCGAACGGCGCATGGCGCAACGGCAAATGGATGGACTTCGATCCGGTGCGTCCGCCCGACGTCGTGGTCGATCGCGACGAGCATTTTTCCGGCGATGATGCCGCGGGAGCGAGGAGATGATGCCCACGCGCAGGCGGCCCGCGCGCGCGATTTCACCGCCGCCTGCGCTTCGCCATCTGCAGCGGGGCCGCTGGGGTTACATCCTCGCGTGGCTGATCGGCGTTCCGGTGCCGATCCTGATCGTGATCTTCCTGCTGCGCGGCTGCACGTAGCGGCCGAATGCCGCGGCCGTCGCGTCGAATCTTCCGGCGCGAACCCCGCGTCAACCGCGTCCGACGAAGGGCATTTTCGTGGCCATCACCGTCATGAACTGCACGTTCGCCGTGAGCGGGAGGCTCGCCATGTGGACCACCGCGCTCGCGACGTGCGCCAGATCCATCAGCGGCTCGACGCCGATTTCCCCGTTCGCCTGCGGCACGCCGCTCGCCATGCGCGCCGCCATTTCCGTCGAGGCGTTTCCGATGTCGATCTGGCCGCACGCAATGTCGTGTTTCCGGCCGTCGAGCGACGTCGATTTCGTGAGTCCGGTGATCGCGTGCTTGGTCGCGGTGTAGGGCGCGGAATTCGGACGCGGCGCATGCGCCGAGATCGAGCCGTTGTTGATGATGCGGCCGCCGCGCGGCGATTGCGCCTTCATCATCCTGATCGCATGCTGCGTGCACAGGAACGCGCCGATCAGGTTCGTATCGATGATCGCGCGCAGCTGATCGACGGAGACGTCCTCGAGCGGGATTGCCGGAACATTGATCCCTGCGTTGTTGAAGAGCAGGTCGAGCCGGCCGAAGCGGTCGGCGACCGTCGCGAAGAGGCGTCCGACCGAGTCGGGCTTTGCGACGTCGGTAGCCACCGCGAGCGCGTCCGCTCCGCGGTTCCCCGCGGCGCGGACCGAATCGTCGAGCGCATCGGCTCGCCGCCCGGCCAGCGCAACGCGATAGCCGGCGTCGAGCAGTGCGACTGCGACGGCTCTGCCGATGCCGCTTCCGGCGCCGGTGACGATTGCAATCCTGCGGGTTTCGCTCATTTTTCGGTCCCGTCATCGGTGATTCGCGACACTAGCACGGCTGCGCGCTGCGGCTCCGCATCGCGGCTTCCGGCAGCCGGCCGCTCGCGGTGCTCGCCGGATTGCCGGCTGCGCGTGCCCGGCGGCGCGAACATCGCGGGAGCCGCGATCGCGTTGCCTTGCGCGAAGTCGACACCGATGCTGCGCACGGCCTCGAGGATCGCCGGCGTTTCGACCGACTCGGCGATCGTCTGCTTGCCCATCACGCGCCCGATGCGGTGGATTGCCTCGACCATCGCGGCATCGACCGGATCGTGCAGCATGTTCCGCACGAAGCTCCCGTCGATTTTCAGGTAATCGACCGGCAGCTGTTTCAGATAGGTGAACGACGACACCCCGACGCCGAAATCGTCGAGCGCGAACCGGCAACCCGTCTCGCGCAAGGCGCTGATGAATTCGGCCGCTTTCGAGAGGCTGGTGACGGCGGTGGTCTCGGTGATTTCGAAGCAGATCGCCGCATGCGGGATCATGAACCGCGCAAAATTCTCGCGCACGTAGTCGAGAAACTGATCGTCGCCGATCGATGCCCCGGAAACGTTGATCGCGTATGTTCCGGACGCGGCCGCGTCGGCGCCGGCGCGGCGCTCCGCGATGGTGCGAAACGCCGTGCGTATCACCCAGCGGTCGATCGACGGCATCAGGTGATAGCGTTCGGCGGCCGGGATGAACGCGATCGGCTGGATCAATTCGTTGCGCTCGTCGACCAGCCGCACCAGCAGTTCGTGATGGGGCAGAGCGGTGCCGGTGGCGTGCATCGCGCGCATCGGCTGCGCGTACAGGCACATCCGGTCTTCCGCCAGTGCCCGATGCAGTCGATGCACCCATTCCATTTCGCCGCGGCGCAGCGCCACTTCGCTGTCTTCGGGGCGATACACCTGGACGCGGTTGCGACCTTTGTCTTTCGCGAGATAGCACGCGGCATCCGCGGCGGAAAGTATCGTCGCCAGCGTATGCGGTCCATCCGCCAGGTTGACGAGGCCGATGCTGACGCCGATCGTGAACGAGCGGTTCTTCCACGCGAAGCGGAAATCGACGATCACCTTGCGCAGCGCCTCGGCAATGCGCAGCGCCGGGGTCGGCGGGCAATGCGGCAGCAACACCCCGAATTCGTCTCCGCCAAGGCGCGCCAGCACGTCGCCTTCGCGCAATCGCGGGCGCAACAGCGTGCCGACCTGCCGCAGCAGCTCATCGCCGGCCGCGTGGCCGCTCGTGTCGTTGACGACCTTGAACTGGTCGAGGTCGAGGTACAGCACCGCGTGCTGTCCTTCCTCGCCTTCGCGATAGTCGACGATCGCACGGACGCGCTGCTCGAACTCGCGCCGGTTGAGCAGTCCCGTCAATGCGTCGTGGCTCGCGAGATTCGCAAGCCGCGCCGCGTACTGGCGCTCGCGGCTCATGTCCTGGATCACGAGCACGCCGCCCACGATGCGCGCCGCGCGGTCGCGGATCGGCGCGACGCTGTAGTCGATCGCGATCGATTCGGCGCCGCGGCACAGCAGCACGACATTGCCTTCCGCCTCGACGGCGTCGCCATCGGTCAGCGCGCGCGCGACCGGGTCCCCGATCGGGGCGCCGGTGGTCTCGTCGACGACGGCGAACACTTCGGCGACGGGGCGTTGACGCGCCTCGATCAGCGACCAGCCGGTCAGCCGCTCGGCGACCGGATTCATGAATTCGATGCGGCCGGCCGTGTCGACCGTCACGACCGCGTCGGCGATCGACGCGAGCGTCACTTGCGCCCGCTCCTTTTCCTCGAACAGCAGCGCTTCGACCTGCTTGCGCTTCTGGATGTCGCCGAGCGATCCGACCAGACGCTCCTCGCTGGCCTTCAACGCACCCTGCAACTCCCGGCGTCGCGCGAACAAGCGGCGCAGCGTAAGCAGCGCGAGGACCAGCAGCCCCGCGCAGGCGAGCAGGCGCGCGGCGAGCAGCGCAACGCGCGTCGAAGGCGGAGGCTCCGTCACGACGAAATCCGTCATCGCCAGGCCCACCAGCAGCACGACGATGGCAGCGAAAGGCCAGACCGTGGACAAGAGTGGCTCCAGGGACGGTGCCTCGCGCTTGCGCTCGTCGTTCATCGTTCGTTTCGCGTGAGTGATCGCGGCATCGCGCTCAGGTGATGGCGGCCAAAGGTCACCGGTCAATCACCGGCGGTAACGTCGGACATTGCGACTGCCGTGTCGCGGCTGCGAGCCGATTCTTCGCTCGACGCTTCGGTCACGACGGGACGAGCGCGCAGCGGCAGAGCTTCGATCGACAGGCGCCAGGAATCATGCCGTGCGGGCGAGGTCCATACGGACCAATGCAGCGATGAGAGGGCGGCGGGATCGGCAATCAACTGGGTTTTTTCCGCCGGCGAAAGGACATCCAGCCCGCGCGTGAGCGCGCGCTTGACGAGCGCGTTGTCCGCTTCGTGGGAGCGCATCGCGCTGGGGCGGGCGACGGCCAGCGCGCAGACGAGCGCGTTGGTCATCGGGTCGACAACCGCGGCCGCCACATCGCCGAAACGCGGTGCGTGATGCCAGTAACGGCGCGTAGCGCGAATGACGGGCGGAGGCTGCGATTCTTCGGGAATGAGGAAAAACTTCTTGCGCCGCAGCTTGCGGCCGAGACCGGTGCGGCTTGTCAGGACGGACAATGGAATCGACACGATCAGCGCGCCCACGACCGGAAGCAGCCACCACAGGTACGAGGGGTTCAGCCACCAGACGACGGCAGCCCAGACGATGCCGAGCACCGTATGGACGCCATGACGGACGAACGCGGCTCTCCATCCTGTTTCATGATCGTCGCGCGGAGGCGATTTCCAGCGCACGGCACGGCCGGCCAGCGCCATCGCGACGAATTGAGTATGAAACAGCATCCGGATCGGCGCCAGCAATGCGGACAGCAGCATTTCGCCGGCAAGGCTTGCCGCGAGGCGCAGACGTCCGCCGTGGCGCGCCGGATCGATTCGCGCGATGCGAAGCGCGGCGAGAATCTTCGGCAGGAACAACAACAGCGCGGTTGCGGAAAAAAGAGTGATCGCCCATTCGGGCCGCCATTCTGGCCACAGCGGAAACAATTGGTAGGGCTCGATGAAGTATCGCGGTTCCTGCAGCGTGTGGATGGCGAGCAGGATCGTCGAGATGACGAGGAACACGAACCACAGCAGTGCAGATACGTACGCGAGGACGCCCGTCATGAAGACGGCGCGATGGGCCGGATGCAGGCCCTGCATCCAGAAGAGGCGGAAGTTCATCAGGTTGCCCTGGCACCAGCGGCGGTCGCGCGAGAGCTCGTCGATCAGGTTCGGCGGCATTTCCTCGTAGCTGCCGGGGATGTCGTAGGCGATCCAGACGCCCCATCCGGCGCGGCGCATCAGCGCGGCCTCGACGAAATCGTGCGACAGAATTTCGCCCGACAGCGCGCCGCGCCCCGGCAGCCGCCCGATTGCGCAATAGCGAATGAACGGCGCGACGCGAATGATCGCGTTGTGGCCCCAATAGTGCGATTCGCCGAACTGCCAGAAATGCAGACCGGCCGTGAATAGCGGTCCGTAGACGCCCGTCGCGAACTGCTGCACGCGGGCGTAGAGGGTGTCGCGGCCCGCGGCCCGCGGCGCCGTCTGGATGATGCCGGCATCGGGATTGGCCTCCGCGATGCGCACCAGCGCCGTCAGGCAATCGCCGCTCATCACGCTGTCGGCGTCGAGCACGATCATGTAGCGGTATTTGCGCCCCCAGCGGCGGCAGAAATCGGCGATGTTGCCGCTCTTGCGCTTGATCCGGTGCTGACGCCAGCGGTAAAAGATGCGCCCGAAGCCGTCGACGGCGCGATTGAGCGCAATCCACGCGTCGATTTCACCGACGCGCGTATCGGCATTGCCGGTGTCGGAGAGCACGTAGAAATCGAAATGCCGGAGCGCGCCGGTGTCCGAAAGCGATTCGCAGGTCGCGCGGAGTCCCGCGAATACGCGCGGAACATCCTCGTTGCAGATGGGCATGACGACCGCAGTGCGCGCGTCGTCCGGAATATCCGCCGGCATCGTGCCCACCATCCGGCGCGAGATCGCATAGCGGTCGTTGCCGCGTGCGAGCACCCAGAACCCGGCCAGTGCAGTCCAGAAGCCCGCCGAGATCCATGCGAACAGCACGGCGAACAGGATGAGCATCGCGACTTCCAGCGCCTGCCGCCCGTGATACGGCAGCACCAGTGCCATGAAATTGGTCGCGATGATGGTTTGCGCAAGGATCAGCGCAACGAGGACTGCGCGGCGGCGCGCGGCCAGGCGCCGCCATCGGCCGCTCGGATCGTGCGCGTCGCGGCCGGCGCCCGGGTTCGCGGTCGCCGCAGCATCGCCGCCTGGCGCTTGCCGGCGCGCCTTGCGTCCGAGCCACGCGTGCGGCGCCATCGCGCTTCGCGCGAGCCGCGGCGTCGTCTCGAGGCGCTCGCGTCCGTGTACGTCGCGAATCAGCGGGGGATGCGTCGGCGGTTGCGGCTCACCCAGCCTCAGGTGCAGCCGCGCGGCAATCGTCGCATAGGCGATGTGGGTGGCATGTGCGGCGTTCGGCGCAAGCGCGGCGTGCACTCGCCGGAACGCCCGGCCGGCATTTCCGCCTTGCGCCAGCGCGTCGGCCAGCAACGCCGCGCGCCGCTCGGCGGACAGCGGAAGCCGCTGCAGATAGCGCTGCAACAGGTCCGCGACGCCCGGCGCCGCGTTCAGTTGATCGGAACGATGTAGCTCCATGTTTCCGAGAGCGTCGCACTACCGTTGCGCAGGAACGCGCGCAGTTCACCGGGCTTCTTGTCGTCCTGCCGCTTGAACCGTATCGCGAGACGCCAGCCGCCGGTGACCTCGTTGGGATATGCGTTGGATTCGATGACGTCGATGTTCGAGTCCGTGCTGACGACACCCTGCACGGGTGCGTCCGCAGCAAGGTTGCGCAGCACCGGGCCTTCGAAATCGACGATCATCGAAATGCTGTCGTCGGGCTTCCGCACGTAGCCGTGGCCGCGGCGCGTCTGCACGACGTACGCGAGGGACGGGCGGGTGTCATTGTCTTTCTGCCACAGCATCCGGTACTCGAAATCGTACGGCTGCTGCGGCGCGGGCGACGCATCCGGCGCGAAGAACGCGACGATGTTGTCGTTGGTTTCGTCCGGCGTCGGGATCTGCACGAGTTCGACGCGACCCGCGCCCCACTTGCCTTTGGGTTCGATCCACACGGAAGGGCGGGTTTCGTAGCGCGCTTCCAGATCCTCGTAGTCGGCGAAGTTTCGATCGCGTTGCTGCAACCCGAAACCGAGCGGGTTCGTGACCGCGAACGAGGTCACGAGCAGGCGCTTCGGATTGACGAGCGGCCGCCAGATCCATTCGCCGGTGCCGGCCTGGATCGAAAGGCCATCGGAATCGTGGACTTCGGGACGGAAGTCGTCGATGCCGATCCGATGATTTTCGCCGAAGTAATACATGCTGGTCAGTGGAGCCACGCCGAGCTTCGCGACGTTCTGGCGCAGGTAGAGCTCGACGCGAACCTCGAGCACGGTGTCGACGCCCGGCTTCAGCACGAAGCGGTACGCGCCCGTTGCTCGCGGCGAGTCGAGCAGCGCGTACAGGTGGAGCTCGCGCGCCGCGGGGTCGGGCCGCTCGATCCAGAATTCCGTGAAGCGGGGAAACTCCTCACCCGACATCAATCCGGTGTCGATCGCCAGGCCGCGTGCCGACAGGCCATAGCGCTGGCCCTTGCCAAGCGCGCGAAAATAGCTGGCACCCAGGAACACGAGAACCTCGTCCTTGTACTTCGGCGAGTTGATCGCGTAGTGCACGCGGAAGCCGGCGTACCCCAGTCCGCGCAGCGCCTTCGGATCGAGTTTGTTGGCGCCGTAGTCGAACAGGTCGGGATCGAACCGGATGTCCCTGACGCCGTCGGAGCTCACTTCGTGCATGCGCACCGGGTAGTTGTAGTACAGCCCCTGGTGAAAGAACATCAACTCGAACGGCAGCTTGGAGGCGTGCCACCATGCGCGGTCGGGCTTGAAGCGAATGTCCCGGTACTGGTCGTACGTCAGCTCCTGCAGTTCCTTCGGCAGGCCGCCGTCCGGCTTCGTGTACGAAACCGCGGCCAGTTGCCGCGCGCGCAGCGCGACGTCGTCGAAGCTGAACGCCGCGCAGACCGCCGACAGCAGCGAAGCGACGAGCGCGAGCGAGACGACACGCAGCTTCGCGATGTCAGACCTCCGGCGGTCTAGAAGCAGATGCGACCGCCGAAATGGCGTCCGAATCCGCCGGCACATACCGACGGGCCCCAATACGCGTAGGGTCGCGGACCCCAGTAGTACGGAGTCGCATATCGGTAATAGGGTCCGTAGTAAGGCCCGTAATAAGGCACAGGTTGGGCGTTGTAATAGTCGCTAGGCGGGCCGTAATAGTCGGGTGGCATCGAAGCATCCGACCGCGGCGAATAGTCGGGCGGCACCGAAGCATCCGACTGCGGCGAATAGTCGGGCGGCACCGAAGCGTCAGGCCGCGGCGAAGAGTCGGGCGGCACCGAAGCGTCAGGCCGCGGCGAAGAGTCGGGCGGCACCGAAGCGTCAGGCCGCGGCGAATAGTCGGGCGGCACCGGACCGCCCGGACGCGCATCGTAATCCATCGGCGCGCGCCGATCGACGAACCGGGGAGCCAGCGTGATTTGCCGCGCGAACTGCCATTCGCGCCACTGGACGAGGCGGTTCGCCTCATCGGGCGTGATTTCGCCGCGCGCGACACGCGCATTCGTTTCCGTCCGGTACCGATCGATTCGTTGCTGCACGTCGGAGGATTGCTGCGGCGTCATGGCCGGCAGCGGCGGCGGCGCGGACTGCGCAACCGCGGCGGGCACGGCGGCGGCCAGCGCCAAGGTCATTCCGGTCAACGCGATCAGGCGCTTCATCAACATCTCCTCGAAGATTGTCACGATGGTTACGCATGCCGTAACGGGGCCCACATTCGACCACTCGCGGATCGTCGGGTTCTGAAGCCGGTAAATCCCGCGGCACGGCAGGCGAAGCGCGTGCAATCATAACCTTGTCGCCGGCGATGCGGCACGGCGAGCGCATGTCGTGTCCCGGCGACGCGGGGGGATGTCATCGAATCGGCGCCGCCGGCCGTTGATGGTGGTGCGATGTTTGCGTGCATTTTGTTCCGGAATCCCGTCGAAGGGCATCGCCAGTTCCGTGACGCGCAACGGTGTAGCAATTACAAGCGTTCACGCGCAGCAGCGCGGGTGTCGTAGGACGCGACTCACATCAGCGAGGAAAGATAATGACTCGACGCAGCGTTCTGTCGCCTTGGGCGAAATTGCTTGCGATTGCGATAGCGGCGCTCTCCGTTGCTGTCGCGCAGGCCCAAACGCCGCAAGCGGAAACGGACACCGATCCGCCGGTTCGCGTCGGACGCATGTCGTACGTGAGCGGTGACGTGAGCTATTCGCCGGCGGGTAACGAGGAATGGGTAGAGGCGCAACTCAACCGGCCCGTCGTCACCGGCGACCGCCTGTGGGCGGACAACGGCGCGCGCGCCGAAATGGCAGTCGACGATAGCGCGTGGTGGCTTGGCGAGCAGACGAGCGTTACCGTCTCCAATCTCGACGATCGCATCGCGCAGCTCCAGTTGCAGCAGGGAACGCTCGATTTCCGGGTGCGCCGGCTGCCCGCCGGCAACATCGTCGAGGTCGACACGCCGAACCTCGCATTCACGGCGACGCAGCCGGGTCGATACCGGATCCAGGTCGACCCGCAGAGCGGCACGACATCGGTAATCGTGCGCTCCGGCGGTGGCGAGGTCTACGGCGAGAGCGCGTCGTATGTCGTCGGCAACGGGGAAGGCTACCGCTTCGGAGGGACCGATCTCGCCAACAGCGAAGCCATCGGCGCGCCGCCCGCCGACGCATTCGACCAATTCGTGGACGAGCGCGACGGCCGCTACGACCGCAGTGCGTCCGTCAAGTACGTCTCACCCGAAGTCGTCGGGTACGAAGATCTCGACACGTACGGCGCCTGGAGCGCCCAGCCGAGTTTCGGCAACGTCTGGTTTCCGCGCACGGTCAGCGCCGGGTGGGCGCCGTACCGCGATGGCCATTGGGCCTGGATCGACCCGTGGGGCTGGACGTGGGTCGACGACGCACCGTGGGGGTTCGCGCCGTTCCACTATGGCCGCTGGTCGCATTTCGACCGCGGCTGGGGATGGGTTCCCGGGCCCGCGCGCCGTCCGCGCGGTCTACGCGCCGGCGCTGGTCGCGTTCGTCGGCGGCGCCGGCTTCAGCATTTCCGTGTCGTCGGGGCCCGCGATCGGCTGGTTCCCGCTCGCGCCGCGGGAAGTCTATCGCCCGCCCTACAACGTGAGCCGCAACTACTTTCGGCAGGTGAACGTCAGCAATACCGTGATCAACAACACGACGAACATCACGAATATCTACAACAATCGCGGCAACGTAACGCAGGTGAACTACATCAACAGGCGCGCTCCGAATGCCGTGACGGCGGTGGCGCCCGCCGCGTTCGCGCAGTCGCAAAACGTCGGCCGCGTCGCCGTAGCGCTACCGGCTGCGGCGTTGCAGCGCGGGCAAGTGCAGACCGTTCGCCCGCGTGGCGCCGGCGCGCCCCGCGTTCGTCGGTGCCGCTCCGGCCGCGCGCGTCAAACCGCCCGCCGCGACGATGCAGCGCGCAATCGTCGCCAAGGCGCCGCTGCCGCCGCCACCTCTGCCGGATGCGCGCAAGCTGCCGGCGCTTGAAAAGAACCCCGGCCAGCCATTGAACAGGCGGGACGTGCAGGCGTTGCGCGCCGCTGCGCCGGCAGCCGCCGCCGCCGTCGCGGCGCCTGCCGTGAGGGTTGTCGCGCCGCGCAAACCGGCCGCCAACGAAGCGCCGCCGTCAAGACGTGCCGGCGCGGGCCCCAGTCCGCCTGCCGCGCCGCCTGCGACGGGTCCGGGACCGGAAGCCAAGGGGCCACCGGCACCGCGTGCGCCCGAAGCCAAGGGGTCGCCGGCACCGCGTGCGCCCGAAGTCAACGCGTCACCGGCACCGCGTGCGCCCGAAGCCAAGGGGTCACCGGCACCGCGTGCGCCCGAAGCCAAGGGGCCGGTTGTCGCGCGGCCGCCGGAAGCGCAACGCAACGTCATACGAGGGCCCGCGGGACGTCCTGCGGAGCCGCAAGGCGAAGCGCGCGTCGCGCCCCCGGCGACGGCGGCACCACCCACCGCCACGCCTAGCGGGCCGGAGGCACGCGCTCCGGAATCGCGCCAGAGGCGCGGCCCCCCAGGCGCGCCCGAAAGCACCGCCACACCCGCGGCGCCGAGTCCGGAAGCACGCCAGCAAATCCAGCGCGGGCCAGTCGAGCGGCCAGCCGCGCCGCAGGCGCAGCCGCGACCCGAAGCGCGCGCCGCGCCGCCGCGCCCACCGGAGGAAGGCGCTCGACCGGCGCCACCGGCACGACAACCCGAAGCCCGACCCGCACCGCAGCCGCAGCCGCAGCCGCAGCCGCGACCCGAAGCGCGCGCCGCGCCGCCGCGGCCGGCAGAGGAAGCGAACCCCGACCGGCGCCACCGGCACGGCAACCCGAGGCTCGGCCCGCGCCGCAGGCACCGCCGCGACCTTCACCTCAGGCGAAACCGCCCGAAGCGCAATCGCGCGGTGAAGGTGCGCGCCCCGCTGCGGCACCCGAGCCCCGTCAGCAAGGCGGCAAAGGCAACGAGAACAAGGACGGCAAAGACGACAAGAAGGACAAGAAGGACAAGGACAAGCCGTAGGCTATGCCGGTCGCGCGCCGACACCCGTGGCGCGCCTCGGGCAACGGTCAGTCGTCGCCAGGCGTCGCATCGCGTTTGCTTCGGCGCGCGCCGCGAAGCGACACGTCGCCGGGCTGCGGGCGAATCAATAGGGGCGAGGGAACCCCGACGTCGAAACGCCGCCGCCGGTCGCGCGTGGAACAGTGATGCGCGGCAGCGTCACCGCCGCCATTGGCGCCTCTGGGGTGCCGGGCTTGCCGGTGTCCCGTACCTCAATGCCGGGCGCATGCCGGCGACGATCTCCTCGACCGTCGCCGGCCCCCCTTGACCGGCGATCCGTGCGCGGTCGATCTGCGGACAACGATCGGCGTCCATCGCGATCAACTGCTGGCCGTTTGCGCGCATTGCATCGCGGGCCGGTGCGCCATCGTCGCTCAGATCGACCGGCGGCACCGTGCCCTGGTAGATCACGTCGTTGCTGCGATCGACGATCAAGTAGCAGTTGACGGCTGTGGCGGGCGCCGACGCGGCAACGAGCACGGCCGCGACGAACGCGCGTGAAACGTAGGTGTAGCGCATGCAGGTCTCCTTCGACGGCGGCAACGGAATCATCGTAAGCTGGCGGCCGGTCCGCCGCAACGCCGATGCGCCGAAATCGGCTGAACGGCGCGGCGATGGGTCGAAATTGCACCAATGCGCTCCAGTCGACATCGGCGGGCCCTGCGCAGCGTGGCGCTGCCGAGAAGCTGCAAGGCGCGCTGATGCCGCAAGTTTCCATTCGGCATAGACTGGCACGGCGCTGCGTTGCGCGAGTTCACTGAAGGAGGCACGCATGAATGCCGCCCGAATGCTGGTGCTCGCCGGGCTATCCCTGGTCGCCGAGATCGTCGGCGCGCAGACGTCCGCAGCGCCGACCTATTTTCCGGTTGCGCGCGGCTCGCATCCGCACGACGTCGCCGCCGCGCCGCGACCCGGCGGCCCGGTGTACTACACGGCGCAGGCGACCGGCAAGCTCGGCATCCTCGATCCGGCGACGGGCAAGTACGAGGAAATCCCGCTCGGCACGCGATTCGGCGCCGCACGGCGTGATCGTCGGGCCCGACGGCGCGCCATGGATCACCGACGGCGGCCAGAACGCGATCGTGCGCGTGGACCCGGCGACGCGCGCGGTGCAGCGTTGGCCGCTGCCCGCCGACGTCGACTACGCGAATCTGAACACGCTGACGTTCGACGCGCAAGGGCGCGTGTGGTTTACCGGCCAGAGCGGCTATTACGGCCGCGCTCGATCCGGCGACCGGCGACATGAAGGTGTGGCAGCGCGCCGCGCGGCAGCGGCCCGTACGGCATCACGACGACGCCGCGCGGCGAGGTCTACTACGCGTCGCTCGCCGGCAATCACATCGCGCGCATCGACCGGAGACCGGCGAGGCGACGGTGATCGAGCCGCCGACGCCGCGACCAGGGCGCGCGCCGCGTGTGGTCCGATTCGCAGAGGGCGGATCTGGGTCAGCTACTGGAACACCGGGCAGGTCGGCATGTACGATCCGGCGACCGGCGCGTGGCGCGAATGGAAGCTGCCCGGCAGCGCGCACGCGTATTCGGTGTGGGTCGATCCGGACGACAGGGTCTGGCTCACCGAATGGTCGACCAATGCGATCGTGCGCTTCGATCCCGTCACCGGAGAATTCGAAAGCTTCCCGTCGAACCGCGAGCAGGCGAACGTGCGGCAGATGCTCGGGCCGCGCCGGCGAGGCCTGGGGCGCGGAATCGGGCACCGACCGGCTCGTGCGCATCGCTACGCGCTGAGCCGGCCGCGGTTTCGGTCAAATGCCGCGGAGTCCTCGGCGGCGGCCACTGCCGGGGACGACGCGCAGCCAGCCGCGCGGGCAGGTATGCACCGCCGGATAATAGCCGGTATCGGGACAGTAGTACTGCGCCTGCGCCTGCGGCGCCGCCGGAGCCGGCCGTTGTGGCGGGGTCGGCATACACTTCCGTCGGATAGTCGTAGTACGAATACTGAGTACGACGGGTAGTCGTAGTAGTACCCGGGGGCGCCCCACCAGTACACGGTGCGCCGATGAAGACGGCGCCGCCGAAACCACCGCGGAAGTGGCCGCCGTGGAAGTGGCCGCCGTGGAAGCTGCCGCCGTGGAACCCTCCCCCGCCGGAGTGGCCGCCGCTGAAGTGGCCGCCGCCCCCGCCTCCGTTAAAAGCCTGCGCCCCACCCGCGACGAGACTCAGTCCGGCTGCAATTGCACACGCGACTACGATCTTTTTCATGATGCACCTCCAAAGTCCACTTTCATTCTACTCATTAGAGCCGTCGCAGGGGCTAACAGTTCGCGATGCCCCAGTCATCCGCTAAAACGCCTGGGAGCGAATGCGGGTTGACGATGTAACGATCCGTTACGAGTGACGCGGATCCAGCGCGTCGCGCAGCCCGTCGCCGAGGAGGTTGAACGACAGCACCAGCAGGAAGATCGACAGGCCGGGCCAGACCGCCATCCACGGCGCGTTGTCGATGTAGTTCTTCGCCGTGTTGAGCATGCTGCCCCAGCTCGGCGCGGGCGGCTGCTGGCCGAGGCCGAGGAACGACAGGCTCGCCTCGGCGATGACCGCGGCGGCGATCGCGAGCGTCGCCTGCACGATCAGCGGCGGCACGATGTTGGGCAGGATGTGGCGCAGCGCGATGCGCCAGTGCGGGTTGCCGATCGCGCGCGCGGCCTCGACGTAGTCCTCGACCTTGACCGCGAGCACCTGTGCCGCGCGTCAGGCGGATGAAGACCGGCGTCGCCGAGATGCCGATCGCGATCATCGCGTTGGTGAGGCTCGGCCCGAGGAACGCCGCGAGCGCGATCGCGAGGATCAGGAACGGGCATGGCGAGCATCGCGTCGGTGATCCGCGAGATGAGCAGTCGGTCCAGCGCCCGACGTAGCCCGCGAGCAGCCCGATCGGGACGCCGAGCGACAGCGAGATCAGCACCGAGACGACGCCGGCGAGCAGCGACGCGCGCGCGCCGAAGATCACGCGCGAGAGCACGTCGCGGCCGATCTCGTCGGTGCCGAACCAGATGCGCGGCGCGACGGCGCCTTGCGCACCGCGCTCCAGCTCGTCGCGAGCGGATCGTAGGGCGCGACCAGCGGCGCGGCGACCGCGACGACGACGAAGCAGCCACGATCACGACAAGCCCGACCATCGCGGCGGACGGCGCACAGCGCCGCAGACGCGCGCGCGAGGCGTCGCCAGCCGCGCGCGGGGCGTCGATCTGCGCGATCGCCGCGGCGGCAACGTGGCGGATCGCCACGCGTACGGCCACGTCATTGCACGCGCATCCGCGGATTGACCAGCGAAGTACGCGATGTCGGCGAGCAGGTTCAGCACGATGTAGGCGGTCGCCGTGAACAGCACGACGCCCTGCACGACCGCGTAGTCGCGATTGAACACCGCGTCGACGATCAGCTTGCCGAAGCCCGGGATCGTGAACACCTGCTCGGTCAGCACCGCGCCCGAGAGCAGCGTGCCGAACTCGAGCGCGCCCAGCGTGATGATCGGCATCAGCGCGTTGCGCAGCGCGTGCTTCAGCACGACGACGCGCTCGTCCAGCGCCTTTCGCGCGCGCGGTGCGCACGTAGTCGGACGACAGCACCTGCAGCATCGCGCTTCGCGTGTGGCGCATCAGCACCGCGGCGATCGCGTTGCCGAGCACGAACGCCGGCATGATCATCGCCGCGAGGTTCGCGCGCAGATCCTCGAACGGGCTCACGTAGCCCGACGCCGGCAGCCAGCCGAGCGTCACCGAGAAGAGCAGGATCAGCATGATGCCCGAGCCAGAAATTGGGCGTCGACAGTCCCCACAGCGCGACTGACGTTGGCCGCGTAGTCCCACGCGCGTGCCCTTGACGCACGGCGGAGACGATGCCCGCCGGAATGCCGATCGCGAGCGCGATGACGATCGCGATCGCCGCGAGCTCGAGCGTGACCGGCAGCTTCTCGGCGATCAGCGCGCGTCACCGGCTTCTGGATGCGCAGCGACTCGCCGAGGTCGCCGTGCAGCACGCCGCCCAGCCAGTACGCGTAGCGGACCGGCAGCGGCTCGTCGAGATGCAGCTTCTCGCGCAGGTAGGCGACGACGTTCGGATCGCGCTCCTCGCCCGCCAGCACGATCGCCGGATCGCCGGGCAGCAGCTGCTGCAGCCCGAAGATCAGCATCGAGACGAAGAACGAGCGTCGGGACGATCGTCGCGACGCGGCGGACGTGGACGTCGCATGGAAGCGCGGACAGCTGCGACGCGTCCGACGGGTCCGCCGTCTGCACGCTGTCACTTACAGGCCCTGCACGCGCACCAGCCCGTCGGGAACCGTGCGCAGGCCGGAGAGCTTGTTCGTGTACGCCCACAGCCAGTGGCGGTGGTAGAGGTAGATGATCGGGCGGTCCTTGAGCACGATCGCGGCGATCTGCGTCGTAAGACTTCTTGCGCTCCGCCGGGTCGCGGGCGGTGCGCGACGCGTTCGAGCAGGTCGTCGACTTCCTGGCTTGCAGTAGCCGGCGTAGTTGAGCGGCTGCTTGCAGGCGATCGAAGCTGAAGATGTTGCCGTCGGGATCGGCGCGGCCGCTCCACGCCGAGCACGTAGGCGTCGAACTGGCCCTTGTCGGCGAGATCGAGCGAGGTCGCGAACTCGGTCGACTGGATCTTCACGTCGAAGCCCGCCTCCTTCACCATCGCCTGCACGACCTGCGCGATCTTCTGCGCGTCGGCCGTCGTCGGCGTCATCAGCGTGAAGGTCGGGTTCGGCACGCCCGCCTCCTGCAGCAGCGCCTTGGCCTTGCGCGACGTCGCGCTTCGGGATCGGCACGTTCTTCGCGTAGAACGGGTTGGTCGGCGCGACCCACTGGTTGCCGGCGTCGGCCTCGCCGTCCATCGCCACCTGCACGATGCCGTCGCGGTCGAGCGCGAGCTCGAACGCCTCGCGCACGCGCGGGTCCTTGCCGAGCGGGTTCTTCTGCGCGAGGTCGCTCTTGCCGACGTTGATCGTGATGCCCTGGTAGCCGATCTCGGTGATCTTCGAGATCTTGAAGCGCGCGTCGGTCTTAGCTGCCGGCACGTCGGACGCCGCCATGCGCTCGATGAAGTCGAGCTGGCCCGACTTGCAGGTTGGCGAGCCGCACCGTCGAATCGACGATCGGCAGGTAGACGATGCTTGTCGAAATGGATCGTCGCCCTTGTTCCAGTAGTTCGGGAAGCGCTCGAGCACGATGCGGTCCTGCGCGACGCGCTCGACGAACTTGAACGGCCCCGAGCACACCGGGTTGGCGCCGAACTTGTCGCCCGCGGCCTGCGCCGCCTTCGGCGACACCATCATGCCGGCGCGGTCGGCGAGCTGCGGCGAGCAGCGGCGCGAACGGCGCCGACAGATTGAGCCGCACGGTCATCGGATCGACGACGTCGACGCTCGTCACCGGCGCGAGCTCGCCGCGGCGGTTGCGAGCCCGGCCATCGTCTTGTGGCGCTCGATGTTGTACTTGACCGCGGCCGCGTCGAGCTTCTCGCCGTCGTGGAACGTGACGCCCGGCCGCAGCTTGATCGTCAGCGCCTTGTTGTCGGCCG
Source organism: uncultured Pseudomonadota bacterium (assembly GCA_963718905.1). Lineage (GTDB taxonomy): Bacteria > Pseudomonadota > Gammaproteobacteria > Burkholderiales > Casimicrobiaceae > VBCG01. Next base: position 366,275 of record CAVRAF010000006.1, read on the forward strand.
ACCACTCGTAGCCCGTCGCGAGCTGCGGCACGATGTTGAGCTTCTCGTCGATGTCGAACAGCTTGTCGCAGAGCGCCGCGAACACGATGCGGCCCGACGAACGTGCGCGCGAGCGTCGGATCGAGGACGTCGGGATCCTCGGCGAGGCCGATGCGCAGCGTTTGCGCATGGGCGCCAGCCGCCACGCAGAATGCGAATCCGAGAATGATCGGCAGGCGATGCGAGCGAAATGACATGACGTCCCTCTGCGTGCGGAGATGGCGGGCTGCGGGCACCGGCGGGGCAGCGGCGGGGCACCGGCGAGGCGATCCTGCCCGCAAAATCCAGCATAGCACGCACGCACGACAGCAGGCCGCGACCGCCGGAGCGGCCACCCGATCCAAAGGTCCGGACAACTGGTCTTCGTCGCCGATTTGAGGTAAAACGAACGGGCGGACAATGCCGTCCGCATCTGATCGACAAACGGAGAGGACGCCCACTTGGCCAAGCCCAATTTCGAATTTCAGAAGCGCCAGAAGGAACTCGAGAAGAAACGCAAGAAGGAAGAAAAGAAGCAGAAGAAACTCGACCGTGCCGCCGCCCAGGCGCCGGCCGACGAATCCGCGCCGGCGCCCGCCGAGTCTTCGTAACGGCCGAGTCGCCGCAACGCGGCGCGGTTGCGCATTCCGCGCCGTGATGGCTCCAAGCGACGCGGTTACACCTTGCGCCAGACGGTCGCAAGCCAGGGCTGCCGCTCTCGCGGCAATCCCGCGGGCCGGAAGTACTGATCGAGCAGTGTGAATCCCGCGTCGCGTGCATAGCGCAACCACGCCGCGGGAGCGTGGTAGGCGCCGTAGCGTCCGCGATGCCAGCCTTCCTCGCCGCGTCCGTGCGGATTCGATGCGAACAGCACCCCGCTCGGCTTGAGCGTCGCGTGCAGCTCGCGGAGCACGCGCGGCAGCGCGGCGGTCGGCACGTGAAATAGCGTGGCGTTCGCGAAAACGCCGTCGAAGTGCCCCGGCGGCAGGTCGAGCCGCAGGAAATCCTGGAGCCACACGTCGCAACCGCTGTGCTCGCGCGCCATCGCGACGAAGCGCGGCGCGCCTTCGAGCCCGATGGCGATGTGGCCGAGCGCCGTCAACGTGCGCAGGTCGCGTCCCGGCCCGCAGCCGAAATCGAGGATCGTGAACGGCGGCGTGCCGTCGATTCGCGTCAGCAACGCGTCGATGTTCTGGCGCACGTCATGATCGCGCGTGCCCGTCCAGAACGTGTCCGCCTGCTGGTCGTAGTGCGCGAGCGTGCCGGCCGAGATCGCCACGAAATCGCCGGTCGGAGGCTCCGTCATCGCGCGGACGAATCGATCGCCGGCGCGGTTGCGGACAACGCCGTTGCCGTGTGCGATGGCCCGCTCCGCGGTGGTCGTCCGCGAGCGCGCGTTCGAGTACGCGGATCGCGTGCACGCGCGTCGCGGCGGCCGGTCGCGCGCGTGCCATCGGCGATCTGGTGCCGGCAGCTCGTGCCGTCGGCGACGATCAGCGTGTCGCTCGCCGCCTCGCGCACCGCGGGCAGCAGCGACAGCTCGGCCATGCGCATCGAGACGTCGTAGTGCTTCGCGGCGTAGCCGAACGATCCCGCCATGCCGCAGCAGCTCGATTCGATCGCATCGACCGCGAGATCCGGGAATCCAGCGCAGGACCGTCTCGGTCGCGCATGCGGCATCGAACGCCTTCTGGTGACAGTGGCCATGCACGAGCGCGCGCGCTCCGGCAGCGCCTGCAGCGGCAGCCGCAGCCTTGCCGGCCGCATGCTCGCGCACGAGAAATTCCTCGATCAGCCACGCGCGCTCGGCGAGTCGCGCCGCGGCGTCGCCAAGCCCCATCGCGAGGAACTCGTCGCGCAGCGACAGCAGGCACGAAGGCTCGAGGCCGACGATCGCCGCACCGCGCGCGACGTGCGGCGCGAGGGCTGTCGACCAGGCGCGCCGCTTCGCGCTTCGCATCGTCGACAAGCCCGTACGGCGAGGAACGTGCGGCCGCAGCACAGCGGCCGCGCTGCGCGCCCGCCGACGGGCGGGGCGGCGCGACCGCGACGCGATAGCCGGCCGACCGCAGCACGCGCAGCGCCGCGTGCGCATTTTCGGGCTCGAAATAATTGGTGAACGTGTCGACGAACAGCGCGACGTCCGCCGCGGTATCGCCGTCCGGCGTCCGCGATGATCGCGAAAGAACGTGTCGCGTATCGCCAGCGCGGCAACGATCCGGCGCGCCGACGATGCCGGTCGGTCGCTCGGCCAGACGCGGCGAGCCCCGGCACTCGATCGCGCAGGTTCAGCAGCGGCGCGAATCGCGAGCGCCCAGCGCGCCCATCGCGGCAGAAACGCGATCAGCCGATCGCGCGAACGGAATGCCGTGCGCGGCGCTGCCACTGGTACTGGAACTCGATCTTCATCCGCGCCATGTCGACGCCGGTCGGGCATTCGCGGCGGCAGCCCTTGCAGCTCACGCAGAGGTCGAGCGCGTCGCGCACCGCGTCGCGATGCGAGCGTCGTCGCCGAAATGGCCGGCGAGTGCCAGGCGCAGCGTGTTCGCGCGGCCGCGCGTCAGGTGCATCTCGTCGCGCGTGACGCGATAGCTCGGACACATCGTGCCCGCGTCGAATTTGCGGCAGTGGCCGTTGTTGTTGCACATCTCGACGGCCTTGCCGAAGCCCCGCGCCGGATCGCCGCCGCTGCCGGGGTTGCCGAGGGTGTCCGGTGACGGGGTCGTTCTGCACGTTCCACGCCGACCAGTCGAGCGCCGGTGTCGACAGGGAGCGTGCGGTAGCCGGGCGCGAAACCGGAACAGCGATGGGGTCGTCCATCCGCGATCGCCCGCACGATTTTGCCCGGGATTCATCAGCCCCGCCGGGATCGAACAGGTCCTTGATGTCCTCGAACGCGCGCGTGAGCCGCGGGCCGAACTGCCACGAGCACCCATTCGCTGCGCACCAGGCCGTCGCCGTGCTCGCCCGAGAACGCTCCTTTGTATTCGCGGACGACGGCCGCCGCTTCCTCGGCGATGGCGCGCATCTTCTCGGCCCCGTCGCGCCGCATGTCGAGAATCGGGCGCACGTGCAGCGTGCCGACCGACGCATGCGCGTACCACGTGCCGCGCGTGCCATGCCGGTGAAAGATTTCGGTCAGCCGGTCGACATAGGCGGCGAGGTGCTCGAGCGGCACGGCGCAGTCTTCGATGAACGACACCGGCTTGCCGTCGCCGCGCAGGCTCATCATGATGTTGAGCCCGGCCTTGCGCACGTCCCACAGCGCTTTCTGCGTGCCGGCATCCGTCGATCGCACGACGCGGCCGGGCAGGCCGATGTCGGCAATCAGCGCGACCAGGTCGTCGAGCTTGCGTGACCGGCGCTGCCGCGTCGTCGCCGATGAATTCGACGAGCAGGATCGCCTGCGGCTCGCCGATCAGCGCGGCCTCGATCACCGGCCGGAACGCGGGATTGCGCGCGCGCGAGATCGAGCATCGTGCGATCGACGAGCTCGACCGCCGACGGGCCGAGCTGCGACCAGATGCTGCGCGCAGTCCATCGCCTGGTGCAGCGAATCGAAGTTGATGACGCCGAGCGCGCGGTGACGCGGCAGCGGGGCGAGCTGCAGCGTCAGCGTGCGCGTCCATGCGAGCGTGCCTTCGCTGCCGACGAGCAGGTGCGCGAAGTTGACGCTGCCATCGCTGGTGTACGGCCGCGGGCTTTGCGGATGGAAGATGTCGGCGTTATAGCCGCCGACGCGACGCAGCAGCCTTCGGCACGACGCGCTCGATTTCGTCGCGCTCGCGGGCGCCGAGTTCGTGCGCAGCGACGCGAGCAGGTCGCGCACGCGGGGCGCGCGCATCCTGCATCTCGCGCTCGGGACCGAAGCGCGACCTCCGTGCCGTCCGCAAGCCGCGCGTCGAGCGCCAGGACGTTGTGCACCATGTTGCCGTAGGCGAGCGAGCGCGAGCCGCAGGAGTTGTTGCCGGCCATGCCGCCGAGCGTGCACTGCGCCGACGTGCTGACGTCGACCGGAAACCACAGGCCGTGCGGACGCAGCCACGCGTTCAGCGAGTCGAGGACGATGCCGGGCTCGACGGTGACCGTCCGCGCTCGCGGATCGAAGGCGACGACGCGGTTCAGGTGCTTGCTGTGGTCGATCACCAGCGCCGCGCCCACCGTCTGCCCGCATTGCGAGCTGCCGGCGCCGCGCGGCAGCATCGGCACGCGGAGATCGCGGCAGACGTCCATCGCCGCGCGGACGTCGTCGTCGCTGACCGGCACGAAAACGCCGAGCGGCTGATCTGGTAGATCGACGCATCCGTCGCGTAGCGCCCGCGCGAGGCGGCGTCGGTCAGCACGGCGCCCTCGACCGCGCCGCGCAGGCGCTGCCACAGCGGCGTCGTGCCGCGGGTTGGCTGAAAGACCAGCGGTCGTACGGCAGGCGGATTCACGCGGCTCGTCTTTCCGGTCGATGACGCCGGCGACGGTGAGTCGCACCGCCGCTTCTTGCGCCGTCGCGGCGATTATAGAAGCAGAATGAGCGTCCGCGCTTGTGAGCGCGTGGACACCTTGTGTAGTATCACGGCAAAACCGCGAAGCGCGCGCGCATCGCCGGATCGATTCCACGCTCGGCATACGACGATTTGGGGCGCCGTTTCGCGCGCTCGGAAGCAGCGAGCGCCCACGAAGGCGCCACATTCGCAAATCGCCTGAAGGAGGATCCCATGAAGCTTCGCCTGATTGCGCTCGCACTGCGGGCGCGCCGACTGACCGGCATTCTCGCCGTCGCCGCGTCCGCGGCTGCTCGCCGCTTCGTCCGGCGCAAGCGCAGATCGAAATCAAGCTCGGCCACGTCGGCGAGCCGGGTTCGCTGTTCCAGAAGAGCGCCGACGAATTTGCGAAGCGGGCGAACGCAAAGCTCGCCGGCAAGGCCAAGGTCATCGTCTACGGCTCGAGCCAGTTGGGCGGCGACAAGGAGATGATCCAGAAGGTGAAGCTCGGGACGCTCGACATGGCGCTGCCGTCGACGGTGATGAGTTCCGAGGTCGACATCGCTCGGCATCTTCGAGATGCCGTACATCGTCAAGGACCGCGCCCACATGGGCCGCATCGAAAAGGAGATCTTCTGGCCGAAGCGTCGAGCCGGAAATCGAAAAGAAGGGGCTCAAGGTGCTCGCGGTCTGGGAAAACGGCGTGCGCCACATCACCAACAACAAGCGCCCGATCAAGGTGCCGGGCGACCTCGCGGGCATCAAGCTGCGCGTGCCGGAAGGCAAGTGGCGCGTCAAGATGTTCCAGGCGTACGGCGCCAATCCGAGCCCGATGAAATTCTCGGAGCTCTTTACCGCGCTGCAGACCGGCGTGATGGACGGCGAGGAAAATCCCCTCACGCAGATCTATTCGGCCAAGCTGCAGGAAGTGCAGAAGTACCTTTCGCTGTCGGGTCACGTCTATACGCCGGCTTACCTGACTGTCGGAATCAAGCGCTGGGAAGGGCTGCCCGCGGACGTTCGCAAGATCCTCGAGGACACCGCGAAGGAGACGCAGGCCTACGTGTACCAGATGGCGGCGCGCGACGATGACGAACTGCTCGCGAAGCTGAAGAAGGGGGGCATGCAGGTCAACGACGTCGACAAGGACGCGTTCGTCGCGGCCAGCAAGACGATCTACGACGAGTTCGGCAAGGAAGTGCCGGGTGCCAAGGAGCTGATCGACCGCGCCGTCGCGTTGCGCCAATGAGGCGCCGCCGTGCACGCCCGGCGTCCGATGACCGGCACGATCCGCATCTGGCGCGACCGCTACGGGCGCGTGCTCGAATGGGTGGTGGCGGCATTGATGATCGTGCTGTTCGTGGAAGTGACGCTCGGTGTCGTGTTCCGCGCGATCGGCGCGTCGCTGATCTGGTACGACGAGGTCGCGTCGGTGCTGCTCGCGTGGCTCACGTTCTACGGTGCGGCGCTCGCGTCGGTCAAGCGCGCGCACATCGGCTGTCCGGAACTCGTCGACGCAATGCCATGGCGGATTCGGCGCAGCGTTCAACATCGCCGCCGAGGTGCTGGTCATCGCGTTCTTCGTGCTCCTCGGTGGCGTCGGGTTGATGGTGATGCCGGTGCTCGCCACCGACTATCTCGTCAGCCTGCCATTCGTGCCGATGAGCATCGTCCAATCGGTGATTCCGATCTCGGCGGCGCTGATCGTGGTCGCCGAGCTCTTGCAGCTGGCGGACCTCGTGGAAGAGCGGGAGAAGCCGCCCATCCGCGGGTCCGTCGCTGTCCGAGGGACTGCAATCGGCATCGGAGTGAATCGCCGATGATCATGCTGGTGCTGTTCGCCGCCGTGCTCGCGCTCGTCGTGATCAACGTGCCGATCGCCGTTGCGCTCGGCATCGTCGCGCGTCGTCGCGATGGTCGCGTCGCCACGGATGGGACATCCTGCCGAATCTCGCGGTCGTCACCTACAACGGCGCCACGAGCTTTCCGCTGCTGGCGATCCCGCTGTTCATTCTTGCCGGCGCGATCATGAACGCGTCGGGCATATCGCGGCGGCTGATCGCGTTCGCGACGTCGCTGTTCGGCTGGATCCGCGGCGGACTCGCGCACGTGTCGATCGGCGCGTCGCTGTTCTTCGCCGAGATTTCGGGCTCGGCCGTCGCGGACGTCGCCGCGCTCGGATCGATCCTGATCCCGGGAATGAAGGCGAGGGGCTATCCGGCGCCACTCGCCGCGGCGGTGATGTCGTCGGCCGCCACGCTCGCGGTCATCATTCCGCCATCGATTCCGATGATCCTTTATGCGGTGATGGCGGAAACCTCGGTCGTGCAACTGTTCGTCGCCGGCATCGTGCCCGGCATCATCGGCGGCGTCGGCCTGATGGCGATGGCGTACTGGATGGCCCGCCGCTACAACCTCCCGCGCGAAGCGGCGTTCTCGTGGGCGCGCGTGCGGCACGACGGCGCGCGAGGCGCTGTGGGCGTTCCTGCTGCCGATCATCATCCTCGGCGGTATCTTCGGCGGCGTCGTGACGGCGACCGAGGGCGCCGCGCTGGCCGTGGTCGCGGCATTGTTCGTCGGGCTCGTCATCTATCGCGAGCTCGACCTCGCGCGACCTCAAGCGCGCCGTCATCGAAGGCGGCGTGCAGACGGCCGTCGTCATGCTGCTTGTCGCCACGAGCTCGCTGCTCGGCACGTACCTGAGCGAAGTCCAGGCGCCGCAGCACCTCGCGCAGGCGGTGTCGGACTTGACGCAGAACAAATGGCTCGTCCTCGCGCTGCTCAATCTGCTGTTCCTGCTCCTCGGAATGTTCCTGCATTCGGCGGCGGCGATCATCCTCGTCGTGCCCGTCGTGATGCCGCTCGTCCGGGCGGTCGGCATCGACCCGGTGCATTTCGGCTTGATCGTCACCGTCAACCTCGGCATTGGCCAGCAGACGCCGCCGGTCGCGAGCGTTCTGATGGTCGCGAGCACGATAGCCAAGGAATCGATCTGGACGGTGACGCGCGTGAATATCTGGTTCATCGGCGTGCTCGTCGCGGTCCTGCTGATGGTGACGTACATCCCGGTGACCGGACTTGGTCTGGTACATCTGTTCTACCGATGACGGCGAACGCGCCCGGCGACACGATCCTGGTCGCTCGCGACGGACCGATCGCGACGGTCACGTTGAACCGTCCCGCGAAGCTCAATGCGCTGACGAAGTCGATGTGGAGCGGACTGGGCGACGCGATCGCGATGCTGGCCGGGAACGCTGAGCTGCGCTGCATCATCATCCGGGGCGCGGGCGAGCGCGCGTTTTCGCCGGGCAACGACATCGCCGAGTTCGCGCACGAGCGCTCCACGCGGCGCAGGCGCGCGAGTACGGCAACGTGATGCACGCGACGGCGCGCGCGCTGACCGAATGTCCGATTCCGCTGGTCGCGCAGATTCACGGTATCTGCGTCGGCGGCGGGCTGGAAATCGCCGCGCTGTGCGACCTGCGGATCTGCGGCGAATCGAGCCGCTTCGGCGCGCCGGTCAAGAACCTCGGCCTCGTGATGGCGTACCCGGAATTGGCGCCGCTCGTGCGACTTGTCGGTCCTGGCGTCGCACTGGAAATCCTGCTCGAGGGTCGGATTTTCGACGCCTCCGAAGCGAAGGAAAAGGGGCTGGTCACGCGGGTCGTGCCCGACGACCAGGTCGCCGCGGAAGCGCGCGCAACGGCCGAGCGCATTGCCGATGGTGCGCCGCTCGCCGCACGGTGGCACAAGCGATTCGCGCGGCGCCTTGGCGATCCCGCACCGATCTCGGACGCCGAAGCGGATGAATGCTTCGACTGTTTCGACACCGAGGATTTCCGGATCGGTTGCGCGGCGTTCCTCGCGAAGGTCAAACCCGGATTCACCGGCCGATGACGGCGGCTGCCAAGCGCGCGCATGCGCGCGGCGCCTCATCCGGGCCCGCTGCGCGGCATGCGCGTGCTGGAACTCGCGCAGATCATGGCGGGCCCGACGTGCGGCATGCTGCTCGCCGACATGGGCGCCGACGTCGTCAAGGTCGAGAAACTGCCCGATGGCGACGATGCGCGCGGCTACCGCGAGCCGCTGGTGAACGGCGTGTCGGCGCCGTTCATGATGCTGAACCGCAACAAGCGCGGCGTTGCGATCAACCTGAAGCATGCGTCGGGCCGCGACGTGCTGCTGCGGATGGTCCGCGATGCCGACGTGCTGACGGAGAATTTTCGCCGCGGGACGCTCGAAAAACTCGGTCTCGGCTACGACGTGCTCGCCGCGGTCAATCCCGCGCTGATCTACTGTGCGATCTCCGGTTACGGCCGCACGGGGCCCCACGCCGACAAGGGCGGGTTCGACCTGATCGCGCAGGGATTCGCCGGGCTGATGTCGATTACCGGCGAGCCGGGCAGGCCGCCGGTGAAAAGCGGCAACCCGGTCGCCGACATCAACGCCGGCATCCTCGCGGCCGTTGGCATCCTCGCCGCGTATGCGCACAAGCTGAAGACCGGACAGGGGCAGATCGTCGACACGTCGCTGATGGAGGCCGCGCTGCAGCAGACGTACTGGCAGGCGGCGATGTTCTTCGCGACGAACGCGTCGCCCGGGCCGACCGGTTCCGCACATGTGCTGACCGCGCCATACCAGGCGTTTCGCGCGCGCGATGGCTGGATCAATGTCGGTGGCGCCAACCAGGCGAACTGGGAGCGGATCGCCGACGTGCTCGGCCATCCCGAGTGGCGCGACGATCCGCGCTTTGCGACCAATTCGGCGCGGATGACGAACCTGCCGGTGCTCACGGAAGCGATCGACGCCGTGCTGACGGGGCGCACGAAGGCCGAGTGGATGGCCGCCTTCGACGCGGCCGGGGTGCCCGTCGGGCCCGTGCATTCGATCGGCGAAGCGCTCGCGCATCCGCAGACGCTCGCGCGTGGCATGGTGGTCGACCTCGTGCATCCGCAAGCCGGCCCGACGAAGGCGCTCGGCTGCCCGATCCACTTTTCCGCAACGCCGACGGAGATTACGCGACCCGCGCCGATGCTCGGCGAGCACACGCGCGAACTGCTGCTCGATTATGGCTACAGCGACTCGGAAATCGATGCGCTCGCCGCCGGTGGCGTCATTGCGTCGGCGGATGTCGGCTCGTCCGGGGAGGCGGGAGCTCGCGACGGCGATCGGGCGGCCGGGACTCAGCCGACGTAGGCGGGCGGCGGTTGCGTGAGGAACGCGTGCAGCAGGTGGTAGACGGTCAGGTAGTTCTTCTGCTGGAAGCTCGCGTGTGAGATGCCGGCCATCACCGAGAACTGCTTGTCGGGATTCGGGAGCCGCTTGAAGAATTCCATCAGGTCGTCGAACGCGGCAATGCCATCGTACTGGCCGCGCAGGACCAGCGTCGGCACCGTGATCCGCGCGGGGTCGACGACGGGCAGCTTCGAGCACATGTCGACGTAGGTGCCGTTCGGCATCGAGTCGTCGAGCGCGAGGATCGCATCAGCGAACGCATCGACGACGCGCGGCTCCGCGCAATCGGGATGGTCGCGCGCGAATATGGAACGGACGAACGCGCGGTCGATCGGCCGGCGGTTGCGGGCCTGGAACTCCGGCAGCTTCTTGCGCCGCTCGGCGAGCGTCGGGGCGCCTTCTCCCGTCCAGACAAACGCATCGAGCGCCAGGCGCGACACCCTGTCGGGATGGCGTTGCGCGAACAGCGCGGCGCGCAGCGCGCCCGACGAGATGCCGTACGCCGCGACGCGCTCGATTCCTCGCGTGGCACGCATGTAAGCCGTGGCTGCCGCGAGGTCGTCGGCGCCGTTCGCGATGTCGCACGGAATGTCGCGCGACTTGTCCGAGCGGCCGTAGCCTTCCATGTCGACGCTCCAGCTCGCGAAGCCGCGGCGCGCGAACCAGTCCATCGCCGATGAATCGGGACGACCGGGAACGGCGAGGTCGAACGTGGGCTGCGACGCCATCGACGAGCCGTGCACGAAGAGCACGACGGGCTTGTTCGCGGGCGCGCCGACGAATTTCTCCCACAGGAAGAGTCGAACGCCATCCTTCGACGTCCAGTGCGCGACGCCTTGCACCGGCGCGTCCTGCGCGGGCGGGTCCGGAACGGCCGCGTTCACGTAACAGTGCTCCTCAATCGACGCGCGCGCCGGTGTCGCGGATGACTTTCGCCCATTGATCGCGTTCGGCGCGAAAGAACGCGCCGAACTCCGCAGGCGTCGAGCCGACGACTTCGATTCCCGCAGCGGCCATGTACCGCTTGACGTCGTCTTCTCCGAGCACCGCGACCACGTCGCGATGCAGCCGCTCGACAATGGCGGGCGGCGTGCCCTTCGGCGCGAGCAAGCCCATCCAGACATAGGCCTCGTAACCCGGAACGCCTGATTCCATCACCGTCGGCACGTCGGGCAGTTGCGGCGAGCGTCTCGCGCCGGTCACGGCCAGCGCGCGCAGCTTGCCCGCCTTGATGTGCCCGACCATGCCGGCGGTGCCCGGGATCGACATCGCGACCACGCCCGAAATCAGGTCGGTCGTCGCCTGGCCGCTTCCCCGATACGGCACGTGGTTCATTTTCATGCCGGTCTTCGACGCGAGCAGCGCGGCAAACAGGTGCTGGCCGCTGCCGTTGCCGGACGATGCGTAGTCGACCTGTCCCGGCCGCTCCTTCACGTAGGCGATGAATTCCTGCAGTGTTCTCGCGGGGATCGCCGGGTTCACGACGACGACGCCCGGCTCGCGTCCAATCAGCGAAATCGGCGTGAAGTCGTCGACCGGCTCGAACGGCAGCTTCGCATAGAGCGTCGCGCTGATCGCGTTCGTCTGCGACGCCAGGAGCAGCGTGTAGCCATCGGGCGTCGACTTGGCAACTACGTCGGTGCCGATCGTCGCGCCGGCGCCCGGCTTGTTTTCGACGACGACGGCCTGTCCGAGCCGCTTTGACAATTCCTGCGCAATCAGACGCATCGGACCATCGACCGCGCCGCCCGGGGAAAACGGCACGATGACCCGCACGGCGCGCGCCGGATATTCCTGGGCCGACGCGTCGGCTGCCGCGAGGATTGCGCACGTCGCCGCAGCGGCCATCAACACGCGGTGGATCATCGGAGGCACAACGGCAGTCGCGCGGGAAAGGGTTCGCATTGTCGCGGCGGCAGCGCGCGCTGTAAAGACGGCGAGCGTCGATGCGCGGCACGCGGAGGCGCGAACGGATCGATTCGGTGCGACCTCACGCGGCGCGGCGCTCCTTTGCGGCTGCGATCAGCTTGTGCTGTGCATCACGCAGGGCGGTCCGCAGGCCTTCCTCGACGACCGGATGATAGAACGGGAGCGTCAGCATCTCGGCGACCGTCAGGTCGAGCTGGAGCCCCCACGCGAGCAGATGCCCGAGGTGCTCGGCGTCGGGTCCCAGCATCTCGGCGCCCAGCAGCAACCCGGTTCCAATCTCCGCATAGACGTGCAGGCGTCCACGGTTGCGCTGCATCACGCGCGCGCGCCCTTGATCGTCGAACGACACGACACCCGTGACGTGCGCGGTCTCGCGCGCCGCGCGCCAGCCACCGCCGACCACGGCGATCTGCGGATCGGTGAACACGATCGAGAGCGCCGCGCGGCGCGCACCAGCGTGCACGGCGGGAAACCTTGCCGCGTTGTCGCCGGCGATCCGACCTTCGTCGGCCGCCTCGTGCAGCACCGGGAGGTCGTGGCTCGCATCACCGGCAATGAAGATGGGCGCGGCGCCGCATTGCAGCGTTGCGCGATCGAACGACGGCACGCCCCGCGCGTCGAGCGCGAGCGACGTGCGCTCGAGAGCGAGGTCATGGACGTTCGGCGTGCGGCCCGTGGCCGCCAGCAGGTAGTCGAAATGCTCGGCGCGCATTTCGCCATCGAGGGTGCGACATCGAACGGCAACGCGATCGCCGTCGCGCGACACCTCCGCGCGCGCATCGGTGTCGAGGCAGAGCTCCGCGCCGAACGTCTGGCGGGCCTCGGCGATCAGTTCCGCATCGGACAACGGGCCAACGCCGCCGCCACGGCCATATATTTTCACGCGCACGCCCAGGCGATGCAGCGCCTGCCCGAGCTCGAGTCCGATGACGCCGGGGCCGAGCACGGCGACGCTGTCCGGGAGATCGGTCCATTCGAACACCGTCTCGTTCGTCGCCAGGCGATCGCCCAACGCATTCCACGCCGCCGGATACGCCGGCGACGATCCGGTGGCGATCACCACGGCGCCCGCCCGGATGGTCGTGTCCCCGATGGCGAGCGTCGTATCGTCGACGAACGTCGCGTGGCCTTCGATCTTGTCGGTGGGGGGGAGGGCGTCGATCCCATGCGTGACGAAGCCGACGAAACGGTCGCGCTCGCGGCGCACGCGCGCCATCACCGCGGCCCCGTCGACGATGACGTTGCCGTCGAGGCGCAATCCGAATGCGCCGAAGCGTTCGACCGCATGCGCCGCTTCCGCCGGCGCGATCAGCAGCTTGCTCGGCATGCAGCCGACGCGCGCGCACGTCGTCCCGTAGGCGCCGCCTTCGATGAGCAGCGCGGTGCGGCCGGCCGCTTTCGCCGCGCGATAGGCCGCGAGTCCCGCGGTCCCCGCGCCGATCACGGCAACATCGGTGCTAACCGTTCGCATGTTCGATCCTCGAACGCGCGCTCGCCGACCCGCATTCGGACGGCGGCGCGCAGTGAAACGGGTTGGACCGCGCAGGACTTGCGCGGCGGACCCGACGCTCGATTATTCGGAAGACTTCGTGAAAGCTTACGCGGCTTTTCGCAGATACGCCTCGAGTTCGGACGAGCCGCCGATCAACCGGCCATTGATGAACACCTGCGGCACCGTTCCCGCGCCGGCGATTGCGCCGACCGCCTTGGTCCGAATCGTGTGCGCCAGCGGGATCTCGGCGTAGTCGAATCCGGCATCGGCCAGGCGTTGCTTGGCCTTGGCGCAGAACGAGCAGCCTTCGCGGGTCAGGATCGCCACCTGGTCGGGCTTGCGGGCGTTGGGATTGATGTAATTCAGCATCGTGTCGGCATCGGACACCTTGAACGGATCGCCGGGCTCCTGCGGCTCGATGAACATCTTCTCGATCGTCTTGTTGCGCACGAGCATCGAGTACCGCCACGATCGCTTGCCGAAATTGAGGTCGGTCTTGTCGACCAGGAGGCCCATCTTTTCGGTGAACGCGCCATTGCCGTCGGGAAGCAGCATCACGTTGGCGGCTTCCTGGTCCTTGCCCCATTCATCCATCACGAACGGGTCGTTGACGGAAATGCAGACGATCGAGTCGATGCCCTGCGCCTTGAACACCGGTGCGAGCTCGTTGAAGCGGGGAAGATGGGTCGACGAGCACGTTGGCGTGAATGCGCCGGGCAGCGAGAACACGATGACGTTCTTGCGTGCGAAAATGTCGTCGGTGGTGACGGTCGCCCAGTCGCCGTTGCGGCGAATCCGGAACGCTACGTCGGGTACGCGTTGTCCTTCGCGGAGAGGGAAAATCTCGGCCATTGCGGCACTCCTTCGATTGATCGGCTTTCGATACACCGATACTTGCGGACGCGCCGTGATAAAGCAAATGTAATTAATGGATCAAGTGCATAGATGGAGACTATCTACAGGGCGCCGGATGGCTACCGGTCGAGCTCGGGGTAGTGCCGGAAGATGCCCTGCTCGTTGAACGGTATGCGTCGCGGTGATGCCAGGTAGGCCCTGATCCTGGGGAGCGCCGCGACCCGCGCGTGCAGCCCGGCGATGCGCCGGTGCGAGCGCGCAAGCCGTCGCATCGTCCTGGGGATCGCGTAGCAGAGCCCATCGAACACCTGGAACAGCGACAGGTCCGCATACGTCGGACGCGCGCCCACCAGGAAGCCGCTGCCGTTGTCCGACAGAATTCGTTCGAAGTAGCCGAGGAATTTCGGCACGCGATTGCGGCGCAAGTCCGCCGAACGCTTCTTCGCCTCGCGCTTCTGGTCTTCGTAATAGAGACCGGCCGCGATCGGATGGTGGCTGTCATGCACTTCGGCGACGAGATCGGCCAGTGTCAGTTGCAACTGGTGCGTCCGGAAGCGCCCGGCGTCACCGCGCGGCGCAAGACCATGCCGTTCGCCGAGGAACAGGAGAATGTTCGCCGTCTGGCCGATGACGAGCCCGCCGGCCTTCAGAAACGGCGGCGCGAACGGTGCATGCGCGACGCGATGCGAATCGAGTAACGCGAGCATCCGGCGCTCGCCTCCGCGACCGCGTGCGACATCGACATAGGGCACTCCCGCGTGCTCCAGCGCCAGACGTACGAATTCGCCGCGTCCCGGGATCGACGGCCAATAGTAGAGCTCGTAGCGCATCGTGGCATCTCCGCGGGCGATGGCAGGCGATTACGCCGCGTCGGCGGCCTTGCGCGTCGGCACGCTGCGCAATGTGCGCAGCTGCGCGAACGGCGCCGGCGACGCGATGGCGAATCCCTGCGCGTAGTCGACGCCGATCGATCGCAGCGCCTTCAGCGTGTCGCGGCTTTCGACCGATTCCGCGATCGTCTTCTTGCCCATGATGTGGCCGATCCGGTGTATCGCTTCGACCATCGCGTGATTGACCGGGTCCACCAGCATATCCTTCACGAAGCTGCCATCGATCTTCAGGTAATCGACCGGCAGGTGCTTCAGGTACGTGAACGACGATACGCCGACGCCGAAATCGTCGAGCGCGAACCGGCATCCGAGGCCGCGCAGCGCGGTCATGAAAGCGGTCGCCTTCGACAGCGACGCGACGGCGGTCGTTTCGGTGATCTCGAAGCAGACGTGCGTGTGCGGGACACGGAAGCGGACGAACTGCGCCAGGACGAAATCGAGGAAATCGTCGTCGCCGATCGACGCGCCCGAAATGTTGATCGCGCAGATGCCGATCGCCGATCGATCGCCGCTGGTGTCGAAATATTGCGCGAGCATGCCGAACGCCGTGCTGATCACCCAGCGGTCGATCGCCGGCATCAGGTGGTAGCGTTCGGCGGCGGGAATGAACGACGTCGGCGGCACCAGCTCGCCGCTCGGATCGCGCAGCCGCAACAGCAGCTCGGTGTACGGTGGTGACGCGTCATCGCCGTGCGTGCCGTGCACCGGCTGCGCGTAGAGGCAGAACTGGTTGTCCGAGAGCGCACGGTGGATGCGGTTGACCCACTCCATCTCGCCCTTGCGCAACGCCAATTCATCGCTTTCCGGGCTGTAGACCTGGACCCGGTTGCGGCCCTTGTCCTTCGCCACGTAGCACGCCGCGTCGGCGGCCGACAGCACGCCGGCCAGCGTCTGCGGTCCACCGGCGACGTTGACGACACCGACGCTCGCGCCGATCTTGAACGAGCGCTGGTTCCACTGGAAATGAAAATCGCCGATCGTCTTGCGCAGCGCGTCGGCGATTGCGAGCGCCGGTGCGGATGCGCAATGCTCGAGCAGCACGCCGAATTCGTCGCCACCCAGCCGCGCGAGCGTGTCGCCTTCGCGCAGCCGCGGACGCAGCAGCGCACTCACCTGGCGCAGCAATTCGTCGCCCGCGGCGTGACCGCAGGTGTCGTTGACGACCTTGAATTCGTCCAGATCCAGGTACAGCACCGCGTGATTCCCGGCCGCGTACTGGTTCTCGACGAGCGCCATGCTCACGCGCCGCTCGAATTCGCGGCGGTTCAGCAACCCGGTAAGCGCGTCGTGGCTCGCGAGGTGCGCAAGTCGCGTCGCGTACTGGCGCTCCCGGCTCATGTCGTGAAATACGAGCACGACGCCGATGATGCCGCGCGCACGATCGCGTATCGGCGCCGCCGCGTAGTCGATTGCAATCGGCCCATCGTCGCGCCGCCGCAGGACGACATTGCCTTCCGACGGGATCGCCGTTCCATCGCGAAACGCGCGCGCCACCGGATCGGGCACGTCGACGCCGGTCGCTTCGTCCGCCACCGCAAATATCGACGGCAGCGCAACGCCCTGCGCTTCATCGTTGCGCCAGCCGGTCAACCGTTCCGCGACCGGGTTCATGAACTCGACATTGCCGGACGTATCGACGGTGATCACCGCATCCGCGATAGACGATAGCGTAACCTGCGCGCGTTCCTTTTCCTCGAGCGTCTGCGCCTCCGCCCGCTTGCGGTCGGAGATGTCCGCGAGCGATCCGGCCATCCGCTGCGGCTTGCCACGATCGCTTAAGACCGAGCGGCCGCGCGTGCGAAACCACCGGTGCGCGCCGTCGCGCATCTGCAATCGGCATTCGAGTTCGAACGGATCGCCTCGTGACAGGTGCTCGCGCAGCAATCCGAGGACGCGCCTGCGATCGGCCGGATACACGAGACGAATGAACGAACCGGCCGTCAGGCGAAGCGCGCCGTGCGCATGGCCCAGCAGTTCCTCGAAGCGCGGCGACAGATAGATCTCCGGGCTCGCGAGACTCCAGTCCCAGATGCCGTCGTTCGTCCCGCTGATCGCGTAGTCGTAGCGCTGCTGGCTCGCGCGAAGCGCGCTGTGGAATGCGTCCTCCTTGCGGATCAGCCGCTGCGTGCGCAGGATCGCGGCCAGCGACGAGCGCAACCGCAATCAGCATCGTCGCGACCTTCAGCACCCATTCGACACGCCGTGACGCTTCCGCGAAAGTTGCCGAAAATGCGCGCTCGACCGATGTGAGCTCGCGGTCCAGCGCCCGCATTTCGACGAGGGGAGGCTGGAGGTCGGAAGGATCGCCGCGACCGGCCCGGATCGCCGCGTGGATCGTCTGTGCGGCGACGTCGATCTGTGCGAACAACCCGTCGGCCTGCGTCCACAACTGCACGCCGTCGGCCATGAAGCCGTACGGCCGAAAGCGGCGGAACAGGTCGATCATGCCGGCGATATCCGCCGGGTGATTGCGCGCCTGCAGCAGTCCCTGGCGCGCCAGCAAAAGATCCGGAAACGGCTTGTCGAGCTCGATCCTTGCAATGCGCGCGCCGGCCATGACCGACGACTCCTCGGTGTACCGGTCGAAGTAGTCCTCGTTGCGCGTCTGCGCATATTGCTCGAGCGCCTCGACCGCGGCCTTCTGTGCGTTCGACCAGACGCTTTCGGCGCCGATGTACGCACGCACGCCGCGGATCACTTGCAGGCTCGACGTGCCGAGCGCAAGCAGCAGCGCCACGATCGCCACGAATGGCCAGATCAGGCGGATCAGCCGCCAGTGGCTCGCGGACGGCGGGTTGAGGTGCGGCTCGGCCATGGGAGGTAGCGCCCTCGCGGTCCGGCAACGCGGGCGCGCCGAAGGGCCCCTACAAAAAGCAAGGCGCGGGCCACCCGGACGCCAGCCGCCGACCGTTCGGCACCGGTAGGCCCGCGAATTGCTTCCAGGGGTGGCAAGGCACTCGCATTGCGCTTGATTTCCCTATGAAACCCTTCAGTTCGCTCGCTTCGCAACCGACACCCGGCCACGGGGGCGACGCATGATGCAGTGCAGGATGTGCAGCCAGCGGCTGACTCGTCCCGGCAAGCTGTGCCGCGAATGCGAGCGCGAGCTCGGCCGTGCCCGGGCGCTCGCGGCCTCGGTCGAAACGCTATCGGGGGCCGTGCCGCTGATCGACGCGTCCCGCATGGCCGCGCGAGCGCCAAGCGACGGATGGATGTCGCGGCTGCGTTCGCGTCCTGCCGTGTTGGCGGCGGCGTTTTCCGTCGGGCTTGCGACCGCTGCCGGCGCGTATGTCGCACAACGCTCGCACGCGGCGTCCGAACCCGCTTCGGTGATGCTCGACCAGGACTTGACCGGCATCAAGCCGCGGTCATTCGGCGCGGCTGCGGCGGTAGATGTCACATCATTGCAGCCCGTCGGAGCGCCTTCGGGACCGGCGTCCGACCGCGCGGACAACGCTGCGCCGGTGCCGGCGAGTGTCGAGCGGCGGGCGACCGCGTCACATTCCCGGGGCACCGACATCGCCAGGAAGCTCGCGCTGGCGGGCGGCACGCGCAGGGCGTCCGCGGGCGCCGGCGGCTTGCGCAATGTCGCATCCGACGAATCCGGGCCGGCGAAGATCGCCGCGATGAGCGTCGCCGTTACGGGAACCGGCAGCGCGCCCGCCGCGCTTGACCGCGTGCTCGCGCTATCCAACGCGCTCGAGACCTGCGCGCAGGCGTCGCTGTTTTCGCGAATCGCCTGCGAGTATCGCGCACGGATCCGGTATTGCGACGGCATCGCAGGTCGGGTTCCCCAATGCGGCGGCAGCGACGCGCCGTTCGATCACGGGCAATAGTCGAAACGGTCGGATTCGCCGTCAGGTCGAATTCACCCAGCCATTGACGGTGAAGCGCGCGTCCGCGAACGCGCCGGACGCCATTCGCACCGGCATGACTTCATGCATCGTGCGCGCCCAGAAAAACACCATCCGGTTGTGCGTGGGCTCGATCAATTGAAACGTCTCCGCGCGCGCGAGCTTGTTGTTGCGCAGTATGTCGTCGTATACGCGCAGCTCGCCGCCTGAAAACCCTTTCGGCTGGCGATTGAAGTAGTACACGTAGGTCAGGTAGCGCTTCGGCACCTTGTCGCGATCGGCATCGGTGTGGACGCCGAAGAAACTGCCATCGACGCTAGCGGTCACTTGCGCTTCGACGATTCCCACGACGATCGGCGGCACGCGCAGCGCCGGCAGGACCTGCGGCATCATGCGCCGGACTCGGTCGACGACCGGCGCTACGAGGTCCGGCGGCGGATTCATCACCAGCGAGCTCCGGTAGTCGATGCGTCGGTCGTGGGTACCCGACGGCTGGAACTGCACTTCCGTCGCGAGCACACGGTCGAGGAGCGCGGGCCAGACGTCCGCGGGCAGGAAATCCTCGACGACGACGACCGGATGCCGGACGACGCGCGGCGCGGGGGCTGGGGTGGCCGGAACGGGTTCCAATGATCAGTCCTCGTGGTTGCGCGAGCCCGGGGAGCGGCCCGGAACGCTATTGCAGCGCAGTTCGCCGTCATCGGCAACGCCCTGTTCTGTCGCGAGGTCCGGACGCCGTCCGGTATCCTTGTGCGCCATCGTCACCGACCCCATCTGCGGTTCATCGCGCAGTCCCGCGCGCGGCAACCCGCACAAGCCGCCATGCCACCTGTCACCACCGCCCTGATCGTCGCGAATGTCGCGATATTCCTCCTGCAGGGGATCGCGCCCGGCATCGTGCTCCCGTTCGCGCTGTGGCCGCTCGCGACCTCGGGTCTCGAGACGGGTGCCGCGTTCATGCCGTGGCAACTCGTCACGTATGCATTCTTGCACGGCGGGCTGCTGCACCTGGCGTTCAACATGTTCGCGCTCTACATGTTCGGGAGCGCGATCGAACGCGTTTTCGGCACGCGCCGCTATCTGGTCTTCTATTTCGTGTGCGTCATCTCCGCGGCGATCACGCAACTGATCGTGGCGATGGTCGCCGGCGCGATCTACCCGACGATCGGTGCGTCGGGCGGCGTCTTCGGCCTGCTGCTCGCGTACGGAATGTACTTCCCGCACAACCGCGTCATGCTGCTGTTTCCGCCCATACCGCTGCCCGCGCGCGTATTCGTTGTCGTATACGCAGTCCTCGAACTCTTTCTCGGGGTCACCGGAACGCAGGAGGGCGTTGCGCACTTCGCCCACCTTGGGGGAATGATCGGAGGGTATCTGTTGTTGCGTTTTTGGCGCGGCGGCATTCGCCGTTCGTCGCGTTGAACCGGCCTATTGCACGACCGCCAACTGTCGAGCGAATTGACAGTCGCCTCCGGCGCGCGCATTGCCGTTGGACGCCTCTCATTCGACAGCGCCGCAAGAAGTCGATGCTTGGCAAAGTTCTTGCAGCGTGTTGGTCGCTGTCGTCCCGCGCAATCACCCGCCGTCTGTCGGCGGCTCGGCGCGGATCGCGGCCAACCACGCGGCTAGAGGTTCGCAATGAAATCGATACTCGATCCAACATTTCGTTACACGTCCAGCACCAACACCGACCTTCGCAAGACATTTGCGCGTATCCGGCGCGAATCCCGCCGACAAGCGCAATCAGGCACGCGCAGCGACACCGACGTCTCCAAGAATGTGACGCCGATCTTTCGCGGGCAGCGGCCCGCTGCGTGACGCGCAGTCGCGCGCATTTCACCGCGAATTGAGCGGCGGCTCGGGCCGCTCGTTGTAGTACAGTCGCCAATCGGATCGGTAGAAACTGCCGGTTGCCATCGGCAGACGCGGCGTCGCCGCGTCCCCGCTCGTGGATTGGAGCTCGGATATGCGGGCGTGCTGGCGACAGGCACTGCGGTTGCTCGATTCTTCCGCCCGACATGCTGCACCGGATTGCGCTGCAGGGCAGCGCGAAGCAGCGTGAAGCTGCGCTTGCGACGCTGGCGACCGATCAGACGCTGCGGGTCTCGAGGGCGACGCACGAGTTGCTCGACGCGGGCTCGCACCGCGGCCTCCTGGCCGTCCCCGCCACGGCGAAGCAGCGGACGATCTACGATGCGCAGGAACGTGAGACGCTGCCGGGGAAGACCGTGCGCGTCGAAGGCAGCGGTCGCAGCCGCGATGTCGCGGTCAACGAGGCGTACGACGGGCTCGGCGCGACGTTCGATTTCTATGCCGGCGCGTACGATCGCAATTCGATCGACGACGAGGGATTGCATCTCGACGCGAGCGTGCACTATGGCCGGCGCTACGACAACGCGTTCTGGAACGGCCAGCAGATGGTGTTCGGCGACGGCGACGGCGATCTCTTCAACCGGTTCACCATCGCGCTCGACGTCATCGGCCATGAGCTTACCCACGGCGTTACCGGAGACGAGGCGAAGCTTGTCTACCTCGGACAGGCAGGTGCGCTGAACGAATCGATCTCCGATGTGTTCGGGTCGCTCGTCAAGCAGTATGCGCGGAAAGAGACCGCCGACCGCGCCGACTGGCTGATCGGCGCGGGCCTCTTCACGTCGAAAGTCCACGGTGTAGCGCTGCGCTCGATGAAGGCGCCCGGCACGGCTTACGACGATCCGGTGCTCGGACGCGATCCGCAGCCGGCGACGATGTCCGGCTACGTCCACACGTCGTCCGACAACGGCGGCGTGCACACGAACTCCGGCATTCCGAATCATGCGTTCTATCTTGCGGCGATCGCGTTGGGCGGCCACGCGTGGGAGAAGGCAGGCCGCATCTGGTATGAGACGCTGCGCGACAAGCGACTGAAGCCGACGGCGACCTTCCTGCAATTCGCGCGTTACACGGTCGCCAATGCGGAGCACGGGTTTGGCGCCGCCGAACGCAAGGCGGTCGCGGCCGCCTGGGACGCCGTCGGCATCAAGACGGGCAATTGATGCGCATCGATTTCAGCGTCGACGGCGGCATTGCGGCGTTCCCGGGACTCGCCAAGCCGGTGACGATCGATTGCGATGTGCTTCCGCCTACGGCCACTGCGACGCTTGCGCAAACTCGTGCGCCGCGCGGACTTTTTCGCGCGACCGGCCCATGGGCCTGCAACGCGGATGCCGGATGCGCGCGCATACACGATCGCGATCGACGATGGACCGCGATGCCGGACGCTGACGCTGACCGAGCCGATTGCCGACACGGCGTTGCGCGATCTCGTCGCCGAACTGCGCCTGCATGCGGACGCGGTGCGAAACGCACGATGACGCCGTCACGCGCAGTCGTGGTGGCAACGGCCTTGCTGTGTGCCGCCTGCGCGGGTCGGGGGCCGGCTCCTCCGGGACTCAGCGGAAAGCCGATCGGCGAGTTCTTCGACGAGCTGAAGGCCGAGCTGCGCGACGTCCATTGGCGCATCCGGAGCGATGGCGCCGCCTGCGGGACGACGGAACCGCGCGAGGTGGACCTGCGCAACGCGGCAATCACGCTCGACCTGCAGCGCGTCGGCGAAACGAGCGCCGATGGACAGGTGCGGCTGGTCGCGCTGCCGCTGGCCGGCGCGGCCGTCGACGCCGTTCGGATCGGCGTCGGCAACGCGCAAATGGTCTCAGGAAATCGCGCTCAAGCTCGATGTCGCCGGTCCGTCGCGACTCTATGCGGTCGGCGAGCCGTCGACCGCAACGGGCGCGGTGGCGCGCAGCCTGAACGCGGCGATCGACGGGTTCATGCAGTCGAGCGCGCAGGAGCCCTGCATCCGGCTGACGGCGCTCAAACTGACGTTCGTCATCGACGTGGAACGCACGGCGGGCGGGGGATTCAAGCTCGTCGTTCCCGCGGCGCAACTCGATCTCGACGCGTCTCGCCGCGACGTGAACACGCTGACGCTGAATTGGGACAAGGTCGTGTCGAACGCATTGCGCTGACCGGTGCTGCGCGCCAGAGGGGATTCACTCCGGCTCGATGCGCAGTGTCGCGGCGACCGGATTGTGATCCGACGACGTGACCGGCATCGCGGACGATGCGACGACCGCCATCTGGCGCGTCAGGATGTGATCGAGCTCGTGTCCGAAGAATACGCGCCGCCGGTCGTCGGCGAATGCCACTTCGGTCAGGCCCAGCCGTTCCGCGAGTTCGCGCACCGCTTCGGTGCGCCGGTCGGTCCATGTGTTGAAGTCGCCGGCCACGACGATCGGACCGTCGTGATCCGCCAGCGCATCGCCGATCGCCGCGAATTGCGCGCGGTAGGCGCCGAGCGACAGCGAGAAGTTGATCGCGTGGATATTGACGACCGCCAGCGTCTGCGCACGGCCGGCGATCGGAAACCACGTGACGACGGCGGACTTCGGCAGACGGAGCAGCGGCTCGACGATCCGCTGCGTACAACTCGCGATCGGCGCAATCCGCGTGGCCGTCAGCACGCCGATGTCGACGTCGCGGTAGAGAAACGAGCTCGCCATGACCCAGCGCAGCCCCGCACCCTCGATCAGCCTGCGCAGGCTGTCCTGCAGCACGGTCTCCTGCAGCAGGACGATGTCGTTGCTCGCGCTGAACGCGGTCAGGTCGCTCTGCCATCCACGGTCGCCCTCCTTGTGGATGTTCCAGGTGAACACGCGAATCGCGCGCGGATCGAGTCCCGATGAGAGGTCCGACGTCCGCGCAACGCTCGCCGCGGCCCTTGCGGCACGGCAATCGGACGCCTGGACTTCAACGCCGCCGCCGTTGTGCTCCAGAAGCGCGCGCGGCTCCGCCGTGAGCGTGATGCATCCGCTGACGCAGACCGTCAGCAGACTCGCCGCGACGAGCGCGGGCGCCGGCGGCCGTGCGCCAGCGAGCCACCGGCGGAAATGAATCAATCGCTGCTGCGCATGATGCGGCCGAGCACATAACCTACGGCAGCGGCAATGCCGAGGGCCATCAGCGGCCGGGCCGTCACCGAATCGGCCACGGTGCCGACGATGGCAGCATTGCGGTCGCGCAACGCCGATGCACGGTCCGCCGCCCAATCGAGTCCCGCTTTCGCGGAATCGGTCGCGCTGTCGACGCCCCTGCGCGCGGTGTCGGCGACGCGATCCATCCCGGTCGACGCCGTTTGCGCGGCGCGATCGAGGTAATCCTGCGCGCGATCGCCGGCATCCTGCACGCGCGATTTGGCCGAGGCCTCCAGTTTTGCGGTATCCGTCATGACTGTCTCCGGGTGTAGCTGTTTGGGACTCGTGAGCGTGGGCGCGATGTGGTGCCTCAGGTATCGGACTGCGTCGTCAATTCGCGTCGGTGAATGCCTTACGTCCCGCCCACTTGCGCTGCGGCGTCCGTTCGGTATGCTGGCGGTGTGCGCCGCCCAACGTCCGGTGCCGCAATAGGACGCGACCATGCCGATTCGATCCCTGCGCTCCATCGTTGCAGGACGCCCGCCGATCGTCGCCCCGACGATCATGACGGTCGTCGAAGCCGCCCGCCTGATGAAGCGCAGCAACATCGGCGCGCTGCTGGTCGTCGACCACACGCGGTTGATCGGCATTTTCACCGAGCGCGATGCCTTGTTCCGGCTGCTCGCCGAGGGCCGGGATCCGCATGCGACGCGGCTTGCGGACGTCATGACCGCGCAGCCGCAGACGATTCACCCCGATGAACCGTTCGTGCGTGCGCTGCGGATGATGCACGAGGGCAAGTTCCGCCACCTTCCGGTCGTCGAGTTCGACCGGCCGCTCGGCGTCGTTTCCGTGCGGGACGCCCTCGACGAGGATCTCTACGAGCTGCGGATCGATCTCGAGCAACGCGAGACGATGGGGGAATGAGGCAGTCGAACGGGTCCTGGCGCAAGCCCGCATCGGCGGCATTTATCCCCCGATGCCGATCCGTCCCATGACGACCAGGAGAGCGGAATGCCCGATCACACGTACAAGCTCATCGAGCTCGTCGGCTCGTCGACATCCAGCAGCGACGAGGCGATCCGCAATGCCATCCTGAAGGCGTCGGCCACCATCAAGCACATCGACTGGTTCCAGGTGATCGAAGCGCGGGGCCACGTCGTCGATGGCGCCGTCGCGCACTTCCAGGTCACGCTCAAGATCGGCTTCCGGATCGAGCAGTGACGCTCCGACGCTAGACCATCAGCTTGCGCAGCGTATCGGGGTTCTTGATGACCGCCTTCTGGCGCCCGGGGGGCGCCCCGTAGAGGCCGGCCGGCGGGCCCGTTTCGAGTCGCGCGCGGGCGAGGCCGTCGGCACAGCGGCGATCGAACGCAACGGATACCTGCGCTCCCTCGACGGCGCCGAGCGCGAAGCACGCCTGCCCGAGCTTGGCGTTGAGCGGCGCGATCACGTCGGTCGCGAGCGTATCGCTGCCGGTGCCTCCGCTCGCGATCTGCAGGTCGTAGACGCGCGGATTGGCGGGGGCGCGCGCTTTTGCGGCGAGCACGGACGGCAACCCGATCAGTTCATGCGCAAGCAACTCCTCAGATGCGGCGTCGGGCATTCCGGTCACGACGAACATGACCTTGCGCCCGGTGACGTGGACGTGCGACAGGAAGAGATCGCGCGTGAACTGGTCCGCGACCTGCGTGCCGATCGCCCGCAGCGCTTCCTCTTCGCTTGCGGAGCTGCCGCCGCCTTTGGGTAGCGTCGTGTTGAAGTAGATCTCTTCGCCAGTCAGGCGATCGGTGCACTTGATCGTCCACGACGACAGCGTGTACTTGGTGATGACGAGGCCCGACGCGGCGAGCCGGGTCGACAGGCTCTTCAACGTCGCCTCGCCGGTCACCGCGAAGTCGGCGCCGCTGTGCCCGTCGACCGCATCGTCCGACCATGTGCGAAAGCCGAACGACTGGATCCGTTCCTTCAGGACGTTCTCGGCGATGGGCGACGGTTGCGCGGGCGCATCCGGGCGGTCGGCGTCGCGCACGGAAATCCGCAACGACACACGCGGATCGCCATTGGCACGGATCAACTGCACGCGCTCGTCACGCGACATCCGGTTCAACGATTCCTGGACCGCCCTGACGTTCACGACCGCCTGCGTCGTGATCGACATCAGGCCGTTCTTGCCGACTTGCGGCTCGCTCTCCTGCACGATCGTGTCGATGAACGGGCCGCTGTTCGACATGAGTCGCGATTGCAGCAAATCGTAGTGGCTCGCGAGCGAATTTCGGTCGAGCAGCATGACGAGCGCCTTTTCGACGAGCTGACCCTTCGAGTCCGCGCGCACGTCGGCCTGCAGCAGCGCCTTGTCGCTGGCATATCGGGGATCGCTCGGATCGACCAGGCCCACCGCCGAGATCAGCAGGGTCCCCGGCGAAGCGGCGCCGAGGTTCTTGGCCGGGGAGGCGGCATCGCGAATGGCCGCGGGAGCGCTGGCAGCAGCTGCGCTCGCGGCGGTGCCCTGCGGCGCGGCATCGCGCGCAGCCACCGCGACATTCGCCGTCGACGCGGGCACCTGTGCCGCCACGGGCGGCGCGTCCGCTTGATCGCGGTTCGAGCGCCACCAGGCTGTCGCGGCCACGACCACGCCTATGACTGCGAGCGCCGCCACGATGGCGGTCGCCGTGGTGCGCGGGCGGCGCAGCGGG
The DNA here is from genome assembly GCA_963718905.1 of uncultured Pseudomonadota bacterium. Lineage (GTDB taxonomy): Bacteria > Pseudomonadota > Gammaproteobacteria > Burkholderiales > Casimicrobiaceae > VBCG01. The sequence continues at coordinate 392,671 of CAVRAF010000006.1, forward strand.
GGCGTCTCATTCGCCGCGGCGGGCGCGATGCCGGGCATCGTCGCGTCCGGGTCGCCGGCCGCCTGCGCGACGCGGGCCACTGCGGGTCTGATCTGACCCGCGGCGCGCAATCCGTCCGCAAATTCCCGTGCCGTCTGAAAGCGATCGTCGGCACGCTTGGCGAGGGCCTTGCGCACCACGGCATCCATTGCGCCGGGCAGCTGTACGTTGAGCGTCGACGGCGGCAGCGGATCCTCCTTCAGCACCTTCTGCATCGTCGTCGTCGACGAGCCGGCGAAGGGGCGTTCGCCGGTCAGGAACTGGTACAGGATGACGCCCGTCGAAAAGAGATCCGAGCGGCCGTCCACCGGCAACCCCATGATCTGCTCGGGCGACATGTAGTTCGGCGTGCCCATCACCGTACCGACCTGGGTCAGGTTCGACGATTCGATGTGCGCGATGCCGAAATCGGCGACCTTGACCGTTCCGTCGGGCAGCAAGAAGATGTTCGCGGGCTTGATGTCGCGGTGCACGACACCCTGGCGATGCGAGTAGTCGAGCGCATCGAGGATCTGCAGCATGATCCGTTCGATGTCCGCGGACTTGAAACGCTCGTCGGCGGCGAAGCACTCCTTCAATTCGCGTCCCTTGACGAATTCCATCGCGATGAACCAGGTGCCGTCTTCTTCGGCGAAATCGTAGATCGACACGATGTTCGGATGCGACAGTCGCCCCGCAGCCTGCGCCTCGCGGCGGAACCGGGCGATGACGTCATCCGAATTCTCGGCGCCGAGCTGGTCGGGACGGATCGTCTTCAGCGCGACGGCGCGCTTGATCAGCGGGTCGTAGGCTTCGTAGACGACACCCATCGCCCCGCGGCCCAGTTCACGCCGGATTTCGTACTTTCCAAGCTGGCTGATCATCGCGGTCTTGCCCTCTGCCGTGCTGAAACGGCAACGCCGGCGCGCGGCCGGCGTTTGCCATCATCCAGGTCGCTCATTTGTACTTGTTGTCGATTTCCCAGACCGATTTCTGCACGAGCCGCTGCACCATCGTGTCGAGCGAGACGCCCCCCTGCTGCGAGTTCGACACGCCGAGCACGGACGACGACTTGGCGCCCACCTCCATTTTCTCCTCGGTGTAGCCTTGGGCGAGCTGCTCGGTCGTTTCGGCGTTGATGATCTTGTAGCGCATGCCGATGATCCACACGCCCGTCGATTCGCCGGTTTGCACCGAGCCGACGGCGGTCTGCCCGACCGCGCCGGCCTGCGCGCCGCCGCGCGAGCCGCTGAACGCGCCGAAGATGCCCGCGATCTGTCCGAGCGCGCGGCCATCGAACCCCTGCTGTGCGGACGCGACCTGCTCGGTCTTCAGGATGTCGAACTTGACGACGTACTTGGTGCTCTTGAGCTTGCCCATACCGAGGAACTTGCGCGCCTGGTTCGGATCGCCCAGGTTATACGCGAGCTCGAATTCGTTGAGTATCGGTCCCAGATTCGCGCGTTCGAGCACCTGGAAGTTGGCGGCACTCAACTCGATTTCGCCGAAATCGGCGATGTTGTTCGGCGAGAACTTCTGCAGGAAGGTGGCATTGCTGCTCTTGATCTCGCCCGGGATCACGATCAGCGCCGGTCCTCGCTTGTTGACGTTCGTGTATTCGACGGGCTTGTAGAGCGCCTGGTCGGCCGAGTCATTGGCCTTTTGCGACGTCTCGCTGCCTGCGGTGGGCGAGGGGTTGCCAAACCTCGGCTGCGCAATGGCCGTCGACACACCCAGTGCGAGCGCAGCGCCAAGCAGCGTATTCATCCAGCGGTTCGAAACGCGGTAATTCATGTCGATGCTCCCTCTGATTTTGTATCCTTGTCCTGTGCGCGACCGCAGCGCCGTCGGCCCTTTCATTTCGGCCGTCCCGCGTTGCGGCAGTAGTCCGCGTACAGCTTGGCGACCACTTCGTCGGCCTTTTCGTTCACGAGCGTCAGCGCCATCCGCTCCACGTCGGCGCCGGCGTACGAGCTCGAGCTCGCTTCGGTGTCGGATATCTGGCGGCCGTTGCTGCCCGTGAGCGTGAACCCCATGTCGATCGAAACCTGGTTCACCGCCATCATCGGATTCTGCATCGCCCGCGACGAGATCAGCCCGCGCAGCACGAAGCTCGCTCCGAGGCGGCGCGAGGCGGAAAGCGCGGCATCCGGATCGTTGCGGAAGTACGCATCGATCTCCGCCTGTGCGATCTGCTTGCGGATTTCCTCCGGCGTGTAGGTTCGCAGTCCGAGCCCGCGCAGGCGCTTGTTGATCGCCTCGTAGTGTGCGCCGTAATTCTGCTGGCGCGCCTCGATGATGCCGTCCGACCGGACTTCGCCGATGATGACCATGATCTTCTTGTTCTTGAGGTCGGCGCGGCACGGCACCGAGAGGTCGGCGGCGATGCGATCCTGCCGGGCGTCGCTTTCCTGCTGGTCGGCGTCGTCCGGTTGCGAGAAGCGGAAGCCCTGCGCCGCGGCCTGCCCGGTCGCAAGCGGGAGCAGCAGCAGGAGCGTCGCGAGAGCGCGCAGCGGTCGCATGGGGTTCGGGTAGCGTCGTATCGATGACAGAAATCAACGACGTAGCGTAGCCGAACGTCACCCGGAAATCCACACGAATAGTCGGCTGGGTGCGGCGGCGATGGCTTGAACGGTGGGCCGGTGCGCCGCAACCTGCGCCGACAATGCGAAAATGACGGCATGAGCACCATCTTCCATCCCGCTGTCGAGACGTGGTTCGCTACGCATTTCCCCGCGCCGACCGAGCCGCAGGCGCGTGCGTGGCCGCTGATCCAGCGCGGCGAGAATGTGCTGATTGCCGCGCCGACGGGTTCGGGCAAGACGCTGGCCGCGTTCCTGTCCGCCATCGACGCGCTGGTGCGCGAGGGACTCGAGCGGGGACTCGCCGACGAGACGCTCGTCGTCTACGTGTCGCCGCTGAAGGCGCTGTCGAACGATGTCCAGAAGAATCTCGCCGTGCCGATCAAGGGCATTCGCGACCAGTTGCGGGCGCAGGGCCTGCCGGATGTCGAGATACGCACGCTGGTGCGCACCGGCGACACCCCGCAGCACGAGCGCGTGAGCATGCGCAAGCGTCCGCCGCATATCGTCGTGACGACGCCGGAATCGCTGTACGTGCTGCTGGGCTCGGAGTCCGGGCGGGGCATGCTGGCGACGACGCGCACGGTGATCGTCGACGAGATTCACGCGCTCGCATCGAACAAGCGGGGCAGTCATCTTGCACTGTCGCTCGCGCGGCTCGCCGCGCTGACGGGGCGTCCGCTCGCGCGGATCGGGCTGTCGGCGACGCAAAAGCCCATCGAGGAAATCGCCCGGTTTCTCGTCGGCGCCCCCGCGGGGGCGGCGCAGCGCGTGAGCCCGACGGGCCGCCCCGAGGGCGAACACCCGAGTGCGGAGCACGAGTGTCGTCAGACAAGCGGCCCGACGGGCCGCCCCGAGGGCGAACACCCGAGTGCGGAGCAGGAGCGTCGTCCGATCAGCCGCAAGCGTTGGGGGATCACGTCCCGCCGTGCGCGATCGTCGACACGGGGCACGTGCGGCCGCGCGACCTCGCGCTCGACGTGCCGCCGTCGCCGCTCGAAGCGGTCATGTCGAACGAAGTATGGACGCAGGTCTATGCCCGTCTTGCCGACCTGGTCGCGCAGCATCGCACCACGCTCGTGTTCGTGAACACGCGGCGGATGGCCGAACGGGTCACGCGCCACCTGTCGGAATTGCTTGGCGCGACCCACGTCATGGCGCATCACGGCAGCATGGCGAAGGCGCTGCGTCTGTCAGCCGAGCAGCGGCTCAAGAACGGCGAGCTGAAGGCGCTCGTCGCGACCGCGTCGCTCGAGCTCGGCATCGACATCGGCGATGTGGAACTCGTGTGTCAGCTCGGCTCGCCGCGGTCGATCGCAACCTTCCTGCAACGCGCCGGACGCGCGAGCCACACGGTGGCCGGCGTGCCGAAAGCGCGGCTCTTTCCGCTGTCCCGCGACGAGCTCGTCGAGTGCACGGCGTTGCTGGATGCCGTGCGTCGCGGCGAGCTCGACCGGCTCGCGATTCCGGCACAGCCGCTCGACGTGCTGGCCCAGCAGATCGTCGCCGAGGTCGCCGCGCGGGAATGGCGGGAAGACGAGCTGTTCACGCTGGTGACGCGGGCGTACCCGTACGCGAGCCTTCAGCACGGCGAGTATCTCGACGTCGTCCGCATGCTGGCCGACGGGTTCTCGACGCGCCACGGACACCGCGCGGCGTACCTTCATCGCGACGCGGTGAACGGCGTCCTGCGGGGGCGGCGCGGCGCGCGTCTTACCGCGTTGACATCCGGCGGAGCGATACCCGATACCGCCGACTACGACGTCGTCCTCGAGCCGTCCGGAGTTCTCGTCGGCACCGTCAACGAAGACTTCGCCGTCGAAAGCCTCGCGGGCGACGTCTTCCAGCTGGGTAACACGTCGTACCGGATTCGCCGGATCGAGGCGGGGCGCGTGCGCGTCGAAGACGCGCAGGGGCAGGCGCCGACGATTCCGTTCTGGCTCGGCGAAGCACCGGCGCGCAGCGACGAGCTGTCGCACGCGGTGTCGCGGCTGCGCGAAGAATTGCTCGGCGATGGCGACGAGAGCACGGTCGTCGCGCAACTGGACGCGCGTGGCATCGCACCGGCGGCCGGCGCGCAACTCGCCGCGTATCTCGGTGCGGCGAGCGCGGCGCTGGGAACGCTGCCGACGCAGGACCGGATCGTGCTCGAGCGGTTCTTCGACGAGTCGGGCGGCATGCAGCTCGTCATCCATTCACCGTACGGCAGCCGCATCAATCGCGCCTGGGGTCTCGCGCTGCGCAAGCGCTTCTGCGTCAAGTTCAACTTCGAGCTGCAGGCGGCGGCCACCGAAGATGCGATCGTGCTGTCGCTGTCGACGAGCCACAGCTTCCCGCTGGCCGACGTCGCGCGGTATCTGCATTCGAACACCGTGCGCCAGGTGCTGATCCAGGCGATGCTCGCCGCGCCGATGTTCGCCGCGCGCTGGCGCTGGATCGCCGGTACGTCGCTCGCGTTGCCGCGCTTTCGCGGGGGACGCAAGGTCCCGGCGCCGTTGCAGCGGATGCGGGCGGACGACCTGATGGCGGCGGTTTTTCCCGACCAGATCGCGTGCGCCGAAAACATCGTCGGCGACCGCGAAATTCCCGACCATCCGCTGGTGCGGCAGGCGATCCACGACTGCCTGCACGAGGCGATGGACGTCGATGGTCTCGAGCGCCTCTTGCGCCGCCTCGAGGCCGGCACGATCAAAGTCGTAGCGCGCGATCTTCCCGCGCCATCGCCGCTCGCGATGGAAATCCTCGGCGCGCGGCCGTATGCGTATCTCGACGACGCGCCACTGGAGGAGCGGCGCACGCAGGCGGTGATGAACCGTCGCTGGCAGAGTGACACCACGGCCGGCGAGCTCGGGCGACTCGATGCGGCCGCCATCGATCGCGTGCGCATTGAAGCGTGGCCCGAGGCGGCGAACGCCGACGAATTGCACGACGCGCTGCTGGGCCTCGCCTTCATTACATCCGACGAAGCCGTCGAAAAGGAGGGTTGGCCGGCATTTCTCGAAGCGCTCGGATGCGAGCGTCGCGCGGCCGCGCTCGTCCTCCCCACGACTTCGACGGCGATTGCCGAACCGCCGTCACTCGCGCCCGGCACGTCGACGCGCATTTGGGTGGCCGCGGAGCGGCTTCCTCAATTCGACGCGATTCATCCGGGGCTCCCGCGCGTGCCGGCCATCGACGCGCCATCGGAGTTCGCGGAGCGCGTCTGGACGCGCGATGAAGCGCTGGCCGAGGTGGTTCGAAGCCGGCTGCAGGGACTGGGACCCGCGACGGCGGACGCGATCGCCGATTCCATCGCGGTGCCGCCCGCCGAAGTGAACGCGGCGCTGGTGCGCCTGGCTGCCGAAGGCGTCGCGATGCAGGGGTCGTACTCGACCGGCGCAACGGCAACCGAATGGTGCGATCGGACGCTGCTCGCCCGCATTCACCGCTATACGGTCAAGCGGTTGCGGCAGGAAATCGAGCCGGTGACGACGCAGGATTTCATGCGCTTCCTGTTTCGCTGGCAGCACGTCACGCCCGGCGAGCAGCGGCAGGGTCCCGACGCGCTCGACGCGATCATCGGCGAGCTCCAGGGGTTCGAGGCGCCCGCCGCGTCATGGGAATCCGAGCTGCTGCCGGCGCGCCTCGACGACTACGACTTCACATGGCTCGACGATCTCTGCCTGTCGGGCCGCGCGGTGTGGGCGCGTCTGACACCGGCGGCGGCAAGCGGCGCCACCGGCAGCGTGAACCTGATTCGAACGACTCCGGTGACGCTGTTGCCACGGCGCAGCGCTGCGCTCTGGATGCGCGCTGCGCCGCCGGCGCCTGCCGAAGCCCCGCGGATGAGCTCGCGAGCGGCGGCGGTCATCGAACTCCTGCGGGCGCATGGCGCGTCGTTCTACGACGAAATCGTCGACGGAACGCGGCTGCTGCGCACGCAGGTCGAAGACGCGCTCGCGGAGCTCGTCGCACTCGGACGCGTGACGTCCGACAGCTTCGCGGGCCTGCGGGCGCTGCTGACGCCGTCGCAGAAGCGCAAGCGGCTCGGGGGCGACCGGCGTCACCGGCGCACCGCATTGCTCGGCATCGAGGATGCCGGACGCTGGGCGCTCACCCGGCGCGTGGCGCCGGATCCGGAGGTGTCGAAGGCAGGGTGGACGCGCACCGACCCGGCCGCGGACACCGTCGACCACATCGCGCATGCGCTGCTGCGCCGGTATGGCGTGGTCTCGTGGCGGATCCTGCAGCGCGAGGCCGCGTGGATTCCGCCGTGGCGCGAGCTTTCCCGCGTGCTGCGCCGGCTGGAAGCGCGGGGCGACATTCGCGGCGGCCGGTTCGTGGCGAGCGTGACCGGCGAGCAGTTTGCGCTGCCGGAAGCGGTAGCGTTGCTGCGGGAAACGCGTCGCGCGCCGCCGTCGGGAAAGCTCGTGTCGATCAGCGCCGCCGACCCGCTGAATCTCGTCGGTACGCTGCTGCCCGGTGCGAGGATCGCCGCGCTGACCGGCAATCGGGTGCTGTACCGCGACGGGCTTCCAGTCGCCGCGCTCGTTGGCGGCGAACTCCAGTGGATCGAGAGGCTTTCGCCCGCGGAGTCGCAGCTTGCGCAGGACGCGCTCGTGAGGCGTCAGATCGGATCGCCGCTGCTCGCATATCTGCGCTGACGGTCTTCCGCAATTCGCGCGCCAGATTGGTGCGCTCGGTCCGATGAATTTTCACGGCACGAATCGCGAACGTTGTTCCGTACAGCATTGTCTGACACCTGTTTCAGCGTGTCTCCGACGGCCGCCTTTGGCGTGCACCCCTATCGTGCGGAAATGTCGAGCGCGTGCTGGTACTTGATCCGTCGCACTCGATTCCCCATGCAAAGACAAACCGAACTCGATTGGCTGCGCGGACTGATGCTGGTCCTGATGACCGTCACGCATCTGCCGACGTGGTTCAGCGCGCATGCCGGCCAGCCGTTCGGGTTCGTCTCCGCCGCCGAGGGTTTCGTGTTCCTGTCGGCGTTTCTCGTCGGCTCGGTCTATTCCCAAACCGCTCGCAAGCGGGGATATGTCGCGATGCGCCGCGCGCTGTGGGGTCGCGCGCTGAAAGTCTATGGCGCGCACGTCGCGCTGCTGCTGTTCCTGTTCTGGTTGCTGGTGCCGCTTGCCGCGTCCCGCGGCGCACACGCGATCACCGATCTCGCGAGCTATTACCTGCAGCATCCGCACGTGGCGCTGATCAGCGGCCTGTTGCTGGCGTACAACCCGCCGCTGCTCGACATCCTGCCGATGTACGTCGTGTTTCTCGCACTCTCGCCGCTGCTGATCGAGCACGCGTCGCGCCGGGGCTGGGGCTTGCTGCTGACGGCAAGCGCCGGGTTGTGGCTGTTCGCGCAAATCGGCGGTGGTCGCCACGTCTACGAATCGGTCGCGAGGTTGCTCGAGTGGCCGGTCCCGTATGCGCAGACCGGCGCGTTTTCGTTGCTCGCGTGGCAGCTGATGTGGCTGATCGGACTGCGGGCTGGCGCGATGCGGGCGGCCGCCGACGAGGCAGGCACCTCAGACAGGTCCTGGCCCCGCCCCGTCGTCTGGATCGCCGCAATGCTCGTCGCCGTCTTCTTCGTCTGGCGGCATGTGGCGGGCCAGATCCCGTTCGGGTCCGATGCCGCCCTCAGTGCGCTTTTCGACAAGTGGCATCTCGGCCCGATGCGCCTGCTGAACTTTGCGGTGCTTGCGATCATCGTTCTCCAGGGCCGGCACATCCTGGTCGCCTGGGGACGCAGCTCCGCGATCGCGACGCTGGGCCGCGCATCGCTGACGGTCTTCAGCACCCATCTGCTGGTGTGCCTGGTGCTGCTCGCCGCCGTCGGCGAGGCCGTGCAACCCACCGTCAGGCTGGGGGACGTAGCTCTCGTCGGCGCTACGCTCGTGGTGCTCTACGGCGTTGCGCGGGCATCGCTCGGAGGCGGCGCCGCGCTCCGCGCGTGGCGGGAATCGGTGCGGGCGCAGGTCAGCGCGCGTGTGGCGCGATGACCGAGTCCCCGGGCGCGCAGGTCAATGGACGTGCGGCGCGATGACCGCTTTCCACAGCGCATAGCCGTCTGCGTTGAGATGCAGCGCATCGGCACGGAACAGCTCGCGCCGCGGCCCGCCTGACGCGTCGAGCATCGGCGTGTAGACGTCGATGAATTCCACGTTGTCGCCCGCGGCCGCATAGTCGCGGATCAGCGCATTGGTTGCGCGAATCTGCGGCAGCAGGTCGATCCTCGAGGGGCTCGGCTTGATCGAGATGAAATCGATATTCGTGTCGGGCAATTCCCGGTGCACGCCGTCCACGAACGCGGTGAACCGTCGCAGCACCTCTTTGGGCGACGATCCGGCGGCGAGGTCGTTGTCGCCCGCATAGACGAGCACCGTCCGCGGCCGGTAGCGCAGGACGAGACGGCTCAGGTTCTTCACGCAGTCGGAGAGCTGCGACCCGCCGAAGCCCCGATTGATGACCACTGGCAGGCTCTTGAACTGCTTCGCGAGGTCACTCCACAGCCTGATCGACGAGCTGCCGACGAAGAGCACGCCGCCGGCGGCCGGCGGATTCGCGGCGTCCGCCGCGGCGAACGCGGCAAACGCGGCGTCCCAAGGCGCTGCGGCGCGAGTGACGTCCGCGGCACCCATCGGCGGAAGGTCGACCGCGCACGCATCGAAGGCACCTCCCGACAGCAGGGCAAACAGGACGATGGCGCCGGATTTGAACATCACGTCAACGGGCGGAAGGTTGGTTCAGGGGGTTGGTCATCGACGACCCCCAGGCGTTCGTATCGCTTAACGCATCGCGGCGCTTCCTGTTGACGGTATCGCGCATGCCGGAGGACGTCAGCGGCGATCCGCGGCCGCGAGCAGCGCACGGCGGCGCTCGAGACTCTCCTTCGGCCAATGCGCGTTGCGATCGTAATACTCCGGCACAGCGGGCGCGTCCGGGGCGAGCACGATCCACGGCTGCTTCGTCGATGTGAAGATGTGGATGTCGGGCGGCAGCCGGTCCGGATCGTCGAGCGTGCCCACGCGGACGAAGCGTACGGCATCGCCGGCGCCGGCGTAGTTGCTCCATAGCGCAATGCGGCAGGTCGGGCAGCGCGCGATCTTCTGACCCTTGCCGCTGTTCGACGGCGTGTCCACGACCTCCGGCGTGCCCGTCAGCAACGCGACGCGATCCGCCTCGATCATCGCGTTCAGCGCAAACGAAGCGCCGGTCTCGCGCTGGCACCAGCGGCAGTGGCAGCAATGCACGAACAGCGGCCGCGTCGTCATCCGGTAGCGGACCGCGCGGCAGGTGCAGCCGCCCACGAGGGGAAACGGGTTCTCGGTCATCGCGCGGGCTCCGGGGATTGCAGGCCGATGTTGTTCGCTACAGCTCCTCGTGCAGCCGCCGCCCGATGCGCGATAGCAACATTCGATGCGGCTCTCACTGCCCGCCGCGCGTCGGGAGATTGTGCGAAGGCGGATATTTCATCGTATAATGCCATCGTCATAAGAAGGATCGGTCTGAAAAGGGCAAACCCGGCGAAAGTCGGGGGCGCAAAGTCTCCGGTCTACCGGACCCACGGGTCCTACGACAGCGGGATTGCCGGGCTAACCGCAGTCGCTGCGTGGCAGTGCCACCCAAGCGGATGCGGAAGTTCCCTGTAACGCCCAACCATGGCTCGCTTCGAGCCGTATGTTGCGGCCGGGACACCGTCGATCCTCACTTCGCAGGCCTGAGGGGGAATTCTTGCACAGGTCATTCGAGGCGTTCGATGCGACGGCACAATCAAGCACCAAGCAATAATCATGTCCACGGCGATGCTTCGCGCGCGATGCGCGCAGCCGCCGATCTCCGATGGTTCCTTCTTGCCGCGCTCGTCGCGCTGATCGGCTATTCCACGAGCAGCCATGGCCAGGGCGTCGGCCTCCAGCACGTCACGGACTATTTCCCGACCGCCGTCAACCTGCAGCAGGCGGGCGGTTACGCGCGCGGCCACATCCTGGTCGGACCCAAAGCCGCAAGCGTCGGTGCCCCGTTCGAAAAAGCGCTGATGAGGAACGCCGCGCGCTCGCTCGGCAAGCTCGGTCGAATGCAGATCCACGTCGTCGACGTGACGCCGGGCGACGAAGAAACGGCGGTGGCGCGACTGCAGCACGACCCCGACGTGCAGTTCGCCGAAGTCGATCGGCTGATGCCCGCCGCCGGCACGGCCAACGATCCGAGCTTCGCCAGCGAATGGCACCTGACGATGATCGGTGCACCGACCGCGTGGAATTTCGCGAGCGGCACCGGCATCAAGATCGCGATCCTCGACACCGGCGTCGACGGTACGCATCCGGATCTCGCCGCGCAGATGGTGCCGGGGTGGAATTTCTACGACAACAACAGCAACACGTCGGACGTCAACGGGCACGGTACCGCCGTGGCGGGCGCCGCCGCGGCGGCGACCAACAACGGCGTAGGCGTGGCCTCCGTGGCCGGCGGCGCGAAGATCATGCCGGTGCGGATCGCGGATCCGACCGCGTATGCGCTGTGGAGCACCGTTGCGCAAGGACTGACCTGGGCGGCGGATAACGGCGCGCGGGTGGCGAACATCAGCTATCAAGGGGCGTCGGCCAGCTCAACGATCCAGAGCGCCGCGAGCTACTTCCGCTCCAAGGGCGGGGTCGTCTACGTGGCCGCCGGTAACACAGGCGCGATCGACAACACCGCTCCGACGGGACTCATGACCGTTGTTTCAGCGACACTGGAGAACGACACGATCGCGACGTGGTCGACCTTCGGCTCGTTCGTCGACATTTCGGCGCCGGGCAACAACATCCTGACGACCAATCGCGGCGGCGGCTACGGGTATTGGTGGGGCACCTCGCTCGCCACGCCCGTCGTGGCGGGAACCGCCGCGCTGATCCTGTCCGAGCGTCCCGCGCTGACGCCGGCGCAGGTGGACGCCGCGTTGACGTCGACGGCGACCGATCGCGGCGCGCCGGGCTACGACATCTACTACGGAGCGGGACGCGTCAATGCGGCGGCCGCGCTGCAACAAGTCGCCAACATGAACCTGCCGCCGCCTGCCGATACGACGCCGCCCACGGCGGCGATCGCGTCACCGACCGGCGGCACCGTCGCCGGCACGGTGAACGTCAGCGTCAACGCGTCGGACAACGTGGCGGTCGTACGCGTGGAGTTGCGCGTCAACGGCACCCTCGTGGCTACCGATGCGGCGGCGCCGTGGCAGTTCGCGTGGAACTCGGCGAGCGTCGCCAACGGTACGGTGTCGCTGACCGCGGCGGCCTATGACGCAGCGGGCAACACCAAGGTGTCGGCGCCCGTCGTCGTGACGGTGGCCAATCCGGTGATTCCGCCGCCCGATAAGACGCCGCCGAGCGTCTCGATCGCCTCGCCGACCAGCGGCAGCGTTTCGGGCAGTGTCGTGGTCAGCATCAACGCGGCGGACAACGTGGGTGTTACCCGCGTCGACCTGCTCGTCAACAATGTCACCGTGGGAACGACGAACGTCGCGCCTTACAAGGTGACCTGGAACACGGCCGGCTATCCCAGCGGCACGACGACGCTGAAGGCGATGGCCCACGACGCGGCAGGGAACTCCACGACGTCGGCGTCCGTTTCGGTGACGGTGCAGGCTGGGGGCTCAGGCACGGCAGATACGCAGCCGCCGGTCGTCAGGATCACCAATCCGGTCAACGGCAGCGTCGTGAGCGCCAGCGTGGCCATCAAGACGGGCGTTACCGATAACTCCGGGGCGGCCGGCGTCACGCAGCGTCTTTACATCGACGGCGTTCTGAAGGCGACCGTGAAGGGCGGAAGTCTCAGCTACACGTGGAATGCGAAGAAGGTGGCCACGGGCACGCACACGATCCTCGCCACGGCCACCGATGCCGCGGGCAACGTCGGGACGGCTCAGGTTCAGGTCAAGAAGTAGCCAAGAGGTTCGAGACGCGAACGGGGCGGCCCGCAAGCCGCCCCGTTTTTCATTCAGTCGTAGTTCGATACCTCGATCAGGTTGCGATCGGGATCGCGAAAATAAACGGACTGCATCGGCCCCGTCGCGCCCGTCTTGGGCACGGGCCCTGCGAGGATCGGCACGCCGCATGTCTCGAGATGTGCGACGACTTCCGGCAACGGAAGACGGGTAATCAGGCAGAGATCGATGGACCCCGGAGTCGGCCGGTCGGCCTTCGGCTCGAACTCCCGGCCGGCCAGATGCAGGTTGATTTTCTGCGCGCCGAACGCAAGCGCGGTCCGCCCGGCGCCGAACGTCACGACCGACATCCCCAGCACGCGCGAATAGAACGCGCAGGTCGCGTCGATATCGCGGACGGTGAAGACAACATGATCGATGCGGTCGATTTTCATTGTTGCTCGTCCGTGGGCGTGAAACGGGTGTCTGTGGTACCGGCGGCGCACGGAAGCGCCGCTCCGATCGTCAAGTCGACATCATCGCGCGCTCCGCCGCCATTCGCGCATGCAGGGAGGTCGTGTCGAACAACGGCACCGGCGAATCCTGCGCGCCGACAAGCATCGAAATCTCCGTGCAACCCAGAATCACGGCTTGTGCGCCGCGGTCGGCGAGTGCACCGATGACGCGCCGGAATTGAGCGCGCGACGCATCCTGGACGCTTCCGACGCAAAGCTCGTCGTAGATCACGCGATGCACCGACTCGCGATCGGCATCGTCGGGAACCAGCACGTCGATCCCGTGCACGGTGCGCAACCGGTCGCGATAGAACGGCTCCTCCATCGTAAAGCGTGTGCCGAGGAGCCCGACCGTGGCGAACCCAGCCTGTCGGATCGCCGCCGCCGTCGGATCGGCGATATGGAGCAGCGGAATCCGGACCGCGCGCTCGATGCTTGCGGCGACCTTGTGCATCGTGTTCGTGCAGAGGACGAGAAAGTCCGCGCCCGCGTTTTCCAGTGACCTCGCCGCATCCGCGAGGCGAGCGCCGGCTTCGGACCACTCTCCCGCGCGCTGCATGCGCTCGACGTCATGGAAATCGACGCTGTAGAGGATCAGCTTCGCGGAATGCAGTCCCCCGAGGCGCGAGCGTACCGTCTCGTTGATGACGCGGTAGTAGGGAACGGTCGATTCCCAACTCATGCCGCCGATCAGTCCGATCGTCTCCATGCGTTGCGCACTGGCCGGTTGCGCGACCCGCTGCGGGGATGCGCCGCCGCATTCGCCGGGCGCTGCGCAGACCTCAGATTGCCGGCGTCGGCTTCTTCGGCTGCTTGGGTTGCTTGGGTTTCTTCGGCTCCTTGCGTTGCTTGTCACGGTTGCCCATCATCGTCTCCTCTCGGGAATTGAATGACTCGTCGTCAGGGGCGCGCACAGCGCGCCGCTCGCGCATTATCCATCGCCGGGCCGCGGCTGCGAATGCTGATGCTCCGGCCGGTCAGGGCCTCGCCAGCGCTGGCGGGCCCGCGCCTTCCACGGCAAGCAGGTTGCCTTTCGACGAGCGCCGCCGAAGCTCGAGCAGGGGTCGATATTCCGGCGACTCGTACCAGGTCTTCAGCCGGGCGAGACTCGGGAATTCGATGATAACCAGACGTGCCGGTGCCCAGTCGCCCTCGAGCGGCTGCGTCGCGCCGCCGCGCGCCAGAAAGCGCCCGCCGTGCGCTTCGATCGTCGCAGGCACGCCTTTCCGGTATTCCGCATATCCGTCGGGATCGGTAATCTCGATATCTGCAATCAGATAGGCCGGCATCGTTCTTCCTCCGTCGTCGTGTTGCGCGTCCGCATGGCGTCACAGCGGTGGCCAGCCGGATCCGCACGCATTATCCCCTCCGCTTCGAATTCCGACGCTGCCCGGAGAATGGCGGGACGCGTTCGCGCGAGATGGACTCGATGCAGATCACGACAACGTCTTCCTCATGGGAATGAATTCGATGGCGACCGCGCCCGGCAACCGATGCTCGATACGGGCATTCCCGACATACCCGAACGCACGGTACAACCGATGTCCCGGGAGCGTCGCCATGAGCTCGGTCGAGCCGAATCCGTGCGCCAATGCCTCCGCTTCGCACCGCTCGATCAGCGCGCGTCCGATTCCGCGTCGCGCCCAATCCGGTCGCACGAAGAACGCCCGGATTCGCGCTGCGTCGCACGCCGGATCCAGAAGCTCGGACTGGCGACCGGGCTGATGGTCGCCGCCAAAGAGGGTCTTGCGTCGACTCCACCCGCCACATCCGACGATTTCGTTGGCAGCCACCGCCATGAAGTATGTTCCGTCGCGGATGAGTTCCTTGTCGAGGCCGAAAGCCGTGCCCAACGCAGCTTCGATTTGCACGCCGGTGTAGTCTCGCCGGGACAATCCGCGCACGGATTCCGCGATGAGTCGATTCAGCGCCGCAGCGTCGGACAATCGTGCGTTGCGCAGGGTGAATGTCGCAGTCGCCGGCACGCGTTTCCGCTCTTCCCCTTCAAACATGTCGTCAGCGCCTATGCTCGTCTCCGCGATCTGGCCACCGCTGCGCGGTCACTCTCCTCTCTTTGCCACGACCGGGTGCATTGGCGCCTCGTTGACGTTCAGCTGAAACACGTCGGGCCGGCTGTAGTGGCCCACGACATCGAAGTCGAACTTGCCGCGACCGATCTCCCCGAGATCAAGCGCCGCGGTCAGGATCGTCTCGCCCTCGAAATGAGGCCCGGCGAGCACCTTGCCCAGCGGGCTGATGATCGCACTGCCGCCACGCATCAAGATGGACTCCGGTGAATCGCCGAGCGACACCCGCACGGTGCTCGGGAAGTCCTTCTTGCGGATGAACTGGCATGCCGTCAGGACGAAGCAGCGTCCTTCGAGGGCGATGTGCCGCATCGACGATAACCAGGTATCCCTGTCGTCAGCGGTCGGGGCGCAATACAACGCGACATTCTTCGAATACATCGCCATCCGCAGCATCGGCATGTAGTTCTCCCAGCAGATCACCGAGCCGATCCTGCCGTAGGGACTGTCGATGGCCGTCAGCGTCGAGCCATCGCCGAACCCCCAGATCATCCGCTCCAAGGCGGTCGGCATGAGCTTGCGGTGCTTGCCAAGGAGCCGGCCGTCCGGACCGAAGAAAAGCACGGTGCAATAGCACGTACCCAATTCGCGCTCGATCACTCCCATCACCACATAACTTTCATGCGCGGCGGCCGCCTCGCCGAGGCGCTGCGTTTGCGGACCCGGCACTTCGATCGCGGCTTCGAGGTAAATGCGAAATTCTTCGCGTCCTGCGGCATCGCGCGCGCCGACCACGAGACCGTAACCGAGCCCCTTCGGATAGCCGACGATGAACGCCTCCGGAAAGACGATCACCTTCGCGCCACGGGCGGCGGCTTCCCCGATCAGGCGCACGGCCTTGTCAATGCAGGCTTCGGTGTCGAACGGGACGGCTCCCGCTTGCACCACCGCAACCTGCACCGTCGATTCTGACGATAGAGTCACTGTGTAGTCCTCGCTGAAATTCAGGGCGCAGCTGCGAGCGGCCGTGCGTACACGGGTACGTGCATCCAACGGCTCAAGTCCGGATCCAGTAGCGTTGCACAATCTCACCGCGTTCGGGCAAATACTCCTCGGATTCGAAGAGACCTCCATTGCGCGTAATTACGTTCACTGATGCAACATTGTCCTTTCCGCAGGTCAACAGGACCCGCGCAAGCCCAAGTTCCCGCGCGAGTACCACCGACTGCCGCAACAGGGCAACGCCGAGACCTTGGCGCCGTGCGCCTGGTCGAATCCCGTACCCGATGTTGCCGCCTTCGCGGCGCAAGGCAGATGTGAGCGAATGCCGAATGTTCGATACGCCCACCACTTCGGATTCCCCGCGCACCAGCCAATAGGTCGAATGTGCAACGAAACCCTTCGGCAGGTCCACCCCGCGCGCGCAAGCATCGAGGCGGCGGAGGAGGGCATCGAAGTCCGCGTGCTCGAATGCGAGCGTGAACGGGACGAGCTTCTCGCCTGTTCCGACCCACTCGGCGACCAGACTGCGGTAGGAGTCGCGCAACTCACCGTTCGGGCGCACAAGTACTGCGGGAGGTGTCATTCGATCGCGCGGGCGACTGATGGGATGGCGCCCGTCAGCCAACGCGCTGCACCGACGCCCGGCGTGCGAAACCCGGGATCCGGCGCAGCGGCTTGACGGTCATGTCAGGCAACCCAGTGATACTCGACGTCCGGTTCGAATTCGGGTGCGGGACTAATGCCGAACGCCACCGATGCGAACCCATGCTTCGCGTAAAACGCCCGCGCGGCCGTGTTGCGTCGAAATGTGAAAAGCCGCAACTCCTCCGGCGAATGCTCGCGCGCCATCTTCAAGAGCGCCGTTCCCACACCCTGCCGCTGAAACTCGGGAAAGACGGCAAACTGCCGTATCCACGGAGCCTCCAGCGCGAGAAGACCGAGCAACTGTCCTGACCGTTCCGCGACCCAGACCTGGCATGCGATAAGCACATCGTTTCGAAAGAACGTCCGGGCATCTTCCAGCGAGTGCCCTTGATGCTCCTCGACATATCGATAGCTTGCCAAGTTGGTCTCGTGCCACCGGCGTACGAGGTGGTCGAAATCGCGATTGGAATACGGACGTATCGCAGCCGCGGAGACTTCGTCCATCGCAATGCTCCGGGGTGAAGGGATCAGTCGCGCCTGGGAAGCGATGGGCTTTCTTCCGCAATCAGATGCAGCAGTTCGCCTGGCCCGTGCCGTTGGAAGCGCCAGATGACGAGCAGCATGACGCCCGTGACGAAAAGCCCGAAGATCACGACGATCCGATTGACGGAGATTCCCTGCTGAACGAGAAAGGCATACAGCCCTGCCAGCGTCAGGATACCGAGATTCTCGTTGAAGTTTTGCACGGCGATCGAATGCCCGGCGCCCACCAGGATGTGTCCACGATGCTGAAGCAGGGCGTTCATTGGAACCGCAAGAAAGCCAGCGCACGCACCGATGAAGATCAGCAGAAGGACGGTGACCGGGAGCGTCTTGGCGAATATCATCGAGATGAGGATCAATCCCGTGGCCGCTCCGACCGGCAGCACGCCGACCGCGCGGCGCAGCGAAACCAGACGAGCTGCAGCGGATGCGCCGATCCCGATTCCTATCGCGAAGACTGCAAGCAGATACGTTGCCTGGGACAGATCGTATCCCAGAGACTTCATGGCCCAGGCGATGACGACGAACTTGAGGGTGGCGCCGGCGGCCCAGAACAACGTGGTCGTGGCGAGTGAGATCTGACCGATCTTGTCACGCCAAAGCACAACCAGGCAGTGCGAGAACTCGCGAGCGAGATAGAGCGGATTCCTGCTCGGTGGTCGATGGTCGACGCCGGTGTCCGGTATGAAAAGATTGAACACGGCGGCAGTCAGATACAGTCCGGCGATCACCGCGATCGCCACCGCCGGCGCGGTGCTAGCGTCTGCTCCCACCCCGGGGAAGGCGAATCCCGAGAGAAATGAAGACATCCGCTGGCTTACGAGCACGCCCCCGAGCCCGAATCCGAAGACGATCGAAGCCACCGTGGTGCCCTCGATCCAGCCATTGGCAATCACCAGCTGGTCCGGTGGAAGGAATTCGGTGAGAATTCCGTACTTCGCAGGCGAGTAAGCGGCGGCGCCGAATCCTACGACTCCATACGCGACAAGGGGATGGACGGCGGCCAGCATCATCAGGCAGCCGAGAATCTTGATCGCGTTGGCGATCAGCATCACCCGTCCCTTCGGCATGGCGTCGGCCATAGCACCGGCAAAGGGCGCGACCACGACATAGGACACGACAAATGTCTGCTGGAGCGTCGGCTGCATCCACTCCGGAGCCGCAATCCGCTGGAGCAGCGCAATGGCCGCGATCAAGAGCGCGCTGTCGGCCAGCGAACTGAAGAACTGCGCCGCCACGATGGTGTAAAAGCCGGACCTGATCCGCGTTGTACACCGAGTCAGGTCGCGTTTCATCGCGGTGGCCTTCGATGAGCCCGTCCTCCATTCTCTCTAGCGGGATGGTCGCTCTTCGCCGATCGATATCGCCAAGCCGTCGGGATCGAGGTACTGCGCGACGCGCGAACCGAACACCGGCCTTGGTTCCTGCAGGCACGCCACGCGCAGCTCCACCATGCGCCGATGGAATGCGTCCAGGTCGACGACGCTGAAGCCAGGGCGACAAGTGCCGGAGCGAACGTTGGCCGGATCGCCCGGTTCGGACCCGACGGCATCCGCTGAGTGAAGCGCGAGCGTCGTTCCATCAGTCGCGAATTCCGACCAGGCGGGGGATTCGAATCTGAGCGGCAGTCCGAAGACGTCGCGATAGAAAGCGACGGAGCGTGACATGTCGCTCACGAAAACAATAGCGTAGTTGATGCGCATGCCGGGCCACCTCCTCGATTGGATTGAATCGCGTGTCAGGTGCAACCCGACAACGAGAACACACGATCGCGGGGCTCGACCTGGCCGTGCGGGTAGTGTTCGGGTGCAACCTCGCCGAAGCCGAGCCGCATCAACAACCGGATGGAGCGTGCGTTTCGCGGATCGACCGTCGCGAAGAGGGCGATGACCCCGATTTCGCGGACAAGATAGGGCATCGCAGCCTGACAGGCTTCGAATGCCACGCCCTGACCCCAATACCCAGGGCCGAAGACAAACGCGAAGTCGCCGGTGAGCGCCGGGTATATCGTGGCTTGCACGAAGCCGGCGCATTCTCCGGAATTGAGCCGCACGATCCAGTTCAACCACTGCTGACGTCCATCGGCGGATCGACCGCGCTCAAGCTGAATGTAACGCTCGCGCAGCATCGCGACCGACGATGGCGGTTGCCCGGGGATGTAGTTGTAGATCGCCGGGTCCGACAGGGGTTCGAGCATTTCCTCAGCGTGCGCCGCGACGAGTGGCTCGAGACGCAATCCGCTCGAGACGATCGGATTCATCCCGACGGCGTGATCATGACGCGAGCACCAGGGCCAGGCCGACTGCCGCCGGGATGGCTTGAATGAAGAGGATCTTTCGCCCGGCGGTTGCCGCGCCGTATATCCCTGCCAGCAGAACGCAGCAGAGAAAGAATATCTTCACGGCCGCACCGCCGGCACCAAGACTCAGTCCCCAGAACAAGCCCGCCGCCAGGAACCCGTTGTACAGGCCCTGGTTAGCGGCGAGCACCTTCGAAGCAGTCGCGGCCGCCTGAGTTTGGCCGAAGGCTCGAAGGCCCGCCGGTTTGTCCCAAAGAAACATCTCGAGCACGAGAATGTAGACGTGCAGGAGTCCGATGAGACCTACGACGATGTTCGCGATCAGCGACATGGCGCTCCGATAGCGGCGCTACTCGGCACGCCAGGGTGCGGCAAGCCCGCGCCAAGTGAGCAGTTGCGACCGCACGGCGACACGAAACCAGAGCGCCGAGTAACCAATCGCGCCCAACGCAACCGTGGCGAGCAGCCATTGTCCGTTCGCGACGCCCACTACCGCGCCGGCGACGCCACCGGCCAGCCAGACGGCTGCGAGCGCCAACGCCACAACGCGATTGATGCCGCGAACATTGCGCTGACTTGCCATGGTTGCGGCCTAATGCGTCTACGCTTTGTGCAGGTGGGCCCGGTACCGCTCTGCACAGGTGATGACCTGCAGGTTGGTCGGGAACTCGAGACAGCGACGGGCGTCGCCATCCGCAGCAGCGTCGCGGGCGACCGGAGGAGGTGGCTTTGGCGCGGCTTGGTCGGGTTTTGCGGGCGAAGCAGCCGTGTCGGCGCCCGGCGTGGGACTCTGAGCGAAGGCACCCGGCATGGCTGCCAGAATCGAAAACAGAGCTGCAGCACCTTTTCGGCAATTCATCGAGTAACCTCGTTTAGTCAGAAAGTGCGCCGACCATGATAGCCGTGACGAAGACGATTGTTTCGACCGGCATTAGCTTCCGGCTCGCGTATCCCGATCCGACCCGCCTGACCACGAGAATATCTGCGTGGTGGGTGGCCCGAGCGGCGTGACGTTGGGATCCACGCCCGTGAGGTAGCGGACTTGCGCCTTGAACCAGGCATTGAATTCGTCGGAAGCAGCCTTGTATCGCGGCGCCACCTCCTGGTGGTCCCCCACCTCGGTGACGACGATGAGGAGGTGGCCCTGCGGCGTTTCCTGCAGGTAAGCCGACTCGTGCGTCACGCCGTATTGCCGATAGAACCTGTCGGTGTCGGCGCGCCTTGCGTCCGATAGCGTGGCGACAAACGCATGGAGCTCGGCAATGGGACGAATCAGTGGGAATGCGCGAACCACATATGGCATGGGATAACTCCTCTCTGCATCGGCGGGCGCGATCCGCGAGTCATCGCGTCGAAAATCGATAGGCGGAGCGAGCCCGTGCCTTCGCCGCCTCTTCTTCGCGGCTCCTCGGCGGTGTGCTTGTCTGCAACGAGGAGAGCAGATCGCCGGAGATCGCCGCAATTCCCTCTACGGCCGCCAGGAACGCAACTTCGTTTGCCTTCGACGGCTTATTGAAACCACTGATCTTTCGCACGAACTGCAGGGAAGCGTCGCGAATCTCTTCCTCGGTCACCGGTGGCGCGAAATTGAAGAGCATCCTGATATTTCTACACATGGTTCATGCCCTGTGCTGACTGTTGGACTCGGCCGCACGCTGCACAACGAGCGCATAGTGCTCGACGCTCGGGAACGGATCATAGAAATGATGAAGCAATTGTTTCCAGCGCTGATATGCGGCCGACCCGCGAAACCCGATGGTATGCGCTTCAAGAGATGTCCAGTTAACCAGCAACACATACCGATTGGGACTTTCGAGACAACGCTGCAGCTGATGCGAGATGTGCCCCGGCATCGACGCGATGATGGGCGACGCCTGCGCGAAGGCCGCCTCGAACTCTCGTTCAAGACCGCTGCGCACGTTCAATACCGCGACTTCGAGGATCATCGGTTCCGGTCTGCCGTCGCAAAGATGGCACGACCGTCGGGCAGGGTGATGCGTCGATTGTACCTAGGCCGCGGCCATCGCATACAGCTCGAGGTCTTCGCCGTCGTCTTGAAGACGAACCGAACCCTCCAGGCGGAACCCGAGCTTTTCAAGCAGCTTGCCTGACGGGACGTTGTCGCGCGAGGTGATGGCGACGATTCGCGATATCCCGAGCATGCTGGCTGCGTACGACAGCACCGCGGAGGCTGCCTCAAAGGCGTACCCGTAGCCCCAAAATCCGGGAAGAAATGCAAAGCCAAGGTCTATGTCGTCCAATGCCGCACGCTTGATGAGGCCGCAAATGCCGATTGGCTCGCCAACCTCCTTCAATTCGACCAGATAGAGTCCGAACCCGAGGCGCGCATACATCTCGACCGGTCCGTTGTCGATGTAGCGCTCTGCAGATTGGAGTGTCGTTACACCCTTGTCGCCGATGTAGCGGAGCCACGACGGCTCGTTGAGGAGCTTGAGAATGAAAGCGGCGTCCTTGGCGTGAAGGCGGCGCAGGAGCAGCCGCCCGGTTTCTGCGATATTCAGCGATGCGTCCCGCGAGGGGCGCGACGTAACGGATGACATGGGGAGTTGGAGTCGGTTAGCCGTTATCTTCGTGCCTAGCGCTTGTGCGGAGGTATGGCTTTGATCGCGGCCGCGAACCGAGCGTGCGATTCCGAATCAACCGGCCGATGATGGACGTCCGCGCTAGCCGGATCCTTGCCAAGGAAGTTGTCGCCTTTCCAGTTCTTCGACGGCCTGATCGGTCTTGGAACGAATCCGCCGCCGCAGTTCGGACATACGTTCTCCAGGACGTTTTCGACGCACATCGCGCAAAATGTGCACTCGTACGTGCAGATACGCGCGTCGAGTGAATCGGCAGGCAATGCCTTGTTGCAATTCTCACACGTCGGTCGGAGTTCCAGCATCGTACGTCCCCTCGGCGATCTGGACATCGGCAATCCAGTTGCGCTTTCTGCGCGCAAGACGGGTTCCAGCATCCTCCCCTTCGAAGTCGGCGGCAGATCGGCGAAGCCGGGATGGGTCGACATTCTCCAGGACGCTGACATTGACGACTGCATAAACGTGATTCTCGATTTCGCTGGTAACCAGCGGCACGACACCGCAGCGCGAGCAAACGTGAAACGTGGCGGTCCGGGATCCGAATGCGTACTTTGACACCAGAGACGCATCACGGATCGTGACGGCAAGTCTCGAACTCGGGTTGGATGTCCAGACACCGCCGTGCTTGACACAGAACGAACAGCCACAGGCGCGCGCCGGAATCTCGGCCAGGTCGCCTTTCCAATCAAGCTCGATTGCCATGTTGCCGCAATGACACTTGCCAGTGATGCGCATGCTGATCTCCGGCACTTGGGCGTTTGATGCTTGAATTCAGCGAGTGACGCCGCAGCGAATCGTCCGGCGCACACTTACTCGCCAGATTCCGTGGGCAGCTTCGCGGCGAGCCAGCCGCTGATTCCGGCCGACATGACCTGAACATTGCTGTAGCCGATCTTCTTGGCTCGACGAGCCGCATTGGGCGCCTTCCTGCACATCGGGTTGGAACAATAGAACACCAGAACGGCTTCCTTGTCTGACGGGAGGTCGCTGTCCTGGTAGGCAGCAGGGTCGAGATTCCTCGCACCCGGAACGCGAGCCTTGATCCAGCTCTGACGAGAATTGACGTCGATGACCGATACATGCCCGGGGTTTTGCGCCAGTCGGTACAAGTCATCAGGAGAGATAGTTCGCAAGCCCATGAGTCGTGCAAACATGTTTGTTCCTCTTCCGTGTTGATGTTGGATATCAATCCCGCCAACAGGAACCTGCCACCGGGATCAGCGCATCTCCGCGGTCGATTGACCCATCAGATCGACGCCTCGAGCAGACATCCGAATTCCCGCGCGAAGTCCACCGAGACCCGCGCGTGCACTGCGCCTTGCTGGTCGAAGAAGCGCTGTGTGCCGCTGAGGCCGAAGACGCCTTCGTGCCAGATGTTGGGGTGGATGTAGAGCCCCTGGCGACCGTCGAAGCGGAAGCATACGAAGCGCTGCGGCGTTACATCATCGCCCGGCAGCGCCAGCGGCACATAGAACGGTCGGCGGTCGAGCGGAAAGAACAGCTGTCCGCCGTCAGGATGATAGTTCGCGTGCCACAGCATCATGCGGCGCGGCGGTTCGGCGTGGTCGGTGCGCGCCACCTCCGGAGGCTCCGCATACGCGAGAATGTAATGGCCACCCACGGCCTCGTTGCGGCCGTAAAGAATGTCCCCACGCCATTCGCTCACGAACACGCCCTCGGTCGTGCCGGCCTGATCTCCGGTGTCTGCATCGATCGGCCGGGTGCCCTCGGCGGGCCATTGGACGATTTGGACGCGGCATTCCTTGGGATCGTCTACCAGGTTCCCATACCTCAGGAGTGCCTCCGGCGTGGCGTCGACGACCGGCATCGGTACACGCTTGAGCCCGGCAGGTAATGCGGGATTGAGGTAGTCGATCGGCGCCAGCACAAAGAACCTCCGCGTATTTGTTTACGCCGTGTTTGCGAGTGAGCGAAACATGACGTAAGCATCAACATAGCCCTTCTGCGAATGGCGGAAAGCGCCTGGCAGGGTGCCTACGATCCCGAACCCCAGTTGCTGCCAAAGTCGAATGGCGGGCTCGTTGGTGGAAACGACAAAATTGAATTGCAGTGCGCGAAATCCAAGCTGGCGCGCCTCGCTTACACAGTGCTCGCCCAGGGTGCGCCCGAGACCGAGACCACGCGCGCCGGGCGCGACCATGAACGCTGCATTGGCGACGTGGGAGCCCAGGCCGGGGTGATTGGGCTTGAGGATGTAGGTACCCGCGATGAATCCGTCGCGCTCCGCAACGTAGCACCGAGCCGAAGAATGCAGCCAGTACGCGAGCGCGTCTTCGCGAGAAATATTCGGGTCGAAGGCATAGGTATCGCCGGGAGCGACCACCGCGTGGAAGATGTCCCAGATGGAGTCGCTATCCGACGTTGCAGCGCGGCGTATGGGCAGCATGAGCGCTCAAGGGCGATAGCGAATGATATCGAATGGGCAGTCGGTGTGCCGCTTCGGAATCAGCACGAACGTCGCGGATTGCGCTCGAGCGGGAACAATCCAAGGGTCGGGCGGGCATGGTCGACGCTACTGCGCATCCTGCTGCAGGTATTTGTGGACGAAAGCGATCGCCATGCTTCCCTCGCCGACCGCGGAAGCAACGCGCTTGACCGGACTCAATCGCACATCCCCACAGGCAAAAACACCGGGAAGACTCGATTCGAGGAGGTACGGATCGCGGCTTTGCGACCAGCGACCGGCCTTCACTACGTCGTCCCCGGTAAGTACATACCCTCGCTTGTCGCGCGCGATGTCATCCGGCAACCATCCAGTCTCAGCGTCGGCTCCGATGAAAACGAAAAGACCGCCGCAGTCGTACCGGCGCACATTTGCGCTCGCTTCATCGCGGATGTCTATTGCTGTCAGATGGCCTTCACCGTATGCCGCGACCACTTCGGACCGCAGCCGCACCGCCACGTTCGACTGCTTGCCGAGCTGCTCGATCAGGTAGCGAGACATGCTCCTTTCCAGGGAATCGCCGCGGACGGTGAGAGTGACCATGCGTGCATGATTGGCAAAGTGCAATGCGGCCTGGCCGGCGGAGTTTCCACCACCGATGAGGTGGACGTCGAGTCCGTGGGTAGCGCTCGCTTCGCTGCGCGCAGCGCCGTAATAAATGCCTTTGCCGATAAGCCGATCGAAACCGTCGATCGCGAGGCGGCGCCACGTGACGCCGGTGGCAAGAATGACGGTCCGCGCCCGGACGACGTCATCGCCATCGAGGTGAACGTGACGTGTTTTCGGATCGATTCGCGCGACCGAGCGTGTGACCAGGATCTCCGCCCCGAGCCGCTTCGCCTGCTTCAGTGCGCGGCTCGAAAGTTCGTCACCCGAGACGCCGCTGGGGAAGCCGAGATAGTTCTCGATCCGCGAGGACGTGCCGGCCTGGCCTCCGGGAGCCTCGCGCTCCACGACCACGGTGCGCAGTCCTTCCGAGGCGCCGTAGACCGCCGCTGCCAGGCCGGCCGGCCCGCCACCGATGATCACCGTATCGTATTCAGCAAGGCGCGGCTTCGTTTCAAGGCCAAGGAGCTCGGCAAGCTCGCGTGTCGCGGGTCGAGTAAGGAGCGTTCCGTCGGCCAGCCTTAGCGTAGGGCAGTCGTCGTCCGACGGGCGGGGTCCGGGCCAACGCGTTGACAGATCAGGCGCATCGGGCGTCATCCAGTCAAAACTAATCTGGTTTCGCGTGAGGAACTGGCGCAACGCGCCGCAGGCGGCGTCCCAGCGATTACCAAGGATGATTACGCGCGGCTTGGGCGGTGTGGCGGCGATCCCCTGCAGGCCGCCGATGCGCTCGAGCGCGAGCGCGCCGATCTTCACGGAGATCGCCGGCGACACGGCCGCAATGGCGTAATACTCTTTCGGATCCACACGAAACACGCGCGACGGTTCCGAAGCCCGGTAGCCGCCAGGAAACGCCGTGCCAAGGGTCATCGGCACTTCGCCGAAAATCGCTCCCGGAGCGCGCCAGCCCAGTATTCGCTCGATGCCGTCAACCATCTTCACGACCTCGATTTTGCCCGTGAGCACTGCGTATAGCGCACGGTCTGCGCCCTCGGGAACGGCGAATTCCCCGGCGCTTAGATGCAGGTCAGCGGACGTCTTCGCGAGATGCTCGAGTTCGGTGACGGCGAGTGTCGAAAACAGCGGAATCGCGCGGATGTCGTCAATTGTCAGCATAGTTTCGGAAAGGGCGAGAACGTGGAGCGGAGGGCCGAATGGATTGCGCCCCGGATCGTACGCTTAAAGTCAGCAGTCGATAACACTCCCCACCGCCAGCACGATCGATGCGCGTCACTTCTCCGGCCTACGAAAGTCGCAGCACTCGCATTGAGCCAGGTGGCTCGACCTTTCAAAGGATTGCTGGCTCTGCCTGATTCATTGCTTCGGGCTTCCTCGCCGTTCACCAAGACGAAAGATTTGAACGTCGCCAAGCGGAGGGTTGTCAGCGAAGAGTCGATCGGACGTCTGATAGCCCAACTGTTCCAGGAGATGGCGTGAGTATCCCAGAGACGTTTCGAGAACCTGGCTTCTGCGCGCCTGCGCCGAGAAGACTTCCGTTCCTTGTCGCGGCAAGAACTCGGGAAGTGAGGCGAGATCTCCAGCCGTCAGGAAGGCACGGCCATACGCTTGCCCCTTGATTTCCTGCTCATGGATGATCGGCCCGTTGAGCACGACAAACGCGGGCTTGAGCGGCTCGTCCTGCAGTCGGTTGCCCAGCCGCGATGCCGCCTCGAACTCGACGAATGAATCGCGAGCACTGTAGTGTCGGTAGAACTGTATTGCGCGGCCGGTACGCCGGTCGGTGACGAGCGTTATCGACGAATAGCCTTCCAGGAACTTGGCAGCTTGTTTGGCATTTTGCGCCACCACCCCGGTAAAGGTCGGGGTACTGTTCAGATACATGACGAGAAAGGACGCAATGGTCAGTGCGAATGCGCAGCTCGCGAGCAAAGCACGCCCGGAATGCCGGACGAACCTCGCGGAGCTTTGCGTCACCCGATTCCAGGAGTCGACAGCCATCTTTCCCGATAGGATCAGCAACGGCAGGCACGCCGGTGCCAGCAATCGCGCCGTTACGGGCAGCACGATGTAGTCGCGAAGGCTGACTGTCATGAAGTTGTAGAAAAGCAGCACGAGCGTGGCCCAGATGACAAACAGGAGGCTCTCGCGCCGGCGTATGAGGCCGTAGAGGCATGCCGCTGCCAGCAACGGTCCGAACAGACCGAACTCCATATTCGGAAAGACGAACATGCCGGGAATCATCTTGAACAGCCGATACGGCAGATCGCTGTTTGCGGCTGCCAGCATCGGGTCGCTCAGATAACCCGCGACCAGCGTGAAGTGATACAGCGGATTCCCATGGAGAACTGCGTAGTAAGCGAGCTCTGTGCACAAGACGACTGCGAATCCCGCAAATAGCGAAGCATCGCGCCGACAGATTCGCCGCACGATCACGAGGTAGAGATAGAACGCCGGAAGCATCAACGCTCCAATCTCCTTCGTGAGGTACGCAATGCCGATGACGACGCCCGCGAGAAACTCCACACGCCCTGCGTTTCTGGCTCGAGGTCCTATGGCCCACAGGAATAGTGCCGTCGCGAGGCACATCTCGAGCTGGAGTATCGGCTCTGGCACGTAGAAGGTCGAAAGATCGATGGTCAGCGGGAACACCGCATACAGGAGCCCCGCGCCGAGGCCGGCAGCCTTTCCCCAAAGTGAATATCCCAGCCAACCCACGAGCGACGCAGTGAGCATCGAGGAGATTAGCGGCAGCAAGGCCAGCGAGAAATCGCTTGTGCCGAGGAGTGAAAAAACCGCCGCCAGCGGATAGATCGTGCCGATGCGGGAATCGCGATGGCTTGGCTGCTGAATCGGCGTAGCCGACGCTTGCCCTATGGACATCGCGCGCCGAGCGTAAGCGAGATCGTCCGTTGCTCGCATGCCCTGGCAGAAGACCAGGGAAAGGACGAGCGTCAGGATTGCGGGCCAGACAAGAATCGTCTTTGGAACTCTGACCGTGATTGCCCCCCATCGCAGCTATAACGCCTCCGCCAGCCCTGCATGCAATGCGCCACTGCGAAGAATATTTTCTTGACAGAGGTTCTAGCTGAGCATAGCGTTTTTCACTCGGCTTGGCGCTGATCGCGGGATTGCCACAGGCCAAGTCTTCTTCGCCCAGCGTTCGTCCATTTCAACCAGCAGGTCAGCGCGAGTCATTGCTACCCGCCGAATATCCAGGAGCACGCGATGCCATCCTATTCTTTGCTATCCACTCAACCGATTGCGCGGCAACGGAGAAGAAACCGTGCGGCACCGCTGTTGGCCGCGTCGGCGGTGGCTGTGGCCACGTTGTATGCGGCGCCTCCTGCCGCGGCGAGCTGCGCCGACTTCGTGGGCACGGGCTTCTCGCTGCCGAGCACGATGATCACGCTGGCTCAATCGTATGCGGCAGGGGACACGGTCTCCGGCGCTACGAAGGCTCCAGTCGGCCTCTGCCGCGTGGCGGGGACGATCAAGCCGGGAAGCCAGTCGAACGTCCATTTCGAGGTCTGGATCCCGACCGACGGAAGCTGGAACGGCAAGTACCAGCAGATCGGCAATGGCGGATTCGCCGGTTCGATCTCGCTGTCCGGCATCGCCAACGCGGTATCGCGCGGCTATGCCACCGCCGGAACGGACGACGGCACCTCCGGGCCGCCATCGGGAGCTCCGGCTTTCATCGGGAATCCGGATGTCCTCCTCGACTACGGATACCGCGCCATCAAGGCCACGAGCGACGATTCCAAGGCGATCATCAACGCCCTGATGGGAAAGGCGCCGAATTATTCCTATTTCGTCGGGTGCTCGGACGGGGGCCGGGAAGCATTGCAGGAGGCCCAGCGCTTCCCCAGCGATTTTGACGGGATCATCGCGGGGTCGCCGGTCAACGACCAGGTGGGCGAGTTCGGCTCCTCTTATCTTTATGACATGCAGGCGACGCTCAACGGCCCGCAAACCAACGGCATTCCGGATGCCTACATCCCCACGAGCAAACTCGCCCTGCTGAGCAACGCGGCGCTGGATAAATGTCTGGGTAAGGATGGAGGTGTTGAGACGGACGCGTTCCTCAATGACCCGCGGGAGTGCAAATTCGATCCGAAATCAGTCCAGTGCAAACACAAGGATGATCCCGATACCTGCCTCACGCCAGCGCAGGTAGACGCGGCGCAGAAGCTCTATGACGGTCCCCACGACGGCAAGACCCTGCTGTTCCCCGGTCTCGAGCCTGGCGGCGAGGCGGCGTCTGGCGACTGGACCAGCTGGATCACCGGCAGTTCACCCGCCAGTCCCGGCAGCCAGTTCGGGCTTGGTTTTGGATTCGGATGCGACCTCATGCTCGGCGTGACGAGCTGCGACTACCTCAGCATCGATGTCGTGCAGCAGGACGATGCCGCGCGGCAGATGCTGCAGCCCATCCTGAGTTCCGTGAATCCCGACCTGCGGGCGTTCAAGGCGCACGGAGGAAGGCTCATCCAGTATGCCGGATGGGCGGATTCAGCCATCCCTCCGCAGAACGGTCTCAATTACTATCGCGCGGTCGCCGACAAGATGGGCGATCCCAGCGATTTCTATCGCGTTTTCATGGTGCCGGGCATGGCGCATTGCAGCGGCGGAGCCGGCCCCAACGCATTCGGCAACGGCACCAGCAACGGGCCGGTGATCGACGCCGACCACGATCTG
This sequence comes from uncultured Pseudomonadota bacterium, assembly GCA_963718905.1. Taxonomy (GTDB): domain Bacteria; phylum Pseudomonadota; class Gammaproteobacteria; order Burkholderiales; family Casimicrobiaceae; genus VBCG01. The sequence continues at coordinate 422,535 of CAVRAF010000006.1, forward strand.
GTGAAAGCCCTGGAGCAGTGGGTGGAGCAAGGAGTCGCTCCGGAACGCATCATCGCCACCCACTACCTTAACAATGCGCCGGCACAGGGCGTGCAATTCCAGCGGCCGCTCTGTCCGTTCCCCGAGCGTGGCGAGTACGTGGGGAGAGGCGATCCGAACGACGCGTCGAACTTCAAGTGCGTCGCGCGTCGCGACATCAACGATCCGCGCAACAGCGGACCTCAGCGCGCTTACCAATAGGGAAGGCAGGTCGTCGTACCGGCGGCGCGTGCAAAGGTGCGCGCCCCTGGTGCGCGCGTTCGCGCCGCGCTGCCCGCGAGCTTCACGATGTCGGCGTTGCACACACGCGGACGGCGCTATCGGCGCCTGGCGTTGAGCAAGGTGCGAGCACGCTGCATCGATTTCCCGAACATCTGCCAACCGCACGCGCTCACGCGGCAAATGCCTCGTGAGCCGCACGAGCCGATCAACATCCCGCGCTCGCCCTGCGGGCGAAGCTCGGAAATGGCACTTGCTTGCGCATCGGATGGTTCGGTGCTGCGATCATGGCAGAAAATCTTTGATGGTCTTGTTTTCTGGGAATGGAATGTCCGGTTCGTCGGCGAAATAGACTTTCACAAGGTAGGTGGCTTTGTTGGGCAGTCTGTTGGTCTTGAGCAGCCAATCGGAGGCGAATTCCTCGACCGTCTTGCGGGCGTCTCCCCGGGCGAAGTCCATGTAGGCTTTGCTGCGGGCTTTGGCGGCGAGGAACGGGGAGATCTCCTGACGGAGTGCCTGAAGCTGATCCCACTTGTCGAAGCGACCCCAACCCGACGAGGTCCACTCCTGCACCGTCTTCGAATCGACGGCTACGGGAAGCTGGGGTTCATAAGGCGGGGCAACGATGAGGGCTGTATTACGCGTGTCATCGATGTAGAGGTTCCATTTGGAGCGAAGTTCGATATCGTAGCGATAGGTTGCATCGAGACGAATGCCGGACGACGTAGTGCCGCGCCACGAACCGTCGTCCTTGCGAAGTTCCTCGGTCTTGATGATGCCATTCGTGTGCAGAAATCCGCCGGGCGTGCGGAAAGGCTCGAACCTTCCGATACCAACAGGGCCGCGCGGGTCGGTCTGCTCCCGCCCGCTGCCAACCGGCCGGAGCCACCAAAAGAGCAGCGCGCAAACGATGATCAGAGCGAGAAAACTAACTGGGACAACGGGCAGCGAAAACTTTCCGGACGTGTTTTTTGTATTCATTGACGGTAACCGTAGCCACCCCTGATGATTTTAAACGTGCCGCCGGCGCTTCGCTCAAGCCGCCGGCGGATCGGGCTTCAGATAACGATCACGCAAAAAATGCAAATTCCGAGTCCGGCCCGCGGATATTTCAGCGCCACTGCCGCCGCGAGCACGAAAGGCATAATGTCGTAGTCGATCGGAGCCGCATGATCCTGCGCACGTTTGATGGGATCTGATCAACCGGCGTCCGATCGATCAGCTCCCAGATCAGGCAAATGTACGTCGCGTTTACGAGAAAGAACACTACTGCATAGAACGCAACCGGTTGCGGCGACAATTCGCTGACGGCCGCCCAGGCGGTGGGGACGGCGTGGTAGATACTCGGCCCGCTGCCATCAGCGCCTTGAGGAAAGGACACGAATGCCCGCACAATCCGGTTTCACCGCGCTCGAGACCCTGCCTTCAGGAGGCCGAGTGCACGTCATCGGTGCGGGACCCGTGGGTCTCCTGCTGACGGCGTTGCTGCAGCCGGTGGAGGGGTTCTCCGTACGCCTCTACGAGAAGCGACGCGAGTACACGCGCACCCGGATGGTCCGGCTCGCGTCGTACCTCGTGGCGGATTCGGTCGAGAGCTACCGTAGCGATTGCTTCGACGGAGAGAACGTGGAGGCCGTCTTCGATCCACCAGAGCTCGACGAGGGCCTCGCTTTCAGACAGTCCATTCCTTCGGACCTGATGGCACTTCTTCGGGGATGGGCTCTTGGGTTCTGCCCGCTCAACACGATCGAGCGGGCCCTCAGCGATCTGATCGATGCGCGCACGTCGAATCCGGTGCATCGGACCGCGGCCGTCGTTGCTGCGCAGCACGCGATGGCGATGCTCAAGCCAGGAGACATCGTGATCGATTGCACGGGCAGCAATTCGCTGCTTCGAGATCACCTGGCGCGCAGCCCCGGCGAGGCGGATGCTGGGGCGAACACGCTCAACATCTTGCTCGAATACGCCCTCGTCATAACCTTCCTGTACGGCCGGACATACGCCTGCAACGAGTATTGCAAGTACTACAAGAACATCGAGAACGCGCGCTACAAGTTCATTCCAATGGTCCATCGCACACACCACGATGGCAGCGTCAGCCACGTGACCGGTATCGTCAACATCACTGCCGAGGACTATGAGGCGATGCCGCCACGATTCGACGGTCAATGGCTTCGCAGCAACTTTCCCGACGTCGCCCAGTCGATGGACCGTTTCATCGACAAGATCAAGCAGGAAACCCACGGCGAGATACTCGGCGACCTGGAGATTATCCGGATACCCCTGAACCTGTACCGGGCTCGCAATGCGACCAGCCGGCAATGGCACGCAGCGAAGCCCGGTGACCACCCGTTCGTCAGCTCGCCGGTGTTCCTGGTTGGCGATTCGGCTATTGGCTCTCCGTACTTTCAGTCGATTTCGCTGGGCTTCGAGTGTGCGATGTTCCTGGCGGGACTCATCGCGCAGCGCGACCTGCCACTTAGAGACAAGCTGGATCGCTATGAGCTGTACATGTACAAGCAATGGCTTCGCGTTTACATGCAGACCAAGACGATCAAGCACAACAAGGATCTGTTCGAGTCTCTCGATGACCCGCTCGCGCTTCTGACCAAGCTCCACATCTATTAGCGGCGCGCCGCGCCGCGCCGACAATCAGGAAACGTTGATGGGCAACTGGTCAGACCGGCGCCCGAAGACTTGCAATCAATGGGGAGGCCATATAGCAGGTCTAGGCCCTGTCGGACGCGTGAGACAGGCCAACAATGCTCCGGATCATTGGCAGCGACATGATGTCCGAAAGCGCATGAACATGGGCGTCGGCGGATTCTTCGAGCGCGGCGATTCGGTTGGGCCACAGCTCTCGAATCACTCCCGAGAACAGTATGGTGTGCAGCCCGACTTGTCGGGCACCCGATAATTCATTGCTCCCGCCATCACCGACAAAAATGCATTCTGGCGCAGCCAGCCCCAATCGCTTCAGGCATTCGACATAGATCGCGGTGTCGGGTTTGACCACACCAATCTCACACGAGAAGAGCTCAGCGTCGAAAGCTCCGTCGAGCGGAGACCCAGACCATCCGGCGAGCTCGGAAGCATCAAGGTTCGAAATCAATCCAAGTCTAAAACCATGTTGGCGCAGCGTCGAAAGGAGTTGAACATTTGCGATAGGGATAGAGTTGAGCGCTGCCTTCGAACGCCGTTGCCGAATCAAGGCGGCTTGAATGATGAGCGCTTCCGGGATGTCGGGGTTGATGCGGTGGGCGAGGGTGCGGACAATTTGAACCGGGTCGCGAATTTCGCCAGCCAAGCGCCAGTGTGAGTGCTCGAAGACGGCACTGTTCCATTCGACGCTGTCGATGCCAAGAATCTCGTAAGTCTTCGGGAGTTCTGCTCTCGCCGACTCCGGACCAGTCAAGGTATGGAACAAGTCAAAGATAACGCCGCGGATTGACACGGTAGGGCTTGGCCTAGCGTGCAGGGTAACCGGCGCGCTGGCCAGGAGGGAAGCCCGCCGGAGTGGGTCCACGCGCCTTTCGAGAACACGCTCCAGGCGGCCACGAACCCAGCGCAGATGGAAAATCGGATACGCGTTTCCTGCGATCTGCACGCCGACAAACCCAAAAAAGACGCTCCACTTGTTCGCAATGCACGCATACGCCATGTAAGGGGCAATCAATGCCGCCGCCCAAAGGTGAGCAGCTTCTGCCGCTTCAAGTTGGGCACTCAGCCTGGCAGGGTCGTCAGAGTATTCACTCAAATAAACTTGCGAATTCAATAGGCGGAGCGGAGTCCGTTGGAGAAGCATCCCGAAGACTTGGACCCCCAATGCCCGGTAAAGCGTGCCCTTCAGCTCCCAGGGACGTGGCTTCCGCAACCATCGGGGCAGCCGTAGAAGAAATAAAGGGCGCGCGAAGGCAACCAGCCCCAGAAAACAAAGCATCGCGGTCAGGACAAACCACGGCGATGTGAAACTGAAGTGCGCCACCCGCCTGTACAGCAAGGCCGAGGCGCCGAATGCGGCGGTAACAACCAGCAATCGCGCTATGTCGCGCAGCCGACTCACTTGCGGGACCAGACGTTGGAGGTCACCGGCCCGCCGCGCCGATGCACGGGAACTTGAAGCCCGAACCGGTTGAACCGCGGGTTAGCCACCCGACGGCCCCTTGAGCTCCACAACATTGCCTTCTGGGTCGCAAATGTAGATCGAAGGACCCTCTCCTTCGGCTCCGTTCCGAGTCGCCAATGGCCCCGCTTCCACGTTGTGTGCTAGGAGGTGGCTGCGAATGGCTGCTTCATCGAACGGCTCGATGCGAAAGCAGAAGTGATCGAGGTTTCGCGCTTCCTTCGCCGGTGGTGCACCACCGGCCTTGCCAAGCTGACCATCCACGGGCACGAGGTCGACCAGGGAGCGCCCGGCACGAAGCTGAACCAATCCAATGGCGTCCTGGCGTCGTTCGATCGTGCACCCGAGAACTCCGCAGTAGAAGCGAAGCATCCGATCGAGGTCCAGCACGCGCAAGACAAGGTGATCAATCTCACGGATGCGAATCATGGGGCGTGAGCGGGGAGCGGGTGGCTAATGTTTGACATGAGCGGCGGGATCCGGCTTGCCGGGGCACATCCGCTCGACGAAAGGGTCAGGTGTCATTCCGGCCATGGAGCGACTTGACGAAGATGATGTTGGAATGGCCCTTTGGCCGACCTTCGATGGCGTACTTTCGCTCGTACCCAAAACGCTCGTAGAAGCCGGGGGCTTGAAAGCTGTGTGTAGTGAGGACCACTTGCGTGCAACCGCGACGAATGGCCTCTGCTTCGGCTGCGTGAAGGAGCAACTTTCCCAGGCCTTGCCCTCGATCTTGCTCACTGACCCAGAGGTGCGAAATCTCCGCGCAGCCTCCCCAAGTGTGGCCACTGAAACCTGCGATGACCTCGCCGGCTTCATTCCGAACGCTTGCCCCCAAGAGTCTTCCATCAAAGTAGCCTGTCGCTTTGGAATTGAACTCGTAGATGCGCTCCACGAGGAACGCATCCAGCGCCTGGCATTGAGCTTCGTCGAGCAGCACAACAACTGCGCCTTGCATGGCGGCTAACGTTCAAGGTAACCGGCGCGCCGCTCGACGAATACGCCGTCTGAGAATGCACTCAGCCGCTCGGGCGTTGTTGTACGGAGCACGGTCATATCGTTTCCTGTGCCTCAGAGCCACCGACGAACCTTAGACAGGTAGGCGGTGTACTCGGCGCCGAATAGAGCGGTGAGCGCACGCTCCTCGGGTGCGATTTGAAACCGCCCGATGTAGAGAAAGTATGCCGCTGGCCCAAGCAACGCCCAGGCCGAAGATAGAAAGATCGCCAATGCGATGAGAACGAGCAGCAAGCCAACATACATGGGGTTTCGGGTGACTGTGTAGATGCCAGAGGTCACCAACGAGGACGTCAATTGCGGCTTCGTTGGATTGAGTGTCGTTTTTGCACGCCTGAACGAGACAACACCCGCCACCGAGAATCCAGCGCCCAACAACGCGACCGCCAACGCCAACAATAGGCGAATGCCCGTTGGTATTCGAAGTGAAGGGGTGAGTCGGGAGAGCGCCCACATGGCCGCGGCGACGAGCATCGCAATCGCGGGCGGTGGAATCTTGAGTTCGAGTGACTTCATGGTTCGATCATGAGGCCCAGCGTTGGAGGTAACCGGCGCGCCGTGCCAACGTTCGCGAGTGAGAAGATTTGAACCGGCGCATCCGGTTGACCGTAGGGTTAGGCATGAATCGGCAACATGCGGCTCACGCCAACCGCACAGACATATAGGCCAATCCCGAAAGCGGTATGCGCCATAAGACTTCTGAGTCTGGCCTGCGTTGGATTGGGCGTTCTAGATGCACCGACCCCGAGTCCAAGCGATGGGTGCATGATGAGAAATGGCACGAGGACGGTGCCAACGCCGAAGAGCAGGGCGGGCAATAAAGTGGGCCGCGTGAGCCAGCCACCTGAAACGATGGCCACGAGCATGAGTGCGTAAATGGCACCAATCACGTAGTGAGCGATCCAACCGACCGCGCACTCGAGATGTTCTTGCGACGCGTCGGCGATGCTCAAATGCGTAAACGTGCCTTTGGGCATGTGGCAAAACCAGCGCCCCACCAGACAATAGTTGGGCGAAGTAATGCTGAAGGCACGCTTCAGGAGCATTGCCGAAAGGTCCATGAACAGCGTTGCGCCAAGCCCAACGGCAACTGTCCCCAAAACAACGGTTGCTTCAGTACCCATGGTCTGCCTCGAGCTGGATGTTCATGGCCAACGGTTCAGGGTAACGGGCTCGCCGACGCGATGCGGACCGAAGATCAAAGCATGTGCCAGCGAGTCCGGGGTAGGACAGCCAGAAGGAACGCGGACAAGCTTGCTGTGCCATGGTGGAACCCGCACCACGGATCGGCACACGACGCCGTAGCCTCACGGGAGAGAAATTACGCGCCGGGCCCATGACTTTTCGATCGGCTCAGAAATGACATGACAATAGAACTGGCAGTCAAAATCAGCGCGATTGTGTTTACTTCTCCGCTGAGAAAATAGTCGATTGCGGCAGCCGTCAGCGCCAGGAAGGCTGCGAAAAGCCACAGCAGAAAGAGCTTGCTACCCTTTTTATTTTCCATCTCGTTTCCCACGCTGTGGTGTCTAACGTTCAGGGTAACCGGGTCGCCGACGAGATGCGGACCGAAGATCCGCTACCTTGGAATGCACGGAGACCCGACGCTCTTTACTCGTTGAGAAAATAGACGTCCGGCTTGTCCAGGACGCCCACGTTTTGCATTGTTTGTCGCACATCCGGGGACTCGGCAAATGCCCTTGCTCGGCTGAGATCCTGTGCCTGAAATAGGAGAACGACTTCATTTGTATCGCTAGCGCCCCGAAGAAGATGCTTCTCGGTGAGGCCCGCCTCGGTGCGCTTCGGCAAATGCGCGTCGTAACCGTGCTTCCATTCCGAAAAATCTCTAACCTTGTGTCGTATGAGCAAATAACTAGCCATTGCGATCCTCCTAGGAGTGGAGAGTTACCACGATGTGCTGCGCTCTCCGGTGACGCCTAACGCTGAAGGTAGCCGGCGCGCCTGCGAGACGCTGAACAGAGCAATGAGGCTGGGATCTGCGAAACGATAGTAGCCATCCTGACGGCGCGTCCGGGTTGACCGCCATGTTAGGCCGCGGAGAGTGCGCTGATCGTGACGTAATACCCGTCCGGATCTCGGAGTGAGAACTCCGTGGTTCCAGTGTTCGGGTTCACGTAGGGCTCCTCCTCGAGCCGAGCGACGAGCGCGCGCGCCCTTGGCAGCGCCATGTCGAAATCATCGACACGGAAAAACAAGAGGAGGCCGTTGCCAGGCTGCGCGTGATCGGGGCTCATTAAGGAGGGGTGCTCATGGGCACCCCACTCGTGAAGGCAAAGTAAGACCGTTCCATCTGAGTCGAGGATTTGACCGAAGTCATCATGGGCGGGAGCCGTCTGCGGCAGGCCAAGTAGCGATGTTGCCGAGGCTGAAGGCATGAACCGGCGCGTCCGGTTGACCGTAGGGTTAGGCGTCGGCATTCTTTGTACGAACCCGCTCCATTGCGACTTCCGACCGAACGAAGCCAATCTTTTCGTAGAACCGCGCCACGTCGTCGCGCCCGGCGCGGAGCACCCACGTCATGTTGCGATTTTTGCCCATGACCGCGTTGACAAGTGCCCGGCCAACCCCCTTAAATCGATGTTTCTCAGCCACGACGACCATTGAAATGTAGCCGTTCGTCATTCCGTCGGTGAGTGCGCGCAAGAAGCCGATGACTTCACCGCCTTCAACCGCGACAATCGATCGTGAGGATCGCGATACAAGTTCACGAAACTCCTCCGGATCGGATACGCGATCTTTCCATCCGGCTGCACCGAGAAGATGCCGCACCACCTCGATTTCGGATTCCTGAATGTCGTGGATTTTCATCTGCTGACGCCTAACGCCGGAGGCAACCGGCGCCGACGGACTACTGACCAGAACGAAGGCATGTGCCGGCGCGTCTAGCTGACCGCAAGGTTAGGTGTCACGTCGTTGATTACTCAGCTTGGTCGGGCAGCGGAGGGTTCATATATTGCACTCTGACAGATTTCCAGTTCTCACACAGCTCCGTAGCGAGCGGGCCGGGTACTCTCGCCAAGTCGGTATAGAAACGCTCGAAGACAGCGAACAGCGTTTCGAGCTCTGTGCGCCTCCTCGGCGATGTCATCGAGCGTCCCAAACGAGGGGCCTAATGGAGGTGTTAGGCGCCCGCGGACCCACCTTTTGCACCGTCTGCTCTGAACAGTGCGTTATAGATTAGGGATGGGATGCAAATGTGTGTGACGCTGACTAACGCCGCCAGGAGTACGAGCGGAATGCCAAGAAGATAGCCCACGAGTGGCGCCCCGACGTAAAAGGCCCACCCGGTAGCAAGGAGCCACGCGGTGGCAATGCCGCATGCGAAGCGACGCTGCGGGCCTTGGTGAGGCAGCGGACGAGTGCCCGTCAGATAGCGGGCACCGTGGTTGTAGAGAAGATCAAACGGATGAAAGGGCAATAGTGCCCCAAGAAACGCTGTTGCAGCGAGCGTCCACAGGACCGCCGAAGATGCAAATGCGACACCGATGACCATGACGATGGTGCAAATCGCTGGTGACCATCTAAGCCAAGGCCCCACCTCATTGAGTGTTGCATCGTCGAGATTGCAGAACCCTTGTGCTTCCAGCCGCCGACGCATTACTGAACTTGCTGCCATGATCTGATCCTCCGCCTACGACTGGTCTGCACAGGCGCCTAACGTGTCAGGTCCGGCGCGACGACGGACGGGCCGCGGGCCCGCCGAGGAGCGTCCGGGTTGAGCGAGCGGTTAGGCGCGATGCACGTACGCAACATAGAACACCGCGAGAGCGAGAACAAGACAAAGCGGAGCATAAACCGCGCTGTCAAGGCGCGCAAAGCGAGTGCCGCGGACACGCTTGAAGAAGCCGACCAGACGAAAGTCGCCTATCGCACGCGCGAACAGTGCAAGTGCCAGAACAAAGGCTAGCCACGTGACCCATGTGGCGGGAACCGTTGATACGATGAAGCCGGCACTCGCGGCGACAAGTACCGCGCAGGCCACGAGGCCAATGGCAACCGCGAACGTGGCTGCCACAGATGGCACGAACGCTGGACGGTCATGCACTTCCGGCACTGCAGCGAGTAAGCCAGCTTGACCACCAAACGCCCAATAAGCGTGGACCAACGCAAGAATCGCGAAAATTGCGACGACGGCAACGGCCACGATCTCGGGCATTGCGCCTAACGAGATCAAGTTAACCGGCCCGCGCCCACCGACCCTGACCAGAAACGATCAGCGCACGCGTGGGTCCGCGTTGAACGCGCGGTTGGGCCACGCCTGAACAACGCGGCCGCTATTAGCCGGCGGCTTGGTCAAAGAGGTGATAGCCCCTATCAATTGTCTTTCAATCCATCACGCCATGCCATCACCTCGAGTTCGCCACGAACGGCTTCTTCGACCGCGATGACCGGGCGCGCCTCAAACACGAAAGAAGGAAGCATCGAACAAAATTTGTGAACGGTAACCGGATCGTCGCAATCTACGAGCATATGTCCGCCCCATTCTCCGACTCGTACCACGAAGAAATCGATCTTGAAATTAGCCGGCGCCTTCCATTGACCGAACACTTCAAGAATTCGTTTCTGCGCATTCTCGTATTCCATAGGTGAACCCTGCGGGCGTTCGAACCAGCTGATCACGTACTTCATTGGGATTCTCCATATTTAGTTTGGAATCGTTCAAACGACTGCGCCGGTGTGGTCTAACCTTGAAGGTAACCGGCGCGGCCGCGCCGATGCTCGCGAGCGAGAAAGCGTGTGCCGGCGGGCCGGTTGACCGTAAGGTTAGGCCGCACTGTTGATCTCAGTTGGCTTGGCCCTCTCGACCACCATGAGAACCGCTGGCCCGTCGGGCGTTGTTATTCTTCCGACCGCCCGGAAGCCCGCCTTATCATAGCAACGAATCGCGCGGATATTTGAAGGATCTGGGTCAGTTTGGATTTTGATCACTCCTGGTTCGGCAAGCAGTTTCTTAAGAAAGGCCGAGACCATGCGAGTGCCGAGGCCTTGCCCCAACCGGCAGCCGTTGCACAGGAATTGATCGATGCCGAGAACGCCGGGATCGGCCTCTTCTTGCCACCATCCATTGCCACAGCCCAACGCTACGTACGATTGAATGAGCCCGATCTGTTCGTCATCGAGTATCGCGACATAGCTCTTGACCGGAGAATCGTCGTTCATCCGTGGCAAATACTTTCTCATTGTATGCTCAAGTTTTGGCGCAGCGTCGTCGCCGCTCCACCATTCCAATACGTGACGCCGATTGAGCCACTCGGTCAGATGCGGTAGCGATGCCTCATCGGCATCTGCGGCAGAACGGTTGATCGGCTTCCCGCTCTTTCGCCGATGCCATCAGCTTCATTCTTTGGCCCAATTTCAACAACCTGCTAACGATTCAAGGTAACCGGCGCGCCGCGCCGATGCTCGCGCCAAGAATTCAATCGTGATGACCTGCCCGGGTTTTTCGGACCAGTTATAACTTGAGACAATGGCTCCCGCTGACGAAGCGAGGAGCTGATGAAGAAGGTCCGGTTTACCGAAGAACAAATGGTTACGATCCTGCGCGAGGCCGATAAGAACCCGGTCGTGGAGGTCGCCAAGAAGCACAAGATCAGCGAGCAGACGATCTACGTCTGGCGCCGGCGGTTCGGGAAGCTCGAGCCGGCGGACGTGAAGCGATTGCGTGAGCTGGAAACCGAGAATGCCAAGCTCAAGCGCATGGTCGCCGAGAGGGAGATGGCGATCGAGACGCTGAAAGAGATCAACCGCCGAAAATGGTGAGCTCGCAGGCCCAACGGGACCAGGTGGCTTTGGCGATGGAGCGTGGGCATTCCCAGCGCCAAGCCTGCGAGCTGATCGAATTGCCCCGCTCGATCTTGAAATACCGTTCCCTGCGTGCCGAGCATGACGCGCCGGCGCTCGATGCCATGCGGCGGATCGCCGCGACGTACCCGCGCTATGGCTATCGGCGCGTGCGCATCTTTCTGCGTCGCGAAGGACACTCCATGAGTCCCGACCGTGCCTATCGGCTTTGGCGCGCAGCTGGCCTGCAATTGCCGCGGCGGCGGCCGCGGCGACGGGTGGCGACTTCACGACCGCGTCCATTGCCCGCGAGGGGACCCAGTCAAGTGTGGGCCTACGACTTCGTTCACGATGCCTGCGCCAACGGACAGAAGATCAAATGTCTCACCATCATCGACGAGTTCACGCGAGAGTGTCATGCCATCGATGTCGCAGGCAGCATCCGCTCCGCCCGCGTCATTGACGTGCTCACCCGACTGATCAGCGCGCACGGCGCACCGGCGTTCCTGCGCTCGGATAACGGCCCTGAATTCGTCAGCAAGGCGATTCTTGAATGGCTCGCCGACGCAAAGATCGACACCGCCTTGATCGATCCTGGCAAACCGTGGCAGAACGGCGACAACGAGAGCTTCAACGGCAAGTTCCGCGACGAATGCTTGAGCATGGAATGGTTCCGCAGTCGAACCGAAGCTCGCGTCCTCATCGAAATCTGGCGGCGCCATTACAATGACGTGCGACCGCATTCCAGTCTCGATTACCGCACGCCGAACGAATTCCGTCGCCATCACGAGTCCATCCACCAGGGGGCCATTCTCAAGTAGCCAGTGGTCCGAAATTCCCCAGGCAGGTCAACGTTGCAAGACACCCAACGTTCAAGGTAACCGGCGCGCCGCGCCGATGCTCGCGAGCTAGAAGTCGTGAGGCGGCGCGTCCGGTTGACCGTAGGGTTAGGCCCCGCGGCACCTGAGCCGACGACGCGATATCGGAGCCTGCAGTCTGTGATGACCATGGGGATAGTCACGGATCGGATGCTCACATCTGCATGAGGGAGCCTGAAATGGAGTGAGCACTACGCAGAATTGTATTACGCCGACCGGGAAGCACGTGATGCGCGCGGCGCCGCTGAGCCGACGAAGTGAGAGAGGTGACCGAGAGGCGCAAGGCGCGGCGCGCAATACAGGGGACGCCGGCCGCGTGACATGACGGAGCGGGCCCTAACGATAAAGGTAACCGGCGCGCGGCGCCGATGCTCGCCGAACTTCAAGTCGTGTGCCCGCGCGTCCGGTTGACCGTAGGGTTAGGCCGACGCATCTTTGAAGGCGCGCAAGATCGCATTGATACGTGTTTGGTACCCCGGGCCTTGAGCCTTCAGCCATTCGAGTACGTCGGCATCGAGGCGCAGGGAGATCGAAGCTTTTGGTGGAACGGGCTGGAGGCCACGCCGCGCGATCCCCCGGACAATGTGCTGCATTGAAGCCTCGGGATGTTCCGGTGAGACCGCTATGTCACGATTGGACATCGCGCGCACGCGCGACCAATCGGTTTTAGAAGTTCTTGAAGAAGATCGCCTGCTCATGTCGGGTCGCCTTACGGATAGAGATAACTCGAATCTGGCGCGGTGTTTCGGTGTGGACAATAGATACCACCATGCCTTCCAGCACACCGAGGGTGACGAAGCGCTGCTCCGAATAGTCGAAGCGGTCGTCTTCGTAGGTGTAGGTGGGACCGTCGAAGACCTTTGCCGCGTCGGCGAAATCAAAGCCGTGCTGCTGCAGATTCAGCTTGCGCTTTGCCTCGCTCCACGTGAACCGCATGGGCCGAGTGTATATACATTACGACTATGCGTCAACCGTGCCGGGTGGCGGCCTAACGTTGAAGGTAACCGGCGCGCCGCGCCGACGCGCGGGAAGAGAAGCCCTGAACCGGCGCGTCCGGTTGACCGTAAGGTTGCAGCAAGTGCCAGAGCAAGCGTCACAGCATTTTGGGGAACACCATTCGCTTCCAAGAATTCGAGGGGTCGCACAACGGATGCGTCGAGAGGACTTGGCGACGCCCTACCACGAACTTGAAACCGGTAGCAGATCGTGAGGCGTCACGACCTTCGGAAACCAAGACGATCTCCATTATCCGATTTGCTTCGAATATAGAGGTTCGACCGTAAGCACAAAGCGTTTCTATCCGCCGGGGCACTTGCAAACTGGATCCATTTGTAAGAGGCTCGAGGGACGCCGTAATTCCTGGCCATGCATCCGGACCCACAGTTGAGTGCACCTAGTTCCCAGCACCCAAGAGAGCGGTCCCCACCGATCGGTCAGCGTGAAGCCGAGGAGTGGCTTCCCCAGAGATGCGACGGCCGCTTCCGATCATTTGACCAGAAATCGCAGCGTAGCCATCAGTCTCTGCTCTCGATGCGGCCCAGATTTGCCAGTGCCAAGGCGTTCGAGCGGGCCACGAGACCGGCCGATGTCGACCAAGTAGCAAGCAGCGTAACTTCGGCGATCCCGGTTTTGGGCACGCGGATACGAGAAATTCAAGACCCCGATAGCGATTCATCGGGAAATCGACTCACGAAGCTTCCCAGCGATAGCAGCTGTCATACTCGCGGAAGCAGGCTGCCTTATCGTTCTATGTAACCGCGGCGAGACGCGTTCGCCTTGATGAGATGCGTCGCCGAAATTCGAGTCGCGTGCAACGACGCGTCCGGCTTTCGACACGGCAAAATCAGGCACCCGCTAGATTTCAACCGACTTAGCCAGCTACCGGAGTTGAGCCAACCCTATCATAAGGAGGAAACCGATCGGACGCTGCACTTGTGCCAACGAGTAAGATGCCCAGGAAACGCATTGACCAAGCGGAAGTACAAGATCTGTTACTCGGGCGCGAGAAACATGCGTGAGGCTTTGCGTGGGACGGCCGCTCGCGATCCGAACCCGAAGCCGAGAGCTAAGTCACGAGCGCGACGACAACGACCGCGACGCGCAATGACAAGGGCTGGACAATTAGCCAAGTTGACAAATGCGACATATGGACTCTGTGTGCTGCCTAACGTGCAAGGTAACCGGCGCGCCGACGAGATGCTCGCCAAGTTGAAGACATGAACCGGCGCGTCCGGTTGACCCGTAAGGTTAGGCCTACGGAGGGCTGCTCAACGGGGAGAACTCGAAAGCTAAACATGATGAGACATCTCAAGTTCTCCGTCAGCCAGTGGCCGTCCCATGAGATTCGCACACGTAGCACCTGCGATTGATTTCGACGACAGTTCGAACGCGCCTGAAACGACGCGATGATGTCCGTCTTTTCTCGACAGTCCGCGCTTGAAGGTCGTTTGGCACAACTAAACACTGAAGCTCAAGCCACTTGTCTTTGACAATGCTGAAGAAGTCACACGTGGCGGGCGAACCAATGATCCGCGCGAGTGGATCGACTTCTCCCGTGCGCCACCGCATGGCACCTCGCCCGTCCATTTGACCTGCGGCGTTTGGTCGGGCCGAACTCCTCGATTCGAATGAGAAAGAGCTGGAACGCCTCTGCCGTTGCCGGTGGCCAAGGAGCGCGATTCTTCACAGAAGATGGTAGAAGCGACATGCCTCCGTCGCGACTCGCCGAAGGGGCGTTAAGGGTAACGGTTGTCAGCTTGCCTCATTAGGATTGGGAAGCTCACTTCCAGAATCGGTTTAGAATAGAGCTGCTCGAAGACGGTCTCCGAATAGAGCCACGAACGCAGCGAGAAGGGTTCCGGCGGCAACACGAGCTGTACCCACCAGTTCCACCAGAACTCGTCAGCAGGCGTCATGACTATGCAGAGGCCTAACTCAAAGTCGAGAACCGCAATGACGGTATGCAAACCGTCGCTCGTCCGAATGGCCGATTCGCACATCCGATATTGGCGCACAAAATCAATGCATTCGCGTCGATTAGTGTTTCCTGAAAGGTCTTTTCCCAATGCTCCCGGACGACCCGCGCCTGTTCGCCCAAGTGCGCGCCAGGATCCGATTCAAGCATTACAGCCTTCGCACCGAACAGGCCTACGTCGACTGGATCAAACGCTTCCTTCGCTTCCATGGCAATTGCCATCCGTCGGAACTTGGCGCATCCGGTATCGAGGAGTTCCTGACGCACCTGGCTGTGGATCTGGACGTTGCCGCGTCGACGCAGAATCAGGCGCAGAGCGCCCTGCTGTTCCTGTATCGCGAAGTGCTCGCAATGGAGTTGCCGTGGCTCGACGGCGTGCTCCGGGCGAAAACTCCGGCGCGCCTACCCGTCGTGCTCACGCGCGCCGAGATCG
>CAVRAF010000007.1:0-33908 GCA_963718905.1 uncultured Pseudomonadota bacterium
TGTTGCGCGTCGGCATGATCACCGACACGAGCGGCTCCGCGGGCGCGGAGCTCGAGTCGTCGTCAACGCGCTTCAGCTTGAGCGCAGCCTCCACGGCATCGGAGACGACCGTCTCCGCCTGGGTGCCGCTCACGATCAGGCGGTGCGCAGGACATGAGGCGCCATGTCGACGACGTCCTCGCGGGTGACGGTCGGCCGGTTCGCCAGGCGCGCGTGCGCCTTCGCCGCGGCGAGCAGGTGGACCGACGCGCGCGGGCTCGCGCCCGAGGACGACGCCGTCGGCCTCGCGCGTGCCGCGGACGATGTCGACGATGAAGGCGACCACGTCGTCGGGCGCCGGCGTCGCGTCGAGATCGTCCTGCGCCGCTGGAGCTGCGCGATGTCGAGCAGCGGCTGGACGTCGCCGAGCACGTCCGGGGCGAGGCCGCGGTGAGGCAGCCGGAGGATCGCGCGCTCGACCGCGGCCGAGGCGTAGTCGAGGTGGATCTTGAAGAGGAAGCGGTCGAGCTGCGACTCGGGCAGCGGGAAGATGCCGGCCTGCTCGTAGGGGTTCTGGGTCGCGATCACCATGAACGGGCGACGGGAGCCAGTGCGTCCGGCCCTCGACCGTCACGTGCCGCTCCTGCATCGCCTCGAGCAGCGCCGCCTGGGTGCGCGGCGGCGTGCGGTTGATCTCGTCGGCGAGCAGGACGTTCGTGAAGACGGCGCCCTGCTGGAACATCGTCTCGCCGTCGCGCGTCGACGTTGCGGCCGGTGATCTCCTCGGGCGTGCGTGTCCGGCGTGAACTGGACGCGCTTGAAGCCGACGCCGAGGACGCGGGCGATCGGAGCCGGCCATCAGCGTCTTCGCGATTCCGGGCGGGCCCTCGAGCAGGACGTGGCCGCCCGCGACGGCGGCGACGAGCAGCAGGTCGAGCGGCTCGTCGTAGCCGACGACGACGCCGTCGAGCTCGCGCCGGACCAGCTCGCGAAGGTCGGCGAGCGTGTTGCGCGCGTCCATGACCGAGCGCGGGACGTTGATCGAGCATGTCGCGCGGCGCCTGAACAGATCGTCGCTCATCGCGAATCGGTCGTCATCACTTCACGATCATGCCACGAAAGTCGGCTTCCGACCTCGATTCCGACGCGGCCGCCTCGCCGGCGGGGAGCTCCAGGACGCTCTGCGCGCCGCGCTTCCACGCGATCCGCCACGGCCGAGGTCGCGGACGATCCTGCGGACGCGCAGGTCCCGGTCGAGGAAGACAGCGTCGATCGGGAAGCGCCATGAAGAACATGTGGATCGACGAGGTCTTCGTGATCAGCATCCCGTGGCCCGGCTCGAGCCCCTTGCGGCCGAGCAGGCCGCGCATCCGGTCGCGACAGCGTCCGGGCGACCTCGCAGTGCTCGCAGACGACGCGGCCCTGCTCGTCGACGAGGGCGCCCTCCGAGCGCGTCAGACAAGCGGCGGCGGGTTGGAGAAGAGGATCGCGAGCGCGCCGCCGAGGGCGAGGAACGGGCCGTAGGCAATCGCGAGCGCATCGGCCCTGCGCGGCACGAGGAGCCCGACCGACCAGACCCCGCCGGCGAGCGATCCCGACGACGAGCGCCGCGGACACCTGCCGTGCCGAGCAGGAACCCGAGCATGGCCGCGAGCTTCACGTCCCCCATGCCGAGACCGCCGCGCAGGAGCATCGCGAGCACGAAGAACGCGGCGAAGGCCGCCACGCCGGCGACGACCACCTCGACGAGGTCCGAGCGCTCGAAGACCACGCGCAGCACGACCGCGGCCGCGGCGATGGGCAGCGTGATCACGTTCGGCAGCCGGCGCGTCGCGATGTCGATCGCGGCAAGCGCGACGAGCACGACCTGAACGAGCGCCCAGGCGCGGCGTCGCCGTCGTGGCCGAGGTGGACGAAGCGTCGCGACCGCCAGCAGGAGCGCAGCGCGGGCCCGCGACCAGTCCGATATCCGGCCCGGCAGCATCATGCCGGACACTCTCGCAGGCGCGACCAGGCTACAGCGCCGTCGGCGGGCGCCACATCTGCAGGCGGGCCGTGATCCTCGTCGGGCCGCCCGGCCTGCTCTCGATCGTGAACTCGCCGCCGAGCAGCTCGACGCGCTCCCGCATCCCGACGAGGCCGAACCGGCCGTTCTTCGGCGGCCGCGGCGTTGAAGCCGCGGCCGTCGTCCTCGATCACGAGCGTGATCGACTCGCCGTCGCCGTGCAGCTCGATCTCGACCTTGGTCGCTGCAGCGTGCTTCGCGACGTTCGCGAGCGCCGCCCGGGTGACGGACTGGAGCGCGATCCGCTGCGAGTCGGTCTCGGTGCGGATGTCGCCGTCATAGGTCGAGCGTGACCGTCGGCGACGAGCGCCTCTCGAACTCGCGGATCTCGTTCTCGATCGCCTCGATCACCGGGATCGATCGCGCCCGTTGTGCTCGATGGCCGCGCCACCCGTGACGGCGGACGCGGCCTACTCGCGCTCGCCGCGCCCCACTCGCTGCTTCGACACGCGTGTGCAGGCGCGCGACACGCATCGCGGCCCTATGGAACTGACATGACGCACCGGTGCGTCGAGTTCGCACCGATGCGCAGAGTTCGCGCCGATGCGTCGAGTTCACACCGATGCGTCGAGTTCGCACCGATGCGTCGAGTTCGCACCGATGCGTCGAGTTCGCGCCGATGCGCGAGTTCGCGCCGATGCGTGAGAGCGGGGTGAGCCACCGCGCATCGGGCTTCGGCGGCACAAGCGTGTCGGTGCAGATCCCGAGCGCTGATGCGCAAGGGCCGTGACACAACTCGGCCGAGCGTGTCTCCATCTGCACAATCGCGCCGAGGCAGCGGGCGAGGCGCGACGAGCGCGAGTGGGAGCGCCCGCCGTCACGGGTGGCGCGGCAGCGAGCCCGTGAACTGACGCACGAGCCGCCGCGCCGGGACCCGTAGGCGGGCGTTTGCGGACCCCGAGCGCGGGGTCGCGCCTCGTCCGCTGCCTATTACAAAGGCAACGTCTCGGCGTCGTGCCGATGCGACAGTCGGCCGCTTTGCCTCGACCGCCGTCGACTATTCGCGTTGCGACGCTCTCGCGGCGCGCGTAAACTGCAAGTTGCTCATCGCATGAATTCAGATGTCTCCGCCATGAACCGCACGTCCAATCCCTACGCGAACGCGACTCGCATCGCCGCGCATTCCTGCGCCTTGATGCCGGCCGTGCTGGCGCGCTGGGTGGACCGTGCCGGCATCGGCGGTGCGGGCAAGCTGATCTCGTAAGAACCCCCGCGCGGATGTCCCGCCGGGAACGGCGGAATCCGACAACCGGGAAGAACTTCTCCGTTTTCGAAGCTTCCGCCGAGTCGCAAATCGGTGGCCGCGGCATTTTGCGCGGCGTTGAGGAAGCATCATGACGTTGATCGAACGCGTCGCACGCATCGCCCGCCGAAATCTCCGCGGCCTGTGGCGCCTGCGCGATTTTCGCCGGCTGTGGCTGTCGCTGACGATCACGTCGTTCGGTGCGCAGATCACGAATCTCGCGCTGCCGCTGACGGCCGCGCTGCTGTTGCATGCGACGCCGCTGCAGATGGGGATCCTGGTCGCGCTCGAAACGCTGCCGTTCGCGCTGTTTTCGCTGCACGCGGGCGTGCTGCTCGATCGCGTCCGCAAGCTCCCGATCGCCATCGCGTCGGACGTCAGCCGCGGCGTCGCGTTGCTGCTGATTCCGATATGTGCGTGGCGCGGCGTGCTGACGGTCGATGTGCTCTACCTGGTCGGATTCTTCTGCGGCGTGCAGAACGTCGTCGGCGGCGCCGCGTACCAGGTATTGATCGCGCAGATGGCCGGGCGCGACCGCCTGGTCGAAGCAAACGCCAAGATGACGCTCGGCGAGACTTCGTCGGCGCTGATCGGCCCCGGTATCGCGGGGATCCTGATCCAGATATTGACGGCACCCTTTGCGATCGTGCTCGACGCGGTGTCGTTCTTCGGGTCGGCCCTGATGTTGCGCCGCCTGCACGTGCCGCAGGACATCGCGGCGACGGTGGCGCGGCAGTCGATGGGCACCGAAATCCGCGAGGGCCTCGCGCTCGTCTGGAACAACGCGACGCTGCGCTCGCTTGCGCTTGCCGCCGCGGCGTGGCAGATCCTGCATCACATGCAGATCGCCGTGTTCATCCTGTTCGCCACGCGCGATCTCGGGCTGTCGGCCGGCGCGATCGGGGTCGTCTACATGGCCGGCGGCCTTGGCTGCGTGCTCGCTGCGGCGTCCGCCGAGCGCCTGGCGCAACGGTTCGGTGTCGGCACCGCGATCGTCTACGGGCTGCTGCTGACGGCGTTCGGCTGGCAGGCGTTCGGCCTCACCTACGGTCCCGCGCCGATCGCCACGCTTGCGCTCGGCATCGGCATGATGGTGTTCGACTTCGGCGCGGTACTGTGGGGCATCACCTATCTGTCGCTGCGCCAGGCGATGACGCCGGATCACCTGCTGGGCCGGATGACGGCTACGATGCGGTTCATGACCGTCGCGGTGGCGCCGCTCGGCTCGCTGGCGGGCGGCGCGCTGGCCACCGTCTTCGGGCTGCGCCACACGCTATGGGGCGTGGGGATGCTGGGAATCGTGCTGGCGCTCGTGGCGATGCGCTGGTCGCCGGTCCGCGCGCATCGCAGGCTGCCGGCGGTCGCCGCGACGCGCTGACGCGGTCGCATGCACGCGCAGATTTCGCACTGAACAACGAATCACTCGCAGGGAGCGGGAATATGCGTGTCGCGTTGCTGGGCGCAGGACACATCGGCCGCACGATCGCGGCCTTGCTCGGGGATTGCGGCGACTATCGCGTCACCGTGATGGACCGCAGCGCCCTGGCGCTCGACGGCCTGCGCGCGTGCGATCGCGTGGTGCCGAAGCGTGTCGACACCGAAGATCTGGTCGCGCTGCGCGCCGCGCTCGAGGGCCACGACACGGTGATCAACGCGCTGCCGTACAACCTGGCCGTTGCCACGGCGGGTGTCGCACGAGATGCGAATTGCCACTACTTCGATCTCACCGAGGACGTGGCGGCGACACGGGAAATCAAGCGGATGGCCGAGGACGCCACCGTCGCGTTCATGCCGCAATGCGGGCTGGCGCCGGGATTCATCGGCATCGTGGCGCACCACCTGGCGAAGCCGTTCGAAGAACTGCACGACGTGAAGATGCGTGTCGGCGCCTTGCCCGCGTTTCCGACCAATGCGCTCAAGTACAACCTGACCTGGAGCGTCGACGGCCTGATCAACGAGTACTGCCATCCCTGCGAGGCGATTCGCGACGGCGTGCGCCTGGAAATGCTGCCGCTCGAGGGCCTCGAGCACTTTTCACTCGACGGCGTCGAATACGAGGCGTTCAATACGTCGGGCGGTCTCGGCACGCTGTGCGAAACGCTCGAGGGGCGGGTGCGCACGCTCGACTACAAGTCGGTGCGCTACCCGGGCCACCAGGCGTTGATGAAGATGCTGCTGGAGGATCTCCGCCTGAAGGACGACCAGGCGACGCTGAAGGCCATCCTGCGCCGGTCGGTGCCGGCGACGATGCAGGACGTTGTTCTGGTCTTCGTGACCGTGAGCGGGATGCGCGACGGCGCGCTGGTTCAGGAAGTGTTTGCCCGCAAGATCTTCGCCGACCGCAACCACAGCGCCCCGCTGTCGGCCATCCAGATCACAACCGCGGCGGGCGCCTGCGCCGCGGTGGACCTGTTCCGGGAAGGCCGCCTGCCGGCGCGCGGGTTCATCCGCCAGGAAGAGATCGACCTGCCGGACTTTCTCGCTAACCGTTTCGGCTGCGCCTACCAGCAATCGCGCCAGGTGGAATCCATCGGTTGATCCGCACCCCGCGCGACTGGCTGGACGCGATCAGCACTCGCGCTGTGCCTTGCTCGTGACGCTGTCCAGCGGGGCTACGGGTTACGCAACGCGCGAGGCTCGTTCAGCTTGACGCGGCCGAGATCAAGCTGACCCTCCGTCTCGGCCATCGAGTCGTCGGCGTCGGCCTGGTAGCCGCCGTGCACGCTGTCCATCCGCAGTTGTTTTGCCGCGCTGCTGAGCCGGACCGTGTTGCACTCGTTGCGCTGCGCGTCGGCATTGGCGACCGCCTGCGGACTCATCGTTTCACACCCGGCGAGCGCGAATGCCACGACAGCGAGCGCGCTGATTGTCCATCCCCTCATGATTTTCTCCTTCGATAGGGCCTTCACTAACGCAAACAGCCCCCTGATCAGCTTAATCCCGCCGCTTTCGACGGTAAAGCCCTGTTTTTCAGGCTCCAGGGCGTTGGAACGGATAAACGGACGGGAGTTTCAGCAGTTGCGTCAATTCGTCGAGCGCGCGCCGCGATTCGTCCAGCAGCGCGGGGTCGCCGAGGTCGGCCGGCGCGAGCCGGTCGCGATAGTGCCGCCGGATCCAGGCCTCGAGTGCCGCGTCGAGCGATGCGTCGAGGAAGACGTTCGCGCGAGATCGCCTCGCGCTCGCGCTGCGTCAACGGCACGCGCAGCCGCAGGCACGCCGGTCCGCCGCCGTTGCGCATGCTTTGGCGCAGATCGAACGTGACGACTTCGGCAATCGGTGTCAGCGCCGGACGTCAGGCGATCGAGCAGCAGCGACGTCGCGCGGTGCGCGCGACATTCGGCCGGCGCGACCAGCAGGAAGCGTCCGTCCGGCCGCGCGAGCAACTGGCTGTTGAACAGATAGGTCGCGACGGCGTCGGCGACCGGCAGCTCGTCCTCGCGCACGACGAGCGCGTCGAAAATCCCGGACCGACGGCGTCCTGCAGCGCGGCAAGCACCGCGGGCTGGTCGACGAACGCGCGCTCGTGGCAGAACAGGAACGTGCCTTCGCCGACCGCGATGACATCGTTGTGAAAGACGCCGGCGTCGATCGCGTCCGGATCGCTGCTGCGCGAAGACCACCCGCGCCGGGTCGAGACCATGCGGCGCGCGATCGCCTCGCTCGCTTCGCGCGTCTGTCGCGCCGGATACCGCGCCGGCGCCGCCGCCGCCGCCGAGCGCGCGCGCGGCCGTAGACGAAGAACTCGACGCCCGGCGCTGCGCTGTCGACGGCAAAGCGCGTGTGGTTGGCCGCGCCTTCGTCGCCGATCTGCGGCGCGGCGGGCAGCGGGTCGTGCACGCAAAAGCGCGACGCGTCGGCGAAGATCGCGCGCAGCACGCGGGTGGTCGTCGGCGCTTCGAGCGTGCGGTGGAAATGCGTGACCAGATTCGCCGGCGTGAAGTGCATGCGGCCGTCGGCGCAATCGGCGGCCGCGCTGACGGTCGCGGCGTTCGCCACCCACATCGACGCCGCCGACGAGCGTCGCGGCGAGGAGCTCGGGCGCCTCGCGCGCCGCGCGCGCTGATCACCGCGTGCGTCGCTGCCGTCGAAGCCGAGCGCGCGCAGCGCGTGCACGTCGGGGCGCTCCTGCGGCGGCAGGATGCCCTGCGCGAATCCGCGCGCGGCCAGCGCCCGCATCTTGGCGAGGCCCTGCAGCGCGGCTTCGCGCGGGTTCGCGACCTGCTGCGCGTTGCGCTCGGCGGCGAGATTGCCGCGCGCGAGTCCCGAGTAATTGTGGGTGGGGCCGGGAGGCCGTCGAAGTTCATCGCGCGGATCGCCAGGGTGAACCGTCGGGGTTCATGGTGCCGGCATGCGTGCGGGCGCCAAAGCTCAACGCTCGGACGGCGACAGCGGCACGACGCGCACGCTGTCGCCTTCGGCGACGCCGAGCGTCTCGGCGGCATAGGGCAGCAGCGGAAAGCGGTCGACGCGAGCGGGTGCGGCGGTCACCAGCGCGCGAAAGTCCGCGAACTTGCGATTGCAGACCAGCCACAGGATGTCGTCGGTCAGGCTGTCGGGCACCGGATCCTCTTCACCGAGCGTGCACGTCAATACCGATGACCGGCGCACGGCGTCGACGTTCTCGCGCGCGCACTCGACCGTCGGTCCCGCGTCGAAGATGTCGACATAGCCCTCGTACCGGAAGCCTTCCTGCTCGAGCATCGTGCGCGCCGGCAATGTATCCGCATGAACCGCGCCGATCGCCTCGCGTGCGGCGGGCGGCAACAGGTTCACGTAGACCGGATGCTTGGGCATCAGCTCGGCGATGAACGATTTCTGCCCCGTTCCGGTCAGGTAGTCGGCGGTCGAATATTCCATCGCAAAGAAATGCCGGCCGAGTCCTTCCCAGAACGGGCTCGTCCCGTCGGCTTCGAGCCGTCCGCGCAGCTCGGCGATGATCTTCGCGCGCAAACATCGGCGCGAATTCGGCGATGAACAGCAGCCGGCACTTCGCGAGCAGCGCGCCGTTCTTGCCGATGCGGTAGTTCTGGTCGAGGAACAGCGAGCAGAGCTCGGTGTGGCCCGTGTGGTCGTTCGACAGGAAGAGCGTCGGCGCGACCGTGTACACGTTCAGCGCGCGCGACGCGTGGACGAGCGTGCCGACGTGGTAGTTGTACCAGGGCTCGTTCAAGCCGACCGCCGCCTCGATCGCGCTGATGCCCACCACGCGTTCCCCGTCGCCCCGGTCGCCGTCGACCAGCACGAACATGTAGCAGGCGTTCGCCTTGTCGGAGGCGCTGGCGAATGAAGCGAGCGACCGCTCGATCCGCTGCAGCAGCCGCTCGCGATTGGCGGGCAGCGTGGTGAGGCCGTGGCCGGTGCGCTCGGACAGCGCGAGCACGGCCGGGAGGTCAGCCCGCGCGATCGGCCGGATGAAGAACATGCGGATTACACGAGCGCGCGATTGAGCGCCGTTTCGAGACGGGCGAGCCCTTCGAGGATTTCGTCGAGCGAGATCACGAGCGACGGGGCGATGCGGATGACGTCCGGACCCGCCACGAGCACCAGCAGCCCGGCCGCGCCGGCGGCGTTCAGCACATCCATCGACTTGCCGCGCCAGGCCTCCTCGAGCTCGCAGCCGAGCCACACGCCTTCGCCGCGCAGATCGCGAAACACGCGCCGTCGACCGTTGATCGCGCGCAGTCCCTCGATGAAGAGCGCGTGCCGCGCCTTGACGCCGTCGAGCACTTCGGTCGTATTGATCACGTCGAAGACCGCGCCCGCGACGGCGCACGCGAGCGGATTGCCGCCGTAGGTCGTGCCGTGCACGCCGACCGAAAACGCGCTCGCGATTTCGGTGGTGGTCAGCATCGCGCCGATCGGAAAGCCGCCGCCCAGGCCCTTGGCGCTCGTCAGGATGTCGGGGACGATGCCCTTCTGCATGTACGAAAACAGCGCACCGGTGCGGCCCATGCCGCTCTGGATCTCGTCCAGGATCAGCAGCGCGCCATGCGCCGTGCACAAGCGTCGCGCCGCCTGCAGATACTCCGGCGTGCCCGGCGTCATCCCGCCTTCGCCCTGCATCGGCTCGAGGATCACCGCGCAGATTTCGTGTCCGTGCGCGGCGAACTCCGCCTCGAGCGCGGCGATGTCGTTGTAGCGCAGATGCGTGATGCCGGCCGGATTCGGGCCGAAGCCGGTCGCATATTTCGCCTGGCCGCCGGCGGTCACCGTGAAGAGCGTGCGGCCGTGGAACGCGTTGAGCGTCGACACGACGCGCGCGCGATGCGGGCCCGACCGGTCGTACGCATACCGGCGCGCGAGCTTCAGCGCCGCTTCGTTCGCTTCGGCGCCCGAATTGCAGAAGAACACGCGCTCGGCGAACGTCGCGTCGATCAGGCGTTTCGCGAGGCGCAGCGCAGGTTCGTTGGTGAACCAGTTCGACACGTGCCACAGCGTGCGCGCCTGCGTCTCGAGCGCCTTGACCATCGCCGGGTGGCAATGGCCGAGCGCGGTGACGGCGACGCCGCCCGCGAAGTCGATGTACATCCGCCCGTCCTGGTCCCAGACGCGCGAGCCTTCGCCGCGCACCGGAATGAACGGCGCAGGGGCGTAAGCACGGAACGATGTACTGTCGAACATGCGCGCGCGTCACCGGCAGCGCGCGTCGCATGGCGCCGTGGCTGTCACGGCGTCGCGGCGCGACGATGCGGCGACGACCGCTTGCGCGGCAGAGGACAGTGGCATGGGCGCGGCGTCTAGCCGGCTGACGGCGACGATCTGGATTTCGACGCGATACGCGGCGTTCGCGAGCCGTGCCTGGACGGTCGCGCGGGCGGGCGCTTCACCCGCGGGCACCCACGCGTCCCAGATGGCGTTCATCCCGGCGTAGTCGCTCATGTCGGCAAGATAGATCGTCGCCGAAAGGATCTTCGTCTTGTCGGTGCCGGCTTCCCCGAGCAGTCGATCGACCTGCCGCGAGTACCGAGCGCGTCTGACCGTCGATCCCGGCGGTCGGGTCGTCCGCGACCTGCCCGGCGAGGTAAACGAGCCGGCCTCCGGGCGGCGGCGCGTAGATGACGAGATCCGAGAGGCGCTTGCCGACGTTGCGGCGTTCGATCGTCATGATGCTATCCTGAGCTGGCGGGCGCGAGGAACCCGTCAAGTGTAGTCGAAAATGAGCCCCCGCCTTGCGCTCGCCGCCGCCGCGTCGCTGATGGCTGCAGCCGTCGCGCTGGGCGCGTTCGGCGCGCATGCATTGAAGTCGCGCGTTGCGCCGGACCTGATGGCCGTCTGGCAAACTGCGGTCGCCTATCACGCATGGCATGCGCTCGGATTGCTCGCGACGGGAACGCTGATGCTGCTGCTGCCGCAGCGGCGTGCGCTCGGGATCGCGGCGTGGCTCTTCGTCGCCGGCATTGCCCTCTTTTCGGGCAGCCTGTACGCAATCGCGCTGGGCGCCCCGGCGCAACTCGGCATCGCAACGCCGGTGGGCGGCGCCGCGTTCATTGCCGGATGGGCGACGCTTGCCGTTGCGCTCGCCCATCCGCTTCGCAACGACTAACGCGCGCTGGGCTGAACGTCGACGCGCACTTGCACGCGCTCGCCCGGATCGTACGGCAGGCGCGTCCTGACGTCGCGGCCCTGGTAGCGGTAGGTCACGTCATAGGAATCGATGACGTCGTTGCCGGTGTCGACGGTGCGGCACCGCTCGACGTCCCGCGCAACCGGAGCGAGATCGATCGAGGCCGTGCCGAACGCGCTGCGTCGCTCGACGTACTCGTCGGTCGTGACGGTCTCGTTCCAGCATTGCTGGCGAGGCGCTGCGACGTGCGTGTAGATCGGCGTCACGCTGACGACCGGCGCCCATTGCGTGAACGTGTCGGCATGCGCCGGCAGCGCAATCGCACCGACGATCATTGCCGCGGCCATCGCGGCGCCTTGCTGTCGGGACATCACCTTCATGAACACCTCCGTTGCGATGATGACGGCGTTCGCCAGCACTCGAGCGATTGCCGCCGGACGGCGAGCGTCCGCATGCAGCCGGACGCCCACCACCAGAAGAGAGTGACCGCGCGCGGGGGTGCCGAGTTCGAACCGTGTAGGAGGAGTCCGACGGATCAACGTAACCGGAACATAACCCGTCGGGCAACGACGTCAGTCGATGCGCGCGCGGTTGGGTGACGCGCTGTCGCGCGATGGCGTCAGTCGATGTGCGCGCCGCTGTCCTTCACGACCTTCGCCCACTTCGCCGTTTCGGCCGCGATGTGCTTGACGAATTCCTCGGGCGGACCGCCGGCGGCGATCGCGCCTTGCGACGCGAGCTTCTCCTTGCGCTTCGGGCGACGCGAGCCACGTCGCGATCGCGCCGTTGAGCTTCGCGACGATGTCGCGCGGCGTTCCGGCCGGCGCGAGGACGCCGAACCACGACGACGCCTCGAAGCCCGGCGAGACCGGATTCGGCGATCGTCGGCAGGTCGGGCAGCGCCGGCGAGCGCGTGGCGCTGACGTCACCGCGAGCGCGCGCAGCTTGCCCGCCTTGATGTGCGGCAGCGACGGCGGCAGGTTGTCGAACATCAGCTGCACCTGGCCGCCGAGCAGGTCCTGCAGCGCCGGCGCGCTGCCCTTGTACGGCACGTGCGTCATCTGCACGCCGGCCATCACCTTGAACAGCTCGCCGGACAGGTGGATCGACGTTCCGTTGCCGGACGACGCGAAATTGAGCTTGCCCGGATTCGCCTTCGCGTAGGCGATCAGTTCCGCGACCGAATGCACGGGCAGCGACGGATTGACGACCAGCACGTTCGGCACGCCGGCGACCAGGATGACCGGCACGAAGTCCTTCACGTGGTCGTACGGCATCTTCGCGTACAGGCTCGGATTGATCGCGTGCGTGCCGACGGTTCCCATCACGCAGCGTGTAGCCGTCGGGCGCCGCCTTCGCGACGAGCTCCGACGCCGATGTTGCCGCCCGCGCCGGGGCGGTTGTCGACGATCACCTGCTGGCCCCACGCTTCGGACAGTTTTTGCGCGACGGCGCGCGCGAGGATGTCCGTCGTGCCGGCCGGCGGGAAACGGAACGACGAGCCGCACGGCTTCGTCGGATACGCCGCCGCTCCCTGCGCGGCCGCGACGGGTGCGCCGATGGCCACGATGACCGCGATCAATGTCGTCAGCGCGCATTGCATGAGCTTGGCCATCGTCTCTCCCGTTCTCGCCTCGAATTGCATCCGATACCCGATCGCCGAATTCAGTCGACTTTCGCGCCGGACGCCTTCACGATCCGCGCGTACTTCGCGAGCTCGGCGGCGATGAAACGCGCGAACTCGGCCGGCGTAGTCGGGCGCCGGCTTCCGCGCCTTGCGCGGCCAGCCGCTCGCGCATGTCCGGCGCGTCGAGGATGCGCGTCACGTCGGCATTCCATTTGGCGATCACCTCGGGCGGCGTGCCGGCCGGCGCGAGCAGGCCGAACCACGTCGAGATGTCGAATCCGGGCAGCCCGGCCTCGGCCATCGTCGGCAGGTCCGGCGCAAGCCTGGACCGCTTGCGCGGTCGTCACCGCGAACGCGCGCAACTTGCCGGCCTTGACCTGCACCATCGCGTTGGCGAGATTGTCGAACATCAGTTGCGTGTCGCCCGCGAGCAGCGCCTGCGTCGCCGGCGCCGCGCCCTTGTACGGGATGTGAACCATGTCGACGCCCGCATCGACCTTGAACAATTCGCCGGCGAGATGTCCGGCGCTGCCGGTGCTGCCCGAGCCGAACGACAGCTTGCCGGGATTCGCTTTCGCGTAGGCGATGAGCTCCTTGACCGAGTACACCGGCAGTCCGCGGATTCACGACGAGCACGTTCGGCGTGATCGCGACCAGCGTGATCGGCGCGAAATCCTTCTGACGCGTCGTAGGGCATCTTCGCGTAGAGGCTCGGATTGACCGCGTGGGTCGACAACGCGCCCATCACGACCGTGTAGCCGTCCGGCGGCGACTTTCGCGACCAGATCGGCGCCGATGTTGCCGCCGGCGCCGGGCTTGTTCTCGACCACGACGCTTTGACCCCAGGCTTCGCTCAGCTTCTGCGCGATCGCGCGCCCGATGGTGTCGAGCGGGCCGCCGGGCGGGAACGGCACGACCAGTTTCGCCGGCCGGGTCGGAAACGCTTGTGCAGCGGCAGGGTCCGCTGCGGCGAGCGTCCAGGCGAGCGCGATGCCGGAGAGTGCGGCGACGAGCGGTCGGGCAAGCAATCGCTGCGCGCGACGACGCGGAGCATCGGGTTGCGACATGAGCGGCATTCGGATCGGGAGCCGAATCTTACCGCTGTGACCCCCATCGCGCCGAATATTACGTCTCCGACCCCAAATGCAATAGAATCGCAACCCGGAATCGGCAGGATGACCGCTTCCATTGCCACGGAGGAAAAATGGATCATCGCATCAAGCGCATCGCATCGATCGTCGTCGCATTGGCGCTGGCCGGCGCGGCGAGCGCCGCCCAGGCGGTTACCGAGATCCAGTGGTGGCACTCGATGACGGGCGCGCTGAACGACAAGGTGAATCAGATCGCCGACAAGTTCAACGCCTCGCAGAAGGACTACAAGGTCACGCCGGTCTACAAGGGCCAGTACGACGAATCGATGACCGCGGCGATCGCGGCGTATCGCGCCGGCAACCCGCCGCAGATCGTCCAGGTGTTCGAGGTGGGAACGGCGACGATGATGGCCGCCAAGGGCGCGGTGAAGCCGGTGTACCAGTTGATGGCCGAGGAGCACGAGCCGTTCGATCCGAAGGGCTTTCTCGGCGCCGTCTCGGGCTATTACTCGGACACGCAGGGCCACCTGATGTCGATGCCGTTCAACAGCTCGACGCAGGTGCTCTACATCAACGACGACGCGTTCAAGAAGGCCGGTCTCGATCCGAACAATCCCCCGAAGACCTGGCCCGACGTCGAGCAGGCGGCGGAGAAGCTCAAGGCCTCCGGCGCCGCGTGCGCATTCACGACCGGCTGGCAGTCCTGGGTGCAGCTCGAAAGCTTCAGCGCCTGGCACAACGTCCCCTACGCCACGCTGCAAAACGGCTTCGGCGGGCTCGGCACGCGGCTCGAGTTCAACGGTCCGCTGCAGGTCAAGCACATCCAGAACCTGGGCGATTGGGCGAAGAAGGGCCTCTTCACGTACAAGGGCCGCAAGGACGAGCCGCTGGCCGCGTTCACGAGCGGCGAGTGCGGGATGATCACGACGTCATCCGGTTCGTATTCCAACATCAAGGCGAACGCCAAGTTCGCGTGGCGCGTCGCGACGCTGCCGTATTACGCCGACGTCAAGGGCGCGCCGCAGAACACGATCATCGGCGGCGCGACGCTGTGGGTGCTGAACCAGAAGAACAAGGACATGTACAAGGGCATCGCCAAGTTCTTCACGTACCTGTCCTCTCCCGAAGTGCAGGAGGACTGGCATGCGTCGACCGGGTACGTGCCGATCACGCTGGCGGCGTACGACCTCGCCAAGAAGAAGGGCCTCTACACCGAGCGGCCCGGCTTCGACATCGCGATCAAGGAGCTCTCCGGCAAACCGCCGACAGCCAACTCGAAGGGGGTGCGCTTCGGCAACTTCGTGCAGATCCGCAACATCGTCGACGAAGAGCTGGAATCGGTCTGGAGCGGGCAGAAGACGGCCAAGCAGGCGCTCGATTCGGCCGTTGCGCGGGGCAACGAGCAGATCGAGCGTTTCGCCAAGGCCAATCAATAGCGCCGGCGCGGATAAGCCCGCCGGAGGTTCGACGGTTCCCTGCCGCGCCCGCGCGGCAGGGTCCGTGACGAGCGAGGGATGGAAAAGCGCGTCGTCTTCCAGCGCGGTGGCTGCCGTTGGCGCTGGTCGCGCCCCAGCTGCTGATCACGCTCGTCTTCTTCTTCTGGCCGGCGAGCCAGGCGCTGTACCAGTCGCTGCTGATCCAGGATGCATTCGCGGCGAAGACGAAATTCGTCTGGTTCGACAACTTCAGCGATCTCTTCGGCGACCCGCACTACCTCGCCGCGTTCAAGGTCACCGCGGTCTTCTCGGTGCTCGTCACGGTGATCGGCCTCGCGGTCGCCCTCGCGTTCGCGGTGCTCGCCGATCGCGTGGTGCGCGGCGCGAACGTGTACAAGACGCTGCTGATCTGGCCGTACGGCGTGGCCGCGGCGGTCGCCGCCGTGCTGTGGGTGTTCCTGCTCAACCCGACGCTCGGCATCCTGACGCACGTGATGCGCGCGTTCGGCTACGACTGGAATTACCTGCTCAATGCGCGTCAGGCGCTGGCGCTGATCGTGATCACGGCGGTCTGGAAGCAGATCAGCTACAACTTCCTGTTCTTTCTCGCCGGGCTGCAGTCGATTCCAAGTCGCTGATCGAAGCCGCGGCGATCGACGGCGCGGGTCCGCTCCGCCGCTTCTGGACGGTCGTCTTCCCGCTGCTGTCGCCGACGACGTTTTTCCTGCTCGTCGTCAACGTCGTCTACGCGTTCTTCGACACGTTCGCGATCGTCGACGCCGCGACGAGCGGCGGTCCCGTGCAGGCGACTGCGATCCTGGTGTTCAAGGTCTACCAGGACGGCGTGCAGGCCTCGACCTCGGCGGCTCGGCTGCGCAGTCGGTGATCCTGATGGCGATCGTCATCGCGCTCACGGTCATCCAGTTCCGCTTCATCGAGCGGAAGGTCCAGTACTAGGATGAATCCCCCCACGCTCGCTACGGCCGGCCAGTTCGACGCCGACACTGGTCGAACGCCGCCCTGTCGGAACGGTCGTGACGCACCTGATCCTGATCGCGGGCATTGCGATCGTCGCGCTGCCGCTGTACGTGGGCTTCGTCGGCTCGACGCTGTCGTTCGACCAGGTCACATCGGTGCCGATGCAGATGACGCCGGGCACGCACATGATCGACAACTATGCCACCGTATTGCTGCACGGCGGAACGGCGGGCTCGAAGGCGCCGGTCGGGCGGATGATGTGGAACAGCCTCGTGATGGCGCTTGCCATCGCGATCGGCAAGATCGCGATCTCGATGCTGTCGGCATTCGCGATCGTCTATTTCCGTTTTCCGTTCCGCCGGACCTGTTTCTGGATGATCTTCGTCACGCTGATGCTGCCGGTCGAGGTGCGCATCCTGCCGACGTACAAGGTGGTGGCCGAGCTCGGATGGTCGACACCTACGCGGGGCTCACGCTGCCGCTGATCGCCTCGGCCACCGCGACGTTCCTGTTTCGCCAGTTCTTTCTCACCGTGCCCGACGAGCTGGCCGAGGCGGCGCGGATCGACGGCGCCGGCCCGATGCGCTTTTTCTTCGACATCCTGCTGCCGCTTTCGCGCACCAGCATCGCGGCGCTGTTCGTCATCATGTTCATCTACGGCTGGAACCAGTACCTGTGGCCGCTCCTCATCACGACGCGCGAGGAGATGTACACGGTCGTGATCGGGATCAAGCGGATGGTGGCGGGCGGCGACGCGCTGATCGAGTGGCAGTTCGTGCTCGCGACGGCGGTGCTGGCGATGCTGCCGCCGGTGGTGGTGGTGCTGCTGATGCAGCGGTGGTTCGTCAAGGGTCTGGTGGATACGGAGAAATAGCGATGCCGCGCCGACCCCCGTTACGCAGGCGCCGAAATACGTCGGCGACCCCGATGCAATAGAATCGCAACCCGAAGGGCGGCACCCTGGCCGCCAGCCCATTTGCCCCGGAGGAATCATGGCCTATCAGATGAAGCGAGTCGCATCGATCGCCGCCGCGTTCGCGCTGGCCGGCGTCACGACCGCCGCGCACGCGGTCATCGAGATCCAGTGGTGGCACGCGATGACCGGCGCGAACAACGACCGCGTGAACGCGTTCGCAAAGCGCTTCAACGAGAGCCAGAAGGAATACAAGGTCAACGCGGTGTTCAAGGGCAGCTATCCGGAGGCGATGGCCGGTGCGATCGCCGCGTTCCGCGCGGGCAACGCGCCGCATATCCTGCAGGTGTTCGAAGTGGGCACCGCGACGATGATGAGCTCGAAGGGTGCCATCAAGCCGATATACGAAGTCATGGCGCAGGCCGGCGAAAAGTTCGATCCCAAGAGTTACATCCCCGCGGTCGCCGGCTACTACACGAACACCAAGGGACAGATGCTGTCGTTTCCGTTCAACAGCTCGACGACCGTGTTCTGGTACAACAAGGATGCCTTCGAAAAGGCGGGAATCGACCCGAACCAGGCGCCGACCACGTGGCAGCTGGTGGTCGCCGACATGGCCAAGCTCAAGGCGTCCGGCGTCGCATGTCCGTTCACCACCGGCTGGCAATCCTGGACGCAGCTCGAAAGCTTCAGCGCGTGGCACAACGTGCCGTTCGCGTCCGAACAGAACGGCTTCGCCGGCAACGATCCGAAGCTGCTGTTCAACGGTCCGCTGCAGGTGCGCCACATCACCAACATGCAGGACTGGATCAAGAAGGGTTATTTCGTCTATGCCGGCCGCAAGAACGAGCCGGAGGCGAAGTTCTTCAGCGGCGAATGCGCGATGATGGCCACGTCGTCGGCGGCCTACGGGACGGTCAAGCAGAACGCCAAGTTCAAGTTCGCGCGTGTCGCCGCTGCCGTACTACGCCGATGTCAAGGGCGCGCCGCAGAACACGATCATCGGCGGCGCCAGCCTCTGGGTGATGGCCGGCAAGAAGCCCGAGGAATACAAGGGCGTGGCCAAGTTCCTGACGTTCCTGTCGCAGCCGCAGATCCAGGAAGAATGGCACGAGGCGACCGGCTACCTGCCGATCACGATGGCCGCGTACGAATTGACGAAGAAGTCCGGGTTCTACGAAAAGAACCCCGGGACCGACATCTCGGTGGAGCAGATGATCGTCAAGACGACGAACAATTCGCGCGGCATCCGGCTCGGCAATTTCGTGCAGATCCGCGACGTGATCGACGAGGAGCTCGAATCGGTCTGGGCCGGGAAGAAGACGGCGAAGGAGGGGCTCGACGACGCGGTCAAGCGCGGCAACGAGTTGATCGCCCGCTTCGCGAGAACGGTCAAGGAATAGCCCGCAAGACTTTGGGGTCAGAGCTGTAAGGCGTCGCGCCTGCTACGACTTTGGGGTCAGAGCTGTAAGGCGTCGCGCCTGCTGACGGCAAAGTCTTACAGCTCTGACCCCAAAGTCGTAGACCCCAAAGTCTTCAGCTCCCCACTTCGGATTCCGATTCGACTGAATCATGGCAAGCGAAAAGCGCGCGCGTTTCCAGTCGCGGTGGCTGCCGTACGCGCTGATCTTTCCGCAGATCGTCATCACGCTCGTCTTCTTTTTCTGGCCGGCGGTGCAGGCGCTGTTCCAGTCGCTGCTCGTCGAAGACGCGTTCGGCGCGAGCACCGAGTTCGTCTGGTTCGAGAACTTCCGCACGCTGTTCGCCGACGCGAGCTACCTCGATTCGTTCAAGGTCACGGCGATATTTTCGCTGCTGGTGGCGGTCATCGGGCTCACGGTGTCGCTGCTCCTCGCGGCGTTTGCCGATCGCGTCGTGCGCGGCGCCACCGTGTACAAGACGCTGCTGATCTGGCCGTACGCGGTCGCGCCTGCGATCGCCGCCGTGCTGTGGCTGTTCCTGTTCAATCCGACCCTCGGCATCGTCGCGCACTGGATCCAGGGCTGGGGCATCCACTGGGATCCGTTGCTCGATGGCAATGACGCGTTGATCATGGTCGTCATCGCCGCCGTGTGGAAACAGGTCAGCTACAACTTCCTGTTCTTCCTCGCCGGATTGCAGTCGATCCCGAAATCGCTGCTCGAAGCGGCGGCGATCGACGGCGCAGGGCCGGTCAAGCGATTCGTCACCATCGTGTTCCCGCTGCTGTCGCCGACGACGTTCTTCCTGCTCGTCGTCAACATCGTCTACGCGTTCTTCGACACGTTCGCGATCATCGACGCATCGACGTCCGGGGGGCCCGGCGAAGGCGACCGAGATCCTCGTCTACAAGGTGTATGCGGACGGTTTCAAGGGACTCGATCTCGGCGGCTCCGCCGCGCAGTCCGTCGTGCTGATGGCGATCGTGATCGCACTGACGGTGGTGCAGTTCCGCTACGTCGAGCGGAAAGTGCAGTACTGATCGACACGCCGCGGCCCATGATCCACAGCGCTCCTTCGCCGCAAACCCCCGGTCGCCGGCCCTGGCTGATTCTCGCCAACCTGCTCCCCGCGACGTGGATCGCGGGCGGGAACGAGGGGATGGTCGAGAACCGCCGCTGGCTGTCGCTGGTCTCGCACGTCGTGCTGGTGCTCGGCGTCGCGATCGTCGCGCTGCCGTTGTACGTGACGTTCGTCGCGTCGACGCAGACCGCCGCGCAGGTGCTGCAGGCGCCGATGTCGCTGCTGCCGGGCACGCATCTGGTCGACAACTACACCGCAGTGCTCGACGCACGGCGCGGGCGAGGCGACGGCACCGGTCGGCCGGATGATGCTGAACAGCCTGATCACCGCGCTGGTGATCGCGATCGGCAAGATCGCGATCTCGCTGCTGTCGGCGTTCGCGATCGTCTATTTCCGTTTCCGGTTTCGCACGCTCGCGTTCTGGATGATCTTCGTCACGCTGATGCTGCCGGTCGAGGTGCGCATCCTGCCGACGTACAAGGTGGTTTCGGACCTGCACATGATCGACACGTACGCCGGATTGACCATTCCGCTGATCGCCTCGGCGACCGCCACGTTCCTGTTCCGGCAGTTCTTCCTGACGATTCCCGACGAGCTCGCCGAGGCGGCGCGCATCGATGGCGCCGGCCCGATGCGCTTTTTCTGGGACGTCGTCGTGCCGCTGTCGAAGCCGAACATCGCGGCGCTGTTCGTCATCCTGTTCATCTACGGCTGGAACCAGTACCTGTGGCCGCTCCTCGTCACGACGCAGGAGGACATGTACACGACGGTCATCGGGATCAAGCGGATGATCTCCGGCGGCGACGCCGCGACCGACTGGAACCTGGTGATGGCGACGGCGGTGCTGGCGATGCTGCCGCCGGTGGTGGTGGTGCTGCTGATGCAGCGCTGGTTCGTCAAAGGTCTGGTGGATTCGGAGAAATAGCGATGGCGCGAGTCGAACTGAGCCGGGTCACCAAGCGCTACGGCGAGATGGAAGTGATTCACGGCATCGACGTGCAGGTGGCCGACGGCGAATTCATCGTCATCGTCGGGCCGTCGGGCTGCGGCAAGTCGACGCTGCTGCGGATGGTGGCGGGGCTGGAGGCGATCACGGGCGGCGAGATCACGATCGGCGCGCGCGTCGTCAACCAGCTCGAGCCGAAGGATCGCGACATCGCGATGGTGTTCCAGAACTACGCGCTGTATCCGCACATGAGCGTGTTCGACAACATGGCGTACGGGCTGCGCATCCGCGGCTTCACGAAGGACGACATCGTGGTGCGGGTCGAGCGCGCCGCCGGGATACTCGAGCTCGGACCGCTGCTGCAGCGGACGCCGCGCCAGTTGTCCGGGGGCCAGCGCCAGCGGGTGGCGATGGGACGCGCGATCGTGCGCGAGCCGGCGGTGTTCCTGTTCGACGAGCCGCTGTCGAACCTGGACGCGAAGCTGCGGGTGCAGATGCGCTTCGAGATCCAGAAGCTGCACCGGCGCTTGTCGACGACCAGCCTGTACGTGACGCACGACCAGGTGGAGGCGATGACGCTGGCGCAGCGGATGATCGTGATGAACGCGGGCCGGGCGGAGCAGATCGGCACGCCGATGGAGGTGTACGAGAATCCGCAGACGATGTTCGTGGCGGGGTTCATCGGTTCGCCGGCGATGAATTTTCTGCCCGGGAAGGCGAGCGGCGATGGACGCATCGCGCTGGAGCGGGGCGGGGTTGCGCACAGCGCGCGGGTGTCGCTGGAGAGCGGACGCGCGGTGATGGTGGGCATCCGTCCGGAGCACCTCGCGCCTTGCGAAGCGTCCAACGCGTTCGTCTCCGGTCCTGTCGAGATGGTCGAGCAGCTCGGGGCCGACGCGCTGGTGCACATCGGGCACGGCGACACGACGGTGATCGCGCGCGTTTCGCACGGAACGTCGCCGGCGATCGGCTCGACGTTCTGCGTCACCGCCGATCCGGCGCGCGTGTTCGCGTTCGACCCCGTGAGCGGCGCGCGCCTGTAATTGGGGTCAGAGCTGTAAGATTCGGCCACGATTGCTTGGCCGAATCTTACAGCTCTGACCCCAATTCCCCCGGCAGACCACATGCCGATTGCTTGGCCGAATCTTACAGCTCTGACCCCAATTACCGTGTCCGGACTCCCGCCCTGGCCGTATCCGAAGCTCGCCGCGCACCGCGGTGCCGGCAAGCTTGCGCCCGAAAACACGCTGGCTGCGTTTCGCCTCGGCCATGCGCACGGCTACCGGATGGCGGAATTCGACGTCAAGCTGTCCGCGGACGGCGTGGCGTTCCTGCTGCACGACGAAACGCTGGATCGCACGACCGACGCCAAAGGCCGCGCCGACGCCCTGACCTGGCGCGAGCTTTCGCGCCTTGATGCCGGGAGCTGGCATTCGCCCGCGTATGCCGGTGAGCCGATTCCGACGCTGGCTGCGATCGCACGCTGGTGTCGCGCCAGCGACGTCGCCGTCAACATCGAGATCAAGCCCACACCGGGGCGCGAGCGCGAAACGGGCGCCGCAGTAGCGCTCGACGCGAAGACGCTCTGGGCGGGCGCCGGCGTGCGTCCGCTGTTGTCGTCGTTCTCTGAAGCTGCGCTGGACGCGGCGCGCGATGCGGTTCCCGAATTGCCCCGCGCCTACCTCTGCGAGGAGCTACCGGTCGACTGGCGCGAGCGCGTCGCGCGCCTCGGGTGCATCGCGCTCGATCTCAAGCACACGCTGCTCGCACAGGACCGCATCGACGAAATCCACGCGGCCGGACTGCGCGTCGCCACGTGGACCGCCAATGAGGCTGCGCGCGTTGCAGAATTGCTTGGATGGGGCGTCGACACCGTGATCACCGACGCGGTCGACGTGATCGCTCCGCGGTAGCGGTTCGTCGCCATTCCGGTCGGTCGCGGAGCCGGTTTGCTTCCGGACTGAATAAAGACTATATTCGGTCTTGTCGATGCACCCGGAACGCGCATGAAGTATTCCACGCATGTAAAGCCCATCAGTTACCTGAAGGCCAACGCGGCGGAGGTGATCCGCAATCTGGCCCATCGGCGTGAGCCGCTCATCATTACGCAAAACGGTGAGGCCACCGCCGTCATTCAGGACATCGCTTCGTATGAGGAAGCGCAGGAGACGCTGGCGTTGCTCAAGCTGCTTGCGCTTGGCAATCGTCAGATCGAAGCAGGCGACGTCATTTCAGCCGCTGAGGCAGTCCGTCGGCTGCGCGAAAAGTCGGAAAAATAGTGTCCTGTGAGGTCTTCCTTACGCGAGACGCCTCGCGGGACCTCGAAGAGATCTACGAATACATAGCCGAGCATGATGCCGCTGCGAAGGCGCGCCATGTGCTCGATCGAATTTCGGAGGCGCTCGATAGCCTCAAGAGCTTTCCCGATCGCGGGGCGCACCCCCGCGAACTTCTTGCGTTGGGCATTCACGAGTATCGGCAGATACATTTCAAGCCGTATCGGATTGTTTATCGCGTCGCGGGACCGCGCGTCCATGTCTACCTGATCGCGGACGGCCGACGAAACATGCAGACGCTTCTGGCGCGGCGGCTGCTTGGCGCGTAGCGGCGTTCGCAATCGACTGCGGCGCCGGTACCCGAATTACGCCACCACCGGCGCGCGCCGGATCTCGCGCTCGTCGATCGGCAGGTTGATCAAGCCGGCGATCACGCCCAGCGCGATCGACAGGTACCAGACGACGTCGTAGCTGCCGGTGGTGTCGTACAGCTTCCCGCCGAGCCATGCGCCGAGGAAGCTGCCGATCTGGTGCGAAAAGAACGTGAACCCCGACAGCATCGCCAGATAGCGGACGCCGAAGATGTGCGCAACGATGCTGTTGGTCGGGGGAATCGTCGATAGCCACAGCAGCCCCAGCGCCATCGCGAACGCGTACACGGACGCCTCCGACAGCGGCAGGAACACGAACAGCGAAATCACGATCGCGCGGCCGAAATAGATGAACGACAGGATGTAACGCTTCGGCACCCTGGTGCCGAGCCAGCCGGTCGTATAGGTGCCGATGATGTTGAAGAGGCCGATCAGCGCGAGCGACATGACGGCCACGCGCGCCGGCAATCCGTGATCGGCGAGGTACGCCGGCAGATGCACGCCGATGAACACCACCTGGAAGCCGCACACGAAGAAGCCGATGGTCAGCAATACGTAGCCGCGGTGTCCGAGCGCCTCGCGCATCGCCTGGCGCGCCGACTGCTTGAACGCGTGCACGTGCGACACGCGGCGCTCGACCAGCGCCGCGGCGAGCGGCGCCATCAGCAAGCCGACGCAGCCGAGCGCGAGCAGCGCGCCGACCCAGCCGACGTGCGACAGCAGCCATTGCGTCAGCGGCAGCATCGCGAACTGTCCGAAGGAGCCGGCCGCGGCGGAAATGCCGAGCGCCATGCTGCGCTTTTCGGGCGGAAACGCGCGCCCCAGCACGCCGGCGATCACGCTGAACGTGACGCCCGACAGACCGGTGCCGATCAGCACGCCCGCCGACAGCACGAAATAGAGCGGGGTCGTCGGATGCGACATGCACGCGAGCCCCAGCACGTACAGCAGCGCGCCGCCCAGCACCACGCGCCCCGAGCCGTACTTGTCGGCGAGCATGCCGGCGAAAGGCTGCGTCGCGCCCCACACGAGGTTCTGCAGCGCGAGCGCGAGCGCGAAGGTTTCGCGGCTCCAGTGCATGTCCGCGGTGATCGGCTGCAGAAATAGGCCGAAGCCGTGGCGGATGCCCATGCCGAGCGTCAGAATCAAACCGCCGCAGACGAGAACCGCGGTCGGCGTGCGCCAGTTGCCGGCGGGTGCAGAGGACGTCATGTTCGAGCTTCCCGTGGTTTGTGGCGCAACGGCGCCTTCGTCGCACCGGCGCCGGTGTCATCGCGCGGTGCGATCGCGGAAGGGTGCAAGGCCTCGAGCTCCCCGAGAACGCCGATCAACGCGTCGAGCTTGCCGGGGCCGAGGTATTGCGCAACGTTGCGCTGCGCCTGCGCCCAGTACGTCTCGGCGGCGTGCAGGGCGGCGCTGCCCGTCCGCGTGATGGCGACCTCGCGCGACCGCGCGTCGCGGCCCGGAACAATGGCCACGCAGCCTTTCTCGACCAGCGGATTGAGGTTGCGCGACAGCGCGGTGCGATCGAGCAACTGCCGCGCCGCCAGCTCGGAGATGCGCAACGGTCCGTCGCGCGTCAGCGTGCGCAGCAGCGAGAACTGCGTGATGCGCAAGCCCGACGGCGCCAGCGCGTCGTCGTACAGTTGCGTCAGCGCGCGCGCCGCACGGCGGAGGCGGCCGCAGGCGCAGGCCGGCGACGGGGCAGCCGACGCTCCCGCTGCCGGCTTGGGAGCCGGCGGCCGGGACGCGTCGCGACGCTGCGAGCGGGAAGGGGCGCGTTTTGCGGGCATATGCACTTATTTAGGAGTATATGCACATAAACCGGGCGGCGCAAATTCGGTTGCGGGTAAATTCCTTGCCCGGGTCATCCAGTCGATTGACATCAGATGCTTGATGCGATAGCATCTGATGCATGCGAACGACCCTCGATATCGCGGATGACGTCCTGCAGGCAGCGAAGGAGCGGGCTCGTCGGGAAAGCAAGACTGCCGGTCAGGTGATCTCGGAGCTCGCGCGGAGCGCATTGACGGGACGACCCCAGGACGCCGCGCCAAGGCGCCCGCAGAAAGCGCGGTTCGGCTTTCGGCCGTTCCCGAAGCGAGGTGGCATCGTCACCAACGAGTTGATCGATGGTCTGCGCGAAGACGACGTTTATTGATGCGCGCTCTGCTGGATGTCAACGTGTTGATCGCGCTCCTCGATGAGGATCATTCGCTGCACGTGCCCGCGACCGAGTGGTTCGCCGCCCACGCTCGTCGCGGCTGGGCTTCGTGCCCCATCACGCAGAACGGGTGCATTCGGATCATTTCGCATCCCGGTTATCCCAATTCCTGTCCCGTGGCTGCCGTGGTGGAACGTCTCCGGGAGGCGTGCGAAGCGCCGCTTCACGAGTTCTGGCCCGATGACATCAGCCTGCTCGACGATCGCGTTGCGGATCCCGC
Source organism: uncultured Pseudomonadota bacterium (assembly GCA_963718905.1). Classification (GTDB taxonomy): domain Bacteria; phylum Pseudomonadota; class Gammaproteobacteria; order Burkholderiales; family Casimicrobiaceae; genus VBCG01. The sequence continues at coordinate 25,436 of CAVRAF010000007.1, forward strand.
GCGGATCCACGGTCCGAAGCAAATTACAGACGCCTACCTGCTCGCACTCGCCGTTCAGCATGGGGGTCGATTTGTGACGTTCGACCACTCGATTTCTCCGGCCGCGGCCAAGCGGGCGGAGGCGAACCACCTTCTCGTACTCTGACGGCGTGCATGGCCGCCGTTGGGAACGGGTGCGCGTCCTGCGAGGCGCGCATGCTGGCGGATATCCTGAAGAAAACCTCGTCGGAAGGTGCAACCGTGAAGATTCCGCTTTTTCGCACTCGCCGAAAGGCCGTCGATTTGCCGAAGCTGCGCGGCAGGACGCCCGTGCTCCGCAGCTTTTTCTCGCCGGTGTTCTGGGGGACTTCGGACAACGACAAACTCCAGGAACAGATGGAAGTGGCCTCGAAGCTGGTCGCCCCGGGCTTCCACTTCGCCGACAATTTCTTCACCTGGGCCCGCAACAATTCGATGCTCGACGACCCGGCATTCGTCAAGGCCTGGGACACGAACGCCGAAAGCGAATCCGACAAAGCGATCATCTGGCGGCGGTACATCCTGGCCTGCGCTGCCTATCATTGCATTCAGCTCGACGGTGATTTCGTCGAATGCGGCGCGTACACGGGGGTCGGTGTCAAGACGATCGTCGATTACCTCGGAGGGCGCGCGTTTCCGCGGGAATTCTGGCTTTATGACCTGTTCGATGCACGAGGAAGGAATGCTCGCATCCTGCCATGCCCGATCACGGCACCGACTTGTTCGAAAGGGTGAGGCGAAAATTCGACGATTACCCGCAGGTAAAGTCGTGAAGGGCCGGATCCCGGAAGTATTCAAAGACCAGTCACCAAGATCGATCGCATACCTGCACATCGACTCAACGAGGCACCGGCCGAAATCGCGGCGCTCGACGCGTTGTTCGACCGCGTCGTCCCGGGCGGCATCGTCATTCTCGACGATTACGAGTGGTCCGGTATCTATCGGGATCAGAAGCTCGCCGAGGATCCTGGTTCGAGGCGAGGCGGTACAGGGTGTTTCCGCTGCCGACCGGCCAGGGAATCGTGCTCAAGCGCTGACGCCGATTGCGATGGCACCACGGCGCCACATTTCGCGGAAACGTGATTCCAGGTCGCGCGTAAAGCCGCGGCGTCCATCAGCGGCGAGGCCGCAAGGCGAGGCCGAAGCGTCTTCCGCAAGCACGTTCCGCCATTCCCGATCGCCCGCAAGCCGCATGTTGATTCCGACGTAGCTCTTCCGTTTCGCGATCAGATCGGCGGCGCCCAGCGTCCGCAGGATGCTGTAGCTGCTGCGCGAAATTCCGCGGTCTCCGCTCAGCCCGACGACCGGAACACCCATCCACAGCGCGTCCAACGTTGTCGTCGCGCCGTTGTACGGAAACGTGTCGAGAGCGACATCGACATTGCCGATCGCGTTGAAATAGTCGCGTATCGTTTCCCGGCCGCGCATCGTCACCCTGGCGGCATCGATGCCAGCGCCTTCATCCGCGCGAGAAGCGCGTCCCGGCGATCTCCTGTTGCAGGACATCGAACACGAGGAGCTCGTGCCCGGCACTTTCGCAAGCATGCGGGACCACAGCGCGAGACATCCGTCGGTGATCTTGACGCATTGATTGAATGATCCAAAGACGATCGCGTCCTGACGATCTTCGATGCGGACTGCATAACGAGATCGATCATGTCCAGGCGAATAGCACCACTGGCTGTGCGGCATGCGAATCAGTTGCTCGGTATGCAAGTGCTCCGTCGCGCCCTCCGGATCGGTATGGGCGTCGGTTATCCGGTAATCCATCGCGGCCAGACCGCTCGTGTTCAGGTATCCGAGCCAGGTCACCTGCACCGGCGCCGGATGGCGGGCGAAGACCGAAAGCCGTCCCGCGCCGTATGTCCTGAAAGATCGACCAGGATATCGATCCGATCACCTGAATCTGGTCGGATCACCGCGGCATCGCCGAGTTTGCGATGTCGCGCCAGTGATCGCAGCGCTCCCGCAGCGAATCCGCGATCGAGCCGCTGTCGCTGGAATTCGAATAGCCAGAGACACTCGAATTGCCGCCTGTCGTGCTGCTGGAGTAACGGCCTGCATGAAAAACGCGACCGGGTGCGGGCCGAAGTCGCCCGGAAACATAGCCGATGCGAAGGCGGCGTTCGGCGATCAGGACATTTCGCCAGACCGAAAATGCCCTCCGGCGGCACGAGTCGAAGAGGTCGCCGGTGCGCGGATGTTCGCTGCGCGATCTCGACCGGCGTTAGATCGGCGCGAAAATTCGTCGCGAACAGGATGCTGGCTGTCGACACCCGCAGTGCGGGATCGGCGGCCTTGCGCGCGTTGCAGCCAGGTCAGGGCATCCGTCAGCCGCCCCTGCCGCAGGCAGAACATGCCGAAGTTGAAGCAGCGTCGGCCGGCGTATTCGGGCGAAATGTCCAGCGCCGCGCTTGAATTGCTCCTCGGCATCGTCGATAGCGCTCCTGCAGCTTCGTAGACGTCCGCGAGGAGATGCGGCGCTTCGTTCATCGCGGGTTGCAGCCGCAGATGCCTCCAGCAATTCCTGCTCGGCACCATCGCGAGTCGCCGCGGTTGACCAGAAAGGCGCCAGATTGAAATCGGGCCGGTGCGTAGGCGGGCGCGCAATCGACCGCTATTCGCTGCGCTCCAGATGGCCTCGTCCCAGCGCTCGAGCCGCCGAGCGCGTTGCCGATGTTCATGTGCGCGCGCGCGATAGCCGGGCGCAACCGCGACGGCCGTCGCGATAGCGGGCGAGCGCGGCTTCCAAGTCGCCGCCATCCTCCAGCGGATGACCGGCAGCGATCAGCCGGTCAGCCTCCGGCAGATGTCGCTTCGAGTCGAGAGCAGGTTCGGTCCATTCGTGTCCTGACGGGCTCCGAGCGGCTCTTCGTAAGAGCGTGGCTCATCCGCAGTTTTTCGCCCGCTCCACGGCCTTCTCCCATCCACTCCGCAACGCGGCGACCCGCTCGCGCGACATCGCGGGCTCGAAGCGCCGGTCGACACGCCAGTTGGCCGCGATGTCGGAATCGCTCTTCCAGTAGCCGACGGCGAGACCCGCCAGGTAGGCGGCACCCAGCGCCGTCGTCTCCAGCACCTGCGGGCGCACGACCGGCACGCCGAGGATGTCGGCCTGGAATTGCATCAGCAGATCGTTCGCCGTCGCGCCGCCGTCGACGCGCAGTTCCTTGAGCGTGATGCCCGCATCCTTCTGCATCGCGTCCAGCACGTCGGCGCTCTGGAAGGCGATGCGATTCAAGCGCGGCGCGCGCGATATGCGCGCCGGTGTCGTGCCGCGCGTCAGTCCGAACATCGATGCCGCGCGCATACGCGTCCCAGTGCGGCGCGCCCAGTCCGGCGAACGCCGGGACGAAATAGACGCCGCCGTTGTCGGGCACGCTCGCGGCCAGCGCTTCGACGTCCGCCGCCGTGCGGATGATCTGCAGACCGTCGCGCAGCCATTGCACGACCGCGCCGCCGATGAACACGCTGCCTTCCAGCGCGTATTCGAGCGCGTTGCCTCGCGTGTCCAGGCGACCGTGTGTCAGCAGGTTGTTGCGCGATGCGACGGCGCTTCGTCCCGGTGTTCATCAGCAGGAAGCAGCCCGGTGCCATAGGTGTTCTTCGCCAGTCCCGGGGTGGGTGCACGCCTGGCCGAACAGCGCCGCCTGCTGATCGCCGGCGATGCCGGCAATCGGCACGCGAACGCCGTCGAGCATCGTTTGCCGGCGCACACGCCCGACGATGGCGGACGACGTCGGGCAGGATGGCTGCGCGGAATGTCGAACAGCGCGAGCAGCTCGTCGTCCCATTCGCCGCGGTGGATGTTGAACAGCATCGTGCGGCTCGCGTTCGACGCGTCGGTGACGTGCGTGCGCCGCCGGTCAGCTGCCAGACGAGCCAGGCATCGATCGTCCCGAAGGCCAGCTCGCCGCGCGCCGCGCGCGCACGCGCGCCGGGCACGTGATCGAGGAGCCATTTGAGCTTGGTGCCCGAGAAATAGGCGTCGATCACCAGCCCGGTCTTGTCCGCGATGAATGCGGCTGTTGCCGTCGGCGCGCAAGCTGGTCGCAGATCGCCGCGGTGCGGCGGTCCTGCCAGACGATGGCGTTGGCGATCGGCTTGCCCGCTCGCGCGGTCCCAGACGACCGTCGTCTCGCGCTGATTGGTAATGCCGATGGCGGCGACATCGCGCGCCGTCATGCCCGCCTTGGCCAGCGCCTCGTGCATGACGCCCGCACTGCGTCGCCCAGATTTCGGTCGCGTCGTGCTCGACCCATCCGGGTTGCGGAAAGATCTGGCGGAACTCCTGCTGCGCCGATCCCAGGATCGCGCCGGACGCGTCGAAAACGATCGCCCGCGAGCTGGTCGTGCCCTGATCGAGCGCAAGGATGCAGCGCATGCGAGAGCTCCGGAACGTCTCCAAAGTTGCGGCGAAAATGCCGTATCGCGTAAGATGAAGCGTTTGCGCAGCATTGTAGCCGCGGCTGCGCGCCCGCCAACGCTTTCGCGCGATCCGCGCCCGACCTTCGATGCCCTTGTCCGAGCCCGCGACGCCCCGCCAGCGCCTTCATGCACGGCAGGTCGTTTACGAAGGCTGGCAGCGCGACGACGGCCTCTTCGACCTCGAAGGCCATTTGATCGACAGCAAGGACCGCGACACGGTGCTGCTGTCCGGCGTGCGTCCGGCGGGCGAGCCCATCCACGACATGTGGGTGCGCGTCACGATCGATCGCAGTTACGCGATCCACGACATCGAGGCGCAAAGCGATCGTGTCCCGTATCCCGGCGGCTGCGACCAGATCGGCCCGCACTATCGGGCGCTCATCGGCGCCAATCTGCTGAAGGGATTTCGCAAGCGCCTCCACGACACGATGGGCCACGTGCGCGGCTGCACGCACCTGACCGAAATGCTGGGCTACCTGCCGACGGCGGCGGTGCAGACGTTTGCCGGGTTGAAGCGCGAGGACGACGGCGCCGACAAGCCATTCCAGCTCGATCGCTGCCACGCGCTCGAGACGACCACGGAGACCGTCCGACGTTACTATCCGCGCTGGTATCGCGGCGCTGCATGACTGCGCGGGAGACGACGTGAAGATCCACGAATACCAGGGCAAGGAGCTGTTCCGTCAATTCGGCATACCCGTGCCGCGCGGCATTGCGGCATTTTCGGCCGATGACGCGGTCAAGGCCGCGGAGAAACTGGGCGGACCGGTGTGGGTGGTCAAGGCGCAGATTCACGCCGGCGGGCGCGGCAAGGGCGGAGGCGTCAAGCTCGCGCGCTCGGTCGATGACGTGAAGACATTGGCGGGCCAGATGCTCGGCATGCAACTCGTCACGCATCAGACCGGACCGCAGGGCCAACCGGTGCACCGGCTGTTGATCGAGGACGGCGCCGACATCAAGAAGGAGCTTTACGCGGCGATGGTCGTCGATCGCGCGACGCAGCGCGTCGTGCTGATGGCGAGCGCCGACGGCGGCATGGACATCGAGGAAGTCGCCGCGAAGACGCCGGAACGCATCCACAAGGTGTCGATCGACCCCGGCACGGGTCTCACCGATGCGCAGGCCGGCGACATCGCGCGCAAAATCGGCATTCCCGACGCCGGCCATCACGCAGGCGCAGGCGCTGTTCCAGGCGATGTACCGGCTGTTCGAGGACACCGATGCGTCGCTCGTCGAAATCAATCCGCTGATCGTTACCGGCGACCAGAAGATCATCGCGCTCGACGCCAAGCTCAACTTCGATGCGAACGCGCTCTTTCGCCATCCCGAGATCGTCGCGCTGCGCGATCTCGACGAAGAGGATCCCGCCGAAATCGAAGCGTCGAAGTTCGATCTGTCGTACATCTCGCTCGACGGCGACATCGGGTGCCTCGTCAATGGCGCCGGCCTCGCCATGGCGACGATGGACGTGATCAAGCTCTACGGCGGCAGCCCCGCCAACTTTCTCGATGTGGGCGGCGGCGCCTCGGCGGAGAAGGTGACCGAGGCGTTCAAGATCATGCTGCGCAATCCTGGCCTGAAAGCGATCCTCGTCAATATCTTCGGCGGCATCATGCGCTGCGACGTCATTGCGCAAGGCGTGATCGCCGCGTCCAAGGCCGTCTCGCTCAAGGTGCCGCTGGTCGTGCGGATGAAGGGCACGAACGAGCAGGAAGGCAAGCAGTTGCTCGCGCAATCCGGATTGCCCATCATCACCGCCAACAACATGGCGGAAGCGGCGGAGAAGGTCGTTGCCGCGGCAAGCGGTGCTCGGTAGGCTAGCCGATGATGTCTGACTATTCTTCCCGCGCGCAACGAACTTCGAGGTGATCATGCAATTCACGGCTGTTTTCAGGAAAGTTCCCGAGGGCTACATTGGGTTCGTCGAAGAGTTGCCCGGTGCGAATAGTCAGGGTGCAAGCCTTGAGGAAGTGAGGATCAACCTTACGGAGGCGGTCGAGTTGGTGCTCGACGCGAATCGAACACTTTCAGAGGAATCAATCAAGGGACAAGACGTCATTCGCGAGCCGCTTGTTATATCGGTGGAATGAAGCGGCTTGATCTGATTCGCCATCTGGAACGCAACGGATGCGCTCTGCTGCGCGAAGGTGGTCGGCACTCGGTATATGTAAATCGCATCACGCGCAAATCATCCACCATTCCACGGCACCGCGATATCAATGACTATCTCGCGCGCAAGATCTGCAAAGACCTCGACGTCCCCGAAGCGTAGACGCCGATCGAGCCATCCCCTCGAGCCCCGTCCGCAAAGGACGTTTGAGCTCGGCGATTTGGTGGAGAAAATTCGTCCCGACAATCTGCACGAGCCGATCGACTTTGGACCACCGGTCGGCCGCGAAATCGAATGACGCGAGACAAGCCATGAGCATCCTCGTCGACAGGAACACCAAGGTCATCACGCAGGGCATCACCGGCAAGACCGGCCAGTTCCACACGCGGATCTGCCGCGACTACGCCAACGGGCGCAACTGCTACGTCGCCGGCGTGAATCCCAAGAAGGCCGGCGAAGACTTCGAGGGCATTCCGATCTACGCGACGGTGCGCGAAGCGAAGGCCGCCACCGGCGCAACGGTGTCGGTGATCTACGTTCCGCCGCCCTTCGCGGCGGCGGCGATCGATGAGGCGGTCGACGCCGGGCTCGACCTCGTCATCTGCATCACCGAAGGCATCCCGGTGCGCGACATGATCCGCACGCGCTACCGGATGCAGGGCAAGAAGACATTGCTGCTCGGTCCCAATTGCCCCGGCGCCATCACGCCCGACGAAATCAAGATCGGCATCATGCCGGGCCACATCCACCGCAAGGGTCGCATCGGCGTCGTGTCGCGCTCCGGCACGCTGACCTACGAAGCGGTCGGCCAGTTGACCGAATTGGGTCTCGGCCAATCGACGGCAGTCGGAATCGGCGGCGATCCCGTCAACGGTCTGAAGCACATCGACATCCTCAAGCTCTTCAACGACGATCCCGGCACCGACGCGGTGGTGATGATCGGCGAAATCGGCGGATCGGACGAAGAGACCGCCGCCGAATGGGCCAAGGGCCACATGAAAAAGCCGATCGTCGGATTCATCGCCGGCGTCACCGCGCCCCCCGGCAAGCGCATGGGCCACGCCGGCGCAATCGTTTCCGGCGGCAAGGGCACCGCGCAGGAAAAGCTCGCCGTGATGGAAGCCTCCGGCATCAAGGTGACGCGCAATCCCGCGGAAATGGGAACGCTGCTGAAGTCGGTTCTGTAATCGCGATTCGCTGAAACGGCGCCGCTCGTTCGAGCGGCCCACGGAGCGTCACTTAAGGCATGGACATCGGTACGCCGCAGTTCTGGCTCGCGGCCCTCGAGATCGTCGTCATCAACATCCTGTTGTCGGGCGACAACGCGGTGGTGATCGCGCTCGCCTGCCGCAATCTGCCGCCGCAGCAGCGGCGCTGGGGCGTGTTCTGGGGCGCGATCGGCGCCATCGTCCTGCGGATCGTGCTGACGTTCTTCGCAGTCAGCCTGCTGAAGCTCTCGTGGCTCAAGATCATCGGCGGCATCCTGCTGCTGTGGATCGGCATCAAGCTCATCGCCGAGGAAGACGGCGAGGGCGGTGCGGACGTGCAGGCGAGCGACCGCCTGCTGGCGGCGGTGCGAACCGTCATCATTGCGGACCTCGTGATGAGCATCGACAACGTCCTCGGCGTCGCGGCGGCCGCCAGGGGCAGCCTGCTGCTGCTGATCTTCGGCCTGGTCGTGAGCGTTCCGCTGGTCATCGGCGGGGCGCAGTTGATCATGCGGCTGATCGAGCGCTTTCCGATTCTCATCGTGGCCGGCGGCGGATTGCTGGGATTCGTCGCGGGCGAACTGATCGTCGATGACTCGGCCGTGATCGACTGGATCCGCGTGCACGCCGCGTGGCTCGACTGGGCGGCACCGATCGCGGGCATCGCGCTGGTCGTGGGCCCGGCAAAGTGGCTGGAGGCGCGGCGTCA
>CAVRAF010000008.1:0-234775 GCA_963718905.1 uncultured Pseudomonadota bacterium
CGGCTGTCGCCTTGCTGCTTCTGCTGCTTGCGCATGGAATCTCCTCACCCGCCGCTGCCTCGCTGAATCGGCGGCGTGGCGGAAAACTTTCGGCCGGGCGTACCGGCGCCAATGTGGAAGCATTGTGTCGTGCGGTTCCGGGAGCCGCAGTCGGTGAAGCGCTGTTCGTGAAGTCGGCGGCGGAGCGAGCGCGTTGTCGCCGCGTGTCCTACGTGGCCGCACGCCGCGGAGAAGTGCCTCGAGAATCGTCGCGAGCCCGCGACTGTGGCGAACGGTACAGTGACCGTGGCGCGACGGTTCTAGTGATCGGCCGTCGAAACGGCGAGCGTCGTCGGCTGCGGGCGGGTGACGCCGGCGGAAGGATCGTCGGCTGCGGCGAAAGCAACGCGAGGCGCGGAACCGCGCACGTCGCCGAACATCGTCGCGAACGAAACGTCGGCGGCATCGCGCCCGGTGCCGATGCGAATGAGGCCCGTCAACAGCGAAATGCCGGTCGGATCGAACAGCCACCACCGGTCGCCGATGTACGCCTCCACGTACGCGTGGAAGTCCGGCGGACCCAGCGCTTCGTCGGCGCCGTAGTCGACGCCGGTCACGAACCGCGCAGGGTAGTTGAGTCCGCGCAATAGCGAAATGGTCACATGCGCAAAATCGCGGCACACGCCCACGCCGTGCTCCAGCGTGTCGAGCGCCGACGTCTTGATGTCCGAGGTTCCCACGCGAAACTCGACGTGCGAGCGCACCCACTTGCACACGGCGTCGGCCTGCGCATAGCCGGGCGCGAGGTGACCGAATTCGCGCCATGCGAGCTGCTGCAGCCGATCGGCCTGGCAGTAGCGGCTCGGCCGCAGGAACGGCAGCGTTTCCGCGGGAAGATCGTTGATCGGTCCGCTGACGACGTGCCGCGGCTCCGCCATGTAGTGCGCGACATCGACGGTTGCCGCGTAACGGACGAGCAGGCGTCCGGGAGCGGCGGACAGGCGCAGCAGCCGGTTCCCGGACGAGGGCTCGTCCTCGATTCGCGAGGCAAGCGGGGGAGCGAGGACGACAGCTTCCGTCATCACGCGCTGCTGAGCCGAGCGCGCAGCGTGAATGTTGAAACGAATTCGGCGGGGCCGAATATTTCGTAGTCGAGATCGAGCGTATACCCGATACGGATCCGGCTACCGGAGATTTCGATCGATTCGTGGCGCATCGCAGGTCGCTTGCACGAACGTGCTAGCCGGCAGGCAAGTCGAAATACGGATTGAACCCATGCGGCAGCGGGTCCGCTCCGCGCGCGCTCACCGCGGCATCGAAATCGACCAGCGCGACAGGCCGCATCGCTTCGGCGTCGACGAGCACCTTGCAGCCGGGTGTCAGATCGAGACCCAGCGCGGCGTATTGGGGAGACATCGCGCGATCGGGATCGACGACATACCACGTGCGCCGCCGCTTGTGCGCGTCGACGGTGACGACGATCGATTGCAGCGTCCCCATCGGCGCACATGCGTCGCGTGCGCGCGCCTTGTCAAGCGGAGGCGGCGTGCGTTCGCGCGACGTGCGCGGCAGTGGCAATTCCTGGCCCGGCGGTGGAAATGCGGGTTGCGACGAGCGCATGAAGGCGCGCGCAGCCGCACGTATTTGAATTTTGTCCATGGGTTGCCTGCATACCGGATGACTCGTTTGAACGAGCAGCGCGCGTGCCAGTTCCGGGGATCCGGAAATGTCCCGCCAAATCAACGACGCGACAGCATCGCGCTGCCACCGGCCCGCGGCAGGAATTACCGGGACAGGTAAAACCTGCGGGCGGAGGATGATTATGCGCGCTTTCGCGCGCTTGCATGATTCCCCTGGGCTTGCGGACGTCCTCGAGGCGGACTTTGCGGCGCTTACCCTTCGGCGTCGAGCCCAAGCTGGACGAGCTCGGCGGCGCGCAACACCGCCCGCGCCTTGTTCAACGTCTCCTGCCATTCCGTTTCCGGAACCGAGTCGTGGACGATCCCGGCGCCCACCTGCACATACAGCATGCCTTCGCAGATGACCGCCGTGCGAATCGCGATCGCGAGGTCCATGTCGTCCTGGAAGCTGATGTAGCCGACGGCGCCGGCGTAAACGCCGCGCGCCGATGGTTCCAGCTCGTCGATGATTTCCATCGCACGCACTTTCGGTGCGCCACTCACCGTTCCCGCGGGAAAGCTCGCGGCCAGAACGTCGAAGCTCGTCGTCCCCGGCGGCAGATTGCCTTCGACGTTCGACACGATGTGCATCACGTGCGAATAGCGTTCGATCGCCATCTGCTCGGTGACGCGCACGCTGCCGGTCGATGCGACGTGCCCGACATCGTTGCGTCCGAGGTCGAGCAGCATCACGTGCTCGGCGACCTCCTTGGGATCGCTCGCGAGCTCCTGCGCGAGCTGCTCGTCGGCGTCGCGGGTCGCACCGCGCGGCCGCGTGCCCGCGATCGGACGCAGCGTCACCGTCGAACCCTCCTTGCGCACCAGGATTTCCGGTGAGGCGCCGACGACATGGAAGTCGCCGAAGTCGTAGTAGAACATGTACGGCGACGGATTGAGCGAGCGCAGCGCCCGATAGAGCGATAGCGGCGACGCGGCGAACTCCAGATGCATCCGCTGCGACAGCACGACCTGCATGACGTCGCCCGCGGCGATGTAATCCTTCGCCCGCCGGACCGCGGCCTGGAACGCATCCGGGCCTGTTTCGCTTTCGGCGCGCGTGACGGTCGTCGCCGTCTGGAAGGGAATTTCGGCTGGCGTGCGCAGCTTGCGGCGCAACTGCTGCAGCCGATCCTGCGCTTCCGCGTACGCGTTGGGCTCGCCGGGATCCGCATAGACGATCAGGTAGATCTTGCCGCTGAGGTTGTCGATGACCGCGAGCTCATCGGTCAGCAGCAACAGCATGTCGGGCAAATTGCCGAGCGCGCCGGGCGCGCCGGGTTTTCTTGCCGCGAGCTTGCGCTCGATCTGGCGGACCGTGTCATACCCGAAGTAGCCGGCGAGCCCGCCGCAAAAGCGCGGCAATCCACGCTGCGGCGCAGCGCGGAACCGCGCCAGAAACTGGCGCAGGAACGCGAGCGGATCGCCATCGTGGCGCTCGATGATGCCGCGCTGGTCCTCGACTTCGACGTGGTCTCCCGTCACGCGCAGCCGGACCTTCGCCGGCAATCCGATGAACGAATACCGGCCGAAGCGCTCGCCGCCGACGACGGATTCCAGCAGGAATGTGTACCGCTGCTGCGCGAGCTTCAGATACAGCGAGAGCGGAGTGTCGAGATCGGCAAACGACTCGAGGACCATCGGAATGCGGTTGTAGCCCTGCGCGACCAGCGTGCGGAACTCGGCTTCGGTCATCATGCGGTTTCGTCCGCGCGTGGAAGCGCCGCGCGCATGGCGGCGATCGTCGTCCGGTAGTCGTGCGCGCCGAAGATCGCGCTGCCGGCGACGAACGTGTCGGCGCCGGCGGCGGCGATCGCGCGCAATGTTGTCGATCTTCACGCCGCCGTCGACTTCGAGCAGGATCTCCCGGCCCGTGCGCGCGATCGCGGCGTCGACGAGCTTGCGAGCCGCTTTCAGCTTTTCGAGCGCGTGCGCGATGAAGGCCTGGCCGCCGAACCCCGGATTCACCGACATGATCAGGACGAGGTCGAGCTTGTCGAGCGTATGCATCAGCCAGTCGAGCGGCGTCGCCGGATTGAACACGAGGCCCGCCTTGCAACCGCATTCGTGGATGAGCCCGATCGTACGGTCGACATGCTCGGAGGCTTCCGGATGGAAACTGATGAACGACGCGCCCGCAGCCGCGAAATCGGGAACTATCCGGTCGACGGGCTTGACCATCAGATGCACGTCGATCGGCACCGTCGCGTGCGGCTTGATCGCCGCACAGACGAGCGGCCCGACGGTCAGGTTGGGGACATAGTGGTTGTCCATCGCGTCGACATGCAGCATGTTGGCGCCGGCGTCGATCACGTCGCGCACTTCGTCGCCGAGGCGGGCGAAATCCGCCGACAGCAGCGAGGGTGCGATGCGGTAGGTGCGAGTCATCGGGGACTATAATCGCAGAAAAGATTGCGTTATGTACGGAGTGCCATGGCGGAGATCAAACGTTACGAGATGACCGTGTGCCCGAAGGTCGCGTTTCTCGCGGACCAGTCGGATCCCGCCAAGAACCATTTCGTGTTCGCCTATACGATTACGGTCACGAACACCGGCAGCGTGGCCGCGCAACTGATCAGCCGTCACTGGATCATCACCGACGCCGAGCACCGTGTCCAGGAAGTCAAGGGGCAGGGCGTCGTCGGCAAGCAACCGGTACTGAAGCCCGGAGAAAGCTTCGAATACACGAGCGGCGCCAGCATCCCGACGCCCGTCGGCACGATGCGCGGGTCGTACCGGATGGTGGCCGAGGACGGACTCGCGTTCGAAGTCCCGATTCCGCCGTTTACGCTGTCGATTCCGCGCACGCTGCACTGAGGCTGATCAGTCCTTCGCTTCCGGCTTGTGTCCGCGGCGCTTGCGCAGCGGTGCCATCGTCCAGCCGACGATCGCGAGGAGAATCAGCAATGCGATCAGCGACTCGAACAGTATCCAGCCCATTGCAACGCCTCCTTCGCTCGCACGGTGCGCGCGTGCTGACGCGTATCGCGATGACCGCCGCGGCGATCGCGCTCGCCGCCTGCCAGATCGCACCGCCGACGCCCACGATCGTACCGCCCGCTCCGGCGCGCGCAGTGTTTGCCGCTGCGACGTGGCGCGAAATGCCCGGCTGGAACGAAGATCATCCGGAAGCGGCGTGGCCCGCATTCGCCGTCGGCTGCAAAGCGCTCGTCGCGCGGCCGCGCACGCAGGCGCTGTGGCAGGGACCCTGCGAAGCGGCGCAGGCGGTCGATGAACGCGATCCCGCCGCGGTCCGTCGCTATTTCGAATCGAATTTTACGCCGTATCGCGTATCGGGCGACGATGGAAGCGACAGCGGACTCGTTACCGGATATTACGAGCCGCTGCTCTCCGGATCGCGCATCGCCAGTTCCGCGTATCCGGTGCCGCTGTACGCACCCCCGGACGATCTGCTGACCGTCGAACTGGCGGATCTTTATCCTGAACTGAAGGGCCAGCGGGTACGCGGCAGGCTCGATGGCCGGCGCGTGGTCCCGTATTGGCCGCGCGCGGACATCGACGCCGGGCGCGGCGAGGCCGCGGACAAGGCGCTCGTCTACGTCAGCGATCCCGTCGACGCGTTCTTCCTGCAGATTCAGGGCTCGGGTCGCGTACAGCTCGCCGAAGGCGGCATCCTGCGCGTCGGATACGCCGATCAGAACGGCCAGCCGTTTCGCTCCGTTGCGCGCGTGCTGATCGACCGCGGAGAGTTGACGCTCGCCGACGCGTCGATGCAGGGAATTCGCGAATGGGGACGCCGGCATCCTGGCGAGTTGCCCGCACTCCTCGACGAAAACCCGAGCTATGTTTTTTTCCGCGAAGTGCCGCCGGCGCCACCCGGATCCCTGGAAGCCCGCATCGACGGTCCGATCGGCAGCATGGGGGTTCCGCTGCTGGCCGAACGCACGGTCGCCGTCGATCCGCGCGCGATTCCGCTCGGTGCGCCCGTGTTCCTCGCGACAACCGAGCCGCTGTCGGACGCGCCGCTGCAGCGGCTGATGATGGCGCAGGACACCGGCGGAGCGATTCGCGGGCCCATGCGTGCCGATTTCTTCTGGGGCTTCGGTGACGAGGCAGGTCAGCACGCGGGCCGCATGCGGCAGCCGGGACGCATCTGGCTCATCTGGCCAAACGGCGCGACGCTGCCGGGCAGCCCATGACGCCGCCCCGCCGGGCCCAACGGGCGTGCTAGCTGCCGGCCGCCGACTGGATCGGTGGAAAGAACAGCTCCTTCCACGACGCGGGCTTTGCCTTGATCGTGCCGATGCGCGACATGAATTCGGCGTAGCGCATCGTACCGTCCGGCACCGCGCTGAATTTCGAGTTCGGGTCCTCCAGGATCTTCAGCGTTTCGTCCAGCGGGGCCCTGCGAACTTCGGTGTAGATCCCCGCCGCCTTTCCCTTGTCCGCGGCGATCATCGCGCATGCCTCCTGCATCGCGGCGACGAACGCGGCCGCGAGCTTCGGATTGGCCTCGACGAAGCGCCGCGTCGAGACTGTCATGTCGAGCGTGATGTTCCCGAGAAGGTCGACCGAGTTGAAGACGACGTGGAGGTCCGGCGACGCCGCCTCGATGTACGAGAACGGCGGCGACGCCATGTGCGAATCGATCGCTCCCTTGCCGGACAGCATGACGCCGAGCGCGTCGGGATGCGACAGGCCTACGGTGAACGGATCGAGCTTCGCGTAATTCGCGTCGCCGAATTCCTTCGCGGCCGCCATGTGGAGCAGCACGGCCGGCAGCGACGTCTTGATTCCGGGGACCGCGATGCGGTCCTGGTCGGTGAAGTCCGAAAGCCGCTTCACGGCGGGATTGCGCGTCATCAGGTACATCGACGAAGTGCTCATGCCGGTGAGGCCGCGCACCTCGATCCGCGGGTTGTCCTTCGTCTTCGACCACAGCGTCAGGAAGCCGGGGACGCCGATGCCGGCGATGTCGAGCGCGCCCGAAATTATCGCGTCGTTGATCGTGTTGCCGCCATCGAGTGTCTTCCATTCGACCTTGAGATCCGGCACGCCCAGGGCATTGGCATGCTTTTCGAGCAGGCGCTCGCGATCCATCACCATCAGCGGCAGATACAGAATGCCGAAGCCGTACGAAATGCGGACGACGGAGGTTTCGGCGTGCGCCGCGACCGAAAACGGAAGCGCAGCCATGAACGGCGCCGCCGCGATGAACACCTTCGACACGAAACCGGATCGCAAGCGCTGCACGATCATGCCTCCCTCGGCGAAACCGAGATCATAGCGCGCGCGCCGACGGCGCATTGTCACGTCCCGCCGGTGCGCGCACACTGCAATCGCCGCGAAGAATTTCCGGCGCCAACAACAAGGAGATCTGCCATGTCCGTTGCACGCGTATCCGAGATCATCGCGATGAGTCCGAAAAGCTTCGACGATGCATTGAACCAGGGCGTTGCCCGCGCCAACAAGACGCTGAAGAACGTGAAGAGCGTCTGGATCAAGGACCGCTCGATCGACATCGACGGCGGGAAAATCACCGGCTACAAACTCTCGTTGAAAGTGACTTTCGTACTGAACGATTGACCGGTCCGGCCGTTGCGGCGCCGCGTCGAGCGCCGCATGCGGCCAGCCTGACCGGAAACCGCCGTCAGGACACCGCCGGCGCGAGAAGGTCTTCGGCCTGGCGGTCGGCGTGGTACGACGAGCGCACCAGCGCGCCGACGGCCGCATGCCGGAACCCCATCGCGTATGCGGCGTGCTCGAGCTGCGCGAACGTATCGGGATGCACGTAACGCAGCACCGGCAGGTGCTGCGGCGACGGCTGCAGATATTGGCCGACCGTCAGCATGTCGATGTCGTGCGCCCGCATGTCGCGCATCGTCGACCGGATTTCGTCATCGGCTTCGCCGAGACCCACCATCAGCCCGGACTTCGTCGGCAGCGCCGGGAAGCGCTGCTTGAATTCCTGCAGCAGCCTGAGCGAATGCGCGTAATCCGAGCCCGGCCGCGCCAGCCGGTAGAGGCGCGGCACCGTCTCGAGATTGTGGTTCATCACGTCGGGGGGCGCGGTCGCCAGGATGTCGAGTGCCCGCTCGAGGCGCCCGCGGAAATCGGGTACGAGCACCTCGATCTGCGTTTGCGGCGATCGTTCGCGCACCGCGCGGATGCAATCGACGAAATGCTGCGCCCCGCCGTCGCGCAGATCGTCGCGGTCGACGCTCGTGATCACGACGTAGCGCAGGCGCAGCGCGGCGATCGTCTTCGCGAGGTTTGCGGGTTCCTCGCCGTCGAGCGGCAACGGGCGGCCGTGCCCCACGTCGCAGAACGGACAGCGCCGCGTGCAGATGTCGCCCATGATCATGAACGTCGCCGTCCCCTTGCTGAAGCATTCGCCGATGTTCGGACACGACGCTTCCTCGCACACGGTATGCAACCGGTGCTCGCGCAGGATCTGCTTGATTTCGTGGAACCGTGGCGACGAAGGGGCGCGGACGCGAATCCACTCGGGCTTGCGCAGCCGCTCGCCGGCGACGACGTTGATCGGGAACCTGGCAAAAACGCGCGCGGTCTTGGCGCCGCCCTTGTGCTTGATGCCGGCGTCGCTCATGTTACGACCCCCACGCTTGCAGCCTCATTTCCAATTCGGCCGCTGCGCTGCCCCCGCAGGGGGCGCAATTCGCAACTTGGGGCGGCCCGGCGTCGCTCATGTTACGACCCCCACGACCCCCAAGTGCCGGCCGAGGATCGGCGCGAGCTCGCGGCCCGCCTGCTCGACCGATCGCACGACACCGAGATCCGCCAGTTGCGTGACGGCGAGACCCGGGTATCCGCAGGGATCGATGTCGGCGAAAGGCGCGAGGTCCATATCGATATTTACGGCGACGCCGTGGTACGTGCAGCCGTTGCGCACTTTGAGACCGAGCGATCCGATTTTCGCCTCGACGCCGTCGCGCACCACGTAGATTCCGGGTGCCGCGGGCTTGCCGTAGGCCGTTATCGACGAAGCCGCGAGCCATGTTATCACCGCGGTCTCGATGCGCCTCACCATGGCGCGGACGCCGAATCGCGCGCGGCGAAGATCGAACAGCAGGTACGCGACGAGCTGTCCGGGACCGTGGTAGGTCACCTGGCCGCCGCGATCGACCTTGATGACCGGGATGCCGTTTTCGCGCAGCAGGTGCTGCCGGCGGCCGGCGAGGCCGAGCGTGTAGATCGGCGGATGCTCGGTCAGCCAGATTTCGTCGGACGTCGCGGGCGTGCGCGCGTCGGTGAACGCCCGCATCGCGTGCCACGTGGCTTCGTAGTCGGTGCGCCCGAGCGGACGAACCGCCGAGCCCTGCGACGCCCCGTGAGCGACATCAGCCTGCCGCGATGGGGGCTCTTTCGTGACGCACTCGATGCCGGACACGCCGTGCAGACTTCAGAGCACCATTGCCACCATCGGCTGGGCGACGAGCTCGCGGTACAGGTCGTCGAGCTGCTCGCGCGACGTCGCATTGACGGTGGCCGTGACCGACAGGTAATTGCCGGCGCTGGACGTGCGCATCTCGAGCGTCGCCGCGTCGAAATCCGGGGCGTGCCGGTGGACGATTTCGACGACGGTCTGCGCGAAGCCGTCCTGCGTCCGGCCCATGATCTTGATCGGGAACGTGCACGGGAATTCCAGCGCGCTGACCTGCGCGGCGATTGGGGCGGGGGCAGTCATGTTCATGGGCGGACTCCGGCCGGGCGGACAGGATCCCGGCGACGATCCCTGCAATATGCGGTCATGGCGCGGCTGACGCAAGCCGAAATCCGGGTCGGGGCCGGGCACCGTCTCCGCATAGCCTCCACGAATCAAATGTCTGCCCCGGGCTTCGCGTACATGTACTCGCGCGTCAGCGGGTGCGGCAGACGGCCGTCGGAGAGCGGCTTGCCGGCCAGCAACTGCCATAGCGACATCCAGCCCCGGTCGAAGGCGTGCGCCGAACCGGCCATGTAGATGCGCCAGACGCGGAACCTTTCCTCGCCGACTTCCGCGCGGGCGAGCGCCGCGTTCGCCTCGAGCCGGTCGACCCAGTGCCACAGCGTCCGGGCGTAATGCTCGCGCAGCGTCTCGCCATCGACGACCTCCAGCCCTTGCGCCGCAAGCCCTTCGATGACGCGCGAGACATGCGCGAGCTCCCCGCCGGGAAACACGTACTCCTCGACGAACTCGCCGATCCCGCTGCCCAGGCTTTGGCGTCCGAGCCCGTTGTGCGTGATCCCGTGGTTCAGCACGAACCCGCCGGGCACGAGGATCCGGCGGATCTTGCCGAAATACCGGTCGTAGTGGCGCGGGCCGACATGCTCGAACATGCCGACGCTCGCGATCTTGTCGAACGCCTCGACGTCGGGCAGCTCGGCGTAGTCCATCAACTCGACGCGCACGCGGTTGCCGAGCCCGCGGGCGGCAATCTCCGCACGCACATGGTCGGTTTGGTTGCGCGACAGCGTGATGCCGGTCGCCTGCACCCCGTAATGCTCCGCAGCCCAGAGGATCAGCGCGCCCCAGCCGCAGCCGATGTCGAGAAAACGCTCGCCTTCCGCGAGCCGCAGCTTGCGGCAGATGTGGTCGAGCTTCTGCGCCTGGGCATCGTCGAGCGTGTCGTCGGGCGAATGAAAATACGCGCACGAATACACCATGCGCGCATCGAGCCACAGCCCGTAGAACGCGTTCGAAACGTCATAGTGGTGCGCGATGTTCGACTGGTTGCCCCGCAGCCGGTGGACGAACCCCAGCGCGCGTCCCCGCGCGCTGTCGCTGCCGTGCGCGATATCGCCGACCATCCGCTCCGCGATCGCCAGCACCCGTCGGGCGCTGCCGGTGAAATCGACGTCGTTGTGCACATAGGCGCGAGCCAGCCGGCCCAGCGCCGGCATCGCCAGCGCCTTGAGCCCGGCGAACGTGCGGGCGATGACGTCCACCTCGGGCGCCGGGGATAGCGGGACACGCGCGCCGTCGGGCAGGATGAGCGCGACCGGAAGGTCGCGTCCGGCGTAGCGATGGGCGATCAGCTTCTGCAGGGGTGCCGGCATATTTGAGCGCGCAAGACCGCGGAGTCCGCAAGTTTAGCAAGATCGCCCGGCGGGGCATGCGTTACATTTGCCGGCATGCCAGGCAAGGGCCGCAGCGCCGCCAGCAACGCTCCGGCGTTCGACGAGCGGCAGCTGCGCGACGCGCTGGCGCAGTTCGCGACCGGCGTCACCATCGTCTGCGCCCGGGCGCCGGAGCGTCGCTATGTCGGATTCACCGCGAATTCGTTCAATTCGGTCTCGCTCGACCCGCCGCTGATCCTCTGGAGCCTGTCCCGCCGCTCGGGAAGCCTTGCCGCGTTCGAAGGCGCCGAGCGCTACGCGGTCAACGTGCTGTCGGCGAGCCAGGCGGATCTCGCGCGCCGATTCTCCCGCCCGCACACGGACCGGTTCGCGGGCGTCGCGTTCAGGCTCGGGTGGTCGGACGCGCCGCTCGTCGACGGTTGCGTCGCGTGGTTCGAATGCCGGCACCATGCGCAGCATCGCGCGGGCGACCACGTCGTGTTCATCGGCGAGGTCGTCACCGTCGAACGCGCGCGCGGAAGGGGCCTCGTGTTTCAGCACGGGCACTTCGGTACCGCGAATCCGCTGGACAACTAGCGCTTGCGCTGCTGGAACGCCGCCCACACCCGCCGGAACACCGGGCCGGGGACGCCACCTGCGAACGGGCGTGCGTCGACCGTGGTCACCGCAAGCACTTCCTTCGTCGATGACGAAAGCCACATTTCCTGCGCGCCCATCGCTTCCGCGTGCGTGACGGCGCGAACGTCGAGCGCCACGCCGGCGTCGCGCGCGATTTCGAGCGTCGCATCGTAGGTGATGCCGGGCAGGATCAGATTGTCCTTCGGCGGGGCGATCACGACGCCGTCCCGGACGATCAGCACGTTCGACGCCGACGCCTCGGTCAGGTGTCCGTCGCGAAACATGACCGTCTCGATCGCGCCGTGATCGACCGCGAGCTGTCGCATCAGCACGTTGCCGAGCAGCGAGGTCGTCTTCAGATCGCAGCGCAGCCATCGGTTGTCGTGTGCCGTGACGACCGCGACCCCGCGCTCCACCTGTTCCGGGGTCGGCACGACGAGCGGGTTGCTCATCATGAACACCGTCGGCGTGACGCTCGGCGGAAACGCATGATCGCGCTTCGCAACGCCGCGGGTGATCTGCAGGTAGATCGCCTGGTCGGCGAACGGCTGGCGCGCGATCAGGTCGGCGATCAGTCCCTCCCACGCCTTGTCGTGGTGCGGGTTCGCAAGCCGGATGCCGTCCAGGCTGTATTGCAGCCGCTTGAGATGCTGCGACATCCGGAACGGGGTGCGCCCGTAGACCGGAACGACTTCGTAGACGCCGTCGCCGTAGATGAATCCCCGGTCGAGAACCGAAATCTTCGCATCGGCGAGCGGAAGAAATTCGCCGTTCAGATAAACCGTCTGCGTTGCCTCGGGCATGGTCAACCTCTTGTCAGCGGCGTATCGAACCAGAGCTTCACCGTGTCCACCGCGCGCCCCCACAGATTGGCGAGCGGAACCTCTTCCAGCGCGATCATCGGAAACTCGGCGACCGGCTGCCCGTCGAGCGCGACCTTGACGACGCCGACCGGCTGGCCGTTCAGCACGGGCGCCACCAGCGGCTCCTTCGATTCCAGCGTCAGCGCAAGCTTGTCGGCCTTCCCTTTCGGCAGCGTCAGGTAGCGATCGGCGAGGAATCCGGCATTCACGTCGCGCTTCGCGCCCTTCCAGACGCGCAATGCGGTAACCGGCTTGCCCGATTGATACAACGCGACCGTGTCGAACGACTGGAAGCCCCAGTTCAGCAATTTCTGACTCTCGGCGGCGCGCCCCGAATCGGACTCGGCGCCGAGCAGCACCGACACGAGGCGCCGCTCGCCGCGCTTCGCCGACGCGACGAGACACCAGCCGGCGGCATCGGTGTGCCCTGTCTTGACGCCGTCGACGTAGGGATCGGTCCAGAGGAGCCGATTCCGATTCGATTGCGTGATGCTGTTGTATCTGAATTCCTTTTGCGAATAGATCGGATAGAACTCCGGGTAATCGCGGATGAGCGCCGCGGTCAGGCGCGCCATGTCGGCCGCGGTCGAATAATGCTGCGGATCCGACAGTCCGGTCGCGTTCGTGAAATGCGTCGACGCGAGCTTGAGCCGCGCCGCTTCCCGGTTCATCTTTTCGACAAACGCGCCCTCGCTGCCGGAAATCAGCTCGGCCAGCGCGATCGACGCGTCATTGCCCGACTGGACGATGACGCCGTGAATCAGCTCGTCGACGCTCACGGCCTTCCGCGGCTCGATGAACATCCGCGAGCCCTCGGCACGCCACGCGTGCTGCGACACGGCCACCATCTGCGACGGCACGATCGTCTTCGCGCGCAATGCCTCGAACACGACGTACGCGGTCATCAGCTTGGTCAGCGATGCGGGATCGCGACGCTCGTCCGCGTTCGACCCGCCGAGCGTTTGGCCCGACAGCGTGTCGATCAGCACCCACGAAGCGGCTGTGATTGCAGGCGCTGCGGGTCCGCCCGACGCCTGCAGGACGATCGGCGAGTTGGATGACGGCGTCGCAATCGGCGCCTGCGTCGCGGCTGCGGCGGCGGACTGCGCAACTGCAGGGACCGACAGCGCGGTCGCTGCGGCGAACAGCGCGCTGGAGAACGTGAACGGACGCATGAACATCGTGCAAAAGTGTGTGATTATACTGGCTGACATGCCATTCAGCCTGTCTCGCCGCTTTCAAACGTCCCTCGTGATTGCCGCATTCGTCGCCGCGGCCGGTTCGCCGGAGACTTCGTACGCGCACGAGCCGGATGCCGAAGAGATCGCGCTCGGCTCGCTCATCGACGCGGAGCTCGGGTTCGCGCGCATGGCGCTGGAACGCGGGATTCGCGACGCGTTCCTCGCCAATTTCGCCAACGACGGCATCATCTTCGAACCGGCGCCCGTGCGTCTGCAAGAGGTCTGGAGCGCACGGCCTGCGCCCGCGGATCCGAAGCGGTCGCGGCTCGAGTGGAAACCTGCGCAGGCGGGTGTCGCGCGAAGCCGCGACTTCGGCTATACGACCGGTCCGTACACGTTGTCGAGCGCCGCGCATCCCGAGCAGGTCCGGCATGGCGTCTTTTTCTCGGCGTGGCAGCGTGACGCATCGGGCAAGTGGCAAGTCGTGCTCGACGCGGGGATCGAAACGCCCGGCAGCGTGAATTTCGCCGAGCTCGGCGCAGCGCCGCGCCCGCACTACAACGGCCGCGCGAACGCAGGGGCCGAGCGACGCCGGCTGCTCGAGCGCGAGGCGGATCTGTCGGCACGAAGTCCGGGCGGCATTACGCCCGCGGCCTACGCGCGGCTGCTTGCGCCGGACGCGCGGCTGCATCGCGACGGCGCGGCACCGTTCGCATCCGATGCCGCGACCCGCGAAGTGTCGCAGCGGGACACGCGCGTCGCGTGGACGCCGATCGATGCGCGCGTGTCGGCTGCCGGCGACATGGCGATATCGTATGGCCGGTACCGCGAGACTGGACGCCTCGGCGAGCGCTAACGACGGGTATTACGCACACCTGTGGCTGCGCGGCGCGGACGGTCGCTGGCGCCTGACCTACGACATCGCGCTGCCCGCGGCGCCCGCGTAGCGGAATAACCGCGAAGGGCCCGTTGTTTGCCCCATGCATTCGCGGAGGGCAAGCATCATGAAGCGCGCGTTCCGATGGTCGATCGTCTCGACCTTCGCCGTCGTATTTTTTTCCGTTCTTGCACAACCTGCAAATGCGGCGTTTCACCTGTGGCGGATCGACCAGGTGTACTCGAACGCCGATGGCAGCGTCCAGTACGTCGTGATGCACGAGTCGAGCGGCAGCGATTTCGAGAGCTTCTGGCGCGGCAATTTCCTGCAGACGACCAGCGCCGCGGGAACGGTGCAGCGTTTTCAGTTTCAGTCGGACCTGCCGTCGACGAACACCGCGAGCCGGATGGTGCTGATCGCCACCAGCGGCTTTGCGGCGCTCAACCTGGTGACCCCCGATTACACGGTGCCCAACGGATTCATTCCCACGGGCGGCGGCACGCTGGACTACGCGAGCGGCACCGACCGGATTGCGCTGCCCGTCCTTCCCTCCGACGGCGTGACGGCGATCGACCGCAACGGGCATGACGTGGCCGCGGTACCGGCCAATTTCGCGGGCGCAGCGGCGGCGCTGAACATGCCGCCTCCCGTAGGAGGGGCGGCGCCCGATCTGAATCAGCAGGGACTCACCGGGTCCTGGTTCGAGCCGGCGACCAGTGGCCAGGGGATCGAGCTCGAGTTCTATCCGAACCTGGTCGCGCCCGGCACGGCGTTCGTCTCGGGTGCCTGGTTCACGTTTGACACCGCACCGGTCGGCGGGTCCGACCGCGAGCGCTGGTACACGTTCAGCGGCAACGGACAGTCGGGACAAGCCAATGTGCCGGTGACGATTTACCAGAACATCGGTGGCAATTTCGATGCGCTTCCGGTCACCAGCTCGACCGTCGTGGGGTCGGGGACGCTGGCGTTCACCCAGTGCGACACCGGAACGTTTGCCTATACGTTCACGGACGGGAGCGGGCGCAGCGGAATGATCCCGCTGACGCGGATCACGCCGAATGTCACCTGCACCACGGGAACGACGCCACCGACGACCAACGGCGACTTCGGCCTGTCCGGCAACTGGTTCGCCCCGGCGACCTCGGGGCAGGGGTTCCTGTTCGAGGTGAATCCGCTATCGCCGGCGTTGTTCTTCACCTGGTACACCTACGCGCCCAACGGCCAGGCGGCGGGGGCGGCCGGTCAGCGCTGGTTTACCGGCTTCGCGGCGTACACCCCGGGCAGTCGAACGGTCATGACGGACCTGGAGGAAACCACCGGAGGACTGTTCGACCAGGTCACCAATCCGGCGCCGGTCACGGCGACGGTTGGAACGGCGACGGTCACGTTTGCAAGCTGCGCGGCGGCGCAGCTCAACTTCAACTTCACCGGCGGCAGCATGGCCGGCCACTCCGGCACCATCTCGCTGGTGCGCGTCGGGCCCGTCCCGGCCGGATGCCAGGACGCCGCGAGCGCAGCGGCGGATGATCCGATGCCGATGCCGCCGCCCGGCATGGGCTATCCGCCCGGCAGTTACGGTCCGCCGTGATCGTCGCCATCGCGAACCGGTGCACTGCGATGCTGTGGGTCAGGCGCCGATGAACCGGAAATTCACATCGGGCTTGCGGCCGGCGACGACGTCCGCCAGCCCGGACGCCGATCCGCACGCCATCGTCCACCCGAGCGTGCCGTGGCCCGTGTTCAGGAACAGGTTGCGGTAGCGGGTCTTGCCGATCAGCGGTGACATTCGACGGCGTCGCAGGGCGCAACCCCGTCCAGTAGCGCACGCTGTTGCGCTCGCCCGCGTCGGGAAAGAGCTCGAACGTGCGCGCGGTGAGCGCTTCGCAGCGCGTCGGGTTGAGCGCCGTGTTCCAGCCGTTGAGCTCGGCCGTACCGGCGACGCGCAACCGGCTGCCGAGACGCGTCAGCACGATCTTCCACGCAAAATCGGTCAGCGACACCGTCGGCGCGCCGCGGTGCGCGCCGATGTCGATCGTCGCGGAATAACCCTTCGCCGGATACACGTTGCACGGCACGTGAGACCGGTCCGAGCAGGAATGGACTGTAGCTGCCGAGCGCCATCACGTACGCGTCGGCCGTCAGCGTTTCGAATCGCTCGCTGTCGCGGACGACACGAACGCCGCCGATCGCATCGCCGCTCGGCAGCAACGCCTGGATCTCGGTATTCCACGCGAAATCGACGCCGCGCTCCGCGGCCATCCGGCCGAGCTCCGTGGTAAAGCGTTGCGCGTCGCCCGATTCGTCGGTCGCCGTGAAAATGCCGCCGGCGACGTGGTCGCTGCATTGTGCGAGCGCGGGCTCGATCGCGACGCATTCGTCGGGAGTCTTCACGTCGCGATCGCAGCCGTATTCGCGCATCAGGTCCGCGGCTTCCACGCCGCGCTCGAACTCGTCGCGCTCGGTGTAGAACTGCAGGATGCCGCGCTCGAGCTGGTCGTACTGAATGCCGGTGCCGGTGCGCAGCGCCTTCAGGCAGTCGCGCGAATAGAGCGCGAGGTTCAGGCACTGGATCGTGTTGTGGCGCGTTCGCGACGGCAGGCATTCGATCAGGAACTGCAGGCCCCAGCGCCACTGGCGCCAATCCAGACGCGGACGAAACAACAGCGGCGCATCGTCATGCGCGAGCCATTTCAGGATCTTGAGCGGTGCGCCCGGATTCGCCCACGGCTCGGCATACGAAGCGGAGATCTGTCCGCCGTTCGCGAACGACGTTTCCAGCGCCGGTCCGGGTTGCCGGTCGATCAGCGTGACCTCGTGGCCGTCGCGCGCCAGGTACCACGCCGACGTCACGCCGACGACGCCGCCGCCGAGAACGAGGACGCGCATCAGGTCGCCGCGGCTGCGACCGCAGGCAACGCGTCCGTCGATTCGCCGTCGACCGGCGGGCAACTGCAGAACAGGTTGCGGTCGCCGTAGACGTTGTCGACGCGCGCAACCGGGCACCAGTACTTGCCCTCCGCGAGCGTCGCGACGGGATACGCGGCCGCGTGCGCGGGAATACGCGTGCGTCCATGTGTCGGCGCATACGCGCCGCCGCGGTGTGGGGCGCATGCTTCAGCGGATTGTCGTCGCGATCGAGCGCGCCCTGCTCGATCGCGCGCACCTCGTCGCGAATCGCGATCATTGCGTCGACGAAGCGGTCGAGCTCGGCCTTCGACTCGCTTTCGGTCGGCTCGACCATCAGCGTGCCGGCTACCGGGAAGCTCATCGTCGGCGCATGGAAGCCGTAGTCGATCAGCCGCTTCGCGACGTCTTCGACCTCGACTCCGGCGAGCGCCTTCAGCGGCCGCAGGTCGAGGATGCATTCGTGCGCCACGAGTCCCTCGGGCCCGCTGTAGAGCACCGGATAATGCGGCGCGAGGCGCTTCGCGACGTAATTCGCGGCGAGGATCGCGGCCTCGGTCGCCGCGCGGAGACCGGAGGCGCCCATCATCGTGATGTACATCCACGAGATCGGCAGGATCGACGCCGAGCCTGCCGCTACGGCGCCGGCGGACGACCGGCGCCGACTGCGCTTCGCGTGCGGCCGCGCCGAGCGTCGCGCGGATCGCCGTCCGCCAGGTAGCGATGCCCCGGCAGGAACGGCGCGAGATGCGCCCTGCACGCGACCGGACCCACGCCGGGCCCGCCGCCGCCATGCGGAATGCAGAACGTCTTGTGCAGGTTCAGATGCGAGACGTCGGCGCCAAACCGGCCGGGCGCGGCGAGACCGACCAGCGCGTTGAGATTCGCGCCGTCGACGTAGACCTGTCCGCCGTGCGCGTGCACGATGTCGCAGATGCGAACGATGCCCGGCTCGAATACGCCGTGCGTCGACGGATAGGTCACCATGATCGCCGCAAGATCGTCGCGATGCAGCGTCGCCTTGGCCTCGAGATCGGCGAGGTCGACGTTGCCATCGCCGTCGCACGCGACGACGACGACCTGCATGTCCGCCATCTGCGCGGACGCGGGGTTGGTGCCGTGCGCCGAAGCCGGAATCAGGCAGACGTCGCGGTGCGCTTCGCCGCGGCTCGCGTGGTATGCGTGGATCATCAGCAGTCCGGCGTATTCGCCCTGCGAGCCGGCATTCGGCTGCAGCGACACGGCGTCGTAGCCCGTTACCGCGCACAGCATTCGCGACAGTTGCGCGAGGAGCTCCGCATAGCCCTGCGTCTGGTCGGCGGGCGCGAACGGATGCAGCGCGCCGAACGCAGGCCATGTCACCGGCAGCATTTCCGACGTCGCATTGAGCTTCATCGTGCACGACCCGAGCGGGATCATCGAGCGGTCGAGCGCGAGGTCCTTGTCGGCCAGCTGGCGCAGGTAGCGAAGCATCTGCGTTTCGGATCGATGGCGGCGGAACACCGGATGGGTGAGGAACGGCGAGCGGCGCGTCAGCTCCGCGGGAAAGCCGTCGGCGACGGCCTTGTCGATCGCATCGATGTCGAACGGTGCGTCGCGGCCCGCAAATGCGCGCCATAGCGCGGCGACATCGCCGCGGGTCGTGGTTTCGTCGAGCGAGACACCGAGCGATGCGCCGTCGGTGCGCCGCACGTTGAAGCCCGCGGCTACTGCCCGCTCGACGATCGACGCCGTCGCGCCGCCGGTGTCGAGTGTCAGCGTGTCGAAAAACGTCCCGGTCGTCGCGCGGATTCCGAGGCGTCCGAGGCCCTCCCGCAGTATTGCCGTCAGCCGGTGCACGCGACGCGCGATCGTCGTCAATCCCTCCGCGCCGTGATAGACCGCGTACATGCTCGCGATGACCGCGAGCAGCACCTGCGCCGTGCAGATGTTCGACGTCGCCTTTTCGCGGCGAATGTGCTGTTCCCGCGTCTGCAGCGCGAGCCGGTAGGCGGGCGCCCCCGCGCGTCGACGGTCACGCCCACGAGGCGTCCGGGCAACGATCGCTTGAACGCATCGCGCGTGGCCATGAAGGCCGCGTGCGGACCGCCGAATCCCATCGGCACGCCAAAGCGCTGCGACGATCCGACGACGACGTCGGCACCCCATTCGCCCGGCGGGACAAGCAGCGTCAGCGCGAGCAGGTCCGTCGCGACGACGACTTTTCCGCCGCTCGCGTGCGCGGCGTCGACGACCGCGCGGTAGTCGTGGACGTCTCCGCCTGCGCCCGGGTACTGAAGCAGAACGCCGAACGCTCCGGCGCCGGCCGCTTCCGGTGCGGGTCCGACGACGACGTCGATGCCGAGCGGTTTGGCGCGCGTGCGCACGACGTCCAGCGTCTGGACGAACACATCATCCGCGACGAAAAAACGCCGACTCTGCGAAGCGCCGACGCGCATGCAAAGCGTCATCGCCTCGGCGGCCGCCGTCGCCTCGTCGAGCATCGACGCGTTCGCGATCGCCATGCCCGTCAGATCGCACACCATCGTCTGGAAATTCAGCAACGCCTCGAGGCGTCCCTGCGAGATCTCGGGCTGGTACGGCGTATAGGCGGTGTACCAGGCGGGATTCTCCAGCACGTTGCGCAGGATGACGCCGGGCGTGTGCGTCCCGTAGTAACCCTGGCCGATGAACGATTTGAGCACGCGGTTGCGCGATGCGAGGACCTGGAGCGCGGCGAGCGCCTCGGCTTCCGTCACCGGCCCGGGAAGGTCCAGCGGAGTCTCGATCCGGATCGACGCGGGGACGACTGCGCGGATCAGCGCGTCACGCGACGCGAAGCCGATCTCCCGGAGCATCGCGCCCTGGGCCGCGGATGCCGCGCCGATGTGGCGCGTGACAAATGCCGCATGATCCTCGAGCGCGGCCAGCGGCGCCGTGGCGAGACCCTTCTGGTTCATCGCGAAAGCACGCGGGCGGGTCACGCGTCGCCGATCAGCCGCGCATATGCCGCCGCATCCAGGAAACCGGACAGTGCCGCGGGATCGGTCGGGCGCAGCCGGAAGAGCCACGCGGCGTACGCGTTCTCGTTCACCGATTCCGGCGCGCCGGAAAGCGAATCATTGCCGGCGACGATTTCACCGGCCAGCGGCGCATAGACGTCGCTTGCGGCCTTCACCGACTCCACGACCCCGCACGCTTCGCCGGCCGCGACCTTGCGGCCCGCTTTGGGCAATTCGACGTACACAAGATCGCCGAGCGCCGCCTGCGCATGGTCGGTGATGCCGATCGTCACCGTGCCGTCGGCTTCCTGCCGCATCCATTCGTGGCTGTCGGTGTACTTGAGATCGGTTGGCACGTTCATCGCAGCGGCTCCCGGGAGGTTGGGCGGTGACGGAAGGCGATCATTCGACGAGGACCTTGCCGTGGCGCACGAACGGCGGCTTCACGGCGCGCGCGGCGAGGCGCCGGTCGCGGACCTGGACGTGCACGACGTCGCCGGCCGACACATCTGCGGGCACCCGCGCGAGCGCGATCGACTTGCGCAGCGTCGGCGAATACGTCCCGCTCGTGATCTCGCCATCGCCGCGATCGGTGTGCACGGCCTGATGCGCGCGCAATACGCCACCGGTGTCCTGCAGCACCAGGCCGATCAGCTGTCGCGCGGGTGGACGCGCGAGCAGCGCGGCCCTGCCGACGAAGTCGCGCTCGCCCGCAAGATCGACGGTCCAGCCGAGGCCGGATTCGAGCGGAGATACCGACTCGTCCATGTCCTGGCCGTACAGATTCATTCCCGCCTCGAGCCGCAGCGTGTCGCGAGCGCCGAGCCCGCACGGCACGACACTCGATGCCACCAGTCCATGCCACAGGGATTGCGCATGCTGCGCGGGAAACACGATCTCGAAGCCATCTTCGCCCGTGTAGCCGGTGCGGGCGATGAAGAATTCGCCGAGGGGCGTCGTCTGCGTTGCGGCGTTGAACGGCTTCAGGGCTGCAGTGGCCGTTTCGCTGCCCGGAACGGCGCGCCAGACCTTCTCGCGCGCGTGCGGCCCCTGCACGGCGATCATCGCCAGGTCGGTGCGCGGCACGAGGCGCAGGCCCGGGGCGCGTTCCTCCGCGAGTCGCGCGAGCCATGCGACGTCCTTCTCCGCCGTCGAAGCGTTGACAACGATGCGGAAAAAATCCTCGCGCAGGAAATAGACGATCAGATCGTCAAGCACGCCGCCGTCTTCGCGCAGCAGACACGAATAGAGCGCCTTGCCCGGAACCTTCAGCTTGTCGACGTTGTTCGCGAGCGCATGCCGGAGAAATGCGCGCGGCGAATTCGCATCGGTGTCGCCATGGACATCGACGACGCGCATGTGCGAGACGTCGAACATGCCGGCATCGCAGCGCACCGCGTTGTGCTCGTCGATCTGCGAGCCGTAATTGACGGGCATGTCCCACCCGCCGAAATCGACCATCCGCGCGCCGGACGCGCGGTGAACGGCGTTGAGGGGAGTGGTCTTCTGCACGCGTTGATCCGGCCGGAAGAACAAAGGGCGGCGCGGTAATCCGCGTCGCCCCGTCTGTCCTTTTACCTGAGAGATTGCCGTGGCGCGGGCTACTCGCGCCGCCGGGTGCCCCTTCGGTGGGCTGCGCCGAACGCGACGCAGCCGCTCTCCAGATCGTGCCTAGCTCGCGTGCGGTCCTTTTGCCTGAGCGGTTTTCGGGATTACGCCTTCGGCGGCGCCGCCCTTGTCGATGGCGCTCTCTCCTGCACGCGGCGCAAAGGTTAGCACAAACGGATGTTGAGCGCCGCGCAGAGCCGGCTACCCGGAATTGCGGACGCCGCTCGCGAACGCCCGATCGTCTACTTTAGCGAAAGAATATAGGCGACGAGCGTCTTGATGTCGGCATCGCTGGCCTGCGAATTCGGCGGCATCGGAACTGGCGCCCCAGACACCCGAGCCGCCCTTTTTCACCTTCTCCTGCAACATCGCAGCGGCTTGCGCGTTGCCGCGGTACTTGTTGGCGACATCCTTGTACGCGGGGCCGATGATCTTCTTGTCGATCGAATGGCACGCGGTACAGCCGTCCTTCTTCAGCAGGTCTTCGCCCGCATCCGCGCGGGCGGCACCGGCGGCGGCCATCGTGACGAATGCGAGCAACGCAACGGCGCTTTTCATTCGTGGCTCCGGTAAATCGAGTGGAACGAAAATAGTAACGGATCGTCGACGCGCTCGCCAGCACGGCGCGCCGCTTGCGGTAAGACCTTCAATCCTGTGCGGATGACGCGAGCTCCGCTTCGACGCCCGAGAGCGTCGTGATCGCGGGCAGGCAGCGCATCCCGCGGCAAATCCATGCGGCCGCGCCGTGATCGGGAGGCGCGCCCTTGCGCAATGCGTCCGGAACATCGGCACCCGCGATGTCGATGATGCAGAGATCGGGCCGATAGTCGCGCTCGAGACGCAATTGCCATGCGCGCGTCTCGTCCCGATCGCCGGCCAACACCACGATCGACGGCGGCGCCTGCAGCCGCTCGAGCGCGACCAGGAGCGTCGACTGCGATCCCGGCGATTCGGCGAGCCCGGCGGCGAAGAGTCTCACCGCGCGCTCCGCGGCCTCGACGTAGCGCGGCTCCGCGGCGAGATGACCGAGCGTGATCAACGCCTGCGCCGCAATGCCGTTGCCGGATGGCGTGGCGTTGTCGTGCGCCGGCTTCGTTCGGTGGTACAGCCGCTCGTGGTCGTGGCTTGTGAACCAGAATCCGCCCTTTTCGCGGTCCTCGAAGCGGTCGAGCAACTGGTCGGCGATCGCGACGGCAAGCGTCCAGTCCGTGCGCCGGAAGCGCGCCTGCATCAGCTCGAGGAGCGCCGCCAGCAGGAATGCGTGATCGTCCAGGTACGCATTCAATCCAACCTCGTCACCGAAACGCGTCGCATGCAAGCGGCCGTCGCGCCACGCGCTTGCGACCAGCGCGTCGAGCGCGTCGAACGCAAGATCCGCCCAGGCCGGCTGGTTCTGCGCGCGCGAGGCGCGCGCCAGCGCTGCGATCAGCAGCGCATTCCAGGCGGTGAGGATCTTGTCGTCGCGGGCCGGACGCACGCGTGATTCGCGTCTCGCGAACATTGCGGATCGCGCACCCGCGAGGCGCGTCGCGACGTCGGGCGCCGTCGTGCCGAGTCGAGCCGCGACCTGATCGACGGTCATCGCGACGCGCAGATTCCACGCGTGGCCCTCGAAATTCGGCGGCCCATCGAGCCCGTAGTACGGCGCCGCCGCTGCCCACTCGTCCTCCGACATGGCGGCGCGCGCGTCATCACGCGCCCAGACGTAGAACTTCCCTTCTTCGCCTTCGCTGTCGGCATCGAGGCTCGAATACCACGCGCCATCGGGCGCGCGCATCTCGCGTGCGAGCCAGCCGACGATCCCGCGCGCGACATCGCCGAATGCCGCGTCCCCGGTCGCCCGCGCCGCGTCGGCGTAGAGCTCGAGCAGCGCCGCGTTGTCGTAGAGCATTTTCTCGAAATGCGGAATCGACCATTGCGCGTCGACGCTGTAGCGACAAAAGCCGCCGCCGAGCTGATCGGCGATACCGCCTGCGGCCATCCGCGACAGCGTCGTGCGGACGATCGTCAGTGCTTCCGCATCGCCGCGAAGCTTCCATTCGCGCAAGCACAATGCGAGCTCCGGCGCGTGCGGAAACTTGGGGGCGCTGCCGAAGCCGCCGTCGACGCGATCGAAACGATGCGTAAGCTCGGCCAGCGCCCGCGCGAGCGCCTGCGCCGGAAGCGCATCGCCGGCCGTGGGTTCCAGTGACGCCATCGCTCGCGCGAGACGCCCGCTCTGCTCCGCGATCGCCGGACCCTGCTCGTGATACGCCGCCGCAAGCTGCGGCAGGATGTCGAGAAATCCGGGCAGGCCATGACGGGAGAGTTTCGGGAAATACGTCCCGGCGAAATAGGGTGCGCCCTGCGGTGTCGTGAACACGGTGAGCGGCCAGCCGCCGGAGCGCCGAGCCATCAGCGCATGCGCGGTCTGGTAGATCTGGTCGAGGTCGGGACGCTCCTCGCGGTCGACCTTGATGTTGACGAAGTCCGCGTTCATCGCGGCCGCGACCGCCGGATCTTCGAACGATTCGTGCGCCATCACGTGGCACCAGTGGCACGCCGAATAGCCGATCGACAACAGGATCGGCTTGTTCTCGTTCCTCGCGCGGGTCAGTGCTTCCTCGCCCCAGGGGTACCAGTCGACCGGATTTCCGGCGTGCTGCCGCAGGTAGGGACTGGTTGCGCGCGCGAGTCGATTGGCCACGACGCATTATCCGCCGGCGCGTCACGCTCGACCAAGCGCGCGCAACGGCAGGTCGGCGCGCTACCCGACTAAGGCTGCGATCGGCGACACGCGAAATCCCGCTCGCGAACCATCGAGTGAATTTCCGACTCGGTACGCTAGAACTCCGGATCGACCGGCTCGAAAGCGACACGCTCGAAATCGGCGCCTCGCTGCACGATCCGCAACAGCTTGAATTTGCGTACCGGCCCCGGCTCCTCGCAGCGCATGATCCGGTTCTGCGCGAACGTGCGCGGCGACATCACGAGCGTCGCCGGCTCTTCGGGCGCCTCGGCAAGCAGCAGCGCGGGCGCCGGCGCTTCTTCGCTGCGATTCGGATTGACGAGCCGCAGCGCAAACACCTTGGGATCGCCGGGCCAGAGCTTCACCGACACCGACATGCCGCCGTCCGCTTCGACGGCAAGCCGCGAGACGTAGCCGAGTTGCGTCTGCCCTTCCTCGCGCACAGCGACGAGCTGGTCGAGAAACCAGTGATAGCTGCTGCCGCTCTGGTGCCTGATCGTCGCGTCGCGCCATTCGCAGATCCCGTACCACTTTTCCCAGGGCCAGCTTCGTTCCGCCGCTTCCCGGCGTCGATCGAAGTCCGAGATGCCGCCGACGGTCTGCAGGTAGCGCGTCGGATCCGTATCACGTCCAAGCGGATCCTGACGATTGAACGAGCGCCCGCCGACGCGGAAATAGGCGGCTTCGATGCCGCCCGCCACGATTTCGACGGCCGTCGACCGCTTGCGATGTCCCCCCGCGGGAACGTGGGACCAGCGCGCTTCGAGATGCATCAGCAGCGCCGCCGCGGTCTCGGCGGACACATCATCACCGAGCTGCAACTCGGCGGGGCTCGTCCCGGTCGCGAGCCTCTTCAAGCGACCGCGCACGCTCGTCGCGAGCTTCGCGGGATAACCGAAGCGCACCGAGTCCGACTGCACCTTCGAGCCCGCGTTGGTCAATATTGCGCCGTGCGTGGCTTCGAGATCGATGATGATCACGGCGGTTTCGTTTTCGCGCTGCTTCGCGTAAGGAAACACTTTTCGCGCCCACAGTGCCGAGCCAGCGATCGGTGAGCTCGATCTGGCGCACGGTGAGCGCATACGGATCGGCGAGGCCGAGCAGCAACGCGTGGCTGTACGTCGAATAGCAGGAAAGCGCCTTCGGCGTCCGGCATCAGCTGATCGGACACCGCGGACATCGCGCAATCGAGCATTTCGGCCAGCCGGAAATACGCGTGCAGCTCCTGGAAGAGTTCCGCCGACGGAATGCGACGCGCCAGTCCGTGGACGATGATCAGCTGCTTGCCGACGTAAAGCGCCCGCTGCAGCAGCTTCGCCTTCACGCCCTTCAGTTCCGAACGGCCCTCGAGCAGCGGCTTCAAGCAGATCGAATACTGTATCCACAACGCCTGCCACAGCGCGATCGCCTGGTCGGCGGCTTCGGCTTCGCGCTCGTCGAGGCGGTTGCGGCTTGCCCGCGTAGCGGCGCGCAAGCTCGGTATGCAGATGCGCAACCGGATCCCGCGCCGATTCGGCAATCGTCGCGCGATCCCTCGGGCCGATGCTGGATTCGGCGAGCGCGCGCAACTGGCCGAGCAGCGCGTCGTACGTCTGGCCGATGTTCGACAGCGGCAGTGCCTTCATCCACTCGGCGGCGCTCGCCGCGTCGGAGAACGCGAGCTCCGGCAGCGCCGGGGATGTGGGTTCGGTGACGTCGGCCGCGTCGGCGGCTTCCTGCGTTTCGACGGCGGTGTCCTGCATGGCGAGTCTCCAGCGGCTTCCCGATGCGCCGGCCGGTTCTCGCGCGGGCGATGCCACAAAACTGCACGAGTCTCCAGCGAGGGGCGAATTATCCCGCCACCGGCGCAATTTCATGCTTATAGCATAATTCGGGATCCGTCCAGCAGAGGGGCCCCGACGGCATCCGACCGACGGCGTTTCCCGCTGCCGAAAACGCGAATCCGGGTCTTTTTCGGTCCTACCGCGACGCAGCCAGTTCAATGGGGTCAGAGCTGTAAGTATTGCAGGGTTAATGGGGTCAGAGCTGTAAGTATTGCGGCGTGAGCCCACGGATTGGGTCGGCCCCTACTGGCCGCAATACTTACAGCTCTGACCCCATTGAACTGCTGGCAATACTTACAGCTCTGACCCCATTAACCCTGACCCCATTAACCACCTTGGCGAGGCCGAGCGAGCGGGTCAGACGAGGACGCGCTCGATGCCGCCGCGATTCGCCTTGGCGATGTAATCGGCCATCCAGCGCTCGCCCAGCACGTGCTTCGCCAGCTCGACGACGATGTAGTCGGCGTCGGTGTCCGCATCATCGGAAAAGCGCGACAGCCCCTGCAGGCATGACGGGCACGACGTCAGCACCTTGACCGGCCCGTCGAATCCGTCGGCGCGCAACGCGGCAGCCCCCGCGCGCATCTCGCCTTCCTTGCGGAATCGCACCTGCGTCGAAATGTCGGGACGCGTCATCGCGAGCGTTCCCGACTCGCCGCAGCAGCGGTCGGAAAGCGGCACGTCGGCACCCATCAGGCCGCTGACGACCTTCAGCGGCTGGTACACCTTCATCGGCGTGTGACAAGGGTCGTGGTACATGTACCGGACACCGCCAACGCCGTCGAGTCTCACGCCCTTTTCGAGCAGGTACTCGTGGATGTCGAGCAGCCGGCACCCGGGGAAGATCTTCTCGAACTCGTATTTCTGGAGTTGGTCGAGGCAGGTGCCGCACGACACGATCACCGTCTTGATGTCGAGATAGTTGAGCGTGTTCGCGACGCGATGAAACAGCACGCGGTTGTCGGTGATGATCGCCTGGCCCTTGTCGTGATTGCCTGCGGCGGTCTGCGGATAGCCGCAGCACAGGTAGCCCGGCGGCAGCACGCATTGCGAGCCGACGTGATAGAGCATCGCCTGCGTCGCAAGCCCGACCTGCGAGAACAGGCGCTCGGAGCCGCAGCCGGGAAAGTAGAACACGGCGTCGGCGTCGTCCGTCACTTTTGCCGGATCGCGGATGATCGGAATGATCGTCGGGTCCTCGACATCGAGCAGCGCGCGCGCGGTGCGCTTCGGGACGCCGGCGGGCATCGGCTTGTTCATGAAATGGATTATCTGGGCCCTGACCGGCGTCGCTCCGGTGGTCGATGGCGGGCGCGCGGTCTGCGCACGGGCGAGCCCGGCGCGCTTGACGATCCCGTACGCGAGCCGCTGGACGCGAAAACCCAGGTCGATCATCAGCGTCTTCGCGAGCTTGATCGTCGCCGGATCGGTCGCGTTCAGGAAGAACATCGCCGCGGCGGTGCCCGGATTGAATTTCTTCTTGCCTTCGCGGCGCAGCAGATTTCGCATCGCGATCGACACGTCGCCGAAGTCGATGTCGACCGGGCACGGATTGACGCACTTGTGACAGACGGTGCAGTGATCGGCGACGTCGCCGAACTCGTCGAAATGCCGCAACGACACGCCGCGGCGCGTCTGTTCCTCGTACAGGAATGCTTCGGTCAGCAGCGACGTCGCGAGGATCTTGTTGCGCGGACTGTAGAGCATGTTCGCGCGCGGCGAGTGCGTCGCGCACGGCGCCTTGCACTTGCCGCAGCGCAGGCAGTCCTTGATCGAATCGGCGATCTCGCCGATCGCGCTCTGCTCGAGGATCAGGCTTTCGTGGCCGATCAGCGCGAACGACGGCGTGTAGGCGTTCGTCAGATCCGCCGGCAGCTTCGTCTGACGGGTGAGCTTGCCGCGGTTGAACCGTCCCTCGGGGTCGATGCGCCGCTTGTACTCGGCAAACGGCGCGAGCTCGTCGTCGGTCAGGAATTCGAGCTTGGTGATCCCGATGCCGTGCTCGCCCGAGATCACGCCGTTCAGATCGCGCGCGAGCCGCATCACGCGCGCGACGGCGGCATTCGCGTCCTGCAGCATCGCGTAGTCGTCCGAATTGACCGGGATGTTCGTGTGCACGTTGCCGTCGCCGGCATGCATGTGCAGCGCGATGAATACGCGGCTGCGCAGCACTTCGCCGTGGATTGCGTCGCACTGCGCGAGCAGCGGCGCGAACGTCCGCCCGGCAAAAATCGTCTCGAGCGGCGCCCTGACTTCGGTCTTCCACGATACGACAGTGGCGTGGCTTTGCAGGTCGCGAAACGTCGTGTCGATCCGGTCGCGCAGATCCTGCCAGCGCGTGCGCGCCGCCGCGATGAGCGCGCGCGCCTCGTCGAGCGCGGCATCGAGCTGCTCGTCGTTCGGCCGCGCTTCGCTGCCCGTCCGCCACAAGTGCGCCGCGTCGGGCGCGTCGAGAAAGGCGCACAGGCGATCGGTGAGCTTCAGCTTGTTCGCGAGCGACAGCTCGATGTTGAGCCGCTCGATGCCATCGGTGTAATCGCCGAGCCGCTCGAGCGGGATGACGACGTCTTCGTTGATCTTGAACGCATTCGTGTGTCGCGCGATGGCCGCGGTGCGCGAGCGGTCGAGCCAGAATTTCTTCCGCGCTTCGGCCGACACGGCGACGAAGCCTTCGCCGCCGCGCGCATTGGCGATGCGAATCGTTTCGGAGGCGGCCTTGGCGACCGCATCGTCGGATTCGCCGACGATGTCGCCGATCAGCACCATCTTCGGACTGCCGTGCCGCTTGGCCTTCGTCGAATAGCCGACCGCTTTTACATAGCGCGCATCGAGATGCTCGAGGCCCGCGAGTTGCACCCGCGAGGCCGGCGGACCCGCCGCCGCCGCGTCGAGAGCCCGCTTGATCTCGACGATCGCCGGCGTCGAGTCGCGCGCCTGTCCGAAGAATTCGAGGCAGATCGTGCGGATCGCCGGCGGCATCCGGTGCAGCACGAAGCGCGCGCTGACGACGATGCCGTCGCAGCCCTCCTTCTGCACACCCGGCAGCCCGGCGAGGAACTTGTCGGTGACGTCCTTGCCGAGCCCGGCCTTGCGGAACGTGCCGCCGGGGATCGTCAGCGTTTCGGTGCGCGAGGGCGTCCTGCCGTCGTCGCCGAGCCACGTCAGCTCGAACGTCGCCTGCGCTGCATCGTGAATCTTCCCGAGGTTGTGGTCGAGGCGCCGGACTTCGAGCCATTGCGCAGCGGGCGTCACCATTCGCCACGACGCGAGATTGTCGAGCGCGGTGCCCCACAGCACGGCCTTCTTGCCGCCCGCATTGACGGCGACGTTGCCGCCGATGCACGACGCGTCGGCGGAGGTGGGATCGCACGCGAATACGAGGCCGTTGGCGTCGGCGACGTCCATCGCGCGCTTGGTGACGACGCCGGCGCCGCAGTCGATCGTCGGCGTCGCGTCCGCATGCCCCGGAAGGACGATGCGCTCGATGCCGCTCAGCCGCTCGAGCTTCTCGGTATTGATCACCGCCGAACGCGGGTCGAGTGGAATCGCGCCGCCCGTGTAACCCGTGCCCGCCGCCGCGCGGAATGATCGTGAGGCCCAGTTCGATGCAACCCTGAACGACTCCGCGCACTTCGTCCTCGGTATCCGGATGCAGCACGACGAACGGATATTCGACACGCCAGTCCGTCGCATCGGTGACATGCGACACCCGCTGCAGGCCATCGAACGTGATGTTGTCCCTGCGCGTGTAGCGGCCGAGCGTGCGCTGCACGCGCTTGCGCAGCGCGGCCGTTTCCGGAAACCACCGCGCAAAGCGGTCGACCGCCCCGCGCGCGGCGGCGATGAGCTTCGACACGCTGGCGTCGCGCTCCGGATCGTCGGCGGCGTTGGCGACGCGCCGCTTGTCGATCTCGCTCAACCGGTGACGCAGCGCATCGACGAGCAGCTTGC
Organism: uncultured Pseudomonadota bacterium; assembly: GCA_963718905.1. Classification (GTDB taxonomy): domain Bacteria; phylum Pseudomonadota; class Gammaproteobacteria; order Burkholderiales; family Casimicrobiaceae; genus VBCG01. The sequence goes on from CAVRAF010000008.1 coordinate 30,232, forward strand.
GCCGCCGCGGATTGTCGAGCAGGTCGTCCTGCAGATAGGGATTGCGCTCGACGACCCAGATGTCGCCCAGCACCTCGAACAGCATCCGGGCCGAGCGGCCCGTGCGGCGCTCGCCGCGCAATTCCTCGAGCAGCGCCCACATCGGCGCGCCGAGCAGGCGGATCACGATTTCGCGATCCGAAAACGACGTGTAGTTGTACGGAATCTCGCGCAGCCGGGACGGTTCCGTGCGCGAATCCTGCCTCGCGGCGACCGGCTCGACGAGTGCGTTCATCGGAACGGCCGATGATACCGCAGCGAAACCGGCGTCCTCGAAGCAGCTAACCGATTCGCATCACGTCCGCGCGCCGGCGAGAGTCGATGCGGACGAGCTATGCCGCGGCAGAACGCCGTCGCAGCTCCGCCTCGAGTCGCGCGTCATCCGCGCTTCCTTGCGCGGGATCGTCCGGATCGGCCCGATCGGGTGGATCGGGAATCTTCGGTGCGCAGACCAGGCGGTCGCGGCCCGCGGCCTTGGCCCGGTAGAGCGCCGCGTCGGCCTGCTGGATCCAGTCCTCGACGTCCGCCATCTCCCGATAGACCTCGGCCGCGCCAAGGCTGATCGTGCAGTGCAGGTCGGGCGCCTGATCGAAAGTGGTCGTGACGAGTTGCTCGCGAATGCGCTTGATCATCTCGGCCGCGCCTTCGAGGTCCGTCTCCGGCAAAACGAGCAGGAATTCGTCGCCGGCGTACCGGGCCGGGGTATCGGTCACCCGCGAACACCGGCGCAGCGTCGTCGCCACGTGCCGCAATACCTGGTCACCGGCAGGGTGACCGTACCGATCGTTGATCTCCTTGAATCGGTCGATGTCGAGGACGACGAGTACCGCGGGCCGGCCATTCCGCCGGTGGCTCGCCATCGCGTGCCCGGCAGCGGCGAGACCTTGACGGCGATTGGGCAAATCGGTGAGCTCGTCGGTGGTGCTGATCTGCGCAAGCCACCTGTTCTGCCGAGCGACCTTGTTCGCCAATCCATACATGACATTGCTGATCGCCAATGGATAGGCGATCAGGAAAGGAATGCACGCGCCGACCACCGACATCGGCGTTTCGATGTCGACGGCGAACCCGAGCGCGACCGACGTCACGGCGCACGCGGCGACGAGGAACGCGGTGGTGCGCAGCACGAGCCGCGTTCCGCCGACGGCGATCTTGTCCACCGAGAGCATCGTCACCAGCAGCACGCTGGGAAGGAGGTTGAACTGCATCAGCGCAACCCACATGCCGCCGAGCGCGGAGTCCAGCGCCAGATGGCGAAGCTCCGCTCGCGCCGGATGCGGACTGCGAATCGCGACAATTCTGGCGACGTGCGGCCAGACGAACGCGTGGGCGACCAGCAACGCCCAAAGGAACCACGGCTCGTGATGGAGCCGGAACACGGACGCAACGCAGAAAACGCCGAGCCCGAGACCCAGGGTCCGCAACCGGTAGATCCGGTTGACGAAGCGCACGTCGCGCGCACGATTCGTCGAGTCCCTCTGCGCCGGCGCCTCGGTGGCGCCGGGTGGCGGGGACGGGGGGTGCGCGGCGGGTTCGGACATTGAGCGGTGATCGGGAATGGCGGGTCGCGACGCGAACCACTCGAGGGCTACCGCAATATCCTTGCCAGCTCCAGCGCGGTCGCCGCTGCCGCCTCCTGGACGCCGAGGGGGAGCCCTTGTAGTGCGCAGGTTGCGCGCCATGCGCCGGAACTGCAAGCCGCCGAGCGGACGTCGTTTCGTCCGCGCGGAGGATAATTCCGGCGATGGATGAGAGAAGACTGAAGCCCGCGAGCATCGCCGCGCAGGCGCTCGGCTGGGTCGACGACAAGACGCGGGCAATCGCGCCGCCGATTCACACGTCGACGACGTTTGTCCGCGACCCGGACAACCAGTATCGGTCCGGACGCGTCTATGCGCGCGATCACAACCCGACGTTCGACCAGGCCGAGGCGGTCCTGACGGCGCTCGAGCGCGGGCACGCCTCGCTGCTGTTTTCCTCCGGCATGGCCGCCGCCACGGCGGTGTTCCAGGCGCTGGCGCCCGGCGATCACGTGCTGGCGCCAGCGGTGATGTACTGGTCGCTGCGCAATTGGCTGATGAATTTCGCCGTGCATTGGGGCTTGCAGGTCGAGCTGATCGACATGGGCGATCCCGACGAAGTTCGCCGCGCGCTCCGACCGGGGAAGACTCGGCTGGTGTGGATAGAGACGCCGGCCAATCCGCTGTGGACGGTCACCGACATCGCGCTGACGTGCGAGATCGCGCACGCCGCGGGGGCGATGGTTGCCGTCGACTCGACCGTCGCGACGCCGGTGCTGACGCAACCGCTGGAATTGGGCGCGGACATCGTGATGCATGCGGCGACCAAGTACCTGAACGGGCACTCGGACGTGGTCGCGGGTACGCTGACGACGCGGGCGGAGTCGCCGTTGTGGCTGCGCATCAAGGCGATCCGTGCGCAGATCGGCGGCATCATCGGCCCATTCGAGGCGTGGCTCCTGACCCGCGGCATGCGAACGCTCTTTCCGCGCGTGCGGGTCGCCTGTGCCAGCGCCCAGGCAATCGCCGAGCATTTCGCGCAGCATCCGCGCATCGCGGACGTGCTCTATCCCGGCCTGCCGTCGTTTCGCGGGCACGCGGTCGCCGCGCGACAGATGCGCGGCGGGTTCGGCGGCATGCTGTCCATTCGCGTTCGCGGCGCGCCCGCTGGTTCGACCTCGGGCCGGGACGCGGCCATCGCGACGGCGGCCCATGTTGCGCTGTGGAAGCGCGCGACCTCGCTGGGTGGCGTGGAAAGCCTGATCGAGCACCGCGCCAGCATCGAAGGCGCGGGCACGCCCGCCCCGGACGATCTGCTGCGCCTTTCGGTCGGCATCGAGGACCCGGAAGACCTGATCGCGGACCTGGAACAGGCGCTCGAGCGCACAGCGGAGCGCACCGCCAGCGCCGGTTGAAGCGGCGGCGCGGCTCGCGGCCTTCACGACGCGGCGCCGATTTCGCGCCGATACCCGATCGCCTCCGCGACATGGGACGGCGCGATCGCATCGCATTGCGCGACATCCGCGATCGTGCGCGCGACCTTCAGCACCCGATGATAGCCGCGCGCCGACAGCGACAAGCGCGACATCGCCTGGGCGAGCAGGCTCTCCGCTGCGGCCGTACGCGCGCAATGTCGCTCGACTTCCGCCGGGCCGAGCCGCGCATTCGGCTTGCCCTGTCGCTCGATCTGCCATCGATAGGCGTGCGCCACGCGGTCGCGAACCACCGACGAGCGCTCTCCGCTGTCCGCGGCGTCGACGCGCGCGGCCATTTCGGTTGCGGCGACGGCGGGCACGTCGATCGCCATGTCGATGCGGTCGTACAGCGCGCCGGACACGCGGCGCCGATAGCGTTGCACCTGGTCGGGCGTGCAGCGGCAGCGCCCGCTCGCATGGCCGAGCCACCCGCAGGGACATGGGTTCATCGCCGCGACAAGCTGAAACTGCGCCGGGAAGATGCTCTGGCGCGCCGCGCGCGAAACGTGAATCGAGCCCGATTCCAGCGGCTCGCGCAGCACTTCGAGCACGCGGCGATCCCACTCGGGGAGCTCGTCGAGGAAGAGCACGCCATGATGCGCGAGCGATATTTCGCCCGGACGGGGTATGCCGCCGCCGCCGACCAGCGCGACGGCGCTCGCCGTGTGGTGAGGCGCGCGAAACGGTCGCTTGCGCCATCGGTCGACCTGAAATTGCCCCGCGAGCGATGCGATCGCCGCCGATTCGAGCGCTTCTTCTTCCGACATTTCGGGCAGCAGCGGCGGCAGGCGCTGCGCAAGCATCGACTTGCCGGTGCCCGGGGGACCGAGCAGCAGCAGCGAATGCGAGCCGGCGGCGGCAATCTCCAGGACGCGCTTGCCGTGCGGTTGTCCGCGCACGTCGGCGAGATCGAGTCCGCCGGAGGCGGCCTGCTGGCGGCTGTGACGCGAGTGCGGGCAGCATCGACGCGCCCGTCAGGTGCGCGCAAACCGCCAGCAGGGTCGGTGCGGGCAGCACGACGGCATCGCGGACCAGCGAGGCTTCGGCGGCGCTCGCCTGCGGCAGGACGAACGCGCGCCGGTCGTGGCGTGCCGACAGCACCATCGCCAGCGCGCCGCGGATCGCGCGCAATTCGCCCGTCAGCGCGAGCTCGCCGGCGAATTCGTAACCGCCGAGCTTGTCCTGCGGCAATTGTCCGGTCGCCGCCAGGATGCCGACGGCGATCGGCAAGTCGAAACGGCCCGATTCCTTCGGCAGATCGGCGGGCGCCAGACTGACCGTCACCTTGCGCGCCGGAAATTCGAACTGCGCGTTCTGCAGCGCGGCGCGCACGCGGTCGCGCGCCTCACGAACCTCGGTTTCGGCGAGCCCCACGATATGCACGCCGGGCAGCCCGCCGGCGAGATGCACTTCGACGGTGACGCGCGGCGCGGAAACGCCGGACAGCGCACGGCTGTTGATGACCGCAACCGCCACGTCGAGCTCCCGGCCCGAAACGCCGGCGCGCCCGGGCGTGAACGCGTGCGGCTCTTCGACAACGCGAATCTAGCGGCAGGGATGGGGCGGCGCATTCGTCCGAACGGACGATGGCCCCGGCCAGCGCGCTCGCGGACGCGTCGCGCGCCCCCGTGGTTCTTGGCGTCAGGCGATGCAACCCGCGGGTTCGGCACAATGCCGGCATGCCGACACCGCAAACCGACAAGGGGCCGAGTGTTTCGGGCGCGACGGCGCCCCCGCTGCCGCCCGGCGCCCGGCCGCTGCGCGAGCGCCTCGGCGCGCTGAAGAACCTGCCGCCCTTCATCCGCGAGGTGTGGCGCACGAGTTCCAGGATCACGATCGCCCAGGCGCGTGCTGCGCCTGGCGCGCGCGCTGCTGCCGGTCGTGACGCTCTACATCGGCAAGCTGATCATCGACGAAGTCGTTGCGCTCGCCGAATCGTCGGGTGCGACGAACGACCTTCGCGAGTGGCTGGCGAGCGGTCGACTCGACCGCATCGGCGCTCTCCTCGCGCTCGAGTTCACGCTCGCCGTCGCGTCGGACGTCCTGGGACGCGCGGTGACCTATCTCGATTCGGCTGCTCTCCGAGCTGTTCAGCAACGAGACCAGCCTGCGCCTGATGGCGCACGCGGCGACGCTCGATCTCGAGGACTTCGAGGACAGCGAGCTGCAGGACAGCCTGGAACGGGCGCGCCGCCAGGCGGCCGGGCGCATCGGGCTGATCGGACAACTGTTCGGACAGGCGCAGGACGTGGTCACGGTGGTGAGCTTCGGCGCCGGCCTGATCGTCTACGCGCCGTGGCTCATCGTGCTGCTGGCGCTCGCGCTGGTGCCGGCGTTCGTCGGCGAGGCGCATTTCAATGCCCAGAGCTATTCGCTCGACTACGGGCGTACGCCGGAGCGCCGCCAGCTCGACTACATCCGCCAGACCGGCGCGAGCGTCGAGACCGCGAAGGAGGTGAAGATCTTCGGGCTGAACGGGTTCCTGATCGATCGTTACCGCGCGCTCGCCACCGATCTCTACGAGGCGAACCGCCGGCTTGCGCTGCGCCGGGCGACCGTCGGCAGCGGCCTCACGGCGATCGGCACGATCGCGTACTACGTCGCCTACGCGTACATCGTGTGGCGCACGCTGCACGGCGAGTTTTCGATCGGCGACCTCACGTTCCTCGCGGGATCGTTCCGGCGTCTGCGAACGCTGCTCGAAAATCTGCTGACGGGTTTCTCACAGGTGGCGGGGCAGGCGCTGTACCTGGACGATCTGTTCTCGTTCTTCGAGATCCGCCCGGAGATCCGATCGACGCCGAACGCGCTGCCGATGCCGGTCCCGATCCGCGAAGGCTTCACGTTCGACGATGTCGGGTTTCAATATCCGGGCGCGGAGCGCTGGGCCGTGCGGCATCTGAATTTCACGCTGCGCGCCGGCGAGGTGCTGGCGCTCGTCGGCGAGAACGGCGCCGGCAAGACGACGCTGGTGAAGCTGCTGGCGCGACTCTACGACCCCGACGAGGGCCGGATCCTGCTCGACGGCCGCGATCTGCGTGAATACGACCTGTCCGGGCTGCGCGCCGACATCGGCGTCATCTTCCAGGATTTCGTCCGCTATCACCTGAACGCGGCGGAGAACATTGCCGTGGGCCGCATCGACGCCGCGGCCGACCAGCGCGCGCATCGTCGCGGCCGCGCGGCGCAGCCTCGCCGACGAGGTCATCCGCAAGCTTCCGCAGGGCTACGAACAGCTGCATCGGCAAGCGCTTCCGGACCGGCATCGATCTCTCGGGCGGCGAATGGCAGAAGATTGCGATCGCGCGCGCCTACATGCGCGATGCGCAGGTGCTGATCCTCGACGAGCCCACCGCGGCGCTCGATGCGCGTGCGGAGTTCGAGGTCTTCCAGCGCTTCAAGGAGCTGAGCGAGGGCAAGACGGCGGTGCTGATCTCGCACCGCTTTTCCAGCGTGCGCATGGCGGACCGCATCGTCGTCCTCGCCGACGGGACCGTGGAGGCGATGGGAACGCACGAGGAACTGCTCGCCCGCGGCGGCCGCTATGCCGAACTCTTCGAGCTGCAGGCCGCGGGTTACCGCTAGCCATCGCCGCTAGCAACCGCCACTAGCAATCGCGGGTCGGAAACGCCGTCGTCAGCGCTCCGCGAGGAAGCGACAGGCTGATCGGGCGCGCGCCGTCGCCGTTCACGCCGACGCCGACGGCGGCGACATGCGCGCCTCCAGCTCGGCAACGCGCGCCTCGAGGCGATCCGCCTTTTCGCGCGTCTTGCGCAGCACTTCGGTCTGAACGTCGAACTCCTGCCGCGTCACGAGATCGAGCCGCGTCAGGCCGCCCTGCAGCATCGCCTTGACGTTCTTCTCGATGTCCTTGACCGGCGAACCTTCGAGCGCCTTGCCGATGCGCGCGGCAAGCTCATCGAGCGATTTGGCGTTGAGCATGATCTATCTCCGTCGAGTTTGAGGGCGCTCGGACTCTCGCGCGATGCCCCACGAACGAGCATGGACCCCGAAGTTCGCCCGCGATTGGTGCGGAACCCGCGTCCGCGATCGCGTCCGAGGCCGCCAGTTTCGCGCAACACGCTGACCCCGCAAGCATTTTCATCATGGGCACATGAAATGCAAAGAGATTCCGGCGCCGTACGTCTCACCACCCTGGGGGATCATCGAACATGAAGCTGCATTGTGCCACCGGCATCGCGGGGCTTGCGACCGCGCTTGCCGTAATCGCGCCGTCCGCGCTGGCGCAGACCGCTACGCCTGCGCCAACCGCTGCACCCGCGCCGACCGCCGCGCCCGCCGAAGTCAAACCCGACTACACGCTGACCGGCAACTTCGGCATCTACAGCCAATACGTCTTTCGCGGACTCACGCAGACGGACACCAAACCCGCATTCCAGGGAGGCTTCGACTACGCGAATGCGAACGGACTCTACGCGGGCACCTGGGGATCGAACATCAGCTGGCTGCACGATGCGGGCGTCTGCGCGCACGGCTGCAGCCTGGAATGGGACATCTACGGCGGCTACAAATACGCGATCACCGAGGATTGGGGGCTCGACGTCGGCGCGCTCTACTACTACTACCCCGGCAGCTACCTGGGCGGCGCGACGAATCCGGACACGACGGAGCTCTACATCGCCGGATCCTGGAAGTGGGTGTCGCTCAAGTATCTCGCACGCCGTCAGCAATACGTTCGGCATTCCGGACTCGCACAACAGCTCGTATATCGACCTGTCCGCGAATTATCCGATCAACGACGCAGTGGACGCTCAATGCGCACGTCGGGCACCAGGACTACCAGGGCAGCACGAACGGCTTCAGCAACGGCGACACGCTGAACTACACCGACTGGAAGCTCGGGCTCACGTGGTCGGTCAGCGGCTGGAGCGTCGGCGCCTATTACACCGACACCAACGCGAAGGACGCCGGCTACACGCTCGCCGGCCGCAACATCGGCAAGGCCACGGGCACCGTGTTCGTACAGAAGACATTCTGATGGCGCGGCGCTCTCGCTCCGCGCCTCCGATGTTCATCGTCATATCGGAGAACGCATCATGAAACTGGTCACGGCCATCATCAAGCCGTTCAAGCTCGACGAGGTGCGCGAAGCCCTCTCGGCAATCGGCGTACAGGGCATCACCGTCACCGAGGTGAAGGGATTCGGGCGGCAGAAGGGCCACACGGAGCTCTATCGCGGCGCCGAGTACGTGGTCGACTTCCTGCCCAAGGTGAAGATCGAGGCGGCGATCTCGGACGACTCCTCGAGCGGGTCGATCGAGGCGATCGAGAAGAGCGCCAACACCGGGAAGATCGGCGACGGGAAGATCTTCGTCTTCGACCTCGAGCAGGTCGTCCGCATCCGCACCGGCGAGACCGGCGCCGACGCACTTTAACCAGGGGAGAAAACCGATGAAACGTTTACTCTCGCTCGCTCGCGCTCGCCGGCGCGTTGGGCCTCGCCGGCCCGGCGTACGCGCAGGACAAGAAGCCGGAAGCTGCGCACGACCGCTGCACCCGCAGCCGCGCACCGGCGCCGCGCCAATGCTCCCGCCGCGCCGGACGCCAGCAAGCCGGCAGACGCCGGCAAACCCGGCGAAGCGCCCGCGGGCAGCGCCGGCCGCAGCCGCCGCCGCGCCAGCGGCCCCGACCATCCCGCTGCTCGTCGGCGTCGACAAGATCAACAGCGGCGACACCGCGTGGATGCTCACCTCCACGGCGCTCGTGCTGATGATGACGATGCCGGGCCTCGCGCTCTTCTACGGCGGCATGGTGCGCAAGAAGAACGTGCTCGCGACGCTGATGCAGAGCTTCGCGATCACGTGCCTCGTCACGGTGCTGTGGGTGGTCGCCGGCTACAGCATCGCGTTCATGCCCGGCAGCGCGTTCTTCGGGCAGCCTCGACCGGTCTATTCCTGAACGGCATGTCGTTCCAGAACGAGGCCGGCAAGGTGATGGTGATCGCACCTCGCGCTGACGATCCCCGAGTCGGTCTACATGATGTTCCAGATGACGTTCGCGATCATCACGCCGGCGCTGATCGCGGCGCCTTCGCCGACCGCATGAAGTTCTCGGCGATGCTCTGGTTCATGGGGCTGTGGTCGCTGCTGATCTACTCGCCGATCGCGCACATGATGTGGGAGCCGAGCGGGCTACTGGGCGAGCGCGGGCGTGCTCGACTTCGCGGGCGGCACCGTCGTGCACATCAACGCGGGTATCGCCGGGCTCGTCTGCGCGCTGGTGCTGGGCAAGCGCCTGGGCTACGGCAGGGAAGCGATGGCGCCGCACAACCTGACGCTGACGCTGATCGGCGCCTCGCTGCTGTGGGTGGGCTGGTTCGGGTTCAACGCGGGCTCGGCGGTCGCCGCCGACGGCCGCGCCGGCATGGCGATGTTCGTGACGCAGTTCGCCACGGCCGCCGCCGCGCTCGCGTGGATGTTCACCGAGTGGATCGCCAAGGGCAAGCCATCGGTGCTGGGCATCGCCTCGGGCGCGGTAGCCGGGCTCGTCGCGATCACGCCGGCCTCCGGCTTCGTCGGCGCCACCGGCGCGCTCGTGATCGGCATCGCCGCGGGCGTCGGTCTGCTTCTTCGCCGCGACCACGGTGAAGCGGATGTTCGGCTACGACGATTCGCTCGATGCATTCGGCGTGCACTGCATCGGCGGCATCATCGGCGCGCATCCTGACCGGCGTGTTCAACGTCCGCGAGATCAGCGGCGTCGACGGCAGCGTGCTGACGCAGCTCGGCGCGGTGGTGACGACGCTCGTGTACAGCGGCGTCGGCAGCTTCATCATCCTCAAGATCATCGAATGGACGATCGGCCTGCGCGTGACCGAAGAACAGGAGCGCGAGGGCCTGGACCTGAGCCTGCACGGCGAGCGCATCGAATGACGCGCCCGTTTATCGAGCGTCGCACGAAACGCTTCACGGCGAGGAGCGGGTTTTCGCTCCTCGCCGGCGTCGCGCTGCGGCAGGAGCCCGGTCAGAACGTCCGGCGCATGAAGTACGTGGATAGTGCGCTGATCATGCCGACGATGAAGATGTATCCGGCGATGTACCATGGCTGCCCGTCGTTGGCCTTCAGCAGTGTGGTCGCGATCAATGGCGTGATCGAGCTCGAAACGATTCCGGACACCTGGTAGACGACCGAGATGCCGGTGTAGCGCACGCGCGTGTCGAACAATTCGCAGAAGAGCGCCGCTTCAGGTCCGTAGACCGGCGCGTAGATGACGCCGAGCGCGAGAACGATCGCCAGTCCGGCGACGAGCGGGCTGCCCGAGTAGTGCATCGCCCACATCATCGGAAACGCGATGACGCCGCAGAGGAACGCGCCCCAGCCGTAGACCGTGCGCCGGCCGAAACGGTCGGACCAGCGCGAGGCGATCGGGATCGTGAAGATCAGCACGAATGCGGCAGCCGAAATCGACACGAGAATCGACGTCTTGTCGTAATGCAGGATGCCGACGAGATACGCGATCGTGAACACCGCGTAGACGTTGAACACCACGCCGTCGATGTAGCGGGCCCCCCAACCGAGCAGCACGTTTTTCTTGTAGTCGCGGATCACTTCGCCGACCGGCACGGCGACGATCTTGCGGGCTTCGCGCACGCGCGTGAACTCCGGCGTCTCCAGTATCTTCAAGCGCACGAAGATCCCGACGGCGACCAGCACGATCGAAACCAGGAACGCGACGCGCCAGCCCCACGACTGGAATGCCTCGTCGGAGAGCGACAGCGACAACAGCGCGACGACGCCGGTGGCAAGGCAGAGCCCGATGGCGAGGCCCACCTGCGGAAAACACGCGAAGAAGCCTCGGCGCTCGCGCGGCGCATATTCGAACGCCATCAGCACCGCGCCGCCCCACTCGCCGCCGAGGCCGATGCCTTGCAGCAGCCGCAGCGCGAGCAACAACAGCGGTGCCGCGATGCCGATCGACGCGTAGTTCGGAACCAGGCCGATCAGGAATGTCGCAATCCCCATGATGAGGAGCGTCAGCACCAGCAGCGGCTTGCGGCCGATGCGGTCACCGAAATGGCCGAACAGGATGCCGCCGACCGGACGCGTGACGAAGCCCACCGCGTAGACGGTGTACGCGAGCGCCGTCGATACGAACACATCGTCGCTCGGGAAGAACTGCTTGTTGAACACGAGCCCGGTGATCGTGCCGTACAGGAAGAAGTCGTACCACTCGACTGTCGTGCCGATCAGACTTGCCAGCGTGACGAGCTTGCGGCTGCGCTCGTCGGTCACCGGCGCGGCCGGTTGACCCGGCGGAATGCCTCCCACGATTGCTGCTTCCATCGCTCCCTCCTCGGTAGCGAAGCGCTCGCGCCGGCTTCGAATCAGCCGGGCGCCGCTCCGATGAAATTGCGTCCGCGCGTACCGCGGAGCGCGGCCTCTATCAGCGTGCGCGACTCCTCGGGCGCGACACCGTAGCTTTCGAATCGTGTGCTGACCTCGAGGCGTTCCAGCCACGCCGCGAGACGGGCCGGCGCATCCGCGAGCGGTCCGTCGAATGCCTGCGCGAGCACGGCATCGCGGTCCGGTCGCAGTCCGATGGCGCGGCCGAGCACGAGCGGCAGCGTGAACGAGCATGCGATGCCGTGCGGCAGTCCGTGACGCAGAGTCATTTCATACGAGATCGAGTGCGCGAGCGCCGTCCGCGTGTTCGAAAACGCGAGGCCCGCTTCGAGCGCAGCCAGCGCGGCGTCGCCACGGAGCGCGCGATCGTCGAGGCGATCGATCAGCAGCGGCAACGTGCGCTGCATCCGTCGTGCGGCCGATATCGCGAGCACGTCCGAGACCGGATTGGCGTTGACGTTCCAGATCGCCTCGAGCGCATGCGACAGCGCATCGAGACCGGATTGCAGCGTCAGCCCACGCGGCGCGCTCGCCGACAGCGACGGATCGACGATTGCCGCCTCGGGCCACGTCTGCGGCAGATGCAGCGAATACTTGCTGCCCGCCGCGCGGTCCCACACGGTGGCCCAGGGCGTCACTTCGCTGCCCGTTCCGGCAGTGGTAGGAATCGCAATCAGCGGCTTGACGCGACCGGGGACGAACGGCGCGCCCTCCGCCAGCAGTTTGGCAAGATCGCGAAACGCGCCGGACGGCGGCGTGACCGCGAGCACTTTCGCCGTATCGAGCGTGCTGCCGCCCCCCAGCGCGAGAATGACGTCGCAATCGGCAAATTCATTCCAGAACCGCGTGTGCAGGCGATCGAGATGCACCACGTCGGGATTCGGCTCGATGTCGTCGACGACGCCGGCGAGCGCCGGGCCGACCAGCCGCTTGACGCGATCGACGTACCCGAGCGCAGCGGCTTCGGGAAACGCCACCAGCACCGCGGTGCGCGTTCCGAGCGTGGAAGGAAGCTGTTCGAGCGCACCCTCGCCGAACGTTACTGCGACCGGATTGTGAAATCTCCACGACATCGCGCGCTTCCCGCCTGGAGGTGGACGCAGTATCGGGACGTCCGGGGCATTGATCCAATACAAAAATTACGGCACAGTCATAGAAGCAATCTATGCGACTTGCCCATCTCCGCTCTTTTTTTGCGGTCGCGTGTCACGGTGGCTTCACCGCGGGCGCGCGGGCGCTGCACGTCAGCCAGCCGACGGTAACCTCGCAGGTCCGCGCGCTCGAGGCGAGCTATGGCATCGAGCTGTTCCTGCGTCGCGGCCGCAGCGTTGCGTTGACCACCACCGGGGAAGCGCTGTTCCGGATTGCGCAGCGCATCTTCGAGCAGGAAGCGGAAGCGCTGACATTGCTGCGGAACACAGGCGATCTTCGTACCGGACACTTGCGAGTGGGTGCCGTCGGGCCCTATCACGTGATGGCGATGCTCGCCGCGTTTCGCCTGCGCCATCCGGGAATCGAGCTCGCCATCACGATCGGCAACTCGGAGCAGACCGTGCAAGGGCTCCTCGATCGGCGCGCCGATGTCGCGGTGCTTGCGCAGTACGCGCCCGACGCGCGCCTCCATTTCGTTCCGTTCCGATCGCATCGGGTGGTCATGTTCGTGCGTACCGATCACCGATTCGCGGGCAAGCGCGCCATCCGGCTCGCCGACCTGGATGGCGAGCCCTTGATCGTGCGCGAGCCGGGATCGACGACGCGCAAGGCGCTGGACGATGCGCTGCGCGCGGCCGGCATCATCCCGCGCGTCGCGATGGAAATCGGCAGCCGCGAAGCGGTGCGCGAGGCGGTGATCCGCGGGCTCGGGATTGCGGCCGTATCGGAGATCGAATTCGTTCCCGACGCGCGATTGAAAACAGTGCCGATCCGCGGCGCTGACGTGCAGACACACGCCCATGTCGCATGTCTGAAGGAGCGCCGCGATGCGCGCGTCGTCGCCGCGTTTTTCCGCGTGGTCGACGATCTGCTCGCCGGCAAGGACGCCCTCCTGGCGGCGTCGCACTGAGGACCCGCCGCGGATGCGGCGCAACCGTCATCCGTACGGGGAAGGACGCGAAGCGAGACTACCGCGAGCGGCTACTTCGCGCGCTTGCGCCGCGCGCGCGGATGCGCGGCGTCGTAGACCTTGGCGAGCGCCTGGAAATCGAGATGCGTGTACACCTGCGTGCTCGCGATGGACGCGTGGCCGAGCATCTCCTGGACCGCGCGCAGGTCGCCCGACGATTGCAGCACGTGCGAGGCGAACGAATGGCGCAGCATGTGCGGATGGACGTGCCGCGTGAGTCCCTGCTTCACCGCCCATTCGGCCAATCGCCGCTCGATCGCGCGCGGCGACAGGCGCCGTCCGCCGCGGCCGATGAACATCGCCGGCTCGTCCGGCGCGGTGCGCGTGCGCGCGGACGACGATCCAGCGCGCGATCGGCGTCGCGCGCCGCGCGCGCCCACCGGCACGATCCGCTCCTTGCTGCCCTTGCCGAGCACGCGCACCTCGCCGGTCGCGAGGTCGCAGCCGGTCGACGTCGAGTTGCGCGAGCTCGGACAGGCGCAGTCCCGACGAATACGCGAGCTCGAAAATCGCCCGATCGCGCAGCGCAAGCGGCTCGTCGCCGTCGATCGTGACGAGCCGCGCGGCTTCATCGGGCGACAGCGCGGCAGGCAGCCGCCGCGGCGACTTGGGCGCCTTGATGCCGGCGCATGGGTCGTCCTTCAGCGTGCGGTCGCGCTCGATCAGGAAACGGTAGAACGCGCGCCACGCCGAAAGCATCCGCGCGAGGCTGCGCCCCGACAGGCCGCGGCCATGCAACGTGGCGATGAAGCGCATCAGCTGCGCGCGCGAAAGCTGCGCCGGCGCCGTCTCGCCGGCCATCGCGAGCAGCTGCCGGACATCGCGAAGGTATGCGCCGCGCGTGTGCGCGCGCGCGCGGGCGAGATGCACCGCGAACGCGTCGAACAACGCCGCGCTCTCCGTTGAAAGTTCCGCAGGAGCGCGCGTCGCGGTCATCCGCGTCGGCGCTACGGACGCCGGCAGGAACCGGGCGATCGCGACGCTGGCGAGCTCCGCGAGCCGAAGCAGGTAAACGGTGCCCATGCCCCGCATGAAACCGGTGCGCGATCTTCGCTCGCCAGCGCAAGCACGCCGAACGTCGCGTCGGTGCGCAGCGGCAGGTAGGCGAACGACTGCGGCGCTCGCCGCCGGCGAACCAGTCGCGCGATTCCGCCGCCGCTTCCGGTCCGCAATACGGCGCGCGCAGCCGGTCCGCGTATTCGCGCATTTCCGCGGACGTGGCCGCCAGCTCGGTCAACACCGGCGCTTCCGGCAGCGTCGGCCCACAGGCGCATCGCCACCTGCGGCACGCCGAAGTCTTCCTTCAGACTGTGTGACAGGACCGCGAGCGTCGTCTCGAGATCGGGGGCGGCGAAGAGCGCCAGCGTCGAGCGATGCAGCTTTTCGCCGATGACGTCGTTTTCCGTCACCATGGCGGATCAGCTCGCGCAGCTTCTGCTCGAGCTCGTAGGTCTTGTCGCGCAACGCGAGCATCTGGCGCTCGGCGATCGGAATCGCGTGGCCGCCATGCGGGTGCGGCACGAAGATCTGCGCGACGACATCCGCGTAGTCCTCGAAGAATGCCGGGTTCTTCTTCAGGTATTCGGCGACTGCGCTCGCGTCGACAGCACTTGCGTCCATCCAGCTCCTTCGTTCGTTTGGCGGCGTGCGAATCGATTTCACTTACCGGATCGCGCTGCCGTCGTATCGCCACTCACCTTCGAATACGGTTCCCGCAGGCCCTTTCATCACGACCGGCGCGCCGTCTCCCGGCCAGCGAATCGTCAGATCGCCGCCACGCGTGATGACGCGCACGCGCTCGTCGAGCAATCCGCGGCGCCGGCCGGCGACGACCGCGGCGCATGCGCCGGTGCCGCACGCGAGTGTCTCGCCCGTGCCGCGCTCGTACACGCGCAGCCGA
Source organism: uncultured Pseudomonadota bacterium (assembly GCA_963718905.1). Classification (GTDB taxonomy): domain Bacteria; phylum Pseudomonadota; class Gammaproteobacteria; order Burkholderiales; family Casimicrobiaceae; genus VBCG01. The sequence goes on from CAVRAF010000008.1 coordinate 45,652, forward strand.
ATGGTAGCGCGATCGACGATCTGCATGAATCCGGCGTTCACGCGTTGGGGAAATCTCGGATGCCGCTCGATCCGGGGCCGAGTGTGGCCACAGGCGCCGCGTCGACGTCGTCGACGATCTGCACTGCGTGCGGATTGCCGATCGAGATTGCGGAGATCTGCACCGCGGTGCCATCGACGTCGAGCGCTTCGGCGCTTGCACCCGTGCCGTCCGAGAACGGAATCTCGCCGGGCCGAAAACGGGGAACGCCCATGTCGACGGACACCTCGCCGTCGTCCTCCAGTCGTGGAACGATCAGTCCGCCGGCGGTTTCGACGCGGATCTCGCGCTTGCCGGTCAATCCACGCTCGCGCACGAATACGACGAAACATCGTGCGCCGTTCCCGCATTGCTCGACCTCGCCGCCATCGGCGTTGAAGATGCGGTAGCTGAAATCGGCGCCGTCGCGGGGGAGCCCGACGACCAGCACCTGATCGCAGCCGACGCCGAAGCGGCGATCGGCAAGCCGGCGGATTTCCGCCGGCTGCAGTGTGAATGGCGACCTGGTTGCGTCGATGACGACGAAATCGTTGCCGAGACCCTGCATCTTCGTGAAGCGGAGGACAGGCATTTGCGGCGCGTTATCCGGGGCTTGATCGCTTGCGGCCGGAAATGCCGACGGACGCGGGCTTCACTCGCCGATATCGCCGGTGCGGCCGAACGGGAGCTGCGCGCCGTTGGCGAGCGTCGCGCGGCCGGCGATCGCGTAGTGCAACGTCGGACGCGCGCCGGGCGTCGCCGAGCTCGCGCCGCGCCGCATCGCCGCCGCGACTGCGCGCAGCACGGCATCCATGCCCGCGTGGGTCGAGAGCTCGGCTTGCGCGCGCCCGCCGGCGGGTACGTGCACGGGCGAATTCAGCGTGGCCTCCGCAACGCGTTCGCCCTCGATCGCCAGCGAACCCTCCAGCGCATTGATCACGACATCGTCGCCGTCCGGATTGGCGAGGGAGATCGCCACGGTGAAATACGCGTCCGGTCCGGCGATGCGGTCGATCCGGACCTCGGTAACGTCGATCCGCGGCGGGTGACGCGGGACCGACGCGCAGCCGGCAATGAGCGCCAACGCGCACAGCAACGCTCCCAACGCGTAACGGCGGACCCGGTCCGGGACGCCGGTGGGGCGATCGGCGCCGGCACGAGTGTTCCCCGTCATGGGATCGTAGGTGGCCATACGCGATGCATTATCCCAGCACCGCGGTCCCGCATGCTCGCGCGCATTTCACGCGCTGTCGCGCGGCACCAGCCGATAGCCGGTATCTTCCACGCGAGGATCCACCGGACGTCCGGCGAGGCGATCGCAGATCATAGCGCCCGCGCGCCGGCCGATCGCATATCGCGGCACGCGCAGCGTGCTCAACGACGGGACGACCTGCCCGGCAATGGGGATGTCGTCGAAACCGGCGATTGCGATTCGTTCCGGTATCGCCAGACCACGCCGCTGGCATTCGAACATCGCGCCCACGGCCAGCGCGTCCGCGGAACAGAACACCGCGCGCGTGTCCGGGCGGCGCTCGAGCAGCGTCGCCATCGCGCGTGCGCCGGCATCGATGTCGAGCGTGGTTTCGACGCAGAGCGCCGGATCGAGCTTGCGTTTTGCGGTGCTGAGCGCGAGCTCGTAGCCACGCCGGCGATCGCGCGCGCGATCGTTGTCTTCCGGAAACGCGCCGATATAGGCAATGGGCGCGTAGCGCCGCTTCACCAGGTAGCGCGTAACGGCACGCGCGGCGTTCACGTTCGAATAGCCCACGACCATGTCGATCGGGTTCCCGCCGAGATTTCCGCCTTCGACGACCGGAATCGCCGCATGCTCGAGCATCCGGACAGTCGCGGCGGTATGGATCAGGCCGGTCAAATACATTCCGTCGACGCGCCTTGAAAGGAAGGCGCGCACGAGCACCTCTTCCTCGGTAGCGGAGAAGCCGCTTGCACCGAGGAGCAGGTGCAATCCTTCCGGCGCCAAGGCGTCCGTCAAGCCCTGCATGATTTCCGCGATCAGCGAATTGGTGAGCAGAGGGATCACCGCACCGATCAGGCCCGATCGGTTTGACGCGAGTCCGCGGGCGATCAGGTTCGGTGTGTAGCCGGTGTCGGCCAGCACACGCTGCACGCGCGCGCGCGTCGCGACCGCGACCTTGTCCGGCTCGCGCAGAACGCGCACCACCGTCATCGTGGACACGCCGGCGGCATTGGCGACATCGAGCAGGCGGGGACGGCCGACGCGCATAGGCGCAACGCGAGGCTTGGCGCGACGAAGCCGGGCGGTGGGTGTAGTCACCGGTCGGGCGCGGGCGTTTGACACGGGTAAAACGGAGGCGCTAACATGCAAGATGTAAGCGATAACATGTAAGCGATAACATAACATGAATCCCGCCGATCGGATTCGCTAAAACGGAGGAGCGGTTGTCGATCCGCGAAAGTGTCGCGTTCGCCGGGTACCGTCGCGAAGACGGCCGCTACGGCGTCCGCAATCACGTCCTCGTGCTCGGGATCAACGGGCTCGTTGCGCGTGCCGCGGCGCGCGTGGCCGGCGGCGTCGCGGGCACCGTGCTGTTTGCCTCGCCGTACGGGCGCGGCCAGTACGGTCCCGACCGGCGCGCACACACGGCGCAGCTGGTCGGGCTCGGACGCAATCCCAACGTCGCGGCAACGCTCGTCGTCGGCGCCGATCGCGGGACGACCGACGCGATCGCCGCAGCGATCGCGTCGACGGGCAAGCCGGTTGCGGCAATCGCGCTCGACGACGTTCACGAGGACGCGCTCGAGCTTTCGGTTCGCGGCACGCGGATCGCCGCGCTGCTCGCCCGCGACGCATCGCGGCTGCGGCGTGCTCCCGCGCCGCTGTCCGCGTTGTTCCTCGCGGTCGAGTGCGGACATTCCGACGCGACCTCGGGAGTTGTGGCCAATCCGCTCGCGGGCAAGGTCGTCGACCGGCTGATCGACGCGGGCGGAACCGCCGTATTCGGCGAAACGATCGAGTGGCTCGGCGCGGAACACCTGCTCGCCAAACGCGCCATTCGATCCGACGTCGGTGACGCGATCATCGCGGCGGTGCGCCGGCGCGAGCTGGCGGCGGTGGCATCCGGCCTCGACCTCACCGGCGAGAATCCCGGCGCCGAAAATATCGCCGGCGGCCTGAGCTCGATCGAAGAGAAATCGCTGGGGGCAATCGCGAAGGGCGGTGCGCGACCGATCGCCGGAATCCTCGCCATTGCGCAAGCGCCTCCCGGGCCCGGCGTGTACGTGATGGACGCGCCGGGATTCTCGCCGGAGTCGATGACCGGATTCGCCGCTGCGGGTGCCCAGGCGTTGCTGTTCACGACCGGCGCCGGCAACAGCTACTGCAGCGCGGTGGCGCCGACGCTCAAGATCAGCGCGCGCCCGGGCACGGGCTCGAGGCTTTCCGCGCAGATCGATTTCGACGCCGGCGCCGTGTTCGCCGGCCGCGAGGATCTCGATACCGCAGCCGATCGGCTGTTCGCATTGGTGCTCGACGTGTGCTCCGGCACACGCACGTGGGGCGAGTTGCTCGGCGAGGGCGCCGAATCGGTCGTGCGTGTCGGGGAGTCGCTGTGAAGGCAGACGCGCGCGGCAGGATGTGGGTGACGGCGATCGCCTACGTCCGAACGATGGCCGTCTTCCTCGTCGTCTGGACGCTGATCGCGCGCTGGGCCGCGAATGCAGCGCTCCTGCCGACGCCGCTCGCCGTCGTCGACGCGCTTGTCGGTCTGGCGCGCGACCTCGAGCTCTTCGGACACGCCGGCATCAGCCTCGGCCGAATGGTGATGAGCGTTGCCATTGCCACCGCGCTTGCAGTGCCCCTGGGCCTGCTGATGGGTCTGTCGAGAACGCTGGACGCCGTCATCGATCCGACGATCGAGGTGCTGCGTCCGATCTCGGGCATCGCGTGGATCCCGCTCGCGCTGTTCATCTTCGGTATCGGCAACGCGCTGCCGGTATTCATCATGACCTACACGGCCTTCTTTCCGATCCTCCTCGGCACGGTCGCCGGCGTGCGCGGCGTCGATCCGCGCCTGATCGATGCAGCGCGCACGATGGGCGTACCGGGCCGCACGATCGTCACGCGCGTGGTGGTCCCGGCCGCGTTACCTTCGCTGCTGGTAGCGCTGCGCCTCGGCGTCGCCTCGTCGTGGACCGCGGTAGTCGCCGCCGAGCTGATCGGCGCTCCGAGCGGACTCGGCTACGCGGTCGAGTGGTACCGCGAGCTGCTGATGACACCGCAAGTGATGTCCTTCATTGCGATGATCGGCGTGCTCGGCTATCTCGGCGATCGCGCCGTACGCGAGCTTGCCCGCCGGTTCACGCCGTGGGCCGCCGAAGCGAGCGTCGATCGATGAGTTCGGTGCCGACGCTCTCACGCCGCGGGTCGCGCGTGGAAACGCTGCGCGCGCATCGCACGCACGGCGGTGGCTCGGTCTGCTGCTACCCGTGGCGATCGTCGCGATCTGGCAAGCATGGGGGCATGGCAGACGGCGGCGTTCGCACGCCGCTGCCGACGCGAGTCGTCGCCGCCGCCGTGACGCTGGTGGGCTCCGGCGATATCCTCCAGGCGATCGTGCAAAGCCTCGGGCGCGTCTTTGCCGGTTTTATCGTTGCAGCGTCGATCGGCATTCCGCTGGGCATCGCGATGGGCTCGTCTCGCAGCGTGGAGCGCAACGTCGATCCGCTGGTCGAGAGCTTCAGGCCGATCGCGGCCATTGCGATCCTGCCGCTGGCGATCCTGTGGCTGGGCACGGGCACCGCGGCGTCCGTCCTGATCGTCGCCTACGCCGCGTTCTTCCCGATCGTCATCAACACGGTCGCGGGCGCCAAACGCGTCAATCCGACGCTGCTGCGAGCAGCGGCGACGATGGGGCTCGGCCGGCTCGCGATCATTCGCACGGTCGTCGTGCCGAGCGCGCTTCCGGCGATCGGCGTGGGCCTGCGCATCGCGATGGGCGTCGCGTGGACCGCGATCGTCGCCGCGGAGCTCGCCGTCGGGGCCAAGGCGGGTGGCGGCGGTTCGGGCGGCATCGGTCAAATGATGTTCGTGTTCTACGCGTACAGCATCGAGCTCAACCGGATCGTCGTCTGCATGATCGCCGTCGGTCTCGTCGCGCTGGCGCTCGACCGGTTGCTGCGCGCCTGCATGCGCTGGCTGATGCCGTGGGCGGCGCCATGAGCGCATCGGCGACACCCGCACGCGTGGTGCACGCGGCGAAGCTGCGCCTCGACGGCATCGGCAAGCGCTTCGACACGAGCAAGGGCGCGCCGACGGTGGCGGTCACGGATTTCACGCTCGACATTGCGCAGGGCGAGTTCCTGGTGATCGTCGGGCCTTCCGGATGCGGGAAGACCACGATTCTCAATGTGCTGGCGGGACTCGAGCTGCCGAGCACCGGCACGGTAACACTCGACGGGCGGCCGATCGCGGGACCGGGCCCCGAGCGCGGCGTGATGTTCCAGGACTACGCGCTGTTCCCGTGGCGCACCGTATGGGGCAACGTCGAATTCGGGTTGCAGCATGGGCCGGCGGGCGACGGGCTCGACGCCGCCGCGCGGCAGCATCGCGTGCGCAGCTACGTCGACCTCGTCGGGCTCGCGGGATCCGAGACCAAGTATCCGCACCAGCTGTCCGGCGGGATGCGCCAGCGTGCGGCCCTCGCCCGCCTGATGGCCATCGAGCCCGAAGTGCTGCTGATGGACGAGCCGCTTGCGGCGCTCGATGCGCAGACACGGATCATTCTCCAGGACGAGCTGCTGCGCATCTGGGGCCAGGATCGTCCTGCCAGCCGAGCGCCGCACCGTCGTGTTCATCACGCATGCCATCGACGAGGCGGTGTTTCTGGCCGACCGGATCGCGGTCATGGCCACGCATCCCGGCCGCCTCAAGGCCGTGATCGACGTCGACTTGCCGCGTCCGCGCGACGACGCAACGCGCGCGCACCCGAAATTCCAGGCTCTGAGCCAGCATATCTGGAGCCTCATTCGTGACGAAGCGTATCGCGCGACCGTCACCTGATTCATCCCAACGAGGAGAAACGCATGAGCATTGCGAACCATTCGAAAGCCTCGCGGCGGCGCTTCATCGCCGCCGCCGGTGCGGTATCGCTCGCGCTGGCCGCGCCGGCGATCGTCCGCGGCCAGGGCCGCAAGGCCGTCAAGGTCTCCGTGGGACGACAGCCGTGGGCCGCCGGCAATTCTCCGGTCACGCAATACATGATCGACAACAAGACGTTCGAGCGCTACGCGGCCGACGCCGGCTACGACGTCACCGTCGACTATCGCGACTATCCGTCGGCGCTGCCGATGGTCGAAGCATTCGTCTCCGGCAACCTCGACTTCGGCATGTGGGGCAATACGCCCATCGTGCGCCTGATCGCGCAAAACCAGCCGATCCAGCTCATCACGGTGGGAGAAGGACATTTCCGGTTCGTGCTCGCAACGCGCAAGGACTCGCCGATCCGCAATATCGCGGACCTCAAGGGCAAGACCGTCGGCGCGCTGCTGGGCGGCGACCCGTACAACGTGCTGTCGCAGATGCTGCGCTACGAGCTCGGCAATCCCGACCCGCGCGCGTTCAACATCACCGTGGTCAATACGCCGACGCAGGCGCAGGCGGCGACGATGCCGACCGGCATGGACGCGGCGATCCTGATTTATCCCGCGTTCCTGAAGGCCAGCGTCGAGCTCGGCACCGTCGGCATCATGAACTCGTTCGGTTATACGGAAAGCCATTACAAGGGCCCGGCGGGCGAAGGCGCCGGGCACCTGCTGGAAAGCGTCAAGAAATCGCCGTTCTATCCGGACGGCTATTACCTGCACCGGTCGTTCTGGATCGGAAACCAGAACGTCGTCAAGAATGATCCGGCGGTCGTGACCGCGTTCGTGCTCGCACAGCAGGACGCGGTCGCGAAATTGTCCGGGATGGAAGCGGGCAAGGTATCCGATCTCGCGAAGAAATACTGGGAGCTCGACCCGAAGCTGGGCGCGAAAGTCGTCGAGGACGACGTGCTGTTCAAGCGCGGCTGGTGCTGGCCCACCGAGGGCGATGCGGTCGCGCTGCTCGAGACGTCGAGGTACATGGTGGACGGCAGGTTGATCACGAAGCCGCTGGCGTGGTCGCAGGTGAAAGGTGGCTTCTCGATGGCCGCGCCGCTGGTGAAGGCGGCGTACGAAAAGAGCGGCCGCAAGCCGGACGCCGCGGCGTTCCACGACAAGAACGCACAGGACTTGCGCGGTGCGCCGTCGTGGGACATGCAATCCTGGAGCGAACGGTCGTGACCGGATCCGTCATCGCAACCGCGCGGGCGGCGCCATGATCGTCGGCTTCATTGGACTCGGCACGATGGGTGCGCCGATGGCGCGCAATATCCTCGGCAGGGGCCATCGGCTGATCGTGTTCGACGTGCAGGCTGCCGCGATGGATGCATTGACGGCGGCTGGCGCGGCGGCGGCCGCCACGCCGCGGGAGCTGGCGGCGCAAAGCGAGATCGTCATCACGATGCTGCCCGATGCGCCCGACGTGGAACGCGTGGTGATGGGGCCCGAAGGCATCGTTGCCGGAATCGCTCCCGGCGCGACCTACATCGACATGAGCACGATCGATCCGGCCACGACGCGCAAGGTCGGCGCAGCAATCGCCGCACGCGGGGCCGCGATGATCGACAGCCCGGTCGGCAAGACCGCGGATGCCGCGGTGTCGGGCACGCTGACGCTGATGGTGGGCGGTCCCGCCGACGTCGTGGCGCGTTGCCGAAGCGTGCTCGACTGCATGGGAACCGATTTCTTCCATTGCGGCGATCTCGGCGCAGGTCAGACGATGAAGCTCATCAACAACCTGCTCGCAACGGCCGTGTCCGAGGCTTCGATCGAGGCGCTGGTGACAGGCACCAAGTCGGGCCTGTCGCTCGGCACGATGATGAGCGTGCTGCGCACGACGATGGCATGGAACAACGCGCTCGCGATCGCGCTGCCGAAGCGTCCGCTGGCCGGCGATTTCAGTCCCGGTTTCATGATGAGGCTCGCGCACAAGGATTGCCGGCTGGCCATGCAGATGGTCGATGCGCTCGGCGTCGTCGCGCCGGTCGGACGCGCGGCGCTGGCGAGTCTCGAGGAAGGCCTCACGCGCGGATTCCAGGACGACGACGTCGGGGCGCTCCTGAAGTTGCGCGAGGAGCCCGCGGGCGTGAGCGTGCGGTTGCCGGGATGACAAGGCGCACCGGGACCGATCCGCCCGATGCGGACGTCGGCTGGGCGGCGCTGGTTCTCCATCCGCACGATGACGTCGCGGTGGCGCTGCGCGACCTCGTAGCCGGCGAGATCGTCGTCGTTCAATGCGATGGCGCGCCGAGGCGCACGACCGCCGTCGACGCGATTCCGTTGGGTCACAAGCTGGCGCTGCATGCGGTGAAGGCCGGCACGGCGATCCACAAGTACGGCGAGCGCATCGGGATCGCGATTGTCGACATCGACACCGGCGCGCACGTGCACGTTCACAACATGGCGAGCGCGCGCGCCCGGTCGCCAACATGAGCTTCGACCCGGTCGCCACGCGGCGCATTGGATCGCGCGACGTCGCTGTCTCCCTGCTGGGTGTGGGCACGGCGCCGTTCGGCAGCCTGGCGCCGGAAGACAGCGACGCCTCGGTTGGGCGGGCTTTCGCGCGCTCGGTCGACGCGGGATTGCGCTACTTCGATACCGCGCCCTTCTACGGCCTCGGCCTGGCCGAGCAGCGGCTCGGCGCGGGTCTGCGCACCGTGGATCGGCGCGCGCTGGTGCTATCCACCAAGGTCGGACGCCTGATGAAGCCGCTGGACGGCGGTGCCGTCGCCGGCGTCAGCAGCGGCGTGCCGGCGTTCGAGGTCGCATTCGACTACGGCTACGACGGGACATTGCGCTCGCTCGAGCACAGCCTGCAGCGGCTCGGCACCAACGCGATCGACATCGTGCTGATCCACGACGTCAACCGCCGCTGGCAAGGGGACCGTCGTCGAGCAACGGTATCGCGAGGCGATGGACGGCGCGCATCGCGCGCTCGCGGAGCTCCGCGCGGCCGGCACGATCAAGGCGTTCGGTGTCGGCGTCAACGACTGGGAGATCCTGCTGCGCTTCGCCGCCGACGGCGACTTCGATTGCTTCATGCTCGCCGGCCGTTACACGCTGCTCGATCACAGCGCGCACGCGACGTTCATGCCCGATTGCATACGCCGCGGCATTTCAGTGCTGATGGCCGCGCCATTCAATTCAGGAATCCTCGCAACGGGGGCGAAGCCGGGTGCGACGTTCTTCTACACGGAAGCCGACGCGGACGTCATGTCGCGGACCCGGCAAATCGAGGCCGTCTGCGCGCGGCACCGCGTCGCACTCGCCGCCGCGGCATTGCAGTTCCCGCTCGCGCATCCCGCGGTGGCGAGTGTCGTGACGGGCATGCGCCGCGCCACGGAGATCGATGCCAACCGCGCGCACTGCAAGGCCACGATCCCGCGCGCGTTCTGGGATGAGTTGAAGCATGAGCGCCTGATCGCGGCGACTGCGCCCGTTCCCGCGGGCGAATGATCGCGACCTTCCGGCTCAGACGTTGAACCGGAAGTGCATCACGTCGCCGTCGCGAACGACGTAGTCCTTGCCTTCGAGGCGCATCTTGCCGGCATCTTTCGCGCCGTGCTCGCCCTTGCAGGCAACGTAGTCGTCGTAGGCGATCGTCTCGGCGCGGATGAAGCCCTTTTCGAAATCCGTGTGAATCGCACCCGCGGCCTGCGGCGCCGTCGCACCCGCGCGCACGGTCCATGCGCGAACCTCCTTGGGGCCGGCGGTGAAGAACGTCAGCAATCCGAGCAGCTTGTAGCCTGCGTGGATCACGCGATCGAGCCCCGGCTCGGTCATCCCCATGTCGGCGAGGAACAACGATTTGTCTGCGGCGTCGAGATCGGCAATCTGGGCTTCGATTGCGGCGCTGATCGCGACAACCGGCGTTTTTTCGGATGCGGCGCGCTGCGCGAGCTGCGCCAGCGCCGGGTTGTCGTCGAATCCGTGCTCGGCGACGTTGGCGACGTAGAGCGTCGGCTTCATCGTCAGCAGGAAGAACGGCCGCAGCAGAGCGCGCTCCTCGTCATACAGATCGACCGTGCGCGCAGGCCGCGCCTCGTTCAGCGCCGCGCGAACCTTCGTCAGGACGGCGAGCGTGCGCTGCGCTTCCTTGTCGCCGCCCGCCCGCGCCTGCTTCTCGACCTTGAGGATCTGCTTGTCGACGGTCGCGAGATCGGCGAGCGCGAGTTCGGTATTGATCGTTTCGACGTCGCTGATCGGATCGATCCTGCCTGCGACGTGAACGACGTTGGAGTCCTCGAAGCAGCGGACGACGTGCGCGATCGCGTCGGTCTCGCGGATGTTCGCCAGGAACTGGTTGCCGAGGCCCTCGCCTTTCGACGCGCCGGCGACAAGTCCCGCGATGTCGACGAACTCGACGGTGGCGGGAATGACTTTTTGCGGCTTGGCGATCGCCGCCAGCGCCGCGAGGCGCGGATCCGGCACTTCGACGATGCCGACGTTGGGCTCGATCGTGCAGAACGGATAGTTCTCCGCCGCGATACCCGCCTTCGTCAGTGCATTGAACAACGTCGACTTGCCAACGTTCGGAAGACCCACGATGCCGCATTTGAGGCTCATTTCGCCGTTCCGTCGGCCGCGCCGGAGGCTTCGCGCGGCCGCGTATGCAGCGTCATCATCGCGCGTTCCATTTCACCCGCCGCGATATCGCGCCACGCGTCGAGCGCGCGACCGATCGCCGCCGCGATCGCCGCGCGATCCAGGGAATCCGGCGGCTTCAGCACGTAATCGACGACGTCGCGCTCGGGCATTTCGGTTTCGCGCGGATGCCCGATGCCGAGGCGCAGACGCCAGAAATCCGCGCTGCCGAGCTGCGCGTGGATATCCCGCAGTCCGTTGTGGCCGGCGTGACCGCCGCCCAGCTTCATCCTTGCGTCGCCCGGCCGAAGATCAAGCTCATCGTGCACGACGAGGATGGCGTCGGCCGCGATTGCGTAGAAGCGCGCGATCCCCGCCACCGTGCGGCCCGATGCGTTCATGAAGGTCATCGGCTTGCAGATGCGCAGGTCACCGGCCTTCGCGACATCGCCCGCGAATTTGCCTTCCGCCGCGAAGGAGGCGCCGAGCTTCGCCGCGAGCGCATCGGCAAACCAGAAGCCGGCGTTGTGGCGCGTCGCGGCATAGCCACGACCGGGATTGCCCAGTCCCGCGACCAGTCGAATCGGCGTCGTCATCGATCAGAAGACCTGTTTCCGAAAAAGACAAGGCCCGCCTCTGCTGTCGGGGCGGGCCGGTGTCCGAACGCCGGGACGCCCCGCGAATCGCCGCCGGAATCGAAGCGCGCGACCGCGGAGGCGAGCCGCACGCGCGTTATTTCTTCTTGTCGTCCTTGCGCGATTCCTTTTCCTTCTTCTCCGCAGGCTTGTCGCCGGCCACCGCGTCCGTGGCTTTCGGAGCTCCTTCCGCAGCGGGCGCTGCGGCCGCCTCGGCCGCTTCGCCTTCGGCCGGCGTCTCTTCCTCGGCTTCGACGATTGCCTTCGGAATGACCGCCGTTGCGACGACCGGGTCACCCGTGCGATGCGAAACGACTGCGACACCCGCGGGCAGCTTGACGCCCGAGACGTGCAGCGAATGCGCGGTGTCGAGCTCCGAGAGGTCGACTTCGATGAATTCCGGAAGATCCTTCGGCAGGCAGGAGATGTCGATTTCGGTCATCACGTGGCTGATGATCGCGCCCTGCGCCGTGACGGCCGGCGAGACCGCCTCGTTGACGAAGTGCAGCGGCACTTTCATGTGGATCTTGCGCGCTTCATCGATGCGCTGGAAATCGACGTGCAGCACCTCGTTGCGGAACGGATGCATCTGCACATCGCGCAGCAGCACCTTCGTCGTCGCGCCGTCGAGCTTCATCGCCAGGATCGAAGCGTGAAACGCCTCGGTGCGCAGCGCGTGGATCAGCGCGTTGTGGTCGAGCTCGATCGGCTGCGGCGCGGCGTTGCCGCCGTAGACGATGCCGGGCGCCTTGCCGCCGCGGCGCATGCGCCGTGACGCAGCGCGTCCTTCGGTCGAGCGGGGAAATGCGGTGAATTCGATCGTGGCCATGTTGGCGACTCCTTCTCGAGTGTCTGCGGCCTTCCGGGATCGAACCGGTCGTCCGCTATGGTCAAATGGGCCGGCGCGTTGCGGCGGCGAAGCCAGCGAATTTTAACAGAGTCCGAAGCCGGCCTTGGCCGGGCGCGCTGCTGATGCCTGCTCTCTGATCCCTGATGCCTGACTACGGCATCAGCTGTCCGCCGTTCACCTCGAGAATCTGGCCGGTGACGAACCCGGACAATGCGTCGGACGCGAGAAACAGGAACGCGCCGGCGCATTCCTCCGGCGTTCCGAGGCGATTCATCGGAATGGCGCCCTTGAACGATTCGAGCATCGCGGGCGTCGAATAGCGCTCGTGGAACGGTGTGGTGATGACGCCGGGCGACACGGCGTTGACGCGGATGTTGTCCTTGACGAGCTCCTTCGCGAGCCCATGCGTGAACGTCGAGACAAAACCCTTGGCCGACGCATACATGACCGAGCCGGGGCCGCCGCCGTTGCGCGCGGCGATCGACGTCACGTTGATGATGTTGCCGCGCCCGCCCCTGCGCATATGCGGAACCGCCGCCGCGCTGGCGGACACGAGCGAGCGGACGTTCAGATCCATCACGGCGTCGAAGAATGCGTCGTCGATCTCGGCGATCGGCACGCGCTGAACGAGTCCACCCGCATTGTTGATCAGGATGTCGAGGCCGCCGAAGTGCGCGGCCGCCTCATCGACGACTTCGCGCGCCTTCGCCGACGACCGCAGATCGCCGCCGACCAGGAACGCCTCCGCACCGGCGAAGCGCACGTCGGCGGCAACTTCCTCCGCGCGGTTGAGACTCGCGTTGTAGTGGATCGCGACGCGGCATCCGGCGTGCGCGAACGCGCGAGCCGTGGCGGCGCCGATGCCGGTCGACGCGCCGGTGACGAGGACGGATTTGCCCGCGAGATCCGGGGCGAGCGATTCGGTCATGCGGCTACTCCGTAAACAGGGACGAAACCGATTCTTCGTTGGATATCCGCGTCATCGTTTCGGCGAGCAGTTGCGCACACGAGAGCTGGCGGATTTTCGGGCACGCCTGCGCCTCCGGCGACAACGGGATGGTATCGGTCACGACGATCTCGTCCATGTCCGACGGCCCGATCCGCTCGACTGCACCTCCCGACAGCACCGGATGCGTGCAATAGGCAACGACTTTCTGCGCGCCGTGCTCCTTGAGCGCCGTCGCCGCCTTGCAAAGCGTGTTCGCCGTGTCGACGATGTCGTCCATGATCACGCAGGTGCGGCCCTCGACGTCACCGATGATGTTCATCACTTCGGCGACGTTGGCTTTCGGGCGCCGCTTGTCGATGATCGCAAGGTCGGAGTCGAGCCTCTTCGCGATCGCGCGTGCGCGGACGACGCCGCCGACGTCCGGCGAGACGACGAGCAGATTGTCGTAGTTGCGCTTCCACAGATCGCCGAGCAGCACGGGCGTCGCGTAGATGTTGTCGACCGGTATGTTGAAGAACCCCTGGATCTGGTCGGCATGCAAGTCCATCACCATCACGCGGTCGACGCCGACGGTTGCCAGCATGTCCGCGACGACCTTGGCGGTGATCGGAACGCGCGCGGAGCGCGGACGCCGATCCTGCCGGGCATAGCCGAAATAGGGAATCGCCGCCGTCACGCGCGTGACCGAAGCGCGCTTCAGCGCATCGACCATCACGAGCAGCTCCATCAGGTTGTCATTGGTCGGCGCGCAAGTCGATTGCAGGACGAACGCGTCGCGACCGCGCACGTTCTCCAGCAATTCGACCATCACTTCGCCGTCGGAAAAGCGGCCGACGACGGCGCGTCCGAGGCTGATGTTCAGATGCCGGCACACCGCCTCCGCCAGCTTCGGGTTGGCGTTGCCGCAGAAAATCCGCATGCGCTCGAAGGCCATTGTCGATGCCGGTGGGAGCTGCCGGGTCAAGGAAGCGCGCGACTCGCGGGCGCACGCGCTCTGAATTCTTGCAGGACGTCACAACGGCAGGCCGCCATCAGGTCAGGCTGCCCCGAACGTTCGAGAATGGCTGGGGAGGTAGGGATCGAACCTACGAATGCCGGAATCAAAATCCGGTGCCTTACCACTTGGCGACTCCCCAGCGGAAACCTGCGCAGCGAATCCGTCGTGGCGCGGACCGATCCGAACATTACCTGAACGATGCCAGCAGTCGCCTCGCGACGGTGCGAACGACCTCAATCGCCGGGCCGGTCGCTGTTCCCGTAACCTTCGGAAAAGACGTCCATTTTCGCTGAGGGCGCCGGGCGTGTCAATTCGCTGCGACAGCGAAACAACCGCCGACGGATCGCGGTCGGCGCGGCAGCGTTTTACTGCCAGCGATCGATGACGACGCGCACCTCGACTGCGTCGGCGCCGGGATATTGCAAGCTCACGCGAAACGGCCGGGGCGAGGCGTCGGCGTACGCGTAGACGATCTCCCATCCTTGCTGGCGCAGCAGCGCAATGCGTCCGGCGCCATCGCGCTCGGCGTCGAACCGCGAGTCCGTGCGCGGGATGCCGCGCACCCACGCCGAAAGCCCTTCGACGGGAATCGTGACGCCGAACGCCCGCTCGGTCAGCCGGCTCCAGTCGGGGGCGCGCTCGATGCGCCCGTCAGAAAGCCGCACCGTCACTTCGCGCGCGTCGCCTTCGAGTTGCGCGATCGTCTGTCCAAGCGGTGTCGACAGCTCGATTGCGTCGTGCGTCGCGTCGTGCCTCCATGCGAATGCGCCGGCGACGCCGTCTGAGCCGTGCCGTGCGGAGATGCGTCCGCCGATCGAAAACGCGGCGTCGACCGCCGGTGAGGCGATCTCCGCAGGGGGCGCGGAGGGCAGCGACGCGCAAGCCGCGAGCGCGCCGATCAGACCCGCGAGCGCGAAATGTCTTGGACGGATGTCGGTTCGTCGCCGGGGCAAGCCGCGCTCACGGTGCGAATCGCCGCACCGTTTCCTGCAGCACGGCGTTGTCCGGATTGGTGTCGAGCTGCGCTTTCCACAACGCGCGCGCCTTGTCGCGGTCGCCCTTGCGCCATAGCACCTCGCCCAGATGTGCGGCGATTTCCGCGTCCGGACGGCCGTCGAGCGCCTGCTGAAGATAGCGCTCGGCCTCGTCGAGGCGACCCATCCGGTAGAACGCCCAGCCGAGACTGTCGAGAATGAACGGATCGCTTGGCGACAGCTTGTGCGCGCGCTCGATCAATGCCAGCCCCTCGTCGACTCTCGGCGTGCGGTCGACGATCGTGTAGCCGAGCGCATTCAGCGCCTGCGCGTCGTCCGGTTTCAATTCGACCAGACGCTTCAGCCGCGTTTCGGCCTCGTCGATCTTGTCGAGCTTCTCGGCGACCATTGCGAGGTCGTAGATCAGGTCCGGCGCATCCGGATGATCGACGAGTCCCTGCGCAAGCACGCGGTAGGCGCCCGGGTCATCGCCGGCGTCGCGCAGCACCTGGGCTTCCGCCTGCTTCACCTGGACCTTCTGTTCTTGCGTGACTGCGTTCAGTCCATTCAGCCAGCGCTGCGCGTCGGCAACGCCGCGCTCCTTACCGTACATCGAGCCGATGCGAAGCTTGGCGAGCCACGCGCGATCGCCTTCGGTGATCGCCTGGTAATGCTCGATCGCCTTCGAATACTGCTTCTGTTCCTCCGCCGACTGCGCGAGGTAGAGATCCATCGCGCCGGGCTCGCCGTATCCCGCGGTCTTCAGATCGGCCAGCAGCCGGTCGGCTTCACGGTAATCCTTCATCTGCAGCGCGATCGCCGCGACCGCGAATTCGAGCTCGCGTGAGGCTGGCTCGCGATCCCACAACTTCTGCATCAGCGCCCGCGCATCGTCGAACCGCTTCTGCTCGACGTAGTGCTGCGCAAGCGCGCCTGCCGCACTCTTCGCGGCCGGCTGCGCTTTGACGAACGATTCGAGCCATCGAATCGACGCGGCCGGCGACGTGTGCTCGAGAATCTCGCCCTTGAGAATCGCCGCCCGCTCCCAGTCCGGACGCAATTCAAGCGCCCGGTCGATCTCTGTGGCGGCCTCGGCGGCGACCGTCGCGTCGTCCGGGACGAGCCCGTAGGCGGCGAGCGCGATCGCGTAATGCGCCTCCGGCGTTTTCGGATAGGGCTTCGCGACGTCGCGTATCAGCAGCAGCACGGCCCGCTTGTCCGATTGCTGCGAGAAAAGCCGATTGAGCTGCAGGAACACATCGCCGACACCCTGCCCGGATAAAGCGGCATCGGCCAGCACGCGCTCGATGCGCGAGCGCAATTCGTCGTCCACCGCGGAACTCGGGATCTCGCCCTTGTCGCCGTTCGCGGCCAGTGCGGCCAGCACCTGCTTCGGGCGCTCCGCGCTCGGGTCGAGCAGCGTCCAGAGCTTGGCCGCGTCCTGCACCAGGCTGCGCTGGCGGCTCGCGATCGCCACTTCGGTGGCGCGGCGGGCGAGCCGGGGGTCGCCGGCAGCGCGCGCCGCATCGGTGTAGGCTTGTGCGGCGATTCCGACGTCACCCCGCTGCAACGCCACGTCACCCAGCAGCAGCCGGTAGAAGAGGTCGGCCGTCAGCTCCGAATCCGCATGGCCCGGCGCGGTTGCCGACGACTCAGTAGGCGTCTTGTCGCCGTCAGGTGCCTGCGCACCGGCGAGCGTTGCGAAAGCAAACAGTGCGGCGGCGGCGAGGCTTCGCGCGGAAAAACAAGTGGTCATCGAAGGGGTATCGGCCCGAAACGGGCCGTGGGTCGGTTGACTGCTAGATTAAGCTATAGTCGCGGCGCTCACAAACGCCCGCCCGCGCGCACCCTACCGGCTGCACCCGCGGGCGTGCCCGTCATCGCAGCAAATGCCTGAACTCCCGGAAGTCGAAACTACCCGGCGCGGAATTGCGCCGCACGTCGTCGGGCGGCGCGTCGTACGGGTCGACGTATACGACCGGCGATTGCGCTGGCCGGTTCCCGAGGACCTCGACGCCAAGCATGCGCGGGCGCACGATCGAGCGCGATCGACCGGCGCAGCAAGTATCTGCTGTTCCATGCCGGCCCGGCGGCGCTGCTCGTGCATCTCGGCATGACGGGAACGCTGCGCATCTGGCGCGACTCGCCGCCGCCGCGCGCGACTGCACGATCACGTCGATCATCGTCCTCGACGACGGGACGCTGCTGCGCTATCGCGACCCGCGCCGGTTCGGCGCGATGCTGTGGATTGCCGCGTCGGCGAACGGGCACCCGCTGCTCGACGCGCTCGGCCCCGAGCCGTTCGACCCCGCGTTCGACGCCGATTACCTGTGGCGCACGACGCGCGCGCCGCCGGGCGGCGATCAAGCTCGCACTGATGGACAACCGGGTCGTCACCGGCGTGGGCAACATCTATGCGAACGAGGCGCTGTTCCGGGCGGGAATTCGTCCGACGACGCGCGCACACCGCGTGTCGAGGCCGCGGCTTCTGCGTCTCGTCGATGCCGTCGCGCGGCGTGCTCGACGCCGCGATCGCCAAGGGCGGCAGCACGCTGCGCGACTACGTCGACGTCGGACGGCGCCGCCGGCTACTTCCAGCTCGATTACTTCGTGTACGGCCGCGACGGGGCTGCCGTGCCGCGTGTGCGGAACAACCGATCCGGCAGACGCGCGTCGGGCAGCGCGTCGTCGTTCTATTGCCCGCATTGCCAGCGTGCCTGACGCTCCGATCGCGGCTGCCGCGAGCGGCGAGTGCCATTGCGCGGCAGGACGACGGCGGCGGCGTCTTGCGCGACCGCGCGCACGATGTAACCGACAACCGGTGCAGCGCGACCGATGAACGTCGGTGCAAGACACGCGAGTGAGGCCGCGGCATTTTCCTCGACTGCAGCGCCGCCCGTGAACGACCGCCACACGGCATGACTTGTGCTTGCCAGCTTCTACTGGCGGCGACTCCGACTTCGAACCACATCCACGACCCGTTACACGGGCCCGAATGATTCCTTCGCGCGACCTGGCTGCCCGATTCGAAGCGTATGGCGACTGGCGGCGCCGGCTATCGGCGGGCATCTCGTCGCTGCACGAGTGGCTGCAGCAGCAGGATCTCGCCGACGCGCAGGTCGACGTCAAGGTCCAGCAGCTGCTGGAGCGGCTGCAGCAGGACAAGCTCGTCGTCGCGTTCGTCGCCGAGTTCTCGCGCGGCAAGTCCGAGCTGATCAACGCGATCTTCTTCGCCGACTTCGGCCAGCGGCTGCTGCCGTCTTCGGCGGGGCGCACGACGATGTGCCCGACCGAGCTGCTCCACGACGCGTCGCAGCCGCCGTCGATCCGCCTGCTGCCGATCGAGACGCGGCTGAACGACGCGACGGTCACCGAATTCAAGAACTACGCCGACGAGTGGGTGAACGTTCCCGCTCGATCTCGGCGCGGCCGACCGGATGGCCGAGGCGCTCGCGCGCGTGTCGCAGGTCAAGCGCGTGCCGGTCGCGCTCGCGCGCAAGTACGGCCTGTTCACCGAGCGCGACGAGGACATCCTGTCGGCGCTCGAGAAGGGCGACGAGGGCAGCGTCGACATTCCGTGCTGGCGCCACGCGGTCATCAACTTCCCGCACCCGCTGCTGCAGCAGGGGCTCGTCATCCTCGACACGCCCGGCTTGAACGCGATCGGCACCGAGCCCGAGCTGACGCTGAACCTGCTGCCGAACGCGCACGCGGTGCTGTTCCTGCTGGCCGCCGACGCCGGCGTCACGAAGACCGACCTCGACGTGTGGAACGGTCATCTCGCCGGCGAGGACGACAGCGACGAAAGGCGCCCGGCTCGTCATCCTGAACAAGATCGACGGCCTGTGGGACGAGCTGAGCGGAAGAAGCCGAAATCGACGCCGAGATCGAGCGCCAGGTCGAATCGAGTGCGGCGATGCTCGGCATCTCGCCGGCGCAGGTGTTCGCCGTGTCCGCGCAGAAGGGGCTGCTCGCGAAGGTCAACGGCGACGACGCGCTGCTCGCGCGAAGCCGCCTGCCGGTGCTCGAGCACGCGCTGTCGCGGAAGCTGATTCCGGCCAAGCGCGACATCGTCGGCGCAGCGACGCAGGCCGAGATCCGCAGCCTCGCGGCTCGCATGCGCGCGATCCTCGACGCGCGCGCCGCGGGCATCGCCGAGCAGCTCGCCGAGCTGATCGCGCTGCGCGGCAAGAACCAGGACGTCGTCGAGCACATGATGGCGCGCGTCCAGGAGGAGAAGGAGCTGTTCGAGCGCGGGCTCGCGCGCTTCACGGCGCTGCGCACCGTGTTCACGCAGCAGACCAACGACCTCTTCGACGTGATCGGCCTGTACGCGCTGCGCGCACAACGCCGCGCGCACGCGGAAGCGCATCGAGGACAGCCCGTTCACCAAGGGCGTCCGCGACGCGATGGGCGAGTTCTTCGCGCGGCTGCGCGCGGATTTCGACCAGGCGGCGCGCCAGGGCGCGGAGATCCACGACCTGATGCGCGCGATGTACGCGCGCTTCGCGCAGGAGCACGGCCTCGAGCCCTACGTGCCGCCGCAGTTTTCGGTGCTCAAGTACCAGAAGGAGATCGACCGGCTGGAGCGCGCGTACAACACGCACTTCAACACGCTGTGGAACATGGTGAGCAAGGCGAAGTTCCCGCTGATGAAGCAGTTCTTCGAGACGATCGCCTCGCGCGCGCAGCCACGTCTACAAGATCGCGAACCGCGACGTCGAAGGCTGGCTGAAGGCGGTGATGTCGCCGCTCGAAACGCAGGTGCGCGAGCACCACCTGCAGCTGCGGCGGCGACTCGACAGCATCCAGCGCATCCACCGCGCGAGCGACGAGCTCGAGGAGCCGGATCGTCGAGCTCGAGCAGTCGCGCGAGGCGCTCGAGGCGCAGCTCGACGGGACTGCAAGCGGCAGGTGGGCGCGATCGACACTCATCATCGAGGCCCCCGACGCGCTGCCGCTGGCGGCGAACGGCTGACGCGCTTCGTAGCGCTTCGGCCTTCGCGCGCCATCAGCCCCTCGTACTTGAGCTGCAGCTCGGCGCGGCGTCTCGACGCGATCGGGATCGACCGGAATGCAGTCGACCGGGCAGACCTCGCGGCATTGCGGCGTGTCGAAATGGCCGACGCATTCGGTGCATTTCGCCGGGTCGATCACGTAGATCTCCGCGCCCTGCGAGATCGCCTGATTCGGGCATTCGGGCTCGCAGACGTCGCAGTTGATGCATTCGTCGGTGATGATCAGCGCCATCGGGCAATCCGGATCCTTCTCGGTCCGGCGGCCATGGTCGCGTCAACCCGCTTTGCTGCGCAGGCGTTCGGCGACGAGCGGGTGGACGAACTTCGAGACGTCGCCGCCGAAACTGCGCGATCTCGCGCACGATCGTCGCCGAGATGAACATGTACTGCTCGGCAGGGCGTCAGGAACAACGTTTCGACATCCGGATAGAGGTTGCGGTTCATTCCCGCCATCTGGAACTCGTACTCGAAGTCCGACACCGCGCGCAGGCCGCGCAGGATCGCCTGCGCGCCCTGCTCGTGGACGAAATCCATCAGCAGCGACGAGAAACCCAGCACCTCGACGTTGGGATAGGGCGTCAGCACCTCGCGCGCCATCTCGATCCGTTCGGCCGTCGTGAAGAACGGGCGCTTCGACGCGCTGTCGGCGATCGCCGACGACGACCGAGTCGAACAGCCGCGCCGCGCGGCGGACGAGGTCCTCGTGTCCGCGCGTGAACGGATCGAACGTGCCGGGATAGACGACCTTCATGGTCGGGCGATGGCGGCGCACGGGCCGGTCTCGCGCGTGGCCGCGCGAGCAGATGATAATGCACGTGCCCGGCGCGCGCGTGCCGGATGCACTTGCCAGCGCGGGCGGCGGCGTCGAGCCGCCGGCCTGCTTCGGCGTAGATGCGACCCTGCCCGGTCAAGCGCAGCGCCACGCGCGCGGCAGCAAGCCCGGCCAGGGATCGTCGGCGAACGGCGGATCGAGGAAGATCGACGTCGAACCGGCGCCGTTCGCGCGCGCGACGAAGGCCCGCGCGTCGCCGACGTGCGCTTCGAGTCCCGCGATGCCGATCGACGCGGCCGCTCGCGGTCAGCGTCGCGATCAGCGCGCGGCTTGCGGTCGACCGCGACCGCCAGCGCCGCGCCGCGCGAAGCGCCTCGAGCGACAGCACGCCGGTGCCGGCGTAGAGCTCGAGCGTCGCCGCGCCGGTCAGGTCCTGGCCCAGCCAGTTGAACAGCGTCTCGCGCACGCGGTCCGGCGTCGGGCGAAGGCCCGGCGCCGCGGGAAACGCGAACGCGCCGGCCGCGATGGCGCCGCCGATGATGCGAACGCCGGTTGGGCGCGGCCACGGCGAGATGCGTCGGCATCGAAGGGCGGGACGGTAGAATTCCAGTTTTCCCGCGCGGCGTCCATCGTCCCTGCCGGCGCGGCCCCGCCATCCCGATGTTCGATCTCTTCAAACGCAAGCCCGCGGTCGGGCCCTCGACCCTGCCGCCGACGCCTCGCGCATTGGCGGGAAGCCACGCCCGGATGCGCCCGCGCCGCCGCCGCCGGCGCCGATCCTGAGGAACCGTCCGCACGGCCGGCCCGCCGTCGAAAGGCGCAGTGGTCGGAGCGGCTCAAGGCGGGCCTCGGCTGTCGCGCGAAAAGCTGACGCGGCGCGATCGCCGGGGCCTTCCGCCGGCGCGTGCTCGACGACGAGACGCTCGACGAGCTCGAGACCGCGCTGCTGACGGCCGACGTCGGCGTCGAGGCGACCGAGCAGCTGCTGGGCGAGCTTGCGGGCGCGCTAGCGCCGCGCGGGCAGCGACGCCGATCCGCGGGCGCTGCTGAGGCGGCATTCGCCGACCTCGTTCGCCCGCTCGAGGCGCCGGTGCGATCATCGCGCGGCGCGCCCGTTCGTCATCATGCTGGCCGGCGTCAACGGCGCCGGCAAGACGACCTCGATCGGCAAGCTCGCGAAGTGGCTGCAGCCGCAGGGACCTGTCGGTGCTGCTCGCCGCGGGCGACACGTTCCGGGCGGCGGCGCGCGAGCAGCTCGCCGTCTGGGGCGAGCGCAACGGCGTCGCGGTGATCCCGCAGCAGGGCGGCGATCCCGCCGCGGTGATGTTCGACGCGATCGCCGCCGCCAAGGGCGCGCGGGATCGACGTCGTGCTGGCCGACACGGCGGGCCGGCTCCCGACGCAGGCGCACCTGATGGACGAGATGCGCAAGGTCCAGCGCGTGCTCGCGCAAGGCGCGCGACGGCGCGCCCGACGAGGTCTGCTCGTCCTCGACGCCAACACCGGGCAGAACGCGCTCGCGCAGGTCCAGGCGTTCGACGCCGCGCTCGGCCTGACCGGGCTCGTCCTGACCAAGCTCGACGGCAGCGCGAAGGGCGGCATCGTCGCGGCGATCGCGCGGGAGCACCCGATTCCCCTGCGGTTCATCGGGGTCGGCGAGGGCGTCGACGACCTCGCCCGTTCGCGCGCGGACGAGTTCGTCGACGCGCTGCTCCCGCCGGAGGAGCCCGCGGACAGTCTGACTACGGCGTCGCTGTCGGTGCATGTCCTGCGCTCGCAGTGGGCGCTCACCTGCAAGGTGATTCGGCGCTACCGATGGTCGACAGGTCGAACCGAGCGCTAGAATGCCCGCGGTGCCACCTTGGTGGTCGAAGCCGACGATGTGCCGCTAGCTGATGCCTCGAATACCCGACTAAATCAGTCGGGAACTTTCGGGCGCCTTAGCACTCTTATTAGCCGAGTGCTAAAATGGCGTCCGGCGGCACTCCGAGCGTTTCGGCCCGGCCGCCACGGAAAGGAGAACTCGATGACCGGAACTGCGCTGGCGTTCCCCACCCCCGCCTCGCTGGGGAGCCTCGACCAGTACATCCAGGCGGTGAACCGGTTTCCGCTGCTGACCGCGGAGCAGGAGGTCGCGCTCGGCCGGCGCTGGCGAGAACTGAAGACGTCGACGCGGCGCGCCAGCTCGTGCTGTCGCACCTGCGGCTCGTCGTCGCCGTGTCGCGCAAGTACCTGGGCTACGGCCTGCCGCAGGCCGACCTGATCCAGGAAGGCAACATCGGCTTGATGAAGGCCGTGCGCCGCTTCGATCCCGAGCGCGGCGTGCGGCTGGTGTCGTTCGCGCTGCACTGGATCCGCGCCGAGATCCACGAGTACATCCTGCGCAACTGGCGGCTCGTCAAGGTCGCGACGACCAAGGCGCAGCGCAAGCTGTTCTTCAACCTGCGCAGCATGAAGGCGCTCGTCGACCGCGCTGACGCACGGCCGAGGCGGACGCGATCGCGAAGGAGCTCGGCG
Source organism: uncultured Pseudomonadota bacterium (assembly GCA_963718905.1). Classification (GTDB taxonomy): domain Bacteria; phylum Pseudomonadota; class Gammaproteobacteria; order Burkholderiales; family Casimicrobiaceae; genus VBCG01. Next base: position 69,086 of record CAVRAF010000008.1, read on the forward strand.
TCAAGCCCGAGGAAGTGGTCGAGATGGAGACGCGCCTCTCGGGCGGCGACATCGCGCTCGACCCGACGCCCGGGCGACGAGGACGTCGGTGACGCCGATCGCCTACCTGACCGACTCCGGACGACGAGCCGGCGCAGATCCTCGAGCGCGCGCGAGACGGCGACGAACCGCAGCGAGGGGCTGCACGCGCGCGATGGCGCAAGCTCGACGACCGCAGCCGCCGGATCATCGAGGCGCGCTGGCTGCGCGAGGACGACTCCGGCGACGCTGCAGGAGCTCGCCGACGAGTACGGCGTGTCCGCCGAGCGGATCCGCCAGATCGAGAGCAAGGCGATGAAGACGATGCGGTCGCAGATGGTCACGCTGCAGTAACCGATCGCGTCCTTCGCAACTCTCGCAGCGGCCTCGGCGAAACGCCGGCCTCGCGCCGAGCGTTTGCCTAATCGCGTTGGCCGAGCTCGCGACGCTACAACTCGACCTGCGTGCCGAGCTCGACGACGCGGTTGGTCGGCACCTGGAAGAAGTCGGACGCCTTGGCCGCGTTCTTCGACATCGACACGAACAGCCTCTCGCGCCACAGCGCCATCCCGGGCGCGACGGTCGGGATCAGCGTCTCGCGCGAGACGAAGAACGACGTCTCCATCATGTCGAACGCGAAGCCCTTGCGGCCGCAGTCCTCGAGCAGCTCCGGCACGTCGGGATCGTCCTTGAAGCCGTAGTCGCGCGTCATCCGGAAGAAGTCGCAGCCGAGCGGCTGATCTCGCAGCGCTCCTCCGCCGGCGACGTACGGAATGTCGCGCGGTGACGACGGTCAGGAACACGACGCGCTCGTGCAGCACCTTGTTGTGCTTCAGGTTGTGCAGCAGCGCGTGCGGCACGCGGTTCGGCGTCGACGTCAGGAACACCGCGGTGCCCGGCACGCGCGTCGGCGGCGACGCCTCGATGCTCTCGATGAACAGGTCGAGCGGCATCGAGTCCTCGGCGAGGCGGTCGCATCAGCAGCGACGCGGCCGCGCTTCCACGTCGTCAGCAGCGTGAACACGACGCCGCCGATCAGCAGCGGGAACCAGCCGCCGTCGGGAATCTTGAGCGAGTTCGACGCGAGGAACGCGAGGTCGATCAGCAGCAGCGGCACCGCGATCGCGATCGCGAGCCAGGCCGGCCAGTTCCAGATCCGCCGCATCACGACGAAGATCAGGATCGAGTCGATCAGCATCGCCAGCGTGACCGCGATGCCGTACGCGCCGCCGAGGTTGTCGGAGCTGCGGAAGCCGACGACGAGCAGCGATCACCGCGACGAGCAGCATCCAGTTGATGAACGGCACGTAGATCTGGCCGATCGCGCGCTCGGAGGTGTGCAGGATCTTGAGCCGCGGGCAGTAGCCCATCTGGATCGCCGCGCGCGTCAGCGAGAACGCGCCGGAGATCACCGCCTGCGACGCGATCACCGCCGCCGCAGGTCGCGAGGATCACCAGCGGCACGCAGCGCCCACTGCGGCGCCAGCAGGTAGAACGGATTCTTGATCGCCGCGGGATCGGCGAGCAGCAGCGCGCCCTGGCCGAAATAGTTGAGCACCAGCGCCGGCATCACGAAGAAGAGCCACGCGCGCCGGATCGGGCTGGCGCCGAAATGCCCCATGTCGGCGTAGAGCGCCTCGGTGCCGGTCACGGCGAGCACGACGGCGCCGAGCGCGAGGAACGCGACCGCCGGGTTGCCGGCGACGAACGCGCACCGCGTAGATCGGGTTGAGCGCGGCCAGCACGTGCGAGGTTGCCGACGATCTGCCAGCGCGCCGAGCACGCCGAGCGTGACGAACCACACGCACATCACCGGCCCGAAGACCGCGCCGACGCTCGCGGTGCCCGCGCTTCTGGATCGCGAACAGCGCGACGAGGATGATCACGCGCGACCGGCACGATGAACGGGTGCAGCGCCGGCGCGATGACTCTCGAGCCCCTCGACCGCGCCCAGCACCGAGATCGCCGGCGTGATCATGCCGTCGCCGTAGAACATCGCCGCGCCGAAGATGCCGAGGCCCACGAGCCACCAGCGCAGCCGCGCGCGATCCTCGAGGCCGCGCGAGACGAGCGCCGTCAGCGCGAGGATGCCGCCTTCGCCGCGGTTGTCGGCGCGCATGATCAGCGTCACGTACTTCAGCGTGACGATGATCACCAGCGCCCAGAAGATGACCGACAGGATGCCGAGCACGTTCTCGTGCGTCAGCGAGAGGCCGATGCTGCCCGGTGAAGCCTTGCGCAGCGTGTACAGCGGGCTCGTGCCGATGTCGCCGTAGACGACGCCGATCGCGCCGACGACGAGCGGCGCCATGCGCGCGGGCGGTCCGGCGGTAGCGGTCAGCCGAGCTCACGTTCGGGAACGCGGGACGCACGACGCCTAGCTGGCCGCGCTGTCGTCGGCGCGGCGCGAGAAGCGGATGTTGAGCTGCTTCAGCTTGCGGTAGAGGTGCGTGCGCTCGAGGCCCGGCCTTTTCCGCGACCTGGCTCATGTTGCTCTGCTCGCGGCCCAGGAGCTGCTCGAAGTAGATGCGCTCGAACGCCTCGCGCGCTTCGCGCAGCGGCAACTCGAAAAAGCGCGCGGTGATCTCCGGCGCGAGCGCCTGGTTCGGCGCCGCAGCCTCGCCCAGCAGCCGCTTCACGTGGTCGGCCGTGATTTCGCCGCGAACGACCTGCAGGTTCGCGACGATGCCTTGCAGATGATCGAGATTGCCGGGCCAGTAGGCGTTCGTCAGCGCCGTCAGCGCGGCGGGCGTGCAGCGGTCGCGAGCAGCGGGACCGCGCGCTCGTCCGCGCCCGCATGCGCGCCAGAAGCGCTCGATCAGCGCCGGGATGTCCTCGCGCCGCGCGCGCAGCGGCGGCAGCACGACGGCGCCCGACGACAGTTGCGAGAGCAGCGCGGCGTCGAAACTTGCCTTCGGCCGCGAGGTTGCCGAGCAGCTCGCTGCTCGTCGCGACGAGCACGATGTTGTGCTTGTCGAGCTTCGGCAGCAGGAACGCGAGCCCCTTCTGCTCGGCGCGCGAATACTGGCCGATCTCCATGCAGCAGAGAGCGCCGTCGCGCGCCTCCTCGATCAGCGCGAGCGGATTGTTCGCGAGCCGCGCACCGCTTGCGAGCGCGACGAAGGGCGAGCCCGACGTCTGCAGCGCGCGCGCCGCAATTTCGTGTCCCGTCCCGGGCTCGCCCAGGATCAACACGGGGCGGCGCGCCGCGAGCAGCTCCTCGAGCGCCTTTTCCGTTTCGCGGATCGGCGCGCTCGTGCCGAGCGCCGCGAGCGAAACGCGCCGCGGCTCCTTCGCCGCCGCCGTCTTGAACGCGCGCGCGATCGTAGCCAGCAGCTTCGACAGGCCGATCGGCTTTTCGAGGAAATCGAACGCGCCGATGCTTCGTCGCCTCGACGGCGGTCTCGATCGTGCCGTGGCCGGACATCATGACGACCGGCATCGTCAGCAGCGAATTCGCGCCCCATTCGCGCAGCAGCGTGACGCCGTCGGTGTCCGGCATCCAGATGTCGAGCAGCACGAGCGCGGGCTGCTGGCGCTGCCGGTACGCGCGCGCTTCGCTCGCGTTCTCGGCGAGCGCGACGCGATAGCCCTCGTCCTGCAGGATCTCCGACAGCAGCTCGCGGATGCCGACCTCGTCGTCGACGATCAGGATTTCCCTGGCTGTGCGATCATCGGGTCCATCTTATCGCTCACGCGCGCGTCCGGCCCGGCCGCTAGCGCGGGAAAATGAGCGTGACGCGCGCGCCGCGCGGCGCGACGTTTTCGAGCGTCACGCGCCCCGCGTGCTCGTCGACGATCTTCTTCACGATTGCAAGTCCCAGGCCGGTGCCTTTCGCCTTGGTCGTCACGTACGGCTCGAACGGGTGCGCGAGCACGTTCTCGCGAGAATCCGGGCCCGCGATCGCCGAATGACAGCGTCGCCTCCCCGCCCTGCAGCGACAGCGTGATGTCGATTCGCGGATCCTCGGCGTCCGCCTGCGCGTCGACCGCATTCTGAAGCAGATTGTGGAACACCTGGCGCAGGCGGGTGGGTTCGCCCTGGATGATCGGCGGGCGCGTCGGGAAGCGACAGCGCGACATGCGGGCGCAGATTGTCGTACAGAGCGAGCACGTCGAGCAAGAGGGCCGCCAGATCGACCGCCTGCATCTGCCCGGGGCGCGGCTGGCGCGCGTAGATCGCGAAATCGTCGACCATGTGCTTCATCGCCGCCACCTGCGACGATGATCGTCTGCGTGCCGCGGCGCAGCGTCTCCTGGTCGTCTTCGTCGAGCCGCGACGTCAATTTTACGGCGAGCCGCTCGGCGGATAGCTGGATCGGCGTCAGCGGGTTCTTGATTTCGTGCGCGAGCCGGCGCGCGACTTCGGCCCAGGCCGCGTCGCGCTGCGCCTGCACGAAGCTCGGTCACATCGTCGAACACGACGACGTAACCCGGCACCGGCGCGCCGGCAGTCGCGTGCCGCGCAGCAGGAGCGTCCGCGTTTGTCCCGCGACTGTGAGCTCGGCCTCGCTTCTGCCATTGTCCGTCGCGCGATCCGCGAAAGCCTTCCGCGACGAGCTCGCCGAACGGCGCAAGCGCCGGAAGCCGCGCCGCCCCAGTCGGGCAGCGCCATGCCGGTGAGCTCGGCGAACGGCTGCTGCAGGATCACGGCCGCGCGCGGGATTCGCCGTGCGCAACCGATAGCGATCGTCGAATGCCAGCACGCCCGCCGACAGGTTGCCGAGCATGCTTTCGAGGTAGGCGCGCGTCGTTTCCGTCGCGCGGCGCGATTCTTCCGTCTTCACCTGCGCGTCGGCGAGTTGCGCGGTCATCGTATTGAACGATTCGGTGAGGACGCCGAGCTCGTCGCGCGACGTCACGGGTTGCCGGCGCGTGAAATCGCCTTGCGCGACCGCGCGCGTGCCCTCCGCGAGCAGTCCGAGCGGTGCCGCGAAGCGCTCCGACAGCACGACGGCAAGCCCCAGCGCCGAGGTCAGCGCGAGCAGCAGCGTCAACGTCAGCGTAATCCGCGTAGAGCCGCTTCAGCGCGGCGCGCGAAAAGGAGATCTCCTGGTAGTCGCGCGCGCCCGCCTGCACCTTCTCGAGGTCCTGCGCGAGCGTCCGCGGCACGGGCTCGATCACCTGCAGCACACGCAGCGGATCCATCCGGTCGCCGCTGTTGACCGGCACGACGACGCGCAGCATCAGTCCCGCATCCTGCGTCTGCTCGACCTTCGCGTAGGTCTGCTGCAGCCGCGCGCGCCGCAGCGCCTGCGCCGGGCGGGGTTCCGGCGTCATGTCCGCCGCCCAGCCCCGCCACGGCGAGCACGCTGCCGGACGGCGAAAACAGCGCCGCTTCGTAGACGCCGACTTGCTCCGCGCTCCGGTCGCGAGCGCGCTCGCCGGCCCGCCAGGCGCATCGGCGAGCGCGCTCGCGATCAGCGTCGCGCGGTTGCTCGTTTCCTTCAGCAGGTAATCGAGCGAGCTGCGACCGAGGTTGACGCCGCCTTCGAGCGCGCGGTCGACGCGCACGTCGAACCAGCTTTCGATGCTCTTGCCGAGAAACTGCACCGACACCGCGTAGACGAGCGCGCCGGGCAGCACGGCGACCAGCGAGAACAGCAGGACGAGGCGCAACGCGAGCCGCGAGCCGAAGACCCCCGTCTTGAGATTCCGCCGCAACTGCAGCAACTGCCCGCCGACGACCAGCATCAGCAGCGCGACGAGCGCGCCGTTGATCAGCAGCAGCGTGTCGTAGTGGCGAGCGAAGAGGTCGGTGTTGGCGGTCGCCGTGGCGAGCAGGAACAGCGCGATTGCCGCCAGGCAGGCGAAGACCAGCAACACCCAGCGCAGGCGGCGCGACGCGAAGAGGCCCGTCATGGCGTGAAGGTGAAGCGGTGCCAGTCGGAACTCAACTGCCACTCGCGCGAGGCGAGCGCGTTGATCTGGAACGGCTTCGGCAACTGGTTGACATCGAGCCTGTCGCGAACGGCCGCTTCGTACCGGACGCCCTTCGTCAGCATCGTCGGCATGCGCGACCGGCCGCGACGCGACATGGCGAGATGAAGCGCTGGACGTCGTCCAGCGATTCGAACGTCTGGCCGAGCGGTCCGCTCGCTACGCGGTACTGGCGCGTCAGCGAATTGTACGACACCCGGTACGTGATTGACCATTCGGCGACTTTCTCGTCGAACCAGAGCAGGCGCGTGCGCGCGAGCTCGAAATCGATCATGAAATAGAGCGGGATGCCCTTGTCGAGCGCTTCCTCGAGCGCCGGCTTCAGCGCGAAATCGAACTCGGCGGACAGCAGCGCCTCGCCGTCCTCGATGCGCAGCTCGCGCCGACTGACCGGTATGATGTCCGCGCGCGACGCCGCAATGGGCAGCGCCAGCGCCACGGCCCCCATGACGGCCAGCAAGGTCCGTCGTAGTCGGGAGGCCGGCGCGCGATCGGTGCGAGGGGTCAACGGAATGCCGGCGGAACGGCGTGGCGAAGCGCCTTCCAGAAGTCCGGTGTGGCGTGACCCCCACATCAGCGCTTGCGAAGCAGCGCGTAGAAAAACCCGTCCTGATTGTGACCCGCGCGTGAGGGCGATGGCAAGAGTTGCCCCCCGCGATGCGGAATCCCGTCCGGCAGGTTGAGGGTTTCGCGCAACGCGTCGCGATGCCGGCCGGTGAAGTCGGCGATACGATCGTCGTTTTCCGCGTTGAAGACCGAACAGGTCGCGTAAAGGAGCTTTCCGCCGGGCGAAAGCAGCGGCCAGGAAGCCTCGAGCAGCCTCGACTGCTCGCGCGCGAACCGCGCAACATCGCTCGCACGATGCCGCCATTTGCCGTCGGGATGCCGTCGGACGACGCCGGACGCCGTGCAGGGCACGTCGAGCGAGGATCCGATCGAACGGCCGGCCGTCCCACCAGCATTCCGGCGTCCCGGCATCCCCCTCGACGATCCGGACGCTCCCGCCGTCCTGCTTCAGCCGGGCAAGGTTTTCGCGGATGCGATCGAGCCGCAGGGCATCGTTGTCCAGCGCAACGAGGTCGACGTCTGCGCGCATTCGAGCAGGTGCGCGGTCTTGCCGCCCGGCGCGGCGCAAGCGTCGAGGACGCGCATGCCGTCCGCCGCGTCGAGCAGCGGCGCCGCCAGTTGCGCCGCCAGGTCCTGCACGGCGAATGCGCCCTCGGCGAATCCGGGCAGTTCCGTCACCGGTTGTGGCTCGGCGACGATCACGCCCGCCGCGCCGATTGCGACTGCCCCGATGCCGGCGATCGCAAACCGCTCGAGCAGCGCCGTTCGGCGTCGCGACACGCGCGTTTGCGCGCAGCGTGAGCGGCGGGCGGCGCATTGCCCGCGTCGAGTATCGCCTCGCCAGTCGTCCGGATAGTCGCGCCGCACCCGGTCGATCCACCATTGCGGATACGACCAGCGCGCGACTTCATCCGCCGAACCGCCTCGCGCAGTGCCGATCGCTCGCGCAGAAAGCGCCGAAGCATCGCGTTGGCGAGCGACTTGGCCGCCGGGCGAACCAGCGTGCCCGCCGCCTCGACGGCGCGGTCGACGATCGCGAACGCCGGTGCGCGCGTGTGCTCCAGTTGATAGAGCGCGATCGCGACGAGCGAGCGCAGCAGCGGGTCGGGGATCGGCTTTCGCGCCAGCTCGCGCGAGAGCGCGTCGAGCGTGCCCCAGTGCCGAAGCGTCCCGTACGCCAGTTCCTGGACCAGCGTGCGCCCGCGAAGCGCGTTGCCATCGTCGACCGCGACCAGCGCGTCGCGCAGGTTGGCGCCTTCGAACACGCGCGTGATCGCGCGCGCGGCCAGCATTTGCTCGTGATGCATCGCGGTGGGCGCGCGCTACAGCCGTGCCGGCGTCGAAGCGACATCCGGGCGACGATGCCGCGACCGGCCGCGTACGCGCTGGCGGACATCGCGCGGCCGGCGGCGGGCTGCAGCTCCGTGAGCCGCAGTCGACCGCGCGCCTCGCCCACGCCGCAAGCGACGTCGATGCCCGATGCGCCGACCGCGACCACGGCGCCGGCGTCGCCGGGTGCGGGCCCGCCGTCGAGCGGCACCGCCGCGCGAAGCTTCACCGCCTTTCCCTGGAACCGACGCGAAAGCTCCCGGCGATGGCGCGAACGCGCGGATCTTGCGGTCGATCGCCGCCGCACTTGCGTTCCAGTCCACCTGCGCGTCGGCGCGCGCGATCTTTGCCGCATGCGTGACGCCGGCTTCGGGCTGAGGTGTCGCGGCCAGCCGGCCGTCGCGCTCCAGATCGCGCAATACGTCAATGATGGCGCGCGCGCCGGCTTCCGCCAGCTTGTCGTGCAGCGTCCCGCCGGTCTCGCGCGGGTCGATCGCGACCTCCCGTCGCAGGATCATCGGGCCGGTATCGAGTCCTGCGTCCATCTGCATGATCGTGATGCCGGTCACCGAGTCGCCGGCTTCGATCGCGCGTGCGATCGGCGCCGCACCCCGCCAGCGCGGCAGCAGCGACGCATGGATGTTCAGGCAGCCGTGGCGCGGCCATGCGAGGACGGCCTGCGGCAGTATCAAACCGTAGGCGGCGACGACCAGCACATCGAGCGGGGTTTCCGCGAGCATCCGCGGCATCTCGGCCGACCGGAGGTTTTGCGGCTGCAGGATCGGGAGCGCATGGGCAACGGCGTATCGCTTGACCGGCGAGGCCGTCACCGCCAACCCTCGGCCGAACGGGCGATCGGGCTGCGTCAGCACCCGCGGTATCGTGTAGCCGCTCGTGTGAATCGCGGCGAGCGCGTGCGCGGCGAAGTCCGGCGTGCCGGCAAAGCCTACGCGCATCGAGGATGCCGTCAGCCGGCGAGCCGCTGCTTCTTGCGCAGCCTCGCCGCGAGACGCGCGCGCTTCAGCGGCGACAGATATTCGACGAAGACCTTGCCTTCCAGATGGTCCATTTCGTGCTGAATGCACACGGCGAGCAGTCCTTCGGCATCGTGCTCGAATGTCTTGCCCTGTTCGTCCAGGGCGCGCACGCGGATCCGCGCCGCCCGGGTCACCTTGTCGTAATAGCCGGGGACGGACAGGCAGCCTTCCTCGCATTCCGCCTCGCCGTCCGCCGAAAGGAGTTCCGGATTGATGAACACCCGCAGGTCATCCTTGGGGTCCGAAATGTCGATGACGATCACGCGTTTGTGAACGTTCACTTGCGTCGCAGCGAGCCCCACGCCAGGGGCGGCATACATGGTCTCGGCCAGGTCGCGGACCAGCTTGCGGATGTCGGCCGTCACCGCCGCCACCCGGGTTGCAACCTTTTTGAGACGCGGATCGGGGTATTCGAGTATCTGAAGCAGCGCCATCGCGTTATCGGCTTGCCAAATGCAAGCTCCGGATGCAGAATCGTCCTTAAGTCCCTATTTTGTGGCGGTTTAGGACGTTAGCAAGTCCGCCCCACCCGAAAGAGGCCATATGCGTCAACACTTTACCATAGCCCGATCCCTCGTCAGCCTTGGGGCCGTCCTTTCCATTCTGGCGCTGGCCGCGGGCGTACGCGCGCAGGGGATCGCCGTTGCGGACAACGCGCCTTCAACCTACACCGTGCAAAAAGGCGACACTCTGTGGGGCATATCGGGCAAGTTCCTGAAGGATCCGTGGCGCTGGCCCGAAGTGTGGCGCATGAACCGCGAGCAGATCCGCAATCCTCACCGGATATATCCGGGCGACGTCATCAATCTCAGCATAGTCAACGGCCAACCGCAACTGGCGCTGGCGCGCAATACGGTAAGACTGTCGCCCGAGGTGCGGGTTTCTCCGATCGACGCCCAGGCGATTCCGGCGATTCCCCCCGCTGACATCGAGCCGTTCCTCACGCGACCGCTGGTCACCGGCCCGACTGGCCTCTCGGACGCGGCCGAGATCGTCGCCGGGCGCGACGAGCGCGTCGTGCGCGGTCAGGACGATCTCATCTACGTGGTCGGAATGGATCCAAAGGCCGGCAACCTGTGGTTCATTTACCGCCAGGGTGAGCGGCTGGCCAACAGCAGCGGCGAGACGCTCGGCTACGAAAACCGGTTCCTCGGTACCGCACGCGTCGAGCGCTTCGCCGAGGTCTCGACGGTCCGCATCGAATCCGCCACCGAAGAGGTCGTCATCGGCGATCGCCTGCTGCCCGCGGCACGCGAGGTCGTGCAGAACTACGTGCCGCACGCGCCGGATCGTGCGATCGACGGGCGAATTCTCAAGCTGTCGCACGACGGCGCGGAAACCGGCCGCAGCTACGTCGTGACGCTCGACAAGGGCACGCGGGATGGCCTCGAGGTCGGCAACGTGCTCGCGATCTACCGCGTCATCGCACCGATTCGCGATCGCCGTCCGAACATCCACGAGGAAACGGTCATGTTTCCGAATTTCGACCAGACGACGGTCTACACGAAGCCGCGGTATCTGCACGTGCCCGACGAGCGCACCGGCATTCTGATGGTGTTCCGCGTTTTCGACCGGGTGTCGTACGCGCTGGTCCTGAATTCGAGCGATTCGGTCCACATCGGCGATTCCGTGCGGACGCCCTGACGCCCGGGTCACCTGTGGAGCGCGGTCGGGAAACGTAGGCGCACACCCGGCGCGCGTACGCAGGCGGGAGCCTCGCTGATGGCGCTCGATTCGCGCTCGCTCGCGTGGGCGACGCTCGCGCACAAGGCCGTGCCGCAGCGGGAGCTCGTCGCACTGCTGCGCGCATTTGGCGATGCCGCCGCGATTCTCGGCGCGTCGCACGCACAGCTCGCGCGTCTCGTGTCGTCGCCGATTGCCGATGTCGCGCTCGCGCCCGTCGCGAAGGAAGCTCTCGACGTCACGACGCGCTGGCTCGACGATCCGCTGCATCATCTGCTCGCGTGGGACGATTCCGATTATCCGCGGGCGCTGCTCGATCTGGGCCATGCGCCCCCGGTGCTGTTCTACATCGGACGCCGCGAGCTGCTCGGGCGGCCCGCGCTGGCGATCGTCGGCAGCCGTCACGGAACGCCGCAGGGGATCGACACCGCGCGCGCATTCGCCGATGCGCTATCCGCCGCCGGAATGACGATCGTTTCCGGGCTCGCGCTCGGAATCGACGCGGCCGCCCATCAAGGCGCGCTCGACTCGGAGGCCTCGACGCTCGCCGTCATGGGTACCGGCCCGGATCGCGTCTATCCGGCGCGCAACCGGGATCTCGCGCGGCGCATTGCGGTGGCCGGCGGCCTGCTGACCGAATACGTTCCGGGCACGCCGCCGCGCAAGGAAAACTTTCCGCGCCGCAACCGGCTGATCAGCGGCCTTGCGCGCGGCGTACTCGTCGTCGAAGCCACGCTGTCGTCCGGATCGCTGATCACGGCACGGCTCGCGGGCGATCAGGGCCGCGAGGTGTTCGCCATCCCCGGCTCCATTCACTCGCCGTTCGCGAAAGGTTGCCACAAGCTGATCCGCGAAGGCGCGAAGCTGGTCGAGACGGCGCAGGACGTGCTCGACGAGCTGAATGTCGGTCCGCGAGCGCCTGTCGGTGCCGTTGCGCCGTCCACCGACGCGCCACGCGACATTCCGCCGCTGCTCGCGGCAATGGGATACGACCCGGTGACCGCGGATACGCTGATCGCGCGCACAGGCCTCGCACCCGCGATCGTGACCGGCGAACTGGTGAGGCTCGAGCTCTCGGCACGCGTGAGCGCGCTACCGGGAGGCTACTGGCAGCGGCGGGATTAGCGCACAATCCGTCGCGCCGCGCCCGTTTAGGTCGAACGGGCGGTTGCTCCCCCAGGCGCTACTTCTGTAGTATCGGCCCCCCGCGACGGTTTGGCGGCGACCCGCGCTTGCCAAGCGGGTGCGCAAGCCGCATGTAGCTATCACCTGAGGCGCCGCTGACCGGCGGCAGCCCGCAATCCCCGGACTCGAATCACTTGGCCAAAGACCTGATCATTGCCGAAAAGCCGTCCGTAGCCGCCGACATCGCGCGCGCGCTCGGCGGTTTCACGAAGCACGCCGATTTTTTCGAAAGCGACCATTTCGTCCTGTCGTCCGCCGTCGGCCACCTGCTGGAGATCGGCATGCCCGACGACGAGGAGGTGAAGCGCGGCAAGTGGACGTTCGCGCATCTGCCCGCGATTCCCACGCAATTCGCGCTGAAGCCGATCGAAAAGAACGAGGGACGGCTGAAGACGCTGTTGCGGCTCATCAAGCGCCGGGACGTTGCGCGGCTGATCAACGCCTGCGATGCAGGGCGTGAAGGCGAATTGATTTTCCGTTACATCGCGCAGTACGCGAGAACCGACAAGCCGATCGAGCGACTGTGGCTGCAATCGATGACGCCCGCGTCGATTCGCGACGGCTTCGAGCGGCTGCGCAGCGACCACGCGCTGCGGCCGCTCGCGGACGCTGCCGTGTGCCGGTCGGAATCCGACTGGCTGGTCGGCATCAACGGCACGCGCGCGATGACCGCGTTCAATTCGAAGTCCGGCGGCTTTCAGCTCACCACCGTCGGACGCGTGCAAACGCCGACCCTCGCGATTCTCGTCGAGCGCGAGGAACGGATCCGCGCATTCGTACCGCGCAACTACTGGGAGCTGATCGGAACGTTTCGCGCCGAGGCGGGCGAATACACCGGCCGCTGGTTCGACGAGGACTCCCGCAAGCGCGAGGGCGCGTCATCCGGCGACCCCGCGCCCGACGATCCGGATCGGCGTCCCGAGCGCCTGTGGGACGAAGCCGCCGCCAACCGGATCGCCGCGACATGCCTCGGCAGGCCGGGTGTCGTATCCGAAGAGTCGCGGCCGACGACCCAGATCGCGCCGCTGCTCTACGATCTGACGAGCCTCCAGCGCGAAGCGAACGGACGATTCGGATTCTCCGCGCGCACGACGCTGTCGCTCGCGCAGGCGCTCTACGAGAAGCACAAGGCGCTCACGTATCCGCGCACGGACTCCCGCGCGTTGCCGGAGGACTATCTCGGCACCGTCAAGGCGACGCTGGAGGAACTCGCCGGCACGAACGTCTACGGCACGCACGCGCGCAACATCCTGAAGAACAAGTGGGTGCGGCCCAACAAGCGCATCTTCGACAACTCGAAGATCTCGGATCACTTCGCGATCATTCCGACGCTCGTGCGGCCCAAGCACCTGAACGACGTCGAAGCGAAGCTCTACGACCTCGTCGTCAAGCGCTTCCTCGCCGTGTTCCATCCGCTCGCCGAATTCCTCGTCACCACGCGGATCACCCGCGTCGGAAGTCATCCGTTCAAGTCGGAAGGCAAGGTGCTCGTGCAGCCGGGCTGGCTCGCCGTGTACGGCAAGGAGGCCGCCGGCGACGAGCCGACGCTCACCCCTGTCAGGGTCCGCGAAGTCGCCGCCCAGGCCGACGGCAAGGGCGAAAATCGCGCGAGCGCGACGCGGCGCTTCGAGGGCCTGGAAAAGGTGGCCACCGAGGGAATCGAAGTCGCGGCGCTGACGACGCGTCCGCCGCCGCGCTTCAACGAGGCGACGCTGTTGTCCGCGATGGAAGGTGCGGGCAAATCGATCGAAGACGACGAGCTGCGCGAGGCGATGCGCGAAAAAGGCCTCGGCACGCCGGCGACGCGCGCGCAGATCATCGAAGGGCTGATTTCCGAGCGCTACGTGCTGCGCGAGGGCAAGGAGCTGATTGCGACACCCAAGGCTGCCTCGCTGATGACGCTGCTGCACGGCCTCGGCGTTCCCGAGCTCTTCGCGCCGGAACTCACGGCGGAATGGGAATTCAAGCTGGCGCAGATGGAGCATGGCGAATTGAAGCGCAGCGAATTCATGCGCGAGATCGTCGCGATGACGAAGCACATCGTCGCGCAGGCGAAGAATTACGAGAGCGACACGATCCCCGGCGATTTCGCGACGCTCACGGCGCGCTGCCCGAACTGCGGCGGGGAAGTGCACGAGCACTACAAGAAATTCCAGTGCGTCGCCTGCGATTTCGGTTTCTGGAAGATCATGGGCGGCCGCCAGATCGACCCCGCCGAAGCCGACACGCTTCTTGCGACGCGCGAGCTCGGGCCGCTCGACGGCTTTCGCAGCCGTATCGGACGGCCGTTTTCGGCGAAGCTGCGCCTGAACGACGCGAACGAGGTCGAGTTCGATTTCGGGCCGCGCGCGGATGACGACGACGGCGCCGCACCGGATTTCTCCGGCCAGACGCCGCTCGGGATCTGCCCGAAGTGCGGCAATCGCGTCTTCGAAACGCCGAACGCGTATGTGTGCGAGCGCGCCGTCGGCGAGGGTCGAACCTGTGATTTCCGGTCCGGGCGCACGATCCTCCAGCGCGTAATCGATCGCGCGCAGATGACGAAGCTGCTCGAAACCGGCAAGACCGATCTGCTGCCGTTCGTGTCGGCGCGCACTCGCCGCCCGTTTTCCGCGTACCTCGTCAAGCAGGCCGACGGCAAAGTCGGATTCGAATTCGAAGCGAAGGAGCCGGGCCGCAAAGGCGCGCGCGGCGCGCGCAGCGCACCGCTGCGCGTATTGGGCGCGCATCCGCGCGACCGGCAGCCGATCGAGCTGCACGCGGGGCGCTACGGCCCCTATGTGAAGCACGGCGCGGTGAACGCGACGCTGCCCGATCGGGGCGCCGTCGATTCGCTGTCCCTCGAACAGGCGGTCGCGCTCGTCGACGAAAAGGCCGGCCGCGGCGGTGCTGCCGCAACGCGGCGAACGGTCAAGTCGCGCGCACCGCGCAAGCCCGCGGCGACGACGGTCGAACCGGCGGTGCGCCGGCGAAGTCCCGTGGCGCGCAAAGGCACCAACGCCACGGTCGCGAAGACGCTCCAGAACAAGCCGGCGATCAAGACGCCGGCGGCGCGCGCGACGACGCGCAAGCGCGCGGCAAAACCGGCCGCGCCGCCGATCGTTGCGGCGAAAGGGAAGGCCGCCGTCGCGCGCAAACCGGCCGCAACGAAGCGCCGGGTGGGTGCCGCGACCAAGACACCGCCCCCTGCTGCGTCAAGAACGGCGAAGCGCGGCAGCGTGCGCTCGCGCAAGTGAAAATGGGGTCGGCAATGTGATGAATGCTTCCTCGCTCGGGTGGCCCCGAACGCTGGTCGCATTTATTGCGTCTCCGATCCCACATCGAACCTGATCCCCTGCGCAAGCGGCAGGTCCCGGCTCCAGTTGATCGTGTTCGTCTGCCGGCGCATGTAGGCCTGCCAGGCGTCGGAGCCGGACTCGCGGCCACCGCCCGTTTCCTTTTCGCCACCGAAGGCGCCGCCGATTTCGGCGCCGGACGTGCCGATGTTCACGTTGGCGATGCCGCAATCGCTGCCCGATGCCGCGAGAAACGCTTCGGCCGTGCGCATGCTCTGCGTGAAGAGCGCCGACGACAATCCCTGCCGCACGCCGTTGTTCAGCGCGATTGCGTCGCCAATCGTGTCGTAGGGCATCACGTAGAGGATCGGCGCGAACGTCTCGCGCTGCACCAGCGCGTGCGCGTTGTCGACGCCGGTCACGAGCGTCGGCTCGACGTACGTGCCGGCCCCTGCGATTGCGTTTCCGCCGTGCATGATCGTCGCGCCCGATGCGCGCGCTTCCGCAACGGCGTGTGCAAAGCCCTCGGTCGCAGCCGCGTCGATCAGCGGTCCCATCAGCGTCGTCGCGTCGAGCGGATCGCCGATGCGCACCTGCCCGTAGGCGCGCGCAAGGCGCGCGAGCACGTCCTCGAACCGCGCTCGGTGAACGATCAGGCGGCGCGTCGACGTGCAGCGCTGGCCGGCCGTCCCGACGGCGCCAAAGACGACGGCAGGAATCACGAGATCGATGTCGGCGTCATCGGCGACGATCACCGCATTGTTGCCGCCGCATTCGAGCAGCACTTTGCCGAAGCGGGCGCTCACTGTTTGTGCGACGGCTTGTCCGACGCGAGATGATCCGGTGAACGAGACGAGCGCCACGCGCGGGTCTTCGGCAAGCGCCGCTCCGAGCGCGTTGATCGCAGACCGCCAGCGCAAAGACGGGCGGCAAGCCGAGTTCCGCAATGACCCGATTGGCGAGGTGTGACGCCGCCAGCGCACAAAGCGGCGTTTTCGGCGACGGCTTCCAGACGGACCGCGTTGCCGCAGACGCACGCGAGCATCGCGTTCCATGCCCAGACCGCCACCGGAAAATTGAACGCCGTCACCACGCCGACGACACCCAGCGGGTGCCATTGCTCGTACATCCGGTGCGCGGCCGTTCCGAGTGCATAGTCTTGCCGTAGAGCATCCGCGACTGGCCCGACCGCGAAATCGGCGATGTCGATCATCTCCTGCACTTCGCCGTCGCCCTCGGCCTTGATCTTGCCGTTCTCGAGCGCGACCAGCGTGCCGAGCGCATCCTTGTGCTCGCGCAGCAGTTCGGCAAGCGTCGCACCGCGTCGCCGCGCCTCGGCGCCGGCACGTCGCGCCAGCGGCGCGCTGCCGTCGCTCGCGGCGGCGAGCACCGCGTCGAAATCGTCGCGCGACGCCGTGTCGACAAACCCCAGCGCAAGCCCGTTGGCGGGGTTGATCGACTCGAGCGGCGGGCCGTGCAACGCGCTGGCAAGCGGGCGTCGCACGCGTCCGTTCGCGTCGACGATCAATCCGAGGCGCGTCAACACCGGGGTAATGCGCGGATCCAATGGCGAGCTGCGGTGTTCGGTCATCGCGATCCTATTGGCAGACCGTGCCCGGCGTGCGGAACACTTCGCGGGTGATCGCCTTCGACTGGGACACGCCGTTGACGGTATAGGCAAATGTCGCATGGTTGCCGTCGCTGAACGTGAACGTGGCCGCGCCCACCGGCGTGTTGACCACGTTGTCCGGATTGAACGGCATCGCATTGAAGGCCGGCCCGGTGGTCCGGTACAGCGTGCCCGAGAAGACCCCGGGCGCACTGTTGTCCGCCGGGACGATCAGCCATAACGGCGTTCCGTCCAGATCGTAGGTGAACCACGTCGCGACGATGGTGCTCCCCTCGTGCGTCAGGTTGATGCCCCAGCCGGATTCGCTCCCCGCCGGGGCCGCCCACCACAGATCCTGGTAATTGGTGGCGAGCGCGAGGTTGGGCTGCGTCCCGAAGCTGCACGTCGGCAGTGGTCCGAACACTTCGCGCGTGATCGGCTTCGACTGGGACACGCCGTTGACCGTATAGGCAAAAGTTGCGTTGTCGTTGTCGGTGAACGTGAACCTGGCCGTGCCCACTACCGTATTGACCACGTTGTCCGGATTGAAGGGCATCGCGTTGAAAGCCGGTCCGGTGGTCCGGTACAGCGTGCCCGCGAAGACTCCCGGCGCGCTGTTGTTCGTCGGGGCGATCAGCCATAACGGCGTCCCGTCCAGATCGTAAGTGAACCAGGTGGCGACGATGACGTCGCCCTGGTGCGCGAAATTGATGCCCCAACCCGACTCCGACCCCGCCGGCGACGCCCACCACAGCCCTTCGTAGTTGGCGGTGGGCGCCGGGACGGCGGCGGCTGCGCGCACCGCGGCGCCGGCATCGACGATGCCCGCACCGCAGCGCGATGTCGAACAGGTCGAATCGATCGCAAACGGCTTCGCGGTGCCGACGATGATCGAATGAACCTGATCGGCGGTGAGCCAAGGGGCGACGGCCAGCATCAACGAGACCGTTCCGGAGACCATCGGCGCGGCCAGGCTGGTGCCCCCTTCGAGGCGGAACGAGTCGGCGCCCGGTGTCGTGAGCCCGGCATTCGACAGCACGATGATCGCGTCGCCCTGCACGCTGAAATTGAACGTGCCGCCCGGTGCGGAGATCGTGATGCCGCTGCCGAAATTGCTGTACGCGGCAAGATCGCCCGACAACGGCGATGTCGACGCAACCGCGTAGTAGCCCGGACAATTGGCCGGCGTGTGATTGGCGACGTCGTTCGAGTCGTTGCCCGCGGCGGCGATGATGGCGCGCGTGATGCCGTGCGCATAGGCAGCGGCGGCAACGGCTGGGTAGACCGGTGAGCAGGTCCCATCTCCGCCGAGGCTCAGGTTGATCACCTGCGCAGGGTGTGGGTTGGCTGGCACGCCGGGCACGGCAAGTCCCGCCGCCCACGCGATCCCATCCGCGATGTCCGAATCGAAGCCGCCGCACTTGCCGAGCACGCGCACCGGCAGGATATTCGCGAGCCAGTCGATGCCGGCCGTCCAGATGTGATTATTGGTGTCGGCGGCGATGATGCCGGCGATCGCGGTGCCATGCCATGTGCTCGGGCCCGTCGAGCAGCTCGCGAAATTGCCGGTATTCTCGCCCGGCGACAACCAGTCCCCCGGATCGCTCGCGTCGGGATCGCGCCCGTCGCCGTCGTTCGCCACCGTCACGCCCGAAATCATGTCGTAGCCGGGTAGGATGCGGCCCGCCAGGTCGGCATGCGGGCGATACCCGGTGTCGACGACCGCGACCACCGTGTCGGCCGATCCGTGCGTGACGTCCCATGCGGCGTACGCGCTGATCGAGTTGGGATCGTTGTTCAGGTAACGCTGCGCAACCGCGAATTCATCGTTGACCGGCGCCGTCGCGAGCGCGTGGCGCCGGCGATCGACGACCGCAAATTCGACGCCGGGGTCGGCCGCGAGCTTCGCCGCGACACGCTCCGCGTCGGCTTCGCCGTGCGCCCCTGCAGCCGCGATCACCTGCGCGCCCAGCGCCATCTCGCGCAGATGACGCAACGGCAACCCCGCTGACGCGCCGAGCCTTTCGACGCTCGCCTTGGCCGTAAACGCCGATTTGGCAGCGTCCGGCTTGAGCTTGACGATGAGCCGGGCGTCTTCCTGCGCTACCGCCGGCGCGCATACCATCGTCGCGCATCCAAACAGCAGCACGGGCAAAGCGGGAGACAGGAGTCGGGACATGGCGGATGCAGGTGTGGCGTTCGATGGGATGCGGGCGGCTCGCGGCGGGTGCGCTGCCCAGCATAGCCTGTCCCGTCAGTTTCGTGTCGCGCTCGCCGGCGGTGTCGAAGAAACGACCGTGCCACCGAGATATTTGGCGAGAAACCGCTCGACGCGCCCGTAGAAATCGAACACGTTCTCGTCCTTGCTGAAGCCGTGCCCTTCGTCGGCATATACGACCCACTCGTAGTCCTTGTGCGCCTTGTCGAGCGCCGCGCGGAAATCGGTGCCATGCACCAGCGGCACGCGGACATCGGAAGCGCCGTACGCCAGCAGGATCGGAACGCCGACCTTGTCCGCGTTGTCGAGCGGGTTGACACGTTTGAAGCGAGCGCGCTCGGTTTTCGGGTCCCCGATAAGATACGTCATCAGCGTCGCCCTGTCGGCCAGGCGCGCCATGTCCGTCTGCGCGTTATCGAACATGTAGTCGATCTTCGTCACGGCCACCACTGCAACCGCACACTTGATCAGCTTCGCGTTCTTGATCGCACCCCAGGCCGCCGCGTAACCGCCGTAGCTGCCGCCGTAGAAGCAGACGCGATCGGGATCGGCGATTCCCTGCGCGACGGCCCATTTGACGCCGTCTTCGAGGTCGTCCTGCATTTCATCGCCCCATTTGCGGTAGCCGGACGCGCGCAGGTTCCAGCCGAAGCCCTCGGTGCCGCGAAACTGCGGCTGCAACACCGCGTAACCGCGCGACACCAGGAACTGGATTTCCGGGTTGTAGCCCCACGGCGTCGCCTCCACGTTTGGACCGCCGTGGATCGCAATCACCAGCGGAACCGGCTTCGCTCCGGCATTCGCCGGAACGCTCAGCATCGCCGGGATGGGCAAGCCGTCGCGGGCCGGATAACGGATCCACTTCTCGGTCGCCATCGCCTTCGGATCGATCCAGGGCTCGAACGAAAACAGCTTCTCCAGATGCATCGTCTTGCGATCGAGCAGGTACGCTTCACCGGGGTCGCGATCCGAGAACGAAATGATCACCCAGTGGTCGTCGCTACGCTGCAGCAGGTTCACGGTGTCGGGCAATGCCGCATCCGCGCTCTTTTGCATTCGCGCCCAGTCGGCGTCGAACCAGGCCACCACCGGCTTGTCGTCCGCATAGCGCAGCCCGAGCAGCTTCCGCGCCGGGTAATCCACGAGGAAACGCGCGCTGCCGCCTTCGATGTCGCGCGCGGGATGGCTGATGATGGCGTTCTTCCACGCGCCCGTCTCGACGCCGTACTCGTAGATGGCGGCGCGATCCGCATTGTTTCGGCGCGCCGAAACGTAGAGGATCTTGCCGTCGGGGTCGAACTGCATGGGTTCGGACGCGAGCCGCCCGAGCTTCGCTTCCTCGACCTTGATCCACGGTTCCTGCGCCGATTTGCGGACATACCAGGCCGACACGTCATGATCGACGTCGTCCGTAACCGCCGCGCGCGGAATGCCGTCGAAATCGACGACCCATTGGGACACGTTGCCGGGCGAATCGAACGACAGCAGCGATTTTCTGCCCGTCGTCGTGTCGTACCGGTAGACGTCGAGGCTCTGGATGTTCCGCTCGCGGGCCGTGACGAGGATTTCATTCGTCCCCTTGATCTCGCGCAGCAGCGCCACCGACCACGGCCGCTGAAAACCGCTGTCGGACCCGGCGCTGATCTCGCTCGACCGGAAACCGCCCAGGATGCGCACGTCGCTGCCGTCGCGATTCACGGCCGCGATTCCCGATTCCTTCGGAGCCTCGCCGGTCGCCCGCTGCAGGTCGCCCACGACGACGATCAGCCGTTCGTCGTTCTGCCACTCCACGCGCAACAGGTCGCCTTCGCCGGGCGACGTCATTCGTGTCGCGGCGCGCGTTTCGAGATCCAGCACTATCAGGCCCTGTCGTCCGTTCACCGGCGCGATGACGGCGAGGTAGCGGCCATTCGGCGAGAGCGTGACGCCCCGGAATTCCGGCTTCTTGAAGAACATCTCGACCGGCAGCGGCGCTGCGCGGGCGCTTGCGACCAGCACCGGCAGCGGCGCGAGCAGCACGGCCATCAGCGCGATCGCGCGCCTATAGTTACGCATGCGGTTCTCTTCCTCGTATGTCCGGGTCCGGCGCGCAGGCGGCTCGCGGAAGCGCGGCGCGCCGCGGTTGGCGAAGCAGCGCCCGTAGGTCGACAGCAGCATATTATCGATCATCGATCCGCGCGCTTGCCGCAACTCATGATCCTCTTGCGTCTCTCGATGATTTCGGATGATGTCGCGTGGCCCCCGCGATGACGACGTCGATCGCTCTTAGCGCGCCGGCGAAAATCAACGTCACGCTGGAAGTGATCGGAAAGCTCGCGAACGGCTACCACGCGATCCGCTCGGTATTCGTCAGGCTGGACCGCCTCGCGGATACGATCCACCTCGAGATCTCGGAAGGCCGATCGGGCATCACGATCGCCACGAATTCTAAGGACGCTCCCGCGAACGAATCGAATACTTGCCATCGCGCAGCCGCCGCTTACCTGTCGGCAGCAGGAATGAGCGCTCGCGTCGACATCCGGATCGACAAGAACATACCTGTCGCCGCGGGGCTGGGTGGCGGCAGTTCCGATGCGGCCGCCGTCCTCGTCGCGTTGAACCGGCACTTCAAGGGCGGGATGTCGCAGAAGAGGCTCGAAGCACTGGGCGCGGACATCGGCAAGGACGTGCCGTTCTTCATCCGCGGCGGCAAAGTCAGTCAGGTATCGGGAATGGGCGAAAAAATCAGAACGATATCGGAATTTCCGCCGCTTCACTTTCTGATCGTCAATCCCGGCATCGCGATTTCGACCGCAGCGGCCTATCAGGCGATTGCCGGAAGCGCATGGTTCATGTCGAATGCGAATCGCGCGGACCTCTCGGCGGCGATGGCGAGGGCAATGCGCGCACGCAATGTCGCCAGGGTCGCCGCAGCGCTCTTCAACGACTTCGAGGCGTGCATCGAGCCGGCACATCCGGTGATCAAGGAGCTCAAGCACGCGTTGCGGGCGTTCGGCGCGAGCGGGGCGCTGATGAGCGGGTCCGGCTCGACCGTGTTCGGTCTCTTCGCCTCCAAACTCGCGCTCCGGAACGCGGAACGGAATCTGCGCGCCCATTACCCGGACTGCTTCATCGTGGCGGCGTAAAGCCGCTGCGAGTGCCTAGGCCGCGCCGATCGCGCGCGGTTACGCGGCCGATTTCGACCCGGTATGGAGTCGAAGCTGGCCGAACCGGCGCTGAATGGCACTCAGTATTCCGGCCGAGTCGAGACCGCAGTCTCGCAGTATCGCCGCCGGCTCTCCATGATCCGGAAAGCGGTCCGGCAAGCCGAGTTGCAGCAGCGGCACCGTAACGCCCGCATTCGCCAGCGCTTCGGCGACGGCGCTGCCGGCGCCTCCCGACACGACGTTCTCCTCGACCGTAACGAGCGCCGCGTGCTCGGCCGCGAGCCGCAGCACGAGCTCGGTGTCGAGGGGCTTCACGAAACGCATGTTCACGACGGTGGCGTCGCACGCCTCCGCCGCGATCAGCGCCTGGTGCAGCACGCTCCCGAATGCGAGGATCGCCACGCAGTCACGGCGGCTCGCTTGCCGGCGGACTTCCGCGCGGCCGATCGGCAATGGGGCCATCGCAGCGACGACTGCCGCGCCCGGGCCGCTGCCGCGCGGATACCGAACGGCGACCGGCCCGTCGGTCGCGAAGCCCGTGTACAGCATCTGGCGGCATTCGTTCTCGTCGGCAGGCGCCATGACGATCATGTTGGGGATGCAGCGCAGATAGCAGAGATCGAACGCGCCGATGTGCGTCGCGCCATCCGCGCCTACGATGCCGGCCCGGTCGATCGCGAACAGCACCGGCAGGTTTTGCAACGCGACATCGTGGATCAACTGGTCATAGCCGCGCTGGAGGAACGTCGAGTAGATCGCGACGACCGGCTTCATTCCCTCGCACGCGAGACCGGCCGCGAACGTCACCGCATGCTGCTCGGCGATCCCGACGTCGAAATAGCGCTCCGGAAACTCCTTCGAGAACCGGACGAGCCCCGATCCTTCACGCATTGCCGGCGTGATGCACACCAATCTCGGATCCCGCGCCGCCATGTCGCAGATCCAGTCGCCGAAGATTTGCGTGTATGCCGGCTTGCCGGGCGGCTTGCTGACGATGCCGGCGCCGGGATCGAAGCGCGTCACGCCGTGATAGAGAATCGGGTCGGCTTCTGCGCGCGCATAGCCCTGTCCCTTCCGCGTGATCACATGCAGGAACTGCGGGCCCTTGAGCGCCTTCAGATTCGTCAGCGTCGGAACCAGAGCGTCGAGATCGTGGCCGTCGATCGGTCCGATGTAGTTGAAGCCCAGCTCCTCGAACACCGTGCCTGGCAGCACCATGCCCTTCAGATGCGATTCCCAGCGCCTCGCGAACTCGCGCAGCGGCGGCAAGTGCGACAGCACCTCCTTGCTGCCGCGCCGGACGTAGTTGTACAGCCGCCCCGAAAGCAGGCGAGCCAGGTAATGGTTCATTGCGCCCACCGGTTCCGAAATCGACATGTCGTTGTCGTTCAGGATCACCAGCAGGTCGGTCTCGGCCGCGCCGGCGTTGTTGAGCGCCTCGAACGCCATCCCGGCGCTCATCGCACCGTCGCCGATGATCGCGACAACCCTGCGCGTCTCATTCTTTTGACGCGCGGCGACCGCCATGCCGAGGGCCGCCGAGATCGACGTCGACGAGTGCGCGGTGCCGAACGCGTCGTACGGGCTCTCCGTGCGTCGCGGAAAGCCCGATGGGCCGTCCGCCATGCGCAGCCGGCTCATCTGCTGGCGCCGGCCCGTGAGGATCTTGTGCGCGTAGCACTGATGTCCGACGTCCCAGACGAGCCGGTCGCGCGGCGTATCGAACACGTAGTGAAGCGCGATCGTCAGCTCGACCGTACCGAGATTCGACGACAGGTGACCGCCGGTCTCGGCAACCGATTTGAGCACGAACGCTCGCAGTTCGCGCGCGAGCTGCGGCAACGCGTGGGCGTCTAGCGTTCGCAGCAACGCGGGGTCGTCAATGCGTTCGAGCAGCGAGTCCATCGGCGCATTCTCTATTCATATCCCGGCCGATCAACGTGCCGCGACGATTCGCCACGGGTATTCGGCAACCTTCGGGGCATTCAGCAAGTCTCGGCGTACGCCTCCTGCGCGGCGATCACGGCCGCCGCGAGGTGCAAGTCCCCGGGAAACGTGATCTTCACGTTCGACCCGCTGCCGAGCACGACGCGCGGCTGCAATCCCAGCGCCTCGATCGCATTCGCTTCATCCGTCCAGCGCTCGATGTCCGGATTGGCGAGCGCCTTGCGCAACAGGCGGTAGCGGAACATCTGCGGCGTCTGGGCGCGCCAGATGCTCGCGCGCGGCTGGCTTCGGACGACGCGATTGTCGTCGCCGACGACCTTCAGCGTGTCGGACACCGGTATCGCGAGCAGACCGCCGACCGGATCGTCGCGCAGCTCGGCCGTCAGGCGCGACGTTGCCGCGACATCGATGCAAGGGCGCACGGCATCGTGGACGACGATCCAGTCGTCGTCCGCGGCGCCGGTCAGATTGGCGATCGCATTGCGCACCGATTGTTCGCGGCTCGCGCCCCCGCATCGAAGGACCTTGACATGATCCTGGCGCGCGATCGAATGCTCGAACCAGTGATCGTCGGTTGCGACGACCACGTAGATCGGCGATCCGTCGAAGCCTGCGGTCATCCGATCGATCGCGTGCTGCAACACCGGCCTGCCCGCCAGCGACAGATACTGCTTGGGAACCGGCGAGCCGAAACGAAAGCCGTTACCGGCCGCGGGGATGACGACGTGATAGCGCATGTCTGGGCGTACCGGCGTGAAGGTGTCCCCGGCGCCATCGCCGGGCGGCAGGATCGCCGTTCAAGTCGCGATGATACCGGCGCCGTGGCGCCGCGAGCGAATCTAGACGTCGAGGTTGCGCACGCCGAGCGCGTTCGATTCGATGAATGCCCGGCGCGGCTCGACCTGCTCGCCCATCAGGGTCGAGAAGATTTCCTCGGAGCTGATCACGTCGTCGATCTGCACTCTCAGCAGACGACGTACGGCGGGGTCCATCGTCGTTTCCCACAACTGCCCGGGATTCATTTCCCCCAGGCCCTTGTAGCGCTGGATCGCGACGCTGCCGCGCGCTTCCGCGAGCAGCCAGTCGAGCGCTTCCTTGAACGATTTGACCGCCTGCTGCTTCTCGCCGCGCTTGACGACCGCGCCGGGGTGGATCAGGCCCTGCAGCACGTCGGCCGCATGGCGGATCTGCGCCGCGTCACCGCTGGCGAGGAAGTCGCCGTCGATCGCGGTTGCGTGCGGCGTGCCGTGGTGCGTGCGCACGACGACGATCCGGTGCACCTCGTTCGTCGCGTCGTAGCGCGCCTCGACGACGACCTCGGGATTGTCGATCGCTGCCTGCAGCGCGGTCGCGCTGCGGCGCGCCGCCGATTCGCTCGACAGGTCGAGCCGCGCACCGTTGAGGATCGCGTGCAGCGCGACCGGGTCGACGAGTCGCGCAAGTCGCTCGATCACCGCTTCGGCGAGCAGGTACTCGCGCGCAACATCGCCGAACGATTCGGCCGACAGCGATGCGCGTCCTTCGCCCGGCACGAGCTCGGCACCCTTCAGCGCCACGCGCAGCAGATGCTGCTTCAGCTCGTGGTCGTCCTTCAGGTAAACATCTTCCCTGCCCTGCTTCGCCTTGTAGAGCGGCGGCTGCGCGATGTAGATGTGGCCGCGCTCGACCAGCTCCGGCATCTGCCGGTAGAAGAACGTGAGCAGCAGCGTGCGGATGTGCGAGCCGTCGACGTCCGCGTCGGTCATGATGATGATCCGGTGATAGCGCAGCTTGTCGACGTTGAATCGTCCTTGTCGTCCTTTTCGCCGTTGGTCGAACGCCGAAACCGTGCCGAGCGCGGTGATCAGCGTGACGATCTCCTGCGAGCTGACGCAGCTTGTCGAACCGCGCGCGCTCGACGTTGAGGATCTTGCCGCGCAGCGGCAGGATCGCCTGGAACTTGCGGTCGCGGCCCTGCTTCGCCGAGCCGCCGGCGGAGTCGCCCTCGACCAGGTAGATCTCGCACAGCGCGGGATCGCGCTCCTGACAATCGGCGAGCTTGCCCGGAAGGCCCATGCCGTCGAGCACGCCCTTGCGGCGCGTCAGCTCGCGCGCCTTGCGCGCAGCCTCGCGGGCCCGCGCCGCGTCGACGATCTTCGAACAGATGATCTTCGCGTCGGCCGGGTGCTCGAGCAGGAATTCGGCGAGCTTCGCGCTGACCACTTCCTGGACGATCGGCTGCACTTCGGAGCTCACGAGCTTGTCCTTGGTCTGCGACGAGAACTTGGGCTCCGGCACCTTGACCGACAGCACGCAGGTGAGGCCCTCGCGCATGTCGTCGCCGGTCGTCTCGACCTTCGCCTTCTTGGCGACGTCTTCCTTTTCGATGTAGCTGTTGAGCGTGCGCGTCATCGCCTGGCGCAGGCCGGTGAGGTGCGTGCCGCCATCGCGCTGCGGAATGTTGTTCGTGAAGCACTGCACCGATTCGACGTACGAATCGTTCCACTGCATCGCCACTTCGACGGTGACGCCGTCCTTCTCGCCGATCGAGTGGAAGATCTTCGGATGCAAGCACCGTCTTGCTGCGGTTCATGTACTCGACGAAACCCTTGATGCCGCCCGAGTACGCGAAGTTCTCGGTCTTGCCGTCGCGCTGGTCGACGAGCTCGATCTTGACGCCGTTGTTCAGGAACGACAGCTCGCGGATGCGCTTCGCCAGGATCTCGTAGTGATACTCGATCCGGTCGAACGTTTCCGACGACGCCATGAAATGCACTTCCGTTCCGCGCCGGTCGGTCGTCCCGACGACGCGCGAGCGGCGCGACCGGGACACCGCGCCGGAATTCCATCTGGTGCACCTCGCCGTTGCGCCAGATCCGCAGCTTCAGCCACTCCGACAGCGCGTTGACGACCGACACGCCGACGCCATGCAGGCCGCCCGACACCTTGTAGCTGTTCTGGTCGAACTTGCCGCCTGCGTGCAGCTCGGTCATGACGATCTCGGCCGCCGAGCGCTGCTCGTCGTCGTCGTACTTGATGTCCGTCGGTATGCCGCGCCCGTTGTCGAAGATCGAAATCGAGTTGTCGGCGTGAATGACCACCTTGATGTCGTCGCAGAATCCGGCGAGCGCTTCGTCGATCGCGTTGTCGAGTACTTCGAACACCATGTGGTGCAGTCCGGTGCCGTCGGACGTGTCGCCGATGTACATGCCGGGCCGCTTGCGGACCGCGTCGAGGCCCTTCAGGATCTTGATGCTGGAGGAATCGTATTCGTCGCCGTGCTGCCGCGGCTTCGGTTGTGCTGGCGTCATCGTGACTTTCGTTTCGTGTTGCAGTGGTCGTGCGGCGGCTTCAAGACTTCAACGGTGACTCCGCGATCAGATGCGCATCGGCATGACGACGTACTTGTAATCGTCGCGCTCAGGAAGGGTCACGAGCGCGCTTGAATTCGCATCGCCGAACGCGAAATGCACCTTGTCGGTCGTGACATTGGACAGGACGTCGAGCAGGTACGTGATGTTGAAACCGATGTCGAGCGCATCGCCGCTGTAGCCAACCGGCAACTCTTCCTCCGCTTCCTCCTGCTCGCTGTTCGTGCATATGATTCTGAGCTGGCCTTCTCCCAGGACCAGCCGGACGCCGCGGAATTTTTCGTTCGACAGGATCGACGCGCGCTGCAGCGCCGACAGCAGCGTGGCGCGTTCGAGCACGATCTCCTTGCCGTGGCCCGTGGGAATGACGCGGTTGTAGTCGGGAAACTTGCCGTCGACGACCTTGGACACCAGCTCGACGTTGCCGAATCGAAACCGCGCCTGGTTCGCGAGGATGTCGATCGTCACCGGCGTATCGTTGTCCTCGAGAAGCTTCGACAATTCGAGCACCGTCTTGCGCGGCAGGATCACCTCCGCGCGCGTGTAGTTGCCGCCGATCGTGAGGCTCGCCCACGACAGCCGATGGCCATCGGTGGCGACCGCCTGCACGGTACCCTGATCGACGACGAGCAGCATGCCGTTCAGGTAGTAGCGGATGTCCTGCTGCGCCATCGCGAACTCGGCGAGTTTCAGCAGTGCGCGAAAATCGCGCTGCGGCAACGACAGCGTCTGCAGCTGCTCCTGGCCGACGCTGATGCGCGGGTAGTCCGAGGCAGCAAGCGTTTGCAGATTGAAGCGCGAGCGACCGGCCCGAACCGTCATCTTGCTGCCGGTGACGTCGACGTTGATCTGCGCATCATCGGGCAGTGCGCGCAGAAGATCCTGCAGCTTGCGCGCGCCGACGGTCGTCGCCTGCCCGTCCTTGGCCTGAAGCTCGCTGACCGCGGTGATCTGCATCTCGAGATCGGTCGCCGTCACGTGGAGTTTGCCGTCCTTCTGCTCGAGCAGCACGTTGGCGAGTATCGGCAGCGTATGCCGGCGCTCGACGATGCCGGAAACAGCTTGCAACGGTTTCAGCAGCGCGTCGCGTGCGATTTGTTTTAATTGCATTGTCGAATACTAAGAACAGTTAATAGGAGACGGCGAAAATCCGGAACAACACCGGTTTGCGCCGTTGCGTCAGCGGGTTGGCAGTCCGCCAGCCGCCGTATAAGTTTTGTTCGGGCTGTGGACTGTTTGGGGGTTATTTTCGGGTTTTACCGCCTGCCCGCTTAACCCACAAATTATACGCTTCAGCCCCTGCCTTTTCCAGCGGAATCCGGCCGCCGAAAACCGGGTTCCGGAACCTGCGCCGCGGGTCAGCTCCGCAGCATCTGCAGCAGGAAATTGACGTCGTGGTTCAGATCGGGAATCGCTTCGCGCAATTTCGCAATTTGCCGGCACGCGTGCAGTACGGTCGTGTGGTCGCGGCCGCCGAAGTTGCTGCCGATTTCCGGCAACGACAGTTGCGTGAGCTCCTTGGCGAGCGCCATGGCCACCTGACGGGGCCGGGCCACCGCGCGGGAGCGCTTCTTGGAGTGCATGTCGGTGACGCGCACCTTGTAGTAATCCGCGACCGTCTTCTGAATGTTGTCGACCGAGATCTGCCGGTTCTGGACGGCGAGCAGGTCGCGCAGCGCATCCTTGGTCATCGGCAGCGTGATTTCCTGGCCGTGGAAGTTCGAGTAGGCGAGGATTCGTTTCAGCGCGCCCTCGAGCTCGCGAACGTTGCTTCGAATATGCTTGGCGATGAAAAACGCAACCTGCTCGTCCAGGCGCATGCCGACGGACGTCGCCTTGGACAGCAGTATGGCCACGCGCATTTCCAGCTCAGGGGGCTCCAGCGCAACGGTCAGGCCCCAACCGAACCTCGAAATGAGCCGCTCTTCCATCCCGGTGATTTCCTTCGGGTACGTGTCGCAAGTGATGACCACCTGCTTGTGCGCTTCGATCAGCGTGTTGAACAGGTAGAAGAATTCCTCCTGCGTGCGGCTCTTGCCGCCGAAGAACTGGATGTCGTCGATCAGCAGCAGGTCGAGCGAGCGGTAATGCCGCTTGAAGTCGTCGAACGCCTTGTGCTGATACGCGCGAACCACGTCGGACACATACGTTTCGGCGTGGATGTAGCGGATCTTCGCGGCCGGGTTCTGCAGCAGGATGTGGTTGCCGATCGCCTGGATCAGATGGGTCTTGCCGAGCCCGACCCCGCCGTAGACGAACAGCGGGTTGTACGACGTCGGATGGTCGGCCACCTGCAGGCCGGCAGCGCGCGCAAGCTGGTTGGCCTTGCCGGCGACGAACGCGCCGAAGGTAAACGTCGGATTGAGGCTGCCCGGCTCGACGCGGCGGTTGGCCGTGCGGCGCGAAGGTGGCGGGATGGCCGTTGGTCGCGGCGCGCCGTCGTCGGTGGCGCGACGTACTCGCCGTGATTGCCCGCCGGGGCGCGGACACCGGCGAGCCGCGGCGGCGCATCGTGGGCAACCGCTGGCGATGGCGTCGAAGACGATGCCGGGTCGGCGACGGCGAACTCCACCGCGACCGATTCGCCGGTCGCCTGCCGCGCCAGCGTCTCGATCCGACCGCCGAAGCGGTCCTTGACCCATTGCAGGACGAAGCGATTCGGCGCCGTCAGGCGCAGGCGGCCCACGTCGGTCGCGCAGGCGAGCGGGCGGATCCAGGTGGCGAATTGTTGCGGAGTGAGCTCGCGCTCGAAGGCGACGAGGCACGCGGCCCACGCCTGAGGATACGAAACGGATTGCACGAGAAAGCGGCCGGTGAGATGAGCTTGCGGAACCAACGGTTGCGGCGTGACGCGACTTCAACTGCGATGGGCCGGGGAGGCATTGTAGCCGCGTGATTTCGAGTTATCCACAAGCGGGCGAAAGCGATCCGGCGACCGACGCCGCGGCGCGCTCCGGCGTGGAAGTGACCACTCGCGTTGCCGGTTGGGGAACGGCGGCCCGCCGATCTAATTGACACGGCGCGTGTAACAGGCTCTAAGATAAGGCTTTTCGGCCGCCGCTCCCGGGACGCTTGCCCCAGGGGGCGTGCATCAGCATCGCCTTCATAGGTCCCGAACATGAAACGCACGTACCAACCTTCCAAGCTGCGCCGCGCGCGGACGCACGGGTTTCGCGCCCGGATGAAGAGCGTCGGCGGCCGCAAGGTCTTGTCGGCTCGCCGCGCCAAGGGTCGCGCGCGCCTGTCCGTCTGACGCAGGTAGCGCCGGGCCCGCGCGCCGGCCATTCGCAGTATCGGCAATATCGGCTCACGGGCGCAGGCGCATTCGAATTGGTGTTCAAGTCCGGCGCTCGCCATGACGCGCATTTTCTGCAGCTGATCGCCGCGTCGGCCGCCGGCACGCCGGGCCGCGTCGGTTACGTGATCGGACGCAAGGCGATGCCGCGCGCCGTGGATCGCAACCGTCTGCGTCGCCGACTGCGCGAGAGCGTTCGAGCCGCACGCCCCGCCATCGAAGCCTTCGACATCATCATTCGCGTCAAGCGCAACGTGCCACGCGCCGAGATCGATCGTGTGAACGCCGAGTCGCGGCGCCTGTTGGCGCAGCTCGCGGGTTCCGCGCCATGAAGCGCTTGCTGCTCGCGGGCTTGCGGGGCTACCAGTACCTGGTGCGCCCGATGCTCGGGGCCAATTGCCGTTTTTATCCCAGTTGCTCGGATTACGCCCGAGAGGCGGTCGAGCGCCACGGCGCGCTCGCCGGCGCATGGCTCGCGCTCCGGCGCCTCGCGCGCTGCCACCCGTGGCATCCGGGTGGCTACGATCCGGTCCCTTAGAAACCCAACATCCTTTCTCGTGCGCCTCGTCTCGCGGGCGCCCCGCAACCGACCGCACCGGCCATCTGCCAACGACGCATGGACACGCAACGTCTCATCTTGTGGCTGATCTTCTCCTTCTCCGCGCTGATGCTGTGGCAGGCGTGGGAGCGTGAGCACCAACCGCCGATCGTCCCGTCCGCTACGTCGCCTGCGACCCATGCGGCGAACACGACCGGGGTCGCGCCGCCGCCCGCGTTGCCTGCCGCCGCGGCGCCGCCCGGTGCACCGCCGGTCGCGACAACCACGGCGGTCGGACAGACGATCGAAATCCGCACCGACCTGTACGTGGCCGACATCGACACGCTCGGCGGCACGATCGCTCGTGTCGCACTCGACAAGCACCGGGACGCCCAGGATCCGACGAAGCCCTATCTCGCCCTGCAGCGCAACGCGGAGCGTACGTATGTTGCGCAGGCCGGATTGATCGGCGAGGGACTGCCGAATCACCGCACCGTCTACGAAGCGCTGCCCGGTCCGCGTGCGCTGGCTGCCGGTGACGATCAGCTGCAACTGAAGCTGCAGGCGACGGCTGCGAACGGCGACAAGGTCTTGCAGGTGCTGACGTTCCATCGAGGCAGCTACGTGATCGATGTCGCATTCGACGTGACCAATGCCGGCACCGCGCCGATTACGCCGGAGGCGTACTTCCAGCTGATGCGCGACACCAAGCATGTCGGCGTGCAGAGCTCGATGGCGCCGGCGTCGTTCGTGGGGCCGGTTGTCTACAACGAGCAGGACAAGTTCAAGAAAGTCGATTTCGCCGAAATCGACAAGGAAGCGGCGGATCCAAGCCGGAAGCCGGCGTACACGCACGCGACCGACAACGGCTGGATCGGAATGATCGAGCATTATTTCGTCGCGGCCTGGCTGCCGCCCGATACGCCCAACTTGCCGCGCCAGTTCTATACGACCAAGCTCGACAGCGGGTTGTATACCGCCGGTGTGCGCTTTGCCGAAGGCGCGATTCCGCCCGGCGGCACCGGCGCGATCACCGCGCGCCTTTACGTCGGTCCGCAGGACCAGGACACGCTCGCCAAGCTCGCGAAGGGCCTCGATCTCGTCGTCGATTACGGCATCTTCACGATCATCGCCGCACCGCTGTTCCTGCTCCTCAAGTGGCTGCACGGCCTGATCGGCAACTGGGGCTGGGCGATCATCGTGATGACGATCATGATCAAGGGCGCCTTCTTTCCGCTGAATGCGAAAGCCGCGCGGTCGATGGCAAAGATGAAGATCGTCGCGCCCAAGATGAAGGCGCTGCAGGAGCAGTACGCCAACGACAAGCAGCAGCTCCAGGTCCGGATGATGGAGCTCTACAAGCAGGAAAAGATCAATCCGCTCGGCGGCTGCCTGCCGATCGTCGTGCAGATCCCGGTGTTCATCGCGCTCTACTGGGTGCTGCTGTCAGCGGTCGACCTGCGCCACGCGCCGTGGGTCGGCTGGATCCACGATCTGTCGGCGCCGGATCCGTGGTTCATCCTCCCGGTGATCTACGCGATCACCGCGTACCTGCAGGTGAAGCTGTCGCCGACGCCGATATCCGACCCGGTGCAGGCGAAAGTGATGCAGTTCATGCCGGTCGCGTTTTCGATCATGTTCCTGTTCTTCCCGTCCGGTCTCGTGCTCTATTGGCTCGTGAATAACCTGCTGCAGATCGCGCAGCAATGGCAGATGAACCGGATGCTGGAGCGCGAAGCCGCATTGGTCGCCGCGAGACGAAGATAAGCGGCTGCACGGTGCGCCGTTGCCGGCTGTAAGCTGGCGCTCGCATGGCCCTGTCTCCGAACGCTTCCCCGCCGATCGCCGCGATCGCGACGCCGCCCGGCCGCGGCGGCATCGGCATTGTCCGCGTCTCCGGCGCGGGGCTCGATGCGCTGATCATCGGCATCGCCGGCCACGCGCTCGCGCCGCGGATCGCCACGCGGGTCACGTTTCGCGACGCGCGTCACGCGCCGATCGACACCGGTCTCGCGCTGTTCTTCCCGCGGCCGCATTCGTACACGGGCGACGACGTCGTCGAATGGCATGGACACGGCGGCATGGCCGTCATGCGGCTGCTGCTCGCGCGCTGTGTCGAACTGGGCGCGCGGCTCGCTGAACCAGGCGAGTTCACCAAGCGCGCGTTTCTGAACGGCAAGCTCGATCTGGCGCAGGCGGAAAGCGTTGCCGACGTCATCGAGGCGTCGACGGCGGCGGCCGTCCGCGCTGCCGCGCGCAGTCTCACCGGCGAGTTCTCGCGCGAAATTCACGCGCTGCGCGACGCGCTCACCGACTTGCGGATGTACACCGAAGCCACGCTCGACTTTCCCGAGGAAGATCTCGATCTGCTGCACGAAGGTGCCGTCGTGGAACGGCTGGCGTCGATTCGCGACCGGTTATCGAACGTCATCGCACGTGCACGAAGCGGCGCGGTATTGCGCGAAGGTTTGACCGTGGTGCTGATCGGTGCGCCGAATGTCGGCAAGTCGAGCCTGCTGAATCGCCTGGTCGGCGAGGAAGCCGCCATCGTGACGCCCGTTCCCGGCACCACGCGCGACACGGTCGAGCGGCAGGTCGAGCTCGGCGGCATTCCGCTGACGATAGTCGACACCGCCGGCCTGCGCGAGACGCACGACGAGATCGAAGCGCTCGGCATCGCGCGAGCGCGCGCGGCCATCGAACGCGCGGATCTTGCGCTGGTTCTCGTCGATGCCCGAGACGACGTCGGGCGTGAGCGATGTCTCGCGCCGGACACCGCCGGACATCCACCGGTCGACGCGCTCGTCCGCGAATTGCCGGCGGGACTTCCGCGGATTGTCGTTCATAACAAATGCGATCTCGCCCGGATCGCGCCGCATGTCGACCACGGCGCTGATGCCGTTGCGAGTGGTGCCGCAGGCATGCGTGTGGATGGTTCCGGGTCGGCCGCGGCAATCGATCTTCGGTCCGGCCCGGTTGCCGCGCACGTCTGGCTGTGCGCGTTGACGGGCGACGGGGTTGTGCTGCTCGAAGGCGAAGTTCTGCGCCTTGCCGGCGTCGAGCATGCGGTCGAGGATGCGTTCCTCGCCCGCGGTCGGCAACTGGCGGCGCTCGGCGAGGCGGCGAAGCACCTGAACGCTGCGGATGGGCACGCGCGCGGCCGCGCACCGCCGATCGAGCTGTTCGCCGAGGAGCTGCGTGGCGCGCAACTTGCCTTCGCGTCGATCACCGGCGAATTCACCGCCGACGACCTGCTGGGCGAAATCTTCTCGCGTTTTTGCATCGGCAAATAGGCAACCGGTGCGGGAAAGTCGAGGCCGGAACATGATCGAGCTCGGTTCGCATCGAGCGGCCGAACTCGTGCGCGATACGCGGTCGAACCGTCAATCGGCGCTGAATTTCGTCGACGCGTTCACCTGCGCGCACTGAAATCGGTCAGGCCACCGGTCCACGGTGCTCTCGCATTGCGGTGCGCCTTGGGTCATCGATGTGCGCGTGCTACAGTTTTCGGTTCAATTTCACACACTTCGACTTCGTCACATGAACCTCATCGAATCGCTTTCAGCGCTCGCGGCTTCGGTCGACGCGCCTTCCGACGTCCGACACCCGCGCCTGCTCGGGTGGGTGCGCGAGATTGCGGCGCTGACGAAGCCCGACCGCATCGCATGGTGCGACGGCAGTGCGGCCGAGTATTCGCGCCTTTGCGAGGCAATGGTCGCGACCGGCACGCTGCACCGCCTCAATGCGCAAAAGCGTCCGGGAAGCTTTCTCGCGCGCTCGGATCCATCGGACGTCGCGCGCGTCGAAGACCGCACGTTCATTTGCAGTGTGCGTGAGGAAGACGCGGGCCCGACGAACAACTGGGTTGCGCCCGCTGAAATGCGGCGCACGCTGGGGCGGCTGTTCGACGGATCCATGCGTGGGCGCACGATGTACGTCGTACCGTTTTCGATGGGACCGCTCGGCAGCCCGATAGCGCATATCGGCATCGAAATCACCGACAGCCCGTATGTCGTCGCCAGCATGCGCACGATGACGCGCATGGGCTCTGCCGTGTATGGCGTGCTCGGCGCCGACGGTGCGTTCATTCCGTGCGTCCATTCGGTCGGCGCACCGCTCGCCGCGGGTGCGCGTGACGTTGCATGGCCCTGCAATCCGTCGAACAAGTACATCGTGCATTTTCCCGAGGCACGCGAGATCTGGAGCTTCGGTTCGGGGTATGGCGGCAACGCGCTGCTCGGAAAGAAATGCTTGGCGCTGCGGATCGCTTCGGTCATGGGCCGCGACGAGGGTTGGCTCGCCGAGCACATGCTGATCCTCGGCGTGACGTCGCCCGACGGCGAGAAGCGCTATGTCGCTGCGGCATTCCCGAGTTCGTGCGGCAAGACGAACTTCGCGATGCTGATCCCGCCGGCTGGCTTCGAGGGCTGGCGCGTCACGACGATCGGCGACGATATCGCGTGGATCAAGCCGTCCGGCGACGGACGTTTTCATGCGATCAATCCGGAGGCCGGCTATTTCGGCGTCGCACCCGGAACGTCGTACGAGTCAAATCCAAATGCGATGGAAACGCTGCGCGAGAACGTGATCTTCACCAATGTCGCGCTGACGGACGACAACGACGTCTGGTGGGAAGGGATGACCAAGACGGCGCCCGCGCACCTGACGGATTGGAAAGGACAGTCGTGGACGCCCGAGAGCGGACGTCCCGCCGCGCATCCGAATGCGCGCTTCACGGTCTCCGCGACGCAATGCCCGTCGCTCGATCCCGAAT
Source organism: uncultured Pseudomonadota bacterium (assembly GCA_963718905.1). GTDB lineage: Bacteria > Pseudomonadota > Gammaproteobacteria > Burkholderiales > Casimicrobiaceae > VBCG01. The sequence continues at coordinate 104,997 of CAVRAF010000008.1, forward strand.
GGAACAATCCGGAGGGCGTGCCCCTGTCGGCGCTCATCTTCGGCGCGCGCCGCTCGGACACGGTGCCCCTCGTGACGGAAGCGCGCAGCTGGGACGAGGGCGTCTACAAGGCCGCGACGATGGGTTCGGAAACGACGGCCGCCGCCAGCGGAGCGGTAGGGCAAGTGCGCCGGGATCCGTTTGCGATGTTGCCCTTCTGCGGTTACCACATGGGCGACTATTTCCAGCACTGGCTCGAGATGGGAGAGTCGGTCGCCCATCCGCCGCGCATCTTCAGCGTGAACTGGTTCCGCAAGGACGCGCAAGATCGCTATGTCTGGCCCGGATTCCGACAGAACATGCGCGTGCTCAAGTGGGTGGTCGAGCGTTGCGCCGGGCGCGCGGCGGGGACCGAAACCGCTTTGGGGTTCGTTCCCGGATACGATGATCTCGACTGGTCCGGTCTGGAATTCGGCGCGTTGCAATTTGCCCATGTCATGGGCGTCGATTCGACGCAATGGTTGCGCGAGCTGGACTCGCACGACGCGTTGTTTGATCGGCTGGGCGCCAAGCGCCCGCAAGCATTGATGAGCGAGCGCGACCGGTTGGCCGGGCGCATCGCGATGTAGGTATTCCGGTGCTGAAGGGCTGTGCGAACGCGTGGAGCTCGATCAGACCGCCTTTGATTCGACAACTGCAACTCATTGATTATAGCTGGATACTCAAGCGGATCTGAGTGATTTCGACGCGAACCGCAGCCGGGTAGCTTCTCGCAATACGCCCCAACCAGACCGCGATTATATAGTTGACAAACCCATTTCGTTCCCTTAGTATCTGTTTCATAGGAGAACGTCATGGCTGATTCGATCCTCGATCAACCCCACTTCAACGACCCTACCAAGGCCCGCGAATATCTTGAGCGCATCCGCTGGCCCGGTGGCGCTATCTGCCCGCACTGCGGCTCCATCGGTGACCATTACGCGCTCCAAGGTAAAGCGCCATCGTCCCGGCCTCTGGAAATGCCACGACTGCCGGGAGCAATTCAGCGTAACCATCGGCACCGTGTTTGAGCGCAGCAAGATCGCGCTCCATACTTGGCTCAAGGCGGTCTACCTTCTCTGCTCATCGAAGAAGGGCATCAGCTCGCACCAGTTGCATCGCACGTTAGGCGTGACGTACAAGACCGCGTGGTTCATGACACATCGCATCCGCGAAGCGATGCGCTCCGGCTCCCTCGCGCCATTCGGTCAGGGCGGCGGCTCGGTCGAAGTAGATGAAACCTTTATCGGCACCGATGGCAGCAAGCCTGAAGCGCCAAGGCGGCGGATCGAACAAGAACAAGGTGCTATCGACTCGTTGACCGCACAAGCGGCCAGTCGCGCAGCATGGTCATTGATCGCATTGATTGGAACACGGTCAAGCCGATCATGCTGGCGAACATCTCGCACGAAGCGCGCGTTCTGACGGATGAAGGCGGACACTACAGCGTAGCGCGCGTCTATTTCGCCGGTCACGAGACCGTCAATCATTCCGCCGAAGAATACGTCCGTCTGTCGGATCGCTCGGTCCACACGAACACGGTTGAAGGCTTCTTCTCCGTGTTCAAACGCGGCATGAAGGGCGTCTATCAGCATTGCGGCAAGCAACATCTGCATCGCTATTTAGCCGAGTTCGATTTCCGCTACAGCAATCGCGCGATACTCGGAATTACTGACGCGCAGCGTGCCGACATTGCGCTCAAGGGCATCAGCGGGAGGCGCCTGACATATCGGCGGATTGGTGCGCGGGACGTCGCCGCCTAACGTCGCGGCGCCCGAAAGTGCCGAATCCCCCACCAAGAGCAACACCGACGACAAACCATAATAGGGGAACCATCAATTGGGGCCATCCCTTCTTTGAATTCCTTACCAACCCCCTTAGCTTATGCGCTCGCAGGTTGCGGATCGGGGCTGCTCTTTGGAATTGGCTTGCCATTGGCAGAGACAAAAGGAGGGAGCGAAACGAGGCGGCGCAAATCGTCCGGAACCGCTTCATCCGACAGCTCGATAATGTTGAGTCCCGACTTCGGATCCCCGACTCGCGGTTCGAGATTGACTTGTTTGAGCAGCGCCTGCCGCGCTGGAAGCGTAGAACATTCCGCCGCGCATTCGAGAGATACCGCAAGAGTCGCGGCGATTGGAAGCAAGACTCCCACGGCGCATCGATTGACGACGAGCAGGCATCTGCTGGCAATATTCGCACATTCTAGACGCGGACATACGAGGCATCATTAGGCTTACGAACAGCAGCGATGGCGCGAACGAGTTTCAACTTGCCTTTAAGATGAGATGCTGCCGGCCAAGGCTTGCGCGACTCGTTGCTCTTTGATCGGGATGAGAACGCATAGGAAGTTGGTTAGAACATCTTCCCACATACGACAGGCTCATGCATACTTCACCAATAGCTTGTGCGTAATTGGCGAATTTGCTGGTGCGCTTTGCCATTCTGCCATCCTTTGTTAACTGACATGAACCTCCGACGAATAAGAAACAGCAAGATCAGCACAGCGGATGCCATTAGACGATGCCTTGCGGAAGATACTGAAAGCGCCGCCGCAGCATAAGACGACGGCGAAGGGGAAAAAGAAAACAGGCTCATAGGCCGGTTTTTCTTGTTATGGCTAGTCGAAGAAGCTGGAATCAATACAGTAGGATGTAGGGTCGCCTCTTGCTCGAACCTTTGCGACGCTAGCGAACATCGGGGCTTTCTTCAACAAAGACTCTGCCTCTTTGCTTTGAGAGTGCATTCGCCTGATTCGTTGATCGCGCGCGTTGTGCCTTGGTGAACGCCTCATTGTCGCCGAGATGATCTTCATGATGCTGCCGATAGTTCGTCACGATCACGGCATCAAGTGTTAGGTTTTGCTTCACGGTTTTTCCATCCGTGGCTCGCGGCGGTAGATATCAATCACGTGCCTCGGGATCGAACAGCAAGGCATCGGGATCAACGCGGAAGCGCCTCCACCCCGGCCGCAACTATCTCATCCGTAACTCGGCCTCCGGCCCGTCACGTCCACTATCCTCAGGCTTGTCCATTGGGTTTGTCAACTATATAATCGCGAACCAGACGGAGTGCCGGCACGCCGAACTGGGTCGTCGCACCCGCCAGAGCCCCGTGGTTCTCACGATTCGACACGCGAAAAAATCGGGTGGTGTCTCACGCTGCCGAAAATCGCGGCGCGTCCGAGCGGCCTCCGTGAACGATCAGCCCGACGGACACCCTGCACGGCAGGGTCATGTCTCAGACACTACCCGACGCAGAACTCGAGCGTTGGTCGTATTTCCGAGCCGAGCAGATCGGTCGAGAATCGTGTGTCTGACACGGTCGAGAATCGCCTGTTTCACGTGAAACGCCGACGTTGCATCGGCGATATCGCGGCCGTTTCACGTGAAACGCTGCGACATTGCGCTAAAATGTGAACCGCATTTCAAGGCTCGTCTTCGGATTCACGCAAGCCATTCATTCATCATGCAATTTCCCCAGCATTTCGATGTGATCGTCGTCGGTGGCGGCCACGCCGGCACCGAGGCAGCGCTCGCCTCCGCGCGGGCGGGGCGCCGCACGCTGCTCCTCACGCACAGTATCGAGACGCTGGGTCAGATGTCCTGCAATCCGTCGATCGGAGGGATCGGCAAAGGGTCATCTCGTCAAGGAGGTCGATGCGCTCGGCGGCGCAATGGCAATCGCAGCCGACGAGGCGGGGATCCAGTTCCGGATTCTCAACGCGAGCAAGGGACCGGCGGTGCGGGCGACGCGCGCCCAGGCCGATCGCGTGCTGTACCGCCGCGCGATTCGACGCCGCCTCGAGACGGCGCCGGATCTGACGTTGTTTCAGCAACCCGTCGACGACCTGCTGCTCGAGGGTGACCAGCGTGCGGGCGTCGTCACGCAAATCGGCCTCGAATTCGAAGCCGCCGCGGTGGTCCTGACGACCGGGACATTCCTGTCCGGGCTGATCCACGTCGGATTGCAGAACTACGAGGCCGGCCGTGCCGGCGATCCGCCCGCCAAACGACTGGGCGCACGATTGCGCGAACTCAAGCTGCCGGTGGGCCGGCTGAAGACGGGCACGCCACCGCGCCTGGACGGCCGCACGATCGATTTCTCGGGTTTGACCGTTCAGCCTGGCGACGATCCTGCGCCGGTGTTCTCGTTCATGGGCAGCGCGCGAAATGCATCCGCGCCAAGTGCCGTGCTGGATCACGCAGACGACGGCCCGCACACACGAAATCATCCGCGGCGGTCTCGATCGCTCGCCGCTCTATACCGGCGTGATCAAGAGCGTCGGCCCCCGGTATTGCCCGTCGATCGAAGACAAGGTGATGCGCTTTGCGCAGCGGGACAGTCACCAGATTTTCCTGGAGCCGGAAGGTCTTGAAACGACAGAGATTTATCCGAACGGGATCTCGACGTCGCTGCCGTTCGACGTGCAATTGGCGCTGGTGCAGTCGATGCCGGGCTGCGAGCGCGCGCACATCCTTCGTCCGGGATACTCGATCGAATACGACTATTTCGATCCGCGCGGCCTGCGTTCGACCCTCGAAACGCGGACGATCGCCGGGCTGTTCTTTGCCGGCCAGATCAACGGCACGACCGGCTACGAGGAGGCTGCGGCCCAGGGCATCCTGGCCGGCATCAACGCGGCGCGCTACGCGGCGGGGCGAGGAAGGCTGGTGCCCGCGGCGCGACGAAGCGTATGTCGGCGTACTGGTCGATGATCTGATAACCCGCGGTGTATCAGAGCCTTACCGCATGTTCACCTCGCGCGCCGAATATCGTCTGCAGCTGCGTGAAGACAACGCTGACTTGCGATTGACCGAGCATGGGCGCCGGCTGGGCGTCGTTGACGACGTGCGTTGGGACGCGTTCTGCCGCAAGCGCGACGCGGTCGCGAGTGAACTCGAGCGTCTGAAATCCACGCGCGTGAGCGCCAGCGTGATCGAGCGTCATGACGCCGAGCGCGTCCTCGGTCAGCCGCTCGAGCGCGATCACGCGCTCGCCGAGTTGCTGCGCCGTCCGGGCGTCACGTATCGCTCGCTGCATACGCTGACGGGCACCGGGACCCCGGTCGCCGATCCCGTCGTGGCGGAACAAGTCGAGATCGCGACGAAGTATCAAGGCTACATCGAGCGCCAGCACGTCGAGATCGCGCGGCAGCTCGACTGCGAAGCGACGCGACTTCCCGCCGACCTCGACTATCGAGCCGTGCGCGGCCTGTCGACCGAAGTTCAGCAGAAACTCAACGCACACCGTCCCGAAACGCTGGGTCAGGCCGCGCGATTGTCGGGCGTGACGCCGGCCGCAATCTCGCTGCTTCTCGTGCATCTGAAGCGGGGCTTTTCAGCTCCCGTCGCTTTGGCGCCGGCGGGTGAAGCGCGCTCCGCGTGAGCGTCGCCGCGAACGTGCGACCAACCGCGGCGACCTCGTTGCCGCCGGCGCAACGCAGCGACCTGCCAAAGAACGCACAACGCAAATTCGATGCGTACCTCGATCTGCTCGCGAAGTGGAATCGCGCGTTCAATCTGACCGCGATTCGCGAGCGGCCGCAGATGGTGACGCATCATCTGCACGATGCGCTCGCCGTGCTGCCGTTCCTTCCACAGGCGCGGCGTTTGCGGCTGCTCGATGTGGGCACCGGCGGCGGCATTCCGGGGATACCGCTCGCGATCGCGCGTCCCGAGTGGCAGGTCGTGCTGCTCGATGCGAACCAAAAGAAAGTGACGTTCGTCACGCAGGCGATCATCGAGCTCGAACTCGCGAATGCGCGCGCCGTCGCATCGCGCGTCGAGGATTATGTTGCCGATGCACCCTTCGACGTCGTCATCTCGCGTGCATTCTCGGACCTGCCGACGTTCGCGCGATTGGCGATGCGGCATGTCTCGCCCGACGGCGCGCTCGTCGCGATGAAGGGCGTGCTGCCGGAAGATGAGATCGCGCAACTGCCAGCCGATGTCGAGGTAATCGAAACGCCCGCGCTCGGCGTTCCGGGACTCGACGCGACGCGTCATCTCGTGATCATGAAACAGCGCATCGGCGCGCCGAGATGATGATCCTCGCCACGTTTCCGCGCGCATCGCGCCGGCCGGCCCGATGACGCGCATCATCGCGGTCGCCAATCAGAAGGGCGGGGTCGGCAAGACGACCACCACCGTGAACCTCGCCGCCAGCCTCGCCGCGATGAAGCGTCGCGTGCTGGTGATCGATCTCGATCCGCAAGGCAATGCGACGACGGGCTCCGGCGTCGACAAGCGCGCGTGCACGCGCACCGTCTATCACGTGCTGCTGGGCGAGACGAACATCGCCGACGTGCGCCTTCGATCGCAGCCCGGCGGCTTCGACCTCGTGCCGGCCAATCGCGAGCTCGCCGGCGCGGAAGTCGAGCTCGTCGATCTGCCCGAGCGCGAAACGCGGCTGAAGGATGCGCTCGCCGAAGCATTGCGGCAGATGCGCGATGCGATCGACGCCGTCGCCGACGAGTACGACTTCATCTTTCTCGATTGCCCGCCGTCGCTGTCGCTGCTGACGCTGAACGGCCTCTGCGCCGCCGATTCGGTGCTGATCCCGATGCAGTGCGAGTACTACGCGCTCGAAGGGCTGTCCGATCTGGTGCAGACCGTGAAGAAAGTGCGCGCTCACTTGAATCCCGCGGCTCGAGATCGAGGGGCTCCTGCGCACGATGTACGACCCGCGCAACACGCTGGCGCAGAACGTCGCGGCCGAACTCGAGCGGCACTTCGGCGAGCAAGCTCTATCGCACCGTGATTCCGCGCAACGTGCGCCTGGCCGAAGCGCCGTCGCACGGCGTGCCCGCGCTGGGTCTCGAAGCGAAGTCGAAGGGCGCGCAGGCCTATCTCGCGCTGGCCGGCGAAATCGTGCGCCGGATGGAAACGCGTGAGCAGGCGCTTACTTCCGCAGAAGCCACCGTCCCTGTCCGGGTGCAGGACGTCCCCGGACACCCGACATGAATTCAACCGCGCGCAGCAGCGCCTTGCACGACTGGGAGTAACGATGATTCGACCCAAAGGACTGGGCCGCGGCCTCGACGCACTGCTCGCGGGACCTGACGAAACGATGCAGCAGGGCGAAACGCTGCAGACGCTTGTCGATCGATCGCCTGCGGCCCGGCAAGTATCAGCCGCGAACGAGGATGGACGCCGAGTCGCTGGCCGAGCTCGCGCTGTCGATCAAGGAGCAGGGGATCATGCAGCCGATCCTCGTGCGGCCGGTCGATGGCGGCCGCTTCGAGATCGTCGCCGGCGAGCGCCGCTGGCGCGCGGCGCAGCAGGCGGGCCTGCGCGAGATCCCGGCGCTCGTCAAGAATGTTCCCGACCACGCGGCACTCGCCGTCGCGCTGATCGAGAACATCCAGCGCGAGGATCTCAATCCGCTCGAGGAGGCAAGGGGCCTGCAGCGGCTGATCGACGAGTTCGGCCTCACGCACGACGCTGCGGCCAAGGCCGTCGGCCGTTCGCGCAGCGCGGTCTCGAACCTGTTGCGCCTGCACCGCGCTGGCGCCGCCCGTGCAGGAATATCTGCTGGCGGGCGCGCTCGAGATGGGCCACGCGCGCGCGCTGCTTGCCGCTCGCCGGTCGCGCAGCAATCGGGCGCTGCGGCGCGCGTCGTCGAGCGGCCGCTTTCGGTGCGCGAAACGGAGCGACTGGTGCACGGCCTGCTGAATCCCGCGAAACGCGCCGCGCGGCGCAAAGGCAAGCCGGCGTACGACGCCGACACCGCGCGCCTCGAAAACGATCTCGCGGACAAGCTCGGCGCCGTCGTTCACATCGAGCCCGGCCGGCAGGGCGCCGGCCGAATCACGATCCGCTATTCGTCGCTCGATCAGCTCGACGGCATCGTCGAGCGGCTCGGCCTCGTCAAAGCGTAGCGGTCAAGCAACGCGACGCTGATGGGCAAGAAATAGTGAGTGCCCGCTCGCGCCACATGCGCCGGCGCACTCAGCCTAGCTGCTTCAGCATCGTGTCGCCGCCCGACACCTCGAACTTCCCGGGCGCCTCGATGTTCAGCGTCTTCACGACGCCGTCGTCGACCAGCATCGAAAAGCGCTGGCAGCGCATGCCCATCCCGCGCGCCGTCAGGTCGAGCTCGAGTCCGAGCGCCTTCGTGTAAGCGGCGCTGCCGTCGCGCCAGCATCCGGACCTTGCCGCCGGCGTGCTGGTCGCGTCCCCATGCGCCCATGACGAACGCGTCGTTGACCGACATGCACGCGATCGGTCGACGCCCTTGGCCTTCAGCTTGTCGTAGTCCGCGAGATAGCTCGGCACGTGCTTCGCCGAGCAGGTCGGCGTGAACGCGCCCGGCAGGCCGAAGATCACGACCTTCTTGCCCCGCGTCAGGTTCTCGATCGTGCACGGGTTGGGGCCGATCGAGCAACCGTCCTTTTCGACTTCGATAGAATTCCTGCAACGTGCCGGCGGGCAGCCGGTCGCCGACTTTGATCGTCATGTGCACTCCATTGCATGGTGGAAACGCCACCCGCGACGGGCGGCTCCGGGACCTTCACCCGCAAGGATCGCAGCCGCGCGCCGCAAATTCAACCCTGACGCTTGCCCGGTTTCTTCGCGTGGCGTAGCGTTCCACCCTTTGCGCGGACGCAAGGTCCGGAACGCTCGATTGGAGAGATCTTCATGACTCGCACCAAGGTCGCGGCGCGTCCCGCGCTCGCACGACGCACCCGGCTGCTGATCGCGACGCGCAAGGGGCTGTGGACGCTGACCAGCGATCGTCGCGCGCAACGGCTGGCAGCTCGTCGGCCCGCACATGCTCGGCAACATCGTGCACCACGCGATCGTCGACCCGCGCGACGGCAAGACGCTGCTCGCCGCGGCGCGCACCGGCCATCTCGGTCCGACGATCTTTCGCTCGCCCGACAGCGGACGTACGTGGAAGGAAGCGCAGCGGCCGCCGGCGTTCGCCGAAGGCAGCGGGCGCATCGTCGACCATACGTTCTGGCTCGCGCCGGGCCATCCGAGCGAGCCGGGCGTCTGGTACGCCGGAACGTCGCCGCAAGGCCTGTTCCGATCGGCCGACGGCGGCGCGACATGGGAGGGCGTCGGCGGATTCAACGCGCATCCGCAGCGCAAGGCGTGGTGCGGCGGCGATCAGGACGGCACGCCCGATGGTCCCAAGCTGCATTCGATCCTCATCGATCCGCGCGACCCGCAGCCACATGTACATCGGCATGTCGAGCGGCGGCGTGTTCGAATCGATGGACGGCGGCGCGGATTGGCGGCCGCTGAATCGCGGCGTGCGGGCCGATTTCCTGCCCGACCCGAACCCGAATTCGGCCACGATCCGCACTGCGTGCGCTTCGCCGGCACGAATCCCGATCGCCTGTATCAGCAGAACCACAGCGGCATCTACCGGCTCGATCGTCCCGGACGAGCTGTGGCAGGACATCGGTGCGTCGATGCCGAAGTCGCGTCGGCTCGATCGGCTTCCCGATGGCGCTGCATCCGCGCGACCCGGAGACGCTGTGGGTGTTGCCGATGGACGGCACGCACCGTCTGGCCGCGCACTGCGCCCGGCGGCAAGCCCGCCGTGTACCGATCGCGCGACGGCGGCAAGACGTGGAAGCGGCAGGACCAGGGGCTGCCGAAATCGCAGGCCTGGTGGACCGTCAAGCGCCAGGCGATGACGACCGATCTGCGCGAGCCCACCGGGCGTTTACTTCGGCACGACCCGCGGCGAGGTGTGGGGAAGCCGCGACGAAGGGCGCACGTTGCGCTGCCTCGCGCGGCATCTGCCGCACATCTACGCAGTCGAAGCGCGCACGGTGAGCGCGGCTGACGCAGCAGCCGACGCCGCGCGATTCGGGAGGGCGACGCGCAAGCGTGCGTACCGCGATGCACGCAGACGACGTGCCGCTCGCCGTCGGTACGCGCTGTCCGCGTGCGGATTCCGACGCCGCTGCGTTCGTACACGCGCGACGCCGAGGTCGCGGTCGCAGTCCCGGTCCTCGCGCCCGAGTTGCCGCCGACGCTGCGCGGCGTCGCTGGCCGCGCTCGACGGCGCTATCCCGGCATCCGCTTCCGCATCGTCGACGAGCAGGGCAAACTGCGCCCGCACATCAAGCTGTTCGTCGGCAACGACCTGACGCGCGACCTGGCGACGCCGTTGCCCGCCGGCGCGCGCTGATGATCGTCGCGGCGCTTTCCGGCGGTTGAGCTGCAGCCCTGTCGCCAAGCATGCTCGTTGCGCGACATTCGCGCTGCAGCCCTCCAAAGCGGTTAAACATCGCGAGACGTTATAATTGGCCGGTTTGCCGTTGCTCGCATGGCTCGGCGGTTACGGCGTCCGAATCCGTGCGGAAGCTCGCTTTCCACCAGGCCGTTCCGGGCCGTGCTCATCTGGCAGGCGGCCGCGACGCTGGTCATCGCGGTGATCGCCGGCTTCTGGGCGGGCGTGCACGGCGCGTTGTCCGCGGTGCTGGGCGGGGTCGATCAACCTGTCCGCCGGCGTCGTGTACGCGTTCGTGCTGGCGGTCGTGCCGGCGAGGACGCGCCGGCGGCCACGCTGTGCCGTGCTGTTCCGCGCCGAGGCGCGAAGATCCTGCGTGATCGTCGGCCTGCTGTGGCTGGTGCTGTCGACGTACCAGGAGTCGTGTCGTGCCGGCGTTCTTGGCGCCTTCATCGTCACCGTGTTGCTGTTCCGCATGGCCTTGTTCGTTCGCGAATGATCGACTCCTGCGAGAACTATCCGATGGCCGCCCGAACGACTCGCCGACCGCGTACATCCAGCATCACCTGACGTTCCTGACCGAGCCGGTCGAAGCCGGGCGGCTTCTGGGCGTCAACGTCGACACGGTGCTCACGTCGATCGTCCTCGGCGTCCTCGCGTTCGGCTTCCTGTGGCTCGTGACGCGCAAGGCCACCACCGGCGTGCCGTCGAAGACGCAGGCGTTCGTCGAGCTGTCGGTCGATTTCGTCAACGAGCAGGTCAAGAGCATCTACCACGGCGACGACGCAGCTCGTCGCGCCGATCGCGCTGACGACGTTCGTGCTGGTGCTGTTCATGAACGCGATGGACTTCCTGCCGATCGACATCATGGCGCGGGCTCTGCGAGCACGGCTTCCCAGCACACTGGCGCGGCGTGCCGACCGCCGACGTCAACACCACGTTCGCGCTGGCGCTGTCGGTGTTCGCGCTGATGATCTTCTACAGCATCAAGATCAAGGGACTCGGCGGCTGGATCCACGAGCTCTTCTGCGCGCCGTTCGGCATCGAATCGCGCTGCTCTGGCCGTTCAACCTGCTGTTCAACATCGTCGAGTACATGTCGAAGCCGCTGTCGCACTCGCTGCGGCTGTTCGGCAACATGTACGCCGGCGAGATCATCTTCATGCTGCTCGGCATGTGGGCGGCGACCGGGCTGGTCGGCACGCATCGTCGGCGCCGTGCTGCACCTCGGCTGGTCGATCTTCCACATCCTGATCGTCGTGCTGCAGGCCTACATCTTCATGATGCTGACCATCGTCTACATCGCGATGGCGCACGAGCACCACTGACGGCGCGCGTTCGGCCGATCCTCAACGCTTCAACCGCTCATCAAACCCGCTCCACGAAAGGAAAAGTAAATGGACAAGATGCAAGCTGCTCGCGATGATCCAAGGCTATACCGGCGTCGGCATCGGCCTCATGATCGGCCTGGGCGCGCTCGGCGCGTGCGTCGGCGTGGGCATCATGTGCTCGCGCTTTCTCGAAGGCGCGGCGCGCCAGCCGGAGCTGATGCCGCAACTGCAGGCGAAGGTGTTCCTGCTGCTCGGCCTGATCGACGCGTCGTTCATCATCGGCGTCGGGCATCGCGATGCTGTTCGCGTTCGGCAATCCGCTGCTCCCGCGCCGGGCTCAAGTAACGTCGCGCGTCCGGCCGCGCGTTGCCGAGGAGGCAGCGAGATGAACATCAATTTCACGCTGCTGATGCAGGCGATCGCGTTCGCCGCGTTCATCTGGTTCACGGCGAAGTTCATCTGGCCGCCGCTGATGCGCGCGATCGAGACGCGGCAGAAAGCAGATCGCCGACGGCCTCGCGGCCGGCGAAGCAGGGCCGGCAGAGCCTCGCCGACGCCGAGAAGCGCATCGCCGACATGATGGCCGAGGCGAAGACGCGAGCGTCGCGAGATCATCGCGACCAGGGCGAGAAGCTCAAGGCCGAGACGATCGACGCAGGCGCAAGCTCGAGGCGAAGGCCGAGGCGCGACCGCATCATCGCCGCCGCCAAGGCCGAGAGCGCAGCAGGAGTTCGCGCGCGCCAAGGAAGCAGCTGCGCAACCAGGTCGCCGATCTGGCGGTTGCGGGCGCGTCGAAGATCCTGAAGCGCGAAGTCGACGCCAAGGCGCACGCCGACCTGCTGGCGTCGATCCGCCAGCGAACTGTAGGCAGGCACGCAGCGATGGCCGAACTGACCACCATCGCCCGGCCGTACGCCGAAGCCGCGTTCGAGCTCGCGCGGGACGCGAACGCGCTGCCGGCGTGGTCGGAGATGCTGCGCTTCGTCAGCGCGGTCGTCGCCGACGCCGCGATGGCGGCGGCGCTCGACAATCCGCAGCTCGACGGCGGCCGACAAGGAGTCGCTGCTGCTGTCGGTCGTGCGGCGACCGGCTCGACGCGCACGGGCAGCAACTTCGTGCGCGTGCTGGTCGAGGCCGACCGCGTCGCGCTGCTGCCGCAGATCGCGGCGCTGTTCGAGGCGCTGAAGAACGACGCCGAAGGCGTGGCGAAGGCGACGATCGAAACGCGCGTTCCCGCTGACCGACGCGCAGCTCGCGCGACTCAGGACGGCGCTCGAAAGGCGCTTCGGCAAGAAGATCGAAGGCGACGTCGATCGTCGAATCCCGAGCTGATCGGCGGCGCGCGCATCACCGTCGGCGACACGGTGATCGACGGCTCGGTGCAGGCGCAGCTTGCAGGCGATGGCAACGCAGTTGCGCGCCGAACCTCACATTCCGTGACGCCGGCGCGCCGGCCGGAGCGACGCGAGGACACCATGCAGTTGAATCCTTCTGAAATCAGCGAACTGATCAAGAGCAAGATCCAGAACCTGGATACGGGCGCGGAAGTGCGCACGCAGGGCACGGTCGTCTCGGTCACCGACGGCATCTGCCGCATCCACGGCCTGTCCGACGCGATGCAGGGCGAAATGCTCGAGTTCCCCGGCAACACCTTCGGCCTCGCGCTGAACCTCGAGCGCGACTCGGTCGGCGCGGTGATTCTGGGCGAGTACGAGCACATCACCGAAGGCGACACCGTCAAGTGCACGGGCCGCATTCTCGTAGGTGCCGGTCGGGCCCGGAGCTGATCGGCCGCGTCGTCAATTCGCTCGGCCAGCCGATCGACGGCAAGGGCCCGATCAACGCGAAGATGACCGACGTCATCGAGAAGGTCGCGCCCGGCGTGATCTGGCGCAAGACGGTGTCGCAGCCGGTGCAGACCGGCCTGAAGTCGATCGACGCGATGGTGCCGATCGGCCGCGGCCAGCGCGAGCTGATCATCGGCGACCGCCAGACCGGCAAGACGGCGGTGGCGATCGACACGATCATCAACCAGAAGGGCAAGGATCTGATCTGCGTCTACGTCGCGATCGGGCAGAAGGCGTCGACGATCAAGAACGTCGATCCGCAAGCTCGAAGAGTACGGCGCGATGGAATACACGATCGTCGTCGCCGCGACGGCGTCCGAATCGGCGGCGATGCAGTACATCGCGCCGTATTCCGGCTGCACGATGGGCGAATACTTCCGCGATCGCGGCCAGGACGCGCTCATCATCTACGACGACCTGACCAAGCAGGCGTGGGCGTATCGCCAGGTGTCGCTGCTGCTGCGCCGCCCGCCGGGCCGCGAAGCGTATCCGGGCGACGTGTTCTACCTGCACTCGCGGCTGCTCGAGCGCGCCGCGCGCGTCAACGAGGAATACGTCGAGAAGTTCACCAAGGGCGCGGTCAAGGGCAAGACCGGATCGCTGACGGCGCTGCCGATCATCGAAACGCAGGCGGGCGACGTCACCGCGTTCGTGCCGACCAACGTGATCTCGATCACCGACGGCCAGATCTTCCTCGAGACCGACCTCTTCAACGCCGGCATCCGCCCCGCGATCAACGCCGGCATCTCGGTGTCGCGGGTCGGCGGCGACGCGCAGACCAAGGTCATCAAGAAGCTCGGCGGCGGCGTGCGGCTTGTCGCTCGCGCAGTACCGCGAGCTCGCCGCGTTCGCGCAGTTCGCGTCCGACCTCGACGAAGCGACGCGCAAGCAGCTCGACCGCGGCCGCGTCGTCACCGAGCTGATGAAGCAGCCGCAGTATTCGCCGCTGCAGGTGGCCGAGATGGCGGTGACGCTGTTCGCGGTCAACAACGGCTACTACGACGACGTGCCGGTCGAGAAGGCGCTGGCGTTCGAGGCGGCGCTGCGCGCGTACATGAAGAGCAAGTACGCCGCGCTGATGGACAACATCGAGAAGACCAAGGAACTCTCGGCGGACGACGAGAAGGCGCTCGCCGCGGCGATCGAGGACTTCAAGAAGACCGGCGACGTACTACGGAAGCAGCGATGGCAGGCTCCAAGGAAATCCGGAACAAGATCAAGAGCGTGCAGAGCACGCGCAAGATCACCAAGGCGATGGAGATGGTCGCGGCCTCGAAGATGAAGAAGGCCCAGGACCGGATGCGCGCGTCGCGCCCGTACGTCGAGCGCGCGCTGCAGATCGCGATGCACGTCGCCAAGGCGAACACCGAGTACAAGCATCCGTTCCTGCGCGAAGCGCGAGACGCGTGAAGCGCGTCGGCGCGATCGTCGTCACCACCGACAAGGGTCTGTGCGGCGGCCTCAACACCAACGTGCTGCGCCTCGTGCATGCAGCAGCACAAGGAGTGGCGGGCGAAGGGGATCGAGGTCGACTACGTCGCGATCGGCAGCAAGGGCCTCGGCTTCCTGAGCCGCATGGGCGGCAACGTCGTGTCGCAGCGTGGTGCAGCTCGGCGACCGGCCGCAGCTCGACACGGCTGGTCGGGCCGGTCAAGGTGCTGCTCGACAAATATCATCGACGGCAAGGTCGACGAGGTCCACATCTTCTTCACGAACTTCATCAACACGATGAGGCAGGAGCCGCGGCACGGACGCATGCTGCCGATTCCCGAGCAGTTCCGGACGGCCGGCCGGCGAGGTGCGCAAGTCGCAGACGTCCGGACGGCTCGTGGGACTACATCTACGAGCCCGACGCGCAAGCGAGCTGCTCGACGGCGTGCTGCGGCGCTACGTCGAGGCGCTCGTCTTCCAGATGGTCAACGAGAACATGGCGTCCGAGCAGTCGGCGCGGATGGTCGCGATGAAGGCCGCCTCCGACAACGCCGGCAACGATCATCGACGAGCTGCAGCTCATCTACAACAAGACGCGGCAGGCGGCGATCACCAAGGAATTGGCGGAGATCGTCGGCGGCGCGGCCGCGGTCTAACGGCGAACTCCGAGAATTGAGACTCGAGAAACGCGGACACATGAACCAGGGAACCATCGTTCAGTGCATCGGCGCCGTCGTCGACGTGGAGTTCCCGCGCGACCGAGATGCCGAAGATCTACGACGCGCTCAAGATGGACGAGATCGGGCTGACGCTCGAAGTGCAGCAGCAGCTGGGCGACGGCATCGTGCGCACGATCGCGCTCGGCTCGTCCGACGGTCTGCGCCGCGGCATGAAGGTCGTCAACACCGGCGCGCCGATCATGGTGCCGGTCGGCACCAAGACGCTCGGCCGCATCATGGACGTGCTCGGCCGCCCGATCGACGAGCGCGGCCCGGTCGCCGCCGAAAAGGAGATGTCGATCCACCGCGACGGCGCCGACGTTCGACGAGCTGTCGCCGTCGCAGGAGCTGCTCGAGACCGGCATCAAGGTCATCGACCTCATCTGCCCGTTCGCCAAGGGCGGCAAGGTCGGCCTGTTCGGCGGCGCCGGCGTCGGCAAGACCGTGAACGATGATGGAGCTGATCAACAACATCGCCAAGGCGCACTCGGGCCTGTCGGTGTTCGCCGGCGTCGGCGAGCGCACGCGCGAAGGCAACGACTTCTATCACGAGATGATGGACGCGGGCGTCGTCAACAAGGACGACCTCTCGAAGTCCAAGGTGGCGATGGTGTACGGCCAGATGAACGAGCCGCCGGGCAACCGCCTGCGCGTCGCGCTGACCGGCCTCACGATCGCCGAATCGTTCCGCGACGAGGGCCGCGACGTGCTGCTGTTCATCGACAACATCTACCGCTTCACGCTCGCCGGCACCGAAGTGTCCGCGCTGCTCGGCCGGATGCCGTCCGCGGTGGGCTACCAGCCGACGCTGGCCGAGGAGATGGGCCGGCTGCAGGAGCGCATCACGTCGACCAAGACCGGCTCGATCACGTCGATCCAGGCCGTGTACGTGCCGGCCGACGACCTGACCGACCCGTCGCCGGCGACGACGTTCGGCCACCTCGACGCGACCGTCGTGCTGTCGCGCGACATCGCGTCGCTCGGCATCTATCCCGCGGTCGACCCGCTCGACTCGACGTCGCGCCAGGTCGACCCGCACGTCATCGGCGAGGAGCACTACAACACGACGCGCGCCGTGCAATCGGTGCTGCAGCGCTACAAGGAGCTGCGCGACATCATCGCGATCCTCGGCATGGACGAGCTCTCGCCCGAGGACAAGCTCGCGGTCGCGCGCGCGCGCAAGATCCAGCGCTTCCTGTCGCAGCCGTTCAGCGTCGCCGAGGTGTTCACCGGCTCGCCCGGGCAAGTACGTGTCGCTGAAGGACACGATCAAGGGCTTCAAGATGATCGTCAACGGCGAGTGCGATGCGCTGCCCGAGCAGGCGTTCTACATGGTCGGCGCGATCGAGGAAGCGTTCGAGAAGGCGAAGACGCTGCAATAGACCAGCATGGCCAACACCATCCACGTCGACGTCGTCAGCGCCGAAGAGCAGATCTTCTCCGGCGAGGCGGAGTTCGTCGTGCTTCCCGGCATGATGGGCGAGCTCGGCATCTATCCGCGCCACACGCCGCTGCTTCACGCAGATCAAGCCGGGCGCGGTGCGGATCAAGTCCCGGGGCAGCGGCGAGGAGGAGCTCGTCTTCGTGCAGGGCGGGTATCCTCGAGGTGCAGCCGCACCTCGTGACGGTGCTCGCCGACACCGCGATCCGCGCGAAGGACCTCGACGAAGTCAAGGCCGCGCTGGAGGCGAAGCAGCGCGGCCGAGGAAGCGATGCAGAACAAGACGTCGAAGGAAGAGATCGCGCACGCCGAGGCCGAGCTCGCCGTCGCGCGTTGCGCAGCTCGAGGCGATCCGCAAGATGCGCCACCGCGCCTGACGGACAGCCGATTGCCGGTCGACCGACCGTCTACATCCAGGATTGCTCATGCTGGTTGTCTGGGGACGCAACAATTCCGTCAATGTCCAGAAGGTCCTCTGGTGCTGCGAGGAGATGGCGCTCGCGTACCGGCGCACGGACGCCGGGGGTCCGTTCGGCGTCGTCGACACGCCCGCGTATCGCGCGCTCAATCCCAACGGTCTCGTGCCGACGATCGACGACGACGGATTCGTGCTCTGGGAGTCGAACGCCGTCGTCCGCTATCTTGCAGCCAAGTACGCCGCCGGCAGCCTTTGGCCGGAGGATCTCCATGCGCGGGCGGAAGCCGACCGCTGGATGGACTGGGAGAAGAGCACGTTCTGGCCCAGCCTGCGTGTGCTGTTTCTCGGACTGATCCGCACCCCGCCGGATCAGCGCGATCCGCGGGCGCTCGAGGAGGCGCGCCGGAAGACGGCGAAGATGCTGGAGATCGTCGACGCAAACCTCGAGACGCGCGAATATCTTGCGGGCGACGCTTTCACGATGGGCGACATTGGGCTCGGATGCGGAATCTGGCGCTGGATGGCCCTGCCGATCGAGCGCCCGGCGCTGCGGAACGTTCAGCGGTGGTTCGACGCGCTGGCGCGGCGACCGGCCTACGCAAAGGTCGTCATGATGCCGCTCACCTGACGGCAGGAGTTCCCAGCAGCTCGCGGCCCATCCTGCCGATCGCGTGCGCCGGACGTCTGCGGCTGGTAATATGTTGCATTGCAACATTGCTACTGGCCAAAGGATTCCGCGATGCCGCATCTCAACCAGACGATCGACCGTTCGCTCCAGATTTCCCGCAACGTCGCCACGGTGCTCGAGCGCCGCATCAAGGACGCTTATCAGGCTTACGCCGACCGCGTCCGCAAGGCCCAGGCCGCCTACGCGCAGTCCGGTGCCCACGCGCGGCTCCATCCGCAACAGGCATGGCAGGACTGGTGGCAGTACGGCGTCGACTTCGCGCAGCGCTCGGTGCTGTTCTGGGACACGATGCGCCAGCGCGGCAACAACTGGCTCGCGCACGAGCAGGCCGGCAAGCCGCCGCTGCTCGCGTACCGAGTATGAAATGCTGGCCGACGGCCGCACGTTCGAGCGCCCGGTCAACTACGCGCTGGTGCGCATCATTCCGCCGAAGGGCGTCGAAGTCGACGACACGCTGCGCCCGTTCATCATCATCGATCCGCGCGCCGGCCACGGTCCCGGCATCGGCGGCTTCAAGGAGGATTCGCGAAGTCGGCGTCGCGCTGAAGGCCGGTCACCCGGTCTATTTCGTGATCTTCTTTCCGGAGCCCGAGCCCGGCCAGACGCTGGCCGACGTCACCGACGCGGAAGCCGAATTCGTGCGCATCGTCGCCGAGCGCCATCCGGAGAGCGCCAAAGCCGGTGCTCGTCGGCAATTGCCAGGGCGGCTGGGCGGTGATGATGCTCGCGGCGGCGCGGCCCGACATCGCGGGGCCGCTCGTGATCAACGGCGCGCCGATGTCGTACTGGGCCGGGCAACGACGGCGAGAACCCGATGCGCTACGCGGGCGGGCTGCTCGGCGGCGCGTGGGTCGTCGCTGCTCGCGGGCGACCTGGGCGGCGGCAAGTTCGACGGCGCGCACCTCGTCCAGAATTTCGAGAACCTCAACCCCGCGAACACGTTCTGGGACAAGTATTACCAACTGTTCGACGACATCGACAGCGAAGCACCGCGCTTTCTCGAGTTCGAGCGCTGGTGGGGCGGCTTCTACCTGATGAACGAGGAGGAGATCCGCTGGATCGTCAACAATCTCTTCATCGGCAACAAGCTCGCGCAGGGCGAGGCGCGCCTCGGTCCCGGCCGCTACTTCGATCTGAAGTCGATCAAGCAGCCGATCATCGTGTTCGCGTCGATGGGCGACAACATCACGCCGCCGCAGCAGGCGTTCAACTGGATCAGCGACCTGTATTCGAGCACCGAGGAAATCAAGGCGAACGGCCAGACGATCGTCGGTCTGATGCACAAGGACATCGGCCACCTCGGCATCTTCGTGTCCGGCAAGGTCGCGAAGAAGGAGCACACGCAGATCATCGAGGTGCTGAAATACATCCAGGCGCTCCCGCCCGGGCTGTACGGCATGGAGATCCACGAAACGACGGCCGCCGACGGGACGGTCGCCTACGACGTGACGTTGCACGAGCGCAAGCTCGAGGATTTGAAGCGGCTGCAGAAATACGATCGCGTCGACGAAAAACCGTTCGAGGCCGTGGCGGCGTTGTCGGAGCTCACCGAGCGCGCGTACGAGCTGCTCGTGCGCCCGGCCGTGCGCGAAGCGACGCCGGAATGGGTTGCCAAGGTGCTGCGCGAGTGGCATCCGCTGCGCGTGCAGCGCTGGTGGTTCTCCGACCACAATCCACTGCTCGCGGGATTGCCGCAAGTGGCGGCGATCGTACGGGCGCATCGCCGGCCACGCGCCGTGGACAACGCCGGGCGGCGCGCCGAGCATCTGTATTCGGAATACGTGAGCGCGGCGCTCGACCTGTATCGCGATCTCCGCGATGCGGCGAGCGAAGCCGCGTTCTTCCAGGTCTACGGCAACATGATGTCGCTGCAGATGGCCGATCAGCGCGCGGTGATCCGCAAGCAGACGCGCTTCGACGCGCGCGCATTGCCCGCCGTGCGCCAGGTGCTGGACGAGATCGATCAGGGCGGATTGCCCGAGGCCGTCATTCGCACCGGCATCATGCTGGTCAAGGCCGGCGGCGGGAAGCGCCGGCTCGCGCAGATGGAGCACACGCGCGCGTTGCTGGAACCGACCGGGATCCTGCGCGGGCTCGACGAGGGCCAGTTGCGTCACCTGCTGCACGAGGAAACGCTCGTCGTCGAATTCGAGCCCGTGCAAGCCAAACGGTCGATCGGAAAATTGGCGCGCACCGCCGCCGATCGGCAGAAACTGAACGCGGTGTTCGACGCGATCGAGTCGGATTCGGGCCTCGACGCGCGGCAGCACGCGTTGCTTGCGGAATTGCGCAAGCTCGTGCCCAAGCCGCACGCCGCCGCCCTGCCCCGCTCGCGCAAGACGCCGCCCGAGCGTGCTGGCCGGCGACGTCCTGCGCCGCGCACCGTGAGCGCGGTCAAGGGCGGTAAGCAGAAAGTGGGTCGGCGTCGCGCTGGCGCAACGTCCGCGGCGGAGTAGCATTCAGGCATGACATTGGCAGCGGCAGCGGCGGGCTCGGTACGCATCGAAAAGGACGCGCTCGGCGAAGTGAGCGTCCCGGCCGAGCATCTGTGGGGCGCGCAAACGCAGCGCTCGATCGAGAATTTCCCGATCGGCGTCGACCGCTTCCGCTGGGGCCGTCCGGTCATTCGCGCATTCGGCCTGCTGAAGAAATGCGCCGCCATCGCCAACGGTGAACTGGGTGAGCTCCCGCCGACAAAAAGTCGCGCTGATCGAACGTGCCGCGCAGGAAGTCGTCGATGGCAAGCTCGACGCCGAATTTCCGCTGGTCGTGTTCCAGACCGGTTCGGGCACGCAGTCGAACATGAACGCCAACGAGGTGATTGCGAACCGGGCGATCCAGCTGGCCGGCGGCGCCGTCGGCTCGAAGAAGCCGATTCACCCGAACGACGACGTCAATCGGTGCCAGTCGTCGAACGACACGTTTCCCGCCGTGATGCACATGGCCACCGTCGACGATCTCGATCACCGGCTGCTGCCCGCACTCGAGCGCCTGCGGACGACGCTCGACGCAAAAGCGCAGGCGTTTGCCGATGTCGTGATGATCGGCCGCACGCATTTGCAGGATGCGACACCGATCACGCTGGGACAGGTGATATCGGGATGGGTCGCGCAACTCGACGATGCGCGCGCCGCAATCGAGTTCGCGCGGCGGGGATTGATGCCGCTGGCGCTCGGCGGTACCGCGGTCGGCACCGGGCTCAATGCGCATCCGAAGTTCGGCGAGACCGTCGCCGCGGCGATCGCGCGCGAGACCGGCATGCCGTTCGTGTCGGCGCCGAACAAGTTCGCGGCCTTGTCGGCGCACGACGCGATCGTCAACGCGAGCGGCGCATTGCGGACGCTGGCCGGCGCACTGATGAAGATCGCCAACGACGTGCGCTTGCATGCGAGCGGGCCGCGCGCCGGACTGGGCGAAATCACGATCCCCGACAACGAGCCCGGGTCGTCGATCATGCCGGGCAAGATCAATCCAACGCAGTGCGAGGCGCTGACGATGGTCGCCGTGCGCGTGTTCGGCAACGACGCCGCCGTCGCTTTCGGCGGCAGCCAGGGCAACTTTCAGCTCAACGTCTACAAGCCGGTGATGTTGCAGGGCACGCTGGAGTCGATCGAGCTGCTGGGCGACGCGATCGCCTCATTCGACCAGCGCTGCGCGCAGGGCATCGAGCCCGATCTTTCGCGCATTCGCGCGAACGTCGAGCGGTCGCTGATGCTCGTCACCGCGCTCAATCCGCACATCGGTTACGAGAACGCGGCCAAGATCGCGCTGACTGCGCATCGCGAAGGCCTGAGCCTGCGGGAAGCCGCGCTGCGCCTGAAACTGGTCACGGCCGAAGACTTCGACAAGTGGGCCGATCCGGCCGCGATGACGCGTCCGGGCAGCGGCTGAACGGGTCAACCGGCGAGCGCCCGGTTTCAGCAGGAGCCGGGCATTCGACGATCCTGGAAACAAGCGCGCGGCGCGCGCCGCCGGTCACCGGTACTGAATGAACATGTACGCGTACGCCCACAGCGCAGCGGCCAGCGCGATCGAACCGTACATCCACCGTTTGCCCTTGCGCCGCTCGACGAGGAAGAACGAAGCGCTGCGCCAGCGCCGTTCGCAAATCCGGTATCCCGGCGCTTGCTGGTCCGCCGCGCGTCGCCTGGGCGGTTCGGGCTCAAGGCCACGTCGGGTCGTGATGGAAGTCGCCATGCTTTCCTCGGTTTGCCGCGTCGACGCGTTGCGGGTGGTCAATCGGGGAAAGCAATTTGCGTGCGACCCGCCTGGGGCCTGCCCAGGGATCTGTACGTCACAGCATGAATCGCGCAACGTCTCGACGAAGCGCCGCATCGCGGCATGGCGTTGCGCTTGCCGCAACCTGCGTTCGCCGTACGCTCAGGTTCGCTGCGCGGCGTCGTGCAGCGCCGCCTGCACCGGCAGTTGCTGCTCCGCGAGCGTCACCCAGTAGCTCGCACCGATTGCGAGCACATCGTCGTTGAAATCGTAATGCGGATTGTGCAGGTTCGGCGTGCTGTCGTCCTTGCCGGCGCCGAGCCACACGTAGCATCCGGGTTTCGCCTGCAGCATGAACGCGAAATCCTCGCCGGCCATTTCCGGCGTCGGGTTCCGATCGATGTTGGCGTCGCCGACGACCGCCGCGGCGGCACGCGCCGCGTGCCCGGTCTCCTCCGCGCTATTGACCGTCGCCGGATAGCGGCGCTCGTAGCGCAGCGTCGCCTGCATCTCGAACATTTCCGCAATGCCGGCGACGATCGTGCGCATGCGCCGCTCGATCAGGTCCTGCACGTCGCGCTTGAACGAGCGCACCGTGCCGCGCAGCACGATCTGCTCGGGGATCACGTTCCACGTGTCGCCCGCATGGACCTGCGTCACACTGACCACGCCCGCGTCGAGCGGATGCAGGTTGCGTGACACGATCGTCTGCAGCGCGTGAATCGCATGCGCGGCGAACAGCATCGGGTCCTTGCCCTGGTACGCCATCGCCGCGTGCGCGCCCTTGCCCGGTCGCGACGATCTCGAAGATGTCGTAGGCGCCCATCAACGGCCCTTCGCGCATCGCGAATGTGCCCGCGCGCACTTTCGGCAAGTTGTGCATCCCGTACACGGCGCGCATCGGAAACCGGTCGAACAGACCTTCCTCGACCATCACGCGCCCGCCGCCCTCGTTCTCCTCGGCCGGCTGAAAGATGAAATAGGCCGTGCCGTCGAAGCGGCGCCGCTGCGCCATCGCATGGGCTGCGGCAAGCAGCATCGTCGTGTGGCCGTCGTGGCCGCAGGCATGCATGCGGCCCGGATGGCGCGACGCGTGCGGCAGGCCCGATTGCTCGTGAATGGGCAGCGCGTCGAGGTCGGCGCGCAGGCCGATGGCGTCGCGCGATGCGCCGTTCGACAGGACGCCGACCACCCCGGTCTTCGCGAGACCCGTGTGCACGTCGAGCCCGAACGAGCGCAGGCGCTCCGCAACGTAGGCCGACGTTCGGGTTTCCTCGAACGCGGTCTCGGGATGCGCGTGCAGATGGTGGCGCCAGCCACGCATCTCGGTGTCGAGCGCGGCGACTTCGGGGACGATGTGCATGATGATCCGGTCGAGGTGATGGGGAGTGCGCGCCTGTCGGCGGCGCGGCTGAAGCGGCGAGCCACCGCATTATCGCAGCGTCCGCTCGCCGCTTCAGCCGCTCTGTCGTGCGGTGGCATGAAGCGCATCCGGTAAAATCGCGCCGGCCATGGAGACCCCTATCTACGACCTGGTCGTGATCGGCGGCGGCATCAACGGCGCGGGCATCGCGCGCGACGCCGCCGGGCGCGGACTGTCGGTCCTGCTGGCGGAGAAGGACGATCTCGCCGCGCATACGTCGTCATGGAGCACGAAGCTGATCCACGGCGGACTGCGCTATCTCGAGCACTACGAGTTTCGCCTCGTCGCCGAGGCGCTTGCCGAGCGCGAGGTGCTGTTGCGCGCGGCTCCGCACATCATCGAGCCGCTGATGTTCGTGCTGCCGCACGAGCGGCATTTGCGGCCGGCGTGGATGATCCGCGCCGGATTGTTTCTCTACGATCATCTCGGCGGGCGCATGACGCTGCCGAAATCGCGCGGCGTCAGGCTCGACCGGCACGCGTTACGGCGCGGGCCTCAAGCCCCGGTTTCGCAAGGGCTTCCTCTACGCCGACGCCCGCGTCGACGACGCGCGTCTCGTCGTCTGCAATGCGCTCGATGCGCGCGCCAAGGGTGCGGACATCCGCGTGCGGACGACGCTCGTCGACGCGCGGCGTGACGGATGGCCTGTGGCGCGTCACCCTCGCCGCGCGCGACGGCAGCGCACGACGCACGTCAACGCACGTGCGCTCGTGAATGCCGCGGGCCCGTGGGTGCGCGACGTTCGGGCCAAGGTCAGCGATGCGCCGGTCAGCGCGCAGGTGCGCCACGTGAAGGGCAGCCACATCGTCGTGCCGCGCGTCCACCCCGAGGACCACGCCTACATCCTGCAGAACGCCGACAACCGGATCGTGTTCGTCATTCCCTACCAGGAACACTATTCGCTGATCGGCACGACCGACGTTCCGGTCGAGACGTACGAGCATCCGGCGATCAGCGCCGAGGAGACCGATTACCTGCTGGCGCTCGCGAACAACTATCTCGCGCGGCCGCTCGCACGCAACGACATCGTGTGGTCGTACAGCGGCGTACGGCCGCTCTACGACGACGGCTCGAGCGACCCGTCGGAAGTCACGCGCGACTACGTGTTGAAGGTCGATGCGCTGGGCGATGCGCCGGCCGCCGGCCGCGCGCCGGTGGTGTCGATCTACGGCGGCAAGATCACGACGTTTCGAAAGCTCGCCGAAGCCGCGCTCGCCGAATTGCAGCCGTTCTTTCCCGCGATGAAGGGCGGCTGGACGCAGGGCGCGACGCTGCCCGGCGGAGACCTCCCGCGCGGCGATCGCAGCATTTGGCGCGCCGAGCTCGCGCGCCGTTACCCGTCGCTGCCGGATGCGCTGCTGCGGGCGGTTGCGCGCCGCCATGGGTCGCGCGCGGTCACCGTCCTGGGCGATGCGCGAACGATGGCCGATCTCGGCGAGGATTTCGGCGCGCAACTCACCGAGCGCGAAATCGATTACCTGCGCGCCGACGAGTGGGCGCAGACCGCCGAAGACGTTCTGTGGCGGCGCACCAAATGCGGCCTGCCGATGAGTGCTCGGCAGCGCGAGCGCGTCGCCGCGCACATCGGCGCATGATGGCCGGACCGCTGCCGCTCGCGAACATGCCGGACGCCGTGCGCCGCGCGATACGCGGCGTATTGACCGACATCGACGATACGCTGACGACCGACGGGCGATTGACGGCGCACGCGTACGCGGCGCTCGAACGCCTGCGCGCAGCAGGCTACATCGTCGTGCCCGTGACGGGCCGCCCCGCCGGCTGGTGCGACCACATCGCGCGGATGTGGCCTGTCGATGCTGTCGTCGGCGAGAACGGCGCGTTCTACATGCGCTACGACGCGACGACGCGCACGCTCGTCCGGCGCTTCGTCACGCCCGAGCGCGAGCGGATCGCGACCCGCAAGCGACTCGCCGATGTCGGCGCCGAAATCCTGCGCGCGGTTCCCGGCTGCGCGCTCGCGTCGGACCAGCACTATCGCGAGACCGATCTTGCGATCGACTATTGCGAGGATGTTCCCCCGCTCCCGCGCGATGCCGTCGATCGCATCGTGGCGATGATGCAGGCGCGCGGGCTGACGGCGAAAGTCAGCTCCATCCATGTCAACGGATGGTTCGGCGACTACGACAAGCTGGCGATGACGAGGACGCTGCTGCGCGAGGTCTTCGCTTGCGATCTCGATGCCGAAAGTGACGCGTTCGTGTTTGCCGGCGATTCGCCGAACGATGCACCGATGTTCGCGTTCTTTCGCAATGCGGTCGGGGTTGCCAATCTGCGGCGCGTTCCTGGACCGGATCCCGACGCCGCCCGCGTACATCACCGTGCGCGAGGCGGGCCAGGGATTCGCCGAGCTCGCGGATTTTCTGCTCGACCGCGCCGTAGAAACCGCGCCGGATTCGCCGCCGGCATTGGAGTCGGCGGGAAAATCGTCCGGAAATCAGGCGCTTGCCTGCTACGGCAATAAATGTCTTGACAATGACTGCTCAGGCAGCTATATTCCGGATCGAAAGTACGACGAAACGAAAGCGATGACTGCCATCTACGACCCGAAGACGTTCGATCCCCGGACCAGCATCGGTCGGCTGCTGACGCGGGTCAAGGGCGAGATCATGGACGCGCTCGACCGGGAGCTCGCGCCGTTCGACATCACCGCGCCGCAATTCGTGATCCTGGTGAATCTGGCCGATCGGCGAGACGAACTCGGCGTCGACGCTCTGCAAGGGCGTGTCGTACGACCCGGGCGCGATGACCCGCATGCTCGACCGCCTGGAACGCAAGGGGCTGGTGCGGCGCGTTCGCTGCCCGAAAGATCGGCGGAAGGTGATCGTCGAACTGACCGACGACGGCAAGGCTGCGTATCCGAAGCTGATCGCCGCCGCGGTGCGCACGATCAATCACTTCCTGCGCGGGTTCACCAAGGCCGACGCGCATCAGCTCGAGACGCTGCTGAAACGAATGCTCGCGAATGCATGACAAACACCTGCTGATGCCGATTTTTTTCGTCCAATTGATTGCCTAAGCATTCTCAGCCCTGGCAAATTTTACCGACTGCTCGCAATGGAACGTGTAATGACAACCTACCTCAATCGAATCGCCGCGGCGGCGCTGGGCTTGCTGGTCGCAGGCTGCGCCAGCATGAACGGGATTGCGCCAACGTCGGCGCCCGTCAATGCCAACGCGCTGGCGAGTGAGCGCTCGCTCGCGACTGCGCAAGTGTCGCAGGCGGCGTGGCCAAGCGCCGCATGGTGGACCGCATTCGGTGACCCCAACCTCGACGGACTGATCGACGAGGCGCTCGCCGGCAGCCCCACACTCAAGATCGCCGCGGCGCGGACGCGCAAGGCGCTCGCGTTCGCCGATGTCGCGAAGTCGTCGCTCTATCCGCAGGTGAACGCGACATTCGACGCGACGCGCGAGCGGTTTTCGGCGCACGGCCTCGTCCCGCCGCCGTTCGCCGGAACCTGGAACACCGAGTACCAGTTGCAATCGACGCTCGACTGGGAGCTCGATTTCTGGGGCAAGAATCGGGCGGCATACGAAAGCGCGCTCGGGCAAGCCACCGCGGCCGCCGTCGACGCCGACGCGGCGCGACTCGCGCTGGCGGTGAATGTCGCGCAAGCGTACGTGCAGTTGCAGCGCGCGTACCTGCAGCACGACATCGCGGCGGACACGCTGGCCAAGCGCGAGCAGGTCTACGCGCTCACGCGCGACCGCAACGCCGCGGGCATCGATTCGCGGCTGGAATTGAAACAGGCCGAATCGGCACTACCCGCGGCGCGCGAGCAGATCGCGCAACTCGATGAAACGATCGCCCTCACGCGAAATCAGTTGGCGGCGCTGCTCGGCCAGGGTCCCGATCGCGGTCTGGCGATCCCGCGGCCGGCGGCGCATGGACTCGGGCGCTCCGCACTGCCGACGGTCGTTCCGGCGGAGCTCGTCGGCCGCCGCCCCGACATCATCGCGCAGCGCGTGCGCGTGGAAGCCGCGCAAAAGGACATCGCCGTCGCGAAAACCGAGTTCTATCCGAACGTTAACCTTGTCGCGTTCATCGGTTTGCAGAGCCTGGGCCCGTCCGGATTCCTGTCGGCGGCAAGCCGCATGATGGGTCTCGGCCCCGCCGTCAGCCTGCCGATCTTCGACGCCGGCCGCTTGCGCGGCAACCTCGCCGGCAAGGACGCCGACTACGACATCGCCGTCGAGCAATACAACCAGACGCTCGCCGACGCGCTGCGCGACGTCGTCGATCAACTCGCGTCGTATCGCAGCGTCGAAGCCCAACGCGAGCAGCAGACGCAGGCGCTCTCGACGGCACAGGAGGCGTACGACCTCGCGCTCTTGCGTTTCCGCGAAGGCATCGGCAACTACCTGCAGGTGCTCTCGGCGGAGCAGCCGCTGCTCGCCCAGCAGAGTCTGGACGCGGATCTGCGATCGCGCGAGCTGACGCTGTCGATCAACCT
Organism: uncultured Pseudomonadota bacterium; assembly: GCA_963718905.1. Lineage (GTDB taxonomy): Bacteria > Pseudomonadota > Gammaproteobacteria > Burkholderiales > Casimicrobiaceae > VBCG01. The sequence continues at coordinate 133,199 of CAVRAF010000008.1, forward strand.
GGTCCGCGCGCTCGGCGGGGGTTACCGCGAGCCGATCGCTCCGATCGCGGCGGCGGCGCCGCAGTGAAGACGTGCGCAATGCCTGAATTGATTTCCATGCCGGGTTGTTCGCATCCGCTCGTGTCCCGCCGTCGTGTTGCGAAGAAGCGCCGCCTGCGCAGTCGCATCATCGGCCTCATTGCCGTCGCACTCGCCGGCATGACGATTCTTTACGGCGAGAGCTGGTTGCTGCAAAGCGGCCCGTCGACGGCCGAATCCGCGGCCGGCGACCGGATTGCACATGCACTCGACACGAGCCTTCGGGCCAACTGACGCGGCGTACGCCGGCGACGAATCCGGCAATCACCGCACTGAAACAGGACCAACATCATGACCACCGAAACATCACCCACCGCGAGCTCCACGCTGCGATCGAAGCGCAAACTCTGGCTTGCCGTCGTCCTCGGCGGCGTCGCGTTCATCGGCATTGCGTACGGCGCCTGGTGGGGACTGTCGCTGCGTTATCACGAGTCGACGGACGACGCCTACGTAAGCGGCAACGTCGTGCAGATCACACCCCAGATCGCGGGCACCGTGGTTGCGATCGACGCCGACGACACGCAGTTCGTCAAGGCGGGCCAGCCGCTCGTCGAGCTCGACCGCGCGGATGCGAAGGTCGCGCTCGATCAGGCCGAGGCACAGCTCGCCAAGACGGTGCGCGAAGTGCGCACGCTGTTCGCGACGTCGGCGCAATTGCAGGCCGCCGTCGAGGTGAGGGTAAGCGACATGGCGCGCGCGAACGAGGACCTGGCGCGCCGCGAGCGCCTCGCGAGCTCCGGCGCGATTTCGAGCGAAGAGCTGCAGCATGCGCGCAACGCGTCCAACGGCGCGAAGGCGGCGTTGCTTGCCGCACAGCAGGAGCTCGCGGCGAATCGCGCCCGCGTGGATCGCACGACGATCGACAACCATCCCGACGTGCGGAACGCCGCCGCGCGCGTTCGCGAGGCGTACCTCACGTATTCGCGTACCGAACTGCCGGCGCCGGTGGCGGGCTTCGTCGCCAAGCGATCCGTCCAGCTCGGACAGCGCGTGAGCACGGGCACGCCGCTGATGGCGATCGTGCCGCTCGACCAGGTGTGGATCGACGCGAATTTCAAGGAGCCGCAACTCGCGAACATGCGCGTCGGCCAGCCGGTGACGCTCACGGCGGACGTCTACGGCGGCAAGGTCGACTATCACGGCAAGGTTGCGGGATTCGGTGCCGGCACGGGCTCCGCGTTTGCGCTGCTGCCGGCACAAAACGCCACCGGCAACTGGATCAAGATCGTCCAACGCGTCCCCGTGCGCATCGCGCTCGATCGCGGGCGAGTTGGCGGCGCATCCGTTGCAGATCGGCCTGTCGATGCAGGTCGACGTCGACACGCATCAGCGCAGCGGCAATCGCATCTCGCAGCTCGCGCAAGGCGACGCCAAGTCCTATTCGACTGCCGTGTTCCAATCGGAGGACGCGGTCGCGAGCGATCGCGTCAAGTCGATCATCGCGGCCAACGAATCGGACCGCACGACGGCAGCGCAGGCGCGGGTCGCGCGGAGCGGTGACGAGGCCGCGCGCCTTGCCGGACTCGGCAACGCCAGGTCGATCGTTCCGGCGCGGGGCAACGCGCTGTAGCTCGCCCCGCCAGGTAAACCAACATGGCCACCCCGTCGAATCCCGCCGCATCGGCGGCGTCCGGCACGACGCCGGCGCGACCGGCAGCGGCAACGCAAGCCGCGGCGCAACCCGCCCCGCTCCAGGGTCTCGCGCTGGTGCTCGGAACGGTCTCGCTGTCGCTCGCGACGTTCATGAACGTGCTCGACACGTCGATCGCCAACGTGTCGCTTCCCGCGATCGCCGGGGACCTGGGCGTTTCGCCGGACCAGGGAACATGGGTCATCACGTCGTTCGGTGTCGCAAATGCCATTTCGCTGCCGCTGACCGGGTGGCTTTCGCAGCGCTTCGGACAGGTGCGGCTGTTCTCGGCGTCGGTGCTGCTGTTCGTCATCGCGTCGTTCCTGTGCGGCCTCGCACCCTCGCTCGGGTGGCTGATCCTGTTCCGCGTGATCCAGGGTGCGGTCGCCGGTCCGATGATTCCGCTGTCGCAGTCGTTGCTGCTGTCGAGTTATCGGAAAGAGAAGGCCGGCACCGCGCTGGCGATGTGGGCGATCACGACGCTGGTCGCGCCCGTGGTCGGGCCGTTGCTCGGCGGATGGATCACCGACAACATCGCGTGGCCATGGATTTTCTACATCAACGTGCCCGTGGGTCTCGCGGCGGTTGGCGTGACGTGGATGATCTACCGGACGCGCGAGACCGCGACGCTCAAGCTTCCGATCGACACCATCGGTCTCGCGCTGGTCGTCGTCTGGGTCGGCTCGATGCAGATCATGCTCGACAAGGGCAAGGATCTGGACTGGTTCAACTCGGGCGAGATCGTGACGCTGGCGTGCGTCGCCGCGGTCGGATTTGCGTTGTTCGTCGTCTGGGAAATGACCGACCGCCACCCGGTGGTCGACCTGCGGCTTTTCGCGCGGCGGAACTTCTGGACCAGCTCGCTCGCGATGTCGCTCGGCTACGGCGCGTTCTTCGGCAACGTGGTCCTGCTGCCGCTGTGGCTCCAGCAGTACATGGGCTACACGGCGACGGAGGCCGGGATGGTGCTCGCGCCGGTCGGCGTGCTGGCGATCCTGCTGATGCCGCTGGTGGGTCGAACCGTCAACAAGGTGGATCCGCGGCTGTACGCGACCGGCGCGTTCGCGATCTTCGCGATCGTGCTGCTGATGCGCGCGCACTTCAATACGAATGCCGACCTCGAGACGCTGCTCATACCGACGATCATCCAGGGCGCCGCGACGGCGTTGTTCTTCGTTCCGCTGGTCACGCTCAGCCTTTCGGGGCTCTCGCCCGACCGCATTCCCGCCGCGTCGGGACTGTTCAATTTCGCGCGCATCACCGCAGGCTCGTTCGGCACGTCGATCACGACGACGCTCTGGGACCGGCGCGCGAACCTGCATCATGCGCAGCTCGCCGAGCGGATCACGTCGTACGACCCGACAACGGTGCAGGCGCTTTCCAATCTGCAGGCGAGCGGGATGACGCCGGATCAGAGCCACGCGATGCTCAACCGGATGATCGATCAGCAGGCGTTCATGCTGTCCGCGAACGACATCTTCTACGTCTCGGCGATCCTGTTCGTGCTGTTGATCGGCGTCGTGTGGCTCGCGCGGCCGGTCAAGTCGGCGACGAACGCGGTGACCGTCGCGGGAGACTGAAGCGCATTTTCTGCGCGGTCGATCGACATGCGCGGATTCAACTCCACCGGGTTTCTTCGCAGCGCGCATGTCGATCGACGACGGGTGCCTGCTCAGAATTCGATTGACTTATCCGCGGGTTGCGTGTAAAGAATCAATTGCAGGTTCCTCAAGTGAATTGAATTGCTGGTCCGTCGTCGCCACTCTCGCGATAGTCCTCAGGTCTTCGTCTCTCTCCCTTGAAGTTCCGGCGCTACGGCTAACGCCACTCATTTACAACCTTCTCAGGAGCAGTAGACATGGCAACAGGTACAGTCAAGTGGTTCAACGACGGCAAGGGTTTCGGATTCATTACGCCTGACACCGGCGGCAAGGATCTCTTCGCGCATTTTTCGGCCATCGAAGGCGAGGGCCACAAGAGCCTGCGCGAAAACCAGAAAGTGTCGTTCAACGTGACGACGGGCCCGAAGGGCGACCAGGCGTCCAACATCAAGGCGCTCGACTGAACAGCGTCGAATTCCGTGAAAGGCCCGGGCGACCGGGCCTTTTTCATTTCGGCTCGTCGCGAAGACGCCCGCTGACGGAGCACGAATGGGTCAGCGACCGCCGTGTCGCGGCGGGGACGTCGCGTCCGGGACGCACTCGCCGACCCGCATGGGGTCCCGAGCGACATCGCGAAGTAAGTGTGTGCTCGCTCTCGATGCAGCCATTACCATGACTGAGAATGCGAGTACCACCGCCGGCACTGTCCTGCGCCACCGAAACCCTTCGTCGGCGCCCGCCCGGGCGATCGCCCGCGGGGTACGGTAATTGCACAATGGGACTCCCCGGGCGCTCATCCGCTATGGAGCGTGGTGTGAGAATCCCGAGGCTGCATCAGGAGGAGGTCGACGCCATGATCCGCTACGGTTTCACGATCCGCACCCGGATGGGCCAGCGCATCGAAAATGTCTCGATCATCGCAGGGTCGCAGAAGGATGCCGAGCGCCGCCTGCGCCAGATGTACATCCAGTGCGACATTCTCGAATGCCGCGAAAAGTCGATCCCGCGCCGCTTCGAGCCGATCAGCGTCGGGAACATGATCGACCTGATGTCGATCAGTCCGCCGACGATCCAGCACCACGGCTGATCCGTTTCTTCTCCGCGCCGGCCGGTCAGTCGCCGCGAACTAATCGGGGTCAGAGATGTAATTCGGCGCGATCTGCCGGCCGAATTACATCTCTGACCCTTACGACGACGGCGACGAACATCGCGACCGGACGCTGACGCAGGCACGCACCATGCGTGGCGTATCATCCCGGTCTTCCGCTTGGTCCCGCATTCATGGCCATTTCGCTCGACGTCGTCATTCTCGCCGCGGGCCAGGGCAAGCGCATGCATTCGGCGCTGCCGAAGGTCCTGCATCCGCTCGCCGGCCGCCCTCTCGTTGCACACGTACTCGACGGCCGTTCGCGCGCTCGCACCGCGCACGATCGTCGTGGTGACCGGCTACGGCGCCGACGCGGTCGAGAAGGAATTGGCGGCGCCGGACATAACCTTCGTTCGCCAGGACCCACCGCGCGGCACCGGCGATGCCGCGCGCGTGGCGCTAGCCGCGCTGCCGCCGGACGGCGTGACGCTGGTCGGACTGGGTGACGTGCCGCTCGTTGCATCGCGAAGCTCTCGCGCAGGTGGCCGATCTGGCGCGCGGCCAGCGCGTCGCCCTGCTGACGGCGCGCGTCTGCGATCCCTCCGGCCTCGGCCGGGTCGTCCGCGCGTCCGATGGCGGCGTTGCCGCCGTCGTCGAAGATCGCGATGCGACGCCCGAAGAGCGCAAGCTCTGCGAGATCAACACCGGCTTCATCGCCGCACCGACGGCGCTGCTGCGCAAGTGGGTCGAGCGCCTGACGCCGCACAACGCGCAGGGCGAGTTTTATCTGACCGACATCATCGGCATGGCGGCGGCCGAAGGCGTACCGGTGGTGGCGCACACCGTCACCGACGAAGCGTCGGTGCTCGGCATCAACGATCGGGCGCAACTGGCGGGCCTCGAGCGCATCGCGCAACGCCGGCGCGCGGAAAAACTGATGCTCGCGGGGACGTCGATCGTCGATCCCGCGCGCATCGACATCCGCGGCGACCTCACGTGCGGGCGCGATGTGCGCATCGACATCGGCTGCGTCTTCGAAGGCACGGTTCGGCTCGACGATGGCGCATCCATCGGGCCGTATTGCGTGCTGCGCGACGTCACCGTCGGGCCCGACACGCGGATCGAGGCGTTTTCGCATCTCGACTCCGCGGCGATCGGCCGCAACTGCCGCATCGGCCCCTACGCCCGGCTGCGCCCCGGCACAAAGCTTGCTGAAGACGTGCATATCGGCAACTTCGTCGAGGTGAAGGCGAGTACGCTGGGCGTCGGATCGAAGGCGAATCACCTCGCGTACGTCGGCGACGCGGTCGTGGGCAGCCGGGTCAACTACGGCGCCGGCTCGATCACCGCCAACTACGACGGCGCGAACAAGCACCAGTCGATCATCGGCGACGACGTGCACGTGGGATCGAATTGCGTGCTGGTCGCGCCCATCACGATCGGCGCCGGCGCGACGATCGGCGGCGGCAGCACGATTGCGCACGAAGCGCCGGCCGGCCAGCTGACCGTTGCGCGCGCGCGGCAGGTGCAGATCCCGGGATGGCAGCGGCCACGCAAGAAACCGCCGGTCAAGTAGCGGCAGGAGCTCACAGCATGTGCGGCATCGTCGGCGCGACATCGAATCGCAACGTGGTCCCGATCCTGATCGAAGGAATCCGGCGCCTCGAATATCGCGGCTACGATTCGACGGGCCTCGCCGTCATCAACGGCGGCGCGAGCCCGATCCTCGAGCGCATCGTGTCGACGGCACGCGTCGCCGATCTCGCCGCGCAGGCCGACGCGCTCCATCTCAAGGCATTCACCGGTATTTCCCACACCCGCTGGGCGACGCACGGCGCGCCTACGTCCGACAACGCGCATCCGCATCTGTCCGGCGGCGAAATCGCCGTCGTGCACAACGGCATCATCGAGAATTACGAAGAGCTGCGCGACACGCTGAAGAAGCAAGGCTACGTGTTCCGGACGCAGACGGACACCGAGATCATCGCGCACCTGATTCATTCGTACTGGCACGCGGAGGGCGGCGGCGATCTGCGCGCCGCCGTGCAGCGCGCGATTGCCGAATTCAAGGGCGCGTACGCGATCGCCGTCATCTCGACGCGCGAGCCCGGGCGCGTCATCGGCGCGCGGCAGGGCAGCCCGCTGCTCGTCGGCATCGGCGAGCATGACAACTTTCTCGCATCGGACGCGTCCGCGCTGCTGCCGGTCACGCATCGCGTCGCGTATCTCGAGGAAGGCGACGTCGCGGACGTGCGCCGCGAGTCGTACGCAATCTTCGATGCGTCCGGCAAGCGCGTCGAGCGCACCATCATCGAAGTGCAGGGCAATGGCGACGCCGTCGAGCTCGGGCCCTATCAGCACTTCATGCAGAAGGAAATCTTCGAGCAGCCGCGCGCGGTTGCGGACACGCTCGAAGACATCACGACGATCTCGCCGGCATTGTTCGGACCGAAGGCCGCGCAGATCCTGCCGAAGGTCGATTCGGTATTGATCCTGGCCTGCGGCACGAGTTACTACTCGAGCCTCGTCGCCAAGCAGTGGATCGAATCCCTGGCGAAGATGCCGTGCACGGTCGAAATTGCCAGCGAATACCGCTATCGCGACAGCGTGCCGCACAAGAAGGCACTGGTCGTCGTCGTGTCGCAATCGGGTGAGACGGCCGATACGCTGGCGGCCTTGAAGCACGCGAAATCGCTGGGACACAAGCACACGCTCACGATCTGCAACGTCGCGACGAGCTCGATGGTGCGGCAGACCGAGCTCGTGTTCCTCACGCGCGCCGGCACCGAGGTTGGCGTCGCGTCGACGAAAGCGTTCACGACACAGCTCGCCGCGCAGTTCCTGCTGGCGCTGACGCTGGCGAAGTTGCGCGGGCGCCTGCCGGCGGACGAAGAAGCGAAGTGTCTGGATGCGCTACGGCATATTCCTGCGGCGATCAAGGGCGCGCTCGCGCTGGAACCGCATCTGATCGGCTGGGCGCATGCCTTCGCGAAGAAGCAGCACGCGCTGTTCCTGGGACGCGGATTGCACTATCCGATCGCTCTGGAAGGTGCGCTCAAGCTCAAGGAAATCTCGTACATCCACGCCGAAGCCTATCCCGCGGGCGAGCTGAAGCATGGGCCGCTGGCGCTGGTCGATGCCGACATGCCGGTCGTCGCGATCGCGCCGAACGATGCGCTGCTGGAAAAGCTCAAGTCGAACCTGCAAGAGGTTCGCGCACGCGGCGGCGAGCTGTATGTCGTCGCCGATCTGGACAGCCACCTGACGCCCGGCGACGGCATCCATCTGATCCGCATCGCCGAGCATCGCGGATTGCTGTCACCGATCGTGCACGTCGTGCCGCTGCAGCTGCTCGCGTATCACACCGCGGTGCTGCGCGGGACGGATGTGGACAAGCCGAGGAATCTCGCGAAGAGCGTGACGGTGGAGTGAGTTGGAGTTCGCGAGCAGCACGCGTGCGCGTCGCATGACGCGAGCACCTGGCGTCGCTTGCGCGACATGGACGCGCGATCATGACGGGACTCTTCTTCGATCCTGGAATCGCGTCCGCGGAATGATCACCCGGGAACAGTGCGCGGCACTCGACGCCGCCGACCCACTGGCGCAGTGTCGCGCGCGTTTCGTGCTGCCCGCCGACACGATCTATCTCGACGGCAATTCGCTGGGGGCAATGCCGGCGAACGTGCCGGGCCGGATCAGCGAGATGCTGGAGCAGGAGTGGGCGCACGGTCTGATCCGGTCCTGGAACGATGCCCAGTGGTATTCGGCGGCGCAGCGCGCGGGCAAGCGGATCGCGACGTTAATCGGCGCCGGACAGGACGAAGTGATCGTCGCGGATTCGACCTCGGTGAATCTCTTCAAGGTGCTGGTCGCCGCGACGCGGATGCGGCCCGACCGCCGCGTCATTCTCGGCGAGCGCGCGAATTTCCCCACCGACATGTACATCGGGTCGAGCGTTGCGGAAATGACCGACTGCGAGCTGCGCTGTGTCGATCCGGACGCCGTGATCGCATCGATCGATGGCAGCGTTGCGGTCGTGTCGCTCACGCACGTCAACTACAGGACCGGCGCGCGGTACGACATGGAAGCCGTGACGCGTCGGGCCCACGAAGCCGGTGCGCTGATCGTGTGGGATCTATGCCATTCGGCGGGCGCGATGCCCGTGCACCTCAATCGCTGCGAGGTCGACTTCGCCGTGGGCTGCGGTTACAAGTATCTGAATGGCGGTCCGGGCGCGCCGGCGTTCGTGTTCGTCGCGAGTCGGCACCTGGCGGACGTGCGCCAGCCGTTGACGGGCTGGTTTGGTCACGCGGAACCGTTCGACTTCGCGGAGGGCTTCGTGCCGCACGCCGGCATCGCGCGAATGCTGACCGGCACCCCGCCGCAGCTCGGCGTGATCGCGCTCGAATGCGCGCTCGAGGCGTTCGAGGGTGTCGACCTCGACGCCTTGCGCAAGAAGAGCGTCGGCCTTGCAGATCTGTTCATTGACCTTTCGGACGAGAGGCTTGCGGGACTCGGCTGCGTGCTGGTGTCGCCGCGCGATGCGGAACAGCGGGGAAGCCAGGTGTCGCTCGCGCACGAGGAGGGCTACGCGATCATGCAAGCGTTGATCGCGCGCGACGTGATCGGCGATTTCCGGGCGCCGGACATTCTGCGGTTCGGCTTCGCGCCGCTGTACGTGCGCTATGTCGATGTGTGGGACACGGCTGCTGCTGTCGAGGACGTCATCGCAACCCGCGCATGGGATGCTCCGCAGTTCAGGGCTCGCAAGTCGGTGACCTGAGCGGCATCAGGCCCGGGCGTGTCCGGAAACCTCGATACCCGCTTCCGGCGGCAGGCGCAGATGCAGCACCGGCGCCACCAGCGAAATGAGTCCGATGCCGACGAACGCGGGCCAGAAGTCCGCGGTCACGATCGACGCATGACCCTGCACAGTGCTCGATAGCTGGAGCATGTAGGCGCCCGCGGCAATTCCCATGCTCTGCGAAAGCCGCTGGGCCATGCTCGAGATGCTCGCCGCCTGGCTCATGTTCTCCGGCGCGATATCGGCGAATGAAATCGCGTTCAGCGCCGTGAACTGCAGCGAGCGCAGGCATCCGGACACGAGAAGCACGGTGGCGATGACCACGTGCGAAGTCGCCGCGGAAAAGAGGCCGAACGCAATGACGACCGCCGATGCGGCTACGCCGTTCACCGACAGCACGGTACGAAATCCGAAACGGCGCAGGATGAACACCGTTATCGTCTTCATGAACATCGCCCCGATGGCGGTCGCGCACGTCAGGATGCCCGATTGCAGCGGATTGAGGCCGAACCCGATCTGAAAGAGCAGCGGCAGCAGAAACGGCGTGGCGCCGAGGCCGGCGCGAAACACGCTTCCGACGAGCACGCCATTGCAGAAGGTCGGCAATTTCAGCAGCCGCAGGTCGATGACGGGAAACCGGGTGCGTCGCGCGTGCCACACGTACGCGAGCAGCGTCACGGTGCCCAGCCCGATGCAGGCAGCCGCGACTGCGAGGGGCAGCAGGTGACCGCCGAGCGCCGACAGTCCGAGCATCAGGACGGAGAGCCCGATGCCCGAGAGCAGGAAGCCGCGCATGTCGAACGGCGGGATATCCGCTTCGCGGATGTTCGGGATGTGACGCAGGACGAGAAACAATCCGAGGATACTGATCGGGACGTTGATGATGAAGATCCAGCGCCAGTTGAAATACAGCGTGATCGCGCCGCCGAGCGCGGGTCCGGTCACGGGTCCGAGCAGCGCGGGAATCGTCAGGTAATTGAGTGCCGTGACGTAGTCGCGCTTGGGCACGGCGCGCATCAGCACCAGCCGGCCGACGGGCACCATCATGGCGCCGCCGATCCCTTGCAGGAAGCGTGAGATCACGAACGCCGGCAGCGTGTTCGAGATCGCGCAAAGGAGCGATCCGCCCATGAACACGACGATCGCGACGGCAAAGACGCTGCGCGAGCCGTAGCGGTCTGCGACCCAGCCGCTGATCGGAATGAACACCGCGAGGCTCACCAGGTAGGAGGTGAGCGCGAGCTTGAGGGCGAGCGGGTTCTCGCCGATGTCCGCCGCAATCGCCGGGAGCGAGGTCGCGATCACCGTCGAGTCCATGTTTTCCATGAACAGGGCGCAGGCGACAATGAGCGGGATGAGGATGGCGCGTTGCATGAACTGGGCTATCTCAGGATGATGGCGAATCGAAACTGTTCATACGGAGGAATCATGAAGGGACGCTGGCTGGTCGCATCGCTCGTGCTGTTCAGTGCGTGCACGTTTGCTCAGGAGTCCGTGCCGGTCATCCGCTTCGATTCCATACCCGACCCGGTCAGACTCCCCGACGACATCTACCTGGGCGAGGTCACCGGCGTGGCCGTCAATTCCAAGGGGCACATCTTCGTATTGTCGCGCGGCAACACCAGCGGGCCGGCGTATGCCGCCGCCGCAGCGCAACTGCTCGAGTTCGACCGCAACGGAAAGTTCATTCGCGAGATCGGCAAGCACCTGTACGCCTGGTCGTTCGGACATTCGGTGCGCGTCGATCGCGAGGACAACATCTGGGTGACCGACAAGGGCTCGGACATGGTGATCAAGTTCAATCCGAAGGGACGAGTCGTCATGGTGTTCGGGCGCAAGCAGGAAGCCTCGGACGAGGACACGGCCCCGCTGAAGCATCCGAAGCCGCCGCTGCCGCCCGAAGTCGGACGCTTCCGGCAGGTGACCGATGTCACGTGGGATCCCGCCGGCAACATCTATATCAGCGATGGCTACATCAACTCGCGCGTCGCCAAGGCCGACAAGAGCGGCAAATGGCTGAAGTCATGGGGCGAGCCCGGCAGCCAACCCGGCCAGTTCAACACGCCGCACAACATCGCCGCGGACGCGCAAGGCAACATCTATGTGGCCGATCGCGGCAACCGGCGCATCCAGGTGTTCGACGGCGAGGGCAAGCTGCTGCGCGAAATCAGGATCGACGTGCCCGTAGGCGCGGGCATGCAACCGGCCATCGGAGCGATACCCGATGTCGCGAAGCTCGAAGCGGGCGGCTCGCCCCTCACGATGGCGCCGGGCGCGCCATGGACCGTCTGCATCACACCGGGGCCGAAGCAGGTGCTGTACACGTCGGACGCCTACCCCGGCCGCATTTACAAGCTGAGCCTCGACGGCAAGATCCTCGGCGTGCTCGGCGAATCCGGAAAGCAATTGAAGCAGTTCGGCTGGATTCACGAAATTGCATGCCCCTCCGAGAATGTGCTCTACGTCGGGGAACTGCTGAACTGGCGCGTGCAGAAGCTGATCCTGCATCCGTGACCGCTGAAATATTCATATCATAACTAATGTTACAGCTATAACAAATACATTGTAAACAAGGAGATCATCTGATATAATTCGTTGCACTATTCATCTCATAACCATGCGCCCCCGCAACGCTGCCGCTCGGGATCGTCTGGGTCCGTTGCTCGGCCGGATGCCCCGCGCCAGTGCGCCGCAGCTTGCGGCGGCGCTGCAGGTCAGTGTCCCCACGCTCCACCGATTGTTGGCCGAGCTTCCGCCGAGCCAGGTGGTTTCCGCGGGCCGGTCGCGGCGCACGCGATACGCGCTCCGGCGAGCGCTGCGTGGCGAGATGTCCGATATCCCGCTCTACGCGATCGACGCGACGGGTAATGCGACGCAAATCTCCGGCGTGGGCCTGATTCATCCCGAGGGCACGCTGATGCCGATGGCCGATTGGGGATGGCCGGTGCCCGCCGAGTCACGCGACGGCTGGTGGGACGGCCTGCCTTACCCGCTCTATGACATTCGGCCGCAGGGATACCTGGGCCGGCAATTCGCGCGCGCCGAGCACACGCAACTCGACGTGTCGGAAAATCCAGCCGACTGGAGTGACGATGACGTCCTGTTCGTCCTGAGCCGCGCCGGCGCCGACGTCAGCGGCAATCTGGTGCTCGGCGACGGCGCCTACCAGCGTTGGTTGAGAATCAAGCTTGCGTCGTCGGACCCGGTACCGGAAGCGGACCTCGGCGAGCACTACGCACGCTGCGCACAGGATTCATTGACGTCAGGTGTTGCAGGTTCAAGTGCAGCGGGCGAGTTTCCCAAGTTCACCGCGCTGCGCCAAGCCGCGCAGTCGACGCCCCACGTGCTGGTGAAGTTCTCAGGAGCGGGCGCATCGGCCGCCGAACGACGTTGGGCCGACCTGCTCGTTTGCGAGCACCTCGCGCTCGAGTGTGCGGAAACCTTGCCCGATGTGACGAGCGCGCGCACGCGCATCCTGCAATACGGGGGTCGCGTGTTTCTGGAAGCGGAGCGCTTCGATCGGGTCGACCTCCACGGTCGCTTGCCGGTGTGCACGCTCGACGCGCTGAACCCCGCGTTCCTCGGCAGCCACTCGACCGATTGGACGATCCTGATTGCGCGATTGCATGACCTGGGACTGGTCGATACCGATGCGATCCGGGCGGTCGACCATCTCGGGTGGTTCGGTCACCTGATCGCGAATACGGACATGCACTTGGGCAATGTGAGCTTTCGGATGGGGCCGATGCTGCGCCTGGCGCCCGCGTACGACATGCTGCCGATGGCGTATGCGCCACTGCCAGGTGGCGAAGTGCCCCCACGAGATTTCTCCCCACCGTTACCGTTGCCGGCGCAACGGAGTGTCTGGCAACGCGCCTGTACGACCGCCATCGACCTGTGGCGACGCGCGAGTGCGGACGGTCGCATCAGTGAATCCTTTCGGGCGATCTGCGCCGCCAATGTCCGCTACCTGAACGAAATCGCCGCGCGAGTCTGACGCAGCACGCTATCGAGGGCCACGATGATCCAACTCTACTATTACCCCGGCAACGCCAGCCTGACGCCGCACATGCTGCTCGAGGAACTCGGCGTTCCGTTCGAGCTCGAGCTGGTCGATCGCACCCGGGCGGCTCACAAGTCGCCCGATTACCTGAAGCTCAATCCCAACGGGCAGATTCCGGTGATGGTCGACGGCGACCTGGTGCTGTACGAGACGGCCGCCATCAGCCTGCACCTGGTGGACTCACACCCGGAAGCGCGTCTCGCCCCGCCGCTCGGGACCGCCGAGCGCGCGCACTTCTACCAATGGCTCATCTGGAGCACCAACACGCTGCAGGCAATGTTGATGCACTATTTCTATGGCGGTCGCCTGGTGGACGAAGGCGACGCGGCCGCGGCGGCCCAGGTCAAATCCCGGGCCGAAGCGAGAATCGGCGGCATGCTCGATCAACTGGATGCGCAACTTGCGGCGCACCGGCAGGAATGGCTGCTCGGCGCGGCATTCAGCGCGGTGGATCCATTCGTGTTGATGCTGTGCCGCTGGACGCGCGGCTTTTCGCGCCCCGCGCGCAGTCTGCGGACTCTCGGCCCGTATCTGCAGCGCGTATTGGCGCGCCCCGCCGTGCAGCGCGCGTTCGCGACCGAGAAACTGCAACCGCCGCTGGTGTGAGCCGGTGGGCGTCGACGGCGGGCAGGTGCACCTGCGCAGCTGCCCGGTGCGAATGCGTTCGCTCCGCGGACGCCTCACCGACCGCGCCGCCGATTGATTCGCCGCTCCAGCATCCGCAGCAGCGCGTCGATGACGAATCCGACGATGCCGATCGCGATCATCCCGCTCATCACGATCGACGTGCTGATGTTGGCCTGTCCCCTCACCAGCAGGTAGCCGATCCCGCTCGACGCCACGATCAACTCCGCGCCGACGAGCGACTGCCACCCAAGGCCGGCGCTGATGCGCAGTCCTGCGACGATCGACGGGACCGACGCCGGCAACAACACGCCGGTAATCATCCGCCAATGGCTTGCGCCGAGGGTTTGCGCTGCTTCTATGAACCGCGGCTCGACGTATTTCGCACCGCGATAGGCATTGATTACGCATGGCGGAAACGCGCCGCTGAAGATGATCAGCACCGGGCCGCCGATGCCGGTGCCGAACCAGAGCGCGGCGAACGGCACCCACGCGATCGGCGCGACGAAGCGCAGCGCGTCGAAGAGCGGCGATACGATCGCGTCGAGCCAGCGGAACCAGCCCATCAGCAGGCCGAGCGGGACGCCGACCGCCACCGCGAGGCCGAATCCCATCGCGAAGCGGCCGAAGCTCGACCACAGGTGCTGCTGCAGCGTGTAGCCGACGAAGGGCGTCTGCGTCAGCGCAATGAATTTCTCGAGCACGTCGACTGGCGTGGGAAGGAATTGCCGCGACACGATCCCGCTGACCGCCGTCAGCCACCACACGGCGAAGAAGGTGACAAAACCGGCGACCGACAGTGCGAGCCAGCGTTGGAACGACAGCGGGCGCGCCGCACTCATTGCTCGGCCGCATCGGACATGCCGTCCACGCGATGCACCGCGTGTCGGCCTCCCGCAAGCGCGCGGCGCCGCGCGCTTCGGGCCTCGGCTCGGCCGCCGCCTTGCCCGCCGCGCTCATGCGTCCACGGCATCGCGCGCCGCTCGATCCAGCCGAGCAGCATCGTCATCGCCGCGCCCGTGATCGCGACGGCCGCCATGCCGACGACGATCATCGCCGGAAACAAATCGAGCGACGCCTGGTACAGCACATGCCCAAGGCCCGCGATCGCGCCGATCAGCTCACCCGCGACGAGCGTGGTCCAGCACGCCTGCAGCGACACTCGCAGGCCGGTGAAGATCATCGGCAGCGCGCCGGGAATCAATACCTCGCGTACCAGCATGCGGCGCGAAACGCCGAGCATGCGCGCGGCTTCGATGAGATACGGCTCGATCGCCCGCACGCCGCTGTAGCTGTTGATCACCGCCGGCACGAACGCGGCAAACCAGATGATCAGCACCTTCGCGGCGTCGCCCAGACCCAGCCAGACGATCGCGAGCGGAATCCACGCGAGCGGCGGAATGGGCCGTATCAGCAGGAACGCCGGGTTGATGAACGCTTCGAACGCGCGGCTCCATCCCATCGCGAGGCCGAGCGGCACGCCGACCAAGGCGGCGGCCGTGAATCCGAACAGCACGAGTTTCACGCTGTGCAGCACGTGCTCGTGCAGCCGTGCGTCGGCATACCCGGTCACGACGATCTGGCGCAGCGCGTCCCAGGTCTCGCCCGGCGCGGGAAAGCGGCCGGAACCGATCGTCTGCGTCAGCGTCGTCAGGACATACCATGCCGCGAACAGCACGACGAAGGTGGCAACGCCAGCCCACGCGGGCCGGCGTTCCTGGCCACGAACCATGCGGTGGTCAGTCGGCGCGGTTCGCGAAAGCCTTCAGCTTCGGATCGGCGTCGACCATCTTCAGGTATTCGTCGGTAATGAACTTGTTCGCGACGGGCGCTTCGGGGAACGTCCCGTTCACCTTCATGAATTCGCCGATCTTGGTGAACCATCCGTCGACTTCCGACGCGCCGCCCGGGGGCCTCGCCATGATCTTCAACTGGCTTGCGAGGTCGAATGTCGGGCGCGTCGTGAACTCCTTCTTCATCGACGCGTCGCTGATCGTCACGCCGCCCTGATCGTAGAATTTCTTCATCATCGCGATCGCCTCGGGCTGGTGCGCGTTCAGCCACTTCCATGCGCGCAGGTATACGGCCAGGAACTTCGCGACGTCCTGCGGGTGCTCCTTCGCGTAATCGGCGCGCGCCATCAGCGCGCCCGGCACGGCGGCGTTCGGCATCCTGCCCCGAGCAGATCTGCTTCGCGCCGGTCTTCTCTTCCATCGTGTACGTATTGGGTGCCCACAGGCCGCCGAGCTCCGCGTTGCCGCTCGACATCGCCGAAATGATCTCGGCCTGGCCCATGCTCTTCACCGTCACGTCGGATTTCTTGAGGCCCCATTTCGCGAGGCACGACTGCACCGCGTAGTCGCCGGTCGAGTTCGCGGTCAGCACGATCGTCTGGCCCTTGATCGACGCCGGGTTCTTCACGAAGCCCTCGGCGCTTTTCGCGGTCGCGAGCAGCGCGTTGCCGTACGACTCGTCGTTGGTGATGCCGATCGTCAGCAGGTTGTAGCGAACCGCGCCGAGCACCGCCGGCACCGATACCGCGCCACCGACATCCCACGATTTCGACGCCGACGCCGCGATCTGCGGCACGCCGGCCGGGAAGGTGCTGAATACCGGCTTCAACCCGAGCTCGCCGTACCAGCCCTTCTCGGCCGCGACATAGAACGGCAGCGCCCAATACAGCGCCGGCTGGTAGCTGATCTTGATTTCCGTCTGCGCCTGCGCGCCGGTTGCCGCGAATCCGACGCGGTGCTTGCCGCGAGTGCTGCGATGAGCCTTTTCATGATGTGCTTCCTCCGGTGGATGTAAGCGCTTCGGTCTTCGGGTTGCTGCTCGCCGCGCAGCAACCTCCAGATGTGCGTGCGCAGGTGCACGAACGACTCCTGGTCCATCACTTCCTCGGTGCGCTCGTACCGATCCCAGTCCTCTGCGGCGCGCACCGGCGCGACGTCGATGATCTCGCGAATCCGTCCCGGCCGCCGGGTCATCACGACGACGCGATCGGCGAGGTAGATCGCCTCCTCGACCGCGTGCGTGATGAAGAGCACGGTGCGCGGATTGACGCGCGACAGCTTGATCAATTCCTCCTGCATCACCACGCGCGTCTGCGCATCGAGCGCGCCGAACGGCTCGTCCATCAGCAGCACGTCGGGGTCGAGCACATAGCTGCGGGCGATCGCCACCCGCTGCTGCATCCCGCCGGAGAGCTGGTGCGGATACGCCGACTCGTAACCCTGCGAGTCCCATCAGTTCGACCTGCCGCGTGATTCGATCGCGCCGCGCGCCTTCGGGCGATGCCCTTGCTGCGCAGCCCGAACTCGATGTTCTCGGTAGACGGTCTTCCATGGAAAAAGCGCGAACTGCTGGAACACGACGGCGCGATCCGGTCCGGGCTGCGTCACCGGCTGGCCACCGACGCTGACGGTGCCCGACGTCGGAAACTCGAGTCCCGCGGCCATGCGCAGGCAGGTGGTCTTGCCGCAG
Organism: uncultured Pseudomonadota bacterium; assembly: GCA_963718905.1. Taxonomy (GTDB): domain Bacteria; phylum Pseudomonadota; class Gammaproteobacteria; order Burkholderiales; family Casimicrobiaceae; genus VBCG01. The sequence continues at coordinate 150,569 of CAVRAF010000008.1, forward strand.
CCGGAGGGTCCGACGATCGCGACGAACTCGCGGTCGCGCACCTCGAGGCTGATCGCTTCGAGCGCCGGAAATGACTGCCCGCCACGGTGGAACACGCGGCTGACGTCGTCGAACACGATGTTGCTCATCCGCGCATTATCGCGTGCCTGCGGCCGGCTTCATCCCGCGGACAATCCGCCGTCGACGAAGATCGTCTGGCCGGTGACGTAATCGGACGCGCGGCTCGCAAGGTAGACCGCCGTGCCGGCGAGGTCGGGCAGTTCGCCGTTGCGGCCGATGAACGTGCGCTCGGCGTTCGCGCGCCATTTCCCGGCATCGGCGGCGAGCGCGGCGGTGAGCTCGGTCGCGAAGAACCCCGGGGCGATCGCGTTGGCCGTGACGCCTTGCGCGGACCAGGCCTGCGCCTGCGCCCGCGTGAGCTGCACGACGCCGCCCTTCGACGCGCCGTAGGGGCCGCTGTTGGCGAATGCGCGCACCGATTGCAGCGACGCGATGTTGATGATGCGTCCCCACTCGCGTCCGATCATCGCGGGCACGAGCTTCTGCGCGAGAAAGAACGGCACGTCGAGGTTGATCCGCAGCACGCGTGCCCAGTCGTCGCGCGTCACGTCCAGCATCGGCTTGCGGACGTTGATGCCCGCCGCATTGACGAGGATGTCGGGTGCGCCGAAGGCGTCGGGCGCGCGATCCGCGCAGGCGTCCAGCGCCTCGGGGTCGGCCAGGTCGCAGGGCAGCGAGGCGGCATGGCCGCCCTGCGCGGCGATTGCCTCGCGCGTTGCGTCGAGCTCCGGCACGCGACGCGCGACCAGCACGACGCGCGCTCCCGCGTCGGCGAGCGCTTCGGCGATTGCGCGGCCGATGCCCGAACTCGCGCCGGTGACGAGCGCAACGCGTCCGGCGAGACTGAAGAGCGACAGCACGCTCACGCTTGCACCGGCTTGCCCTTGTCGAAGCGCTCGTCGGGAAAGTATTTGCGCAGCCGATCGTCGGCGGTGCGCGCGTGCGCCTCCATCCCCTCGAGCCGCGAAATGCGCGCGCTCACCTGACCGATCGTCTTCGCGGCATCGCGATTCATCCGCTGCCACGTGAGCGGCTTCAGGAACTTGTGCACCGACAGTCCGCCCGAATAACGCGCCGCGCCCTTGGTCGGGCAGGATGTGATTGGGACCGCTGGCCTTGTCGCCGAACGCGACGGTCGTTTCCTCGCCGAGGAACAGCGAGCCATAGCAGGTGAGGCGCGCGAGCCACCAGTCGAGGTCGCGCGCGTGCACTTCCAGGTGCTCGGACGCATGACGGTCCGATACCGCCGCCACCTCCTCGCGCGTATCGCACAGGATCACTTCGCCGTAATCGCGCCACGCGGAACCGGCCGCATCGCGCGCCGTCGGCGGCAACGCATCGATCAGCGCGGGCACGCGCTCGCATCACGGCATCGGCGAGCGCGCGCGACGTGGTGAACAGCCACGCGGGCGATTCGTGTCCGTGCTCCGCCTGGCCGACGAGGTCGGCGGCGACGATCGCGGAGTCGGCGCTGTCGTCGGCGATCACCGCGACTTCCGAGGGACCGGCGAACACGTCGATGCCCACCTGGCCGAACAGCAGGCGCTTGGCTTCCGCGACGTACTTGTTGCCCGGGCCCACGACGATGTCCGCCGGCTTGCCGGAGAACAGGCCGTACGCCAGCGCGCCGATCGCCTGCACGCCGCCGAGCGTCATGATGATGTCCGCGCCGGCGACTTGCATCGCATAGAGCACCTGCGGGTGAATGCCTTCGCCCTGGTACGGCGTCGAGCAGGCGACGACGGTCGGCACGCCGGCCGCCTTCGCAGTCGCGATGCTCATGTACGCCGAGGCGATGTGCGCGTAACGGCCCGTCGGCACGTAGCAGCCGGCGACATTGACCGGCACGAGTCGCTGCCCGGCGATGAGTCCGGGCTGCACTTCGGTGGCGAACTCGTGGATCGATTCGCGTTGCGCGACGGCGAAGCGGCGCACCTGTTCGGTCGCGAACGCGATGTCGCGCTTGACCGTGGCCGGGATGTCGCGCGTGCGGCGCTCGATCTCATCCGGCGATACGAGAATGTCCCCGGTCCAGCGGTCGAGCCTCGACGCGTATTCGCGGACCGCGGATTCGCCGCGCGCCTTGATGTCGGCGAGCATGTCGCTCGCGACCTGCTGCGCGCTGCCCGACTCCGTTTCCGGCGTCTTCGTGGCCCTCTTCAGGTATTCGATCGACATCGAGCGTCGCCTCCGGCGCGTCGCGGAATGAACAGCGCATTCAGGATAAGTTCAGCGGTCGAAATGTGCACCCCCGACGAGCACCCGCGCAAGCGGTTTCGGAATGCTATGCTGACTCATCGGCATCGTCCGGGCCACCGCGCGCATTGTCGCTCGCAACAGCGCCGACGATGCGGCGCGCGTTTCCCGCGATCATCGGACACGGATCGGGAAGGTTGATATGGAACATCGAATTCGAGTGGGCATCGTCGGCGCGGACGCGTCCGGGCAAGGATGGGCGCCGCTGTCGCACCTGCCGGCGCTCAAGCTGTTGCCGGAGTACGAACTCGCGGCGGTCTGCACCGCCCACGCCGACACGGCTGCGGCCGCCGCGGCGAAATACGGCGTCGCGCGCGCATTTCACGATTACAACACGATGGTACGGGAACCGGACATCGACATGGTGTCGGTGGTAGTGAAAGTGCCGGCGCACCATGGTGCGGTCATGGCGGCACTCGACGCGCGCAAGCACGTGTATTGCGAATGGCCGCTCGGCGCCAATCTGGCCGAAGCCGAAGCGATGGCGCGGGCCGCGGCGCAAGCGGGCGTTCGCGCGATCGTGGGCCTGCAGGCGCGGGGGGATCCCACGATCCGTTACCTGCGCGAGCTGATCGGCGAAGGCTACATCGGTGAGGTTGTCGCGGTGAACATGACGATGTTTACCGGCGGCGTGCTCGAGCGGCCGAAATCGCGGCTGTGGGACCGCGACCGGACGAAGGGCGTCTCGGCGCTTACCGTTCGCGGCATCCATACGATGGATGTCCTGTGCTGGTGTCTGGGCGATTTCGTCGAGGTGTCGGGCAAGGTCACGACACAGGTCAAACAATGGCGCGTGACCGGTACCGACGAGCGCGTCGACGTCGATGCGGCGGACAACGTCGTGGTCAATGGCGTGCTCGAGGGCGGCGCGATCGCCTCGGTGCACGTCGCGACGCTGCCCTGGAACGGGACCGGCTGGCGCATGGAAATCTATGGCCGCAAGGGGACATTGCGCGTCGCCTCCAATGGCGCGCCGCAACGCGATGCGAGCCAGTTGCTCGGGTCGCGCGATGGGGCGGCGTTCGCGCCGCTGCCGGTTCCCGCCGCCTATACGGAGGTACCCGAAGCGATGCCGATCGGGCCGCCGCGCAACGTCGGCCACCTTTACCTTCGCATGGCGCGGGCGATTCGCAACGGCACCGGCGTCGAGCCCGATTTCGACGTCGCCGTGAAGCGGCATCGCCTGATCGATGCGATACAGCGGTCATCGAACGAGGGTCGGACGATCGCGATTGCGTGAATGACGCGTCCCGCGCGTGCGTTCAGCCGGTCAAGTGCACGTCGGCAGACCCGAAGCCTTCGAACACGACGTTGACGCGCTGGCCGGGCCCGGCAAAGTTCAATCCGGTGTACGTGCCGGTCGTCATGACCTGTCCTGCGCACACACCGCTCGAGCGGCGCAGGTCGTTGACCAGCGCGATCGCGGGAAGGAGAGGATCGCCGGCCGGATGCCCGCCGGTGCGCCGGACGATGATCTGTCCGGCGATCTCGAGGCGTGCGTCGAGCGCTGAAAGATCGAACTCGCGCCACCGCGCCTGTGGCGCGCCTTCGACAAAGGCGCCGTTGGACACGCAGTCGGCGATGCGCTCGAGCAGCGGCGCGCCGCGATAATCGCGAAAGCGCGAATCGACGATTTCAATCGCGGGAAAAGCGGTGACGGCGGCGGCCACTTCGGCGTAGTCGTAGGCTCGCTCGCGCGGCTCGACCGCGCGATCGAACCGGAACGCGATTTCCGCCTCGACGCCCGCCAGGGGCACCCGCGACGCGGCAATCGATCCGCCGCTCGGGATGACGCGCGAGCGCAGGATCACGCCGCGCACCGTCATGCCGTCGAGCGGCGCTCCGACCTTCCATCCGGCGACGGCGTCGCCGAGGGCGGCCACGGTGGCGTCCTGGATCGCGTGTGCCTGATCGAGCGTTTGCGGACGGCATGCAACGGGCAGGCCGTCGAGCAGAGCGCCGGTTCTGCGTGCCCCGATCAACAGTGCGGCGGCTTGCTGAATGGCTTCCCGATCCATGACGCGCGTCCTGCCCTCAGCCGGTTCCGGCCGGCATGCGGGTGGCCTGCCGGAACGCGAGGCGCCATGTGTCGTCCCGCCAAATCCAGATCAGGCAGAACAGCAGGTGAATCAGCTGTTTCGCCGAGCCGTGTGCGCCGACCGTCATGTCGACAACGCCGTTCATGACGGCGACACCGTCGAAGACCTGAACGCGCGTATCGCGGCTTTCGATCGCTCCATATTCGTAGAGCCCGTCCGCTACGCCGGCCAGGTATTCGTCCCGCGATTCGGCGACGCCCGTGGAGTGGATGTAGACCAGGTCGGCGGCCAGCATCGGGTTCAACGGGCCGACGTTGCCGGCGATCTGCGCGCGGTAAAGCGCACGCTCGCTCGCCGCGACCTGCTGGCGAAGAACGGCTTGCGCGGCGTCCTGCGAACCCGGTTCGTGCATGGCCACGCCCGCGTCAGCCCAGTTCCTTGACCGCGAGATCGAGGAAGTCACGTCCGATCGAAGGCTCGAACTGCTTGTAGATCGGACGCGTCGCGTCGACGAAGAGCTTCTTGTTCGCGGGCGAGATGTCGTTGACCGTCATCAGCGTCTTGAGCTTGGCGAGCGCGGTCGCGATTTCCTCCGGTTGCGCCTTCCACTGCCAGTCCATCGCCGTCTTCATCGCCGTGGTGAGGATGGCTTGCTCGTCCGCCGGCAGGCCTTCCCAGATGCCCTTGTTGATCGAGATGATGAAGAAGTCGGTGGTGTGCGCATCGAGCGAGAGGTACTTCGACACTTCGTAGAGCTTGACCGAGACCAGGTCGGGCAGCGGATATTCGAAGCCATCGACGACGCCCTGTTGCAACGCGACGTAGAGCTCGGAGGGATCCAGCGCCACGGTGCTGGCGCCGAGCGCGCGGAACGCCTGGATGTAGACCTGGCTGTTGATGACGCGGACCTTGAGTCCCTGGCAATCGGCGGGTTTGTTGACCGGACGAATCTTGTTCACGATGTGTCGGCCGCCGATGAGCCAGTAACCCAGGACGTGGAAGCCGGCTGCGTCCCCAAGACGCGTGACCTCCTTGCCGAGCGTGCCGTCGAGGCTCGTCTTCAGGCGATCCGATGAGCTGACGATGTACGGCAGCGTGAACGCGTCGATCGGCTTCATGAAATTGGAATACCAGGCCGGCACCGCCATCGTCAGCGTAAGCGAGCCCACCTGGGTCGCCGAGAGCATCTCCGGAATGGTGCCCAGTTGCGAGCTCGGATAGATGTCGATCTTGATCTTGCCCGACGACAGCTTCGCCGCCTCGTCGGCGAACATCTGGATCGCCTTGTGATAGAGCGTGTCGGTCGGAAGCATGTGGCCGAAGCGAAACGCGCGCACGCGCTGGGCGATGGCGGAGCCTCCGACACCGAGCGACGCTGCGCCCGTCGCCGCGGCGGCCCATTTCAGGAAAACCCGCCTGCCGTTACCCGACCTGCCGGTCTGTACGTTCGTCTTCATGATGCTCTCCCTCGAAAAATCGCAGCGATCAGTGCATGTCGAATCGATGCGGAAGCCACACGGTGAGCTGCGGAAACAGGATGACGACAACCAGTCCGAGAACGAGGAACAGGTTGTAGATGAGGCTTGGACGCATCGTCGCGTTGACGGGCGCGTTGCCGATGGCGCAGGCCACGTAGTAGCCGATGCCGACCGGCGGCATGAACACGCCGATGCCCATCGCGATGGCCAGCACGATGCCGTATTGCAGCGGCTCGATGCCGAACCGGATCGCGACCGGCAGCAGAATCGGCGCCGCGATCAGGATCGCCGGCAGGCCCTCCAGCACGAGGCCGATCACGATCATCAGCAGCATGCTGACGAAGAGGAACAGGATCGGGCTCTTCAGCGCGCCGAACGCGACGGCCAGCGTGCGTCCGAGACCGTCGGTCACGATGGCCTGCGACAGCAGGTTCGACGCGGCGATCATGAACAGGATCATCCCGGCGATCAGCGTCGCGTCGCGCAGCGCCGTCCAGCAGGTGCGCCACCCGATCGCGTGGTAGACGAACAGCGCCACGGCGAAACGCGTAAACGACGGCGAGGGACGCGGACTCGGTCGGCGAGGCGACGCCGCCGATGATGCCGCCGACGACGATCACCGGCACCAGCAGCGCGGGGACGGCAAGCGGGACGCTGCGAAGCGCCCGCGCCGAGACGAAACGGTGGCCCCTTGTGAAATCCCTTGATGCGGCTGCGGATCGCGACCGCGACGATCAAGGCGATGGCCAGCACCGTCGCGGGAATGATGCCGGCCACGAACAGCGACCCGACCGAAAGCGTCGTGATCGAGCCCGAGCACCAGCAGCGCCAGCGACGGCGGTATCGTCTCGCCCATCGCCGCGGCCGCGGCGAGCACGGCAACCGATTCCGTCGGCGGGTAGCCATATTGCCGCAGCGGCGCCTTCATCACGCTGCCGACGGTCGCGACATCGGCGGCCTTCGAGCCGCTGACGCCGGAAAAGATGTACATGCCGATGATTTGCGCGATCAGCAGGCCGCCGGTCCAATGTCCGACCCATTGCTGGACCATGTCGACCATCCGCTTCGCCATCCCGGTGACTTCCATCAGCGTGCCGGCCAGCATGAAGAACGGGATCGCCAGCAGGATGTAGCTGTGGATGCCGTACTGCATCGTCGACGGAAAGGTCACCATCGGCGCGTCGCCGGAGATCAGGAAGAACAGCATCCCGCCGAGCGCGAGGATGCCGCCGATGGGCACGCCGGTAACAAAGGCCAGAACCAGCGCGGGGAGTACCGCAATGAACGGATCGATCTCGATGTGGCCTTCGGCATACGCCCAGCGCAGCGCAACGGTGACGGCCACGATCACTGCCGGAGCGGCGGCGCCGGCAATGACCGCGCGCAGCTTCAACGCGAGCAGTTTCTCGATCGTGAAGACCGACATCAGCACGAGGCCGATGCCGAGCCAGATCGCGACGAATCCCGAATTGATGCCGAGGATCGGCAGCGACTGCGCAACCTGGCTGACGAAAAAAGTCGGATAGGGCGCCAGGGCGGCAACGCAGACGCACAGCAGGAGGATCAGGCCGCACGCCTCCATCGTTTGGCGTCGCGATCCTTTCATCGCGTCGAGCAGCGCGGTGTACGCCATGCCGTTCGTGCGGCGAAAATACGCGGGAGCGCCGAAGAAGGTGATGATCGAAATGAGGATCCGCCAGATGTCCGCCGCCCACGGGAAGTCCTGCTGGAAAACGAAGCGCACCAGCGCGTTGCCGAACGTCACGACGATGTTGACGATGATCGCCACGACGACGATTGCTTCGACGCACAGCGCAACCGGGTCGAGGACGCGGGCGCCGTGCGTCGCGGAGGACTCGTGCGGCATGTCGACCGGCGCCGCGCCGTGACTCGCTGTCTTGGCAACGGGCGCCGGCGGATCGGCGCCCCGCTCGTCCGCCAGCGCGGGTGACGGCACTCGCATCATTCGATGCGTGGGCGCGTCGTCGCGTCGGGCAGGACGAACGCGCGGTCCATCGTCACGTCGCGCTGAACGAATCGCCAGTCGCCGCTGGCCTTCGTCAGCTCGCAGGCGTACTCGCCCGGCGACAGCAGTTCGGTCCTGCCGTCGTGGGTCAGGAAATCGAGCAGGTAGCAGCGCGCCTTCGCGCGCGCTCCGTCGACGTCGACGCGCAGGTTCGAAATGACGTGGCGGAACTGCGCACCGCGCTCCCGCTTCAACTGCACGGTGCGCATCGCAAAGTCGCGAATGCCATCGCGGCCGGCGAAGTGGCCTAGCACCGGACTGTCGAGCCCGCCGTCGGGCTCGAAGCAGGCGACCACCGTGTCCACGTCGCAGGCGTCGAGCGCCGTCGCGTAACGGATGAACAGGTTGTGGATCGCGAACCAGTCCTCGAGGGAAGCCGCGGTCATCGGAGGCTCAATGCGCAGGGCGCTCGAGCACACGCACCGGCTTGCCGTCCAGATACGCGAGCGCGTTCTCGACGCTGTGTGCGTAGTATTCGGCGTAAACCTCGACGACGCTGTAGCCGAGGTGGGGCGTCAACACGGTGTTCCGGCAGCCGATCAGCGGATGATCGGCGCGCAGCGGCTCGCGGTCGTAGACGTCCAGTGCGGCGAACACGCGCCCCGCCTGCGCGGCCGCGATGAGCGCCGCCTCGTTCACCAGCGGGCCGCGCGACGTGTTCACCAGTATGGCGCCGCGTTTCATCCGCGCAAGGTCGGCCTCGCCGAGGATTCCGCGGGTCCGGTCGGACAAGACCAGATGAAGGCTGACGACGTCGGACGCCGCGAGCAATTCGTCCTTGGTCGCGCGCGTCGCACCGGCCGCGCGCGCCCGCTCGTCGGTGAGGTTCGGGCTCCATGCGAGGACGCGCATCCCGAGCGCATTGCAGTACGCCGCCATCTGCGCGCCGATGCGGCCGAGGCCGATCAGGCCGATCGTCTTGCCGGCGAGAATGAATCCGCCCCGGGTCCCGAGCTGGAACTCGCCGCTGCGCACCGCCGCGTCGGATTGCGGAATCCGGCGCGCCGCCGCGAGCATCAGCGCCAGCGCCAGTTCCGCCGTGCTGTGCACGGAGGGGCCGCCGCCCGTGTAGCAGACGGTAATCCCGCGCTCGATCATGCCCGCGAGGTCGATCAACGCCGCGCGGGAGCCGGTGAGTCCGAACATCCGGAGCCGCGGAAGCCGCGCGACGAGCGTCGGCGGGAACGGCGTGCGCTCGCGCGTCGCAAGCACGATGTCGAAATCCGCCAGCGCGCGGGCCGCATCGTCTTCGGTCGAGAACGGCGTGCGGAAAAACTGCACGTCGGCGCGCTGCGTGAGCGCCGACCAATCGGCGCTGGAACGCGCGGCGTCCTGCCAATCGTCGAGGACCGCAATGCGCATCATCGCGATGCACCCGCTGATGCGGGCTCGTTCGAAACCAGGAAATCGCGGACGCGCCGCATGGCGGACTCGCGCAGCGCCGTGCCTTTCCACGGCGCGAGCACCTGCACATCGGGCGCGCAGGCGAGGTCGGCCGAGGTCGGCGCCGGATGGACCGCATCGTCGCCCGGCATCAACAGCATCGGAATGCTGCAGGCGCGCACGAAATCGCGCGACACGCTGAATATGAAGTCACCGCCGAACATCCGCTGCCGAAAGCCGGGCAAGAGCTCGGGATCGATGCCGGGCCAGTGGCGCACTTCGTCGGCCCATTTGGAAAATTCCGCATCGAGCACCGCGCGATTGTCACCGGCGAGTCCGATCGGATTCTGCAGCACCAGCGCCGACACCAGCGCCGGCCGCTCCTTTGCGAGCGCAAGCGCGAACGACACGCCGATGCACGCCCCCATCACGTGACAGCGCGCGACCTGCAGATGATCGAGCAGCGCCAGGTGGTCGCGCGTATACGCCGTCCAGTCGTCGGTCGGACCCAGTCGTGCGCGCGACTGGCCCGCGTTGCGAACGTCCAGCGCGATGACGCGAAAATGGTCCGACAGCGCGGCGATCGGATCGAGCCAATCCTGCGGCACGCCGGGTCGTGCGGGATTGGTGCGCCACCGCTCGATGCGCGAACTCAGGAAACCCGGGGCGAACAGCAGCAGCGGATAGCCGCTGCCCTGCACTTCGTAGTGAATCTGTCCGTCGGGGATCGTCAGGAATGGCATCGCGCTCTACCGCAGGTTGCGTTCCCAGAGGTCGAAGACGCGCGCCCAGCTTTCCTCGGCCGCAACCGGATCGTAGTCGGGTCGAGCGGAGAAGCAGAATCCGTGATGGGCGCCCTTGAACGTTTCCAGCCGATACCGTGTGCCGGCGGCTTTCAATGCGCTTTCCAGTTCGGGAACGACGCTGGCGGGCACCGCCGGATCGATTTCCGCGAATCCGAGGTAGAGCTCGCCGCGGATGCGATCGAGCGCGCGATGCGGTGAATCCGGCTTCTCGGTCACCATGTCGACGCCGTACAGCGCCGCGGCGGCCTGCATCCGCGGGAAGCGCGCCGCTGCCGTGAGCGCGAATGGCCCGCTCATGCAGTGGCCGACACAGCCGAGCGGGCCCGGCTTCACCTTGTCCTGGCCGTCGAGGAACGCGATCATGCCGGCGGTGTCTTCGGCGACTGCGGCATTGCTGAGGCTTTGCATCGCGCCGCGGATGACGACCGACATCGCGTCGTTGCGCCGCGGGATGTCGAAGCGAAGCGTGCCGAGCCGGTAGTACAAATCGGGGACGAGGCAGAAGTAGCCGTGCTTCGCGATGCGCTTGCCCATCTGGCGCAACTCGTCGCGGAAGCCGGGCGCGTCCATGTAGAGAATGATCGCCGGAAATGCGCCCGGCGCATCCGGACACGCCGCGAACGCGGGTTGGCGCCCGTATCTGGTGTTGACGACGACGTCCTGCTCAATCATCTGCGCCACCTCCCGCGGCCAGCGGAACGCCGCGCGAAGTCGCCTTGCGCAAGCGGGTTGCGCCTGCGTCGAGCAACTGGCGTGCGCCGGCGATCAGCACATCGTTGATCCAGACGAAGTTCATGAAGTCCTCGCGTACGCGCTTGCCCGCGCGATGAATGTTGTCGATGCATTCGCCGACGGCCGCCTTCACGCCGGCGTGTGCCGGATCGCCCGGGTGGCCGAGGGATTGCGCGAGATCGAGCATGCCGAAGCTCAGGTAATCGACACCCGGCAGCGCCGCGACATCGTGCGCGATGTCGAGCCCGCGCCGGCTCTCGATCATGACGCAGAGCGAGAGCGCGGCGTTGCAGGCCTGCATGTAGGCCGGCCGGCTGTCGATGCGCTGGCCGTATTCCGGGCGGCCGGCGCCGAACGACCGGCTGCCGAGCGGCGCGAAATAGGCCGCATCGATCACCCGGCGCGCGTCGTCGACCGATTCGACGTGCGGCACGACGAGTCCGCGCACGCCGCGGTCGAGAAAACGCGTGATCGATGCGCTCGACAGGTCGGGGATCCGCGCGATCGGCGTGAGGTTGTGGCGTTCGGCGGTGATGCAGGTCGCCTCGATGTCCCGCCAGTCGAAGCACCCGTGCTCGCCGTCGATGTAGACGAACTGCAAGTCGGCCGCGGCGAGCACTTCGATCACCGACGGCGCGGCGAAGGTGAGGTGGATTCCGCGGATGCTCTGGCCGCTCGCCGCCGCTTCCTTGACGAAGTTTCGTGTGCTCATCGGCATTCCCGTGTTCTTCGGCGCGCCAGGGCTGTAGCTCATGCGGGCGTGCTCCGCGCGAGCTTGACGAGCTCCGGCAGGAACAGGTCCGGGAATTTTTCGATCACCGGCGAGCACGCGGCGCGGAACGATTCGACGTCGACGTTCAGGGTGACCTGCATGCCCTGGGCCTTCAGGAAGTCATAGGCTTCCGCTTCGTCCTTCTGCGTGTACTGGCGCAGGTAATCGTCGGATTCGCTGCACGCGGCGACGAACGCCTTCTTTTCATCCGCCGAGAGGCTGTCGAAGAACTTCGGATTGGTCACCGTGTAGGCGGTCGTCAGGATGTGGTCGGTCTTGGAAACGTATTTCTGCACCTCGTAGTACTTGTTCGATTTCACGACCGAAGGCGGCGTGTCCTGACCGTCGGCGACGCCTTGCCGCAGCGCGAGGTAGAGCTCGCTCAGGTCGACGGCGACCGTCGAGGCGCCGGTCGCCTGCATCATCGCGATGTAGGCCTTGGAGTTCGGCACGCGCATCTTCAGGCTCTGCATGTCCTTCGCGCTGTTGATCGGGTGCTTGTTGTTGGTCATGCAGCGAAAGCCCAGGTCGGTCCAGCCGGTCAGCACGAAGCCCTTGTCGAGCGAGCGCTTGCGCAGTTCGTCGCCGAAGGCGACCGGCGATGGCCCGATACGATTGCGCCCGGCTCTTCCACAGGAACGGCGCATCGGTGATCGACATTTCGGGGACCCAGTTCATCAGCCCGACGCCGATCGCGCCCATCTCGAGCGATCCGATGCGCACCGCCTGCGCGGTGTCGCGCTCGTTGCCCATCTGTGCGTTGGGAAAGATCTGGACCTGGATCTTCCCGCCGGTCTTGCCTTCGATGGATTTCTTGAAATTCTCGGCCCAGAGGTGCCACCCGTGTGCCGTCGGCGCCGGGTGCGCGAACCGGATGTGCTTGACGCCTGCCTGCGCGCGTGCCGGCAACGACAGCAGTGCCGGGCACGCCGCGGCCGCCGCTGCGGCGCTCGCGGCGCGCAGCACGTTCCGGCGCGTCGCATTGCGCGTCGGGGTCATGCGAAGATCGATCGGCTGCTTTGCATCCATCGCGTGTCTCCTAGTACTTGAAGTTGAGCAGGTTGGGCAGGATCGTCGTGATCGTCGGCACGAGCATGACGAGCACCAGTCCGGCGAGCAGTACGGGCAGGTACCAGAGCAGCGGCTTGCTCGCACGTTCCACCTGGGCGCCGCTGATCGCGCATGCGACATAGAGCGCGATGCCGATCGGCGGCAGGATGATGCCGATGCCGAATGCCTCGGTCATGACGATTCCATATTGCAGCGGATCGATGCCGAGCTGCTGCGCGACCGGCAGCAGCAGCGGCGCGAGGATCACGATGGTCACGAAGCTTTCGAGCATCGTGCCCATCAGGATCGTGATCACGGTCACGGCCGGCAGGAACGCCGCGTGTCCGAAACCCGCGATGGTCGAGGCGATCGCCGTCGTGACGCCTTCGAGCGTCAACGCCCAGGAAAAGACCGTCGCCGCGCTCACCGTGTAGAAGATCATGCCGTTCAGCACCGAGGCGCTGGTCAGGCAAGTCCAGAAGCTGCCGAAATTGATCTTGCGGTACGCGAGCCCGAGCACGAAGCTGTAGATCACCGCGAACGTCGAGACTTCCGTCGGCGTGCCCACCCCGCCGACGATGCCGCCGATCAGGATCACCGGAATCATCAACGGCATGATCGCGCGGCGTCCGGTCCGAACGATCGCGCTGCGCGGCGCGCGGGCCGCGGGCTTCCAACCGGCATACGTCGCGCGTAGCCGCACCGTCAGCATCAGCATCACGCCGATCGTCGCGGCCGGCAGCACGCCGGCGATGAACAGCGCGCCGGTCGAGATCGCCGTCGCCGATCCCAGCAGGATCAGGGCGATGCTGGGCGGAACGGACTCGGCCATCGCCGCGGACGCGGCAAGGATCGCGGCCCGCTCCTCCGGCTCGTATCCGTGCTCCTCCAGCTTGCGGTTCATCGGCAGGCCGACGGTCGCCATGTCGGCCGCTTTCGATCCCGAAATGCAGGACGAGATGTAGACGCCGACGACCATCACCTGCAGCAGCCCGCCGCGCACGTGGCCGATCATCGATGCGACGAACTCGACGATTCGCGCGCCCACGTCGGCGCGATCCATGATGTAGCCGGCCAGCACGAAGAACGGAAGCGCCAGGAAAATGAAGCCGCCCGCGCCGCGCTGCGCGTTCATGACCACGCCCATCAGGTCACCCGACCCCACGGCCTTGACGCACACGATGCCGATCGTGGCCAGCACGAAGCCGACCGGCACGCCCATCGCGATCAGCGCGACGAACATCATGGCGAGAATTGCGTAGAGCACCCGCGCATGCGCCGCCAGCAGCGGCGTGGCGGCCAGGAACAGCAGCACCGCCAGCCAGACGACGGCGCTCGCAGCCGCCAGCGCCCGCCAGGGGCGCTGCAACAGCGCGTAGCCCGCGCGGACGACGAACAACGCACAACCGACGGTAATCGGCAGCGTCATCCACAGGTAGCTGATGCCGAGGAGGATCGTCCGTTCCTCGGCGTTGGAGACGATCAGCGGGATCGAATAGCCGCCGATCAGCAGCGACACGATGATCACGATCCATTCGGAGCAGGCCTTGAAGACCTCGTTCAAGGCGCGCGGGGCCCGGTCGGCAAGGAGCGTGATCGCGATGAACTGTCCGCGGCCGTAGGCGACGGCGCCGCCCATGAACGCCAGCGTGATGAGGAACAGCGGCGACGCCTCGTCGACCCCCATCAGCGCCGAGGAGTTGAAGAACGTGCGCACGAGGGTGTTGGTGAACACGAGGACGACTTCCGCCGCCAGCGCGACGTTCAGCAGGACGATGATCGCGCGCTCGAGCAGGTCGATCCACGCAGGCACCGGCTGCGGGTGCTGCGCGAAGTCGCGCTCGGAAATCGGGACCGCGACGGCTGCGGCGCTGTACTGCATCGAACTCCCCCTCGACCCGAATCGGCATGACGTCTCGGGGCAGGCCGGGGTGCTGCCGCGTCGTGCGAACGCGCGACTTATTCGAGGCACCGGTGGATCGCGCACGTTAGCAGGTCGCAATGTTCGAGAAAAGTTGTTTTTTTTGGCTCGCGATGATAGAAGCCGCCTATCATGAACGTCACGTTGAGCCAGCTGCGCGCGTTCGAGCGCATCGTCCGTCTCGGCAGCTTTCGCGCGGCTGCCGGCGATCTTCGGATCAGCCAACCCAGCGTGTCGCAGCGCGTCCGTGAACTCGAGGGCGCGCTGCAGACCGCGCTGTTCCTGCGCCGCGGCCCACGCGTGAGCCTGACGGCCGAAGGCCACGCGCTGGTCGAATACGCCGACCGGGTGCTCGGCGCGACCGGTGAAATGGTCGAGCGCTTCAGCACGCGCGATCCTCTGAAGGGCATGCTGCGCCTCGGCGTCAACGAGACGTTCGCGCTCGTTTGTCTCCCCGAGCTCCTGCGCCGCCTCGAGCAGCGCTATCCCGCGATCCGGACTTCGGTATTCGTCGGCGACACCGGCGTCGTGAGCCGGAAGCTCAACGACCAGGAGCTCGACATCGCGGTCGTGTCCGAACCGGACGTCGCGAAACATGTCCGGCAGGAGCCGCTCGGCAAGAACGAGTTCGGGTGGTTCACGAGCATCGCGTTCCATCTCCCGCGGCGGGTCTTGTCGCCGACGGATCTGCGCCAGCACCACCTGATGGTTCCACCGATGCCTGCGCGACTGCATGCGACGGTGACCCGCTGGTTCGCCGATGCAGGGGCCCGCCCGATGCGTGTCAGCACGTGCAACAGCATCTCGGCGACAATGCTCACGGTCCTGCACGGAACGGCCATCGGCATTCTTCCGGTGCGCGTGATGCAGGACGAGCTCGCCAAGCGATCGGTCAAGCTCGTTCGCGTGCTGCCGAAAGTGCCGGCGCACCGCGTGTCGATCTGTTATCAGATCAGCGAATTCGGGCCGGGGCTCAAAGCGCTGGTCGGACTGACCCGCGAGCTCGTCGCCCACTACAAGCTGTTCGTGTAGCTCGCGGGATCGCTTGACGGCGGATTGCCAAGGAGAAAGGCTTTCATGACGATAACTTCCACCGATACGAAAGTGTGGCTCATCACCGGCTGCTCGACGGGACTTGGCCGCGCACTCGCCGAGCGCGTGCTGGGGGATGGTTACCGTTGCGCGGTCACCGCGCGCCGGGCGGATTCGATCGCCGACATCTGCAGCCAACATGGAAATCGCGCGTTGCCGCTGGCGCTCGATGTGACCGACGCGCGGCAGCGAGACGACGCGGTCGCGATGACCGAAAAGAAGTTCGGCGCCATCGATGTGCTGGTCAACAACGCGGGGTACGGATACCTGGCGGCGGTCGAGGAGGGCGACGAGGATGAGATACGCGCGATGTTCGAGACCAACTTCTTCGCGCTCGCGTCCCTGCTGCGCCGGGTCCTTCCCGGCATGCGCGCGCGGGGCCGCGGGCACGTCGTGAACATTTCTTCGGTCGGCGGCCTGATCGGCAATCCCGGCTCGTCGTATTACAACGCGACCAAGTTCGCCGTCGAGGGACTGACCGAAGCGCTGGCGAAGGAAGTCGAAGGACTCGGCATCCGCGTGACGGCCGTCGAGCCCGGCCCGTTTCGGACGGATTGGGCGGGCCGCTCGCTACGGCAGGCGCGGCATCCCATCGCCGCGTACGCCGCGGTGGCAGGTGCGCGCCGGCGGCAGGTGGCCGGCAGCAGCGGCAAGCAGCCCGGCGATCCGTTGCGTGCCGCCGACGCGATCATCCGCGTCGTCGAGTCGCCCGATCCGCCGCTGCACCTGATACTGGGCAGCAATGCGCTCGGGCGCGTACGCGACAAGCTGTCCCGGCTGACGGGCGCACTGGATGAGTGGGAAAGCGTGTCGCGGGATGCGGACTATCCCGAAGGCCGATGACGCACGAGACGCAGTATCGTCTATTGACATCTTGTTATCGTAAGATATATTCTGCGATGCATCTTTAAATGTTATAGGAGACGGCGATGCATGCATTTTTCGGTTATCACGGCTGCGCCCGGCGCGCGCATGGAAGCCACTTCGGACACCACGCACGCGGCTTCGGCCAGGGCGCCGGACTCGGCGGGCGCGGTTTCTTCGGGGGACGAAAGCTCGGCTCCGGCGAGCTCCAGCTCATCATCCTCGCGCTGCTCGACGAGCAGCCCCGCTATGGCTACGAAATCATCAAGGCGCTCGAGGAGACCTCGAAAGGGTTCTATTCACCGAGTCCGGGGATGGTCTATCCCGCGCTCACTTATCTGGAGGAGGTCGGGTACGCGACCGTCGAGGCCGAAGGCAGCAAGAAGCTCTACCGGATTACCGATGCGGGCCGCGCGCGACTGGCCGAAAACCGTTCCTTCGTCGACGCCGTGCTTGCGCAACTCGCCAGTGTCGGCAACACGATGGATCGCGTGCGCCAGGTCTTTGCGACCGTTGAGGGCACCGGTGAAGGGGACGTCGTTCATGCGGCCGTCGACAAAGCCCGGCGCGAATTGCGGGCGGCGCTGATCGCGAAGCTCAATGCGTCGCCTTCGGTGGAAGAATTGCAGCGCGTTGCAGCCGTTCTGAAGGAGGCGACCGACGCTCTGCGGAAAAGGTAAGGCTTACAAATCGTCCGGCGCCGCAACTCCGGCCAAAAAAAGCAACCCAACCTGTCGATCCCGCCGCTTGCCGTTCGACTAACCAGGAGAGCGAGGGCTAGCGAAGCCCGGCTCCCGATTTCAACCCGAACCCATTGGAGAGACGACGATGCGATTCATGGTGATTGTCAAGGCGACCAGGAACAGCGAGGCCGGCGCGATGCCGAGCGAAAAACTTCTTGCCGAGATGGGCAAATTCAACGAGGAGCTCGTGAAGGCCGGCGTGATGCTCGCGGGCGAGGGGCTGCACCCGAGCTCGAAGGGCGCGCGCGTCAAGTTTTCGGGCGGAAAGCGAACCGTGATCGACGGGCCCTTCACCGAGACGAAGGAACTGGTCGCCGGCTTCTGGCTGTGGCAGGTGAAGTCGAAGGAGGAGGCGATCGAATGGGTCAGGCGCTGCCCGGATCCGATGCCCGGCGAAGAGTCCGAGATCGAAATTCGCCAGGTGTTCGAAGCCGAGGACTTCGGTGCGGAGTTCACGCCCGAGCTGCGGGAGCAGGAAGAGCGTCTGCGCGCGCAGATGGCCGCGAAGCGGTAGTCCAACGAATAAGCGACATCAAGGAGATGCCATGCAAGTCCAGCCGTATCTGTTTTTCAATGGTCGCTGCGAAGAAGCCGTCGAGTTCTACAAAGGCGCGATCGGCGCGGAAGTCGCGATGCTCATGCGCTACAAGGACAGCCCCGAGCCGCCGCAGCCCGGCATGGTGCCGCCCGGTTCCGAGAACAAGGTGATGCACGCGAGCTTCAAGGTCGGCGATACGCAGGTGATGGCCTCCGATGGTCAGTGCACGGGGAAGACCAGCTTCGAGGGTTTTTCGCTGTCGATCACGGCGGCCAACGACGCCGAGGCGCAGCGGCTCTTCGCCGGCCTTTCGAAAGGCGGGCAGGTGCAGATGCCGCTGACCAAGACCTTCTTCGCCTCGAGCTTCGGCATGGTGGCCGACCGCTTCGGGGTGTCGTGGATGGTCATCGCGGAGGCGTAGCGTTGCCTGCGCACGGTATCGCCGAGGACGGCGGTATCGTGCGCGCCGCAACGAACGGAACTACGGCATTGGCCGGCCCCGGTCACTGTCGCTGATGTCGCGAATCGGCCGCACTTCGACGCGACCCAGCCGTAACGGCGGGATCTTCGAGGCGACCTGGATCGCGTCGTTGAGATCGCGGGCCTCGATCAGGTAGAACCCGGCGAGCTGCTCCTTGGTTTCCGCGAACGGGCCATCGGTCGTCGACAGCTTGCCGTTGCGAAGCTGCAGGGTCGTCGTCGCGCGCGAGTGTTTGAGCGATTCGCCGCCCAGCAAGTGGCCGCTGCTCCGGATGCGTGCGCCATAGGCCAGGCATTCGTCCGTGAGCGCGCCCCATTCGCTGCGCGACATCGCATCCTCCTGCTTCTCGTCGTAGTAGATCAGACACAAGTACTTCATCGCTCGCTCCGTGCGTGATTGAACGTCAGGGACCCAGATCCCTGATCGGCCGCACCTCGATGCTGCCATGCTTTGCCGATGGAAACCCGGCGGCGACGTGGATCGCGTCGTCGAGGTCGCGGGCGTCGATGACGAAGAACCCGCCGATCTGCTCCTTCGTCTCGGCGAACGGTCCGTCGGTCGTCGACCGCTTTCCGTTTCGGACGCGCACGGTCGTCGACGTCTCGACCGATTCGAGGGCCTCCGCCGCAACGTAATGGCCGCTCTTCCGCAGCTCGCCGAGGTACGCCCGGGTATCACCGACGAGCGTCTCCCACTCGCTGCGGGACATGGCGCCCAGCGTCTTTTCATCGGTACAGCAGAACAATACGTATTTCATCGCGTGCTCCGCAAGGTCGTGGACGGGTTCTGGTTTTCCGATCGCGGCCGGGGCAGGTTGCCCTCTCCGGTGCGCGAGTCGAGCGTCGCGCCCAGCCCGTAGAGAATCCCGGTCCAGCGCGCTTTGGTGCACTTCAGGCAATCGGGCGGGACGCCTTCGTGGGTCAGCGTCAGCGCGCACTGCGCGTCCAGTGGCGCGATTTCCACGATCACGCGCGTGACTAGCCGCGGGAATCGTTCGACCGACAGCGTGAAAACGAGCCGTCGATGCGGGAGGATCTCGAGGTATGCGCCCGCGTGCTCGATGTTCTCGCCGTAGGGCCGTTCCACGAGGCGGAATGCCCCGCCGACGCGCGCATCGATGTCGACGCGCGCAAGCGGGCGCGTCGCGGTCGCGAACAGCCAGCCGCGCGCCAAATCGGGATCAAGCCAGGCGTCGAACGCGCACTTCGACGAGGCGCCGAGACGCCGTCCAACGCGAATCACGCCGGGCCCGCGCGTCACGCGTTCGCCTTCCTGCGCTGGTACAGGAAGAGCAGCAGGGCCAGCAGCGTTCCGCCCGGCAGGAGGATTTCCAGCATCAGGTACGGGCCGAACTGCTGCCCGAATCGACGCAGCAGCGCCGCGATTGCAGTGAATGTGCGAGACATCGACGTCTCCTTTCACTGCTTAGTCGAACGGACCGGCGCGAAATCGACATTGGGACGGCCCGCCCAAACAAAAACGCGAACCAGGGGCCGGCGGACGGCCGTGCTCGATTCGCCGGTTGGCCAAGGCGCGATGGCCGGGATCCCGGGTCAGTCGCGGAGCTCGGCCAAACGTCGTTCGAGAAACCGCCGCTCCGGTGCCTGCCGGGCGAGCGCGAGCGCGCGCTCGTAGGAAGCGCGCGCTTGCGAGGATTTGCCGAGCCGCCGGCACAGGTCCGCGTGCGCGGCGTGCGCCAGGTGATAGTCATCGAGATCGCCGCGCGCGAGGATCGTGTCGATGAGCGCCAGGCCGGCGCCGGGCCCGTCGCGCATCGCGACCGCCACCGCACGATTCAGCTCGATCACGGGCGACGGATCGATGCGCAGCAAGACGTCGTAGAGCCCGACGATCTCGCCCCAGTCCGTGTCCTGCGCGCGGGCGGCCTGCGCATGCACCGCTGCGATCGCCGCCTGGAGCGTGTACGGACCGAACCCACGCGATGCGAGCGCTTGCGTGACCAGCGCGGAACCTTCGGTGATCTGGTCGCGATTCCAGCGCGAGCGGTCCTGATCGTCGAGCAGCACCAACTCGCCGGTGGGCGTCGCCCGCGCCGCGCGCCGCGATTCCTGCAGCAGCATCAGCGCCAGCAAGCCGATCGCCTCGGGCTGCGGCAGCAATTCGACCAGCAGCCGTCCGAGACGGATCGCCTCGCCGGAAAGGTCGACGCGCGTCAGCGATTGCCCGGTGGATGCCGAGTAGCCCTCGTTGAATGCCAGGTAGACGACGCGCAGCACGCTGTCGAGGCGCGGCGGCAATTCGGCGGGTGTGGGCACCTCGTACGGGATCCGTGCGTCGCGGATCTTCGTCTTGGCGCGCACGATGCGTTGCGCCAGCGTGGGTGCCGCGCTCAGGAACGCCTGCGCGATCTCCTCGGTCGTGAGTCCGCAGACTTCGCGCAGCGTGAGCGCCACCTGCGCGTCCGGCGACAGCGCGGGATGGCAGCAGGTGAAGATCAGGCGCAGCCGGTCGTCCTCGATGCTTTCGTCGTCCGATGGCGGCGCGTCGTCGGCGATCGCATCGACCTGCTCGGCCACATCGTCGAGCGCATCGAAACGCGCGCCCCGGCGTATCGCGTCGATCGCCTTGAACCGGCCGGCCGATACGAGCCATGCGCGCGGATTCGCCGGCACGCCGTCGCGCGGCCATTGCTCGAGCGCGGCGCGGAAGGCGTCGTGCAACGCTTCCTCGGCGAGATCGAAACCGCCGAGCAGACGGACCAGCGTGGCGAACACGCGGCGCGATTCGTTGCGATAGAGCTCGTCCACCCGCGCGCGCACGTCGTCGACCATGGCCGCGCGGATCGGCGCTTGTCCCGCTGCGTCTTCGCTCACCGGCTTGCGTCCGCTCGGAACCGCTCCGCCGCAAACGGCGCGATATCCATGTAGGGCCGCCGTCCCGCGACGAGATCGGCGACGATCTCACCGGTCGGAGCGGCGCCGGTCAGTCCCACATGACCGTGACCGAACGCGAAATAGACGTTGCGCATGCGAGGCGAGCGCCCGATCACCGGCATCGAATCGGGCAGCGACGGACGATGGCCCATCCAGCGCTCCACTTTCCCATGCTGCAAATCGGGGAACAGCCGTTTGGCCTTGACGAGCAGCGCATCCGCCCGGTCGAAATTCGGCGGCGCCTTGATCCCCGCGAGCTCCACCGTACCCGCGATGCGCAGCCCGCCTTCCATCGGCGTCGCGAAATACTTGCCTTCGCCGGAGGCGATCGGCACGCGCGGCATCGGGTTCGGCGATTCGAGCATCACGTGATAGCCGCGCTCGGATTCCAGCGGAACGCTGCTGCCGAGTTGCGACGACAATGCGTTGGAATGCGCACCGGCGGCGATGACCACCGCATCCGCTTCGACCGGCTCATCGTCGGTCAGGACGCGCGTCACGCGATCGTCAGCCTTCTCGAAGCCGCTGGCCGCTTGACGCACGAACCGCGCGCCTCCGGCCCGCAGGCGCTCGGCAAGCGCCCGCGACAGGCGCAGCGGATTGGGGCAATGGCCCTGCTCCGGCAATACGACGAGATGCGTCACCCGCGGCGACAGCGCCGGATCGAATTCGCGGATCGCATCACCGGTGAGCACGTCGAGCTGGACGCCATGCGCACGCCGCAGCTCGCGGCCGAGCGAATCGCCGGCGAACCCCGCGGCGCTCTCGTACGCAAACGCGTAGCCCCGCTGCACGATCAATTCCGGGACGCCGGCGCGCGCGGCCAGCGGCCGCCATTTGTCGAGCGTGACGGTGAGGAGCGCGTGCAGCGCATCGGCGATCCGGTTCACGCGGGTCACCGATGTGGATCGCTGGAAGCGCCAGAGCCACGGCGCGATCGTCGCTGCATAACGCAGCGGAATGAACAGCGGTCCCTGCGGATCCATCAGCCACCCGGGCACTTTCTTCCAGGTGCCCGGCAGACCCAGCGGCACGCACGATGCGCGGCTGAAGCAGCCCGCGTTGCCGTACGAACAGTGCTCGCCGGGCGGCAGCGGGTCGATCAGCGTGACGTCATGACCCTGCATCTGCAGGTAACTTGCGCAGGAGAGTCCGACGACCCCGGCTCCGACGATTGCGACGCGCTGTCCCATTCACCTCACCGGCTGTCCGAATGACGCAGCGTACCCCGCGGTCCTGTCGCGAGCGCCGTCATCCCGGCGCCTGCATCGGCAGGATGACCATCTGCATGTTCTCGGCCTGCAGGCGTCGCTGCATCGCGTAGACGATCTGGTTGTGCAGGATGCGCGTGATCCAGCTCTCGTGCACGAAGACGAGCTTGGAGGCGAAGAACACGATGTTCGGGAATTCCTCGCGCGCCTGCCGGCACAGCTTGACCATTTCCTCGATGCCGTCGACACCGAAGCCCAGGTAGTACTTCGACGCCATTCCGTTGCGGCGGGCGAGATCCATGTAGAACTCCATGTCACGCAGCCGCTCGGCCTTGAGCGCTTCGAGGGCCTGGTCGCCGCCGTAGCTGCGCACGTCGACCGGCTGCGCGCTGACGACGAGGAAGTTCCTGTAGAACCCGGGCCACATGCCGACGACGGTCCGCGACGCATGGATCAGTCCGCAGCGATTCCTGCCGACGATGAATGCCGCCGTGGGCCGGTCCGGAATGAGCTTCGGCTTCGCTTCGACATGCCCCGAGGGTGCCGGATAGGCCTTCTCCGCGCGGTACACGTCGGCCGCAACGGTCGCGTAATGGCGCCTGATCGAGAACCCGATCGCGATCACGAGTCCGGTGATGATCAACGTGATCCAGCCGCCTTCGGCGAATTTCTCGACGGTCGTGACGACGAGAATGCTGCCGCATACGACGAGGCCCAGCAGCGACAGACCAAGGCGCGCGAGCCAGTTGCCTTCGCCGCGATGCAGCCACCAATAGCGGACGAGCCCCAGGAGCGACAGCGTGAACGTCAGGAAAACGTTGATGCTGTAGAGGACGACGAGGACCGATACGCTGCCGCCGGTGATCAGCAGGACGACGATCGCGGCACCCGCCATCAGGATCACGCCGTTCTGCGTGACCAGCCGGCTCGACAGGTTCCGGAACTGGTGCGGCATCCACGAATCGACCGCCATGTTCGCCAGCACTGCCGGCCCGCCCAGAAAGCCTGTGTTGGCGGCGACCAGCAGCAGCCCCGCTTCCAGCGCCAATACGACGACCAGGGCGCCGCGATCGATCGCGGCGTTGCCAAAGCCGATGCTCGCGATGATCGATTCGAACGTGACGGCGTTGAGCGTCTTGCCGTCGACGTGGTGCGCGTCCCACAGCAGATAGAGAACGATGATGCCCGCCGCGGTGAACGCGAGCGAGAGCGCCATGTAGAACATCGTCCACTTGCCGGTGCGCACGCGCGGCTCGACCAGCGACTGCACGTTGTTCGACACGGCCTCGATGCCGGTGTACGTCCCGCCGCCCAGCGAATAGGCGCGCAGCAGCAGCGCGGCGACCGCGACCCATCCGAGGTCGTGCCCCAGCTGGTGGGATTCCGCGATCGTCTGGCCGAGCATCGACGGCAGGCGATCGCCGTGCGCAAGGACGCCATAGCCGATCAGCAGCGTGTGCGTGACGACGAAGCCGATGAAGATCGGGAGCAGGAATCGGATCGATTCCTTCATGCCGCGCAGGTTCAGGTACAGCAGCAGCACCGTAAGCGCAACCTCGAGGCCGAGCTTGAACGCGCCGATCGACGGCGGCAGCAGCGAAAAGAGCGCGTCGACGCCGCTCGCGACCGAGATCGCGATCGTCAGCACGTAGTCGACGACGAGCGCGCTGCCGGAAACCAGGCCGGCGTGAGCGCCCAGCAGGCGCGTCGCGACCTTGTAGCCGCCGCCACCCGACGGGAACAGCTCGATCACCTGGTTGTAGGCGACCGCGATCACGAACACGGTGATCGCGGTCATCGCCGCGAGATAGAGGCTGAGCGGCGTGTGCGTGCCCAGCGCGAGAAACGCTTCCTCGGGGCCGTAGCAGGCGGACGACAACCCGTCCGCGCCCAATCCGATCCATGCGAGAAAGGCGACCAGCGCAACGTGCTTGCGCGTGTCGCCGCTGAACGGGTCGAGCGGTTTGCCGAGCAGCGACTCGCGTAACCTGTGACCCATGCGTCCACGCCCTGGTGCCGACGTGGCGAAAGCATACGCCTGAAGATTGACGCAGCGATGCGCGGCATTCCAAACTGCGGAAGGCGCGCCGGCGAGCGGCGGCGCCAACTGACAACCCCGGCGGAGCACATCGCGACGATCCGTCCGACCAGCCAAGAGATGCGATGACGATGCGAATCAGACGCGCGGCGATCGGCGCGCTTGCGGTGGCGATCATCGCAGGCAGCGCGCCTGTCGCGGCCGCCGACCCGGCGAAGGTGTTGCGCGTGTCACTGCCCATCGCCGAGACCGGATTCGATCCGGCGCTGGCGAGCGAGATCTACTCCGGCGCAGTGATCGCCGCGATCATGGAGCCGCTGCTGACGTTCGACTACATGGCGCGGCCCGTCAGGCTCGCGCCACTGACCGCCGACGCGCTGCCCGACGTCGCGCAAGGCGGCAAGCGATTCACGTTCAAGCTGAAAAAGGGCATCTACTTTGCGGCCGATCCGGCATTCAAGGGGAAGCGGCGCGAACTGATCGCCGCCGACTACGTCTATTCGATCAAGCGACTGGTCGACCCGCGCAATCGATCCCCGAATGCGTTCTACGTCGCCGGCAAGATCGCCGGACTCGACGACCTGGTGGCCAAGGCGAAGCGGCGCGAGGATCGCCTCGACTACGACGCGCCGGTGGCGGGACTCGAGACGCCCGATCGCTACACGCTGCGCATTACGCTTACGCACAGCGACTACACATTCCCGCAGGTCCTCGCGTTGCCGGCGCTGGCGGCCGTCGCGCGCGAAGTCGTCGATGCGTATCCCGGCGATGTCGCCGCGCATCCGGTCGGGACCGGCCCGTTCGTGCTGAAGAAATGGGTTCCGGCCTCGAAGATGATCCTGGAAGCGAACCCCGGGTTTCGCGAGGTCACCTGGAATTTCACGCCCGGCGACGACCCCGAGGACAAGACGATCGCGGCGCGCATGCGCGGCAAGAAGCTGCCGCAGGTTGGCGTCGTCGAGATCAGCGTCATGGAGGAACCGCAGTCGAGTTGGCTCGCCTTTCAGAAGGGCGAGCTCGATCTGCTGAACCTGCCGAGCACGTTCGCTCCGGTCGCGCTTCCCGGAGGCAAACTCGCGCCGGACCTCGCGAAGAAGGGTGTTTACCTGTCGCGCATCCTGTTGCCGGCGATCAACTACACGGCCTTCAACATGCGCGATCCGGTCATCGGCGGATTTGCGAGGGACAGGCTCGCGCTGCGGCGCGCGATCGTGATGGCGTACGACACCGACGCGGAGATCGACGTGATCCGCAAGGGACAGGCGGCGGCGTTGCAGATGATAATTCCGCCGGGCGTCGCCGGGTACCGGTCGAAATATCGCACCGGGATTCGCCACGATCCCGAGGCAGCCAACGAGCTGCTGGACCGTCTCGGATACAAGCAAGGGAGCGATGGCTATCGCCGCCTGCCGAGCGGCAAGCCGCTCACGCTGACCTATTCGAGCCAGACGACGGCCATCGCGCGCGAATTCGACGAGCTGTGGAAGAAGGCGCTCGAATCGATTCACATCCGGATGACGATCGAGAAGGGCAAGTACAGCGATCAGATTCGAGAAGCGATCGGGTGCAAGTATCAGATGTGGAGCTATGGGTGGATCGCCGACTACCCCGACGGCGACAATTTCATGCAGCTGCTCTATGGCGGCAACATCAACCAGAGCAACGTCGCGTGCTACAAGTCGCCGACGTTCGATGCGCTGTACGAGAAATCGCGGCTCATGCCCGACTCTCCGGATCGCGATACGCTGTTCGAGCAGATGGACCGCCAGTTCGAAACGGACGCGCCCTGGCGCCTCGGCACGGCGATCTACCAGAACACGCTGGTGCAGCCGCGCGTGATCGGCTACAAGGCGCATCCGGTGCTGCTCGCCGACTGGATCTACGTCGACGTCGAGCCGAAGAAGCCTTAAGGCGCGCGGGCAAGCCGGATGCCCGGCATCGACGCGAATATTCACCTTGCGGGTATTTTCGTCGCCTGCACCGGAATGCGTCAAAATTACGACCCCGAATTGGAAGGCGTCTTCATGGCAAATCCCGGTTATCTCCGGCACCCGACGCTGCAGGGCGACACGATCGCCTTCGTCTGCGACGACGATCTGTGGTCGGTCGGCGCGAGCGGCGGCATCGCGCGCCGGCTGACGGCGGGACTCGGCGAGCCTTCGACGCCGGCGCTCTCGCCCGACGGACGCTGGATCGCGTTCGTCAGCCGCGACGAGCAGCATCCCGAGGTCTACCTGATGTCGGCCGAAGGCGGCCTCGCGCGGCGGATGACGTGGCTGGGCCCGGACGTGATGGTGCGCGGCTTCACGCCCGACGGCCGCATCCTGTTCGTCTCGACCTACGGGCAGCCGTTCTTCCGCAATTACCGCGCGTTCGCGCTGCCGATCGACGGCGGGACGCCCGAGATCATGCCGCTCGGGCAGGTGAATCACCTGTCGTTCGGTCCGGGCAACGCCAGGGTCATCGGGCGCAACACGTCCGATCCCGCGCGCTGGAAGCGATATCGCGGCGGCACGGCCGGATCACCTGTGGGTCGATGCGGAGGGCGACGGCAACTTTCGGCGGATGACGGAGCTCGCCGGCAACATCACGAGCCCGATGTGGATCGGTAGCCGAATCTGGTACCTGTCCGACGCCGAGGGCGTCGGCAATCTCTACTCGTGCCGGCCGGACGGGTCGGATCGCCGGCGGCATACCGATCACGACGCTTTCTATGCGCGCAACGCGCAGACCGACGGCAAGCGCATCGTCTACCAATGCGGCGCCGACGTCTGGCTGTTCGACCCGGCGCGCGCGACGACGACCAGGCTGCCGATCGACGTGCCGTCGCATCGGACGCAGGCGGCGCGCCGGTTCGTCAGTGCGCCGGAGCACCTGCAGGGATTCGAAATCCATCCGGCGGGTCACAGCCTCGCGATCGAAGCGCGCGGCAAGCTGTTCACGTTCGCGTTGTGGGAAGGCGCGGTGAGGCAGCACGGCATTCCGGATGGCGTGCGCTACCGCTGCGGCCAATGGCTTGCCGACGGCAAGACGCTCGTTGCCGTCAGCGACGAATCGAGCGAAGAGCGCCTGGTCGTCATCGAGAATGGCGCAACGACGACGCTGCCGTGGGACATCGGGCGCGTGATCGCGATGCGCGCGGCGCCCTCGGGCCGGCGGATTGCGCTCACCAATCACCGCCACGAGGTGCTCTTCGCCGACGTCGAGGCGAAGACGTTCAAGGTCGTCGATCGCAGCGATTACGGCCGCTCGGAAGACCTCGCGTGGTCGCCCGACGGCGCATGGCTCGCGTACACGTTCTGGACCAGCGCGCGGCATTCGGCGATCAAGCTGTTCGACGTCGCGAGCCAGCGCAGCACGCTCGTCACGCAGCCCGAATTCCGCGACTACAGCCCGGCATTCGATCGCGACGGCAAGTACCTGTACTTCCTGTCGCTGCGCACGTTCGATCCCGTCTACGACAACGTGCAGTTCGAATTGAGTTTTCCGCGCGCGGCGCGGCCCTACCTGATCGCGCTGCAGGCGGATCAGCGCCCGCCGTTCGAGCCGGAGCCGAAGGGGATGAAGGACGATGACGCGAAGGCATCGCACAAGGACGCCGATGACAAGCCGGCCGCGTTGCGCGTCGACCTCGACGGCATCGTGCGGCGCGTCGCCGCGTTCCCGGTGCCCGAAGGACGCTTCGGCCAGATCGCGGGCGTCGCCGGCGACAAGGTCGTGTGGACGCTGATGCCGGTCGCCGGCGCGCACGGACGCGGCGGCCACAAGGACTTGCCCGGCCGGCTGGAGATCTTCGATTTCAAGACGATGAAAGCCGAGACGCTGGTCGACAAGGCCGATTACATCGCCGTCGCCGGACGACCACGTGACGCTCGTGCTGCGCGAAGGCAAGCGGCTGCGCGCGATTCGGCGCCGACCGCAAGCGCGATCCGCGCGAGCGGTCCCGTCGGGAGCCGGCGACGAGCCGTCGCGCAAGAGCGGCTGGATCGACCTCGGGCGCGTGCGGTTGTCGGTCGATCCGCGCCGCGAATGGCGCCAGATGCTGCGCGAGGTCTGGCGCCTGCAGCGCGACCAGTTCTGGGTGCCCGACATGTCGGGCATCGACTGGGAAGCGGTCTATCGCCGCTACGAGCCGCTGCTCGAGCGCATCGCGACGCGCAGCGAATTGTCCGACCTGATCTGGGAGACGCAAGGCGAGCTCGGCACGTCGCACGCCTACGAAATGGGCGGCGATCATCGCAAGCCGCCGCCGGTCGCGCTCGGGCCACCTCGCGGCCGAGCTGCGTGCTTGCCGACGATGGCAAGAGCTACGACATCGCGCGCATCGTCGAAGGGCGATCCCTGGGATGCCGGCGCCGATTCGCCGCTCAACGCGATCGGCGTGCAGGCGAAGCGCGGCGAGCGGATCGTCGCGGTCAACGGCCAGCCGGTGTCGCGCGAGCGTCCGCCGCAGGCGCTGCTCGTCCACCAGGCGAACGCCAAGGTCGAACTGACGCTGGCGCGGGACCGCCGCCCGAAGCCGGTGCGATCATCGGCGGGCGCCGCACGGCGACACGCGCGCTCGCGACGTGTCGTGACGACGCTCGCCGACGAAGCGCCCGCGCGCTATCGCGAATGGGTCGAGCGCAACCGCAACTGGGTCCACGAGCAATCGAAGGGCCGCGTCGGCTACCTGCACCTGCCGGACATGATGTCGGCCGGCTTCGCCGAGTTCCACCGCTATTTCGGCGCCGAGTGCGACCGCGACGCGCTGATCGTCGACGTCCGCTACAACCGCGGCGGCCACGTGTCGCAGCTGCTGCTCGAGAAGGTCGCGCGCCGGCGCATCGGCTACGACCTGACGCGCTGGGGGCAGCCCGAGCCCTATCCGATCGAATCGCCGCGCGGGTCCGGTCGTCGCGCTGACCAACGAGCATGCGGGCTCGGACGGCGACATCTTCTCGCACTGCTTCAAGCTGATGAAGATCGGCCCGCTCGTCGGCACGCGCACCTGGGGCGGCGTCATCGGCATCTGTCCGCGCCACAAGCTCGTCGACGGCAGCGAGACGACGCAGCCCGAGTATTCGTTCTGGTTCACCGACGTCGGGTTCGCGTCGAGAACTACGGCACCGATCCCGAAATCGAAGTGGACAACGCGCCGCAGGACGCGCTCGCGCAGCGCGACCGCCAACTGGAGACGGCGCTGGAAAATGCCTTGAAGCTCGCGGAAAGCGCATCGCCGTCGAAACCGGCGTTCGGCGAGCATCCGGTGCTGCGGCGCAAGGCGTTGCCGCCGCGCAAAGCGGGGGATAATGGCTGATCGATGCGCCGCTTCGGGCCGGCGTCCCCACGGACGCCCGGTTTGGCGGCGCCAGAGATCCGCCATGCGCGCCGCGCGAACCCTGTCCATTCTCGCTCTCCTGTTCGCCACCGCGCGATCGCTCGCGGCGCCCGCGCCCGTCTTCAGCCTGACGGTTACCGGAGTTATCGGCCCGGCGGCGGCCGAGTACGTCCAGCGCGGATTGGCACACGCAGCGCGCGATAACGCGCAACTGGTCGTGCTGACGCTCGACACGCCGGGCGGCCTCGACACGTCGATGCGCCGGATCGTGCAGGACATTCTCGCGTCGCCGGTGCCGGTCGCGGCCTACGTCGCGCCCTCGGGCGCGCGGGCGGCAAGCGCCGGAACCTTCATCCTGTATGCATGCCACGTCGCCGCGATGGCGCCCGGGACCAACCTCGGTGCCGCGTCGCCGGTGGCGATCGGAATGGCGCCGGCCGCGGAGCCAGCGGACACCGATGCCAAGAAGATGGCGCCGACCGACGTGCACGAGCGCAAGGCGATGCAGGACGCTGCCGCGTACATCCGCAGCCTCGCGCAATTGCGCGGCCGCAATGCCGAATGGGGCGAGAAGGCCGTCACCGAGGCGGCGAGCCTGTCGGCCACCGAGGCTTTGCAGCAGAAGGTCGTCGAGCTGGTCGCGACGAACGAGCAGGACCTGCTGCGGCAACTCGACGCTCGCAAGGTGTCGACGGCGGGCGGCGAGCGCGTGCTGCAACTGGCGGGTGCGGCCACGGTGCCGTTCGAGCCGGACTGGCATTTTCGCGCGCTCGCGGTGATCACCGATCCGAGCGTCGCGATGATCCTGATGCTGCTCGGCATCTATGGACTGATCTTCGAGTTCGGTCATCCGGGCTACGTATTTCCTGGCGTCATCGGCGCGGTCTCGTTGCTGCTGGGACTCTACGCGCTGCATCTGCTGCCGGTGAATTACGCGGGTCTCGCCCTGATCGCCGTGGGCATTGCGTTCATGGTCGCCGAAGTGTTTGTTCCGGCGTACGGGTCGCTTGGCATCGGCGGCATCGTCGCGTTCGTCGTGGGCGCGGTGATGCTGATCGACACCGACGTTCCCGGCTTCGGCATTCCGGGCGCATTGATCGCGATGCTTGCGCTCGTGACCGCCGCGTTCGTCTTGATCGTCGCGGGAATGGCCGTGCGGGCCCGGCGCGCGCCGATCGTCAGCGGGCTCGCGAACGCTGGTGGGCGCCGACGGCGAGATGCTCGACGATGCGGGCGAAACCGGCTGGGCCAACATCCGCGGCGAAACGTGGCAGGTCCGCACATCCGCGCGGCTTGCTCGCGGTCAAAGGATACGCGTCGTTGCGGTCGACGGCCTGCTGCCGCGCGTCGCGCCATTCGAGGGAGCATCGACATGACAGCGTTCGGCCCGTTGGTCCTGATTTTTCTGCTCGTAATCGTCGCGTTTTCGTCGCTGAAGGTGCTGCGCGAATACCAGCGCGGCGTCGTGTTCCAGCTCGGCCGTTTCTGGAAAGTGAAGGGGCCCGGCCTCGTGGTCCTCGTCCCGGGGATCCAGCAGATGGTGCGCGTCGAGCTGCGCACCGTCGTCCTCGACGTGCCGAGCCAGGATGTGATCTCGCGCGACAACGTGTCGGTCAAGGTCAATGCGGTCGTCTACTTCCGGGTCGTCGATCCGCAGAAGGCGATCATCGAGGTCGAGAACTTCCTGATGGCGACGAGCCAGCTCGCGCAGACGACGCTGCGCTCGGTGCTCGGCAAGCACGATCTCGACGAAATGCTGTCGCAGCGCGAGAAGCTCAACATCGACATCCAGCAGACGCTCGACGTGCAGACGCTGTCCTGGGGCATCAAGGTCGCCAACGTCGAGATCAAGCACGTCGACATCAATGAGACGATGATCCGCGCGATCGCCCGCCAGGCGGAGGCCGAGCGCGAGCGGCGCGCGAAGGTCATCCACGCCGAAGGCGAGATGCAGGCGGCGCAGAAGCTCTTCGAGGCGGCGCAGGTGCTTGCGCAGGCGCCGCTGGCGATCCAGCTGCGCTACCTGGAGACGCTGACGGTCATCGCCGCCGACAAGAATTCGACGATCGTCTTCCCGCTGCCGATGGACATCATCGCGCCGCTGCTGAAGGCGTTGCCGACGCGCGCGGGGGAGTAAGGCCGCACAGCAGCCATCCAGCATTGGCAGCGACCGACGGTCGTAGCGGCGGACTCCAGTGTTTGAGCAGGGCAGCGGCCAAGAGACGCGCTCCCGTCGCGCGGTTGCGTCGAATCCGCACGATGTATCGACAGGCAGCGGCCAAGGCGCGGCGAGCGCGAGTAGGACGCGCCCGCCGTCGCGGGTGGCGCGACCCAAGAGCGCGGGCGTTGACGACTCGCGGTCGCGCCGGGCACTCCGCAGGCGGGCGTTTGCGGCCTTCGAGCGCGGGGACGCGTCTTGGCCGCTGCCAAATACCGGAGCGGTTTGCCGATTTCGGCGCCTGTCGCCGACCGCTCACGCCGCGAGCCGCCCGAATCGCCCTTCCTGCAGGTCCTTCACCGCCGTCATGATTTCCTCGCGCGTGTTCATCACGAACGGACCGTAGCCGGCGATCGGCTCGTCGATCGGCTCGCCGGTCAGCACGAGGAATGTCGCGTCGGCGCTCGCCGCAAGACGCACGTCGGCGCCGTCGCGATCGAACTGCACGACCTGCGCCTCGCCGACGTCGTGCGCGCCGTTGACGTTCAGCGCGCCGCGCAACAGCGCGATGGCGGCCGTGTGTCCCTCGGGAAGCTGCAGCGTTGCGGAATGGCCGGCGTGGAGCCGGACGTCCCACACGTTGATGTCGGTGAACGTCGTAGCCGGCCCGCGCGTGTCCGTCGAACGCGCCGGCAATGACGCGCACGCGTCCCGCGTGGTCGGGCAGCTCGACGTCGGGAATGTCCGCGGCGACGATCGGCTGGTAATGCGGCCGCGACATCTTGTCTTTGGCCGGCAGGTTCACCCACAGCTGCGCCATTTCCATCGTGCCGCCCTTGCGCGTGAACTCGTGCGAGTGGAATTCCTCGTGCATCAGGCCGCCGGCCGCCGTCATCCATTGCACGTCGCCCGGACCGATCCTGCCGCCGTTGCCGGCGGAGTCGCGATGCTCGACTTCGCCCTGATAGACGATGGTCACCGTTTCGAAGCCGCGGTGCGGATGCTCGCCGACGCCGCGCGGCCGCTCGGCCGGCGCAAATTCCGCCGGGCCGGCGTAGTCGAGCAGCAGGAACGGGCTGAACTGCGCGCCCTGCGCGTGATACGAGAACAGGCTCCGTACGGGGAATCCGTCCCCGACCCAATGCCCCTGCGGACTCTTGTGGATGGCTGCGATGCGTTTCATCGGCGCTCTCCCGCTCATGGATTGATCTCCCCAACATAAGGCTGGAAGAGCCTCCGGACAAGCCCGCAGGTTCGGCCGCTCGCGGGCATGCGCTATTCTCGCCGGTGTCATGCCCCGCGCCGCGCCACAGATCCAGTTTCGCCTGCGCATCACCGCGGGTGACGACATCGCGATCGGTCCCGGCAAGGTCGACCTGCTCGAGGCAATCGGCAGCACGGGATCGATCACCGCCGCGGCGAAAGCGCTCGGGATGTCGTACCGACGCGCGTGGCTTCTCGTCGACACGATGAACCGGTGTTTCCAGGTTCCCGTCGTGACCGCCGAGGCGGGCGGCACGCGCGGCGGCGGCACGCACCTGACGCCGGCCGGTGCGGAAGTCGTCAAGCGCTATCGCAGCGCGGAGGCCAGGGCCGCGAAGGCTGGTGCCGCCGACCTTCGGGCCATCACCAGCCTGCTGCGAAAATAGGGGTCAGAGCTGTAATACTCGCCCGAATGAGCGTGCTGCCGCGATCTACGCGACGCGAGTGTTACAGCTCTGACCCCTATTTCTCGTCGTCGCGGAACACCTGGTAGAGAAGGATCGCGCCGAACGTGGCGGTGCCGATGCCGCCCAGCGTAAAGCCGCCGAGCTTGAGCGCGAGATCGCCGGCGCCGAGGGTCAGCGTCACGCCGCAGTGACGAGATTGCGAGCCCGCGAGAAGTCGACGTGATTCTGCACCCAGATGCGCCCGCCCGTGGCGGTGATCAGGCCGAACACGACGATCGACAGGCCGCCCAGCACGGGACCGGGGATCGTCATGATCAGCGCGCCGAACTTGGGCGAGAAGCCGAGCACGATCGCCGCGAGCGCCGCGACGACGAACAGCAGCGTCGAGTAGATCTTCGTCACCGCCATCACGCCGATGTTCTCGGCATACGTGGTCACGCCCGTGCCGCCTCCGGCGCCTGCGACGATCGTCGCCAGGCCGTCACCCACGAATGCGCGCCCGAGGTACGCGTCGAGATTCTGTCCGGTCATCGCGGCGACGGCCTTGACGTGGCCCAGGTTCTCGGCGACCAGCACCACCGCCACCGGCGCGATCAGCGCGATCGCCTGCGCGTTCCAGACGGGCAGCGTCAGGCGTGGCAGCCCGATCCACGAGGCCGCGGCTACCGTGGCAAAGTCGATCGGCTTGCCGAGGCCCATGCCGTTCGTACAGAGCGCATAGAGCAAATAGCCGGCGAGCCCGCCGAGCAGGATCGGCAGCCGGCGCGAGAGCCCCGGCGCACGGACGGCGATCAGTCCGACCGCGAGTATCGTCGCGAGTCCGATCCAGGTGTCGAACGCGCTGCCGGAGATGCCCTTGACCGCGATCGGCGCGAGGTTGAGTCCAATCACCGCGACGACGCTGCCCGTTACGACCGGCGGCATCAGCCGGTCGACCCAGTGATAGCCGAGGCCCATTACGACCAGGCCGATGACGACGTAGAGCACCCCGGCCGCGATGATCCCGCCCAATGCCACCGCGAGGTTCGCGTTCGCGCCGCTCCCGGCGTAGCCGGTCGCCGCGATCACAACGGCGATGAACGCGAAGCTCGAACCGAGGTAGCTCGGCACGCGACCGCCCACCAGCACGAAGAAGATCAACGTGCCGATGCCGGAGAAGAGGATCGCGACGTTGGGATCGAAGCCCATCAGCAGCGGTGCGAGGACGGTGGCGCCGAACATCGCGACCACGTGCTGCAAGCCGAGCGCGAGCGTTTGCGGCGCGGGCAGCCGCTCGTCCGGGGCAATGACGCCGTCGGTGCGAAGCTTCCAGCGCGGGAAGTACGAGCTATCCTGGACAGGGTTCATCGCGGCTTCCGAAGAGGGGGCCCCGCGCATTGAACACCAAATACCCGGTGCTGTCAGCCGCGGCGGGAGCGTCGCCCGAATGCGGTACGATTGGCCGCTCTCTGGCCGACGCGGCGCCTTGGAAGACCCATGGACTTCGCCTTCATCCTCGATCCGCTGCCGCTCCTCAAGGCGTACAAGGACAGCAGCGTCGCGATGATGCGGTCGGTCGCCGCGCGCGGCCACCGCGTGTTCGCGCTCGAGCAGGCGGATATCTACTGGCGCGACGGCGCAACGCGTGCCCGTGCGCGTCCGCTCGAGCTGTCTTCGGACGATCACGCCTGGTACGTGGCCGGCGAGCCCCGCGACCGGCCGCTGAAGGACTACGCGGCCGTGCTGATGCGCAAGGATCCGCCGTTCGACATGGAGTACGTCTATTCGACATACCTGCTCGAAGCGGCCGAGCGCGAAGGCGCGCGTGTCTTCAATCGCCCACGCGGAATTCGCGATTACAACGAAAAGATGGCGATCGCGGGCTTCCGCGATTTCATCCCGCCGACGCTCGTCAGCCGCGATGCGCAGCGCATCGGCGCGTTCATCGACGAATACCGCGACGTCATCGTCAAGCCGCTGGACGGGATGGGCGGAACGTCGGTGTTCCGCGTTCGCGCCGACGATCCGAACCGCAACGTCATCGTGGAGACAGTCTCGCAGATCGGCGCGCGCACGGTGATGGCGCAGCGATTCATTCCGGAGATCGCCGAGGGCGACAAGCGCATCCTGCTGATCGGCGGCGAAGTCGTTCCCTTTTCGCTCGCGCGCATTCCGAAGCCGGGCGAAACGCGGGGCAACCTCGCGGCCGGCGGCCAGGGCGTCGCCAGGCCGCTGTCGGCGCGCGACCGGGAAATCGCAGGCGCGCTCGCGGCGCCGCTCTGCGCCGACGGCTTGCTCGTCGTCGGCATCGATGTGATCGGCGCGTTTCTCACCGAAGTGAACGTGACGAGCCCCACGTGCTTCGTCGAGATCACCGAGCAGTCGGGCTTCGACGTCGGGGGCCTGTTCGCGACGGCGCTGCTTCGCGCGTGCGCGAGCGGGGCATGACGGGTCCTGCATCAGGCCGCTTCGCATGATCGGGATCCTCATCGTCGCGCATGACACGCTGGGCGATAGCCTGGTGAAGGCGGTGACTCACGTGCTGGGTGCCACGCCGCCGCAATTCGGCGTGTTCCCGGTGACCGCGGCGGATGATCCGCTGCTGCTGCTGCCGATGGCGCGCGCGGCGGTCGCGGCGCTGGATACGGGCGACGGGGTCGCCGTGTTCTCGGATCTCTTTGGCGCTACGCCGTCGAACCTCGCCGTGAAATTGGCGGCCGCGGGCCGCGTCGAAGTGGTGTCCGGCGTCAATCTCCCGATGCTGGTGCGAGCGTTCACTTATCGCACGAAGGGCATGGATACGCTGGTGAAGAAAGCCGTCTCCGGCGGATGCGAAGGCGTGCTCCACATACGTTCCGCCCCGATCCATGCAGCGACGCGAAATTGAAATCGTCAACAAGCTGGGCCTGCATGCGCGGGCGTCGGCCAAGCTTACGCAACTGGCCGCGAAGTTCCAGAGCGACGTGCAGATCGCCCGCAACGGCCGGAAAGTGAACGCGAAGAGCATCATGGGCGTGATGATGCTTGCCGCGGGGAAGGGCGCGAAGATCACGCTGGAGACCGCCGGCCCCGACGAAACGCAGGCGATGGACGAGCTCTGTGCGTTGATCAGCGACTTCTTCGGCGAAGGCCAGTGACGACTGAAGTGACTTTTGGCGCCCGTGCGAGCCAAGTGTATCGATGTGTGATGTACGGAACCAATGCGCGATGACCCCGCTCCATAAGAAGGCTCCCGTCCTCGCTGGCGGCAGCTTTCGTCACGATGAGCGAATGGGTCATTGTCATGCAGACACGCGAAATCGAGATCACCAACCCGCTTGGATTGCACGCACGCGCCTGTGCGCGGATCGTCGAGCGGGCGTCGCGCTTCCGGTGCGACGTCTCGCTGGTCAGCGGCATGCGCCGTGCCAGCGGGCGCAGCATCGTCCCCGTCATGCTGCTGGCGGCTACCACCGGAACGATGATCCGCGTGGAAACCGATGGACCGGACGAAATCGCAGCGATGACCGCGATGGTGTCGTTGCTGCACGACGGGCACGAACGGCGCATGTAGCGGTGCGCCGCGCGTGCGGAGGACCGCGCGCATGGTGAGCTTTGCGCTCCACGGCATCGGTGTGTCGAGCGGCATTGCGATCGGCCGCGCGCAGTTGATTTCGCACGCGATGCTCGAAGTCGCGCATTACACGATCCCGCAGGTGCAGGTATCGGCGGAAATCGAGCGTTTCAGCGTGGCGATCGGCGAAGTCCGGCGCGAGCTCGAAGGACTCCACGGCGCGATGACCGCCGACGACGTGCCGGGCGAATTCGGCGCGTTCCTCGACGTCCACTGGATGATCCTCAACGATCCGATCATGTCGGAGGTGCCCAAGCGGATCATCGCGGAGCAGCGCTGCAACGCCGAGTGGGCGCTTACATCGCAGATGGGAGCGCTGGTCGATCAGTTCGAGCAGATCGAGGATTCGTACCTGCGCGAGCGCAAGTCCGACGTCGTGCAGGTTGGCGAGCGCGTGCTGAAGCGGCTGATGGGCCGGCCGGGGATCGTTCCGGCACCGGGCGTCGAAGAGCAGACGATCATCGTCGCGCACGATCTGTCGCCCGCCGACGTCATCCAGTTCAAGCATCACCGGTTCGGCGCGTTCCTGACCGACCTCGGCGGAATCACGTCGCACACCGCAATCGTCGCGCGAAGCCTCAACGTGCCGGCGGTTGTCGCGACCCACAACGCGCGGCAGCTGATACGCGACGGCGAGATGCTGATCGTCGACGGCGGCAATCATGTCGTCATCGTCAACCCCGACCGTGCGGTTCTTTCCGAATATCGGCTGAGGCAGGGCGAGTTCGACCTCGCACGGCAGAAGCTGCGGCGCCTGCGCAGCAAGCGTGCCGACACGCTGGACGGCGTCCACGTCGAGCTGCACGCGAACATCGAATTGCCCGAAGACCTCGACCAGGCGCTCGAGAACGGCGCCACCGGCATCGGCCTGTTCCGCTCCGAATTCCTGTTTCTCAACCGGGCGGATCTGCCCAGCGAAGACGAGCAGTTCGAAGCGTTTCGCAAGGTCGCGGCGGGCATGCAGGGCAAGCCGGTGACGATCCGCACGTTCGATCTGGGCGCCGACAAGCACAAGGAGGGGCTCGAAGGGCTGTCGCGCGTCGCGCCCAATCCCGCGCTGGGCCTTCGCGCGATCCGCTACTGCCTCGCGGAGCCGAGGCTGTTCCTGACGCAGCTGCGCGCAATCCTGCGCGCGACGCACTATGGCAAGGTTCGCATCCTGATCCCGATGCTCGCGTCGGCGTCCGAAATCGACCAGACGCTGATAATGATCGCCCAGGCGAAGCAGAGCCTGCGCGAACAGGACATTCCGTTCGATCCCGACGTCGACGTGGGAGGAATGATCGAGATTCCGGCCGCCGTGCTCGCGATGGGGGCGTTCCTGCGCAAGCTCGATTTCCTGTCGATCGGCACGAACGACCTGATCCAGTACACGCTCGCCGTCGACCGGTCCGACGAAGCGGTTTCGCATCTCTACGACCCGCTGCATCCGGCGGTGTTGCGTCTGATCGCGCTCGCCATCGGCAATGCCACGAAGGCCGACGTGCCGATCGCCGTCTGCGGCGAAATGGCGGGCGAAATGCGCATGACGCGACTCATGCTCGGGCTGGGCCTGCGCGAATTCTCGATGCACCCGTCGCATCTGCTCGGCGTCAAGCAACGCGTGCTGAAGACGGACGTCTCGGCGACCGCGGCGTTGATCGAGCGGATGCGCCGCGCCGACGAGCCGGACAAGCTGCTGACGCTCCTCGGCAAGCTCAACGCCTGACGCGACCATGAAGGAATGACCGACGCGCGCGGCTGTTTGCCCGTGGCGTGTGGCCCGCATTTCGCATCGGTAGCCTGATCGCGTCGTTGCTCGCCGGTTGGACGCTCGCCGCCGTCCCGCCGGCTGAAGCCGTCCAGCCGGGCGCGCCGGCGCCGCCGTTTACGCTCGCCACGGCCGGTGGCGACACGCTGGCGCTCGCCAATCTGCGCGGGCGCGTCGTGTACGTCGACTTCTGGGCCTCATGGTGCGGGCCGTGCCGCCGTTCGTTTCCCTGGATGAGCGCGCTGCAGGACCGCTACGGCAAAGCGGGTCTCGCAATCGTCGGCGTCAATGTCGACAAGCGCAGCGCCGACGCGGCGCGTTTCCTCCGCGATACGCCGGCGCGCTTCGCGATCGCCTACGACGCAGCCGGTGCAACCGCGTCGGCGTACGACGTGCGCGGCATGCCGAGCTCGTTCCTGGTCGACCGGCAAGGCGTGGTCGTTGCGGTCGAGGAGGGGTTTCACGAAGATCACAAGGCCGCCATGGAGGAACGCATTCGTGCGCTGCTGGCGGCGCATTGACGCGCGGGCGGCCGGCATCGCATGCATGCTGGCCGTGGCGCTGCTCGCGACCGGTTGCGCATCGTTCGATCCGCCGAAGCCCTGGGACAGGGGCGACCTCGCGCGGCCCTCGATGCGCTTCGATGCCGATCCGCTCGCCGTGAAGACCACGCAGCACATCTACCAGAGCAGGGAAGGGGCGGACGGTGGCAGCGCCGTCGGCGGCGGCGGGTGTGGCTGCAACTGACGGCGAGCGAAATCCGCGCGCCGCGAGTGACCGATCCGCGGCGCTGATCGCCGCCGCGCTCGCGCTCCCGGGCATCCTTCCTCACGCCGCGCTCGCGCAGTCGGCGCCGGACGAAGGCGTTGTCGCACTGCGTTATTACGACTATCGCGACTGGCAGCCCGGCGCGAACCGGATATCGGTGCGCAGTCCTTCGCTCTACGCGCTCGTCCCGCTGTCCGATACGCTGACGCTCGAAGGCTCGCTCGTGCACGACAGCATCTCCGGTGCATCGCCGCTGTTCCACGACACGTTGTCCGGCGCGTCGGGCCTCGGTGTCACCGACTATCGCGTGGCGGGCGACGTGAAGCTGACGAAATATTTCGACGGATCGGCGGTCGACGTCGGCACGGCCTACTCGCACGAGCGCGACTACATCTCGCGCGCGATGTCGGTCGACTGGCGAACCTGGAGCGACGATCGCAACCGCACGTACGCGGTCGGGTTCGGCGGCGCGAACGACCAGATCAACAGCAAGAACGGCATCGCGCGCGGAGAGCGCCGCGAGACCTACGATTACCTGCTCGGCGTCACGCAGGCGCTGCGCAGCGACGCCATCGTCGAATCGAACGTCACGTGGTCGAACGGCCGCGGTTATTATTCGGAACCGTACAAGCTGCTCGACGTGCGGCCGGACCGGCGGCGCACGCTGGCATGGCTCACGCGCTACAACCGGTATCTGCCGCAGGTCGACGCGACGCTGCGGATCGCTTATCGTTATCTGCGCGATTCGTTTGGCGACGATTCGCAGATGCTGGAGGCGTCATGGGTTCAGTCGCTGCCGGCCGGATTCACGCTGACGCCGACGCTGCGCTACCTGACGCAGCAGGCGGCCGATTTCTACCACGATCCGCCGTTCCCGCAGGGCGCGCGGCAGGGTACCCCGTACACGGCCGACACGCGGCTTTCCGCGTTTGGCGCAGTCACGGTGGGACTCCAGTTGGAAAAGCAGTTCGCCGGCGGCGTGACCGCGAATGTGGCAGTGAACGTCTATCGGCAGCGGGCGGATTGGCACGCCGGCGGCGGCGGCAGTCCCGGCCTCGCTGAATTTTCCGCGCGATGGATCGAATTCGGCCTCGCGAAGCATTTCTGACATCGCCCGACTCCGGCGGCGGCGGCGACACGCCGCCCTTTCGCTATGCGTTCCGCGCGATGGGCGCCGAACACGAGCTGCAGTTGTGGGCCGTCGATCGGGCCAAGGCCGATCGCGTCGCGCAGGTCGCCGTCGCCGACGTGCTGCGGATCGAAGCGAAGTTCACGCGTTACCGCGACGACAGCGTCACGGCGGCGATCAATCGCGCCGCGGGCCTGCAACCGGTTCCGATCGACGGCGAGACCGCGTCGCTGCTGCGCTACGCCGACCGTTGCTACGCGCTGAGCGGCGGACGCTTCGACCTCACGTCCGGCGTGCTGCGGCGCGCGTGGGACTTCAAGCGCCGTCCCGCGCTGCTCCCGAGCGACGGCGAGCTCCGCGCCGCGCGCGAGCTGATCGGCTGGAATGACGTCGAGTGGGACGAGCATTCGGTACGGCTGCCGCGTGCGGGCATGGAGCTCGACTTCGGCGGCATCGGCAAGGAATACGCGGCCGATCGCGCGGCGACGATCTGCAGCGACCACGGCGTCGTGCACGGTCTCGTCAACCTGGGCGGTGATGTCCGGGCGATCGGTCCGCATCCCGATGGCACGCCGTGGCGCGTCGGCATCCGGCACCCGCGCCAGGCGGATGCAGTCGTCGGAACCGTCGAGCTGCGCGACGGTGCGGTCGCAACCAGCGGCGATTACGAGCGCTATTTCGAGCTGGACGGCCGCCGCTATTGCCATCTGATCGACCCGCACACCGGGATGCCGGTCTCGTATTGGCAATCGGTGAGCGTTCTGGCGCCGCTTGCGATCCTGGCAGGCAGCTACGCGACGATCGCGATGCTGCTCGCCGCCGATGCGCGGGCATTTCTCGAGGACCAGCGTGCACGCTTTCTGATGATCGCCGCAGACGGGTCGCGAGTCGCGAGCCCCCGGCGCGAGGACGCCTGAAACAGGACCGGGACCGCATTGCGGAATCGCGCCGGTGCCCGGGTTGCGCGCAACCCGCTAGAATGGATGACGCGCCGATTTGAGCCAGCTTGCGGGCGCACGCCGATCGAGGGCGAAAATACGGCTAAAGCGGAGCAGTCAACGCGATATCCGGCCCATCCGATCGAGCATCGAGCACGCCTTGAGACGGCGCCCGCGAGTGGCGCGGTCATCGAGGGCGCAAGCTGGCCGGATGTCTCGTTGCCGCAATGCCATCCTTTTCCGCCACCACCGGCGGCGCCGATGCCGGCGCCGCGACCGAACGCTCCCTCGGCCCTGTTCTGGCCCGGACCGCGCATTTCGATGCGCCGCTGCCGCTTGCGTGCGGCCGCATTCTTCCGCAATACGATCTCGCGTACGAGACGTACGGGACACTCAATGCGGCGCGCTCGAACGCGGTGCTCATCTGCCATGCGCTGAACGCGTCGCATCACGTCGCCGGTTTCTATGCCGACGAGCCCGCCAACATCGGCTGGTGGGACAACATGATCGGTCCGGGCAAGCCGCTCGATACCGACCGGTTCTTCGTCGTCGGCGTCAACAATCTGGGCAGCTGCTTCGGCTCGACCGGTCCCGTGTCGACGAATCCCGCCACCGGGAAGTCGTGGGGCAGCGAATTTCCGATCGTGACGGTCGAGGATTGGGTCGACGCGCAGGTGCACCTCGCCGATCGTCTCGGCATTGCGCAATGGGCGGCCGTGATGGGCGGCAGTCTCGGCGGCATGCAGGCGCTCGACTGGGCGATCCGCTATCCGCAGCGCATCCGCAACGCGCTCGTGATCGCCGCCGCACCGAACCTGTCCGCCGAGAACATCGCGTTCAACGAGATCGCGCGGCACGCGATCCTGACGGACCCGGAATTCCACGACGGCAATTTCGAAGCCTTCGGCGTCAAGCCGCGGCGCGGCCTGCGGGTCGCGCGGATGATCGGCCACATCACATACCTGTCCGACGAGCAGATGGAGGCGAAATTCGGCCGCCAGTTGCGCGAGGGACTCAAGTTCTCGTTCGCGCCGGAATTCCAGATCGAGTCGTATCTGCGCTACCAGGGCGAGAAATTCGCCGAGTACTACGACGCGAACACGTACCTCCGGATCACGAAGGCGCTCGATTACTTCGACCCGGCGATGCGGACCGATGGCGACCTTTCACGCGCGCTCGCACCGGCGACGTGCCGGTTCCTCGTCGTCTCGTTCACCACCGACTGGCGGTTCCCGGCGTCGCGCTCGCGCGAAATCGTCAAGGCGCTCGTGCGGCAGCGCCGCGACGTCTCGTACGCCGAGATCGCCGCGCCGCATGGCCACGATGCGTTCCTGCTCGACGACGCGCAGTACCACGGCGTGGTCGGCGCGTGGTTCGACCGCATTGCCGCGGCGACGGAGGCCGCCGCATGACATCGCCGATCGCGAGCAACGGCGCTGCGCGCGCCGACTATGCGACGATCGGCGGCTGGGTCGACGAAGGCGCACGCGTGCTCGACCTCGGTTGCGGCGACGGCGCGCTGCTCGCGTTTCTCGCGGCGCAGCGGCGCGCGAGCGGCTACGGAATCGAGATCGACGACGCCGGCGTGCTCGCCAGCATCCGCAACGGCGTCAACGTGCTGCAGAACGATCTCGAGCGCGGGCTCGCGGGATTCGACGACGCGGCGTTCGACGTCGTCATCCTGTCGCAGACGCTGCAGGCGATGCGGCGCATCGAGGCGATCGTCGCCGAGATGCTGCGCGTCGGGCGCGAGGCGATCGTCACGTTCCCGAATTTCGGCCACTGGTCGCACCGGCTGCAGATCCTGCGCGGGCGGATGCCGGTGTCGCAGTCGTTGCCCTACCAGTGGTACGACACGCCGAACATCCACCTGTGCACCGTCACCGACTTCGACGATTTCCTGACGCGGCGCGCCTACCGGATCATCGAGCGTGTCGTGCTCACCAAGGGTCGGGCGGTTTCGTTCGCGCCCAACCTGACCGGCGAGCTTGCGATCTACCGCTTCAGGAAGGAATGAAGCTGAGGCGCGTCGCCGCGCGCGACGGTCGACCGTCGCGCACGATGCTCACTTGGTGAGCGCGAGCCGCGCAGCCTCGTCCTCGGAGAGCTTCGCGCCTTCGGCCATTCGCTGCGCGAGCTCGGCCGGTGACATCGCCTCGCTC
Organism: uncultured Pseudomonadota bacterium; assembly: GCA_963718905.1. Taxonomy (GTDB): domain Bacteria; phylum Pseudomonadota; class Gammaproteobacteria; order Burkholderiales; family Casimicrobiaceae; genus VBCG01. The sequence continues at coordinate 194,440 of CAVRAF010000008.1, forward strand.
AGGATCCGCAGAAGACTCGCGCGGGCGCGCGCCTCGTTGTGCTGCCGGTGCGCCTTGAACCGTGCGTGCTCGCCGTCGGCGTAGCCCAGAACGCGCGCCGCGGCATCGCCGTGTCCGGCCTTGGCGAGCCGCAGCGCGAAGTGATCGCCGTAGCGGTAGAACACGCCGACCTCGCCGATCAGCGGGATCGCCTCGCTCGTCGCAGCGAGCGCCTCGTCGAGGTCGCCGCGCTCGGCCAGCGCGCCGGCGAGGTTGCCGAGCCCCTGGCCCAGTCCCGCCTTGGCGGACACCGGCGACTTGCGGATGAGCGCGATCGCGTCTTGCATGCTCGCGACGGCGGCGTCGAGATCCCCCGTGCTCCACGTGAAGTCCGCGAGGTTGTTCGCGGTGCCCAGTACCGACCGCTCGGCGCCGGCGCTGCGGAAATGGCGCAGCGCCGACTCGAAATGGTCGCGTGCGAGCGCGGGATCGGAAACAATGGCGCGAAAGGCGCAGACGCGGAAATAGTTTGCCAGAAGACGGGGCTTCCCCGCGTGCTCGATCAGGGGCAGGCCCTCGGCGAGCGCCATCTGCGCCTCGTCCTCGGACTCCGGCGGGAGCGCCATCGCGTAGTTCACGAGCGTGTTGCCGAGTTCGACCGGCAGGTTCGCCGCACGGAATAACGCCACCGCTCGCCCCCGCGCCTCGGCGCTCCGGAGAGGCGCGATATCGCTCCAGAGGCGGCCGAACGCGGTCCAGAAGCGGGCGGCGACCTTCGGCGGCAGCGTGTCGTCGATGTGGGACGCCATCGCCTCCATGCGCTGCCGCGCTTCCGCGGTAAGCGAAAGCTGGCTCCACATTTCGTCCGATGTTCCCGCGATCTCGATGCCCATCGCCTTGTCGCCGTTCGGGCCGAACGCCCAGTCGAGCGCGTTGCGCAGGTTGTCGCGCTCGGGAAGATACGTATTGCGCCATTCGACGTCGGGCGTCGTGGGCCACTCGGCATACGCGCACTCGAAGAGGTCGCGGATGAACGTTGCGTGCCGCCGCTCGGTCTCGGCCGACTCGGAAGCCTCGGCGAGCTTCTCCAGCGCATATGCGCGCGTCGTCTCGAGCAGACGATAGCGCGTGCCGGCGTTCTCGTCGGTATCTGCGACGACGAGCGAGCGGGCCACGAGATGCGACAGCAGGTCGATCACCTCGAACTCGTCGATCGCGTCGTCGCCCGCCACGCGGCCCGCCCCGTCGAGCGTGAAGCCTCCGGCGAAGATCGCAAGCCGTCGCAGCACCTTGCGCTCGCGCTCGGAGAGCAGCCCGTAGCTCCAGTCGAGCGTCGCGCGCAGCGTCTGCTGGCGCGGCAGCGCGGTTCGGCGGCCGCCGGTCAGCACGCGGAAGCGCTCGTCGAGCTTTTGCGCGAGCCGATCGACGCCGAGCATCGGCGCGCGCGCCGCGGCCATTTCGATCGCGAGCGGGATGCCGTCGAGGCGCCGGCAGATCGCGGCGACCGTCGACGCGTTCCGGTCGTCGAGCTCGAAGCGCGGATCGGCGGCCTTCGCGCGCTCGGTGAAGAGCTGGATCGCACCGGAGTGCAGTGCCTCCTCCGACCGTACGTGCGTCTCCTTGGGCACGCCGAGCGACGGCAGGCGGAAGATCTGCTCGCCCGCGATGCCGAGCGGCTCCTGCGAGCTGATCAGCACGCGCACCTTCGGCGCGGCGGCGATCAGCGCCTCGACCATCGCGGCGACCGCGTCGATCACGTGCTCGCAATTGTCGAGCAGCAGCAGCAGGTCCTGGCTCTTGAGTCGCGACACCATCGCTTCGAGCGGCGTCTTGGCCGATGACGTGTCGATGTCGAGGGCCGTCGTCACGGCGCCCGGCACGAGCGTCGCATCGGAGATCGCGGCGAGCTCCACGAGCCACGCGCCGTCGGGAAACCGGTCGAGGAGCCGCGTCCCCACTTCGAGCGTGATCCGCGTTTTGCCGACGCCACCGGTGCCCGTCACGGTGACAAGCTGGTTTTGCGAAAGGAGCGTGCGCAGCCGCTCGAGCTCGGCGTCGCGTCCGATCAGTGCCGTCGGCTGCCGCGGCAGGTTCGTCGGGCGATTCTCGGTCGTGCGCAGCGGCGGAAATTCGTGGGGCAAGCCGGGGACGTCGACCTGATGCACGCCGACCGGCTGCAGCGGATCGTCGAGCGGATGCGCGCCGAGATGGCGCAGCGTGTGCCGGTTCTCGCGCTCGGCGGCGACGAGCTCGGCCGCCGACGACGTGGCGAGCACCTGCCCGCCGTGCCCGAGCGTGAGGAGCCGCGCCACGCGGTTCAGCGCCGGGCCGAAATAGTCGCCTTCGCGCTTCTCGGCCGTGCCGACGTGAACGGCCATGCGAACGGCGATCCCGTCGACGGCCGACCAGTCGTGGCGCGCGAGCGCCTGCTGTGCCTTGATCGCAGCGCCGACCGCATCCGACGGCCGGCGAAAGGCCGCGTTGAACGCGTCGCCCCCGGTCTTGAACACCTCGCCGCCATGAGCTGAGATCGCGCTGCGCAGGATGTCGTCGTGCGCACGCAACGCGTCCTGCATCGCCGCACGGTGATTGAGCCACTTGAGGCTCGAGCCCTCGATGTCGCTGAACAGGAAGGCCACGAGGTCCGCGTGCCCATCGGCAGTCGCGGACGGAAACGGAATCACTGCGGCGGACTTTGCATCGGCGCTCATTGGACTGCACAGTGTAGCAAGTCGCGGCGCCCGCGCACCCCTTCGGTTGGTGCTGCGCCGCGGGGTCGAGTGCGTACGGATTCGTTCACCGGAGCTCGCTCGCGAAATCTGCGCCGCGGCGGCACGCTAGAATCGAACCATGAACGATGCCGCGCGCGCACGCGAATCGCCCGCACCGCGACCGCAAGCGCACCCAACACGCGAAACCTGGCGCGAGGCGCTCTTCAACCGGCGGATGCTGATCTGCGTCTTCACCGGCTTTTCCTCGGGGCTGCCGCTCTACCTGCTGATCAACCTGTTGCCGGCGTGGCTGCGCACCGAGGGCGTCGACCTGAAGACGATCGGCTTCTTCGCGCTGATCCAGCTCCCGTACACGTGGAAGTTCCTGTGGTCGCCGCTGCTCGACCGCTTTGCGCTGCCGCTGCTCGGCCGGCGCCGCGGCTGGATGATGATCACGCAGATCGTGCTGCTCGTGTCGATCCCGCTGTTCGGCGCATTGCGGCCGCAGCAGGACATCTGGGCGATCGTTGCGCTGTCGACGGCCGTCGCGTTCTTCTCGGCGAGCCAGGATATCGTCCTCGACGCGTTCCGGCGCGAAATCCTGCCCGACCCCGAGCTCGGGCTCGGCACGTCGATCCATGTCAACGCATACCGGGTCTCGAGCCTCGTCCCGGGCGCGCTGGCGCTGATTCTCGCCGACCGCATGCCCTGGTCCAGCGTGTACGCGATCACGGCGCTGTTCATGCTGCCCGGCATCGGGCTGACGCTGTTCGCACGCGAGCCGCTGCTGGCGCGCGGGCGTCCGCGCACGCTGCGCGAAGCCGTCATCGAGCCGTTCCACGAGTTCGTCACGCGCAACGGCGCTCGCGCGGCGCTGACGATCCTGGCATTCATCTTTCTCTACAAGCTCGGCGACAGCATGGCGACCGCGCTCGCGACGCCGTTCTACCTCGACATGGGCTTCACGAAGACCGACATCGGTGTCATCGCGAAAAACGCCGGACTGTGGGCGAGCGTCGTCGGCGGGCTGCTCGGCGGCCTGTGGATGGTGAGGATCGGCATCAACCGCGGGCTATGGCTGTTCGGCGTCGTGCAGGTCGTGTCGATCCTGGGCTTCGCCTGGCTCGCGTGGGTGAATCGCCCCGACCGTGCGCTGCTCGCGGGCGTCATCGCGTTCGAGGCGCTGGGCGTGGGCCTCGGCACGGCGGCGTTCGCCGCGTTCATCGCGCGCGCGACCGATCCGCGCTACACGGCGACGCAATACGCGCTGTTCACGAGCCTCGCGGCGGTCCCGCGGACGATCGTCAACGCGTCGACCGGATGGATCGTCGAGCGGATGGGCTGGTTCGACTTCTTCCTGCTTTGCACGTTCCTCGCGCTGCCCGGCATGGTATTGCTCTTGCGCGTTGCGCCGTGGCGTGAGTCAATCGACACTACACCGGTGCCGAAGGATGGCCGCGGGTCAGCGGGTTGACGGATGAATCGACAGAAGTTCAGCGCGATCGCGCATCGCGACCACGACTACTGCAATCCGATCTCGGCGACCAAGATCGAGCGGGTGCTCGACTTGCTGACGCTCGATGCCTCGTCACGCGTGCTCGATCTCGGGTGCGGGCGCGCGGAGCTGAGCTTGCGGATCATCGAGCGCTTTGGCGCGCGCGTGATGGCGATCGACAACTCGTCATTCATGCTCGATGCCGCGCGCGAGCGCGCCGAATGGACCGGTGCGCTGGGTCGGCTGCACCTCGACAACGTCGATGCCGCGGAATTCCAGGCCGATCCCGAAACGTTCCACCTGGCGGTCATGCTCGGCGCGGGGGGAATACCGGGCGGAATCGCAGGCATCTGCCGCCAGCTCAAGTCGTGGACGAAATCGGGCGGCTATGTGCTGATCGGCGAGGGCTTCTGGGGCAAGCAGCCCGCACCCGCAGTACCTGTCGTTCCTGGGCGGTGACAGCGCGCAATACCTGAACCACGCCGGCAACGTGCAGGCGGGCATCGACGCCGGGCTCGATTCCGATGCACGCGACGACGGCATCACGCGACGAATGGGACGAGTACGAATGGAAGTACTGCCGCTCGATCGAGCGTTACGCGCGCGAGCAGCCCGACGATCCCGACGTGCCGGAAATGCTCGAGCAGATTCGCCGCTGGCGTGACGCGCTACCTGCGCTGGGGCCGGGAAACGCTCGGCTTCGCCGTCTACCTGTTCTACCGTCCCGGTCCGCAGTTGGGCTAGCGAGCAGCGGGATACAGGGCGTCGAGGACCGCGCGCGAGGAATCGCAGCCCGCCGTCTGTCGCGGATTGGCCGGCTACGAGGGTGTCCGGTCCAACCGCTCCAGATCCTCGGCGATCTCGAGCCACTCCGATTCGAGCCGCGCGAGCGTCCACGTGAGCTCGCCTTGCCGCGTCGAGCGCCGCCATCATTTGCGCCTTCGCGTCCGTCGGCGTACGCGTCGCTCGTCGCAAGCCACGCGTCGAGCGTGGATTTCTCGGCGCCGAGCCGTTCCAGGTCTCGCTCCACGGCGCTCTTCCGGCGCGACGAGCGGCTTGCGCCGATCGGCGAGCTGCTGGCGCGCCTGCGCCGCTTCGCCGTTTCTGCGCCCGCCGGTCGGCGGACGGTTGGGGCCCTCCGGATCGTCGCCGTCGCGCGCGCGGCCGATGCGGCGCTGTCCCTGCAGCACCCAGTCGCGATAGTCGTCGAGGTCGCCGTCGAACGGCGCGACGCTGCCGTCGGCGACCAGCCACAGCTCGTCGGCGGTCGCGCGCAGCAGATGCCGGTCGTGCGCGACGACGATCAGCGCGCCCGCGTAATCCTGCAGCGCTTCGGTCAGCGCTTCGCGCATCTCGATGTCGAGGTGATTGGTCGGCTCGTCGAGCAACAGGAGATTCGGGCGCTGCCGCACGATCAGCGCCAGCGTGAGCCGCGCTTTTTCGCCGCCGGAAAACCGCGCGACCGGTGACGTCGCCATGTCGCCGCGAAAGTCGAAACCGCCGAGGTAGTCGCGCAGCTCCTGCTCGCGGGTGTGAGACTCGACTCGCGCCAGATGCCACAGCGGGACTTTCGCCGGTGCGCAGCTGCTCGACCTGGTGCTGCGCGAAATAGCCGAGGCGCAGTTGCTGCGCGGCCAGCCGGGTGCCGGCCAGCGGCGCAAGTGTTCCGGCGAGCGCCTTCAGCAGCGTCGATTTGCCCGCGCCGTTGGCGCCGAGAAGTCCGATTCGCGCGCCGGCGAGCACCGCCCAGTCGACGTGATTGAGCACGGGAGGCGCGTCCGGATAACCGAACGTCGCATGCTCGAGCCGCACCAGCTGCCGGGCCGCGGCGTCGACGGGCGGAAAGGTGAACGTCGAACGGACTGTCGACGTGCGCGGCGGCGATCAGCTCCATCCGCTCGAGCGCCTTGATGCGGCTCTGCGCCTGCTGCGCTTTCGTCGCCTTGGCGCGAAAGCGGTCGATGTACGACTTGAGGTGCGCGATCTGGCGCTGCTGCTTCGCGTAAGCCGCCTGCTGCAGCGACGAGCTGCTGCGCACGCTCGCGCTCGAACTGCGCGTAGTTGCCGGTGTAGGCCGTGAGCTTTTCGCGCGTCGACGTGCACGATCGTGTCGACGACCGCCGTCGAGGAAGTCGCGATCGTGCGTGATCAGCAGCAGCGTGCCGGGATAGCGGCGCAGCCAGTCCTCGAGCCACAGCACCGCGTCGAGATCGAGGTGGTTCGTCGGCTCGTCGAGCAGCAGCAAATCCGAGCGGCACATCAGCGCCTGCGCGAGGTTGAGCCGCATCCGCCATCCACCCGAAAAACTCGTCGACGCGCTGCGCTTGCGCCGCCTCGGGAAAACCGAGGCCGGCAAGCAGCGTCGCCGCGCGCGCCCGGGCGCCGTAGCCGCCGATCGCCTCGAACCGATGGTGCAGTTCCGCGAGCTGTGCACCCGCGTGCGGTGCCATCGGCTTCGGCGAGCGCGTCCTCGACCTCCCGCAACTCGCGGTCGCCATCCATCACGTAGTCGATCGCGGCCGCCGCAACGGCGGGCGTCTCCTGCGCGACGTGCGCGAGCGTCCAGCGGGGCGGCAACTCGATGGCGCCGGCGTCCGGAGACAGTTCGCCGCGGATCGCCGCGAAGAGGCTCGACTTGCCGCAACCGTTGGCGCCGACGAGGCCGACCTTGTGCCGGGCGTGAACGGTCAGTTCGGCACCCTCGAGCAGACGCTTCGTGCCGCGCGACAGCGTAAGGCTGGAGATCCTCAGCACGACTACCGCAGCTCGTAGTCGTAGTCGATGATCAGCGGCGCATGATCCGAAAAGCGCCGGTCCTTGTAGATCGACGCGCCGCGCGCCTTCGCCGCGATGCCGGGCGTGGCGATCTGGTAATCGATGCGCCAGCCGACGTTCTTCTGCCCACGCCTGTCCGCGATTGGACCACCAGGTGTACTGCTCGGGACGCGGCTCGACGCGCCGGAACACGTCGACGAATCCCAGCTCGTCGAAGACCTGCGTCAGCCACGCGCGCTCCTCGGGCAGGAAGCCCGAGTTCTTCTGGTTCGCGCGCCAGTTGCTTGAGGTCGATCGGCTGGTGCGCGATGTTCCAGTCACCGCACAGCACGACTTCGCGCCCGCTTCGCGACCAGCGTCGCGAGATGCGGCAGGAACGCGTCCAGGAAACGGAACTTCGATGCCTGCCGATGCGGACCGCTCGATCCGGACGGCAGATAGAGGCTGATGACCGACACGTCGGCGAAATCCGCCTGAAGATAGCGTCCTTCGGGATCGAATTCCACGTGGCCGAACCCGCTCGCGAATCGCGGCAGCGACTTCGCGTAGAGCGCGACACCGCTGTAGCCCTTTGCGTGCCGCCGGATGGAACGCCGCGTGCGACTTGCGGGGCGCGGCGAGCGAACGCGGCACGTCGCAGGCAAGGCACTTGATCTCCTGCAGGCACACGACATCCCACGGCTCCGCACGCGCGAGCCAGCGCGCGAAACCCTTGCGCTCGGCTGCGCGCAGTCCGTTGACGTTGAGCGTGATGATGCGCATCGTGAGCGTCGCGAAAGGCGGCGAGTTTACCGGAGCCGCGCGTGCCTCCCGAGGCTATACTCGACGGAATCGTTTCGCCGCCTTCCGCGGGGAGTGCTTGTGCCCGATTTCCGACAGGAATTCCTTGAGTTCTCGTTGGCACGCGAAGTGCTTAGGTTTGGTGAATTTGTCACCAAGGCGGGGCGCAAGAGTCCTTACTTTTTCAACGCGGGACAGTTCAGCGACGGGGCCAGTCTCGGCCGGCTGGGCGGGTTCTACGCGGAGGCTCTCCTTGCTTCAGGCATCGAGTGCGACCAGCTCTTCGGACCGGCGTACAAGGGCATCACCCTGGCGGCGGCGACCGCAATCGCCCTTGCCGCCAAGGGTCACAATCTGCCGTTCAATTTCAATCGCAAGGAAGCGAAGGATCACGGTGAAGGCGGGACGATCGTGGGTGCACACGATGCGGGGTCGCGTGATGATCGTCGACGACGTCATCACGGCCGGCACATCGGTGCGCGAATCCGTTGCATTGATTCGCGCGAGCGGTGCGCAGCCGGCCGGCGTGCTGATCGCGCTCGATCGGATGGAGCGCGGCCAGGCGACCACCTCCGCCGTGCAGGACGTCCGCGATTCGTTCGGAATTCCGGTCGTTGCCATCGCCACGCTGGACGATCTGATGACCTTCATCGCGGGGCGCCCGCACTACGCCGCCGTGCATTCGGCAATCAGCACGTACCGGCACCAGTATGGCGTGCATTAACGGCGTCGCGCGAGCCTCAACCAGGAACCAGCGCACCGACATCATGAACGCAGAATTTCGCCGCGTGACAGGACCGGTTGCCGATTCGGGCGACGCGACGCGCGCCCGCTATCGCAGACGGATGTGCGCCCGTGGATCGCATTCGCCGTCTTGCTGCTCGGCGCGCTGCTGGCCGGGATTCCATCGAACGCGCACGCCGGGCTCTACAAGTGGACCGATGCGCGCGGCGTCGTTCATTACAGCGACCAGCTGCCGCCGGACGCGGTCAATCGCGCAAGCGTCGAGCTCAACCGGCAAGGGCAGACGATCCGGAAGACCGAACAGGCGCGCGCCGTCGTCGTGCAGGCGTTGCCGAAGGGCGAGAACGAGGAAGAGCATCAGCGGCAGGTGCAACGCGCGGAGCTCATCGCCAAGCGGCGCGACCGCGCGCTGGTCGAGTCGTATACGAACGAAGGCGAGATCGAGCTCGCCAAGTCGCGCGCGGTGGCGACGATCGAAGGCCAGGCGCAATCGGCGCAGTCGTACATCACCCAGATGACCAAGCGGCGGCAGGAGCTCGAAGCTCAGAAGCAGACGTTTGCGCCGCGGCCCGTCCCAGGCTCGATCGAGCGCGAAATCGAGACGATCGATGCCGAAGTCGTGCGGCAGAATGAATACGTCGCCACCAAGAAGAAGGAAGCGGGCGCAGTCGGCGCGCGCTACGAGGCCGACCGGCAGCGGTTCCGCGAGCTGAAAGGCGGCGACCAGAGCGGTTCGGTACTCACGTCGAACAGCGGCCGTTACTCCGAGGCCGATCCGAAGGCGATGGAGCTGACCAGCAAGTAGGCGGCTGTACCGCCGGGCGCGGGCGACCGCGCGTCAACCTGCGATAATTGCGGTTTCCTCCGCCGCAGTTCGCTGCATTCCAATGGCTCAATACGTTTACACGATGAATCGTGTGGGCAAGCTCGTCCCGCCCAAGCGCGTCATTCTCAAGGACATCTCGCTGTCGTTCTTTCCCGGCGCCAAGATCGGCGTGCTGGGTTTGAACGGTTCGGGGAAGTCGAGCCTGCTGAAGATCATGGCGGGCGAGGACACCGAGTTCGAAGGCGAAGCGGTGCCGATGCCGGGCATGCGGATCGGCTTTCTGCCGCAGGAACCGCTGCTCGATCCGGAGGACACGGTTCGATCGGCCGTCGAACAGGGAATGGGCGACGTGCTGGCCGCGAAATCGCGGCTCGACGAGGTCTACGCCGAATACGCGGAGGAGGATGCCGATTTCGACGCGCTCGCCGCCGAGCAGGGGCGCCTCGAAGCGGTAATCGCCAGCGCGGGCGCCGATTCGGCCGTGCAGATGGAGATTGCCGCCGACGCGCTTCGGCTCCCTTCGTGGGACGCGAAGATCGGGCAGCTGTCCGGCGGCGAAAAGCGCCGCGTCGCGCTGTGCCGGTTGCTGCTGTCGAGGCCCGACATGCTGCTGCTCGACGAACCGACGAACCACCTCGATGCGGAGAGCGTCGAGTGGCTCGAGCAGTTTCTGCAGAAATTTCCCGGCACGGTGATCGCCGTCACGCACGACCGTTATTTCCTCGACAACGCGGCCGAATGGATTCTCGAGCTCGATCGCGGCTACGGCATTCCGTGGAAGGGCAACTACACGTCGTGGCTCGAACAGAAGGAAGAGCGTCTCGCGCGCGAATCGAAACAGGAGGCGGCGCGCATCAAGGCGATGCAAAAGGAGCTCGAGTGGGTGCGCACGAATCCCAAGGGCCGGCAGGCCAAGAGCAAGGCCCGGATCGCGCGCTTCGAAGAGCTTTCATCGTACGAGCACCAGAAGCGCAACGAGACGCAGGAAATCTTCATTCCGGTCGCCGAGCGGCTCGGCAACGAAGTCATCGAATTCCGGAACGTCACCAAGGGCTACGGCGAGCGCGTGCTGATCGACGAGCTGTCGTTCAAGGTTCCTCCCGGCGCGATCGTCGGCGTGATCGGTCCCAATGGCGCCGGCAAGACGACGCTGTTCCGCTTGATCACGGGTCGCGAAAAACCCGATGGCGGTGACGTCGTGATCGGCCACACGGCGCAACTCGCGGTGGTCGACCAGACGCGCGAATCGTTGCCCAACGACAAGACCGCCTGGGAGGCGATTTCCGGCGGCCAGGACATCCTGACCGTCGGCCGGTTCGAAATGCCGTCGCGCGCCTATCTCGGGCGCTTCAATTTCAAGGGCAGCGACCAGCAGAAGAACGTCGGCCAGCTATCCGGCGGCGAGCGCGGCCGCCTGCATCTCGCGGCGACCCTTCTGCGCGGCGGCAACGTGCTGCTGCTCGACGAGCCGTCGAACGATCTCGACGTGGAGACGCTGCGCGCGCTCGAAGACGCGCTGGCGGAATTCGCCGGCAGCGCGCTCGTCATCTCGCACGATCGCTGGTTCCTCGACCGGATCGCGACGCACATCCTGTCGGCCGAGGACAACTCGAAGTGGGTGTTCTTCGAAGGCAACTACCAGGAGTACGAGGCCGACAAGCGCAAGCGCCTCGGCGAAGAGGGCGCGCGGCCGCACCGGCCGCGCTTCAAACCGCTGCATAGCTGATCGTGACCGCGCAAGGTTTCGATCGCGGCCTGGCGGCTCGTAGCGCGCGCGATTACTTCTTCGGCGACGACATGACGACGATGTCGGCGTCGATCATGCCGGCCTTTCCGAAGCCGAGCTTCATCGACGCCGCCACCGACACGTCGCCGATGCGATCGCCTTTCTTCGGCCCGCGATCGTTCACGCGCAATTCCACGCTCTTGCCGTTCGCCTTGTTCGTGACCTTCACCATCGTGCCGAACGGCAGCGTCTTGTGCGCCATCGTCATGGCATTGGGGTCGTAGCGTTCGCCGCTGGCCGTCTTGTGGCCGGCGAACTTGCGTCCGTAATACGCGATCTTGCCGCTTTCGGTTCCCGTTGCGGGTGTGGCCGCCGGTGCCGCTCCTGCGTGGGCGCCGGAGCGACCGGCGCTACTGCCGACGGACCTGGCGCGGGTACGGACGGCGCAGGCGTGGTCGCGGTGGACTGTGGCGGCGCTTTGGCGGACTCGGGCGATTGCGGTGCTTGCGCATGCACCTGCGCGGCAGCGAGCACCGCGATGATCAGCAGTTGCATCAGTCGAGTCATCGGACGTCCTTTCCATCGAGCTTGCGTTTCAGGATCGCGTTGACCTGCGCGGGATTGGCGCTGCCTTTCGACGCCTTCATCACCTGCCCGACGAGCGAGTTGAACGCCTTGTCCTTGCCCGCGCGAAATTCGGCGACGATTCCCGCGTTGGCGGCGATGACCGCGTCGACCAGTTGCTCGATCGCCCCGGCATCGGAGATCTGCCGCAGGCCGCGCCGCGCAATGATCGCATCCGCGCCCTCCTCGCCGCTCGGACCGCTTATCCACATCGCCTCGAAGACGTCCTTCGCCATCTTGCCGGAAAGTGTGTTGTCGGCGATCCGTCGCAGCAGTCCGGCCAGTCGGCGAGGCTGGACCGGGGCTTCGGAGATTTCGGCTCCGCTGCGGTTGACCGCGGCGGAAAACTCCCCGAGCACCCAGTTCGCAACCAGCTTGCGGGCCGCGGGATCGGTCGCCGGAAGAAGCGCTCCGGTTTCCGTGTAGTAATCGACGAGGGCGCGCGACGCGGTGAGCTGTGCCGCGTCGTAATCCGTGATGCCGTGCTGGGCACAAAGGCGCGCACGCATGGCTTCCGGCAGCTCCGGCATTGCCGCGCGGATGCGCTCGATCCATGCCGTGGTCGATCGTCAGCGGCGGCAGATCGGGATCGGGGAAGTAGCGGTAATCGTGCGCGTCCTCCTTGCTGCGCATCGGCCGCGTCTCGTTGCGATCGGGATCGTACAGCCGCGTTTCCTGCACGACCGTGCCGCCATCCTCGATCCGTTCGATCTGGCGGCGGACTTCGTAATCGATCGCATGCTGCAGGAAACGGAAGCTGTTCAGGTTCTTGATTTCGCAGCGCGTGCCGAGCGCCTCGCCTTCGCGGCGCACCGACACGTTGGCGTCGCAGCGAAAGCTACCTTCCTGCATGTTGCCGTCGCAGATGCCGATCCACATGACGAGCGCGTGCAGCTTTTTCGCATAGGCGACCGCTTCCGCGGAGCTGCGCAGGTCGGGCTCGGACACGATCTCGAGCAGCGGCGTGCCGGCGCGATTCAGATCGATGCCGGATACGTCGCCACTGCCGGCAGGCAGGCCTTCGTGCAGCGACTTGCCGGCGTCCTCCTCGAGATGCGCGCGCGTCAGGCGCACGACTTTCTCGCCGGCATCGGTTGCGATCGTCAGCGACCCGCCCTGCACGACGGGAATCTCGTACTGCGATGATCTGGTAGCCCTTCGGCAGATCCGGATAGAAGTAGTTCTTGCGCGCGAATACGCTGCGGCGATTGATCGTCGCGCCGACGGCGAGGCCGAAGCGGATCGCGCGCTCGACCGCGCCGCGGTTCAGCACCGGCAGCACGCCGGGCAGCGCGATGTCGACGGCGGACGCCTGCGTATTCGGCGCCGCGCCGAAGGCCGTCGACGCGCCGGAGAAGATCTTCGACGCCGTCGACAGCTGCGCGTGCGTCTCCAGTCCGATGACGATCTCGAAGCGCATGTCTGGACGCTTGTCACGGCACCGGACGCGGCGCCGGGTCTGCCGATGTCATGCACGTCACGCCGCCTCGGCGGGATGCGCAGATGCCAATCGGTCACCTGCTGGAAGCGATGCGCGGTGTTGAGGATCCTCGCCTCGTCGAAATGATTGGCCTGGATCTGCAGGCCGATCGGAAGTCCGTCCGGCGTCGAAGCCGCAGGGGATCGACATCGCCGGCATGCCGGTCAGGTTGGCCGCGACGGTGAAGATGTCGTTCAGGTACATCTGCACCGGGTCGTCGGTCTTCGCGCCGAGCGCGAAGGCGGCCGTCGGCGCGGTCGGCCCCACGATCACGTCGCAACGCTCGAACGCGCGCGCGAAGTCCTGCGCGATCAGCCGGCGCACCTGCTGCGCCTTGAGGTAATACGCGTCGTAGTAGCCGTGCGACAGCACATAGGTGCCGACGAGGATCCGCCGCTTCACCTCGGCGCCGAAGCCCTCGGCGCGCGTCTTCGCGTACATGTCGCGCCAGGTCGGCGTAGCGCAGGGCGCGGTGGCCGTAGCGCACGCCGTCGAAGCGCGACAGGTTCGACGACGCTTCGGCGGGCGCGATCACGTAGTAGACGGGCACCGAATGCTTGACGGCGGGCAGGCCGATGTCGACGGTCATCGGCGCCCAGCGCGCGCAGCTCGCGCGAGCGCGGCGTCGATCGCCGTCGCGACGTCACGCGTCGACGCCCTCGCCGAAATATTCGCGCGGCAGCCCGATGCGCAAGCCATCGAGAGGCCGCGCGCTCGCAGGCGCGCGCAATTCGCGCGCGTAGTCCTCGCGCGGGCGGTCGAGCGACGTCGAGTCGCGCGCGATCGTGTCCCGCCATCGCATTCAGCAGCAGCGCGCAATCTCGTGCGGTGCGCGCGAGCGGGCCGGGCGTGTCGAGGCTCGACGCGAACGCGACGAGTCCGTAGCGCGAGCACACGCCATAGGTGGGCTTGATGCCGCAGACACCGGACAGCGCGGCGGGCTGGCGGATCGATCCGCCCGGTGTCGGTGCCGGTGCTGCCGGGCACGAGGCGCGCGGCCACGGCGGCCGCGGACCCGCCCGAGCTGCCGCCCGGTACGCACGCGACATTCCACGGATTGCGCACCGGCCCGAAATACGATGTCTCGTTCGACGAGCCCATCGCGAACTCGTCCATGTTCGTCTTGCCGATCAGCACGGTGCCGGCGTCGCGCAGTCGGGCGACGACATGGGCGTCGTACGGCGCGACGAAGCTCGCGAGCATCCGCGAGCCGCACGTCGTGCGCAGTCCCGCCGTCATCAGCACGTCCTTGTGCGCGATCGGGATGCCGGTCAGCGGCGCGGCATCGCCGCTGCGCGAGCGCGCATCGGCGGCGCGCGCACGGTTCGAGCGCGCCGTCTTCGTCGACCGTGATGAACGCGTTGAGCGCCGGTTGCGCGTTCGCGATGCGCGCGAGCGTGTCGCTGCACGAGCTCGACAGCAGGACGATCCGGCGTGCGTGCAGCGCAGCGCGACGAACTCGTGCGATCGCTCCATGCTCACTCGATGACTTTGGGCACGAGATAAGTCCGTCGGCCGTCGCAGGAGCGCACTGCTGATACAGCGCGCGCCGATCGGGTTCGGTCACCACGTCGTCGCGCAGCGTGAGCATCACGTCCTGCGCGTGCGCCATCGGCGCCACGCCCGTCGTGTCGATCGCCCGCAGCTCGTTGATCAGCGCGAAGATCGCGTCGAGCTTGGCACGGATGTCGGCCGCCGCGGCGGCATCGATCTCGATCCGCGCGAGCTGCGCGAGGCGCGTGACGTCGTCGATCGAGAGGCTCATCGTGTGCGTCGGGAAGGGTCGGCGGCTGACGCGGTTCGAAGTCGCGGTGAGCCGGAAGCGGGTGGCGGCGCGACTGTGGCGCGGAGGTCGCGCGCGGCGAAAAACCGCATCAAATCAGTGCGAAAGCAAAGCGGCTTAGGTTATCATAACGGGCATTTTGAACGGTCAGCGTCCGCTCCAGCCGGAGCGCGGCGGCGCAGGATCGGCAAGGGCTACATCCTTTCATGTTCGAGTTCTTCAAAGGCTACTTTTCCAGCGACCTCGCGATCGACCTCGGAACCGCCAACACGCTGATCTACGTGCGCGGCAAAGGGATCGTGCTCGATGAGCCATCGGTCGTCGCCATCCGCCAGGAAGGCGGCCCGAACGGCAAGAAGGTGATCCAGGAAGTCGGCCTCGCCGCCAAGCAGATGCTCGGCCGCACGCCCGGCAACATCACCGCCATCCGGCCGATGAAAGACGGCGTCATCGCCGACTTCACCGTGACCGAGCAGATGCTGAAGCAGTTCATCAAGAAGGTCCTCGATTCGCGGCTGTTCTCGCCGAGCCCCCGCATCATCATCTGCGTGCCCTGCGGGTCGACACAGGTCGAGCGCCGCGCGATCCGCGAATCCGCGCTGGGTGCCGGCGCGTCGAAGGTGTACCTGATCGAGGAGCCGATGGCCGCCGCGATCGGCGCCGATCTGCCGGTCGGCGATGCGACGGGCTCGATGGTCGTCGACATCGGCGGCGGCACGACCGAAGTCGGCGTCATCTCGCTGGGCGGCATGGTGTACGCGGGCAGCGTACGCGTCGGCGGCGACAAGTTCGACGAAGCGATCGTCAACTACATCCGCCGCAACTACGGCATGCTGATCGGCGAGACGACGGCCGAGATCATCAAGAAGACGATCGGCTCGGCATTTCCCGGCTCCGAGGTCAGGGAAATGGAAGTGAAGGGCCGCAACCTCGCCGAAGGGATTCCGCGCAGCTTCACCGTGTCGTCCAACGAGATCCTCGAGGCGCTCACCGATCCGCTGAACAGCATCGTCTCGGCGGTCAAGAGCGCGCTCGAGCGCACGCCGCCCGAGCTCGGCGCCGACATCGCCGAGCGCGGCATGGTGCTGACCGGCGGCGGCGCGCTGCTGCGCGACGTCGACCGGCTGCTGATGGAAGAAACGGGGCTTCCGGTCATCGTCGCCGACGATCCGCTGACGTGCGTCGTGCGCGGCTGCGGCAAGGCGCTCGAGAACATGGAGAAGCTGCAGACGATCTTCACGAGCGACTGACTGGGACGAGCGTCGAGCGTTGTGCGTTGAGCGCAAGACGTCCGCTCAGCCCGCAGTGACGCCCGACAGGCCGCGTATGATCGCCCACGCCAACGCCCGACCCCGGACTTGCCCCATGGCCGCGGCTCGCATGCCTGCGGACATGGCCTGAAGCCGGCGGCAAGCCATGCGTCCCATTCCGGTCGATCCGCCCGC
Source organism: uncultured Pseudomonadota bacterium (assembly GCA_963718905.1). Taxonomy (GTDB): domain Bacteria; phylum Pseudomonadota; class Gammaproteobacteria; order Burkholderiales; family Casimicrobiaceae; genus VBCG01. The sequence goes on from CAVRAF010000008.1 coordinate 210,808, forward strand.
TTTCTTCAACCGCGGGCCGAGTCCCCTCACGCGACTGGCGTTCTTCACCGTCCTGTCGCTCGCGCTGCTGTTCGCCGATACCCGGTACCGCTACCTCGAGAACGTCCGGCAGGTCGTCGCGATCGTCCTCTACCCGCTGCAGCGCGCGTTGCTGCTGCCCGGCGCGGCTTTTGCGTACGTCGACGAATATTTCGGGTCGAAGCGGCAACTGGCGGACGAGAACGCGATGCTCAAGCAGGAACTCGTCGAGCGCGCACCGGCCATGCAAGGCTATGCACGCGTCGCGGACGAGAACGCGCGGCTGAAGGCGTTGCTCGACGTCCGCTCGCAGTACGGCGCCGCCGCAACCGCCGTGCAGGTGCTGTACGCCGGCCGCGATCCGTTCACGCAGAAGCTGTTCGTCGACAAGGGCTCGAGCGCAGGCATCCAGGCGGGCGCCGGCGTCATCGACGATCTCGGCGTGGTCGGACAGGTGACGCGCGTGTTTCCCTACATGGCGGAAGTCACGCTCATCACCGATCGCGACCAGGCCGTGCCGGTGAAGGTCGAGCGCAGCGGTGCCCGCAGCGTGCTGTTCGGCAACGGCACCGGCCGCTCGCCGGAGCTGCGTTTCACGTCGCCATCCGCCGATTTGCGCATCGGCGACCGCCTGCTGACCTCCGGGCTCGACGGCACCTATCCGCCGGGACTGGCGGTCGCGCAGATCATCGATGTGATCCGGGATTCCGGCCAGATGTTCGCGCGGATCGTCTGCAAGCCGCTCGCGGGCATCGACCGCAGCGAGTTCCTGCTCGTCCTGTCGCAGTCGACGGCCATGCCGCCGCGCCCCGACGAGCCGGGCGAGACCGACGCGGCCAGGAAGGGCGGCCGCGCGAAGGGGCGGCGCGGATGAGAGACGACCGCGCGCGCGGTCGGCACCCGACGTGCCGGCGCATCCATATCGAGGGCGACCGATGAGGGTGTTGCCCAACGTCGGGTCGTTCGGGCCTGCGGCACCCGAGGAGATCCTGCGGCCGGTCAAGCCGTGGTTCATCGTGCTGGCGCTCCTGCTCGGCCTGCTCGCGAACCTCGTGCCCGTCAGCGGCGTCGCGATGGCGCTGCGGCCCGATTTCCTTGCGCTGGTCGTGCTCTACTGGTGCATCCAGCAGCCGCGCTACGTCGGCGTCGGCATCGCGTGGGTCGTCGGCCTGCTGATGGATGTCGGCGATGCGACGGTGTTCGGCCAGCATGCGCTCGCGTACGCGGTGCTCGCCTACGGCGCCGAGTACTTCCGCCGGCGCGTGCTGCGCTTTCCGCTGTGGCAGCAGGCGGTGCAGGTCGCCGCGCTGCTCGTCCTGTGCGCGCTGCTCGTGCTGCTGGTCCGCTTCGTCGGCGGCGCGCCGCTGCCGCGCTGGACCTATCTCGCGCCGCCGCTGGTCGGCGCGCTGCTGTGGCCGCTGTCTCGGTGCTGCTGCAGGTGCCGCAGCGCCCGTCGCGCTCGCGCTGCGCGAGCGCTGACGGTCGAAAGCAAGCGCTGAGCGGGTTCATCAGTGATCCGCAGGCTGCTGTTCACGTCGCGGCGCCGGGGCTACGGAAGCGGCGGCTCGAGCTTCGGCGCGTCCGAACTGCGCAATCCCGGAGCGCGAGCTGTTCCTTTCCGGCGGCGGCTGTCGCTCGTCGGGCTGCGCGGTCTTCGTCGCGTTCTGCGGGCTGTTCGCGCGCTTCTTCTACCTGCAGGTCGTTCAGCACGCGCATTTCCAGACGCTGGCCGAGACGAACCGGATCGCGATCGTTCCGATCGTCCCCAACCGCGGCGTCATCACCGACCGCAACGGCGTCGTGCTGGCGCAGAGCTACTCCGGCTACACGCTCGAGATCACGGCCGTCGCGCGTGAAGAACCTCGACGAGACGATCGACGCAGCTCGCCGACATCGTCGACGTCGCAGCCGCGCGACCGCAAGCGCTTCCGCAAGCTGCTCGACGAGTCGAAGAATTTCGAGAGCCTGCCGCTGCGCACGCGGCTCACCGACGAGGAGGTCGCGCGCTTCGCGGTCAACCGCTATCGCTTTCCCGGCGTCGAGATCAAGGCGCGCCTGTTCCGCCAGTACCCGTTCGGCGAAATCGCCTCGCACGTCGTCGGCTACATCGGCCGCATCAACGACAAGGACGTCGAGCGCATCGCCGACTGGGACGAGACGGCGAACTACAAGGGCTCCGACTACATCGGCAAGGTCGGCATCGAGCTTTCGTACGAGCGCGAGCTGCACGGCACGACGGGCGTCGAGGAGGTCGAGGTCGACGCCGGCGGCCGCGCGGTGCGCACGCTGTCGCGCACGCCGCCGATCGCCGGCAACAACCTGACGCTGTCGCTCGACATCAGCTGCAGCAGGTCGCCGAAGCGGCGTTCGGCGACCGCCGCGGCGCGCTGGTCGCGATCGATCCGACGTCCGGCGACGTGCTGGCGTTCGTGTCGAAGCCCGGCTTCGATCCGAACCTGTTCGTCGATGGCATCGAATCGGCGAACTGGCAGGAACTGAACGACTCGCCGGACAAGCCGCTCCTCAACCGCCCGCTGCGCGGCGCCTATCCGCCGGGCTCGACGATCAAGCCGTTCCTCGCGCTCGCCGCGCTGACGTCGGGCAGGCGCACGCCGCGGCCAGACGATCTTCGACCCGGGCTATTTCCAGATCCCCGGACAGGCGCATCGCTTCCGCGACGACAAGCCGGGCGGCCACGGCATCGTCGACATGTACAAGTCGATCGTCGTGTCGTGCGACACGTACTACTACATGCTGGCGAACGACACCGACATCGACGACACGGCGCGCTTCCTTCGGCAGCTTCGGGTTCGGCCAGAAGACCGGCATCGACATCGAAGGCGAGCTGACCGGCGTGCTGCCGTCGCGCGAATGGAAGCGGCAGCGTTTCGCGGGCAAGAACTATCGCGACGAGCACCGCAAGTGGTATCTCGGCGATATCGATTTCGGCGGGCATCGGCCAGGGCTACAACGCGTTCACGCCGATCCAGCTCGCGCACGCGATCGCGATGATCGCGAACGACGGCGTCGGCTATACGCCGCATCTCGTCAAGACCGTGCAGAACACCAAGACCGGCGAGGTGCGCGAGATCGCGCGCGATCCGGCATCCCGGATCGCCGTGAAGCCCGAAGCACCTCGCGTTCGTCAAGAACGCGCTCGTCGGCGTGAACCGGGAAGGGCACGAGCGCCGCGGCGTTCAAGGACGCGAAATACGTGAGCGGCGGCAAGACCGGCACGGCGCAGGTGTACTCGCTCAAGGGCGAGAAATATTCCGAGCACAAGGTCGACGAGCGGCTGCGCGACCACGCGTGGTTCATGGCGTACGCGCCGGCGGACAAGCCGAAGATCGCGGTCGCGGTGCTGGTCGAGAACGGCGGCTTCGGCGCGCAGGCGGCGGCGCCGATCGCGCGCAAGGTGTTCGACTACTACCTGCTCGGCACGACGGAGCCGGGGGCCGCGCCAGGTCGGTGCCCGTCGGCAGCGACGACGAGAGCGACTGACCGTGGGCTGAATTCCTGCAACGCGCGTGGGAAGTGCTGACGCGCCGCATCGACAGATTCCTGTTCGGCGCAGCGCTGGCGATCGTCGGCGTCGGGCTCGTCACGCTGTTCTCGGCGGCCGACCAGAGCGTCGCGCGCGTGACGAGCCAGGTGATGAGCCTCGCGTTCGCGCTCGTGCTGATGTGGATCGTCGCGAACATCCCGCCGCAGACGCTCGCGCGCGCCGCGGTGCCGCTCTACGCGGTCGGCGGTCGCGATGCTGATCGCCGTCGCGGTGTTCGGCATCGTCGTCAACGGCTCGCGGCGCTGGCTGAACCTCGGCGTCGCGCGCTTCCAGCCGTCGGAGCTGATGAAGATCGCGCTGCCGCTGATGCTCGCGTGGTACTTCCAGAAGTTCGAGGGCCGCGTCGGCTGGAAGGACTTCGTGCTCGCCGCGGTGCTGATCGTCGTGCCGGTGTGGCTGATCAAGCGGCAGCCCGATCTCGGCACGGCGCTGCTGATCGCCGCGTCCGGCTTCTACGTGCTGTACCTCGCCGGACTGTCGTGGAAGATCATCGTCGGCCTGTTCGCGCTCGGCGGCGGCGGTCGGCGCCGCTGGTCTGGCCGCATCTGCACGACTATCAGCGCGAGCGCATCCTCACGTTCATCGACCCGACGCGCGATCCCGCTCGGCGCCGGCTATCACTCGACGCAGGCGTCGATCGCGCTCGGCTCCGGCGGCATCGTCGGCAAGGGCTGGCTGAACGGCACGCAGACGCACCTCGATTTCCTGCCCGAGCGGCACACCGATTTCATCTTCGCCGTGTTCGGCGAGGAGTTCGGGCTGATCGGCAACGCGATGCTGCTCGTGCTCTACCTGCTGCTGATCGGCCGCGCGATGATGATCACCGCCAACGCGTCGACGCTGTTCGCGCGCCTCATCGCCGGCGCGATCACGCTGATGTTCTTCACCTACGCGTTCGTCAACATGGGGATGGTGAGCGGCGTGCTGCCGGTGGTCGGCGTGCCGCTGCCGCTCGTTTCGTACGGCGGCACGGCGCTGATTTCGCTCTTCATCGGCCTCGGCATCCTGATGAGCGTGCAGGCGCACCGCAAGCTCGTGACGACGTAATAGGGGTCAGAGCTGCGTAATTGGGGTCAGCGTAATTGGGGTCAGAGCTGTAATAATTCGGCAGAAGAACGACGCCGATTTATTACAGCTCTGACCCCGAATAATCACGCAGCTCTGACCCCGTTTTCACTGTGGCTCGACGGTGATCAGCGTCTTCACCGAGTTGGCGATGTAGCACGCGTGATGCGCTTCGTCGTGCATCGCCGTGATGTCGGCGCCCGACGGCACACGATCGCCGCTGAACGCGACGCGCGGCCGCAGGACGACGCGGGTCATCGCGAGGCGACCGCGGTCGTCCTTTTCCATCGAGCCTTCGGCGTCATCGACGTACTCGTCGACGCGATGCCCGCGCTTCGCGGCGATCGACAGGAACCACAGCATGTGGCAACTGGAGATCGACGCCACGAACGCCTCCTCGGGATCGACCGCGTCGGCGCTCGAATACGGCAACGGCACCGAATGCGGTGACGACGAGGCGGGCACGTCGACGCCGCCGTCGAAATGCCACCGATGACGGCGGCTGTAACGGTTGTCGGTGAAGCGCGCGTCGCCGCGCGTCCAGCGGACATTGGCCGTGTAGCGCGACATCGGTCAGCGTGGCCTGCCGGAGTTGCGCGCGCGGATCGTCCACGAGCTCGAATTCATCCAGATGCCGTCCTTGCCGGCGAACCGCGCCAGCTCGCGCCGCAGCGCGCTTTCGATCTCGCCGCGTCGCGCCTCGGCGAGGGGTCCTGCTTCGCGAAAGATTTCGCCGGCCGGTCCGAGCGCCAGCTGAAATTCGACGGCCTGATCGACGTCCCTGCCGATCATTACCGGCACGTCGACGCGTTCGAACGTCGCGCCGGTGAACCCGGCCGCTTCGAGCTGCGCGGTCACGACCTCCGGACTGGCCATCGAGAACGGTCCCGGGCCGCAGGTCTGCGCGTTCTCGCCGGGCGGCGGCAGGAACGCCGATACCACCGCCTTCGGCATGCCGAGGAACGGATTGTCGTCGAGCGCGCGCCACGTGATGAACATCAGCGTGCCGCCGGGCTTCAGCGCCGTGCGCACGTTGCGCATCGCCGCGACGGGATTGGCGAAGAACATCATGCCGAAACGCGAGAAGCACAGGTCGTAGTCGGCGTCGAAGCGATAGGCCTGCACATCGGCTTCGACGAACCGAAGGTTGGTGAGCCCCGCCGCCGCCGCATCGCGCCGGCCCTTTTCGAGGAATGCGTCGCAACAATCGAGACCCATCACCGCACCGGTGGGGCCGACCTTGCGCGCGAGCTCGATCGCGGTGTCGCCCCAGCCGCAGCCGACGTCGACCGCGTGCGCGCCCGCCGGAAGCTCCAGCCGCGCGAGAGGCCCGGCGCTGTGGTACGAGAGACCCTCCAGCATGATGTTGCGAAAGCGCTCGAACTTCGCGACCAGGACGTCGTTCCAGAACGCGGTGAATTCGTTGCCGGACTCGATTACGGCAGCCATCGCACGCTCCCCGCGGCGCGCGCGAATGCGCGGCGCCGTCTCGTGATGAAAGTCATGGGTCTCTAGATGGAAGCCGGGAACTTACGCTACAGCACGCGGTTGAACCACAGCAGCGACAGGCCGGCGGCGAGCGCCACGAACACCGCGGCGGCCGCGACGAACAGCGCCGTGATCTCGGCCTGCTGCTTCTGCAGCACCATCCGCGAGTTCATGCCCTGGTAGACCTTCTTGAGATCCTCCGCCGTCCCCGCGTAGAAATAGTCGCCGCGCGTGAGATTGGCGATCGTCTTCAGCGTTTCCTCGTCGAGCCGCACGCGCATCGACCAGCCTTCCCAGCCGATGATCTCGCCCGCGACGGTTCCGATGCCGACCGTGTAGATGCGAACGCCGCGGTCCGCGGCCATGCGCGCCGCCTCGAGGGGGTCGGGACCGGTCGTCGTCTGGCCGTCGGAGAGCAGGATGATCGCCGCCGACTTGTACGAACCCGGTTCGACCGGTTTCTGGTCCGCCTTGGGTGGCCCCTTGGCGCGGTCGATCGGCGTGCCACGGCCCTGATCGCGCGCGGACATGCGCGGGTCGGACAGCCGCAGATCGAATTCGACGTCGGGAAAGATCGTCTTCAGCGACACGAGAATGCCGCTGCCCACCGCCGTGGCGCGCTGCAGCTGAAAACGGTCGATCGCCGCGAGCAGGTCCTCGCGATTTTCAGTCGGCGCCTGGACGACTGCCGCGGTACCCGCAAACGCGACGATCCCGATCTTCACGTTGCTCGGCTGATCGTTGATGAACGCGCGTGCCGCTTCCTGCATCGCGGCCAGGCGCGTGGGCAGCACGTCGACGGCGCGCATGCTGCCCGACACGTCCATCGCCAGCACGATCGTCTCGTGCTGCGACGGCAAGGTCACGATCGCCGCCGGCCGGGCGATCGCGATCAGCATCAAGGTCAGGCCGATCAGGAACAAGAGCGGCGGCACGTGCCGGCGGAAGCGCTGCCCGACGCCCATCGCGTCCTTGACCATCGCGAGGCTCGCGTAGCGGACCGCCGTCTTCTTCTTCCGGCGCAGCAGCAGCAGGTAGACGCCCACGAGCGCGGGGACCAGCAGCAACAGCCACAGCAGGTTAGGCCAGAGGAACGTCATCGCGCAGTTCCGTGGTACGCGCCAGCACGGCGCCGGCCGCGAGGCGGCTGCGGCGCTTGCGCAGGTCGGCAAAACGCATGATCGCATCCGCGAGGTCGTCGTCGGTGGAGAGCTCGAGCGCATCGACGCCGGCAGCGCGGAATCCCGCGCGAAGCTGCGCCTCGCGCGCGGCGGCGGCTTTTGCGAAGCGCTTGCGGAAGCCGCGATCGTGCGTGTCGACGAAGACCTGCTCGCCGGTCTCGGCATCCTGCATCGTCAGCAGGCCGAGATCGGGGAGCTCGCTTTCCAGCGGATCGTGCAGCCGCACCGCGAGCACCTCGTGCCGCTGCGCGAGCTGGGCGAGGCCGTCGGCCCACGGTGCGGCGCTGATGAAATCGGAGACGACGAACACCAGCGAGCGGCGCGCGATGACCGGGTACGCGGCGCGCAGGAAATCCTGCAGATTGGTCGCCGACGACTGCGCGAGTCGCGGCCGCTGCAGCATTCGATGGAGGATCTGCAGCACGTGGCGGCGTCCGCTGCCGGCCGGAACGACCGTGTCCATCGTTTCGCCGTAGAACGCCGCGCCCACCCGGTTGCCGCGGCGCGTCAGGATGCGCGCGAGCACGGTGACGAAGTCCGTCGACACGTTGCGCTTGCGCACGTCGCCCGAGCCGAAGTCGACCGACGGGCTCATATCGAGCAGAAACCAGGCGGTCAGGTCGCGGTCTTCGTTGTATTCGCGGACGTACGGCGTCGACAGCCGCGCCGTCACGTTCCAGTCGATGTGCCGGACGTCGTCGTGATACTGGTATTCGCGCAGGTCCGCGAGATCGAGGCCGACGCCGCGGAAGAGCGTCCGGTAGTCGCCGTGGAGCAGGCCGTCGAGGCGGCGCAATGCCGTCCACTCGAGCCTTCGCAGGATGCGCTCCGGATCGCCCGCGTCACCCTTCACGAGCTCGAGCTTGCCCCGCCGCGCCGGAGCCCGGTCAGCGTTGCGCGACGCGGACATGGGTATCCAGCGGCTTCTCCGGTGCGGGTATCCGCTGCATGATCCGGTGCACGAGCTGGTCGGGCGTCAGCCCGTCGGCCAACGCTTCGTACGAGAGCACCAGCCGATGGCGCAGCACGTCGGGCGCGAGATCGCTCACGTCGTCGGGCAGCACGTAGTCGCGACCGCGCAGGTAGGCGAGCGCGCGGGCGCCTTCGATCAGGTGGATCGATGCGCGCGGGCTGGCGCCGAACGTCACGTATTTCGCGAAATCGGTCACGCCGTACCGGTCCGGGTATCGGGTGGCGGCCGCGAGACGCACCGCATATTGAATGAGCGACGGATCGACGTAGCCGCCGCGGCATTGCCGCTGCAGCGCGGCGAGCTGTTCGGTGGTCGCGACGGTCGCAACGTCGGCCGGGTTGCCGGTGACGCGCTCGACGATGACGAACTCCTCCTCTTCGCTCGGGTACCCGACCAGCACCTTCATCATGAACCGGTCGACCTGCGCCTCCGGCAGCGGGTAGGTGCCTTCGGTCTCGATCGGGTTCTGCGTCGCCATCACCAAGAACGGCGTCGGCACGAAGTGCGTTTCGCCGGCGATCGTCACCTGGTATTCCTGCATGACCTCGAGCAGCGCGCTTTGCACCTTGGCGGGCGCGCGGTTGATTTCGTCGGCGAGCAGCAAGTGCGTGAAGACCGGCCCGAGCGACGTCGTGAATTCGCCGGTCTTCTGGTTGTAGATCCGCGTTCCGACCAGGTCGGCCGGCACCAGATCGGGCGTGAACTGAATCCGCCGGAACGCGCCGCGGATGACCTTCGCGAGCGTCTTGACCGTCAGCGTCTTGGCAAGCCCCGGCACGCCTTCGACCAGCAGATGTCCCTGCGCGAGCATCGCGACCAGCACGCGCTCGAGGAAGTGGTCCTGGCCGACGACCACCTTTTTCACCTCGTACAGAATCCGCTGCATCAGCGACGCTACGTCGCCGCTACCGCTGTCTCGGTTGTCCATGCGTTCCTTGCGCGATGCGCGACTGCTAGAAGGGGGAGAGTCCGACGGCCGCCGCGGCGTTTTCGATCGGCACGGCGAAGCCGATGCCGATGAACACCCGTTGATTGTTCGGGTTGAGAATGCCGGTCACGATGCCGACGACGGCGCCGTCCATCGTCACCAGCGGACCGCCCGAGTTTCCCGGATTGGCGGCGGCGTCGAACTGGATCAGGTTGGTGAGCAAACGCTTACCCTCCGGCGAGCGGTACTCGCGGCGCAATCCGGACACGACGCCCGACGTGACCGACGGGCCGATCCCGAACGGGAATCCGACGGTGATCACTTCGTCGCCCAGCGCGAGATCGTGCGTCGAGCGCATCGTCGCCGCCTGCAAGTCGTCGGGAAGCGTCTTGGCCTGCAGAACGGCAAGGTCGTTTTCCGGCTGCGTCGCGATGACGGTGGCCTCCGACTCGGTGCCGTCCGCGAAGATGACGCCGACGCGCTTGGCCGCCGCGACGACGTGAAGGTTCGTCAGGATGATGCCCGTGTCGACGATGACGACGCCGGTCCCGACACCGCTTTCGAGCTCTTCGCTGTCGCCGACGTCACGCTCGAACTCGCGGACGCGCACGACCGAGCCCCGGATGGCCTCGTAGGCTCGGGCGGCTTGCGAGGGGATCGTGTTGTTTTCCAGCGTGTGCATGACCGCGCCGTCGAAATCCTCCTGCGTGAGGGGGCGCGCCGGCGGATGGAGCACGTTGTTGCCGTAAACGATCGCCAATGCGACCAGCGCGCCGGTCGCCATCGACAGCAGCCAGTGGTGGCGGCCGAAGAACCCGCGAAGGCGCGCGCTGCGCGAAATCGGCGCGGCCGGAACCGCCCCGTCCGCGGCAGCGGGGGATTGGGAGGCGGGATTGGAACCCGGTAGCGCGGTAACGGCGGCGGCTACGGGAACTGCGCCCGACGCCGCGCCGGCGCTCGGCGCCCGCGACCGGTTGGAACTGCTGTAAAGCGATGCGCGCCGCATGAGAGGAGACTGACCTGGCTAGAGCACTGACAGTTTCGCGCGCCGAGGATTCACTGGGGCCGCCAATCGGATTGGCCGAGCGTCAGGGGCGGTGCCTCTCGGCCACGCCGCCAGGCTGCGGGTCGTCACGCGTGACGCCTGCGGTGGGGGCGCCGTCCCTCCAGATAGCCGAAGCAGGTAAGGACCGTCGCCAGCGAAAACGCGATTGCGAGTGGCGATACGAGGAACGTCGCCAGCCAGTTCCAGCGGCCATCCGGGTCGAGCATTTTCAGGCACGCGTAAACGGACAGCGAAGAAACGACCGCGGCAGCGAGCGACGCGCGCGAGGTGTCGCGGAACAGCAGCTCGGCGGCGACGCCGACCATCACCGGCAATACGATCAGGACCGCAAACGGTTCCATGACGAGGGACGCGTGTTTCTCGGCGCGAAGAGGGCGTCCGGCACATACTACTCCGCCGGAACAGGCGGGAAAAGCACGCGGGCGGCGCGAGCGGTGCCCGCACGGACCGCGCCCGGACGGACAGCGACCGGACGGACGGCGCCCGGACTACGCCTCGAGCTTCTGGTCGAGCGTGATCTTCGCCGGCGTCGCGCCGGGATGCCGGCGTCCGACCAGGTATTCGACCCCCGCGGCGCCGACGGCTTCGGCGTGCCGCTGTCCGGCGGGAAGCACGAAGATGTCGCCTTCGCGATACGCCTGCGCCACACCTTCGACCGTCAGCGTGATCTCGCCGTCCAGCACCAGCGCACGAACATCGAACGGGTGCACGTGCTCGGCGGAGATCGCACCCGGCGGCATGTTGCTGCGCTGCACGTCGTCAAAGCCGTCGCGGCGCAGCGCGGTCTCGAAATGCGCGTTCATCTCGTCCTCCCGTATGTGCAACGAAATGGTAGCACCGGACGAACGGGTCGTTGCGGTCGGCGGTTGTCTGTTGCGGGTCCTGCCGGTGGCCAGGACGGCGGCGGCAGACCGGCAGCGCCGGCTACCTGTACTGCTTCGCAACCAACTGAGCGGGATGACCCACGGCCGGCGCTTCAGGCTTCGAAAATCAGCATCAGGTAGGCAAGGAACAGCAGCAGGTGGACCGCGCCCAGCAGGACGTTCGTTCGCTCGAGCGCAAACGTCAGCATGCTGACGACGAGTGTCAACAGCAACAGGACGGTGTCGACGGAGCCCAGTCCGAGGACGATCGACTGGTCGGTCATGAATCCGATCAGGAGCACGGCGGGAATCGTCAGGCTGATGCTCGTCAGTGCGGTCCCGAGCGCCAGATTGATCGAGCGCTGCAACTGGTTCGCGCGGGCGGCGCGAATGGCCGCCAGCGATTCGGGCGACAGGACCAGCACGGCCACCATCAATCCGCCGAGCGCCGCCGGCGCGCGCAACACGCTGATGCCGTAGTCGATCGGCAGCGCGATCTGCTTCGCCAGCAGCACGATCGGCACGACGTACGCCAGCAGCAGGACCGCGTGGTAAGCGATCGATGTGTCCGGCGTGGCGTGCGCTTCCGCCGCAGGGACGCTTGGCGTCACGGCCGCGCCCGGTGCGACGAAATAGTCGCGGTGGCGCATCGTCTGGATGCCCAGGAATACGCCGTAGAGGCCGAGCGACATGAAAATCAGGAACACCGCCTGCAATGTCGACAGCGTCGGTCCCGGCGTCGACACGGTGAAGCCCGGCAGCACGAGTCCCAGCACCGCCAGCGGGACGATCACGGCGAGGAACGAATTCGCGCCGTAGAGGTTGTACGTCTGCTCGTGGTAGCGCAGGCCGCCGACCAGCAGGCAGATGCCGACGAGCCCGTTCAGCACGATCATGACGATCGCGAGCATCGTGTCGCGCGCGAGCGACGCGCCGCCATGACCCGCGTACATCACCGCCGCGATCATCATCATTTCCATGCCGCTCATCGTGAGCGTCAGCACCAGCGTTCCGAACGGTTCGCCCAGGTGCTCGGCCAGCGCGTCCGCGTGGCGCACGACGGCGAACGCCGACACCAGGATGGCGCCGAACAGCCACGCCAGGACGAACGCGTACCACGCTGGCGCCGACAAGTCGGCGAGCCAGTCCCGGCCGAACAGCAGAAACGCGAGCATCGTCGCGAGCCCGAGCGGCAGCGCCCATTCGCGGCGCAGATGCGGTGACAAACGATCGAGCATGGTCGAAGGCGGTGATTCGCCGGGCGTCACGCGATCGAGTCGCATCAGAAATCGATCACGAATGGCGCCGCCATCAGCAGCACGCCCACCACGCACAGCCACAGCACGCTGTCCACGAAATATGGATAAATGCACAACAGCATCCCGGCGATCAGCGGGACGAATTTCGCCTGTCGCTTGCCGTAGATGAAATACCCCATGCCGATGGCGCCCGTGAAGATGCCGATCAGCAGGCCATTCATCGTCATGTCGCAGGGACGCCGCTGGGTGGATCAGCCCGCATTGCGCGCCGGCTCGAACATGTGGTTGATCTCCGCGAACGGGATGGCGTCGCGCGCGAAATCGAACGTTCCGTCCTGGCGGATCTCGCGCGCCGCACGCAGGAACGCACCGTACGCGGCGCGGGCCAGCGCCGAACCCACGCTGACGCGACGCACGCCGAGCCGACCGAGCTCGGAGAGCGACAGCGATGCGCCGGCCAGGCCCATGATGACGTTGACGGGCTTCGGCGCGACGGCGCGCACGACGGCGTCGATCTGTTCGCGCGTCCGCACGCCGGGCGCGTAAAGGACATCGGCACCGGCCGCGGCAAAGGCCTCGAGACGCCGCAGCGTGTCGTCGAGATCGGGGATGCCGTGCAGGAAATTCTCCGCGCGCGCCGTCAGCGTGAACGGAAACGGCAGGCTGCGCGCGGCCGCGACCGCGGCGCGCACACGCTCGACCGCCGCGTCGAAAGGATAGATGCGCGGATTGTCACGTCCCGTCGCATCTTCGATCGAGCCGCCGACCAACCCGGATTGCGCCGCGAGCCGGATGGTCTCGGCGCAGGCCTCCGGCGCGTCGCCAAACCCATTTTCGAGGTCGGCGCTGACGGGCAGCGGCGTCGCATCGACGATCGCGCGCGCATTGGCGAGCGTTTCGTCGCGGTCGACCGCGCCCTGCGCATCCGGTTTGCCGAGCGAAAACGCGAAGCCGGCGCTCGTCGTCGCCAGCGCTTCGAAGCCGAGCGCAGCCAGCATCCGGGCCGATCCCGCGTCCCACGGGTTGGGGATGGCGAAGATCTGCGGGCGCTCGTGCAGCGCCCTGAACGCATGCGCCCGCGCGATCTGCGCGTTCGTGCCGTCGCCGCCCGCTGCCGTCGCGTGGGTCATCGGTGGCTTCAGTCCGGACGCACGGGCGTTGCCGCGCGCTCGCCGACCACGGTGGTCCACGGCCGCACTTCCCATCGCGTCACCAGGCCGTTTCGCACATACGGATCGGCCTTCGCGAACGCCTCGGCCGCCGCCGGAGAATCGCCTTCGAACAACAGGATCGCGCGATCGGTCGGCTCGCTCAACGCACCGCCCAGCACGAGACGGTGTTGATCGGCTGCCTGCCACGCGAGCTTCAGGTGCTCGGTGCGAAATGCGCTGCGCCGCTGCAGGTAGTCGGGGGCGAGGTCATAGATCATCAGATAGTGCATGGGTCTCTTTCGCTGGGTTCAGGCGAGCAATCCTACGCCGGGCATCATGGCGCGCGTCGCGACGAATTGCCTTATGATGGCCGCGCGCTTCAGTGGGAGCGCCTCCGTGGCCCCGGATCTTGGTGCGGCGCCGCCGCTGCGGACGAAACCATTTGCCGCGTCCGAGAGGCTCTATGAGTATCACGCATGCAAGCGTCGGCGCCGTGCTGGCCGGGCTGATCCTGGCAATGAGTTCCGTGGCGGCGCGGGCCGAGGGCACCGACCCGCACACTTTCATCGATGCGAAGGATATCAAGTGGGGCGATGCGCCGCCCAGCCTGCCGAAAGGCGCCAAGCTCGCCGTGCTGCACGGCGATCCCGGCAAGGCCGGACCGTTCGTCATCCGGCTGATGGTGCCGCCGGGCTACCGGATCCCACCGCACTGGCACTCGCAGCCCGAGCAGTTGACGGTGATTTCGGGCACGTTTGAGCTCGGCCTCGGCGACACGGTAGACCTGCACAAGCTGCATGGGCTGACTGCGGGGGGCTTCCACTACCTTCCCGCCAACGCGCATCACTACGCGATGGCCAAGGGGCGCACTATCGTTCAGGTCAACGGCAATGGTCCGTTCGACATCATGTACATCAATCCGGCCGACGATCCGCAGAAATCGAAGTAACGACTCATCGGGCGCCCGCTGCGCGTGCGGTCTTGCGCGCCGCGGGCGCATTCGCGACGCGCGCCTCCCACCACGGCTCGAGCGCGTCGGCAATCGATGACGGCATCCGCGTTCCCGATTGCCGGACCGCCCAGCGAAACCGACCGAACGGCGGTCGTGCGAGCTCGTCGAGCGTGATGAGCGGCTGATCGTTCAGGAACTCGAGCCGCAGCTTCAGGTAGTGTGTCGTCGCGCCGGCCGCGGCCTTGTCGGCGAGCCAATGCGCGCCCTCCCATGGCGCCGTCAGCGCATGGCCGGATCCGATCAGACCCTTGGGCGGCACACCCAGACGGACGAAAAATGCGCGCGAGCCGGGCTCGATCACGCGCGTGCGCCCGCACGCCCACCGGATGTCGACGTGCCCGTATTCGGCGATCTTCCGTCGCTCGCGTGCGAGCGCGGGCCAGCCCCACAGTCGCGGATTCCATGCAAAGACGTACGTGGTCACGATCGCCGATCCTGTTCGAATTGCACCACGCCGTGCGCGGCAATGGTAGATTCCGCCCGGAAATCACGCACGATCCGATGCCGCCACGCCGAATCGAGGAAGCAGGACCCGCGTCGACATTTCTCGCGGCCGGCCGGAGGGTGGCGACGCTTCGCCGGTTCGCGCCGCTGCTGGTTGCGTCGCTGATCGCGGCCTGCGGAAGTTCACCGCAGCGGGAAGCCCCTCGAGGCGCAACGCCATCCGGCCCACCGCCGGCGTCGGGTGGATATTATCTCGACGACGGGCCCGGCGTTAATCCGCCGCCCGATCTCGATTCGATTCCCGACGCCATTCCCAGGCTGGAGCCGCTGCATCGCGCGGCGAGCCGTCCCTACGCGGTGCTCGGCCACGAATACGTGCCGGCGACGACGCTCATTCCCTACCACGAGCGCGGCATCGCATCCTGGTATGGCCGCAAATTCCACGGGCAGAAGACGTCGATCGGCGAGACGTACGACATGTACGCGATGACCGCCGCGCATCCGACGCTGCCGCTGCCGTCGTATGCGCGGGTGACGAGCGTGGCGACCGGCAGGAGCGTCGTCGTTCGCGTGAACGACCGCGGACCGTTCCTGCACGGTCGCATCATCGACTTGTCGTACGCGGCCGCGCATCGGCTGGGGATTGCGCAGAGCGGCAGCGGTGAAGTCGACGTGCAGGCGATTCTGCCCGGCGCCGTCGCGCAATCGCCGCAGGTCACGCAGTCACCGCCGCTGGCGGCCGTGGCGAGCGCGCCGGCGATCACGGCGCCTCTCGCGCCGGCCGCGGCTATGACGCAATCGCCGCAAAGCCCCGATGCGCCGCCCGTTGCGCCCGCGATCGGCGGTTATTCGGTGCAGCTCGGCGCGTTTGCAAATTTTGCAAACGCGCAAGCTTTCCTCGCGCATGTGCAGAACCAACTCGCAACGGCGCAGGTCGAACCGAAAATCCGGCAAGCGGGTGGACTCTACCGCGTCTATGTCGGACCCTACCCGGACCGCAGCGAGGCCCAGCGCATTGGGGAGCGCATTACGCAGGCATTCGGTTTTTCGACGACGGTGGCGCCGCACTGAGCGCGTCGGGCGAGGCCGACGCACTCTGCGGCCGTCATCCCATTCGCCGCTTCGCTCGTTATAATGACGGGCATCGCGATCGCTCGTCGCGAGCCGAGTCGGACCGTACGCAGTGCGCGCGTCCGCCATTTCCGTCGTACCTCCGTTGACCGCTCGATGATCCTTTTGCTTCGTCGCTGCCTGGCCGTTGCCTTATTGGCCTTTTCACCGCTGGTCGCCCAGGTCGCGCTGGCGCAGCTGTCGATCGAAATCGTCGGCGGCGCGGGCAGCGCCATTCCGATTGCCATCGTCCCGTTCGACAGTGAAGCGAACTGGCCGCTCGGCGTTTCCGGCGTCGTCGGCGCCGATCTCGCGCGCTCGGGCATGTTTCGCCTGATCGATCCAGCGGGCGTCGCGCCGCGGCCCGTGCGTGCGGAAGACGTGCAATCGGCGATGTGGCGGGCGCGCAACGCCGATGCGGTCGTCGTCGGCTCGATGCGTCCGCTGGCGGATGGACGCGTCGACGTTCGCTTCGCACTGGTCGACGTCGTCAAGCAGACGACGCTCGTATCGATGAGCTACACGGTCGCCCCGCAGCAGTTTCGCGTCACGGCGCACCAGATCGCCGACGTCATCTACGAGAAGCTGACCGGCGACCGCGGCGTGTTTTCGACGCGCATTGCGTACATTACGAAACAGGGTCCGCGCTATCAGCTGCTGGTCGCGGATGCCGACGGCAACGACCCGCAGTCGGTCGTTGCATCGAACGAGCCGCTGCTGTCGCCGCGCTGGTCGCCCGACGGCACGCGGCTCGCGTACGTTTCGTTCGAGAACAAGAAACCCGTCGTTTACGTGCAGTCGCTCGACACCGGCGAGCGCCGCGCCGTGGCCAATTTCCGCGGCAGCAACAGCTCGCCCGCCTGGTCGCCGGATGGACGCAAGCTCGCCGTCACGCTGACGAAGGACGGCGGCTCGCAGGTCTACCTGATGAATCCCGACGGCAGCAGCGTCACGCGCGTGCTGACGTCCCAGGGCATCGATACCGAAGCGATGTTCACGCCCGACGGGCAATCGCTCGTGTTCACGTCCGACCGCGGCGGAACGCCGCAGATCTATCGCGCGAGCCTCCTCGGCGGGTCGATCGAGCGGCTCACGTTCGACGGCAGCTACAACGTGTCGCCGCGGCCGCTGCCCGACGGCAAGGGCATGGTGTTCGTGCGCCGCGACGGCGGCCGATTCGAGATCGCGACGCTCGATTACGCGACGCGGCAGGTGCAGGTGCTGACCGCCGGCCCGGGCGACGAGAGTCCCAGCGTCGCACCCAATGGCAAGCTGATCATCTATGCGAGCGAAGGCGGGGGCCGCGGCATTCTCGCCGCGGTATCCATCGACGGTCGCGTGAAACAGCGGCTCGTCGCGCCCGCGACCGACGTGCGCGAGCCCGCATGGGGACCGTTCCCGCGGTCATGACAATTCATCCTTCGAACGCGCGCCCCGGTCGGGTCGCGCATCCAATCCAAGCAGGAGGTGGCATGCGTAATTTTCTCTTTGTCGCAATCATCGCAGCGGCACTCGCCGGTTGCTCGTCGACGCCCACGACGGAGGCCCCGGTCGATGACCACAGCGCGGCCGGCATGCCAGCCGGGTCCAGCGGCGCCCAAACCGGCGGCGCGCAGAGCGGCGGCGTCACCGGCTCCGCCACCGGCTCCGGTGCGATGGGCAATCCGTTGCGCGACCCGAACAACATCCTGTCGAAGCGCAGCGTCTACTTCGATTTCGACAGCTTCGTCGTCAAGGACGAATACCGGCCGCTCGTCGAAGCCCACGCGCGCTACCTGCAGCAGAATCGCAGCGCGCGGATGACGATCCAGGGCAACACCGACGAGCGCGGCTCCCGCGAATACAACATCGCGCTCGGCCAGAAGCGCGCCGATGCCGTCAAGCGGATGATGCTGCTGCTCGGCGCGACGGACAGCCAGATCGAGACGGTGAGCTTCGGCAAGGAGAAGCCGAAGAACGCCGGGCACGATGAGAGCGCGTGGGCCGAGAATCGCCGCGACGACGTCGTCTATCCCGGCGAATGAGCGCGCGGCGCGAAGCGCACGCCCGGAGGGCCGGTCCGCGCGCGATTGAGGCGAGGCCGACGCGTGCCGGGTGCAGGCGACGTCGGTCCAACGAGGCCGAGGATGAGCGCGCGGCGCGAAGCGCACGCCCGAAGGGCCGGTCCGCGCGCGATTGAGGCGAGGCCGACGCGTGCCGTTGGCAGGCGGCGTTGGTGCAACGAGGCCGAGGAATGACGGCCCGGACGACGTTCGTCGCCGTTGCGCTCGCGCTGCTGGCGCAGACGGCGCACGCGGCGATTTTCGATGACAACGAGGCGCGGCGCCGGATCGAAACGACGAACGACCGGCTCGGCATCGCTGCAGCAGCAGATCGAAAGTCGACTTGCCGCGCTCGAGCAGCAGCTGCAAGGGCCAGGGCCTTGCCGATCTGGCCAACCAGATCCAGCTGCTGCAAAGCGACGTCGCCAAGCTGCGCGGACAGCTCGAAGTCGTGACCTACGAGCTCGAGCAGGCGCAAAAGCGCCAGCGCGATCTCTACGTCGATCTCGACACGCGACTGCGCAAGCTCGAGACGGCGCCCCCGTGCCTGCCGCACCGGCAAATGCCGGCCCGGCGGAGCCGATCGCAACGCCACCGGGGAGCGCGCCGGCGGCACCGGCGTTCGGACCGTCACCGCCGCCGTCATCGCCGCCACCGGGCGCGACGGCTACGCTGCCGCCGGCTCGCAACGCCGGCGACGGTCTCGCCGAGCAGCGCGCTTACGACGGCGCCCTCGATGCCTTCAAGCGCGGTGACTATGCGGGCGCCATCGCCGGATTCGGCGCGTTCGTGAAGACGTATCCGCGCAGCCCGCTGGCGTCGTCGGCGCAATACTGGATCGGCAATGCGCAGTACGCGCGACGCGACTATCGGGCATCGATCGTCACGCAGCGCCAGTTGCTGAAGGACTATCCGGACAGCGGCAAGGCGCCGGACGCGCTGCTCAACATCGCGTCCGCGCAGGCCGACATGGGCGACAACGCGGCCGCGCGCCGTACGCTCGAGGATTTGATCGCCAGGTATCCGAAGTCCGAACCTGCGACGCGCGCCAGGCAGCGGCTCGGCGTGCGGTAATGCGGCGTGTATTTCGCTAAAAATCTCCGCGAAATACAGCTCTGACGCCAATGTCGGACGCGTTGCTCCAAATCGACTTTGCCGCACGCTTGATCGCGTGGCAGCGCACGCATGGCCGCCACGATCTTCCGTGGCAGAACACGCGCGATCCGTACCGCATCTGGCTGTCGGAAGTCATGCTGCAGCAGACGCAGGTTGCCACCGTGTTGCCGTATTACACGCGCTTCGTCGCGCTGTTTCCGACGGTCGACGCGCTGGCCGCCGCGCCGCTCGACCGCGTCCTGGAACTGTGGAGCGGCCTCGGCTATTACCGGCGCGCGCATCACCTGCACGCGGCCGCCCGCGCGGTCGTCGAGCATCATGGCGGCCGCTTTCCCGACGATGCGACAACGCTGGCGACGCTTCCGGGCATTGGCCGCTCGACGGCGGCGGCCATCGCGGCTTTCGCGAGCGGCGAGCGCGGCGCGATCCTCGAAGGCAACGTCAAGCGCGTGCTGGCGCGACACCGCGGCATCGCGGGTTGGCCCGGCGCGCCGCGCGTGCAGGCGCAACTCTGGCGCGTCGCCGAGTCGCTGCTCCCCGCAGCCGAGATTGCGAGCTACACGCAGGGACTGATGGATCTCGGCGCGACCGTGTGCACGCGCTCGCGGCCGCGTTGCAATGCGTGCCCCGTGGCGAGCGATTGCATCGCCTACCGTCAGGCACGCACCGCCGAACTCCCGTCCCCGCGTCCGCGCACGCCGCTGCCGCAGCGGGCGACGCGGGTGCTGCTGCTCGAGCGCAACGGCCG
The DNA here is from genome assembly GCA_963718905.1 of uncultured Pseudomonadota bacterium. Lineage (GTDB taxonomy): Bacteria > Pseudomonadota > Gammaproteobacteria > Burkholderiales > Casimicrobiaceae > VBCG01. The sequence continues at coordinate 230,837 of CAVRAF010000008.1, forward strand.
GCTGCTGCTGGAGCAGCGGCCATCGCTCGGCATCTGGGGCGGCTTGTGGAGTCTTCCCGAATTGCCGGTCGATGGCGACGTCGCCGCGTACGTGGCGGCGCGCTTCAACGCCGAGGTCGGCGCGACGCTCGCGCTGCCCGCCATTGCGCACGGCTTCACGCATTTCGCGTTGACGATGCATCCGGTGCGCGTGCCGGTTTCGACGTGGCCGCCCGCGGTGCAGTCGCCTGGCGTCGAATGGTTCGCGCGCGATGCCGCGCTGGCCTGCGCGCTTCCCGCGCCGATACGAAAGCTGATCCGATCGATCGACGCGTCGATCAACGCGTAATCGAACTCGCCCACGCGCGCAAATCGGGTGGCAGACGCGAATCGGCGTCGGGGTAGGCCGCGCGGAACTCCGCCAGCGCTTGTTTTGCCTGCGTCGGCTTGCCGGCGTTTCGAAACGCGCGCATGCGCTCGATCCATTCATCGGCGCTTCGAGGCGCGACGTCGTCAGCACTGGCGGTCCTGGCGGATCGTCCCGCCGCCGATGCGGATTCCCGGTATGAGGCCATGGGTTTCGGTCCGGGCGCCGCAGCCGGTTCCCCGCGTGAGGCTGCCGGCGCATTCGCCGCCGCCGCCGAATCCAGCGCGGGTTGCTTCTGCGTCGGGAACGTTTCCGGTGGGAGCGTGAGTTCGTCGCGGCGCGTGCTTCGCATGCGGTCCGCCGTGAGACTGCCGTCAGGGCGCTTCGCCTGTGCGCTCGCCGCCTGGGGCGGCGGGCTCGGTCCCGCGATCGGCGGGCTTGGCGCGGCAACCGTCGGCGGCGTTTCGCGCTCGGCCGGTGCGGTCGCGCGCCGCGGCTCGGCCGGTGCGGTCGCGTACCGCGGCTTGTCGGGCTCGCTGACGACCGGCGGTGCGATCTCAGGCTCCGTGGGCGCGACCTGCAGCACGCCAATCGCGACCGCACCGATCGTCGCGGCAGCGGCGAGCGGAATCCACCAGCGCCATGACCGCGGCCCCGCCGTACTGTCCGTCTTGTGCGACGCGCGATCGACGGCACGATGCGCCGCCGCCAATATCGCCGCATCGACGTGGGCGGGCGGCATCTCGTCGGAATGCGCGCGCAGCAGCGCGTCCAGCGCGGGATCCCCGAGATCGCGGTCGGTTGTCATTCAGGCGCCTTCACGCAACTCGCGCAAGTCGGCGCGCAATCGGGCGGTCGCATAGCGCAACCGGCTTTTCACCGTTTCCGCGCCGACACCCGTCAATTCCGAAATCTCGGCGAGCGACATCCCGCTTTCCTGCTGCAACAGGAACGCGTCGCGCTGAACCGGCGGCAGTGCGGCGAGCGCCGTCCGCAATCGCACCGCCAATTCGCGGTTGTCGGCCTGCGCGTCCGGCTCGTCGCTTCGCGCGACCTGCAGCGCGTTTACCGCGTCGCGCGAAGGCTCGTCATCGTCGATCGACGTCAGCATCACGTGGCCGCTCGCGCGCCAATGGTCGACGATCCGGTGGTGCGCGAGCGTGTAGAGCCACGTCGCGAATTTCGCCGTCGGTGCATACGCGCTGCGCACGCGTATCACGTTCATCCAGATATCCTGGAACATCTCGTCGGCGGTTGCGGCGTTTCCGCAGTGACGCAGCAGATAGCGATAGACGCCGCCCTTGTGCCGCGCGTAGAGGACGTCGAAGGCCGCGGCCTCGCCGTGCGCATAGGCCAGCATCAGATCCTCGTCTCGTTCGCCGTCTGGGTGGTGGCCGGCCATCGCGTGCCCAGTATGCGAGTGCACCGCGACGGTCGCAACGCGATCCGGCGCCCGTTGCATCGGAGACGAGGTATTCCGCAACGCGGTTCAGCGCGGTTCCGGCACGAAGTGCATCGCGGGAAACGGATCGGGCAGGCGTTGCGCGTAGCGTGGCGCCGGCAGCACGCCCATCGCGATCAGGTTCTCGCGGCGGTCATATTGCAACGCGAGGGTCTCGGCCGGCAGGTCGCTCGCACGCTCGAAGCGCACGCGTTGCGCGTACGACGTTTCATCGCGGCCGAAACCGGTGCCGAGTTTCGAAGCCTGCGCACGCGATTCGCGGGCGCTGCCGGCTATGGCGACCCTGGGCTTATCCCCGAAAGCGGCGCCCGCCTGCGGTGCCCCCGCGGCTGACGCGGGCAGGTCGCCACTTGCGCGCTCGTCGGCACCCGCAATCCTGTCCCGCGGCGGGCGATCGACGATCGGCTCGCGCTCCTGGAACACGGCGATGCCGACGACGCCGACATTCGCGGGGCGGTCGGTACGTGCCGCATAGCTGTCGCCCAGATCGGTGAAGAAGAACGCGGCGGTGCGCTCGAGACTCCGGCGCCAGCCCGCGATTTCGACGCTGCCCCCTCCGTCGATCACGTAGCCGGACTGATTGGGCGAGGCCGTCTCGCCGGTAACGACATTGACGCCGTCGACGCTCGTCACCGCGACGATGCGCTCGCGACGGTTGTTGCGGATGCGGATCGAGTACTCGTGCCCCGGCGTGCCCACGATGTACCGCTGCCCGTCCTTGGCGTGCACGTCGAGCAACGTCCCGGTCGTGCGGTCGTAGACGTCGACCGACACCAACGCAGGCGAAGGCCAGAGCGCCGCCGCGGGCTGCGCGGCGATCATGACGACACCTGCCGACACCGTTGCGAGCACGCGTCGGGCGGCGCGCGCCCATGGTGCGCGGTCGTGATCGTTCATGCGATTTTCTCCCTGCACCGGCGCAAAGGGCCGATCTCGGTGCTGTAAACGAATGGCCAGCGAAAAAGGGGTTAAGGCCCATGCGGCGCCCGGGTCCGGCGCATCGGTAGCCCCCTGACCCTCGTGAGATAATTTGCCTCCATGCAAAGCGCCGCGCATCTCGCAAACGTCGTCACCGGCCTTGCGTTCGCGCTTGCGTTCGTGCTGGGCGCGGTGGCCAATCGGGTCAGCTTTTGCACGATGGGCGCGATCACGGACGTCGTCAATTTCGGCGACTGGCGACGGATGCGCATGTGGATCCTGGCGATGGCCGTTGCGATCGCCGGCACGGCGTTGCTGCAGGGGGCGGGCCTGATCGACACCGCCAAGACGATCTACACCGGCGCGAAAGTGCCGTGGCTGTCCCACCTCGTGGGCGGCTGCCTGTTCGGCTTCGGCATGACGCTCGCATCCGGCTGCGGCAGCAAGACGCTGATCCGCGCCGGCGCGGGCAACCTCAAATCGGTCATCGTCATGCTGTTTCTGGCCGCGGCCGCGTACATGACGCTCAAAGGCGTGTTCGCGCCCTGGCGCGCCAACGGCCTCGACACGGTGCGCTGGGATGCCGGCGCGAGCGCGTCGGATCTGCCGTCGCTCGCGGTGGCCGCCGGGCTCGCGCAGGCGGTGCGGATGTGGCTGCCGCTGCTGATCGCCGGGGCGCTTGCGATTTTCATCTTCGCGAACCGGGATTTCCGCACGACGCCCGAGCTCGTCATCGGCGGCCTCGTCGTCGGCGCCGTCATCGTCGGCGGCTGGTACGTCTCGGGTCACCTGGGTTACCTGGCCGAGGACCCGCAGACCTTGCAGGAGAAGTTCGTGGCGACGGATTCCGGCCGCATGGAGTCGTACAGTTTCGTCGCGCCCACCGCCTACCTGCTCGAGCTGCTGCTGTTGTGGACCGACCAGTCGCGGCTGCTGACCTTCGGCATCGCCGGCGTGCTCGGCATCCTCGCAGGCTCGGCGGCAATGGCGTTGGCGACGCGGACGTTTCGCTGGGAGGGTTTTGCGTCGGTCGAGGACGTCGCCAATCACGTCGTCGGCGCAATTCTCATGGGATTCGGGGGCGTTACCGCCCTGGGATGTACGATAGGGCAGGGATTGACCGGCATATCGACCCTCGCCGTCGGGTCCATCCTCACCTTGGCGGCGATCGTCGGCGGATGCGTGGCGGCCGTCCGCTACCAGGTGTGGCGCA
>CAVRAF010000009.1:0-184613 GCA_963718905.1 uncultured Pseudomonadota bacterium
CGGGATTGTCAGGGACACATGCTTCTTCACTGTAGTTGGTCGTCCCCGAAATGGCCGGCAAATTCGTCCCCGGCGCGGTTCCCGGGGCATCCGGCGGCGTCTCGGCGAACAGCGCCGCGCAATTCGCCGGGTCGTTCACTTCCAGCATGAGCTTGGCGATGATCTTGGGGTTCGTCACGTCGGCGACGTCGATGATCTGCGGAAACCCGAAAGGGGACGCCCCCCGGGCACACGCGGCCGCCCAACCGCCCACGCCGTTCGCGCCGCCCGCCTCGTCCGTGCTGATGATGTACGGGTGCCCCTTGATCTTCACTTGGATCATGGATTCGGCTTCCCCCTGGCGGCCAGAAGAGCGTACTGATGATCCGGATCTGCGGATTGGGGAGACGCATCTGATAGTCGCTGACGTCCTCGATCACCAGCCCGTCGGTCCGCTCGCCGGTGTAGGGCCGAAACTGGCCGTGTCTGCCCGGCGAACAGCCAGCGTCCCTTCGGGCACGCCGGGCAAGAAGCCGCTCGGGTTGAGCGTTAGCCCGTGGGGCCTGCCATCGCCGAGGTATTGCCAGGGCGGGAGCGACTTCGGATTTGCCGGGTCGGAGACGTCCACGATGTACAGGAAGCCGCCGATGCCTTGAAAGTTCTGGCTGACGTAGAACGTCTTGCCGTCCGGGGCGAACGCGCCCATATGGTGGAAACTGGTGCTTGACGCGTCGACGGTGGCCTTCAGGACCGGGTGGCGGCAGTCGGAAATGTCATAAACCGCAAAGCTCGGGCCTGTGGTTTGGCCGACCGCGAGGAGGCGAGTCTTGGCACTGGTCGACACCGTCTCGTGTGGGGCCAGCGCCGCGGCACTGTCGGTCAGGTATGCGGCGACCCCCGGATGCGGGGGTCGGAGACATCGATCACCTTGATGCCCTGGCCAGTGGAGCACCACGGTCCGTTCCGTAGTAGGCGCAGAGTCGTAGTACGCCGGTCCATCCTGCGAATATGCTCCCTGGTATGCGTCTTGGTCCTGCTGGCCCACGAGTTCCAGATTGCAGTTGTAGGCGGTTCGGAATCGCCGCTGAAACGTTCTTCATCGACGTCTCGCCTTGCAATCCGCTTTCCGTATGGTCGCCATGACCACAATTGCCTTGGGCACCGACGCGGGAAATCCATCGGAAGAAATCGCCTGTGCCGAGGCGATGGAAGCGCTGAGTAACAGACCAGGCACCGCGGCGGCTGAGACTGCAAATAGCCTTGCGAGATTCTGCTTATTCATGAATCCTCCGGAGGCGTCCTGCGCGTAAACCGACGAAAAGCTTACTCCCGGCAAGCCGGTCCGCATTTCACGAAACTGCGAATACTTTTCAAAAGCGGCGAATGTTTCGGGCCGACGCGCCTCACAGGCACCAACGCGTGAGCCTGTCCACTTACGAACGAAGTGAGAATATGAAGACAGCGCTTGGCAAGAAGTTCGAAAGATGCGTGGCCGAAGGAGCGCCAGCAGAAATGAAAGGACCCGCCGAAGCGGGTCCTGTTTGCCCTGATCTCGGATTGCGCTTTGCCAGCTTTGCTACCTGCTTGCTCAGTCGTCACCGTGTTTGCGAAGAGATCCTTGTGTTGCGCGGTGAAGCTTTTCGAAAACTGGAGAACCTGAAAGCCGTGGCCATCGCTGACGGTCCAGAGCTGGATATCGGCTGAGTTGCCGGGTCCGCCGCCAACGCCATGCCATTGCCATTCCCGTTTCCGTTGCCATTCTGCTTGGCCTTGTCATGGCCGTTGCCTTTGCCGACAACGACCCAGCGCGGCCAGTGAGCGATCTTGTCCACGGTTCGATCGACGCCCGCCCGCCAGCTCCCCGAAGCGGGAAGAACCTTCGTCCGCACGGCCCCGGACTTCCAGTACGCGATCTCCTTCGGTTGGGTTGGACGCTTACGTCGAAAACGCGCAAGCCAGCATTCTGAGCACCGCAAGCGAGCATCTTGGTATCGTCGGGATTGTCAGCGACGCATGTTTCTACACTGTAGTTGGTCGTCCCCGAAATAGCCGGCAAATTGGTCCCCGGCGCGGTTCCGGGAACATCCGGTGGCGTCTCGGCGAGCAGCGCCGCGCAATTCGCCGGGTCGTCCACTTGCATCCTGAGCTTGGCGATGATCTTCGGGTTCGTCTCGTCGGCGACGTCGATGATCTGCGGGTAACCGAACGCACCGAACCCTCGGGTACACGCGCCGGGCCAACCGTCCGAGGCGCTGGCGGCGCCGGCCTCGTCGACGCTGACGATGTACGGGTGCCCGTTGATCTTCACGGGGATCATGGACTCGCCTGTCCCTTGGTCCGGGTAGAAGAGCGTGCTGATGATCCGGATCTGCGGATTGGGGAGACGCGACTGATAGTCGCTGACGTCCGTGATCACCAGCCCGTCCTGAGCGTCGGCAAAGGGCCAGCTGCGGCCCTGGTTCATGTACGCCCGCGTCCCTTCGGCCAGACCGGGCGCGAAGCCCTGCGGGTTGACATTGAGCGAGTGGGGCCTGCCATCGCCCGCGAAGTTCCAGGTGGGAAGCTGCTTCGCATTGGCCGGGTCGGACGTGTCAATGATGTACAGGGGGCCGCCGAAGCCGCTGCAACAAGGGTTCTGGCTGAGGTAGAACGTCTTGCCGTCCGGGGCGAAATTGCCCATGTGACCATTGCTGCCCGGCAGGGTGAGGCTGGACTTCAGAACCGGGTGGCGGCAGTCGGAAATGTCATAAACCGCAAAATTCTGCCCACCGTTTGCCCGGCGACGAGGATGCGAGTGTTGGCATTGGTATGCACCGTCTCGTGTGGGTCAAGTGCCGCGGGGGTGTCGGTCAAGTGCGCGGTCACCTGCGGATGCGCGGGGTCGGAGGCATCGATCACCTTGATGCCTTGGCCAGTGGCAGACCATTGTCCGTCCCATAGTAGGCGCACACATCGTAGTACGCCGGTCCATCCTGGGAATAGGCTCCTTGATACGCGTCTTGGGGCTCCTCGCCCATGAGTTCCAGATTGCAGTTGTAGGCGGTTTCGGAATCGCCGCTGAAACGTTCCTGCTGCGACGTCTCGCCTTGCAATCCGCTTTCCGTATGGTCCGTTGGACCGCAGATCGCCTTGGGAATCGACGCGGGAAAGCCGTCGGAAGAAATCACTTGTGCCGAGGCGATGGAAGCGCTGAGCAACAGACCCAGTACCGCGGCGCTTGAAACTGCAAATAATCTTGCGAGATCCTGTTTATTCATGGATCCTCCTGAGACGTCCTGCGCGTAGACCGACGAAAAGCTTACTCCCGGCGAGCCGGTGCGTATTGTCACAAAACTGCGAATACGTTTCAAAGGCTGCGAATATTTCGGACCGCGTTTCGGTCGCAGGCGTGACCGTCGGGTGCGCGTTAGCGCGGGCTCCGATCTCAACGGGGATTCGCACATCACGCAAGTTTTCGTCCGATTGTTCGACAGCTGACGCGCACGTTATAGTCCAGCCCGGCGGACGCGTGGTGTCGCGCTTCGCCCGGCAACGACCGTCTATCGCGCGTTAGGCTGACTTGGCGTATGGGCGCGTGAAATTTTGATTCGTCTGCGGGATCGGTGGTTCCGAGCCAAGTGTCGGCAAAAATTACAAGTTTGCTTTCTATTGCATCATGCAGCGAACAACATCTGAGTCGGAACAACCCAGTAGCTTCCGCGGCACGCATTCTGCTTTTCCACGCAATTCGACCCGTAAGCGGGAAGGCTTTCCGTTTCGCATCAGAACTGCTGTGGTGTGGAGTCAGCGTTTACAGCGAGGTTGTCTATGAAACGTTCGTTTTTCTGCGTTCTGCTGATCATGTCACTCAGCTTCGTGCCCGCGATGCCCAGCTCAGCACAGCTGGCTGGACATGCATTCGGGCCTCCAAGCCCCTCTGTAGCGCCTTATGGTGTGCCTCTGGCGCCCCCTATCTACCTCGTGAACTTCTTGCTTTTGTACTTTGCGAGTCCCGAAACCGCTGCCAATATGCCCGCCTACAGGGTGCCGCTTCCGCAGGAGGTCTACCAGTGCCTTTTTGAGAATCCCGATGGCTGCCCTTACGCCGATATGGCGCAATATTTTGAGGAGCAGGCGAGCCTCAGAGGAGGCAGTCAAAACAAGAACGCTTCATGGCCCAACTCCTGCCAGACGGAGCCAAAATGGCAAAGCCTGGCGCCACCTCAATACCGACGACCGGATCAGATTAACGAGCCATTGGGACAGAAGAACGCCGACAAAATTGCGCAGCTCTTGGGCATTGACGAAGACATGGTCTTGACCGATGAGGAATATCAATGCCTGATCGGGGCGCCTCCTAGAGGTCCGGCCCGAGAAATAATCTTCGCTTGTTCGATCAACCTAACGAACTCGAATGGGAATACCGCCCTTCCGCTTTCGAGCTACGGACTGTTTCCCAGCGGGGGAGACGTTCTGAGCAATTGCGCGCCTCATGCGCCCTGTCTCGAATTCAATGACCTGTTCGCGGGACCCTTGCAGGCCATAGCCCTTGAGTGTCGATTCGCGGATAAGTTGGCGCTCCTGTTCGCCAAGACACCGATGCTCGAGTTCATCAAGCAGGGCCATGCGTGCCAGGAGGCCTGGATGCCTTCGTGCATCGCCGAAGCTCCTTGCCCGGGCAATGGCGGCCAATCGAGCAATAGCTGCGCGCCCTCTCTCGTCAATCCCCCGTAGCGATTTCGATTCGGGTTGGCAATTGAAACGCTCGGGATCCGAGCGGGGCACGAGTCGCAAGCAAATGGTACGTCGCTGGCGCGAGTGGGGCGGCGCGATCTCGTGCAGCTCGGCCACATGGCGCTAGCTGCGCGCCGTTGTCATTCCATTCGCCGTTCACATTCCCGTTGGCTTTGCCCTTGCCGGGATTGCGTATGAAGAAGCGACGGTAACCAGCCACCCGATCCATCGTTCGCTCGGCGGCCAACAGGCGCGCCGACATTGTCCGCGCGACGTCGAGGCATTTCCGGAGCCGGATCTTCCGGCGCGATCCAGCGGAAATCGGACGCCTGTGATGGCTGGCTGATTTCCCCCATGCGAATCGCTCTATACAACCTCCATTTCGCGACGCTCGGCGGCGGTGAGCGCCGCACGGCGCTGCTTTCGGCTCATCTCGCCCAGGCGCACGAGGTCGCCATTTTTTCGGCGAGTCCCCTCGACACGGAAAGCATCGGGGACCTTTTCGGCATTGACCTTTCCCGTTTGAACAATCGGGTCCTTCCGGCCTCGGACTTGCACCATGCTGCCGTCATCGCGGCGTGGAACCCCGATCTGTTCATCAACAACTCCTATTGCAGTCGACTACGTTGCCCGGCTCCACGCGGCATCTACATGTGCATGTTCCCCGAAGGCAAATCCAACGGACTCGAAGGTTACCAGGTCGTCACCGCAAACTCGGCTTACACGCAGCGGTGGATCGCCCAATTCTGGGGACGCGCTTCCGAAGTCGTCTATTCCGCTGTCGAGCCAATGGGACCGGCTGCGCAGAAAGAGAAAATCATTCTCAACGTGGGCCGTTTCCAGTCCGACGTAGGAAACAACCACTTCAAGCACCAGGACCTGCTTCTCAAAACCTTTCATCGCCTGCAATGGGAAATCGACTCCTCGTGGGAAATGCATTTCGTCGGCACCATCGGCAGCCAGCGCGGCGACCGACCCTACGCGGAGGCTCTGGGCAGACGCGCGGTTCAGCCGAGCGTGCATTTACATTTCGGGCTTTCCCAAACCGACCTGCGCGAACTGTATCGTCGATCGGCTCTCTACTGGCACGCCACCGGCTATGGCGATCTCGCCGGAGACAATCCGGCGCGCCAGGAGCACTTCGGTATGACCATCCTCGAAGCCATGTCGGCGGGAGTCATTCCGCTCGCTTTTCGCGGCGGCGGCCCGTGCGAGACGATTGTGCACGGAACGAGCGGATTTCTGTGGACGCAGCCCACCGAACTTCTCGAGCACACCCGGAACCTCATCGCGAGCTACGAACTTCGGCAGGCGATGTCCGGCCAAGCTATCCAGCGCAGCCGGCAGTTCGACAAAAGCCAGTATCTCCAGCGGATGGATGCAATCATTTCCCGAATCTTCGCGTCATGAAACTGGAAGTCTGGGGACTGGGACAGGCCGGACTGGTCTGCTGAGCGTTTGATAGTCGCCGGCCGCCGGCTCATAGGTCCGAACCTCGCGCAGATGGGTTCGTTTGCAGGCCCCTGCAGCCGGAGATCAGTCTGGTCGGCGCACCTGGCAATATCCATTTTCGTCCAGCGTGCGATGCACCGGATGAGCGGCACGGGCCTGACCGAGGCAGAACACCCCCACTGCATCTTCGCAGCGGCGAGCGACGAGCCGCGCGTCAGCATTGGCCGATATCAGCCGCTCGCACGCCCGCTGCGCGTCTCGCCGTAATTTGGCCTCGTCGACGGTGAGCAGCCTGCGTTCATGCATTACGAACCGCCCGTCGATCATGACGCTGTCGACGGCCGCGCCGTTCTCGCCGTAGACGAGCTGGGTGGTCGCGTTGCCGAGCGGCACATAGTTGATGTGCGCGAGATCGATGAAGACGATATCGGCATTGAAGCGAGGCGCCAGCCGGCCGAGACGGTCGCCGAAGCCCAGCACGCGGGCGCTGCCGACTGTCGCCATCTCGAAGGCTTCGCGCGCGGAGATCCACTGCTCGCGGTCCGGGGTGACGATGCGCGACAGGTAGGCAGCAAGGCGCGTCGCCTCGAACATGCATTGGCCATCCGAGGTGTTCGTCGCGTCGGTGCCGATACCGACGACGAGACCGTCGTCCAGCATGGCGCGCACCGGCGCGACCCCGGAACCGAGACGCAAATTGCTCAGTGGATTGTGCGCAATCGTCGCGCCTGCGTCGGCGAGTCGCCCAAGATCGTCGGACGCAACCCAGATCGCGTGCGCTGCACTCACGCGCTCGTCGAGGATTCCAAGCTCAGCCAGATGGCTGACGAGACTCTCGCCGTAGCGGGCAACCGCCAGCACGGCCTGGGCTTTGGTCTCAGCGAGATGTGTCTGCAGGCCCACGTCATACTCGGTCGATAGACGATGGCATGCAAGAAGGAATTCGTCGGTGCAGTGCAGCGGAATGGTCGGTGCGAGGGCAGGACGCACGCGTTCGCGGCCGAACGGCCAGCGGGCGAGCAGTGTCTTGCAGGCCGCGATGCTTGCCTCGTACGGGGCCGCCGCCAGCTTCCGCGCCTCGGTTCGCATCGGTTCGGGCATCGACTCCAGCAAGCCGGGAAGGGATTCGTAGATCGTGCGATCCGCCATCATCGGTGCGACGACGGCGCGCATTCCGACGTCGTGGTAGGCCTGGGCTACCGCGTGGATGCCCTCCTCGGTGGGAAGCGGCAGCTCGACCGCCAGGTCATAGCATGCGGTGCAACCCTTGCGAACCATTTCGACTGCCGAGATCAGTGCGCTCAGGTATTTCTCTTCGAGGCTCCGACCGCCGTAGAGTGCAGAGCCCGTCGTGAGAAACATTTCGAGCGGCACGCGATCCTCGACCAGGCCTTTGGCGAGACCACCATGCGCATGCGTGTGCGCATTGACGAGGCCCGGTACAAGCAGCCGGTCCGCTGCGAAGACCGCGACGGCATCTTCGGGCGCGTCCAGACCCGGTGCCCCGATGCTCTCGATCGTGCCTCCACGCAGCAGGATATCCACCGCCTCGAGACGCTGGCTCGACCAGTCCAGCACCTGACCGCCGCGAATGACAGTCATGCGCTCCGTAGTCAGGATGACTCCCTCGCCGATTGCCGGCTCGCCATGTGGAGCCCGATGGTCTGCACATCGGCAGCGCTTCGCGGCGTCTCATAGACGATTGCGCCCTCGAACATCACGGCGATTCGGTCGGCCAACTCGAGCAGCTCATCGAGATCCTCGCTGAAAAGCAGGATGGCGGAACCGATGTTTCGCGCGGCCATGATCTGTGCGCGGATTTCACTCGTCGCGGCGAAGTCGAGTCCGACGCAGGGATTCTGGGCAATGAGAACCGAAACCGGGCCTGAGAGCTCGCGGGCGAGAACCGTGCGCTGGACGTTGCCGCCCGACAGGGTGTCGATGCGCGCATCCGGGCTGGCCGTGCGGATATCGTAACGCTTGATGAGCGTGGCGGCCTGCCGACGCAGCGTACGCTCGCGCATGAAACAGCCGAACAGCGTGTGCGTCGACTCGTCGAAATTGCGGAACGAGAGGTTTTCGGCGACCGACATCGCGCGCACGCAGCCGTTTTGCAGGGGTTCCTCCGTCAACAGGCGCACGCCGCGCCGCCGCATCGCCTTGCGGCTGCGATCGTAGTGCCTTCCCGCGACGCGCAATTCTCCGGCCGCCGCCTCGCGCTGCCCCGCCAGTACCTCGACGAACTCGCGCTGGCCGTTGCCGGCGACGCCGGCGATGCCAAGGATCTCGCCGCCGCGTACAGCTAGCGATACGTCCTTGCATGCGATCACGCCCTTGTCGTTGAGCGCCACCAGGCTGACGACCTCGAGGCGAACCTCACCTGTCGCGGTTTCGTCCCGTGCGGCCGAGGCGAACGCAGCACCCCTGCCGAACATCATTCCAGCGAGATCCGCCTGCTTGAGTTCTCCGACCGTGCCGCCGCCGCTGACGCGACCTGCGCGCAGGACCGTGACGCTCCGGGCAAAGGCGATCACCTCGCGGAATTTGTGCGTGATCAGGACGACGCTGAGCGTTCCGGTCTTCGTCGTGTCGCGCAGCAAGCCGAGGATCTGATCGGCCTCGCCCGGCGTCAGCACCGACGTTGGCTCGTCGAGAATCAGGACGCGGCGTCCGAGATACAGTTGCTTCAGGATCTCCAGTTTCTGCTTCTCGCCCGCCGCAAGGCTGGTGACGCGCGCGTCGAGATCGACGTGGAAGGGCATGCCGCGCTGGAACGACGCGATGCGTTCGCGCTCGGCTGCCCAGTCGATGACCGGCGGAATGTTGTTCCGACCGAGCACGATATTCTCGGCGGCGGTCATGTTCGGAACGAGAGTGAAATGCTGGTAAACCATGCCGAGGCCGAGATCCAGTGCCTGGCGCGGATTGTGGATTTCGCACCGCTTCCCGTCGAGCAACAGATGCCCGCTATCCGGCCGGTGGTAACCCATGATGCATTTGACGAGGGTGCTCTTGCCGGCGCCGTTTTCGCCGAGGATCGCGTGAAAGCTTCCCGGCTCGAGCCGCAGCGAGACGCTATCGAGCGCCAACATCGTGCCGAAGCGCTTGCTCATCCCGATCGCTTCGACGAGAGGAACCTGCTCAACCCCAGCTGCGGGTGACACGGCGAGCGTCACTTGTTGAACGTCAATTCGCTCGGAGCCCCGAACATCCGGTGCTTGGTCGACGAGCTGCGGATGAGAAGGATCAGCGTCAGGATGTAGGGCGCTGCGCCGAAGAGGTAGTAGTCGCTCGCGAACCCGATCGCCTGCAGAGCCGGCCCGATCGCCGTGGCGCCACCGAACAGGAGCGCCGCGAAAACGCAATTGACGGGATTCCAGCGCGCGAAGATCACCAGCGTGACCGCCATCAGGCCCTGGCCGCTCGACAGTCCCTCGGTCCAGGCCCCCGGATAATAAAGCGACAGAAACGCACCGCCGATTCCGGCGAAGAAGCCGCCGGATGCCGTGGCCATCGTGCGCACGCCGTTGATCGAGTAGCCAAGGGCGCGCGCTGCATCGGCGCTATCGCCGACCGTACGCAGGATGAGGCCCCAGCGCGTATTGTTGAGGATCCATAACATGACCGGCGCCAGCACGACGCCGACGATGAACAATGCGTTGATGTCGAGCGCTGCGCGCAGCGACGGCACGTTGCTCCAGAACCCGAAATGAATGTCCGGCAGGCGCGGTGCGATCGGATGAATCAACGGCTTGCCCAGATAAATGCCCAGTCCGGTCCCGAGAATGAACAGGGCGACGCCGACAGCGATGTCGTTGACGCGCGGAAGGTTGCAGAGCGCGGCATGGAGCAGACCGAATGCGGCGCCGGTCGCGCCCGCCCCGAGTACGCCCAGCCACGGCGAACCCGTGGCATACGAGACGGCATAGCCGCTGACGGCGCCCATGATAAGAGTGCCTTCGAGACCCAGATTGATTCTGCCGCCGATTTCCGTCAGGGTCTCGCCAAGGCTGACGAACAGATACGGTGTCGAAACGCGAAGGGCGGCACCGATGACCGCGATCAGCACGCTCCAGCCCCCGACCCCGCCTTCTCCGGTCATGCCGCGAGGCGCGGCTGCAGGAAGCGCCACCGGCCGTATATTGCATTGCTCGCGAGAACCACGACGAAGATGCAACCCTCGAGCACAGTGGTTGCTGCGTCGGGCATGGCGAAGCGCCGTTGAAGCAATCCGCCGCTGGCCGATATGCCGCCGACCAGCAGTGCAACCGGCACTACAGCCAGCGGATTCTGACGGGCGATGAAGGCGACGAGAATTCCTGCGTAGCCATAACCCACCACGAGCGACACGCTGGCTGCGCCATGCACGGCGACGATCTCGAAGGCACCGGCAAGCCCCGCCGCCGCGCCGCCCAGCGCCGCTGATACCAGCGCAAGTGTGGCGACGGGCAGCCCTGCCATCTGCGCGGCGCGCAGGTTCCCACCGAGTATGCCCATGGCGAAACCGAACGTGGTCCAGCGCAACCCGATAAAGGCGACGAGACAGGCGGCGATGCCGCAGGCAAGACCCCAATCGACGTTCGTGCCCGCAATCGAGTGGATCATGAAGGTGGCGTCGATGGGCCAGCTCGTCGGCTTGAGCGTTTGCGAGTAGTCGCGGATCGGTCCTGAAACCAGGTGATTCAGGAGCGCAATCGCGATGTAGTTGAAGAGCAGCGTCGAGATGGTCTCGTTGACTCCGCGGAATTGGCGCAACGCGGCGGGTATCGCGATCCAGACCGCACCACCCGCGGCGCCTGCCAGAAGAATGAGCGGCACGGCGACGCCCGGCGGCGTCCCGGCGAGAGCGACGCCGGCGAGCACGGACGTAAGGCCGCCGAGGACCAGCGCGCCCTCGCCGCCGATGATCAGAAGCCCTGCGCGCGCCGGAATGGCGACACACAGCGCCGTCAGCATCAGGGGCGCGGCGCGCGTGAGTGTCGAATCGATCGAGAAACTCGTGCCGAATGCACCCAGGTAGAGGATGCGATAGACGTCGACAGGGTTGAGCCCGTTGAACGCGACGAAAGCCCCGAAGATCAGGAGGGCGACGAGGACGGCGGCGACGGTCAGCACCACCGCCTCCAGCCCCCGCCAATATGCCGCGCCCATCACGCGAGGGTCTCGTCCCGCAAGTTATTTTTTCTCGAGCCCTGTCTTGCCCTGGGTTCCTTCGACAAGGAAATTGACGGCGGTCTTGAACTTGCTATCTTCGTTTTCGATCACCTGACCGGGCTTCAGTACCACGTGGCCCTCGTTGTCCTTCAGCGGTCCCTTGTAGAGCTTCAGCGTGTCGGTCGCAAAACCGTCGCGCGCCTTCGCTACGGCAGACTTGACGGCATCCGGCACGTTTGGCCCGAACGGACTGATCGTCACCAGGTCTTGCTTGAATCCGCCAACCAGTAGATGCGGGTACTTCCCATGGTTCTGCCACGCCTTTACGAAATCAGCACCCTTGGCCCAATTCCACTCCGCACCGGTTATGAAACCCTTGGGCGCGAGAGAACTGAGATTCGTGTGATAGCCGCAGCTGAATATCCCGCGCCGCTCTGCGGTTTCAATCGACACCTTCGGCGCGTCGGAATCCGAGATGATGACGTCACAGCCCTGATCCACCAGGTTGTTTACCGCCTCGGCATCCTTGACGGGATTTGCCCAATCCCCCGTGATGACGATGAGCGACGTCACTTTCGGATTGACCGAGCGCGCGCCCAACGTGAATCCGTTGCAATTGTTGAAGATGAAGTAGAGGGGCTTCGGTCCGACGAAACCGATCTTGTTCGACTTGGTCATCATCCCCGCAGCGATCCCGCAAAGATAATGCGGCTCTTCCATGTAGCCGCGATAGCTGATTGCGTTGATGGGGTCGCCTTGCTTCCACAGGCCTCCCGCATGAACGAAGAGCACATCCTTGTACTTCGGAGCGAGCTTAAGGATGAACGGCCAGTATCCGAACGAAGTGGCGAACAGCACCTTTGCGCCGTCGAGCTGCACCATACTCTCCATCACCCGCTCGACGTCCGCGGTTTCCGGCACGTTCTCCTGCTCGACCAGCTTCACGCCGTCAATCTTGGCGATCTTCAGGGCAGCGACGGCGAATGACTGGTTCCATCCGAAGTCGTTCTTGGAACCCTCGTAGATGAAGCCCACCGTCATCGGCGTCGCGGCGAGCAGCCGATGCGGCGTCATCGCCATCATGCCGGCGGCAGCGATCAAGCCGCCCGATCCCCGCAGCATCTCGCGTCGGGTCAGACCCTTGTGGTTGCGCATCACTCGTCCCTCCTTAGCAAATCGATATCGGAATAGGCGCCGGCATCTTCAACCGGCCCCCGGCTGCCCATCGCGACCGATGGGCGGATGCTTCCTGCGCGGATGAGGAATCGCTGCAAGGTATATTCCAGCAATTTACAAGTGTCCACCGCTGTATCGTCGATGAGAATTATTCACGGCATGAATGGACGCATGGCTATTCCAAGAACAGCTCCGCGACCAAGCCGCGAAGCCACCTGTTTGCGGGATCGTGATGATATCGCTCATGCCAGTGCTGTTTGATCTCGAAGGGCGGAATCCGAATCGGCGGCTCGATCACTTTGATTCCGGGAAAATCGGCAAAGGCCAGCGCCAGCTGTCGCGGCACGGTGACGATGTAATCGGTCCTCGCGACGATGATCGGCACCGCCATGAAGTGCGGGATGGACAGCGTGACGCGCGGCCGATGGCGCTGCTCAGCGAACGCGCGCGCGATCGCGGCTTCATGCCCGGTGCCTGCCGAACTGATCACCGCATGCCTGAGTTCCGCGAACTGCCTGACGCCCAGCGCATCTCCGGCGCGCGGATGATCCGCTCGCAGCAGGCAGACGAACGTGTCCTGATAGAGCCGCTGCTGAAAAAAACCGGCCTTGAGGTCGGGAAACAGGCCGACAGCGAGATCGACGTCGCCGGCCGCCATTGCTTCCTGCTCGCCGAGTTCGGGAATGCGGAGTACCTTGACCTTGACACGGGGCGCACGCTCCTCGAGAGCTCGAAGCAGCTTCGGCAGGAATATGCCTTCGCCGATGTCCGTCATGTAGAACCTGAACGTGCGCGCAGCGGCGAGCGGATCGAAGTCCTTGCCGATATCGAACGAACCCGCCACCAGCTCGCAAGCCCGCTGGATCGGCGGTGCGAGGAGCTGTGCATACGGTGTCGGCAACATGCCGCGCCCGGTGCGGACGAACAACGGATCACCGAAAGCCTTGCGCAGGCGCGCCAGCGCGCTACTCATGGCGGGCTGCGAAAGCCCGACGCGCCGCGCCGCGACCGTCACGTTGCGCTCCTTCAGTATGGCGTCGAAGATGACGATCAGGTTGAGGTCGAGCGAGGCAAGGCTGACGTTCTTATTCACCATGTGAATCTTAACAATATCCGCCGGGCTATGGACAGGCGGCAGCCCGGCTTCCTACATTAGCGGCCTGGGCTGTGCAGCAATGAAGGGAACGCGGTGCCGATTTCCACGAGCATCAAGGCGAACCTCTACAAAGATTCGGTGGCATTGATGCGCATCGCGCAAGTCATGCTCGCCCGACCCGGCGTGCGTCAGGCCACGTTGCTGATGGGGACGCCGGCCAACAAGGCGATGCTCGCGCAGGCCGGATTGTCGAGCCCGGAATCCGAGGGTGCGCGACCGGGCGATTTGATGATCGTCGTCGATGCCGAATCCCGTGAAGCGGTGGATTGGGCAAACGACGAATGCCTTCGTCTTCTCGAGGGCGGCCGCGATTCGTCCGGCCGCGCGCCCTCGACCGAGGTGGCGCCGAGGTCAATCGCGATGGCGATGGCCGCCTCGCATGCCAAGTTATCGACGCTAGCGCAGGTTTCGGTTCCCGGTCCGTATGCAGCGGCCGAGGCGATGAAGGCGCTGCGTCAAGGCCTCAACGTGTTCCTGTTCAGCGACAACGTTCCGCTGGCACAGGAACGTGCGCTGAAGACACTCGCCCTCGAGCGAGGTCTGCTGGTCATGGGCCCGGATTGCGGCACGGCAATCATCAACGGTACGCCGATCGGGTTTTCAAACGTCCTGCGCAAGGGCGCGATCAGCCTCGTCGGTGCTTCGGGCACCGGATTGCAGGAAGTTACCTGTCGGATTCATGCGCTCGGACAGGGCGTGCGGCATGCGATCGGCACGGGCGGGCGTGATGTCAGTGCAGAAATTGGCGGAATCACGATGATCCAGGCGATCGACCTGCTCGCCGACGATCCTGCCACGCATGCCATAGTCATTGTGTCCAAGCCACCGGCGCCTGCGGTGGCGCGACGGATCCTCGACCGCGCGCGCGCAATCGACAAGCCATTCGTCGTGCTGTTTCTGGGCACCGACCTGTCGCGCGAGCAGCTTCCTGCGCGCATCGTCCCGGTCGGAACGCTTTACGATGCGGCCGTCGCGGCGGTTGCTCTCGCGCAAGGTCTCGCCTACGAAGGCGCCGCGCGAAGCGAGCCATGGGCGCGCGTGGCAGAAGGCGAAGCTCGTCGGCTTGCGCCCGGTCAACGTTACCTGCGTGCGCTGTATTCCGGAGGCACGTTCTGCGCTGAGGGGCAATTGCTGTGGCGCGATCTCGGGTTCAGCGTGCGATCGAATGCCGCCATCGAAAAGGGCGCGTCGCAGGCGACGAGCGTCGGGTCCGGACGCCACATTGCGCTGGACATGGGGAGCGAAGAATTCACCGCGGGGCGTCCGCATCCGATGATCGATCCGGGACCGCGCATTGCCCGTTTCGCCGAAGAGGCGCGGGACCCGTCGACGGCGGCGATCGTTCTTGATCTGGTGCTGGGCTACGGTTCACATCCCGATCCCGCGGGGGCGGTAGCGCCGGCGATCGCCGAGGCGAAATCCGCCTGCGCACGTTGCGGGCGTGATCTTGCCGTCGTCACGTTTGTGTGCGGGACGGAGGACGATCCGCAACGGCTGTCCGCGCAGCAGGCGACGTTGCGCGAAGCGGGTGCACTCGTCGCGCCGAACAGCACAGCGGCAGCAATGCTCGCGGGAGAGATCGCCTTGCGCGCGCAAGGCGATCCCGGCCAGCGTCTCGCGGTGCGCAGGTAACAGGCGATGGCCGCGCTGTCGCACCGCGTGAGGCGCCGCAACCCACGCCCGGCGCAAAAGGATGCTCCTCGCGCGGCAGGGAAGCGCCGGATCGTCGTCGCGTTCGGCGGCAACGCGAGCTACCCGCCGACGATCAGGGGCCTCGCGTCGGAGCAATTGGCGCTAATGGCCGAAGCTTGCACGCACCTCGTACGGATCATCCAATCCGGCTACCAGCTCGTGCTGACGCACGGGAACGGGCCGGTGGTCGGGAATATCCTTTTTCGCATGGCGAAGACGGCGAACGACCTTCCCCCATGCCGATGGACATCTGCGTTGCGCATTCGCAAGGGGGCATGGGCTATATGTTGCAACAGACGCTCCGCAACGCGTTGCGCGAGCACGGCGTTGCGATGTCGGTGAGTTCCGTCATCACGCAAGTCGAGGTCAGTGCCGACGATCCGGCGTTCGCGACACCTTCCAAACCGGTCGGGCGGTTCTTCTGCCACGACGAGGCCGAACGCCTCGCGCGCGAGCACGATTGGCAATTCATCGAAGATGCCGGTCGCGGTTATCGACGCGTCGTGCCGTCGCCGCAGCCGGTTCGGATCCTCGATCTTCCCGCGGTGGAAGCGCTGCTCGACGCGGATGTCATTCCGATCACGATCGGTGGCGGCGGCATACCGGTCGTCCGCGACCAGCAGGGCAACTATCACGGCGTATCCGCGGTGATCGACAAGGACCTGACGAGTGCCATGCTCGCGACTGACCTTGGTGCGGAGGCGTTGCTGATGCTGACCGGCGTCGATCGCGTGGCGCTCGACTTCGGCAAGCCGAACCAGCGCTCGCTCGGCTGCCTGACCGCGGCCGAAGCCCGGCGGCATCTCGCGGACGGCCAATTTCTGCCGGGCAGCATGGGACCGAAAGTCGCCGCCGCGCTGCACTATCTGCAGACGGGTCGTGGTCAGGTCATCATCACGTCGCTCGATCGCGCTTTCGACGCGTTGCAAGGGAACGCCGGAACCAGGATAGTCAGGTGAACGGGGACGCACGCGCAATCGGCTGGAAAGCACACGCCGCCCTTGCTCGTACCGGGGGTCGCTGGACCGCGCTGCCCGACTTTGACGGCTCCGGGTATCGGCTCGCCAGCGGGGAGCCGATCTGGATTGGCACAGACAGTGTCGAAATGCACCCGCGGACCGTGGTCCTCGAGCGTCGCGCGCGCGACGGAGGGGGGATTGATACCAGAGAAATCGTTCCGTGGCGTCTTGCGACGCTGCGATTCGATCGCGATGCTGCCCTCGCAATGCGCGTCGGCTGCGCCGTGCTTGTGTCCAACATTTACCGAATCGGCGTTGCGCGGGGTTTTGGCGCGTTGCTTGCCGGCACGCCGCTTGCATTTCCGCTGGATGGGGTCGCGCCGCAGGTGATTGCGCTGGCGGATTCAATCGATCGCGGCAATGCAGACGCCGCGTTCGCTGCCGCGTTGCCGCTGCTGGGTCTCGGGCCGGGCCTCACGCCATCCGGCGACGATTTCGTCGGAGCGATGCTCTACGGCCGGCGGCTTGGCGAATCGAGCGACGCATGGCGGGCGACTTCGCGGCGTCTGGTCGACGCCGCCGGCGCGCGCACGCACACGATAGGCGCCGCGCTGTTTCGCGATCTTGCCGAAGGGCAGAGCTTCGCGTCGCTTCATCGGCTGACCGCGGCGCTCGCCGAACACCGGCCCGCGCTGGCGGCTGCGCGCGACGTCACGGCCATCGGCCATTCGTCCGGCTGGGACATGCTCGCCGGCTTCATCATCGGTTGCACGGGCAGCGCCGGATTGCCGGCGCTTCGCACGCGCGCATTCAGCGGCAATCGCAAGGAGATGTGCGCATGAGCGCGGCATTGCTGGAGCAGGGCGAGCTGTCGGTCATCAACATCGGCCTCGAAATGTTCGCGCAAAGCGTGCGTGATGCAGGCGGCGAGGTGCTGCAGATCGATTGGCAGCCACCAGGGGACGGCGACGTCGAACTCGCGTGGACGCTCGCGCAGCTCGCGTGCGATCCAGGCGATCCAGCCGGCATCGGCGCGCGGATCGATCGCGCGAATGCATGCGCGGTCGAGCGGATCATCGCGTCGCAGCCGGTGCTGGTGGACGTTGCGTTGCATGCGCGCGACGTGTGGCCGGACATGGGACGCATGCTGCTTCATGCGGGTGCCCCGCTGCCTTGGCTGCAAATGTGCGGCCCGATGCAGGGTGCGATGATCGGAGCACTCCTGTACGAAGGCTGGGCAGACTCTCCGGAGGCTGCGAAGGCGATGCTCGCGCGCGGCGACATCCGATTTGCCCAGTGCCACGACTTCGACGCCGTCGGACCGATGTCCGGCGTTATCTCGCCGTCGATGCCGCTGTACGTCGTGCGCAATCAGACGCATGGCAACGACGCGTACACGAACATGAGCGAAGGCATCGGGCCGGTGCTGCGTTTCGGCGCCAACGGCCCCGATGTGATCGAACGGCTGCGATGGATGGAATCCATTCTCGCGCCGACGCTGAAGGCGGCGATCGGGGCAGTCGGAGGCATCGACGTCAAGTCGATCCAGGCGCAGGCGCTCTTGATGGGCGATGAAGTCCACAGCCGCAATACTGCGGCGACGTTGCAGTTTCTCGCGGCGATCGCGGGACCGCTCGCCGCCACGGCCGTCGGCCGCGCGCGCCATGCACGAGACGCTTCAGTTCATCGCCGGCAATTCGCAGTTCTTTCTCAACCTGTCGATGGCGGCGAGCAAGGCGACGATGGATTCCGCGCGCGGCATCGACGCCTGTAGCGTCGTCACTGCGATCGCGCGCAATGGCGTGACGACCGCGATCCGCGTCAGCGGCCTCGGGAACCAGTGGTTCGAATCGCCTTCGGAGCTGCCGGCGGGGCTGTACTTCCCGGGCTTCGCAGCAAGCGACGCCAACCCGGACCTGGGCGACAGCGCGATCTGCGAAACTTCGGGGCTGGGTGCCTTCGCGCTGGCCGCATCGCCGGCGCTGGTACAACTCGTCGGCGGTACGGTGGCCGAGGCCATCGCCTACTCGCGTGAAATGCAGCAAATCGCCGTCGCGCGCAATTCCGCGCTATCGCTACCCAATCTCGACTTTGTCGGTACGCCCTGTGGCATCGACATCCGCAAGGTCGTGGACAGCGGCATCCGGCCGCTGCTCACCACCGGCATCGCACACAAGGAGGCAGGCATCGGCCAGATCGGCGCGGGCATCGTGCGCACGCCTATGGGCTGCTACTCCCAGGCGCTGCGTGCATTGGCCAAACAGTTGCAAGTCGTTTAGCGGCGGTGAAGCCGCCAGCCGCTGCGTGTCCTGAGGCGACTGCATAATGGATCTGATCCTGCGCAATGCTTCGGTCGGTGATGGGAGGCGCGTCGACATCGGCGTCGCCGAAGGCAAGATCAAGGCAATCGCTTCCAAGGTCGAGGCGAGCGGTCTCGAAATCGACCTTGCGGGAGGCTTGGTGGTTCCCGGGTTCATCGAGACGCACATCCACCTCGACAAGTCGTGCATCCTCGAGCGGTGCAATTCGGAGAGTGGCACGCTCGCCGAGGCGATCGAGCAGGTGTCGCGTGCCAAGCGCGAATTCACCGCCGACGATGTGGTTGCGCGCGCGAGCCGCACGCTCGACAAGGCAATCGTCCAAGGAACAACGCACGTCCGAACGCATGTCGAGGTCGACCCTGGCATCGGACTGCGTGGCTTTGACGGCATCAAGCGCCTTGCTGACGCGTATCGATGGGCGGTCGATATCGAGATTTGCGTATTTCCGCAGGAGGGGTTGACCAATAATCCCGGAACCGAAGAGTTGATGCGCGCAGCGCTTGCGCAAGGCGCCAAGGCCGTTGGCGCTGCGCCCTATACCGACACCGACCCCACCGAGCAGATCGAACGCGTATTTCGAATGGCGCTCGACTTCGATGTCGATATCGACATGCATCTGGACCTGGGCGATACGCCGGAGCGAATGGACACCGAGCACGTGTGCCGGATGACCGAGCGATACCGCTACGGCGGGCGCGTGACGATTGGTCACGTCACCAAGATGTCCCTGTTGCCCCCCGAACGCTTTGAGGCGCTTGCACGGCGGCTCGCCGACGCCGGCGTGGCCGTAACGGTGTTGCCGTCAACCGACCTGTTCCTGATGGGCCGCGGGCAATCGCATGGCGCGGTTCGCGGTGTGCTCGCGGCACACGAGCTTCTTCGTCGTGGAGTGAATTGTTCGCTGTCGACCAACAACGTGTTGAATCCGTTCACGCCGTTCGGCGATTGCTCGCTGTTGCGCATGGCCAACCTGTACGCCAATATCTGCCATGTCGGGACACGCGAAAAGATGCGCGATGTATTCGACATGGTTACTCGCCACGCGGCGAAGCTGCTGCGCTTGCCCGACTACGGCGTTGAAGTTGGCCGCACCGCGGATCTGGTCGTGCTCGATTGTGCGACGCCGGAAGACGGCGTCGCCGAACTCGCCCAGCCGCTCCACGGCTTCAAACGCGGACGCAAGACGTTCACTCGAAATCCGGCCGAGATTCATCGACCGTAAGTGCCTCGTCCGGATTGATGGTCGATAGCGATCCGGGCGCGTACCCGAAATTCATGGTGTTCAAGCCGGGCTACGCACATCTATATGCCAACCGGTTTTCGTGAAGGTCCGCTGACGCCCTGCGGATGTCCTGTTTTGTGATTTCGTTTGGCGTCGAGGCGCTCAGTCAGGCGGCGGAGATCAACCAATGCGCGCTCGTGAATACCGCTGCCGATTTCCTGCGTCTCGTCGCGGGCAGTCACTGCGAAGACGATTCGCCGGCCTTCTACGAAGGTGACGACCGCTTCCGCCGTTACCTGCTGTCCCACCGGCGTCGCCGCAAGGTGCCTGATGTTGACGAGCGTGCCGAGCGCGGACTCGCCTGGCGCCAGGTACTCGCGAATGGCGCTCAGCGCAGCGTTCTCCATGAACAGGATCATCAGGGGTGTTGCGAGCACCGGTGGCAAGGTCGGATCTTTGAACCGGCTGGCCAGATGCTCGGGGGCGACAATCATCGAGAAAATTCCCTTGGCTCCGAGTGGGATCGCGTTCATGGACGCAGCTCCTGTAAGTCTCCATCGAGATTGGTAAGGCGGTGCAAAGTCGCGCCCGTCGCAGCGGCCCGGTACGATGAGCGGACATTACACGGACGTTGCAACCCCACATCTGAAAGACCGGTCCCCAGCCTGGAACCTACATGTATTCCTACCCCGCCGATATCTACACGGAGCCCGAGCCGGATCCCGACACGTTGGCCAATCTTGGGCCGCTCACCCGTATGGCCGGTATCTGGACCAGTGCCGAGGGCATGGACGTCAATCCGAAACCCGACGGTCCCGAGCACCAGCCCTTCATCGAGCGCTACGAGCTTCAACCCATCGACGCCCAGACCAATGGCCCGCAGCTCTTCTACGGCCTGCGCTATCACACGCGAATCGTGAAGCCGGGCGATCCGGAGACCTTTCACGACCAGGTAGGTTACTGGCTATGGGAGCCTGCCACTCGCGCGATACTGCTGACGCTCTCGATCCCCAGAGGCCAGACCGCGATGGCCGTTGGCCAGGCGGCTCCCGATGCGAAGTCATTCACGCTCGATGCCGTCCGTGGTTCGCTCATCAACGGCATCGTCTCGAATCCCTTTCTTGAGCAGGCGTTCCGCACGGATCGCTACACCATCAAGGTCGATATTCACGAGGACGGCACTTGGTCTTATGAGCAGGACACGCTGCTGATCATTCCCGGCCAGTCGGAGCCGTTTCACCACACCGATCGCAACCGACTGCGCAAGATCGCCGAGGCCACACCGAATCCTACGGCGTTAGCGGCGCGACAGGTAAACGCCGGGTAGCGCGGGGTTCAGAGCGAGGTCAATCGAGGCTCTCAAAGGTGCGGCTTTCTAAAGCGACCTCGAGAAACTCGGCCATGCCCGTGGATACGTCACGATCCGCGGCCGTTATCAGGCACCAGGGCCGCGATTTCGGCGTTAACGGCGTTCTGACTTCCTGGACCGTGCGCGCAACAAGTGCGGAGGCCACCATGTCGCGTGTCAGGAGCGACATGCCGATGCCTTCGCAAATGCAGCGCACAATGGCCGCCGCAGATCCGATGACGCGCGTAGGGGGTGCGATTCCGTAGTCACGGAAGAACTCGTCAGTGGCCATTCTCGTTCCCGAACCCGGCTCACGCACGAGCCACAGCAGCCGCGAAAGTACGGCCTTGTCGTAACGTTTCCGGCGCGGTCCGACCACGATGTAGTCGTTGCGTCGGGTCGCGAGGACGTGCAGCGTCGTCCGCTTCGGCGGTACCTCTGCGAAGCCCAAATCCATCTTTCGCTCTTCCACCAATGCCCACAACGCTTCGCGCTTGACGACTTCCAATTCGACCGGGGAGTCGGGTACGTGGGTCATGAACCGGACCAATAGGTGGCCGAGGAACGCTTCGCCGGCGGCGGCGACGGCGCCAATCCGCAGCGGGGGACGCGCGAGCTGCGCAGCCGCCTTCGCCGAGTAGATCGAACCCTCCGACAACGCCACGATGCGGCGGATGTCGCTGGCGAAGGAAAGGCCTGCCGCCGTCAGCTTCACTCCGCGGCCCTCGCGTGCGAAGAGTGGTACGCCGACCACATCTCGAAGCGACTTGACCGACGATGATATGGCTGCCGGCGAAACGCGGAGACTGTCCGCAGCCCCCCGCACCGAACCGTGCTCGACCACGGCAAGAAAAGCGCGCAGCTGCGCAGGTTGGAACGTCAAGTCTATCCTTAATGATCTGCGGATTGCATTGCGTTGATTTTAACAGTTGCCAGTGCGATATTTCACCGCCTTGCCTTCCGTTTCCAGGTCCTGCATATGAGCGAGCAGCAGATTCGAAGCTATCTCTCCAACCTCGAGTGCGCGCGCTGTAACCGCACGTATTCGCCGGCAGAGGTTCGCACGATATGCACGTGCGGAAGCCCACTGCTGTGCCGGTACCAGCTCGATGACATGGCCCGGGAGGTTCGCCGCGAGGACCTCCGTGGCCGCGCAGCGTCCATGTGGCGCTACGGCGAGCTTCTTCCCGTGCAGGACGCAAAGCGCGCGGTGACACTGGGCGAGGGTTTTACGCCACTGCTCCCTCTTCAATGGGGCGTAGCGCAGGGCATGCCCAGGCTGCGTGTCAAGGACGAAGGCCGCAACCCAACTGGAACCTTCAAGGCCCGAGGCGCTGCAGTCGGCGTTACGCGCATGCGCGAGCTTGGTTTGCGCAACGTCGTCGTATCCAGCTCAGGCAACGCCGGCGACGCCTGGGCCGCCTACTGCCGTCGTGCCGGCATACAGGCGACGATCTTCCTTCCCGAGGATGCGCCCGTTCCCACATTGGTCGAAGCGGCGCTCTCAGGTGAGGACGTCTTCACGTTCGGCGGGCACAATTCTCGCGGCGGCCGGCTGGCGCAAGCTCACGCGGCGTCGCATGGCGGCTTCGTTGCGAACACGTTCCAGGAGCCGTACCGGGTCGAGGGAAAGAAAACGATGGGCCTTGAAATTGCGGAGCAGCTCGGCTGGCGGATGCCGGATGTCGTCGTGTATCCCATCGGCGGGGGAGTCGGACTGATCGGTATCTGGAAGGCGTTCAACGAACTGCTCGAGCTTGGATGGATCGAGGGACCCATGCCGCGATTCATCGTCACGCAGTACAGCGGCTGCGCTCCCGTCGTCGAAGCCTTTCACGCTGGCCGTACCGTTTGCGAGCCTTGGGGCGACATTTCCACACTGCCTGGAGGATTGCGTGCCCATAAGCCGATTGCCGATTTTCTCGTGCTGCGTATTCTGCGGGAGACCGCGGGAACTGCCATCGCGGTCGATAGCGATGAGGCGCTCGCCGCCGTGCGTGAGGTGATGATGAGCGACGGCCTGTTCATCTGTCCTGAGGCGGCAACGACGATCGTCGCGCTACGGGAGCTCCTCGCAAAGAATTCGATCGACCGGGAAGAAGAGGTCGTCGTCGTCAACACGGGCAGCGGACTTAAATACGCATCGCTTTTCCCGAACAGGGTTCGGAGCGTCGATGCGGATGTGGAGGAAGCCCTTCAATGACGCCGCAAAACGATGCGCTGACGGCAGCGCGCCAGCAGTTCCCGATCACTTCGAAGCGCATCTACTTCGATCTCGCGAACATGAACTCGCCGCCGATGTGCGTCACAGATGCACTCGCGCGGTATTTCGCGGTGATGCAGGAGCGCGGCGGCGACAAGATGGCATGGGCAGAAGAGGCGGCATCGACGCGGCGCAAGGCGGCCGACCTTCTCGGGTGCGACGCGGGAGAACTGGCATTCTGCCGCAATACCTCGGACGGTCTGAACATCGCCGCGACTGCTATCGGCTGGCGACGGGGTGACAACGTGGTTCTCTCCGCGAGCGAGCACCCGAACAACGCGTTTCCGTGGCTGAATCTACGACGCCTCGGCGTCGAGGTGCGCCTCGTCGCCGGCGCGGCGGAATGGGTGGACGCCGATGTGCTGGCGCCATACGTCGACGCGCGAACGCGTGCCGTTGCTGTGGCGGACGTTTCGTTTCTTCCAGGGCAACGCAACGACCTCGACAGCATCGCGGCGCTATGCCACGACCACGCGGCACATCTGATAGTCGATGGCGTACAGGCGGCGGGCTTGATGAATGTGCGTCTTCACGATAGGGGAATCTCGATGTGGGCGGCAAGCGGCCACAAGGGTCTGCTCGCCCCGCACGGTATCGGCCTCTTCTACTGTCGCCGCGACCTCATTCCCGCAATGGCACCCGCGTACCTCGCGCGGAACGGGGTCGTACCGGGCGCCGCGGACGACCATTTTGTGGACAAACCCGACGCGCCCCTGCGGGACGATGCCGGTCGATTCGAGATCGGCAACCTCAACTATTCCGGGATCCATGCGCTGAGTGCCGCACTGGACCTGATCATGGGCATCGGCATTGCGACGATCGAGCGGCATGTTCTCGGGCTGGGCGAGTACATGACGGAACAGCTTGCGCTGCGTAACATTGCCCGGCTTGGTCCCCCGGCGCGCGAACGCCGTTCGTCGATTTGCGCGTTCACGTTTCCCGGCGAAGGTTGGGTCGAGTACCTTGGCCAGAATAGCGTCGTCGTGTCGGGACGCCGAGGCGCCATCCGTGTGTCGCTGGGCCTCTACAACACGGTGGACGAGGTGGACCGGTTCATCGCCGTCGTCGACAGGAGATTGAAGGCATGAAAAGCGCATGGATATGGTACCGGCGACGTTCGATCGGCACCCAGATCTTCATGGGAATGGCGATTGGCGCGGTCGTCGGTTTCGTGATGGGTCCGTCGGCCGCAACGCTGAAGCCAGCCGGCGACATTTTCATCCGCTTGCTGGTCATGGCGGCCATCCCGCTGATCTTCTTCACTCTGATGTCGGGGTTGACGACAATCAAGGAGGCCGGTTTCGTTGGACGGCTCACGGCACGCATCCTCGTCTATTACCTCGTGACCAGTGTGATCGCGTTCAGCATCGCGATCGCGGTGATGGACGCGCTGCAGCCCGGAAGCGGATTCGCGCTGAAGGGGACTGTCAAGGGTGAGATCGCCCAAATACCCTCGCTTGCGACGGTCATCCTCGAAATCTTTCCCAACAATGTGGTACAGGCATTCGCCAAAGGCGATGTCACCCAGATCGTCGTGTTCGGCGTCTTCCTCGGCATAGCGACCTTGTGGCTCCAGGAGCCGTATCGCGGCCGCATCGTTTCGTTCTTCGAGACGGGCCGTGTCCTGCTCGTACGGCTCGTCGGGATCGTCATCGCTTTCGCGCCCATCGGACTTGGCGTGCTGACCGCGTATAGCGTTGGCGTCTACGGATCCAAGATCGCCGGACCGCTTCTGAAGTTCATCGGCGCCATCTACATTTCCGAAATCGCAATGTTCGCAGTGATCATGCTTCTGCTGTATTCGATTGCGCGCGTGTCGCCGGTATTCTTCCTCAAGCGGACCTACCCGCTGTACCTGACGACCGCTGGCACGACGAGCAGCCTTGCCAGTCTCGCGCAGGCGCTGCAGATCGCCGAGGAGAAGCTGCACATACCGCGTAACGTCTGCGGATTCACGCTGCCGTTCGGTGTCCAGTTCACGAAGGACGGCACTGGCATTTTTCTCGCTGCCATCCTGCTTTTCGCTGCACAGTCGCAAGGCCAGGTGCTGGAGCTCGGCACGATCATCGTCATCGTGCTGACTGGTTTGTTACTGGCCACCGGCTCGGGCGGCGTGCCCGGCGGAGGGCTTGTGGTCGGGCTGGTGTTCGTCAAGGCATTCGGACTGCCTATCGAGATCGCGGTGCTGATCGGTGGCATCTACCACATCATCGACATGGGTAACACCACGCTAAACGTGATGAACGACATGGTGGCGACGGTGATCGCATCCCGTCTGGAAGGAGCGATCCGGGTCGAGCACGGCCAGATCACGCCGAATTCGCCGGCGGAGGCTATGGCCGAGCCGGCAGCCGCGCCCGTCTGAGGCGCGTTGGCGCATCAGACGCGACGCCCAGCGTGAGCGCGGCAACGAGGGGCCGCCCAAATGGACAAAGAGATGAGCCACTCGTTGCCGGCAAACGTCGCACTGGTTGGCTGCGGAGCCCTTGGGTCGCATATTGCGCAAGGCATCGTAGCCGGCAACGCTGGAGCGTACCGGCTGACGGCGGTTCTCGCTCGATCCAACCTCGCAAAGGCGGAAGCACTGGCACGGCGAGTGGGAGCGCGTTGCTGTGGCGCGTTGGCCGAGTTGATCGAAACGCGGCCTGATTACATCGTCGAGGCGGCGTCGGCCGACGCGGTAAAGCAGATCGCTCTTCCATGCTTGCAGGCACAGGCCCATCTCATCGTGTTGTCCACGGGTGCCTTCTCCGACGAGCGCTTTCTCCAGGCGGCAATCGCGGCTGCAGATGAGAATGCGAGAAGAATCTATGTGGCGAGCGGAGCCATCGGCGGACTGGATCTCGTGCAGTCGGCGCTGATCGGAGGCAAGGCGATGGTCAGGATAACGACAGAGAAGCCGCCGCACGCGCTGAGGGGCGCCCCAGGACTGCGCGAAGGTGAACCAAGCGCGGTCGAAGTGCAGGAAGTGTTCCGGGGGCCAGCGCGGGAAGCGATCCAGCGCTTTCCGCAAAACGTTAACGTCGCGGTGACGCTGGCACTCGCAGGCCAGGGGCTCGACCAGACGATGGTAATCATACGAAGCAATCCGGCGTTGACACGCAATCGACACATCGTCGAAGTCGACGGGGCATTCGGACGGGCGCGCGTCGAGGTGGAGGCGAACGCTTCCCCGGGCAACCCAAAGTCCAGCGCGCTTGCGGCCGACAGCGTGCTGGCGCTGCTTAAGCGGCTGGCATCGCCATTGCAGGTCTAGCGAAGATCGGCACGATCCTCGGTGCTATAGGATTTGCTATGCGCCACAATGCCGGAATGTGGAAGCCATGTCGCGTCGTTGGCGTCGGCATTGTCCTTGCTGCGCTCGCCACGCTGCCGGCGCCCGCGTGGCCCGCTCTGCCGGACGATAGCGACATCGTCGTCCATGTCGCCAAGGACGGCGCCACAATCCGCGTCGACGTCGATTGCCCGGTCCGGGCGCCCATCGCGTTCGTGTGGGCGGTGCTCGTCGACTACGACCACATGGCGCAGTTCATCTCGAACCTCGAAACGAGCGTTGTGCGCGAACGCCATGGCGACCGGCTGAGCGTATACCAGAAGGGGAAAGCGAGACGGGGACCGCTGACGTTCGCGTTCGAGAACGTGCGCGAGATACAACTGGTCCCGTACCGGGAGATCCATTCGCACTTGATCAGCGGGGACCTGAAGACGTCGGAATTCACCACGCGGATTGTCGACGATGGCAACGGCGCGCACATCGTCAACAGCGGCCGCTACACACCGAAGATCTGGGTCCCGCCGCTAATCGGGCCGGCGATGATTGAGGCGGAGACGCGCAAGCATTTCAGCGAGATTCGGGCGGAAATCCTGCGCCGGAGCAAGCTGGAGGCGGCGCTTCCCCCGCGCGCCAGCTCGCGCTGATTCAGTGACGAGCCGGGCTGACAGCGCCTTACCGGGAGCAGACCTGGTCGTGCTTTTGCCGGACCGATGCTTGTTATCTGGCTTTCCTTCGTGGGGACGTGTGAAACAAACGAAACAAGATCCGCCTCGTGGTGAAGTCTTCCCGCCGCACCCGCACCCTAGAATGTTTTCCATTCGCGGCTTCACCGAGCTTCAATTGCAGTACGCGCTCGGCGACGGCTCAGTCGGATTGAACGCGCGCTATTTCCGCGGATCGGAGAAGGAGTCATGTACGCGCAGCGCCGTAGCGCCATTGACGCGCCGCACCGGATGGATTTCGGGCGCCGGTTCTGGGTCATCGCTGCCCTTTCGCTCGGCCCCGCTGTGGCCAATTCGTTTGGACGATTTGCGTACGCGCTGCTGCTGCCGGCGATGCGCGTCGAGCTCGGCCTCAACTACTCACAGGCGGGTGCACTCAACACGGCCAACGCGCTCGGCTATCTTGCGGGCGCGCTCTTCGCCGCGCGCTACGTTTCGCGAATCGGCAATCGACGCCTTTTCTGCGCCGGAATGGTGGTAACGGTGTTGGCCATTGCCGGTTCGGGGCTTGCCGACGGGTTTTTCGCGCAGCTATGCTTGCGTGCCGTCGCGGGCGTGAGTGGCGCGATGGTCTTCATCAGCGGCGCCGTTCTCGCGAGCCATGTTTTTTCCGATCGGCCGCACCTCGGGTCGAGCGCCATCGCCGTGTATTTCGGCGGCGCGGGAGCGGGGATCCTGGTGTCGGGCGCGGGCATACCGTGGTTGCTCGCGGTTGCGGGTGACGACGCGTGGCGCAGCGCTTGGCTCGTCATCGGCGGCGTTTCGGCACTGTTTGCCGTCCTGGGCATCTGGGCGGCGCGCCGGATCGAGGAGCCCGCGGGCGGCGCGCAAGAGAGTCTGTGGCCGATCAGCCAATTTCGCGCAGCACTCGGAAGTTATTTTCTGTTCGGCGTCGGATATATCGCCTACATGACGTTCGTGGTCGCCTGGATGGTGTCGCACGGAGCGTCGGCGTTCGATGTCGCGGTGACTTGGGGGACACTGGGCGTGGCGACGATGGTCGCGCCGATCGTCTGGCGCGTGCCGCGTGCCCGGTGGCACGCCGCGACGACGCTCGCCGCCGCGGGCGTGGTCATCGGTGTCGGCGCAGCCATACCCCTCTACGGCACGTCGCTGCCTGCGATGATTCTTTCGGCCTTGTTCTTCGGCGGTGCGATGTTCACGGCGCCCGCGTCGGTCACCGATCTCGTCAAGACATCGCTGCCCAAGGCAGCGTGGGGCCCCGCGGTCGCTGTCTTTACCGTCGTGTTCGCGATTGGCCAGGCAATCGGCCCGGTCCTCACGGGTTGGCTCGCCGATGCCACACACTCGCTCCAGTCGAGTCTCGCGGGATCGGTCGCCGTTCTGCTGGCAGCGAGCGCGACCGCCATATGCCAGCGGGAAAGCAACGCCGAACCCATGTCGCTACGTCACGCCCCTTGCGTCTCCCGGCCATGAGCTGATCGGGCCTCGCTCGCCACGTCAGTGCGCGCGCCAGTCGGAGCAATCCCACCCGAGCATCTCTTCCAGGTCCCTGATCTCAGGCGCGAAGACCTCGGCGAGGTAACTTCGTGCCTCGGCGCTCATCGGCGCGTCGTAGGGCACGGCGTTTACGTTGCGCGGCAGGAGCTGGGAAAAGCGCGCGACGCCGAGGAAGTCGGTGATGCGCGAGAGCGCGGCCAGCGGCGCATGCTGCAGCTCTTCACTCTTCAGGATCAGCGTCTGCTCGACGGGGAAGAGGCGCCAGATCCGACGAAGCTGCCGGCTGTAGAAGCCGCGATCGACGTAGGAAAACGGCCTGCTCTGCAACGGCATTGCGTCGCCACGTCGCTGTTCCTCGGCTGCAATCGCCTGCTCGAAAGGCAGCGGCTCACGCCGCCTGCGCGGATTCACGCGGTTCCAATTCCAGTGCGAATAGGCGCGGGTCACCGGATTGCGCAGCAGCATGATCAGCTTCATCGCCGGGTTGTAACGCTGGATGCGCTGCGGCGCGGATTCCCAGTACATGTAGATCGGCGTAGCCTCGCCCAGCAACCGTTCGCCCGCGGTCGGATTGAAGCGCGCATGGTAGCGTGCGTAGTCGACATCACCGGAAGCGAAATACTCATCGCTATCGAAGAAATGCACCTCCTTGACCGTCGACATGCAGATAGCGGGATGCTCCTGCAGATAAGAAGCAAGCGCCGTGGTGCCGCCTTTTTGCGTTCCGGCGATCACGAACGCGACCTTGTCCGGGATCGCCGCCAAACGTCCGTGGCAATCCTTGTAGCGCGTGCCGCTGCCGCAAGGACACGGCTCGTTTCGACCCGGCATCGGCGGTTCCTTCCATCGGAGTCAGCTTGTACCAGTATCGCATCCGGTCGCCGGCGCCTGGCCTTTCCCTGCCGCTACCGCCACGGGGGAATATGGACGGAGATCGTGAAACGGGCGAACATACGGACCGCCTCAGCCCTCCCAAAACGGAGATAGCAACATGCGCTTTCAAGGGATTCTCTCCAAAGCAAGCAACGCCTTCCTGACTCTGGCTGCCTTCACAGTGCTGGCCGGCGCTGCGCGGGCCGACGTTCTCGATGACGTCAAGACCAATGGCGTGGTCAAGTGCGGCGTGACGCTGGCTTCGGCTGGCTTTTCGGCCGAGAACAACGCCGGCAAGCGCGAGGGATTCGACATCGACCTGTGCAAGGCCATCGCCGCAGCTGCGCTGGGTGACGAAACCAAGATCCAGCTCACGCCGATGGATCTGAAAACCGCATTCGCGGGCCTGCCCACCGGCGCTGTCGATGTGCTCACGCACCGATTCACCTGGACGCAGAGCCGGGACGTGGGCGGCCTCAAATTTCCCAAGATCATGTTCTTCGACGGCCAGGGTTTCGCCGTGACGAAGAAATCCAAGGCGAACAAGATCGCCGATCTCAACAACGCCACCATCTGCACGCTGCAGGGCAGCACATCGGAGCTGATCGTGGCGAGCTACTTCGGCGCGCACAAGCTCAAGTACAAGATCGTGACCTTCGCTTCGGCGGAGCAAGCCTGGGATGCCTTCGTCGAGCAAGCGTTGCGACACCGTCATCAATGACCGCTCGGGCCTGGCCGCGCGCCTGGCCAAATTGCCCAACAAGGACGACTACAAGGTTCTGGCGGAGACGGTATCCAACGAACCGATCGGGCCCGATCGTGGCGCAGGGTCAACCGCGCTGGGAGGCGCTGGTTCGCTTCACGCTGAACGCGCTGGTGGCCGCCGAAGAGTTGGGCGTCACGCAGGCCAATGTCGACGCGGAGCGCAGCTCGCAGAACCCGGACGTGCAGCGCCTGCTGGGCGTGACCGGCGACTTCGGCACCAAGCTCGGCGTCGCCAACGACTACGCCTACAAGGCGATCAAGGCGGTGGGCAACTACGGCGAGGTGTGGGACCGCAACGTCGGACCCAAGACGCCTCTGCGTCTGGAGCGCGGACGCAACGCGCTGGTCGCCAATGGCGGCGTGATGATGTCGATCCCCATCCGCTGACCGACGCTCGGGGCGTTTGCCGAATGCGCGCTGCGTCCCCGATTCCTGCATGACGGCGCTCGCCGCGCCGAAGATGTCCCGCGCCGTTCTGATGGAACGGTTGCCGGGCTATGTCGGCCAGGCCGTCCTGCTGGCCGTCGTCGGCTGGCTGGTTTGGCGCGGCGTCTCGAATTTCCAGGCCAATGCGCGTGCGCTTGGCTTGTCCGCCGGCTATGGCTTCCTGCACACCCAGGCGGGATTCCAGATCGCGCAGACGTTGATCGCGTTCAGCCCGACGTCGCTCATACCTGGACGCGATCATCGTCGCCGCGCTCAACACGGTGCTCGTGGTTGCACTGGCGAGTGTGCTCAGCACGCTGATCGGACTTTGCATCGCGTTCGGCCGGCTCGCGCCGCACGGTCTGGTCCGGGGCGCGTCGTCGGTCTATGTCGAGGTGTTCCGCAACATTCCCTTGTTATTGCAGATCCTGTTCTGGTACTTCTCGGCGATCGTATTGTTGCCCGGTGTCGGCGACAGCATCCGGTTGGGTGCCGTGCTGCTGAACAACCGCGGGCTGTTTTTCCCACGTGTGCGGATGACGTCGACAGGCGCCTTCGCAGTGGCTGCGGCGCTCCTGGTCTTTGTCGCGTTGCTCGTGCTGGCGCGCCGCACGCTCGCATCGAAGATGATCAAGGGCCCCGGTGGTTGGGCATTCGTCGTGGCGATGCTCGTCGTGCTATGCGTCGCGCCGCTGGCGCTGATGGGAGCCCAGTTCGGGCTCGACAGTCCACACGTGGACGGCTTCGACGTCGGCGGCGGCGGCGTGATATTGCCCGAGCTGATGGCGCTCACGCTGGGCCTGTCGATCTACAACAGCACTTTTCTGGCCGAGATCTTCCGCGCCGGCATTTTGTCGGTGCCGCGCGGACAGACCGAGGCCGCGGCCACCGTGGGCTTGAGCGGCGTGCGCGCCGCCTTGCTGATCACGTTGCCGCTGGCGCTGCGCGTGGCGTTGCCGGCGGCGGGCGGGCAATACCAGACACTGGCCAAGGCGTCTTCTCTGGCTGCGGCCATCGGTTATCCGGACATCATGCAGATCGTGGGAGGCACCGTAGCGAGCCAGACCAGCCAGGCACTCGAGGCGATGGCGCTGGTGGTCGCGCTGTACGCCGCCATCAACCTGCTCATCGCCCTGGTGGTAGGCCTCGCCAATCGTCGCTTGCAGAAGCGCGAGGGCCGCTAAAGCGCATTTGCGTCCGCTGCTCCGCGAGAGCGGCGCAGAGCGCCTTCGGGCGGCACCGACATGACAACCCACTTCGTGCGCCAGACGCTGATCGATCCGCGCATCGCGCCCGCTGATGCGATTGCCGCCCCGATCCGTTGGCGCCGCGCCTGGTTCCCTACGCCGGCGATGGGCGTGCTGTCGCTCTTGCTGCTGCTGTCATTCGCCGTGTTCGGCTGGCGCTTCTTCCAGTGGGCCATCGTGCACGCGCACTGGCGTGGCACTTCCAGCGAGGCTTGCCCGGGCGACACCGGTGCGTGCTGGGCCTTCGTCATTGCACGCTGGAAACCCTGGCTGGTGGGCAACTATCCGTCCGGCGAGTTGTGGCGCGCATGGATCTGCTTCGCGGCATTCGCGCTGTTCTGGACCTGGGTGGTGCGGCGCTCGCACGCGGCGAGCCTGCAGCGCGTGCTGCTGGGCTTCGTTCTCCTGCCCGTGGCGTTTTTCCTGCTGCTGATTGGCGGCGGTCCCCTTCCCGTTGTCGTGCCCACGCTCTGGGGTGGGCTGCTGCTGACGCTGGTGGTGACGCTCGCGACCTTTGCCACGGCGCTGCCTGTGGGGCTGTGTCTCGCGCTCGGGCGCCGTTCGCGGCTGCCGGTGGCGCGTTGGCTGTGCGGCGTGTTCGTGGAAGGCATGCGCTCGGTGCCGCTGCTCGCCGTGCTTTTCATCGCCGCCACGCTGTTGCCGATGTTCCTGCCCAGCGGCATGAACGTCGACCTGTTCACGCGGGCCGTCATCGCGTTCGCGCTCTTCAATGCGGCGATGGCGGCCGAGGTGTTCCGCGGCGGCCTGCAGTCGGTCGGCCGCGGCCAGGTCGAGGCCGCCACCACCGTGGGCTTGAGCGACTTCGCGGCACTGCGCCTGATCGTTCTGCCGCAGGCCGTGACCGCCGTGGTGCCCGCGCTCGTGAACATCATGATCGCGGTGATCAAGGAGACCACGTTGCTGTCCGTCATTGGCGTCAACGACCTGCTGGGCGCCGTGGAGAACGGCGCCAAATCGCCCGACTGGATCGGCGAGTCCAACATCCTGACGCTCGGGCCACGCATTCCTGGCGCTCGCCTATCTGACGGTCTGTTACGGGTTGTCGCGCTACAGCCGGCGACTGGAAATCCGGCGCTGAATCTCCGCTGTCATGACGACGACCTCTCCCGCAACGCCCGACAAGCACGCCGCCATCGCGCGGATGCAGGGCATCAACAAGTGGTACGGCGCCTACCATGCGCTGCGCGACATCGACTTGCAGGTGGCGCCGGGCGAGCGCATCGTGATCTGCGGACCGTCGGGGTCGGGCAAGTCCACGCTGGTGCGAATCGTGAACCTGCTCGAGCCCTTCCAGCAAGGCCACCTGCAGGTCTGCGGCGTGGAAGTTGGCGCCGATGCAATTACGCGCGCCGCGCGCTTGGCGGTGAACCGCCGCGTGGGCATGGTGTTCCAGCAGTTCAACCTGTTCCCCCACATGACCGTGCTGCAAAATCTCACCGTGGGGCCCGTCTGGGGCAGCGGCGTGAGTCGCAGCGAAGCCCGGGAACTTGCAAACCATTACCTGCAGCGCGTCGGCCTGACGCGACCACGCACACAAGCATCCGGCGCAGCTCTCCGGCGGACAGCAGCAGCGCGTGGCGATCGCGCGCGCGCTGTGCACGCGCCCGCGGCTCGTTCTGTTCGATGAACCCACCGCCTCACTCGACCCGGAGATGGTGAACGAGGTGCTGCAGACGATGGAGAGCCTTGCCGGCGAAGGCATGACGATGATCGTCGTCACGCACGAGATGGGGTTCGCGCGCCGCGTGGCGGACCGCGTGATCTTCATGGACCAGGGGCAGATCATCGAGACCGCGCGTCCCGATGATTTTTTTGAGAGGCCGCAAAGCCCGCGCCTGCAATCCTTTCTGGGCCAGGTGCTGCCGCATTGAGGCTCGCTTTTTCGCCACCGCCATTCGGAACTACCTTCGGAGACCCAACCGATGTCCGTCATTGACGTTCACACGCACATGTTCACCGCGAAATGGCTCGAGCTGCTGAAGCAGGAAGGCGGCATCTACAACATCAAGACGCGCCCTGACGGACAGCAGGAAATCTTCCGAGGCGACACGCCCGTCGTGATTCCCCAGCGGGGTCATTTCGACTATGACCTGCGAATCCAGCACATGGATGCCGCGGGCATCGACATTTCGATCGTCTCGCTCACCTGTCCGAACGTCTACTGGGGCACAGAAGACGTCAGTTGCCGGGCGGCGCGAGAGTCCAACGACACGATGGCCCAAGCGCAGGCCACCTATCCGGATCGCATTCGCTGGTTGACCTCGCTGCCCTGGGAATATCCGCAGCAGGCGATGGAAGAACTGGACCGCACGTGCGGCAATGGCGCCGTCGGCGTCATGGTGCTGGCCAACATCGCCGGACGCAGCCTGACGGATCCGCGGTTTGCGCCGGTCTGGGCCGAGATCGACCGGCGCGCTCTGCCGGTCCTCGTGCATCCCACCGATCCGCCGGGCGTCGACATGATGGACATGACCAGGTTCGACCTGAGCTGGTCGGTCGGCTTCATGTTCGACACGACGCTGGCCATCACGAGAATGATTTTCGAAGGATTCTTCGACCGATGCCCCAACCTGAAAATCATCGCTTCGCATGGCGGCGGCACGCTGCCGTACCTGGTCGGTCGTTTTGAGAAAGGCGATGAAGTCGAGATCCCCAGCCGGCGCCGGATGAAGCGCAAACCCACCGATTATTTGCGCCACATCTACTACGACAGCATTACCTACAACCTCGGTGCGCTGCAGTATCTGATTTCGGTTGTCGGCGCCGAGCACGTCATGTTCGGCACCGACTGGCCGCACCAGGTGCACGATACGAAGGGTGCTTTCGCGAATACGGCCGGATTGCCCGAGGGTCAAACGAGCGCAGTGCGCTCCGGGAACGCCGGGCGAATTTTCAGGCTATGAGGGCCGGCTCGAATCGGGGCGCCGCATTGTAAAAGCGTAAAGCCATCGATCCAGTCGATCAGGTGGAGTCGTGCCCGCGTGCACGCAGGCGTACCTGAGCAGGATCATGGGAATCGATCAGCGCGCGAGCTTGCTCGAGCCACTTGCGACCTTCATCGCTTATGCCGCTCGCGCGTAGCGTCGCTCGTTCGAGCCGGTCAAGATATTCACGGAGGACCTGGAACTTGCGGGCGCGCTGGGCTTCCGCGAGGAGTTTTTCGACCAGTCTTTCCTCCTTGCGCACGCGCTCGCGCTCGACCGAGCGGCGATGCTCGGCTTCGCATCGTTCTTTCTCAGCCTTCTCTTTCGCCGCCCGCAATTTCTTTTGACGCGGAACGGCGTCGACGAATGCCGCGACGATGCGACCCAGCTCGGCTTCGAGCTTGCGCTTCCTGCCGTCCCGAAACACTTCGCTGATACCGTCTTCCTGCCCACCGAGCTCGAACGTCAGGCTGCCGTTGGGCTGCATTTCGTACGCGGTGACGTACCTGTGAGCGTTCTGTGCGGCAGCCAGCTCTTGCGCCGAACGTTCACGACGGGTGTAGCCCTCGCGCAGGCGAAAACCGAAGCGTTCACCATCCTTTACGGCGCGCAGGCCGGTCTGTTCCGGACGCCGATTGCGGCGGCTCTCGGGTTCGACCCCCTCGAATCGGAACCCTTGCTTGGCAAGCGCCTTGGCAAGCGCGTCGAGCAGCGTGAGAGCGCGGTCAAGGGCGGTGAACGAAACCGTGATCGGAAAGCCGTCGGCACCGCCGCAGTGGAATCGTCCATGGTCCTCCTGCGGAGGCAGGTCGCCGGGAACATGAGGCGCATCCCGGCGTCGATTGGCATGCCGCGCGACGCGGCGCCTGACGTCCGCAAAATAACGACGGGTCTTGACGGTCAGCGGATGCGCACGCACGGTGCTGGCCGGGCCGAAGGACCGTCGACCGAGCACCGCACTGATCGCCTCATCGTCACTTACTACGGTATGCAATCAATCCACCCAGATGGGCTGGCTATTCTCCAAGAACCGCCTGAGCAGCTCCAGCGCGCCCACATCGTCGGGCTGCGAAGAACGAGTATCGCGCAAGGGGATAGGCTGCAGGAGCGTCGGCCCTCACCCTCTTGGGTTAACCAAAGGTACAGGTGCAGGCCGTCGAATGACGTGTGTAATGTCGTTTCTTCTTCCAACGCGCCCGTGCTCAGGGGCCGCCATGAATCTCGCAGTGCCTTGTCTGGATGAACTGGAGCAGCGGTGGGCTGCCGCAAACTGGAAGGCCTGGCACAGCCGAATGCCAGCGCAGCCACCGATCCTGTACGTGCGGGGACTGTGCGAGTTTCCCCCGACCGGCTACCGGGTAGAGCTTCGCCGGTCGTCTATGCAGGGTGCTGATCCGGCGATACTCGTTCTGGATCTCGCCATCAGCAAGACTTCCGAGCCGGTGTCCGCAGCGACCGCGAAAAAGGAAGCGCGGTATGAAGAGAAGACGCATCAGCGGTACGAACAGGTGCAGATTCGTCCCTGCAACATCGTTGTAATCGTTGAAGAAGCGTCGTAGGCTGGATTTTTCCGGAGCAAACACTAAAATGAGTACGTTGTGAGTGCCTTTCAATGAAGCTTCTCCTCGTCGACGATCACGTGCTCTTCCGCGAAGGGGTCGCGCTGCTGCTGGGCTCTCTCGACCCGGATGTCGAGGTTCTGGAAGCAGGGTCATGCGAAGTTGCATTGGACTTGGTCCGGCAGCGCGGTCCGATGGATATCGTGCTGATGGACTTGCAGCTCCCGGGCACTTCCGGGCTGGAGGCCATCCGCATGTTGCGTGCGAGCTATCCGGATCTTCCAGTCGTGGCCGTCTCCTCCAGCGAAGACAAGAAGACGGTTCTCGAGACGCTCGACGCGGGCGCCATGGGGTTCGTACCCAAGAGCTCGACTTCGGCGGTACTGAAGGCGGCGCTGACGCTCATCATGTCGAAAGGGATCTATCTTCCGCCGTCGGTGTTTCTCGCCGACATGGGCGGACGGTGGGACGGAGCGGGCGTCGTTCGATCCGCCGATCAACCTCGCCCGAAGTCGGTGACGCCCGATAAATTAGGGTTGACGCCGCGCCAGGCCGAGGTGCTCCTTCGCATCCTGCAAGGCAAGTCTGCCAAGCTCATAAGCCGAGAGCTGGGGCTGTCGAACAGCACCGTGAAGGTTCACACCACCGCGGTCCTGCGCGCACTCAACGTGACTACCCGCACGCAGGCCGTCATTGCCGCCGGGAAGATCGGCTTGCGATTTCCCGGAATCGAAGAGGGCATGGTGACGTCCTGAGGTTCAGGATCGGTACAGGTCCGATGTAAACAGCAGCTTGTTGGCGGCCGTCCAAAGCTTCTCGGCGCTGATCGGCTTGAACAGCAATGCGATGCGCGGTTGCTGCGTCATGTCCACGTCGCGCACCGACGTGTCGCCCGTAACGACGATCGCCGGGATGGAATCCTCCATCCGTTGCCGGATCATTTCAATGGCCCGGATCCCGGTTTCACCGCGTTGCAATCTGAAGTCGCTGATGATGAGCTCCGGGCTGCGAAGGTGTCCCTGCAGCTTTTGCAATGCGGCGTCGGCCGAGACGGCGCCCACCACGTGGCATCCCCATTGCGTGCACAGTGCCTCGATCGCGAATCGGCTCTCCTTGTCGTCATCGATGACGAGGACGAACGTGCCGGAAAAACGCGCCGGGTCCGGCGTCGCAAAGCGGGCCCTGACGGATGGCAGCGAATGGCTTGCGAGCAGCGGCACCTCGACACCGAACGTCGATCCGCGGTTTACTTGCGATTGAACGATCAGCGGATGCTTCAGGATTTCAGCCGTTCGCTTGACGATCGACAACCCGAGACCGATACCTTTGCTGCGATCGCGCTCCGGGTTCGCGAGCTGGAAGAATTCCTCGAAGATATCGTGATGAAACCGGATCGGCACACCAACACCGGTGTCGATCACCAGGATGCGCAGGCAGTTGCCTCGCCTCAGGCATCCGACGACGACGCGACCCTTCGTCGTATAGCGGACGGCATTGGCGACGAGGTTGCTCAGAATACGCTCCAGCAACGCCGGATCGCTGCGCACGACCGCGTGCGATTGCACGACCCGGAGCTTCAGTCCTTTCGCGAGCGCCTCCGGCAAGAAATTCGCTTCGATGAGGGTTAGCAACGAAGCGATCCGGAATTCCTGCACGTTCGGCTGGATGGCGCCGGCGTCGAGCCGCGAAATGTCCAACAGGCTCACGAACAGGCTTTCCAGCGCCTGCACCGAGGCTTGCACCTTGTCGACCAGGCCGCTCGCGTCGGAGTCGGTAACGCGCCCGCGCAATACCTCCACCAGGAGGCTGATCGCCTGCAGCGGTTGGCGCAGGTCATGGCTCGCGGCTGCCAAGAACCGGGTCTTGGCGGCGTTCGCGCGCTCTGCTTCGTCTTTCCGGACGGCAAGCTCGTCCAGACGCTTTTGGAGTTGCTGGTTGAGCGAAGCCACTTCGTCGGCCTTGAGGCGTAGCCTTCCGGCGGCATCGGCGAGCTCCTGCGTGCGCAGCTGCACCTTGGCCTCCAGTTCGGAATAACTCCTTTCAAGGTTTTCCGCCATCCGGTTGAATTCCGATGCCAGCGACTGAATTTCATCCTCGCTCTTCGCCGAAACGCGCGTGGAAAAGTCCCGGTGCGCGATGCGCGCGGCACTGCGCTCCAGCTCGACGATCGGGCGCGTGAGCTTCATCGCCAGGTAGCGACTGGCGATGATTCCCGCGAGCAGGAGCACCGCGAGCAACGCGATCGCCCTGTAAATGGACGCACGCACCGGCGCCATGACCTCGTTCAGCGGCTGTTCGACAAAGACGAGCCATTGGGGAGACGCGATTATTTGCGCGCTCGTCAGAACCTCCGCCGCGGTGTCCGGACTCTGCGCGGACTGGGTGAAGCCGTTCGCCGAAGACTGCCAGTCACGCGCGCGTGCGCGCATGACCTGCGGCGCGCCGGCCAGGCTCACCTTCCGATGAACGAAGCTCAGATTCGGATGCGCAATGAGATGATCCGTGCTGTCGACGACGTACGCGCGACCGTTGCGTCCGATCTTGATCGCTGCGACGAGGTCGGTGACATAGCGAAGGTTCACCTCGGCGACCAACAGGTCCGACTGCTCGCTCGCTCTGGCCGCGATCGAAACGTACGGAGTCGACCCTTCCTTGAAGTACACCGGTCCGTACCATAGAGGAACGTAGCGCCCGTGGGGGTAAAGATCGTCCAATGACCAGCGGACGTTTTCCGCAGCAAGGTCGCGGCCGACTCGCGAAACAAAGTTGCGCTCCCGTCCCGCCGGCGTGACGAATCGAAGCTCGTAGATGGCCGGGTGTAACTTGAGCAATCGATGCAGTTCACTCCGCCGGTCATTTTCATCGAGCAATCCGGTGGACCAGGGGAGCGCGTCGACGTCACGCAGTCCCATCGCCAGCGTCTCGAGATAACCCGCAATTCGCGTCGTGACGATGCGGGCCTCCGCGCGCTGCAACTCGCCGACGTGCGCGACGTCCTCCCGATAGTGCCCGATGGCGTCGACCATTCCGATCGCGACGCACGCCGACGTGGCGAGCGTGGCAAAGGCGATGAAATAGCGTGTGGCGAGTTTCATCGGGGTCCGGGCACGCTTCGCATCGTCACGCGCTTGTCCATTTGAGCGCTGAACAGCACGTTCGCCCGCTGAACGAGGGTCTTGCTCGGACGCAGCCGGCTGTTGGATGCAATCACATCGAGATTGAGCGCAAGCTCGAATTGGCTCGGACGCTCGACGGGGATCGTCGCCGCATCGACGCCGTCGAGGATCAGGAGCAGCTGGTTGGCCCAGATCCGGAACGGATCGACGATGCGCGCTTCGTACGCCATGAGTCCCCCGGCGCGCACGAGATACGTGCGGTCGTACAGCACCGGCTTTGTCGTACTCGCCATCATGCGAATGACGGCGTCCTGGTCGTACCAAAGCGCCGCGCCCACCGGGACATACCAAGCATCCATGCTGCGAGCCGTCGCGCCCCGCAGGATGTCGGCCAATTGCTTTTCATCGTCGGCGACGAACATCTGGATCTCGCGCGCGAATGCG
Source organism: uncultured Pseudomonadota bacterium (assembly GCA_963718905.1). Classification (GTDB taxonomy): domain Bacteria; phylum Pseudomonadota; class Gammaproteobacteria; order Burkholderiales; family Casimicrobiaceae; genus VBCG01. Next base: position 40,268 of record CAVRAF010000009.1, read on the forward strand.
CCACGCGCTTCCTGGATCTGCCGCAGTTGACCGGGTTGCCTTGCGGCGAGCGAGTCGACGAGCACGCCGATATGTTTCGCGGCGGGATAGCCGTCGATCGAGAAGCTCGATGGCCTTCGGAAGCATTGGCACGTGGAACGTGAAGCCGGTCCGCCTGACGCCGGGCGCGGCGATGCTTCGCACGTCCCCGGCCTCGACGGGGTCAGCGTAGGTCATGAAAAGGATCGGAATCGACTGCGTGGCAGCTTTCGCGGCCTGGAGCACGTCATCCGAAGTCGCCACGATGACCGCCGGCTGCGTATGCACGAGCTCGCGTAGCGTGTCGTCGATCGTCCGCGGGCCACCAACGACGACCTGAGCGAAGTCGAGCGTAAACGGCGCGGTTGTGCCGCTGGCATCGAGGCCATCCAGCGCCTCCTTGAGGCGCCCGAAGTTGAGGCGCCCACGATCGTCGTTCGCATCGTCGACGTAGGAAACATAGATCACCCGCCGTGTCTCGGCGCCGGCCGACGGTATTGCCGGCTCACCGAACTCGCCGACGATCGCAAAGCCAGCGAAGGCCAGTGCGCCAAGCGCAGCTGCCAGGAGAGCGGCGCGTCTAATCCTTTTGGCGCGTCCATTTGGGGAATTGGAGTGGCTGCAGGCGCTTCGCTACCATCTGAGAATCGATATCTCGACCGGAGGAGGAAAGAGATGTCCACACGAGAGATATTCCGTTATTCCTGGATCAAGGTGAGCGACGACGATGGCCGGGCGGCCATGATGCGCGCCGCATTGGAGCTTGCAGTGTTCGCTTCCCGAGAGCGCGCGCGCCGCACAACCGGGCAGCGCCGAAGCAGGAGTTCTCAGAACGCAGGTCCTCATGGCCCGTGCGTATCTTGGCGGCGAGGTCGAGCACGGCATTCGAGTGGTCATCTTTTCGCCCGCCGAAGGTGGTTCGCTATCCCTCGATCTTATGACATCATCGCCACACGCTGTCGCGAAACGTGGCATCGAGATTACTGTCGCGACGATGCCTTCCGGATACACGCGCGCGGATGCGCTCGCCTGGCTGGAGACGCCGGTCGGAATTGCCTGGTCCAGCGGCGCGCTTGCATGCCGTCTCGCCCATGCGGTCGTAACGGCCGAAGTATCGCGCCCGGCGCCCGCGTTGGCCAGCGAGTATCAGCGTGCGTAGCCCCCATGCTTGACCAGCTGGCGCCCGCATGGAGGCCCGCGCAGGTCGTGCCGCGCCCGGCAATCGCGGATGACGAGTCGGACCGCGACTTCATTTGTCGCCCGATGAACTTCCCGGAGGCGATCAGCCGAGCCGAATGCCTGGCAATCGTGCGGCTCGGGGACTGCGGGATTTCCGTTACCGCGGGACTGACGCACCCGGTGGAAGGGTTTCGAACCGGCAATACCAGGCTCATTGTCCGTACCGACGAAAGCAGTTGGCTCTACGAGCGGATCAGCGACATCCTGGTCCGGGTCAACCAGTGGTATCGATTCGACATTGCCGGCTTCGTCGATTCGCTCCTCTATTGCGAGTACCCCGAGCACGGCCACTTCGATTGGCATATCGATTGCGGCGAGGGCCGGACAGGCACGCGCAAGATCAGCCTTTCCGTGCAGCTTTCGGATAGTTCGGAGTATGAAGGAGGCGGGCTCGAGTTCGCCGCGCACGGCGAGCTGCGCGGATCCCGCCGGCTGGGAACCGCCGTCACGTTCCCCGCGTTCCTGCACCATCGGGTGGCTCCGGTGAGTCGCGGCACGAGACGGTCTCTCGTGGCGTGGGCGCACGGCCCCGTGTTCCGTTAGGAAATCATTCCGCGAGGACGCGAATCCAGCGTGAGCGCCTGGATCGTGGCTCGCATTGGTCAGGAAACCGGTTGTCGCGCGAAACGGCGTCGCTTCAGCGCGCCATCGGCCGGGATTCGCTAGAATCGCCGCGTGACGCTTCCAGAAGACGAGGCGGCACCAAAGCAAACTTCATCTCAACGCCCGCGTAATCCGGAAAGGATGGTCTGCCATGCGCTACAACACAGCTACCCTCAGCCTCGCAATTGCGGCTGCGTTTGCCGCCGGAATCGTCGCCTCTCCGCTGGCGCGATACGCGGTATCCAACGCGCGCGCCGCGGCAATGCCGTTGACTCCCGCGATGGTCGATCTCATGGCGCTCAAGCACGGCGACCTTCCAACCACGTCCAATCCCGAAATGAATGTCAAGGGACTGGTCAATACGGACAACGCCACCATCGCGATTCAATCCGGCAACGTCGCAAAGCACATCCACCCGAAGACCGACGAAATTCAGTACATCATCGAGGGAAGCGGCGCCATGTGGCTCGGTAGCGAGCGGAAGGAATTCAAGCCCGGCACGCTGATCATCATTCCGAAAGGCACGCCGCACGGCGGAACCCTCGTGACCAGCGGCCCCGTCAAGGCCATCGCGATCAAGATCCCTCCACAACCCAGCGACGATACCGTCTTCGTCAACTGAACGGATCTGCCGTCCAGTTCGGGTCTGGGCGAGTGGCCCTCATGGCAGTGCCGCTGCCGTTGTCTGGCGGGGGTTGCATTTCCCGCCGGACGTTGGCGGGATCAAACCCCGCGACTGGGGGCAGAACTAACGGGTTACCGACGGCGTAACGAGCTGGAGCACGATCACGCCCGCCACGATCATCCCGATGCCTGCGAGCGCTGCGCGGTCCAGCACCTGTCCGAAGAAATAGCGCCCGACCACGGTGACGAGCGCAACCCCGGAGCCGGACCAGATGGCATAGACGACGCCCACGGGAATCTTCTCCAGCGTCAGCGACAGAAGGTACAACGCGAGGGAATAGCAGCAGACCACGATCACCGAGGGCCACAAACGGGTGAAGCCCTTGGCCAGCTTGAGGGCCGAGGTGGCGATCACCTCGGCAACGATGGCCACAGACAGCAGGAGCCACTCCATGTCAGTGGCTCTCGCGCGGCTTCGCGGCGGTACCGGCACCGCCAGCCATCAGTCGACTACCGACTTCGAAAAGACGTTGATCACCACGACGCCTCCCACGATCAGCGTTACGCCCGCGACGCCGATCGCGTCCAGCGTCTGCCCCAGGAACAGCCAAGCCGCCAGCGTGATCAGCGCCACGCCGACGCCTGACCAAACGGCATACACGATTCCGATCGGAATCTTCTTCAGGCTCAACGAGAGCAGGATGAACGCCGTTTCGTAACAAACCACGACCACCACTGATGGCCAAAGCCGCGTGAAGCCTTCGGTGGACTTGAGCGTCGAGGTGGCAATCACCTCGGCAACGATCGCCACCGATAGCAGGAACCACTGCATCACGCCTCCTCCTGCTGGCCCTGAGCCGGCCCTTACGCGTCGATGAATTCGCGCAGGGAGAGTCGCCGCGGACGCGACCGGCGGTCAGCGCAACGGCAGCTCTTGGTTAGGAATTCTTCCCGGACAATTCCGGGAGCGTCAATAATGGCGCCGTCAGGATGCAGGAGAAAGCATGCTACCGCACTGGGAAATGACGACGCGGCTCGTTATCGCGGCCGCCCTTGGGAGCGTCATCGGTCTGGAACGCGAGCGGCTGTCCTGGACCGCGGGCTTGCGCACGCACATGCTGGTCTCGGTCGGGTCCGCCCTCATCATGATCGTGTCGGCTTACGGATTCGCCGACGTCCTCGGGGCCGAACACATCGTCCTCGACCCATCGCGAATGGCTGCGCAAGTTGTCTCGGGAATCGGCTTCCTGGGTGCCGGAGCGATTCTTCTTCGGGGTGAGGTCATACGCGGTCTCACGACCGCGGCGAGTCTTTGGGCGGTCGCCGCCATTGGTCTTGCGACCGGCGGCGGCATGTATGCGGCCGCTACCGTCGCCACCGTCATCATTCTGCTGATCCTCGCAGGCATCAAGCCACTGGAAGAGCGGTACCGGGCATCGCTGCAAACGCGAGAATTCAAGCTGATCGTCGATCGTGGATCGGTGAGCATCGACGCGCTGAGCAGCGCGCTCGGTCCGCGGACCGCCAAGATTCGCCAGTTCGTGTCGCAGCACGGCGAGTCCGACGATATCGAGGAAATCACGATTCGGCTGTCGCCGATCGCCGCACGCGAAATCGCCCTTGTCATTTCGCAAATGAAAGGCGTGACGGGCGTGCGCGAGGTGGAGGAGCGATCGGTCGTCTAAAGTGAAGTCGAAGCGGCCTGCGCGAACGCAGGCCGCTTCGTTTCCGGATGGGACGCGTGCCGATGGCGAGCGGTCCTTCAAGCCGCGCTATTTTCCCTTTCGTCCCAGCACGGCGTCGGCCTTGTGATCGACTTTGGCCTTTTCTGCAGCGCTCAGATGGCCGGCGTTGTAGCCTTGCGAGGCACGCGCCTTGGCATCGCGCGCATGCGCCTTGTCCTCGACCGGAAATCGACCGCCGGGCAACGCAAAGTCGGACTTGGGGAGTTTCTTGCGCGCTTTTGTCGTCAGTTTGCTCATGATGGCCCTCGCTGGGATTGAGCCGTCATCGTGCATACGGAGCGGTCACCGGGCAATCGGCCGCACGCTCCTCCGCGCGTCAGCGAAACGCTGACCGGCCGATGACCCCGGATCCGCTGCGCGCGACGGACGCGGCCAATACCACTATCATTCGCGCATCCCGTCGAATCATCCGCAAAGAGGGCGACCCGGAGTGAATTCACGCGCGCTGATGGTCTCGAGTGCCCTGTACATGGCGGTTCTTGGCGTCATGGCCACGTTCTTCCCCCAGGAAATATCGGCGCATGCCGGCGCTCGTCCCGAAGGCCTCGCGGTTCCGATCGTGCAGATCGCGGGTGCGCTCTACCTGGGATTCGCCGCTCTCAACTGGATGGCCCGCGCGAATCTCATCGGCGGCGTCTACAGTCGTCCGGTTGCGCTTGGCAACTTCGTTCATTTCGCCGTCGTCGCGATCGCACTGTCGAAAGCCCTGATCGCTGAGCCGAGAGCGTTGGAGATCATCGTGGGCGCCGTGGCTTACTCGGCATTTGCGGTATGGTTTGGGCTGGTCCTGTTTACCCACCCGATTCGGACTGCGACGAATGAGCCATAAGGCCACGAACGTGCTCGGCGGCACTCTCGCGCCTTGCTCGACATCACCGCGCACCGGGTTCTACCGCGACGGTTGTTGCAATACCGGCGCCGAAGATCTCGGCCTGCACGTCGTGTGCGCCCAGATGACCGCGGAGTTCCTGCGCTTCGCGCGCAGTCGGGGCAACGATCTCATCACGCCGGCACCGGAGTTCGGCTTCCCGGGGCTGAAGCCGGGCGATCGCTGGTGCGTGTGCGCCGCCACGTGGCGCGAAGCCTACGAGGCAGGCGTCGCGTCGCCCGTGCTACTGACGGCGACTCACGAGGAGACGCTCGCGGTGATTCCACTGGACGCTTTGAAGCAGCACGCGCTCGACCTCCAGTAGGCACGCGCAATCTCAAGGGCTGCGGTGCGCGACCATGTCGATCTCGATCAGCGCACCGCGCGCAAGTCCCGTCACGCCGATGCAGGTGCGTGCCGGTCGACGTTCGGGCGGGAAGTAACTCGCGTACACCGCGTTCATGCGCGCGTAGTGATCATCGAAATGGCGCAGGAATACGCGCACGGCCGCAACATGCTCGAGACCCAGGCCGCAGCCCTCGAGCACGGTGACCAGATTTTTCATCACCTGGCGGGTCTGGTCCTCGATCGCGTCCGGGTACGCGGAGGCATTGGACGTCCCGGTAAACGGCATCTGGCCGGTCAGGAAAAGCCAGCCATCGGCCTCTACCGCGTGACTGAACGGCGCAACGGGATCGGGCGCTGCGCCGATCATGTGAAAAACCAGGGCAGACATGATTGCGTCTCCTCCTCGCTCACCCGCATCGGTGAACACTATATGCACGCCTTACCGGAAACTGAAGTGGTATCGTGCGCGTTGATCCGTCCACCATCCCGCTTCGCGCGCGACGCGCAAGGCAAGCTGCATCCGGTATCGAACAGCCCCTTCCCGTGGAGTTGACCGACCCGGCGACGCTGATCGCGTTTCTGGAAGCGCACGGCATCGCGACAGAGCGCCACAGCCATCCGCCGGTGATGACGGTGGAGGAGTCGTTGCGCCTCGTGCCGAAGCTGCGCGGCATGAAGACCAAGAACCTGTTCCTGCGCGACAAGAAGGGGCGTCGCCATTTCCTGGTTACCGTTCCGCACGATCTCGCCGTCGGGCTCGATGCGCTGGGCGGGGCGCTCGACGCGCAGAAGCTCGGCTTCGCGTCCGCCGACCGTTTGTTGCAGCATCTGGGGATCAGGCCCGGGTCGGTCAGCTTGCTGGCGCTGTTCAACGACAAGACGCTTGCGGTCGAGTTCGTCATCGACCGCCGTCTTTGGGACGCCGATGCCGTGCAGGCGCATCCGCTGGTCAACTCGCAGACGCTGATACTCGAGCACGCGGGTCTCGAGCGCTTTCTCGCGGCGACGGGACATCTCCCGCGCGTCATCGACGTTCCGGCGGCGCAGCCACCGACAACCGATTCGACGGCGGCCCGCACGGAGTAGAGCCTGTTACAGCAACAGGCGCTAGGCGGGAATGTCGCCGATGACCGTACAGCGCCGAATCACGCGGCTTTGCGTGACGGGGTCGTAGGTTGTCGCTCGGTGCATCACGCAGCGGTTGTCCCAAAGGATCAGTTCGCCGGGTGTCCATCGATGCTCGTATGACAAGTCCGGATGAATGGCGAGACCATTCAGCTCGTCGATGAGCGCGCGACCGTCCGCGTACGGCATGCCGACGATGGACTCGGCGTGATCTCCCAGGAACAGGCATTTTCGTCCGGTCTCGGGATGCGTGCGCACGACCGGATGGTCGACCGGAGGCGTTTCGCGCCGCTGCGCCTCGGTCATCGGGTCTTCGCCATGCCGCCGGGTGCGGGAGAAGTCGAGATTATGAACGGCGCGTATTTCCGCGATGCGCCGTTTCCACGCCGCGTCGAGGCGCTCGTACGCGCCATACATGTCGCAGAAGTGCGTTTCCCCACCGCTCGACGGCATGATCTCGCCATAGATGATCGTCGCCTGCCCGGTCCGACGGCGCCATGAGCCGTCGGTGTGCCATACGAGCGTGCCCTTGTCCGGATGACGGCCATTCGGCTTTCCGTCCGCGTCGAGGTTCGAAAGCCGATACAACTCCGGGTACCCATCGGCGTGATACTGGTTCATGACGTGGATCTGCACTTCTCCAAAACGGCGCGCCAGCGCCACCTGCCGGTCCGGAGGGACGTCCTGCGGCGGGAACAACAGCACCTGGTAGCGCAGGAATGCGTCGTAGATGCCGCGAAACACTTCGTCGGGAATGGCCTCGGAGAGCCTCACGCCCAGGACCTCGGCACCCAGCCTCGGCGTCAGCGGGCGCAAGCGGCAGGATCCGTCGGCATTGGCAATTGCGTGCACGAACTCGCGCTCCTCTGCGGTAGTTACCGGGCAATATACCCGGAGTCAATCGTAGCGGCGCACGGTACCTCCCGGAAAGCCCACCTCCAGACGCTCGCCGCCGCGCCGGGCGAACGTCAGCTGGGAAAAGCCCTCGCGAGCGACGTCGAGGCGCCCGAAAACCCAGACTTCATCGAGCGGCGAGTGGATATCGATTGCGTCGCTGCTCTCGACCTCGGGGCCCAGCGGGAGCAGGTAGCCGACGCGCCCGAAATGGGGAATCGTGTGAAGGCCGGCGCGGCAGCGCATCGATGTGCCTCCGCTGTGGCGGAGGCCGGTGTCGAGATCGATCCAGTCGTCTCCGCGCGGCAGGTATACGTCGACCTCGCCACCGGACTGTTTCACCGGTGCGATCAGCAGGCAATCGCCGCAGAGAAACTGCTCCTCGAATCCCCAGCAAAGGCGGTCGTCGGCAAACGCGAGCGGCATCGCGCGCATTACCGGTAATCCGCTGATCGAGGCTTCGTCGCACATTGCCTTCAGATAGGGCAGCAGCCGGTAGCGGAAGCGGATCCAGCGCCGGGCTATCGTTTCCGCCTCGGGACCGAACGCCCACGGTTCGCGGGCACCGATGCCGTGCAAACGCATGTGTGACGAGAACACGCTCCACTGCAGCCAGCGCACGTACAACTCGGCGTCGGGTTGCTGCGCGCCGTAAAATCCGCCGATGTCGGTGGAATGGAACGGCACGCCGGACAGTCCCCAGGCGAGACCACCGCGTATCGACGCGCACATGCCTTCCCAATCCGATTGCGGATCGCCGCCCCATTGAATCGGGTAGCGCTGCGCACCGGTCCAGCTGGCGCGCCCCCACACCATCGGCGCGCCCCGGTGATGCAGCCCAGTGGCTTCGTAAACGCATCGGTTGTAGAGCAGCGGGTAAACGTTATGCAGCCGTCGTCCCGAATCGCCGTTGTGCGCGACGCAATCGTCGGGGACGTGTTCGCCGAAATCCACTTTCATGACATCGACGCCGGCGTCGAACAGCGCCTTGTGCTCGTCGCGCCAGAACGCGCTGGCCTCCGGGTGCGTGAAATCGATGATCGACGAAGGCGGCAATCGCGTCAGCACTTCGCCGAACGCGGAGGTTGTGGGGTCGGGGTCCCAATCGAACACGTACGGCCTGCCGTCGCGAGTCTTGAGGAAATAGCCGCGCGCGGCCAATTCGGCGTGGCGCGGACTGTGGATCGAAACGTACGGATATTCCCAGACGCAGACCCGCAAGCCCTGGTCACGCAGTCTCGACAGCGTTACCTCGGGATCGGGATAGCGGGAGGCATCCCAGCGGAAATCGAAGCGCGTGCGCACCTCCCACGCGGCCCGCCCGTCAAGCGTAAGAACGTCGCAGGGGATCTCGTGCGCGCGCAGCGACTTGGCGACGTCCAGCGCTTCGTCGGCGGTCTGGTAGTAAGCCCTCGAAACCCACAGCCCCAGTCCCCACAGCGGCACCTCGGGGGCGCGGCCGGTAAGCGCGGTGTAGCGCATCAGGATCCCGGCGGGTGTCGATGCGGCGATGAAGAACACGTCCAGCGCTTCGTCCTCGACGATGGCCGCATAGGAGCGGTGAGACCACTCGGGGTGGCCGACGCCGTGGGAGACGCGTCCCGGCGTGTTGATGAAGACGCCCCAGCCACGCGGACTCCAGCAGAACGGCACGTTCTTGTAGGCGAGCCCGGTATTGACACCGAGGGCGTCGTCGACCTGCGAATGCAGCAACTGTCCGCGGCGGTTGAGACTCGAGAATTTCTCGCCCAGTCCGTACACGGGCTCGCCGGAATCCAGTGCCAGCGAAACGAGCCAGCGGTCGCCGTCATGACCGAACGCGGGCAGCCGCGTCCAGCCGCGAAAATGCTCGTCGGTGATGGACGCGAGCAGGGGTCGGCCGTTTCGCTCCAGCACGATGCGCAGCGGATCCTGCCGCACCACCAACGCAGCTTCGCCCGCCGTCACGCGCATCGTTGCGCCGTCGGGCACGGGTGCCGCGATCGGCTGTGGCATGCCGGTCGTCAAGCCATAGTCGGGGCGCTCCTGCGGACCGAGTCGCAGGCGAACGACTCCGTCGCCGTAGATCTCGATCAGGGCCGGGACCGCTTCATTGTCCGGGAAGCCGACATCGAAGACGAGACGAGTGGGGTGCGTCTCGCGCGGAGCGAGCGTGCCGGCGCGCGCAAAACGGGTCGGGTCCAGCGGCATGGCAAACTCCCTGCGGCGGAAGATCAACCCGTAGGTTATCGTGTATGTCTGACCGGATGGCCGCGAAGGACCCCGAGGAAATGTTGCCTGAAGATCTCGCGCACTACCCGAGCCGGGTCGGGAAGACGGCTCTGATCGCCGGCGGCGGACCCGCCATTCGCGAGGTCTCATTGCGATGAGCAGGCCCGCAGCTTCGCGCAAGACGCTCGCAGAGCTGCGCAGTCAGCGCTGGTTCGCCCCCGACAGCATGCGTGCGTTCTCGCATCGCCAGCGGATGCAGCAAGCGGGCATGCGGCGCGCCGACTTCATGGGCAAGCCGGTGATCGCAATCGTCAATACCTGGAGCGAGATGTCGCCGTGCCACGCGCACTTGCGCGAGCGCGCCGAGGCGGTGAAACGCGGCGTCTGGCAAGCCGGCGGCTACCCGGTCGAGCTGCCGGCGCTGTCGGTCGGCGAAGTGATGGTCAAGCCGACGACGATGCTCTATCGCAATTTCCTCGCGATGGAAACCGAAGAGTTGCTGCGCTCGCACCCCGTTGACGGCGCGGTGCTGCTCGGTGGCTGCGACAAGTCCACGCCGGGTCTGCTGATGGGTGCGATCAGCATGGACCTGCCCGCAATCTTCTGCCCGGCGGGCCCGATGTCCAACGGTCAGTGGCACGGCACGAGGACCGGTGCGGGAACCCACACGAAGCACTATTGGGATGAGCTGCGCGCCGGCAACATCACGCCCGCCGACTGGCTTGATCTCGAAGGTCGGATGACACGCTCGGCGGGCACTTGCAATACGATGGGCACGGCGTCGACGATGACGTCCATCGTCGATGCGATGGGGTTCACGCTGCCTGGCGCGTCGTCGATTCCGGCGGTCGACTCCGCACACGCGCGCATGGCAGCCGAATGCGGCGTTCGCTCGGTGGAAATGGTGTGGGATGACCTGAGGCCGTCGCGCTTTCTGTCCCGCGGCTCCTTTCATAACGGCCTCGTCGCCTACATGGCGCTCGGCGGCTCGACCAACGCCGCGGTGCATCTGATCGCCCTGGCGCGACGCGCGAGCGTACCGCTTACGCTCGACGACATGGACGCACAGTCGCGACAGACTCCGGTGCTCGCGAACCTGTTTCCGAGCGGCGAGTACCTGATGGAGGACTTCTGGTTCGCCGGCGGGCTGCTGGGGTTGCTTTCGCGCGTCCGACATCAGCTGGTCCTCGATGCCGTGACGGTCAATGGCCAATCGTTAGGCGCCAACCTCGCCGGGGCCAACGTCTCGAACGACGAGGTGATCCGCCCGTTGGACCGCCCGGTGACCGGCGATCCCACGCGCGGCACGCTTGCGGTGCTGCGCGGCAACCTCGCGCCCAACGGCTGCGTGATCAAGCCCTCGGCCGCGTCTCCCGCGCTGCTGACGCACCGCGGCCCCGCACTGGTGTTCGACGACCACGCCGATCTCACCGCGCGGATCGACGACCCGGCGCTCGACGTCACGCCCGACACCGTCCTGGTGCTGCGCAACGCCGGTCCGGTCGGTGCGCCGGGTTTCCCCGAATGGGGTAACCTGCCGATTCCGAAGAAGCTCCTCGTGCGGGGCGTACGCGACATGGTGCGCATCTCGGACGCGCGGATGAGCGGCACGCATTACGGCACTTGCGTGCTGCACATCGCGCCGGAATCGGCCGTCGGCGGGCCGCTTTCGCTCGTGCGTACGGGCGATGCGATCGAGCTGGACGTGCCGCGTCGTGCATTGCATCTCGACGTCGACGATGTCGAGCTCGCGCGCCGGCGGGCAGCGTGGACGGCACCACCGCGCAAGTACGAACGCAGCTACGCGATGCTCTACCAGCAGCACGTAACGCAGGCCGACGAGGGCTGCGATTTCGATTTCCTCGAGACGGGAAACGCTGCGCCCGTGCCCGAGCCGGATATTTACTAGGGCCCTGTTCACGCCATGTCCGCAGGACAGGCCCGCGAGTCTCGCTTGCGTTCGCCGGAACCCCGGCGATACCGTACGTGGGAGAATCGGGAGGGAGGTACCGATGCGGCTTTACATTGTCCAGATGTTTTATCCGAGCCTGAAAGAAAGCGGTACGCTGGTGGCCGAAGCCAAGAACACCGTCGCCGGACTTTCGAAGAACGATTTCATCCTGATGGGATTCGGCGATCAGACGAGCGCGATCGCGTTTTGCTCCGCCGAGCCGGAGTCGAACATGGAGCTGCAATTCGGACGGATTCGCGGCGATAAATTCTCGCTGATCGCGTTCGAGGCTGCGTGGCTTCTCGGCGGCAACATGCCGAAGCACATCTCCGACTGGATGGATCGCCACAAGCCGAGTGTTTTCAAGGAACCGGACAGCAAGAAACCGCAATAGAAGACTCTGCGGGGGCGGCGCTGCGGACGCTCAGAACGTCGCTTCGACCGCGCGTACGAGCTCCGGGGTGATTTCCGGCATCACGCCGAACCATGCGTTGAACGCCGGACGCGCCTGGTTCAGCAGCAGTCCAAGACCGTTGACCGTCCGATTGCCGCGTGCACGCGCCGCGGCGAGCAGCGGTGTTTCGGGTGGCGTGTAGATCAGATCGCCGACAAGCGCGTGTCTCGGCAACTGGTCGAGCGCGATGTCGAGCGCCGGCTTGCCAGCCATGCCCTGGTTCGTTGCGTTGGCGAGCAGCGCGACGCCTTCGAGCGCAGCCTCGCGTTGCTCCCACGGTACGGCCGACACCGGCGGGCCGAACAGGGTCTGCAATTCCCTGGCGCGCTCGAACGTGCGATTCACGACGCGGATTTCGCGCGCACCCTGCGCGGCGAGGCTTGCAACGACCGCGCGTGACGCTCCACCCGCACCGAGCACCGCGATGGGCCCGGCGTCGGGACGCCAGTCCGGCTTCGCGTCGCGCAAGCTCTGCACGAACCCGTTGCCGTCGTTGTTGAAGCCCCGCAACGATCCGTCTTCCTCGACGACGATCGTGTTGACGGCGCCGATCTGCTTCGCCATCGGATCGACGTGATCGATCAACGGCATCACGGCCTGCTTGTGCGGCGTCGTGACGTTGCAACCGCGCATCCGCAGAGCGGAGAGTCCGCAGCACGGCTCCCGCGAGCTTCTCGGGCGGCACCGGGAACAGGATGTAGCGTCCCTGCAGGTTGTAGCGCGCAAGCCAGTAGTTGTGAATGACCGGCGAGCGCGAATGCGCCACCGGCCATCCCAGCAGGCCCGCTATGCCGAACGCATGCGGCTCAGCCATTCGTGGGCGCAGCGACACCTGCGCGTCGATTCAACGGCGGCATCCCGGGCTGGCTTCCATCGTCGTGCCTATTTGACTGACGCCGCCGGCAGCGTCGCCGTCACGACCTGCTTGCCGTTCACGACGGCCGTCATGAAGCTTTCGCGATCGAGGTCGCCGTTCTGGTCGAACGTGACGTCGAGCAGGACGCCCGGATATTGTTTCGCGGACAGGTGGAGACCATGCATCTTCTGCGCGAATGCCTTCTGGTCGAACTTGCCGATCTGTTCGGTGACGGCCTTGACGACGTACATCGCCGTATAGCCCTTGAGGCCGTTGTGGTCCGACTTGGTGTGAAACTCCTTCTGGAAGTCTTCATCGTACTTCTTGATCGCCGGTTGCGGCGCATCGGCCGTGAGCCCCACGTGCGCCGTCGCGCCGTTGGCGGCATCACCTGCGAGCTCGATCACCTTCTGGCTGGTCAGCACGGTCTCGCCGACGATCGGCTTGTCGTAGCCCTGCTTGCGGAGCTCGCGCAGCGCGCGCGCGGACTCTTCCTCGTTCGTGTAGACGAAGAGCGCATCCGCATTCGCCTGCTTCGCCTTCAGCACGGCACCGGAGAAATCGAGCTGGCCAGGGTCGGTCGAGATTTCCGAGGCCACCTTGATGCCCTGCGCATCGAGCGCCTTGCGCATCGTGTCGAGGCCGCCCTTGCCGAAGTCGTTGTTGACCCAGATGATCGCGACGTTCTTGGCCTTGATCGTGTCCTTCAGGTAGCGCGCGACCTTCGGCATCGCGGTGGTTTGCGTGAAGGACGTGCGGAAAATGTACGGGTTGCCCTGCTGCGTGATCGAGGCGGCCTCGCCGCCGGTGAAGTTCGGCACTTCGGCGCGCTTGGTCTCGGCCATGCTGACGAGGATCGATCCCGAGAACACCGGTCCCATCACGACGTACGCGCCTTGGTCGATCGCTTTCTGGGCCAGCGCTTTCGCCACCTGGGGTTGCGATTGCGTGTCCAGCGACGTGTATTCGATCTTGCGGCCCAGGATGCCGCCGCTCGCATTGATCTCCTTCACGGCGAGCTTGATTCCGTTGTCGAAATTGGTGCCCGACGTCGTGCCGGTGCCGGACAGCTCGACGAGCCCGAATATCGGTACGGGTGCCTGCTGCGCTGCCGCCGTCGCGATGATGGAAAATCCGAGGGCCAGCCCCAACCAGAACGTTCGCTTCATGTGACTCCTCCGTCGTTGTTCGACCCTGCCGGGCTTTGCGCCATCGGCGGATTCTAATGCACGTCCTCGAACGGCAGTCCGACATAGTTCTCGGCCATCGCCGTGGAAGCGGCGCGCGACTCGACGAGATAGTCGAGTTCGGCGCGCTGGAGCTTCTGGCCGATCGCCCCGGTCTCGGGGAATTTGTGCGTCAGCGACGTGAACCACCACGAAAAGCGTTCGGCCTTCCAGATCCGTCGCAGGCAGGTATCGGAGTAGTGGTCGATGCCCGCGCCGCTCCGATCGTTGAAGAGTTCGATCAGTGCGCGCGCCAGGTAGCGCACGTCGGACGCGGCGAGGTTCAGTCCCTTGGCGCCCGTGGGCGGGACGATGTGCGCTGCGTCACCCGCGAGAAAGAGCCGGCCGAAGCGCATCGGCTCGGCGACGAAGCTGCGCAGTGGCGCGATGCTTTTTTCGATCGACGGGCCGGTGACGATCGATTCGGCCGCGTCGGGGTCGAGGCGGCGCCGCAGTTCGTCCCAGAACGCGTCGTCGCTCCATTGCTCGACCTTGTCCTCCAGCGGGCACTGCACGTAGTAGCGGGTGCGGGTCGCCGAGCGCATCGAGCACAGTGCGAAGCCGCGCTGGTGATTCGAATAGATCAGCTCGTGCGACACCGGCGGGGTATCGGCGAGGATGCCGAGCCAGCCGAACGGATACGTTCTTTCATAGATCGCCACGCTCCCGTCGGGAACGCTGGCGCGGCTTGGACCGTGATAGCCGTCGCAGCCGGCGATGATGTCGCACCGCAATTCGTGCTGCGCGCCATCCTTGCGCCAGGTGACGCTTGGCGTCTCGCCATCGAACCCATGCAATGCAACGTCCTGCGCCTCGTAAACCGTCGTGCCACCGAATGTCCGCCGAGCGTCCATCAGGTCGTGGGTCACCTCGGTCTGCCCGTAGATCATCACCTGCTTTCCGCCGGTGAGTCCCTGCAGGTCGATGCGGTGCCGCGTGCCGCCGAACGACAGACTCGATCCCCTGATGCAGCAGTCCTTCACGACGCATCCGTTCGCCCACGCCGGCCTGATCGAGCAGGTCCGCAGTGGTTTGCTCGAGCACGCCCGCGCGAATGCGGCTTAGCACATACTCGCCGCTGCGCCGCTCGACGATGACGTTGTCGACGCCGGCGTTGTGCAGCAATTGACCCAGCAGCAGGCCCGAAGGGCCGGCACCGATGATGGCCACTTGGGTGCGCGTGCGAGCCATCTTCGTTTCGGCCGGCGAGCGTCGAGCGGACGCCGCCGGGAGGCTCGATTAGGGCTTCCGGCCGCCGACCCGTCCGGAAAACGTCACCGCGGCAATGAGGACGATCATGACCATCATCGCCCACTCGGAAAGCGTCGGCACGCCAGTCGGGGCCGAGGGCGGGGCGATACCGGCGATCGCGATCGCATCCAATCCGGCGACCGATGTGCCAACGTCAGTGACGGCACCGGTCGTCGTGTTGATCGTGCCGAGATAGCGGGTACTCGTACCGCCGGAGCCGGTAATGATCGCGGCGAACAGCGTCCCGGTCGCCGGGTCGAATTTCATCCCGGCCGCGCGAGGATTGTCAGTCGAGAAACCGGAAGCGTATGTCAGATCGACGACGTCCGACACCGCGCCTGTGGACTGGTTGATCGATTGCAGCGTTCCATTCGCGCCGCCACCCCCGCTGTTGGAGAGGAGCAGCGTACTTCCCTGGAACGCGATCGCGTTGCCGTCGGGGAAGTCGCCGGTGTCCCCTACCAGCGTGGCCGCGCCGGTGCCGACGTTGATCGTGTAGATCGAACCTTCGACGTAGGCAAAGAGCGTCCCGTCGGCAGGCCGAAATGCGATGTCCTGCGCGAAGTCCGTCACGCCCAGCGATCCCACCAGCGTGCCGGCGCCCGTCGCCGTGTCGATGGTGATCAGTATCGACTCGCCGCTGCCCGAGTCGAATCCGACGCCGTAAAGCGTACTGCCGTCCAGCGCGAACGCGAGCGCGCCCACCTGCGCGAATCCGATCGGGCCGACCGCCGTGGCAACGCCGGTCGCTGGATCGATGGTGTAAAGCGTGGCCGCGCCTCCGCTGCCGGCGAACGCAGAGCCGTAAATGGTCGACGTTTGCGCGTACGCCGTCACTGCGAGCCACGCGCTCAACAATACCGAAGCAACGATTCTTGCGATCACGGTTAGCCTCCCCTGCGAATTGAACACCGCCGGCGCGTCATGTCACCGGTTCCCCGCGTTGGATAATATCTCCAAAAGTCGGGTGTGCGGATGCAGGCGCCTTTATTGCGCAGGTACGAAGACGGTTCTGTCGCATCGATGCCCATCGGCGGTCGAAAGGGCGCGCCCAGCCGGCGCATGGTCCGATCGCGCTAAGATGGGCGATCGATGAGCCAATCCGTTCCTGCCGCGCGGCGCTCCTATCTGTTCGTTCCCGGCAATCGACCTGATCGCTACGCGAAAGCGTTGGCGACATCCGCCCACGCGGTCATCGTCGATCTGGAGGACGCCGTTGCGCCCGGCGACAAGAAAAACGCCCGGGTGTCTCTCGAGGCGTGGCTTGCGCCCGAGCATCCGGTGATCGTCCGGATCAATGCCGCAGGAAGCGAATGGTTCGACGACGACCTTCGGGCGTGCGCGCGCGGCGGCATCAGCGGTATCGTGCTGCCCAAGGCCGAGCGCGTCGAAGACATTCGCAATGTCGCCGCAGTCTGCGGCGGCCATGTTCCGATTTTCCCGTTGATCGAATCCGCCCGCGGGCTCTGGAGCGCCATCGACGTTGCGCGCGGTCCCAACGTGCAGTCGTTGCTGTTCGGCTCGCTCGATTTTCAGGCGGATCTCGGCACGGCGGACGAAGAGCTGCTGAATGCGCGCTCGCAGCTGGTCCTCGTCTCGCGCGTCGCGGAAATTGCCGCGCCGATCGACGGCATCACGCAGTCCGTCAACGATCCGGAACTGCTGCGTCGCGACTGCCAGCGCGGCCGGCAGCTGGGGTTTGGCGGCAAGCTGTGCATTCATCCGAACCAGGTCGACATCGTCAACGCGTGCTTCGCGCCCACCGCGGAGGACATTGCGTGGGCGCACCGCGTCCTTGCCGCTTTCGCCGATGGCGACGGCAATGCAGTCCTGCTCGACGGCAAGATGATCGACCGTCCGGTCCTGCTGAAGGCCCAGTCGTTTCTCGCGGAGCGAGCCGCCGGCGCCTTCGTGAAGTGAATTCGCCCGTGTAACGTATCAATCGCGCCGCCAGGCAGCGATGGTTGCGAAGTAGTCGGCGGGGACCGCGGCGGCATGCAGCGACCATCGATCGGGCCGATAGGGCGCGGGACCGCTGCGCAGCGCGGGAGCGGCCACGTCGACGTCGAGCCTTGCAAACGGCGCGGCCAGCGCATCGCCCGTCGCCTTGCTCATCGCTTCCTTGCACGTCCACAAGCGCAGCAATTGCTTGCGCGCCGCGTCGGTTTCGAGTGTCGCCAGCGTCGCGCGCTCGTTGGCGGTCATGAACTTGCGCGCGATGCCTTCGACGTTGATCCCGCGATCGCAGCGTTCGATATCCACGCCGATGCGCACGCCGCGCGCGATGCCGATCAGTGCCACACCGGCGGTATGCGAGATGTTGAAATCGGGCTCGGCTTCGCAAGCGAGCTGTGGCCGCCCGCGCGCACCGCGAACGATGGGCACGTCGACCGGTGCAATGCCGAGCGTGCGGCCAAGCACCGTTCGCAGCGACCCCCGACCGATCACGTACCGGGCCCGCAGGGATCGGGTTCCGAAGCGCGACGCGCGCGCGCGCTCGGCATCGGACAGGTACGCCTCGCAGGCTCGCAACCGCGCCGGCGTTTCGTCGAGCGAGCACCACCACAGCGCAATGCCCGGCGCCGGAGCGGTCAGCGGCGTGACCTGCGGCAGCGCGTCGCCGTCGCATTTGCCGCGCGGCAGGTTCTCGTCTAAGCTCAAGCACGCAACCTCATTCGTGGATCGCGCCCGCTCTCATGCGGGCGCAATCGTATCCGGTGCGCGGGACCGCATGCGTCACATCCTCAAGTTTCTCACGCGCTTGCCCCTGCCGCTGCTCTACGCACTCGGCCGCTTCGCGTACTTCATGACCTTTCACGTGTTGCGCTGGCACCGCGAGCTCGCGGTGCGAAACCTCGCCAACGCGTTTCCGGAAAAATCGCCGGCCGAGCGAGCGCTTATCCTGCGCCAATCTTATGTCAATCTCGGCGAGACGCTTGCCGAGACATTCTGGGGTTTCGGCGCCCGTCCGGAAGAGTTTGCGCAACGCGTCGCGGTCGAGAATCCGGAGTTGATCACGCGCTACGTCGCGGAGAAGCACCCGGTGATCTTGATGACGGCGCACGTCTGCAATTGGGAATGGTTGCTCCCGGGGGCCGGCGCCCAGTTCGACATCCCGATCGATGCGGTCTACAAGCCGCTGCGGGTGGCGAGCCTGGATGAATTCATTCGCGATGCGCGCAGTCGCTTCGGCGGCAAGCCGATCCCGATCAAGTCATTCCTGTTCGAACTGATGCGGCGCGCCGGGGAGGTCCGGGCCTACGCGATGGTTGCCGACCAGACGCCGCCTCGCAACATGGACAAGTACTGGACGCGTTTCCTCAATCAGGACACGGCATTCTTTACCGGCGCCGACAAGATCGCGCGCTTTCTCGAGGCGCCGGTGGTCTACGTCGCGATGCGCCGGCTGCGCAGGGGGCATTACACCGTGCATCTGCATCCGCTCGTCGAGCCGCCGTACGAGTACGGCGACGATCTCCAGGTTGTCGAGCGCTACGCGCGACTCCTGGAAGTTGAAATACGCAGGAATCCCGCCGACTGGCTGTGGCTGCACAACAAGTGGAAATATCCGAAGCCGGCGGACGCGTGACCGGCGTGCATCGGTGGCCGGATTTCGAGATTCGGTCTTGTGTTCAAGGGCCGCAGGCCCTATAATTACAATCCTCTTGCTGCTTCACCTCCCGACGCAAGCGCACGACAAGGGAGGCGGTCGTTCAGGCGTCGCATTTTGCGCGTTTGGATGGGCTACCGAAGACGGCGCGTTCTTTAACAATTTGCAATCGATAGGTGTGGGTGCTGGGCGGGGGCCTGGTGCTGGCTGTTGCGCGGGGATGGCGGGGCTGGTGCTGGGGGTTCCAAGCTTGAGTGCTCACACGACGCTAATGCGGTGGGTGGTGGCGGCGCACGCGAGTGTGCGGCGGCTGCCGGCCGTAGCCGTCTGGTTGTCTCGCGGGGTAGGAAGCTGCGGGGGGCGAGAGGGCGCGAGTCAAGTGAGTTGGACTTTGCATTGAGATCGAACTGAAGAGTTTGATCCTGGCTCAGATTGAACGCTGGCGGCATGCTTTACACATGCAAGTCGAGCGGCAGCGCGGGGGCAACCCTGGCGGCGAGCGGCGGACGGGTGAGTAATGCATCGGAACGTGTCCCGTAATGGGGGATAACGCCGCGAAAGCGGCGCTAATACCGCATACGCTCTGAGGAGGAAAGTGGGGGACCTGTGAGGGCCTCACGTTAGGGGAGCGGCCGATGTCCGATTAGCTAGTTGGTGGGGTAATGGCTTACCAAGGCGACGATCGGTAGCTGGTCTGAGAGGATGATCAGCCACACTGGGACTGAGACACGGCCCAGACTCCTACGGGAGGCAGCAGTGGGGAATTTTGGACAATGGGGGCAACCCTGATCCAGCCATGCCGCGTGCGGGAAGAAGGCCTTCGGGTTGTAAACCGCTTTTAGCCGGGAAGAAAAGGTCTCTGGATAATACCTGGAGGTTTTGACGGTACCGGCGGAATAAGCACCGGCTAACTACGTGCCAGCAGCCGCGGTAATACGTAGGGTGCGAGCGTTAATCGGAATTACTGGGCGTAAAGCGTGCGCAGGCGGTTCGTTGTGTCGGTGGTGAAAGCCCCGGGCTTAACCTGGGAATGGCCATGGAAACTGGCGAACTGGAGTGTGGCAGAGGGGGGTGGAATTCCGCGTGTAGCAGTGAAATGCGTAGAGATGCGGAGGAACACCGATGGCGAAGGCAGCCCCCTGGGCTGACACTGACGCTCAGGCACGAAAGCGTGGGGAGCAAACAGGATTAGATACCCTGGTAGTCCACGCCCTAAACGATGTCAACTGGGTGTTCGGGAAGCGATTTCTGGGTACCGTAGCTAACGCGTGAAGTTGACCGCCTGGGGAGTACGGCCGCAAGGTTAAAACTCAAAGGAATTGACGGGGACCCGCACAAGCGGTGGATGATGTGGATTAATTCGATGCAACGCGAACAACCTTACCTACCCTTGACATGTCCGGGAGCCTGCTGAGAGGCGGGTGTGCCTGAAAGGGAATCGGAACACAGGTGCTGCATGGCTGTCGTCAGCTCGTGTCGTGAGATGTTGGGTTAAGTCCCGCAACGAGCGCAACCCTTGTCCCTAGTTGCTACGCAAGGGCACTCTAGGGAGACTGCCGGTGACAAACCGGAGGAAGGTGGGGATGACGTCAAGTCCTCATGGCCCTTATGGGTAGGGCTTCACACGTCATACAATGGCCGGTACAGAGGGTTGCCAAAGCGCGAGCTGGAGCCAATCCCCATAAAAGCCGGTCGTAGTCCGGATTGCAGTCTGCAACTCGACTGCATGAAGTCGGAATCGCTAGTAATCGCGGATCAGCATGTCGCGGTGAATACGTTCCCGGGTCTTGTACACACCGCCCGTCACACCATGGGAGTGGGTTCTACCAGAAGTAGGTAGGCTAACCGCAAGGGGGCCGCTTACCACGGTAGGATTCATGACTGGGGTGAAGTCGTAACAAGGTAGCCGTATCGGAAGGTGCGGCTGGATCACCTCCTTTCTCGGAATGCAGGGATCAGGGATCGGGGATCAGGGCTCAGCAATGAGCCCCGACCACGGCCCTGAACTACCCTCAGCCGTTCAGTACCCACAACCTATCGGTTGCACGGCGAGCACGCGCGGGCCTGTAGCTCAGCTGGTTAGAGCACCGTCTTGATAAGGCGGGGGTCGATGGTTCGAATCCATCCAGACCCACCACCGCCGCGGCGGGTCGGCGGCAGCGGCCGCCGGCGGTTGGCGGCAGAACGGGGCTGTAGCTCAGTTGGGAGAGCGCCTGCTTTGCAAGCAGGAGGCCGTCGGTTCGATCCCGTCCAGCTCCACCAGTCGCCGGGACAGCAAGGCAGCGACAGTCGCACCTATCGGTTGCCTGCAGTGACAGCGTTCAGCTGTGCGGTTCAGTGCGGAGTGCAGAGCTGAAAGCTGTGCTGTTCTTTAACAATTCGGAAGGCAAGGCGCATGTGGACTTGATGAGAGTTCGCATGCGATGGGTTGAGTTGTATCTTGACTCGCACGCGCGAGACAAAAGGCGCGGGTGCGGGTGGCGCAAACACGCTCGTAGCGCGGGGTCCTGGCAACAGGGCGCAGCGTTATGGGGTCAAGCGACTAAGTGCATGTGATGGATGCCTTGGCGATTACAGGCGATGAAGGACGTGGCAGCCTGCGAAAAGCTGCGGGGAGCCGGCAAACGGGCGTTGATCCGCAGATATCCGAATGGGGAAACCCGGCCCGCAAGGGTCACTCCCACCTGAATTCAATAGGGTGGGTAGAGCAAACCCGGTGAACTGAAACATCTCAGTAGCCGGAGGAACAGAAATCAACCGAGATTCCCAGAGTAGTGGCGAGCGAAATGGGACCAGCCTGCAAGTTTTAGCGATCGACTTAGTGGAACGCTCTGGAAAGGGCGGCCGTAGTGGGTGACAGCCCCGTACGCGAAAGGTCGGTGGTGGAACCAAGCTTGCGAGAAGTAGGGCGGGACACGTGAAATCCTGTCTGAAGATGGGGGGACCATCCTCCAAGGCTAAATACTCGTAATCGACCGATAGTGAACCAGTACCGTGAGGGAAAGGCGAAAAGAACCCCGGAAGGGGAGTGAAACAGATCCTGAAATCGCATGCATACAAACAGTGGGAGCCCCAGCTCCATCAGCCTTCGAGCCGGTTCTTTGACGCACGCCAGTGCGGCAAGAGACCCGAGCGATGAAGCAGATCCAGTGCACGCATGAGGCGCTGCAGGATCGGAGTTTGTAGGGTGACTCTCGGATCGCTGAAGCGGGCCGAGCCCAGCCCAGCTCGAGGGTTTATCGAGCTGGGGTGACTGCGTACCTTTTGTATAATGGGTCAGCGACTTACGTTGCGTTGCGAGCTTAACCGATTAGGGGAGGCGAAGCGAAAGCGAGTCCGAACAGGGCGACTGAGTAGCGCGGCGTAGACCCGAAACCGGATGATCTAGCCATGGCCAGGCTGAAGCGGGGGTAACACCTCGTGGAGGGCCGAACCCACTCCCGTTGAAAAGGTAGGGGATGAGCTGTGGCTAGGGGTGAAAGGCTAATCAAATCCGGAAATAGCTGGTTCTCTCCGAAAACTATTGAGGTAGTGCCTCGTGTATCACTCTCGGGGGTAGAGCACTGTCATGGTGGTGGGGGTCATCGAGACTTGCCACGCCATTGCAAACTCCGAATACCGGGAAGTGCGAGCACGGGAGACAGACGGCGGGTGCTAACGTCCGTCGTCGAAAGGGAAACAGCCCAGACCCTCAGCTAAGGTCCCCAAGTTCAGTTAAGTGGGAAACGAGGTGGGAAGGCTCAGACAGCCAGGATGTTGGCTTAGAAGCAGCCATCATTTAAAGAAAGCGTAATAGCTCACTGGTCGAGTCGTCCTGCGCGGAAGATGTAACGGGGCTCAAACTGAACACCGAAGCTAGGGATTTGTATGTTCCTTCGGGGATGTATGGATGGTAGGAGAGCGTTCCGTAGGCCGATGAAGGTGAGGGGTGACCCGAGCTGGAGGTATCGGAAGTGCGAATGCTGACATGAGTAGCGATAAAGCAGGTGAAAGGCCTGCTCGCCGAAAGCCCAAGGTTTCCTGCGCCACGTTCATCGGCGCAGGGTGAGTCGGCCCCTAAGGTGAGGACGAGAGTCGTAGCTGATGGGAAGCGGGTCAATATTCCCGCACCGACGTGGAATGCGATGGGGGGACGGAGAAGGTTATGCCGGCCGGGTGTTGGACGTCCCGGTTCAAGCGTGTAGACGTGCCGCGTAGGCAAATCCGCGTGGCTTAGTCGAGGCGTGTTAACGAGGGTCTGCTTGCAGGCCTGAAGTGGCGGATACCAGGCTCCCAGGAAAAGCCTCTAAGCTTCAGTTCCATGGCGACCGTACCGCAAACCGACACAGGTGGGCGAGCTGAATATGCTCAGGCGCTTGAGAGAACTCAGGAGAAGGAACTCGGCAAATTGACACCGTAACTTCGGGATAAGGTGTGCCTCGGTTAGGTGAAGCCTCTACGGGTGGAGCCGAGCGGGGCCGCAGAGAATCGGTGGCTGCGACTGTTTAACAAAAACACAGCACTCTGCCAAGACGAAAGTCGACGTATAGGGTGTGACGCCTGCCCGGTGCCGGAAGGTTAAGTGATGGGGTGCAAGCTCTTGATCGAAGCCCCGGTAAACGGCGGCCGTAACTATAACGGTCCTAAGGTAGCGAAATTCCTTGTCGGGTAAGTTCCGACCTGCACGAATGGCGTAACGATGGCCACGCTGTCTCCTCCTGAGACTCAGCGAAGTTGAAGTGTTTGTGAAGATGCAATCTCCCCGCGGCAAGACGGAAAGACCCCGTGCACCTTTACTGTAGCTTTGCATTGGACTGTGATGAGGCTTGTGTAGGATAGCTGGGAGGCGATGAAGCGGCGGCGCTAGCTGTCGTGGAGCCAACCTTGAAATACCAGCCTGGCGGCATTGCGGCTCTAACCTGGCCCCCTTAGCGGGGGCGGGGACCGTGCATGGTAGGCAGTTTGACTGGGGCGGTCTCCTCCCAAAGCGTAACGGAGGAGCTCGAAGGTTCGCTTAGCGCGGTCGGACATCGCGCCAGACGTGCAAAGGCACAAGCGAGCTTGACTGCGAGCCTGACCAGGCGAGCAGGTGCGAAAGCAGGACTTAGTGATCCGGTGGTTCTGAATGGAAGGGCCATCGCTCAACGGACAAAAGGTACGCCGGGGATAACAGGCTGATACCGCCCAAGAGTTCATATCGACGGCGGTGTTTGGCACCTCGATGTCGGCTCATCACATCCTGGGGCTGTAGCCGGTCCCAAGGGTATGGCTGTTCGCCATTTAAAGTGGTACGTGAGCTGGGTTCAAAACGTCGTGAGACAGTTTGGTCCCTATCTGCCGTGGGCGCTGGAATCTTGACGGGAGCTGCTCCTAGTACGAGAGGACCGGAGTGGACGTACCGCTGGTGTACCGGTTGTGACGCCAGTCGCATCGCCGGGTAGCTATGTACGGAAGCGATAACCGCTGAAAGCATCTAAGCGGGAAACGCGCCTGAAGATGAGGATTCCCGGGGCCTCGAGCCCCCTGTAGGGTCGTGGCAGACCACCACGTTGATAGGCCGGGTGTGGACGCGCGGTAACGCGTTGAGCTAACCGGTACTAATGGCCCGTGCGGCTTGACTCCATAACGCTGTGGCGCGCCGATGCAACCCACCCCACACCTTCGCCTTCACACCTTCCAACGCCTGACGACCATAGCCCGCCGGCACCACCCCTTCCCTTCCCGAACAGGACCGTGAAACGGCGGCGCGCCGATGATAGTACGGATTGCCCGTGCGAAAGTAGGTCATTGTCAGGCACCCCTCAACACCAAAAGCCCGGTCGACAACACCGGGCTTTTGCATTGCCGTTCCCAACATCGACGGCGCTTACCGGGCTGCCGCAACCTAATCGTTGTCCCGACCGCGGCTCGAGCTCGCGACTCCGAATTCGTACCGCAGCCCGACCCAGATGCCGCGCGGCGCGCCTGGTGCACGAAACTGTTCCGCTCGAGGATCCACACCGACCGCGGGGCCGAACGTGCGGTTGGGGCCGGTGAAGAAGTTCTCTCCCACCACACCGAAGTTGGCATACCGCCGATCGAACAGGTTGTTGACCCGCACGAAAACCTGCAGGCCGTTTCCGATCCGGTATTGGGTATCCAAGTTGACCACGTCATAGCCGGGGATCTTCCCGTTCGCATCCCGGTTGTCCTCGTCGCCGCGGGCGTAGACGGCGCTCGTCACCAGCAGGTTGACGCCTGCCGACCACTGCTCGGTGAAATCGTAGTCCAGCCGCAGTTTCATCGCATGCTGGGGGATGCCGGGGATGCGATCGCCGGCGCTCACTCGGATGTTGCCATCCGCATCGGCACTGGAATTGGAGGGGCTTTGCTCCGAGAAGGCAGACTGGAACGTCGCGTCGATATAGCTGTAATGCGCGGCAAGCGACAGCGCCCCGATACGGGTCGTACCGGTCAATTCAAGGCCCTGGCGGCGCGTCTTGCCGACGTTGGCAAAGTAGCCGGCATTGCTGGCGCCTGCGCCGCTGCTGATGAACTCGATGTCGTTGTCGAGATCCGTGTGATAGACGGCGGCGCTCCAGTTCGATGACGAGTTCCAATTTCCCCGCGCACCGATTTCGAACGTCTTCGACACGACCCTCTGCAACGGCGGATCGGCCAGGAAATCGTTGGGAAGCTTGCAGGGTGCATCGGGATCGGCGCAGGTCAATTCGATGGCCGTGGGGGCGCGCATGCCTTCGTTGTAGGCGGCATATGCGGTGAATCGCGCGGTTGGATTGAAGTTGATGCCGACGGCCGGGTTGAAACGGCTGAACGTATGGTCGCCGTTCAACAACGGCGCAGCGCCCGTCAGGTCTTCGATACTCACTTCGGCGCGGTTGTAGCGTCCTGCCAACGTGAGGGTCCACAACTCGCCGAGGTTCAACGTATCGGTGGCGTAAACGGAGTAATAGCGGTTTTCCGACTTGGCATCGGTTTGCAACGCGAACGGACCGATGCCGACCGTATCCCGGCTGGCGTTGAACTCCGCATCCTGTGAATCCTGGGTAAAGCGAGCGCGTCCGAAGTCGCCGCTCGCTGCGACGGTGAATTGGTTTTTCCTCCCGCCGATCTCGCCGAGCAACGTCAACTGCATCCCGAATCCGTAGCTCGTCTGGTCGATGGCCGAGCGGTCGTTCGTGGCCTGCACCGTATTCGCTGCCCCTGTATCGGGGTCCACCTCACCGAAGTCGTCGTTCACGTTGCTGCTGATGTTCTCGTTCCTGTACTTGCGGTAATAGGCATTGCCGCCTAGCAACGCGTTATCGGACAGGAAATGGCTGCCCTTCAGCGTAAGGAAGGTCAGCTTGTTGATATTGGTATCGGGGAACGTATAGGCTTGCTTGATGTTGTCGAGGAAGGACAACGGCAATGTCTGCGTCCCTTGCAGTCGGTTGTCGGCTGCGGTGAGGGAGAGATCCAGGTCGGTCTTCGCGTCCTGCCAGCCGACCTTGCCGAAGAATTGCTGGACCCGACTCGGGTTGTGGTCGGCCCAGCCCGCGTCGTCGAAATAGTTGCCGGTCACGAAGTAGTCGAGATTGTCCCTGGCGCCGCCCAGCTCGAACTCCGCCGTCTTGCGTCCGAACGAGCCGCCGGACAGTTCCACCGCACCGCCCGGATACTGGCTGCCGCTTTTCGTATAGATCGCGAGAGCGCCGCCGAGGGTATTGAGACCAAACGCCGGGTTGGATCCCGGAATCAGCTGGATGCTCGAGATCGCCGACTGCGGAATGAGATCCCAGTTGACCGCGTCTCCGAACGGCTCGTTGACCCGCACGCCATCCTGGAACACCGACACTCCCTGCGGCGTCCCGAGCAAAGGGGACGCGGTGAATCCGCGGAAATTGATGTCCGGCTGAAACGGATTGCCCTGGCCCGAGTTGATAGTGATGCTGGTCGGATTCTGTTCCAGAAAGTCGGTCGAATTGGACTGGCGCTGCTTCGCGAGATCCTTGCTGGTGAAGATCTGCACATTGGCCGGAACATCTCTGAGCCGCGTACCGAGTCCCGGCAGTGGCGTGGTGCCGACGACCTCGACGGTGGGCAGCTCGAACACCTCGGCCGGATTGTCGTCGGCCACGCAATCCGTCGCGATGGCGAGCACGGGCAAGGAAATGAGCGTCGCGACGCGGCGCAACCTCGCGATGTGCTTTCGTGACGTCATCGACGTGCTTTCAGATCGTGCTGACTTCGGCGTGAGAAAATCGTGAATGCATTCCAGCAGTCTTGCGGCGCGGCGAGCCAATTCTATCAATGCATCCTGTCCGCGACGGACGTGAAGGGTTTACCATTGGCGCCGCTGATCGCGCAGGAAGGATATTGCTGATGGCGCTCGCATCCCGGATCGTCGCCGCGCACGCTGCGTAACGCTTGAAGACGCACGAGCCGCAATCCCTGCTTCACTTCATTGCCTGCGGCAGCGTAGGCGATGGCAAGAGCACGCTGCTCGGCCGGCTACTCCACGAGGCGGGTGAGATATTCGAGGATCCGCGGGCGGCGCCGACAGCCGATTCGGAGAGGGTCGGAACGCGCGGCGGCGAGGCGGATTACGCGCTGCGCCTCGGTGGTCTCGCAGCCGAGCGGGAGCAGGGCATCGGCATCGACGTTGCGTATCGCTTCTTCTCGACCCCCCGGCGCAGGTTCATCGTCGCCGACGCGCCGGGACACGAGCAATACACGCGCAACATGGTCACCGGAGCATCGCTCGCGGACCTGGCGATTGTCCTGGTCGATGCGCGCAAGGGCCTGCTGACGCAGACGCGGCGGCACAGCTACCTCGTTTCGCTGCTGGGTGTGCGTCACGTGGTGCTGGCGGTCAACAAGATGGACCTGGTTGACTTTTCCCCCGGGATCTTCGCGGCGATCGAGACCGCCTATCGCGAGTTCGGCCGGCAAATCGGGATCGGCGCCGTCACCTGCATTCCGACTTGCGCGGCAGACGGCGACAACATCGTCGAGCCGCGGGGCAATACGCCGTGGTATCGGGGCCCGATGCTGATGGAGTACCTGGAGACGGTAACGGTCGACGGCGACTCGCAGCCGCGGCCGTTTCGGATGCCCGTCCAGTGGGTCAACCGGCCCGACGATGATTTCACGGGATACGCGGGGACCATCGTCAGCGGTGTGATCAACGCGGGTGACCGGATCCGGGTGCAACCCTCCGGTCTCGAGAGCCGCGTCGCACGCATCGTCACGTTGGAAGGCGATCTCCCCTTTGCCGCGGCCCGGCAATCGATCACCTTGACGCTGGATGATGCGATCGACGTCAGCCGCGGCGATGTGATTTCGGCCGTCGACGATCCGGTCGCGGCCGCGGATCAGTTCGAAGCCACGGTGATCTGGATGGACCAGGCGCCGATGTTGCGCGGCCGCGACTATCTGATGAAGCTCGGCACCCGGACGGTCAACGCGACGATCGCGCCGCTCAAGTACAAAGTCAACGTCCATACGCTCGAGCACGTGGCCGCCGACAAGCTCGAGCTCGACGAGATCGGCGTTTGCGATCTCGAGCTGGACCGCGCCGTTGCGTTCGAGCCCTACGCGACAAATCGCGATCTGGGTGGCTTCATCCTGATCGACAGGATGACGAACAACACCGTCGGCGCAGGATTGTTGCACTTTGCGCTTCGCCGGTCCCGGAACATCAGCTGGCAGGTGTTCGACGTCGGCAAGTCCACGCGTGCCGAGTACAAGGGCCAGAAGCCGTGCGTGCTCTGGTTTACCGGCCTCTCGGGAGCGGGCAAATCGACGATCGCCAACCTGGTCGAGAAACGATTGCATGCGCTGGGCCGCCACACGTATCTGCTCGACGGCGACAACGTGCGCAAGGGCCTCAACAAGGACCTCGGGTTCACCGACGCGGACCGCGTCGAGAACATTCGCCGGGTGGCGGAGGTCGCCGCGCTGATGGTCGACGCCGGCTTGATCGTGATGACGGCTTTCATCTCGCCATTCCGCAGCGAGCGCGAGATGGCGCGCACGCTGGTGGGAAGCGACGAGTTCCTCGAAATCTTCGTCGACACGCCGCTGGAAGTGGCAGAGCGGCGCGATCCGAAGGGGCTCTACGCCAAGGCCCGTCGCGGTGAACTCGCGAATTTCACGGGCATCGATTCCGCGTACGAACGACCGGAGAGCCCGGAGATCACGATCGACGGGAACAATCTCGTGGCCGAAGAGGCCGCGGAACGCATCGTGGAGGAATTGCGGCGGCGTGGGCTGTTCCCGGCATGATGTCGCAGGGTCGCATGTCGACGCGTCGGCCGGCGACCAGCGCAGCCGGTGGACACCTGGCGGCTACATCAGCCGAAGGCCGTCACGGCACGGGCGCGCCGTTCGCGTACGAGCCGCAGGACATATTCGCTGCACTCTTCCGGATTGATTGCCGGCTTGTCGTTCAGTACCCAGTCGTCGACATAACCGTAACGCTTCATGTAGTCGGCCAGCAACGGACGGAAGTGCTCGACATCCTCGGGACAGAACCAGTCGCGCCAGTTCCCGGCGCGGCGGGTGCGGACGACGCGGCGGAGGGAAGCGGGCACCTCCGGCTTCATCGCCACAGGGTCCAAGGACAGATACGCCGCAAGCGAATCGAAATTGCCCGTCACCAGGGTTTCGTACCTGTACACGCCGCAATCGGGGAACGCGCAATGGAAGGCGACGGCGTCGTCCAGCATGCGCGTGAGCCCATCATCCAGCCGCAGCGCGGGATCGACGAGGCTCTGGAACAATGCGTTGATTCGCGTCAGCGACACCGACCGCGGATCGGCCTCCTTCGCGCGCAGCAATGCAACGTACTGGTCGATCTTTGCCGGGTGGGCATCCAATTTCCCGCCGAATATCCGGTACAGCGCCTTGCTGATCAGCAGGTCGCGCGGATCCCGTACGAGCAGAACGATCTTGTCGAATTGCCGATAGAACGCAGGCTCGATCGGAAACCTCGGGTTGAGCAGCACCTTGGCGGCCACGCTCGCAGACTGTAGAGCGACGGTGGCGCGGGGTTCGAAGATCACCTGCGTATCCGCAGGCATCGCGGATCGCACCGCATACAGCAATGCGGTGGTTCCGGACTTTCCCATTCCGACGACGACGACCCGCATCGCGCTTCTCCTGCGTTGACGCTGCGTGCGCGCTAGCCTGTTTGCGCGGCTCCGCGAATCAGCCCGACGCAACGCAGCAGATAGCTCGCGAAAACGGGATTTCGCGGATCCAGCGTTTCGGCATGGGTCGCGCCGACTTCGTAGCGCTTGAGCCTGCCGGTGAACACCTTCCGCAGGCCGCCTGGACTCGCTCCGGCGATGCGCTGGCGGCTCGACAGCATGTAGACCGTACCGTCATAGGGCTTCGGCTGATGATGGGCGATCGCGCGCTCGAATGCCATTGCCGCGCGTATCACGCCCTGCATGTAGCGGGGATCTTCCACCGGGCCGGCCGTACGGCCAAGCGCCCTGCGATCTTTCATCTTCTTGACGAATGCTTCCTCGCTCATCTGCGAATAGCCGCCCAGCAGCAGGCGATCGGGCGGATCGAGAAGCAGCAGCGGAAGCACCGGTTCGCCCGCCGCCTGCAACGAGCGCGCCATCACGGCGGCGATGTAGGCTCCCGCGCACAGCGCGCCCAGAAAGTACGGGCCGTGCGGGCGCTGCTTGCGCATCTCCGCCAGGTAATCCGCGGCCATGTCCTCGACGGTCGCATGAGGCTCGTGCAAACCATCGAGGCCGCGCGCCTGGAATGCCCACACCGGCTGATTGTTGCCCAGCAACTGCATGAAATGCGGACTGACGAACGCCTGGCCATGCCGGCCGTGAATCAGAAACAGCGGTGGGGCGCTGCCCTGTTTCCAAAGCGGAATCAGCACCGGAATGGCGCGCGCCGCCGCCGCTGGCCCCGCGCCTTGCCGCCGGATGTTCGCGGCAATCCGCGCGACTGTCGCGTCTTCGTGGAAGTTCGCGACGTGCACGCCGAATCGCTCCCTCAATCGAACCTGCAGCTCGACCCCCTGCAGCGAGTCGCCGCCCAGCAGGAAGAAGTCATCGTCGCGACCGATCGGCGCAACCTTCAGCAACTGTTCGAAGATGTCGGCGACTCCGCGTTCAACGTCATCGCGAGCTGCCTCGACCTCTCGCGCTGCATCCGCGGGTGCCGGTTCAATCGCCGAAAGCGCCCTGCGATCGACCTTCCCGGTTGCGGTCAGCGGCAATGCATCGACGAAGACAATGTCCGCCGGCAGCATGTAAGCCGGAATTCGCGCTGCGAGGTGGCGGCGAATCCGCGATGAATCGCGATCCGCTTCCCGTTCCGTCGCCACGTAGGCAACCACGCGAACGGAGTCGGCTTGTGGCGCGACACTTTCGGCCGTTACCGCGGCTTGCATCACGCCCGGACACGCTGCAAGAGCGGCCTCGATCTCCATCAGTTCGACCGAATGGCCGCGAATCTTGACCCGACTGCCTTTGCGTCCGCGAAAGTGCAGGTTGCCCGATTCGTCGATGTATCCGAAATCGCCTGAACCGTAGCGCCGGGAGCCCGGATGGAGCGGATCGGACGAAAATGCCGCGGTATCGAGCTCGGGGCGCCGCCAATAGCCCGGGCTTACATGCGGGCTGCAAACGACAATTTCGCCGGCTTCATTGGTATCGGCTGCGCTGCCGTCGTCGCGCCGGATTTCAACGCGGACGCCCTCGGGGCATCGGCCGACCGGAACGATCGACTCCAAAGGAGCCGGACTCCGATGGTCGATGGGATATTGCGCGATCAGCCCCACCTCGGTCGACGCGATCTGGTTCATGAGAATGCAATTCGAGAGCGTGTGTCCCTTGAAGAGATCGACATCGCTCGCGAACAGGGACTCGCCGCCGACATCTATGGCTCGAACATGCGGGAGGGCGCGTCCCGGCGCGAGCCGGTTGAAGAGCTCCCGAAAGACGGTCGGAACAGCGTGCAGCACGGTGATCCGTTCGCGATCAAGCCAGTCCGCAAGTTGCTGGATGCCATCGCGCCGCAGGTCGTACGCGCAGAGCGTGGCGCCGCTCAGGAGGCCACCGTAAATATCCATATTCGCCGCGTTGAAGCTCAGCGTGTACAGCAGCGACAATCGATCTGCCGTTGCCAATTTTCAGCGACCTCGCATACTCGTCGGCGAAGAACAGGAGATTGCCGTGCGTCTGGATGACGCCCTTCGGACGGCCGGTCGAACCGGACGTATAGTAAAGATAAAGTGGCGCATCCGACGCAACGTCCGGTAGCAGCCGGCCTTCGCCGCGAGGCTGCAATCGTTCGACGTCGATCAGCGCGCAACCGCTCGGAACGATGGCGCGCGCGCGCTCGCGCAGTGTTCCTTCGGTCAGAAGGACCACGGGTTCACTGTCGTGCAGGATGAAGCGCAAACGCTCCTCCGGGTCGCCCGCGTCGAGGGGAACATAGGGCCGGCCGCTTCTGCCCGCACCGAAGATCGCCTCGATGGCGGGGAGCTTGTTTTCGAAGAGCAGGCAGACGCATCCGGGCCGGTCTTGTCCGACATCGAGGATTTCGGCTGCAATCGCTGTCGCTGCAGCGTCGAGCTGGCGGAACGTGATCTGCGTGTCGTTCTCGACAACCGCGAGGCTATCGGGCTGACGATCGGCGGTCTTCGCGAGCCGGACGCCGATTGTCGTTCCCCGATCGGCTATTGTCGTCATCGAACTCCTCCTGCCGGCATGGACGTACAATCCGATCGGTTTTTCCAGGCGATCAACCGCACTCTGCACCGGCCATATGAACGCTTCTGCTTGCCATTCTGAACGAACTTCATCGCCGTGCGCGATGACGAAATGATGAAACGGTCGTGTTCACGGGTCGCGTTCGCATGGTCAATCGTTGCCATTTTGCTTGCGTCGGCGCCTGCTCATGCCGAGGTCGCGACGCTGCGCATCGCACGGCAGTATGGCATCGGCTACCTGCAGATGATTGTGATGGAGCACGACAAGCTGATCGAAAAGCATGCAAAGGCCAGCGGATTGGGCGGGGTGATGATCACGTGGAGCACCTTCAGCGATGGCACTGTTGCCAATGATGCCATGCTTTCAGGCAACCTCGACATCGCCGCCGGGGGCCTCGGCGCGTTCGCGACGCTATGGGACCGCACGCGCGGCGCGCTGGCCGTCAAGGGCATTGCCGCGCTCGATTCGATGCCGATGCTGCTCAACACGCGCGATCCCGAAATCAGGACGATCCGGGATCTGACCGATCGGGTTCGCATCGCGATTCCGGGGGTCAAGGTTTCGTCGCAAGCCACGACGTTGCAACTGGCCGCTGCCCAGATGTTTGGCGATGCCGGCTGGGACAGGCTCGATCGTCTCACGGTCGGCATGTCGCATCCGACCGGCATGCAAGCCCTGCTGTCGGGCAGTAGCGAGGTCACGGCGCATTTCGCATCGCCACCGTTCCAGTACCAGGAGCTCAAGCGGCCGGGCGTGCGCACGGTGCTGAATTCCTACGATGTCTGGGGTGGTCCGCAAACGTTCGTCCTCGCCTGGACCACGTCGAAATTTCACGACGAGAATCCGCGGCTCTACGCCGCGTTCCTGTCGGCACTGCGTGAAGCCACTGAGTTCATTCACCACAACAGACGGAAGGCCGCGGCGATCTATCTGACAACGAGCGGCGACAAAAATATGTCGCTCGATGATTTGACTGCGATGTTGGGCGATCCCCAGATGAGCTTCAAGCTAGTGCCGGAAAACGTTGTCAAGTTCGTCGCATTCAAGGTGCGCATCGGGGCCGTCAAGACGCAACCGAATTCATGGAAGGACCTGTTTTTCCCCGACATCCACGACCTTCCTGGCAGCTGAGACGCCTAACCGCGAAGCAGCGCAACATCGTTGTCTTCATGGACGTCCAGCGGCGTTCGACTCGCAAGCCAGGCCCGCCGGTCTTCGGATAAGCCGAGCTTGGCCAGCAGCTCCATTGCCGTCTCATGGTGCTGCTGTCCGAACATCCAGTGATAGTGCAAATGGACGGGCGGATGGCACAGCCAGCGCGAATCGATCTCGCCGTCTGCGGCGATGAGGTGCAGCGGCACGTTGTAATGATCCGGATAGTGGACGACCCGCTCGGTGGACGACCAGATCGCCAGCGTCAGCGCCGCCTGGCTGGATCCCCAATACTCGCTGCCCGCCTGGCCCACATGACCGGTCGAGGCAAAAATGTTCGTGCCGGTCCCGCGATAGGGCCTCATGCCTTCGGTCACCGAAGCGGCAAACAGCTCCGCGCAGCGGGCCAGGATTCCTTTCTGCCGGCGCACGGTCGTCAGCCCCGCGTTGTACGATGCGCGAATGTGTTCGTTCCCGATCGTCGAACGCAGCATGGGTAGCCGGTCGAGCGATATGCCGCAAATCTGCGCAAGCTTCGCCCAATAAGCTTCGAAGCGATCGCCGGGACCGCGCGTCGCGCTGCCCTTGTGGTCAACCGGCCGGGCCGCCGCGTCCGCACCCGGCGGCAGCTCGGGCTCGTCGAGCCAAACCGTATCGCTGTCCAGCACGACGAGAAAATCGGTCCGCACATGCCGCTCGGCGTAGGCGCCGGCAAAAACCCGGTTGGCCGGCGCATATTCGCGGCAGGTCGTGTTGAGAGGCTCGTCGATGTACTCGACGTCAAGATCCTTCAATGTCCGTCGGGTGCCGGGATCGACGCCGAGGCCGGGACGCGGCGCAAATGCGAGGATCGGCGAGCGGTTGTGGCGCCCGCCGAAGCGACGGATGCTCTCGCACAGCAGAAGCGCCTGATCGCGAATCGCGTTGTTTTCGATGCACAGGACGAAACTCAACGTGGCGGGCGCTTCCTCCCGGCGCCAATCCAGCGTCGCGATCTCGCGCGCGGCGGCAGCGGACGATGTGCGCGTGCGCGTTGCGTCGTGATCGCAGCGGGCAACGCAGGCCCGATATTGCGCACCGATATCGACGGTTGGCAACTGCGCCGTCTGCGCAACGAGCGCGTCTTCATCGACCGCCTGGCGCCGCAGGTTGTGCTCGAGAAAGCGATCGACTTCGTCCGCGCGATCGCCGGCGGCGAGCGCGACATCGAATCGATCGGCGATTCCGGCGACCACACGACGCCAGTCGTCGAGCAGGTCCGTGAAGCGCACGTACAGCACGTCCGCATGCGTATCCGCAAATTCGGCGACCCGTTTCATGTACGCCGACCAAAGGATCAGCCCTCCCTCACGGTCATGTCACCGCGCGCGTGCAGCGACTGCGCCACCTCGAGCGGGTTGCGAATCGGCACGACGTACACCGGGCGGTAGCCCGACGCGATCAGCGCCCGGTGCCACAGCGGCGCGAGAATGCACACGCGGGGATCCTTGATCACGATCGTCCCACGACCCTCGTATTCGGATGCCAGCAGCTCCCGGGCGTCGCTGTGGAACTCGTCGACGACGTCGCCCGCGTCAGGCAGCGGGAAATCGACGCGATCCCATTCGCCGCCCATTTGGCGCATGGCCCGCGCATTGAGCTCCAGCACCGCTTCCGGTTCCCAGAATCCCTTCGGATTGACGCCGATTTTCGGTGGCTTCAATTTTCGGGGAGGAACGCTCCGCAAAGGTTCAGCACCCGTGACATCGCGGAAGTTCCGCTGCGATGCATCCCGAGCACGACCAGCGCTGTTTTCGGAAGACCGTCAAGCGCATGGGCATGGACCGCAGGCTCGTTTGCGTTCGGAGGCGGTCGTTTCGCGCGCCATTCCGCCGCCATCGATCGGAGCATCGGCACGGGGACGAGCGCGCCCTGACCCGCGCGGAAAACGAGCTTCAGAAGGAGCGCGCGATTGTCCGGCGATTGCGGACCGAGCGCGTTGGTGAACGGCGCGGTACCGGCGAGGACCGTCGCGAGAAAATCACCGATCACGCGGTCGGCGTCTTCGGTCACCCGCGCTCTCGATTCTGAAATCGTATTGCCTGCATGAAAGCGGTAGAAGTACAGGGGCCGATACACGACCACAGGCTCGCTAAACGCCGACGCGCGCAGGCCGAAGTCCCAATCGTGGTTGTAGCGATAGTCGCGGAAGCCGCCCAACCCGGAGAAGAACGCCTTCTCGACGAAGAGGTTGCCGGTCGAGATGGCGACGTTGTATTCGACGAGCGTGAAGCTGTTGGGCTGCGTGCCCAGGAAATTGCGCTGCCGCTGCAGGATGCCGACGGCGCCGGTCTCTCCATTCGGATCGGTTCGATCGTCGGCATTCGATACCAGCGTAAAGCCCCACGCGACGCCGGCGCGTGCGATCTCGTCCACCAGCGAGGCGACGCGGTCGGGTGCGTAGTAGTCATCGGAATTCAGGAACGACACGTATTGACCGCGCGCGAGCGTCACCCCCTCGTTCAGCGTCGCCGGTGCTCCCCGGTTCTCCCGGGCGATCAGGCGCACGGGAAACCTGAAGCCGGCCACGCATTCGGCGACGACCGCGGCTGTTCCGTCGGTC
The DNA here is from genome assembly GCA_963718905.1 of uncultured Pseudomonadota bacterium. Lineage (GTDB taxonomy): Bacteria > Pseudomonadota > Gammaproteobacteria > Burkholderiales > Casimicrobiaceae > VBCG01. The sequence goes on from CAVRAF010000009.1 coordinate 76,757, forward strand.
GATCCGTCATCGATGACGACGAGCTCGATGTGCGGATAAGTTTGCTCGGCGACCGATTCGATCGCCTGCGCGACGTAGCGTGCGTGGTTGTATGCCGGCAACACGACGGAAACCAGCGGCGACGCGTCGCTGCGGGCATTGCGCAGCGCTTCTTCACGGCCGACGAATTCGGCCAGCAGGTCTGCCTGCCGGACGTTGGCCTCACGCGTCACCAGCTTGCCAAGCACCAGGCCTACGTTATGGCGGATCTCCGGTACCGACCAGCCGGACCGTTCGGCTGCGTCCCACACCAGGTCGAGGGCTTCGCGATACCGCAGTCGCTGCATCTGCACGACGCCCAGCATGTGCAGCGCATCGATGTCATCCGGATTCTCTTCGAGCGCGCGCCGATAGAGGGACTCGGCGCGTCCAAACGCGCCGGCGCGATGAGCCGCGAGCGCTTCGTAGCGAGTCTGCAACGGCGCGGTCGGCGCTCGTCCGCAGCAAAGCTTGAAGCGCTTGCCGCTCCCGCACGAGCACAGCGAATTCCGGCTCATGGCCGGGACTTGACTGATGATGGCTCCCCCGTCGATTCGACGACCCATCCGCCGGGCCCTTCCCACCCATGCGGTCAGATCCATGGGCTGTGCTCACCGCCGGATCCGATCGCGAACGAACCCGTGGCGCAGCGGCGTGCCGATGATATTACGAATTGTCAGGGAAGTTGCAGGTCGTCGTCGGACCTTTGTCAGGCAGCCAACGATGTGCAAAGCCCGGTCATATCGAACCGGGCCTTGTGCTTTTCAGAGGTTGGAGGCGGACGCCGTGCGGAAAACGCAACTCAGTTGGCGCGAAATCGTACACGCAGGACCTTTCGGTCATAGTCATCCTCGATCTGCTGCGTGATCTCCTGGCCGCCGGCGGCGTAGACCCGTCCGCCGCTGCGCCTGCAGATGTCGCGTTCGTACTGGCACGGGCCCATTTCAGGATGTCGCTTGCAAAGCGCGGCGACCTTCGGGGCAAACTCGATGGCTGTCTGCTGCTGTTGACTACCGTTTCCGGATACGCAGACGTACAGCGCGCTCGGCGGCACCGCGATGGGCGATGTCGGAGCCGCGGTAATTGTCGTCGCGCTCGGCGCCGCGGCAGCGGGTGCCGCGGGTGCGGTGAGCACGCGCCTCGCGACCGGCGCGCCCTGCACCTCCGCCGCAGGCGTAATCGGCAACGGCTCTCTCGGCCCGGCACAACCGCCAAGAATCGCGACCACCAGGACTGCCACGGCGTGTCGCATCGACCTCCCGAATCCGTAGCGGGAGCGGCATGTCGGCTGAGACGTCCAACGCTCCCTGGCTTTCGAAATGAAGCGAATTTTATGTCATTTGCATAAATCCGTCGTGTCCGCTCGTCGGGCGGTCCGCGGCTGTTGCGTAAAATGCTTCGGCGCTTTTCTTGGCGTCACCGGCATTGCCCCGGCGAAATCCGGAGTCGCGAAACCGCATGCCGCGTTCCCGAGGAGCATTTGCGATGGGTGATCTGTTGCAACTCGTCGTTTCCGGCACCGCGACCGGTGCGATCTATGCGCTGGCCGCGCTCGGGTTCACGCTGCTGTGGCAGGCGTCCGGCACCATCAATTTCGCGCAGGGCGAATTCGTGATGGTGCCGGCGTTCGTGATGTTGTTCTTCCTGAACGGGATGGGGGCGCCGCTGTGGGTCGCGTTCCTCCTGACTTGCGTCGTCGCAATGTTGCTGCTCGGCGCCGGGTTCAAGTACGTCATCGTCGATCCGCTGATTCGCCACGGCGTCATTCCGCTGGTCATCGCCACGCTCGGCGTTGTCGATGGGACTGAAACAGCTGGTCAGGGCCGGTTACAGCGCCGAGGCGTTTCCGTTCCCGAGTCCGTTTCCCGCCAGGCCAGTTCTCGATCGGCGGCATCGCAGTCTCGTACGCCGACATCGGCACCCTGATGTTCGCCGGACTCATCGTCGTCACTCTGCAGACGTTCCTGAACCGGACGGTGACCGGCCGCGCGATGCAGGCGGTTGCGCAGAACCGGACGCCGCCAAGGTGCTCGGCATCGACGTCCGGCGCATGGTTCTCTACACGTTCCTGATCAACGCGGTGCTCGCCGCGGTGGCCGCGTTGCTCGTCACGCCGACCTATCTCGCCAAGTTCGACATGGGCGACTCGATCGGGCAGAAGGCGTTCTTCGCCGCGATCATCGGCGGCTTCAACCAGACACGGGGTGCGCTGCTGGGCGGGGTGCTGATCGGCGTTCTCGAAAACGTCGTCGGCTTCTACGTCTCGCCGGCCTACAAGGAGGGGGTCGCGCTGATGCTGTTCCTCGTCGTCATCCTGTTCCGCCCCGAAGGCCTGCTCGGCAAGGTCGAGGAGCGCAAGGTATGAATGGCGCTGCGAACAGGATCTTCCTCGTCATCGCGCTCGCCGCCTTCGCCGCGTTGCCTCTGCTGCTCAAGAGCTACGGCGTCTACATGTGCACGCTGTTCTGCGTCACGCTGATGGCGACGTATGGCCTCAATCTGACGATCGGCTACGCCGGCCAGATGTCGCTCGGCCAGGCGGCGTTCTACGGCATCGGCGCGTACATCGCGGCGATTGCGTTGAAGGCCGGCGTGCCGTTTTTCATCGTCCTGCCGGCGGCCGCCGTCGCCTGCTTTGCGGTCGGACTGGCACTGGGCTTTCCGGCGCTGCGGGTCCAGCACCACTACCTGGCGTTCGCGACGCTGGGATTCAACGTGCTCGTGTATCTCGTGATGCGCAACGAGGAAAAGATCACCGGCGGCACATACGGCATTTCCGGCATTCCGCGCCCGTCGCTCTTCGGCTATTCGCTGGATGGCGCGCTGCCGTTCTTCTGGTTCACGCTCGCGTCCACCGCCGTGCTGATCGGGCTCCTGTGGTGGCTGCTGCGCTCGCCGTGGGGCCGCGCGTTCGCCGCGCTGCGCGACAATCCGATCCGCGCCGAGAGTCTCGGCGTCAACATCACCGCGTACACGCTGCTTGCGTTTGCGATCGGTGCGGCGTGCGCCGGCATTGCGGGCGTCTTCTTCGCGGCGCTCGTCCAGTACGTCGAGCCCGCGCCGTTCCATTTCTCGGCTTCGCTGATGATGCTGCTGGCGGTGATCGTCGGCGGTTCCGGGCGGTTCTTCGGTCCCGTCTCGGCACTGTCGTCATCGTGCTGTTGCCGGAATGGCTGCGGTTCATGCAGAACTGGTACCTCGCGGTATTCGGCTTCGCGGTCGTGGCGCTGATGGTCTGGCTGCCGGGCGGGTCCTGTCGATTCCGGACGCTCGATGTCGAAGCGGCGCGGTCACGATGACGCCGTTTCTCGAAGTCAAGGACATTCGCAAGTCGTACGGCGCGATCAAGGCGGTCGACGGCGTGAGCCTGTCGGTCGGCCCGGGCGAGATCGTCGGCGTCATCGGCCCGAACGGCTCGGGCAAGACAACGCTCTTCAACAGCATCCTCGGCCAGATCAAGCCGACGACCGGGCGACGTCGAGTTCTGCGGCGAAGACATCACCGGCATGTCGCCGCTGCAGCTGTCGCGGCGCGGCGTCGGCCGCACGTTCCAGACGCTGCAGGTCTTCGTCAAGCTGTCGGTGCGCGACAACCTGATCGCCGCCGCGCAGGAATTCAAGGGCACGCTGGCGTCGCGCCTGCTTCGCTGCGCCGGACGCCGGACTCGGCGAGCATGCCGACAGGATGATCGAGCTCTTCCGGCTGCAGCACGTCGCGAAGCTGCCCGCGGGCAACCTGTCGTACGGCCAGCAGAAGCTGATCGACATCGCGATGGCGTTCATGCCGGCGCCGCGCCTCGTGCTGCTCGACGAGCCCTGCGCCGGTGTCAATCCCGGCCTCGTCGATCAGCTGCGCGAACTGCTGGTGCGAGCTCAACCGGACGCAGGGCGGCAGCTTCGTCGTCATCGAGCACAACATGGAGTTCATCATGCGGCTGTGCCCGCACGTCATCTGCATGGTCGAAGGCAAGGTGATGGCCGAGGGGCCGCCGGCTGCCGTGCAGTCGAACCGCCAGGTGCTCGAAGCGTATCTCGGCAACTGACGCCACGGCCCACCGAGCGCAACGTCATCGCAGGCGGTTGAAGGAGTCCGCGGGACATGTCCGAAAAGATCATCGAGTTCGACCAGGTCGTCGCCGGATATTCGCCGAGCCTCACGATTCTCAACGAGACGACGCTCGATGCCCGCAAGGGCGAGATCACGCTGCTGATCGGTCCGAACGGCGCCGGCAAGTCGACGGTGCTGAAGACGCTGTTCGGCATGCTGACGCCGCGATCCGGCGAAATTCGCTTCGAGGGCCGGCGCATCAACGGCAAGCCGCCGCGCGAGCTGCTCGCCGATGGCATCGCGTTCGTTCCGCAGGGTCGCAACCTGTTCGGCTCGCTGTCGGTCCGGCACAACCTCGAGCTCGGCGGCATCACGCTGCCGCGCGGCGAGCTCGGCGGTCGCATCGAGGAAGTGCTCGCGCGATTTCCGCGCATCCGGGAGCGGATCGACAACCAGGCGTCGACGCTGTCCGGCGGCGAGCAGAAGCAGCTGGAGGTCGGCCGCGCGCTGCTGCTGCGCCCGCGCGTGCTGCTGATCGACGAGCCGTCGATCGGCTTGTCGCCGAAGCTCGTGCAGGACGTGATGACGCTGCTGCGCGCGCTGGCCGACGCGGGCACGACCGTGCTGATGGTCGAGCAGAACGTTCGCACGGCGCTCAAGTATTCGAATCGCGCGCTGGTGCTGGAAATGGGCCGTCTCGCGCTCGACCGCCCGGCGTCGGAGCTGCTGCACGATCCCGATCTCAACCGCCTGTTCCTGGGCGGACACGCCCCTGCGCCGGCGGTCGCGTGATGCCGGCTCGCTGGACACAGTCAGCCGCCGTGGGACGCAGGCTCGGCAGCGTTCCCCGATGAACCGCTGCATCGGACTTGCCGCCCTCACCGTGCTCGAGCTCGCGCCTCCCGACCTCGTGTCGTGCGCAGCCGAGGCCGGCTACGACCATGTCGGTCTGCGGCTGCTGCCGGCGACCGCTGAAGAGCCGCAGCATCCGATGGTCGGTGACACGCCGCTGGTCCGCGAAACGGCGCGCCGGCTCGCAGACACCGGGGTCCGGGCGCTCGACATCGAAATCTTCCGGTTGAAGCCCGACACCGACGTCGCTTCCTTTCGGCCGGCGCTGGAGACGGGCGCACGGCTCGGCGCGCGCGAAGCGCTGATCGCCGGCAATGATCCGGACGAAGCGCGGTTGATCGAGCGATTCGCCGCGTTTTGCGACATCGCCGCGGTGTACGGGATTGCCGCGAACCTGGAGCCGATGCCCTGGACCGACGTGCGCACGTTTGCACAGGGCGCGCGCATCGTCGAATCGGCCGCACGCGACAATGCCGGATTGCTGATCGATCCGATCCATTTCGATCGGGGTGGCGGCCGCGCGGACGAAATCGGCTCGATACCCCCGCATCGCTTGCGCTACTGCAACTGTGCGATGCGCCGGCCGAGCGTCCGCGCGATACGACGACGCTGCTGCACCAGGCGCGCGCCGAGCGGCTGATGCCCGGTGACGGTGGGCTCGACCTCATCGGCATCCTGCGCGCAGCGCCGCGCAACGTGCCGATCGGCCTGGAAATACCGATGCACGGGCTCGCGCGCACCATGCCCGCCGTCGAGCGCGCGCGGCAGATGCTCGCGAAGACGCGACGACTGCTGGAGGCGCTGTGATCGCGAAGGCGCGCATCGCCGTTGCAGGCGCGGGATCGATCGGTCGCCGGCACATCGAGTTGATCGAGGCGAGTGCGGCGTGCGAGCTTGCCGCAATCGTCGATCCGGCACCCGCGGCCGCCGAGCGTGCCCGCAGCGCCGGCGTTCCGCTGCACGCCTCGCTCGCGGAGCTGTTCGCCGCGGGCCGCGTCGATGGCGTCATCCTCGCCACGCCCAACCGGTTGCACGCGGAGCAGAGCGTCGAATGCATCGAAGCGCGCGTCGCCGTGCTGATCGAGAAACCCGTCGCGCATACGGTCGAAGAAGGCCGGCGCCTGTGCGAGCTGGCGGAGCGCGCGGATGCGAAAATCCTCGTTGGACATCATCGCCGCCACAGCGCGATCATGGCGCGCGCTTGCGAAATCGTTCGGGCGGGCGCGCTCGGCCGGCTCGTCGCCGTGATCGGCGGTGCGCTTTTCTACAAGCCGGACAGTTACTTCGACGAAGCGCCGTGGCGCAGACAGGCAGGCGGCGGTCCGATCCTGATCAACATGATTCACGAGGTGGACAACCTGCGCGCGCTATGCGGCGAAATCATCGAGGTGCAGGCAATGGCGTCGAACGCCGTCCGCAAGTTTCCGGTCGAAGACACGGTAGCGATCAATTTCCGGTTTGCGAATGGCGCACTGGGAACGTTCGCGCTGTCGGATACGTCGGCGTCCGCGCGGAGCTGGGAGCAGACGTCGCGTGAAAACAAGGCCTATGCGAGCTACGACGACGAGGATTGCTATTTGATCAGCCGGAACCCAGGGTTCGCTGGGCATACCGACGATGCGCCTGCGGACGTATGCCCGTGAGGAGGATCGATCCTGGTTCAAGCCGCTTCGCACGAGCGTCGCCGCGTCGACGACGTCGATCCGCTCGAACGCCAGCTTGCGCATTTCTGCGCCGTCGTTCGCGGCGAGGAGGCGCCGCTGGTTAGCGTTCGCGATGGTCTGCGGAACCTCGTGATCACGGAGGCGATTGCCGAAGCAACCCGTACGCGACGCGCGATCGCGACGAGCTGATGCGGTGATAATGAACGGCTCCGATCCACATCCCTTTCCGAGCCACCGCGGCGCCGCGACTCCGATTTCCTGACGACCATGCGCAAATGCATTGCCACCGTTTCGCTGTCCGGAACGCTCGCCGCCAAGCTCGATGCGATCTCGGCCGCCCGCTTCGATGCGATCGAAGTATTCGAAAACGACCTCATCCATTTCCCGGGCTCGCCCGCGGACCTTTCCCGCATGGCGGCCGATCGCGGTCTTGGCATCGATCTCTATCAGCCATTTCGGGAATTCGAGGGCGTCACCGACGCGCAGCTCAAGCGCAATCTCGATCGCGCGGAACGCAAGTTCGACATCATGGCGGTGCTCGGCGCGCCGATGATGCTCGTCTGCTCGAACGTCTCGCCGCTTGCGATCGATGACGACGCGCGTGCCGCAGCGCAGCTCTACCAGCTCGCGGAGCGGGCCGCGCGCCGCAACCTGCGGATCGGCTACGAGGCGCTCGCGTGGGGATCGCGCGTCAATCGCTACGGACATGCCTGGAAGATCGTCAACGAAGCGGGACACCCGCATCTCGGCGTGATTATCGACAGTTTCCACATCCTGTCGCTCGGCGACGATCCCGAGGGAATCGCACAGATCCCGGGCAACCGGATCTTCTTCCTGCAGATGGCCGACGCGCCGCGGCTGTCGATGGATGTATTGCAGTGGAGCCGGCATTACCGGAACTTTCCGGGTCAGGGACAGCTCGACCTGCCGCGGTTTCTCGAGCAGGTGCTTGTCGCCGGGTACACGGGCCCTCTGTCGCTCGAGATCTTCAACGATGTCTTCCGGGAAGCGCCCAATCGCCTCACGGCGGTCGATGCGATGCGCTCGCTGCTGTACCTCGAAGAGCAGACGCGGCTTCGGCTCGAGAAAGCCGCGTCCGACAGCTCGCGTCCCGCCAACGCGCGCGCGCGGACGGTGCACCGGATCGAGCTTTATGATCCGCCGCAGGCGCCTGCGCTGACCGGCGTCGCATTTCTCGAGTTCGCCGTCGACGAGGCCACCGAATGGCTCCTCGACAACGTGCTGGAAATCCTCGGCTTCCATCGCGCGGGACGGCATCGCTCAAAGAACGTCACGCTCTATCGCCAAGGGTCGATCAACCTGATTCTGAATGCAGAGCCGGCATCGTTCGCCCGCGAGCATTTCGATCTGCATGGACCATCGATCTGCGCGGTCAGCCTGACGACCGACGATGCGTTACGCGCGCAGAATCGCGCGACGGCACTGCACTGTCCGCGCTTCGACAGCCGCCTCGGCCCCAACGAGCAGAACGTCCCGGCCGTGCGCGCGCCGGATGGCAGCGTCATCTATTTCGTCGCCGAGGAGCTGGGCTCCGGCACGCTGTACGAGATCGATTTCGACCTCAGCGTCGCCACGCCCGCCGGTGCGCGCGATGCGGGGTTGCGGCGTATCGATCACGTGGCGATGGGGGTGCCGGTGGAGGCGCTGGACACGTGGATCCTGTTCTATCGCGCCGTGCTCGGGATGGAGCCGGGCGACAGTCTTGAGCTGACCGATCCCTTCGGTTTGATTCGAAGCATGGGTGTCGCGAGCGCGGATCGCGCCGTGCGCGTCGTGCTGAACGTCTCGCAGAGCCGCAGCACCGCCACGGCGCGCACGATCTCGACGCTCGGCGGCGCGAGCGTCCACCATATCGCGTTCGCGACCGACGACATCTTCGCCACGATGGCGCAGCTGCGCCGCAACGGCGCGCAGTTCGTCCCGATTTCCGGCAACTATTACGACGATCTCGTCGCGCGGCTGGATCTGCCGGCCGCGCAGGTCGAGCGGATGCGCGAATTCGGCATCCTGTACGAGCGCGCCGGCGACGGCGAGTATTTTCATGCGTATTCGGAGAGCTTTGCCGACCGCTTCTTCTTCGAGATCGTGCAGCGCGTCGGCAGCTACGACGGCTATGGCGCGTTGAACGCGCCGGCGCGGATGGCGTCCCTCGCGAGCGAGCACGTGTCATGACCGACCGCTACGCCGTCATCGGCAATCCGGTCGCGCACAGCCAGTCGCCGCGAATTCATGCGGCGTTCGCACGCGCGCTCGGACACGACGTCGAATACGCAACGATCCTGGCCGAGCCGGGCCGCTTCGCACACGCGGCCGAAGCGTTTCGCCGTGGCGGCGGGCGCGGACTCAACGTGACCGTGCCATTCAAGCTCGATGCGTTCGCGATTGCCTCGACGCGCACCAAACGGGCCCGGTTGGCGGGCGCCGTCAACACGCTGAAGTTCGACGGCGACGCGGTCATTGGCGACAACACCGATGGCGCGGGGTTCGTCCGGGATGTCCGCCACAGTCTTGATTTTGCGATCGAAGGCAAGCGCGTGCTGCTGATGGGCGCGGGCGGTGCCGCGTGCGGCGTCATGTTGCCACTGCTCGAGCAGCGGCCGGCGCGTCTTGCGATCGCGAACCGCACGCCGGGCAAGGCGGAAGCGCTGGCCGCGCGGTTCGCGCGCCATGCCCCCACTGTCGCGCTTCGCGGCGGAGCCTACTCGGCGTTCGCGGGCGAAGCGTTCGACCTGGTCATCAACGCGACGTCGGCGAGCCTCGACGGGCAGATGCCGCCGCTGCACGCCGGAGCGCTGGCGCCGGGCGCGCTGGCGTACGACATGGTCTACGGCGAGCGCGCGGAGCCGTTTCTGGCGTCCGCGCGCTCGCAGGGTGCCGCGCAGACCGCCGACGGTCTGGGAATGCTGGTCGAACAGGCCGCGGAATCGTTCCTGCTGTGGCGCGGCGTGCGCCCGGAGACCGCACCCGTGCTGGCGCTGCTGCGCGGGACGTACGCGTCAATGCGTGGCGGCGGCGCGGCGGTCGCGGGGTTGCGATGATCGACAAGATTGTCGCGTCCGTAACGGCCGCCGTCGCGGACATCCAGGACGGCGCGACCGTGATGATCGGCGGCTTCGGAACGGCGGGCATGCCGGCCGAACTGATCGACGCGCTGATCGGCCAGGGCGCGCGCGAGCTGACCGTCGTCAACAACAACGCCGGCAACGCGGATACCGGTCTTGCCGCGTTGCTCAAGACGAGGCGCGTGCGCAAGATCATCTGCTCGTTTCCGCGCCAGACCGATTCGTGGGTCTTCGATGCGCTCTATCGCGCCGGCGAGATCGAGCTCGAGCTCGTCCCGCAGGGCAATCTCGCGGAACGCATTCGCGCCGCGGGCGCCGGCATCGGCGCGTTCTTCACGCCGACGGGATATGGCACGCTGCTCGCGGATGGCAAGGAAACGCGCGAAATCGGTGGCCGCCGTTACGTGCTCGAATATCCGATCCATGCCGACTATGCGCTGGTCAAGGCCGATCGCGGCGATCGCTGGGGCAATCTCGTCTACCGCAAGACCGCGCGCAACTTCGGCCCGATCATGGCGAGCGCCGCGAAATGCACGATCGCGCAGGTGCGCGAAATCGTCGATCTCGGCGGACTCGATCCGGAGGTAATCGTGACGCCGGGTATCTTCGTGCGGCGGATCGTCAGGGTTCCGGCGAACACCGCAAGCGTGGGGGTCGTTCAGTGAGCGCCGCGGGGCCGTCCCAAGGCGCGAATTGCGCCCCCTCGGGGGGCAGCGCAGCGGCCGAATTGACCAATCGGGCCGCAAGCATGGGGGTCGTTTAGTGAGCGCCGCGGGGCCGTCCCAAGGCGCGAATTGCGCCCCCTCGGGGGGCAGCGCAGCGGCCGAATTGACCAATCGGGCCGCAAGCGTGGGGGTCGTTCAAGAGCGCCGGAGCCAAGGAGCGTACGATGCAACGATATAGCCGCGATCAGATGGCCGCGCGCGTTGCGCGCGACATTCCCGAAGGCGCGTACGTGAATCTGGGCATCGGTTTGCCGACGATGGTCGCCAATCACCTGCCGAAGGACCGCGAGATTCTGCTGCACAGCGAGAACGGATTGCTCGCGATGGGCGAAGCGCCTGCGCCCGGCGCCGAGGATCCCGACCTGATCAACGCGGGCAAGCAGCCGGTAACGCTGCTGCCCGGCGGCGCGTACTTTCACCACGCCGATTCGTTCGCGATGATGCGCGGCGGACACCTGGATTTCTGCGTGCTCGGCGCATTCCAGGTATCGGTCGCCGGTGACCTCGCCAACTGGCATACCGGTGCGCCCGATGCGATCCCCGCGGTCGGCGGCGCGATGGACCTGGCGATCGGCGCAAAGCAGGTGTACGTCATGATGGAACATCTGACCCGGCAGGGTGAAAGCAAGATCGTCGAGCGCTGCACGTATCCGTTGACGGGGATCGGCTGCGTGAATCGCATATTCACCGACCTGGCGGTGCTCGACGTGACACCCGAGGGCCTGCGCGTGGTCGAAATGGTCGATGGCCTCTCGTTCGACGAGCTCGCTCGGGTGACCGGCGTAGCGCTGATTCCGGCACAATAAAGTGCTGGAAACGACATGAGCGAAGCTTTCATCTGCGACGCGATCCGGACGCCGTTCGGCCGTTACGGAGGAGCATTGTCCAGCGTTCGCACGGACGATCTCGCCGCCGTGCCGTTGCGGGCGCTGATGGAGCGTAACCGCGGCGTCGATTGGGGCGCAGTCGACGACGTCGTGTACGGTTGCGCCAACCAGGCGGGCGAGGACAATCGCAACGTAGGACGCATGGCGTTGCTGCTCGCGGGTCTGCCGCAGGAAGTGCCGGGAACCACGGTCAACCGTCTGTGCGGATCGAGCCTGGATGCAATCGCGATCGCCGCGCGCGCGATCAAGACCGGTGAAATGTCGCTGACGCTCGCAGGCGGGGTCGAGAGCATGTCGCGCGCGCCGTTCGTGCAGGGCAAGGCAGCGGAGGCGTTTTCGCGCGCGGCGAAGATCGAGGACACGACGATCGGGTGGCGCTTCGTCAATCCGCTGCTGAAGGCTCGCTACGGAGTCGACTCGATGCCGGAGACCGCGGAAAACGTCGCGCGGGAATTCGGCGTGAGTCGCGCGGATCAGGACGCGTTCGCCTTGCGCAGCCAGCAGCGGGCGGCCGCCGCGATTGCCGATGGCCGCATGGCCGAGGAAATCGTCGCGGTCAGCGTGCCACAGAAGAAGGGTGATCCGCTTTGCGTCGCAAGCGACGAGCATCCGCGCGCAACGACCCTCGAGACGCTCGCGCGGCTGAAGGCCATCGTGAAGGCCGACGGCACGGTCACGGCGGGCAATGCGTCCGGCGTCAACGATGGCGCGTGCGCGCTCATTCTCGCCTCCGCCGATGCGGCCCGACGCCATGGACTCACGCCCCGCGCGCGCGTCGTGGCGGCCGCGGTGGCCGGCGTTGCGCCGCGCATCATGGGCTTCGGCCCCGCGCCTGCAATGCGCAAGGTGCTCGCGACCGCGGGGCTTGCACTGGCCGACATCGACCTGATCGAGCTGAACGAAGCGTTCGCGGCGCAAGCGCTGGCGGTAACGCGCGATCACCGGCTGCCCGACGATGCGCCGCAGGTCAATCCGATGGGTGGCGCCATTGCGCTGGGCCATCCGCTCGGCGCGAGCGGCGCGCGGCTCGTGACGACGGCCGTCCACCAGTTGCGCCGTACGGGTGGCCGTTATGCGCTGTGCACGATGTGCATCGGCGTCGGACAGGGCATTGCGCTCATCATCGAGCGCGTTTGACGAGGATACCGATCCATGACATCACGACCCGGCAACATCGATCGGGTGCAAATCGCCGGATATCGTCCGCCCGATCGCGGCACGCAACCGGACTATTGCTACCCGCCCTATTCGTCGACCGTGAAGCGCTCGCCGTCGGAGCCGCTCGTCCTGCTGCCGACGTCGTTGTCGGAAGCGACCGGCCCGCTGTTCGGCTGGGATCGGATCAAGGCCAACGACTTCGACCTGACGAAGCAGCATGCGGGCGATCCGATCGGCGAGCGCATCGTGGTCAGCGGACGCGTCCTCGACGCCAACGCGCGGCCGGTCGCCAATACGCTCGTCGAAATTTGGCAGGCGAACGCCGCCGGGCGCTATCCGCACCCGCGCGACCGCCACAACGCGCCGACCGATCCGAACTTCACCGGCTGCGGCCGTACGCTGACGGACGACCAGGGCCGCTACCGCTTCGTGACGATTCGTCCCGGCGAATATCCGTGGCGCAACCACTACAACGCGTGGCGGCCGGCGCACATCCACTTTTCGCTGTTCGGCAACGCGCTGCCGACACGGCTTGTCACGCAGATGTATTTTCCCGGCGATCCGCTGCTCGAATACGACCCGATGTATACGAGCATCCCGGACGAGGGCGCGCGCAAGCGCCTCGTGTCGGCGTTCGACTGGGAAACGACGATTCCCGAGCAGGCGCTCGGTTACCGGTTCGACATCGTCCTGCGCGGACGCGACGAAACGCCGATGGAGATGACATGAGCCTGCGGACGACGGCATCGCAGACAGTAGGTCCGTACCTGCACATCGGCCTGACGTGGCTCGTGACCGACAACCTGACGGGTCCGGGCGTCAGCGGGGACCCCGTTACGATCGAGGGGCGCGTCATCGACGCCGACGGCAAGCCGGTCGACGACGCGCTGATCGAAATCTGGCAGGCGAACGCGCACGGGCGCTACGACCATCCCGACGACACGCGTGACGTGCCGCTCGAGACGGGTTTCACGGGCTTCGGTCGCGTTCCCACCGACTCCGGCGGAATGTTCCGGTTCACGACGATCAAGCCGGGTCGCGTTCCCGCCGCCAGCGGGGGTTTGCAGGCGCCGCACATCAACGTGACGATCTTCATGCGCGGCATGCTGAAGCAGCTGCGCTCGCGCATCTATTTCCCGGGCGATCCGGCCAACGCCGGCGATCCGGTGCTCCAGCGCGTGCCGCCTGCGCGGCGCGACACGCTGATCGCGAAATCTGCCGCAGGCCGCACCGGTGCGCTCGAATGGAACGTCGTTCTGCAGGGCGCCGGCGAGACCGTCTTCTTCGACTACTGAAGCGCGCGATTCCGGCCGCGACGTGCCCGATACCCTGTTCACGACCGATGCAATGCGTGCGGTGTTTTCGGACCGCGCGCGTGTCGCGCGGATGCTCGAGTTCGAGTCGGCGCTCGCGCAAGCCGAAGCCAGCGTCGGTGTGATTCCGCAGTCTGCCGCCGACGCGATCGTGCGCCAGTGCGACGCACGTGAATTCGACGTCGACGCACTCCACAAAGGCGCGTACCAGGCCGGTAACCTCGCCATTCCGCTCGTGTCCGCGTTGACGCGAAACGTCGCGGCCGCGGACGCCGAAGCCAAGGGCTTCGTGCATTGGGGGGCGACGAGCCAGGACGTCATCGACACCGGGCTCGTCCTGCAATTGCGGGATGCGCTCGCGCTGATCGATGCCGATCTCGCGCGACTCGCGCAGGCGCTCGCCAGGCAGGCGCGGCAACACGACGCGACCGTGCTGGCCGGCCGCACATGGCTCCAGCAGGCACTGCCGGTGACGCTCGGCGTAAAGCTCGCCGGATTCCTGAGCGCGCTCGGGCGTCATCGGGCGCGGCTCGCGGCGGCACGCCAAAGCGCGCTCGTCGTGCAGTTCGGCGGCGCCGCGGGGACGCTCGCGTCGTTGCAGGGCCAGGGCCTCGCAGTTACCAAGGCCCTCGCGCAGCGGCTCGCACTCGGCGTCCCGGACATGCCGTGGCACGCGCACCGCGACCGGCTGTGCGACATTTGCGCATCGTTGGGGATGTTGACGGCAACGCTCGGCAAGCTCGGACGCGATCTCGCGCTGCTCGCGCAGACGGAGGTCGGCGAAGCGTTCGAGCCGGCCGCCCCTGGCCGCGGCGGTTCATCGACGATGCCGCAGAAGCGCAATCCGGTCGGCGCTTCGATTGCGATCGCCGCGTCGGTGCGCGTACCGGCGCTGGTCGCGACGATGCTCGCGGCGGCGGTCCAGGAACACGAGCGCGGTCTCGGCAACTGGCCGGCGGAATGGGAGACGGTGCCGGAAATCGCATTGCTCACGGCCGGTGCGCTCGACGCGATGGCGGAAATGACGGAAGGACTCGTCGTCGACGCGGCGCGCATGCGCGCGAATCTCGACCTCACCCAGGGACAGATTTACGCGGAAGCCGTGCAAATGGCATTGGCGCCGAACATCGGTCGCGATACCGCGCATGCGCTCGTTGCCGACGCGTGTCGGCGCGCGGTCGCGGAACGCGTCCATCTGCGCGATATTCTTGTGCGGGAACCGAAAGTGACGGCCCTGCTCGACGCGAAGGCGCTCGAACGGCTCTTCGACCCGGAGGCATACCTGGGCGAGTGCCGCGCGTTCGTCGATCGCGCGCTTGCCGCCCATTCGGCGTCCGACTGAAGGAGTCGCCGATCATGCCGATCGCCAAGCTTCCAAGCGTGCGTCTCAATTACCGCATCGACGGCGAGGCCGGCGCCGCTCCGCTGCTGCTATCGAATTCGCTCGGCACATCGCTCGACATGTGGGAGCCGCAGATGTCGACGCTGGCCAGCCGCTTTCGCGTCGTTCGTTACGACGGCCGCGGCCACGGCCAATCCGAAGTGACGCCTGCGCCGTATGCAATCGACCAATTGGCCCAGGATGCTCTCGCGCTGCTCGACATGCTGGCGATTCCACACGCCCATTTTTGCGGGCTCTCGATGGGCGGAATGGTCGGCATGTGGATCGGCATCAACGCGCCCGCCCGCATCGACCGGCTGGTGCTGGCGAATACCGCGGCGAAAATCGGCACCGCCGAGATGTGGGACACGCGCATCGATGCCGTACGCAAGGGCGGGACGGCGTCCATCGCGTCGGCGGTGTTCGCGCGCTGGTTCACGCCGTCGCTGCTCGAGCAACCCACGCCGGTCATCGCGCAATTGCGTACGACATTCGAGCGGACGCCGGCCGAGGGCTACGTCGCCTCGTGCGCCGCGATACGCGACGCGGACCTGCGCCACGGGTTGCCGCGCATCCACGCGCCGACGCTCGTGATTGCCGGGACCGACGATCTCGCAACGCCGGCAGACGATGGACGCTTTGCCGCCGATCACATCGTAAAGGCACGGTACGTCGAGTTGCCGGCGGCGCATCTGTCGAACATCCAGGCCGCGCCCGCATTCACGCAGGCGCTGGTTCAATTCCTGACCGGCCGCATGGAGTAAACGAAATGGACGAGCGCGAACGCTACGACAATGGCCTGCAGGTGCGGCGTGCGGTGCTGGGCGACGCGCACGTCGACCGCTCCCTCGCGAACCGGACCGCTTTCAACGAGGAATTCCAGGCGCTGATCACCCGCTACGCCTGGGGCGAGATCTGGACGCGCCCGGGCCTGCCGCGGCATACACGAAGCCTGATGACCGTCGCGCTGATGGTGGCGTTGAACCGGGGCGAAGAATTCCGCCTCCACGTGCGCGCGGCATTCAACAATGGTGTCACGCGCGAGGAAATCCGCGAGGTGCTGCTGCACTGCGCGATCTATGCCGGGGTGCCGGCCGCGAACTCCGCGTTTCACATGGCGGAAGAGGTGTTCGCGCAGATGGACGCGCCGTCTCGGTAGCACCCGGAAGCCGCTGACGGGGCGGCTTACCGGCGGCCGCCCATCAGCGAGCCCAGCACGCCGCGGATGATTTCGCGGCCGACGGTCGATCCCATCGTGCGCACCGCGCTCTTCGCCATCGCCTCGACCAGGCTGTCCTTGCGTCCGCTCCCGGTCATGAGGCCGCCGAGCGAGCCCTTGAGCGAGTCCATGAAGCCGCCCGCGCTGCCCGCCGCGGCCCCAGGCCCGATTCCGCCGGCGGATGCCGCCGCGCGATTGGCGAGTTTTTCGTACGCCGACTCGCGATCGACCGCCTTGTCGTAGACGCCCTTCAGCGGGGACTTCGCCAGCACCGCATCACGCTCCTCGGCAGTGATCGATCCGATGCGCGACGCTGGCGGCAGCACGTACGCGCGCTCGACGACGCTGGGGCGGCCTTTTTCGTCGAGGAACGAGATCAGCGCTTCGCCGACGCCCAGTTCGGTGATCACCCGCTCGGTGTCGATCTGCGGATTCGCGCGCATCGTCGATGCGGCGGCCTTGACGGCCTTCTGGTCGCGCGGCGTGAACGCGCGAAGCGCGTGCTGGACACGGTTGCCCAATTGCCCCAGCACGATGTCGGGGACGTCGAGCGGGTTCTGCGTGACGAAGAACACGCCGACGCCCTTCGAGCGGATCAGGCGCACGACCTGCTCGATCTTGTCGAGCAGGACCTTCGGCGCGTCGGTGAACAGCAGGTGGGCTTCATCGAAGAAAAACACGAGCTTCGGCTTGTCGCGATCGCCCACTTCGGGCAGGCGCTCGTACAGCTCCGACAGCAGCCACAGCAGCATCGTCGCGTAGAGCTGCGGCGAGCGCATCAGGCGATCGGCGGCCAGGATGTTGACGATGCCGCGGCCGTCGTCGGTCTGCAGCAGATCGTCGACGTTCAGCATCGGCTCGCCGAGAAATTCGCCGCCGCCTTGTTGATCGAGCGCGAGCAGCCCGCGCTGGATCGCGCCGATCGACGCCGCGGAGATGTTGCCGTAGGAAGTCTGCAGGCTCTGCGCATTGTCGGCCGCGTATTGCAGCAGCGCGCGCAGGTCCTTCAGGTCGAGCAGCAGCAGGCCGCTGTCGTCGGCGAGCTTGAACACGAGCGTCAGCACCCCTTGCTGCGTCTCGTTGAGGTTCAGGATGCGCGACAGCATGCAGCGGCCCGAGATCGCTCACCGTTGCGCGGATCGGATGCCCCTGCTGGCCGAAGACGTCCCAGAACACCACCGGCATGGCGGTAAACGCGGGAGAGGGGACGCCGATCAGCTTGAGCCGCTCGTCGAGCTTCGGCGACGATGCGCCGGGCTGGCTCATGCCGGCGAGGTCGCCTTTGACGTCCGCCATGAACACCGGTACGCCGATCGCGCTCATCCGCTCGGCGATGACCTGCAGCGAGACCGTCTTGCCGGTCCCGGTTGCCCCGGTGATCAGCCCGTGGCGGTTGGCGAGAGCCGGCAGGAGGTCGAGTTCGAGATCGCCGTGCCTGCCGATCGGTAACGGGTCGGCCATCGGGTGGGCTCCGGGGGAAAGCGCGTGGCGCGAGTTTAGCGCGGATGGCAGAATACTCGATTTTCTGCTAGAATCCGCCCGGATAAGTAACGAGAAATGGGCTGGGCGCAGCCCATTTTTTTTTGGAAATCGCGATTCAATGGGCCTCGGTGATTTGCTGGAACGGACCGTGCCCCCGCTCGGGTACGAACTCGTCGACTGGGACATGTCGGCGAGGAGCCGGCTCGTCCGCGTTTTCATCGACAAGCCGGACGGCGTCGACGTCGAGGACTGCGCGAAGGTATCCAACCATCTGACGCGTCTGTTCGAAGTCGAGAGCGTCGACTTCGAACGCCTCGAGGTATCGTCGCCGGGATTGGACCGGCCGGTCAAGCGGCTTGCCGACTACGCGCGCTTTGCGGGTCGCGAAGCGCAGGTGACGCTCAGCGCACCGATCGATGGCGCGCGGCGGATCAAGGGAATTCTGCGGGGCACCGAAGGCGACGACGTCCTCGTCGAGACGCCTGCCGGCGTGCGATCGCTTCCGATCGACACGATCGAGCGCACGCGGCTCGTGCCCGCCATCGACTGGAGAAAAGGATCATGAACCGCGAACTTCTGTTGCTCGTGGACGCGCTGTCGCGCGAGAAGAACGTCCCGAAGGAAATCGTCTTCACGGCGCTCGAGGCCGCGCTCGCGTCGGCCACGAAGAAGAAATACGTCGACAACATCGAGGCGCGGGTCGCGATCGACCGTGAGACCGGCGACTACGAGACGTTTCGCCGCTGGACCGTCGTGCCCGACGAGGAGCACGAGGAGCCCGCGCACCAGATCGCGATCACCGACGCCGCCGAACGCGACCCGGAGCTCGAGCTCGGCGACGTCGTCGAGCAGCCGCTCGAGCCGGTGGAATTCGGCCGCATCGGCGCGCAGGCGGCCAAGCAGGTGATCCTGCAGAAAATCCGCGACGCCGAGCGCGAGCAGATCCTCAACGACTTCCTCGAGCGCGACGACAACCTGCTGTCGGGCACGGTCAAGCGCATCGAGCGCGGCAACGTGATCGTCGAATCGGGCCGCATCGAGGGCCTGATCACGCGCGACCAGCTGATCCCGAAGGAGATGCTTCGCGTCGGCGACCGCGTCCGCGCCTACGTGATGAAGATCGACCGCACGGCGAAGGGCCCGCAATTGATCCTGTCGCGCGTCGCGCCCGAATTCATCATGCGGCTGTTCGAACTCGAAGTGCCCGGAGATCGAGGAAGGGCTGATCGAGATCAAGGCGGCCGCCCGCGACCCGGGAATCCGCGCCAAGATCGCCGTCAAGTCCAACGACCCGCGGCTCGATCCGCAGGGCACGTGCATCGGCATGCGCGGCTCGCGCGTGACCGCGGTGACCAATGAGCTTGCGGGCGAGCGGGTCGACATCGTCCTGTGGTCCGAAGACCCCGCGAAGCTCGTCATCAACGCGCTGGCGCCGGCGGAAGTGCAAAGCATCGTCGTCGACGAGGAGCGGCATTCGATGGACGTCGTCGTCGACGAGGAGAACCTCGCGATCGCGATCGGGCGCAGCGGCCAGAACGTGCGGCTCGCGTCGGAGATGACCGGCTGGGAGCTCAACCTGATGAGCGTCGAGGAATCGCAGCAGAAGCACGAGGCCGAGACCGGCCGCCTGCGCGGCCTGTTCATCGACAAGCTCGACGTCGACGAGGAGGTCGCCGACATCCTGATCGGCGAGGGATTCACCTCGCTCGAAGAAGTCGCCTACGTGCCGATCACCGAAATGAACGAAATCGAGGCGTTCGACGAGGACACGGTGAACGAGCTTCGCTCGCGCGCCCGCAACGCGCTGCTGACCGATGCGATCGCGCGCGAGGAAAGCGTCGAGAACGTCGAGGAAGCGCTGCTGTCGCTCGAAGGCATGGACACGGACATCGCGAGCAAGCTCGCCGCGAACGGCATCACGACGCGCGACGCGCTCGCGGATCTCGCCGGCGACGAGCTCGTCGAATTGACGGGGATGGAGCAGATCAAGGCGCAGGAGCTGATCATGAAGGCGCGCGCACATTGGTTCGAGGCGGCGGCCGATGCGCCGCAGACCGGCGCGGCGGCATGACGCCGGCGATCCGCGGCGCACCGGCAGCACTCGGACGGCGCGGGCGACACGCAGCACGAAGCGGAACAGGCGGTAGAGAAGCGCATGGCGCAAACGACGATTGAACAATTCGCGACGGACCTGAAGATGCCGGCCGGCGCGCTGCTGGAGCAACTCACCGCGGCCGGCGTCGCGGGCAAGCGGCAGGGCGACAAGCTCACCGAGCAGGACAAGACGCGCCTGCTCGATTACTTGCGCAAGCAGCACGGCGCGGCGGGCGACGGCAAGAAGCGCATCACGCTGACGCGCAAGCAGACGTCCGAAATCAAGGCCGCGGACTCGACCGGCAAAGCGCGCACGATCCAGGTGGAGGTGCGCAAGAAGCGCGTGCTGGTGCGCCGCGACGAAGGCGAAGCACCCGCGGCGGCGGCCCCGGCCGTCGAAGACGCGCCGCAGGCTGCGCCAACGGCCGTCCTGCCGCCCGAAGAGATCGCCGCGCGCGAAGCGGAATCGCGCAAGGCGCAGGAACTGATGGCGCGCCAGCAGGAAGACCTGCAGAAAAAGCAGGCGGAAGTCGCCAAGCGCAAGACGAAGAAGGAACGCGATGCCGAAGAAGCCGCGGCGCGCGCCGCCGCGGAAGCCAAGGCCGCAGAAGAGGCGAAAGCCGCCGCCGAAGCGGCCGTTGCCGCCGCAGTCGCGGCGAAGTCCGTCGTGGGCAAGCCCGAAGGCACGCTGCATCGACCGGCCGCGAAACCCGGCGAAAAGCGCGACAAGCCGACCAAGAAAGCGCCGGGGCAGGTATTCCAGGAGGAAGCCGCACGCCGGCGTGCGCTGCGCTTGCGCGGCGACACCACCGGCGGCGCGACGGCCACCGGATGGCGCGGCCCGAAGGGTGGCCGGCACGGACGCGACGAAGAGTCGGGCGAAGCGGTCGCCGGCGCGCCGGCGCAAGGCGGTCCGCAGGTCCGCGACATTTTCGTTCCCGAGACGATCACCGTTGCCGATCTCGCGCACCGGATGTCGGTGAAAGCGGCCGAGGTCATCAAGGCGCTGATGAAGCTCGGCTCGATGGTGACGATCAACCAGGTGATCGACCAGGAAACGGCGATGATCGTCGTCGAGGAAATGGGCCACAAGGCGAAGGCCGCCAAGCTCGACGATCCGGACCCGATGCTCGTCGAATCGTCGGCGCAGGCGCAAGCGCACGCGGCCGAGGCGCTGCCGCGGCCGCCGGTCGTCACTGTCATGGGACACGTCGACCATGGCAAGACGTCGCTGCTCGACACGATCCGCCGCACCCGCGTGGCCAGCGGCGAAGCCGGCGGCATCACGCAGCACATCGGCGCGTACCACGTGGAAACGGCGAAGGGCACGATCACGTTCCTCGACACGCCGGGCCACGAGGCGTTCACGGCGATGCGCGCGCGCGGGGCCAAGGTCACCGACATCGTCGTGCTGGTCGTCGCGGCCGACGACGGCGTGATGCCGCAGACGAAGGAAGCGATTGCGCACGCGAGGGCGGGCAACGTGCCGATCGTCGTCGCGATGAACAAGATCGACAAGGCGGACGCCAATCCCGAGCGCGTCAAGCAGGAGCTCGTCGCGGAGAGCGTGCTGCCGGAAGAATACGGCGGCGAAGTGCAATTCGTGCAAGTGTCGGCGAAGACGGGGCAGGGCATCGATGCGCTGCTCGACGCGATCCTGCTGCAAGCCGAAGTGCTGGAACTGAAGGCGCCCAGGGATGCGCCGGCCAAGGGCATCGTCATCGAATCGCGGCTCGACAAGGGACGCGGGCCGGTCGCGACCGTCCTCGTGCATTCGGGCACGCTGAAGCGCGGCGACATCATCCTGGCGGGCGCCGTGTTCGGGCGCGTGCGCGCGATGACCGACGAGACCGGCAAGTCGGTTTCCGAGGCGGGGCCGGCGATCCCGGTCGAAATCCAGGGACTGTCGGACGTGCCGCTCGCCGGAGAAGACGTGATCGCGCTCGGCGACGAGCGCAAGGCGCGCGAAATCGCGCTGTTCCGCCAGGGCAAGTTCCGCGACGTGAAACTCGCGAAACAGCACGCGGCGAAGCTCGAGAACATGTTCGACCAGATGGGCGAGGCGGGCGTGAAGACGCTGGCGCTGATCGTCAAGGCGGACGTGCAGGGCAGCTACGAAGCGCTGTCGCAGGCGCTGACGCAAGCTGTCCACCGACGAGGTGAAGGTCAACATCGTGCACGCGGCGGTCGGCGGCATCACCGAGTCCGACATCAATCTGGCGCTCGCCTCGAAGGCCGTCGTCATCGGGTTCAATGCCCGCGCCGACGCGCAGGCGCGCAAGCTCGCGGAAACGAGCGGCGTGCAGATCCGCTACTACAACATCATCTACGAAGCGGTCGACGACGTGAAGGCCGCGCTGTCGGGCATGCTGACGCCGGAGCAGAAGGAAAGCCGGCTCGGGCTCGTCGAAGTGCGCGAGGTCTACCGGATATCCAAGGTGGGCACCGTCGCCGGTTGTTATGTGCTCGAAGGCATCGTGCGCCGCGGCGCGAAGATCCGCGTGCTGCGCGACAACGTCGTGATCCACGATGGCGAGCTCGATTCGCTGAAGCGGTTCAAGGACGACGTGCGCGAGGTGAAGGCGGGATTCGAGTGCGGATTGTCGATCCGGAACTTCAACGACATCGAGCAGAAGGACCAGCTCGAGGTCTACGAAATCGTCGAAGTCTCTCGCACGCTGTAGCGGGCGCGGTCAGTGAAACGGACCTCGCAGCGTGCGCAACGGGTCGGCGACCAGATCCAGCGCGAGCTCGCTGATCTGCTGAAGAACGACGTGAAGGATCCGCGCGTCGGCCCGGTGACGATTACCGGCGTCGACGTGTCGGCCGATCTTTCCCATGCGACCGTTCGCTTCACGCATCTCGCGGGAAAGGACCACGCCGACGCCACGCTCGGCGCGCTTGCCCGCACGGCGGGGTATCTGCGCAGCGAGCTTGGCCACCGGCTGAGTCTCTATTCGGTGCCGCAACTGCATTTCGCCTACGACGATTCGATCGAATCGGGCATGCGGATGTCGCAGCTGATCGACGAGGCCATTGCGGCCGACAACAAGCACCCGGCATCGGGGTCAGAGCCGTAGTCGGCCCCGATGTCCGCGCCGCGCCGCCCGCCGCGGCGACCCATCGACGGCGTGTTGCTGCTCGACAAGCCCGCCGGGCTCACGTCGAACGGCGCGCTGATGCGCGTCAAGCGGTTGTACAACGCGGAAAAAGCCGGCCACACCGGGACGCTCGATCCACTCGCGTCCGGCCTGCTGCCGATCTGCTTCGGCGCCGCGACGCGCTTCGCGCAGTTCCTGCTCGACGCGCCGAAGCGCTATGCGGCGACCGTTCGCTTCGGCACGACGACCACCACGCTGGATGCGGAGGGCGAGCTCGTCGCGTCGCGGCCCGTCATGTTCGACCGCGATGCGCTGCTCGGGGCCTTGTCGCGATTCGTCGGACCGCAAATGCAGATCCCGCCCGCGCATTCGGCACTCAAGTTCGAGGGCCGGCCGTATTACGACTACGCCCGCAAGGGGATCGACATTCCGCGCGCGCCGCGCGAGATCACGGTTCATTCGCTGGAATTGATCGAATGGAACGCGCCCGACGCGACGCTCGACGTCGCGTGCAGCAAGGGGACCTACATTCGGACGCTGGCCGCCGAACTGGGTGAGTGGCTCGGATGCGGCGCGCATCTCGCGCAATTGCGCCGCACGAGAACCGGCGGCTTCCGGGTGCAGGACGCGGTGACGCTGGAAACGCTGCAATCGATGGACGCGGATTCGCTGCAGCGGTGCCTGCACGCAATCGATGCTCCGCTCACCTCGATCGCGCGGCTCGACGTCGACGACGATGCGTCAACGGCGCTCGTGCAGGGACGCCGGCCTGCCACTGCGGCATGCGACGGAACCTTCCGGGTGTACGCGGCCGGGCGCTTCCTCGGCGTCGCGGAGGCGATCAGCGGACATCTGCAGGTGGTGCGTCTCGTTCCCGTGTCGTAGTTGCCGGCGCATCACGCGACCAGGACGCCGGTCGACACCGCGATCAGCAGCAGCAGCGTGAGCTGGCGAAAGCGCGTGTCGCTGAAGCGCGGAAACGCCCGGATGCCGCCAGCAAGCCCGGCGTAATAGGCCGGTGCGAGCCACAACGATGTCCATCCCGCGCGCGCATCGAGGATGCCCTGCTGCCACAGCATGACGAGGCCGACGAGCGAGGTCACCGTCACATAGAGCGTCAGATTGGCGCGCGTGGTTTCGATCGGGTCGGGCCCCGACAACAGGTAGAGGATCACCGGCGGGCCGCCGATGCTGGTCGCGCCCAGCATGCCGCCGCTCAGCGCACCGAGGCCGAGCGATGTTGCGAGCTGCGGACGTCCCGCGTAGCGCCAGCCGCGCAGCAGCAACAGCGCGAAGACGATGACCGTGATCGCGATCGCGTGACGAATGACGCGTGGATCGGTCGACGCCAGCACCAGCACGCCGAGCGGAACAAAGGCGCAAGCGGCGGCGAGGATCGCGCCGATGACGCGCCAGTTCACACGCTGCCGCGTCTGAATCAGCATCGGCGCGGCGACGACGGATTCCAGCAGCAGCACGACGGGTACCGCGAGTCGCGGCCCGAGCAGCAACGCGAGCGGCGGCGACATCACCATGGCGCCGCCGAATCCGGTAATGCCGCGCACGATGCCGGCGGCGATCGCGATCGCGATCGCCAGGATCAGCGTGACCGCATCCACGCGCGTGGCACCTGCTCCGTTGCGCCCACGCGCACGGCAATCGCCCCAGGTCGACGGGTCCTCACGCTCACGCCGAGATCGTCATGTCGGTGCCGGCAAAGCGGATGCGTGCATAGTCGATGTCCGAGCGCGCGGCAAGGAAGCCGACGAGCTCGGTCAGCGGCGTGGTGCGGAACCGGCATCCGGGAACCGGATTTCGCAGCGGCGCGATCAGACGGCGTTCGTAGAACGCCGCGAGAAGCAGGTCCTCGTCGCTCGCCGCGGATCCGAGACTGGCGCGCAGCCGCGGAATCCACGGCTCGAGATGCGCTGCCGGCGCTTCGGATACGTACTCGGATGGACGGATGTTCGCGCGCTCGAGGAATTCAGCGGACGGCTGCGCCGCGAGGCGGCCATAGTATCCCTTCGCGTACTTGCGGATCTCGTCGGGGATCGTCGCATAGCGCGCGCCCTGCACGACGTTGAGCGTCGCCTGGGTCACGATGTACTGCGCGAACGGACTGACGACGATCGGGTATCCCAGATCGTGCCGGACCCGGGCCGCTTCCTCAAGAATTTCGGGCATCCGGTGCTCGAGCCGCATCGTCTGGAGCTGATAGCGCAGGTTGGAAATCATGCCGCCAGGGATCTGGTGCTCATAGAGCGCGGGATCGTAGGTCGCGACCTGTCCGCGCGGCTTGGCTTCGCGCTCGCACAGCCAGTCGAAGTAGGCGGCAACCTCGGCCAGAGCGCCATCATTCAGCGACGTGTCGAAGCCGCGGTTGCGCGCACGCGCCCCGATGTCCTCGGTCGCCGGCAGCGACGCGCCGTTGGCGAGCGGCGCGGTCGCGGTGTAGCCGAGGCGAAAGCCGCTTTGCATCGCGATTTCGTAGACTTCAGGCGCCAGACCGGACTGGCAATGCGAATGCAACTGAACGGGGATCGAACCGGCCGCCTCGACCACCGCCGGAAACAGCGTGCGGCCGCGCTCGGGTGTGAGAAGACCGGTCGGATCCTTGATCGAGATGAAGTCGACGGCAAGCGCGACGAGCTCCCGGGCGCGCTCGACATAATAGGCATCGGTATGCACCGGGCGACAGCGTGTAGGTCATCATCGCGTTGACCTTCATCCCGGCTTCGTGTCCCGAGCGCACCGACGAAACGATGTTGCGGTTGTCGTTCAGCGCGTCGTACACGGTGAGCACCTCGATTCCGCGCCGCGCCAGCACGTGCGAGTTGAGCGCGACGATGTCGTCGGGGAAGAGCTCGAACGTGTAGAGGCTCTGTGCGCGTGTGAGCCCGTCGCACGGCGTCGCCAGGCGGTCGCAGAGCAGGCCGATGCGCTCCCACGGGTTCTCCTGCAGGTAGCGCACGCAGACGTCGAAGACGGCGCCTCCCAGAATATTGATGTACGAATAGCCGGCCCGATCGATCGCGCCGAGGATCGGCGTCATCATCGCCGTGGTCATCCGCGTGGACCACAGGCATTGATGCGCGTCGCGCAGCGTGACATCGATGAAGTCGAAGCGTGGGGCCTCGTGCCGCGAATCGTGGCGCGGGCTCATGCGTCGATCGCCTTGCACGATAGCGCCGGTGCCGGCAGATCGTCTTCGACGAAGCGGGTGTGGACGTCGCCTGCGCGGAATCGTTCATCGTCGAGCAGACGAGCGTGGAATGCGAGCGTCGTGTGGACGCCATCGATGCGCGTTTGCGCGATCGCGCGGCGCATCCGCGCGATCGCGATGCCCCGATCTTCGCCCCAGGCGATGATCTTGGCGATCAGCGAATCGTAATAGGGCGGAATGCGATAGCCTTCAAACAGATGCGAGTCGACGCGGATTCCCGGACCGCTCGGCAGCCGCAGCCCGCGCACGGCACCGGGCGAGGGAGCGAAGTCGCGCAGAGGATCCTCCGCGTTGATCCGGCATTCGATCGCATGGCCGGTGACGCGCACGTCATCCTGACGCAGCTCCAGCGGCTCGCCTGCGGCGACGCGGATCTGTGCCGCCACGATGTCGATGCCGGTGACGAGCTCGGTGACGGGATGCTCGACCTGAATGCGCGTATTCATCTCCATGAAATAGTAGGCGCCGCTGGCGGCATCGACGATGAACTCGATCGTGCCGGCGTTGCGGTAGCCGACATGACGGCAGATCCGCACCGCGGCGTCGCCCATGCGGTTGCGAAACGCATCGCCGAGCGCGGGCGACGGGCTTTCCTCGACGAGCTTCTGGTTGCGGCGCTGGATCGAGCAATCGCGCTCGCCAAGATGCAGCACGGTAATGCCGTCGGAGAGCACCTGGATCTCGATGTGCCGGACGCGCTCGAGAAACTTCTCGACGTAGAGGGCCCCGTCACCGAATGCGGCGCGCGCCTCGCGTGCCGCCTCGGCGAAGCGCCCGGCGAGTTCCGTCTCGTTGCGCACGACGCGCATTCCGCGCCCGCCGCCGCCGGCGGTCGCTTTCAGCAGCACCGGGTAGCCGAGCCGCGCGGCGGCCTCGTAGGCGGATTCCGCGTTCGGCATCGTGCCAGGGGATCCGGGCGTGATCGGCACTCCAGCTTCCGCGGCCATCCGCCGCGCGGTCGCCTTGTCGCCCATCAGTTCGATCGTGCGCGCCGGGGGGCCGATGAAGACGATGCTCGCGTCCTCGCACGCCTGCGCGAAC
The DNA here is from genome assembly GCA_963718905.1 of uncultured Pseudomonadota bacterium. GTDB lineage: Bacteria > Pseudomonadota > Gammaproteobacteria > Burkholderiales > Casimicrobiaceae > VBCG01. The sequence goes on from CAVRAF010000009.1 coordinate 104,045, forward strand.
GCCGCGCTTTCGGAGAGGAACCCGTAGCCCGGATGAATCGCGTCGGCTTTCGCAACGTGCGCCGCGGCGATCAGCCGTCCGCCGTTCAGGTAACTCTGGCTCGACGGGGGCGCGCCGATGCAGATCGACCCATCGGCCAGGCGAACCGCGAGCGAATCACGGTCGGCTTCGGAATAAGCCTGGATCGCCTCGAGGCCCAAGGCATGGCATGCACGAATGATGCGCACCGCGATTTCGCCGCGGTTGGCGACGAAGATCCGACGCAGCGGACGTCGGCCGGCTGTCACGGTGGAGCGGGCGACGGGTCGACGATGATCAGCGGCGCATGGGTCTCGACCGGCGCGCCGTCGGGAACCAATACTTGCGCCACGACGCCGTGTGCGCCGGCGGGGATCGAGTTCATGAGCTTCATCACCTCGATGATGCACACGGTGGTCTCGGGCTCGACCACCTGGCCGACCTGGACAAACGGCGGCGCTCCGGGCTCCGGCGCCCGATAGAACGTGCCGACCATCGGCGCGCGAATGACGATCGACTCGGGCGGCCAGGTTGGCGCGGCGGGGCGGAGAACAGCTTGCGGCGCACTCACGTCGACTGCGGCCGCCGGCGGTGCCGCAGCGGGCACGATGGCGGCCGTCGCGCCCGCGACGCCCGTCGGCGCGCCTGCATCGGTGCGGCGCCGCAGCTCGATCTCGATTTCGCCGACCTTCAGGCGGAATTCGGAGAACTGCTCCGACGATTTGATCAGCTCGACGATCCGCAGCAGATCGTCATAAGTAAGGTGGTCGTGGGCCAAGTCAAGCTCCGGAAGAACGAGCTCCGGAACGCTGACCGGATGCGCCCTGGGGCGCTTCACTCGCCCGCCAATCATTGCACGGCAATGAAAATCCTTGCAATAATGAAACATGGAATTTCGCCCAGTGAAATTGACGGCGGTGCCCGCGAACCGCGAAAACCCCGAGTCGGCGACGCTGCGCGCATTCACCGTGCTCGAGCACATCGCCGCAACCGAGGCGCCGCCGACGCTCGAGGAATTGACCCGGGCGAGCGGATTGCCCAAGCCGACGGTGTTTCGCATCCTGCGGCTCCTGATGCGGGGCGGTCTCGTGCAACGCGACGTGCACGAAAAGCGCTACCTGGTCGGCGAGCGGATATCGGCGCTGGCGCTCCACGTGCAGATGCAATCGCCGCGCCGCCGCGAGCGGCACGCGATCCTCGCGCGGCTCGTCGAGGCGATCGGCGAGACCTGCAACTTCACGATGCTCGACGGGGCCGAGGTCGTGTACCTGGAGCGCGTCGAGACGTCCGCCAACGTTCGCCTGCACATGAAGGCCGGGTCGCGCGTCCCGTTGCATTGCACGGCAAGCGGCAAGCTCCTGCTGTCCGGCCTGCCGCTCGAACGGGTGCGCAAGCTGCTGGGTCCGGGACCCCTTCCGCGCTACACGCAACGGACGATCGTCAGCGTGCCGGCGCTCGAACGCGAGCTTGCGAAGATCCGCGCAAGCGGCGTCGGAACCGACATCGGTGAATACCTCGTGGATTCGGTGTGCATGGCCGTGCCGGTCCGGGATCCGCACGGACGAATGTGCGCCGCCATCGCCGTTCACGGTCCGGCGCCGCGCATGACGCTCAAAAAGGGATACGGCTTTCTGCCCGCGATGCACAGCGCCGCCGCGACCCTCGCAGCGACATTCGTCCCGGCGGGCGCCGCCAGCGCACCGCCGGTACGACGGCGGCGGCCCGAGTCGAACCGGAAGGACCGGGCGGCATGACGCAGACCGTCACCCCATGGACCTGAGCCTCGACGGCAAGGTCGCGCTCGTGACCGGCGCGGGCGGCGGCATCGGCGCGGCGATCGCGAAGACCCTTGCCGCGGAGGGTTGCACCGTGTACCTCGGCGACACGGACGTCGCCGCCGCGGCCAAAGTCGCTGCGGAATGTCAGGGAGGTGGCCACGCGCTGCGCATGGATGTCGGCGACCCTGCTTCGGCGGCGTCGGCATCGGCGCAGATCATCCGCGAATGCGACCGGCTCGACATCCTGGTGAACAACGCGGGAATTCTGAAGACCGGCGCGGTGCTCGATGCGACGATCGACGATTGGGACCAGGTGTGCCGCGTGAACCTCTCCGGCGTCTATTATTGTTGCAAGGCCGTGCTGCCGGGCATGGTCGCGCAGCGCTACGGCAAGATCGTCAATATCGCGTCGGTCTCCGCGGTGAAAGGCGGCGGCGCATTCGGCAATGTGCTCTATGCGACGACGAAAGCAGGGGTCGTCGCACTGACGAAAGGGCTCGCGCGCGAGCTGGCGCCGCTGGGGATCAACGTCAACGCGATTTCGCCCGCGGTGACCGAAACCGGCATGACGAGCCCGTTGCTCACCGCCGAGCGGCGTCGCCACGTGCTGGCGTCGATCCCGCTCGGCCGTTTCGCCGCACCGGAAGAGATCGCCCGTGTCGCCGCACTGCTCGCATCCGATGTGCTCGGCTATGTTACCGGCGAGACGATCGTCGTCGACGGCGGATTCCTGACGCGTTGAGTTTTTCGTGAAGCAGCAACCGCATTGACCACACACGGCAAGGAGGGATGCGCAATGGACGACTCTAAAGCGAACGACATCAAGCACGTCGCGCCGGCAGAACCGGCCGACGGCGCGCAGCGCCGGCAATTTCTCGGCAACGTCGTGAAGGCGGCGGGAGGCCTGCTGCTCGGCGATCTCGCGGCGGGCACTGCTGCGATCGCGCAGCCGACCGGGGCCGCGGCTCCGGCGGTCGGTGCGAAGAAGTTCACCGATTGGGGCTGGCCGCAGCCGTACGAGCAGATCTCGGCGAAGTCGAAGCAGTGGTTGCAGAGCAAGGGCTGGTGGCCGCTCAGCGCCGCGTGGATCGTCGTGTGGTCGAGCGAGGAGATGATCGGCCATGTGCTGCAGACGCAGAAGTTGCTCGAAAAGCGCGGCATCGAGACCGATTGGAAGACCTTCGTCGCCGCGGGCTTCTCGAACGAGGCCTTCATTCCCGGGCGCATCCAGATCGCCAATACGGGCGCGCTCGGCGTGCTCGCGCTGCTCAGCAACAAGGTGCCGATGCGTGGGCTCGCCGTCCATTCGCCCGCCCTGACGCACGCCGCCACCGTCCCGCTCGATTCGCCGCTCAAGAGCCTCGCCGATCTCAAGGGTGCCAGGGTGCTCAAGCGTCCCGCCGTCGTCGGAACCACGACGGGCTCGACGAACCACTTCGGCTTCATCGCCGCCGCACACTACCTCGACCTGAAGCAGGACGAGGACTACACGCTGCGGAGCTCGCCACCCGGCGACCTCGCAACAGGCCCGAAGGGGATCGATGTCTTCACGATCTGGGAACCGCACGTCTCGTACTCGACGGACGTGCTGAAGGTCACGCGACTGCTGGAGCCGCTCGACCCGTACTACATTTACAGCGGCTACTACTACGGCCGGCTGGAGATCGAGGAGAACGCACCCGACGTCATGCAACTGATGAACGATGCGTTCATCGAGGCGGTGCTGTGGGCGAAGGCCAACCCGGAGGAGGCGATCAAATCGTTGATGAGCCGGCCCGAATACGGGCGGCTGGGGAACGACCTCATCGTCAAGATGACGAACCGTTATCTCTTCTGGCCGAAGCCTACGGTCTACTATCCATTCGACGACCCGAACGGCATCTGGCCCGCCGAAGAAGCTCGGATCAGCACGTGGGCCTTCGAAACGGGCGCGTCGAAGAACAAGGTGACCAACGCCGACTGGCAGAACATGCGGAAGACGAGCTACATGGATGCCACGTTCGAGAAGCTCGGCTGGCGGGTTCCCGAGAAGCCGCCGTTCCTTCCGAAGGATTTCGGGGGTGTCGGCAACTTGCCCTACAAGCCCTACGGCGCGGCGCTGCTGAAAGGACCCGCGCCGTTTCCGGAGCCCGGCGAGCTCAAGAGGTCGTGGACGTTCAAGGGCAAGACGTATAGCGCATGAGGGAAAGCACGGTGGTGGAGGCACCGGTGGGCTCGACTGCGCAGCGTCGCGTGGCGGCCACACCCGATGCGATGGCGCGGCTCGCGGCATCGATGGTGCCGCCGCCGCCGCCCGCGTGGCGTCGCGCGCTTGCCCGAGTCTCGCGCCTGTGGCTGCTGGCGGTATTCCTCGTCGTGTGGGAGTGCGTCAGCATCTTCGGCCAGCGGATCAATCCGCAGCTCGACGTGATGCTTCCGCCTCCGACGGCGGTCATCTCGGCGGCCGCGGACCTGATGCATCGCGGCGTCCTCTTCACCCACATCTTCGACAGTCTCTATCGCGTGCTGCTTGCGGTCGGCACCGCGACTGTCCTCGGTGTGCCGCTCGGCCTTGCGATGGGCTGGTCGCCGCGATTTCGCGCGGTCGTCGACCCGCTGCTCGAGTTCATTCGACCCATTCCGCCATTGGCCTGGATTCCGCTGAGCATCCTCTGGTTCGGCATCGGGAACATCCAGATCGTCTACATCATTTTTCTCGCCGCCTTCTTTCCCGTCGTGCTGAATTCGCTGGCCGGCGCGCGCGACGTCGACACGTATCTGGTGCGGGCGGGATTGAGCCTCGGCGCGCGCCCGCGCGAGCTGTTCCTCACCGTGGTCCTCCCCGCCGCGCTGCCGCATATTTTCACGGGCATGCGCGTCGGCCTCGGGATCGGGTGGATGGCGCTGGTCGCCGGCGAACTGGTTGCGGCGCCGAGCGGCCTCGGCTACATGATCAACAATGCGCGCACGCTGTTTCGCAGCGATTACATTCTGCTCGGGATGGTGCTGATCGGCGTCCTGGGACTCGTGCTCGACTACCTGATGCGCCAGGCCGCACGGCTCGCGATGCCGTGGCACCGCGGGCAATAACCTGCATGCACCGCGGAGACGCGAAGTCATGATTCAGGTCGACGTCGCCAACGTCAGCAAGGTACATGTGTCGATGAAGGGCGAGCCGCTGCTCGCGTTGCTGGACGTCAACTTTCAGGTCGAGAAAAACGAATTCTTCTCGATCGTCGGGCCGAGTGGATGCGGCAAGACAACGCTGCTCAATCTTCTGGCCGGCTTCGAGCAGCCGACGCGCGGCGAGCTCAGGGTCGGCGGCGAGGTGATTACCGCGCCCGGTTGGGAACGCGCGGTGGTGTTCCAGGAGTACGCATTGTTTCCCTGGTATACGGTCGTCCAGAACGTACGCTACGGCCTGAAGCGCAAGCGCCTGCCCGACGCCGAGCAGCGCAAGCTGGTCGATCACTACATCGGACTTGTGGGCTTGCGCGGATTCGAGTCGCGCTATCCGAGAGAGCTCTCCGGCGGCATGCGGCAACGGGTCAGCATCGCGCGCGCTCTCGCGGTCAATCCGTCGATCCTGCTGATGGACGAGCCATTCGCCTCGCTCGACATCCAGACGCGCGAGTACATGCAGGACGAACTGCTGAAGATCTGGCAACGCGAGCGCAAGACCGTCATTTTCGTGACGCACAGCATCGACGAGGCGATCAAGCTCTCCGACCGCATCGCGATCATGGGGCCGCGTCCGGGCCGCGTCGAAGAGATCAAGACGGTCGAGTTCGGCCGTCCGCGCGATCCCACGCATCCGGCCGTCGTGCGCCTGGCGGCGGAAGTCAAGCTCTGGCTGCGCCAGCAGGTGTTTGAAACTCCGCCGTCGGTGAAGTCGGCGCACGCCGATCCGCAGGCGGCCGACTGACGCCATCGTGTTTATCGCGGAATCAGCGGCCGACGACGCGGCGGCACGGGCTTTCGGTCGGGCCTACGGGGCCGCGTGCGAGCTCTTTCGCGAACCGGACGCACGTCGATATCTCGCACTCGTGCCGGAAATCATGCGCGATCGGGCCGCGTGGACATTTCAATCGGCGGAGCTGCTGTTCGAAGGAGGGCATTACGGCCCGTCGGCGGGGGATTGGCTGTTCCGCGTCGGTCTGTGGGTTCCGCAGGAGCATCGGGACGAGTTCCTGTCGTGGTACGAGCAGGAGCACCTGCCGATTCTCCTCGAATGCGCGACGTGGGACGGTTGTCGCTTCGTCGACGTGGCAAATGCGACGGGCTGCCAGTTCTTCGCGTTGCACCAGCTCGCCGATTGCGCCGCACTCTCGTCACCGGAGCGGGCGCGCTCGCGCGCCACGCCCTGGTTCACGCGGCTCAAGCAGTTCGGATGGTTCGACGAACCCTTCAGTCGCGTTCTGTATCGTCGTGTTGCGCTCCCGTGATTCGTGACGTCGACGCGATGCGACACGCTGGCGCGATTCGCCGCTTCAGCGCGCCATGACACAGGAACTGCCGGCACACCTTCGGCCGGATATCCGCGGTTTCGGCCGCGACTATTGGGACGGCGCGAAGCGCGGAAGGCTGCTGGTCCCATCGTGCCCGACGTGCGCTTCGCCGTCGTGGCCGCCGCGCCCGCATTGCCCTCATTGCGGGTCGTCGATGGGCTGGATGCACGCCAGTGGCCGAGGGGTCGTGCACACGTTCACGGTGATACGACAGACCGCGGAGCCGTATTTCCAGACCCGCGTGCCCTACGTCGTCGCGATGATCGAACTCGACGAAGGACCGCGCATCATGGCTGGCGTGGTTGGCTGCGGCGTCGACGCGGTCCACGTCGGGATGCCGGTAGCGGTGACCTTTGTCGATGTCGGCGGAAGCCTGTGGCTGCCGATGTTTACGCCCTCTACGGTATCCGCATGACGGGCAAGGATCTATCCGGACAAGTGGCGATCGCGGGCGCAGCGACCGCCGGCATCGGCTGGGACACCGACAGCACGGTGGCGGAGCTCATGGCCGGCGCGACCCGGGCGGCACTCGCCGATGCGGGATTGCGCGTTGCGGATGTCGATGCGCTCTTCGCCGTTACGCCCTACCATTGGATGCCCTCCGTCACGCTCGCCGACGCGCTCGGCGTTCGGCCGCGCTACTCCGACTCCACCAACCTCGGGGGCGCATCGGTCATCGCGCATGTCGGCCACGCGGTCCGCGCGATTGCAACCGGCGGTGCGAGCGTCGCTGTCATCGCCTATGCAAGTACGCAACGCTCGGATGCGGGCCGCCTGGTGACAAAGGCGGAGGTGCTGCCCTTCGAGCAGCCGTATGGCGCGCTGTTTCCGATCTCGGGCTACGCGATGGTTGCGCAACGCCACATGCACGAATACGGCACCACGCGAATGCAGCTCGCCGAGGTCGCGGTGGCGGCAAGCCAGTGGGCTTCGCTCAATCCCGATGCGCTTCGGCGCGAACCACTGACGGCGGATCAGGTGATCGCATCACCGGCCATCAGCGATCCGTTGCGCAAACTCGATTGCTGCCTGGTGAGCAACGGCGGCGGCGCGATCGTGCTGACGGCCGCCGATCGGGCGACGCGCAAGCCGGTCGACATTCACGGCGTAGGCGAGTCGCACAGCCACGGCCACGCGTCGAGCATGCGGAGTTTCACGCGAACGGACGCGGTCGAGTCGAGTCATGCGGCTTACGCGATGGCGGGCGTCGGACCCGACGATATCGATGTCGTGCAGATCTACGACGCGTTCACGATCAACGTCATCGTCGGGCTCGAAGACACGGGATTCTGCGCGAAAGGCGAAGGTGGACCGTTCGTCTTGCGTGGCATTGGTCCCGGCGCCCGGCTGCCGGTGAACACGTCCGGCGGCGGTCTGCGCTATTGCCACCCGGGAATGTTCGGGATTTTCCTGCTCGTCGAGGCCGTGCGGCAGTTGCGCGGCGAAGCGGGCGAGCGCCAGGTCGCAGGTGCGCGACGCGCGTTGGTACATGGTTACGGCGGGATCTTCGCGGGCAACGCGACGGCGATCCTGGGCCGCGGCTGACGGCGTGCTCGCCCTGCGTTCCCGATGACCGCGAATGCCGCCTCCGTCGAGAGAACCGGTGCCGACGTGAACACTCGCGCGTCGTCCGGCAACGCGATCCATCTGATCGACGTCACGATGCGCGACGGGCATCAGTGCCTTTGGTCGACCCGGATGACCAATGCGATGATCGCGCCGGCGCTCGACCTCGTCGATTCCGTCGGCTTCCATACGATCGATCTCGTCGGTGGCGCGGTCTTCGATGTCTGCGTCCGCTATCTGCGCGAGAATCCCTGGGCGCGGATGCGCATGGCGACGCAGCGCCTGCGCCGAACGCCGGTCAACGTGTGGATGCGGGGCGCGAGCCTCTTCACGTTCGAATTCTTTCCGCACGACGTCGTCGACGCGACGATTCGTCATCTGGCGGCGAACGGAGTCCGGCACCTCACGACGTACGACGCGCTGAACGACAACCGGAACCTGAGCGGTTCGGTGAAGGCCGCGCGCGCCGCCGGCATCGGCATCACCGGTGCGATCGTCTACACGTTGAGCCCGGTGCATACCGACGCCTATTTCCAGGATCGGGCGCGCGAGCTCGTGGCCCTTGGCGTTGATCGCGTATGCCTGAAGGACCCGAGCGGGTTGTTGACGCCGGAGCGCATCCGGACGCTCGCGCCCGCGCTTTTCGCCGCCGCGCCGGGCATGGAATTCGAGTTGCACTCGCATTGCCTGTCGGGGCTTGCGCCGCGGGTCTACATGGATGCACTGGACGCAGGCATCACGTTCTTTCACACCGCGGTTGCGCCGCTAGCGAATGGCGCGTCGCTGCCACCCGCCGAGGACTTCGTTGCCGCCGCGCAGTCGCGCGGCCATGTTACGGGTCTCGATCGACAGCGGCTCGGCGAGATGTCGGCGTATTTCGCGTGGGTCGCGCTGCGCGAAGGCAAGCCGACCGGGCAGCCGGCAACGCTCGATCCACGCATGTACGAACACCAGGTTCCCGGCGGCATGATTTCGAATCTGCGCACCCAGCTTCGCGGCGCCGGGATCGAGCAGCGCCTCGATGAGATTCTCGACGAGGTCGGACAGGTGCGCGGGGACCTGGGGTACCCGATCATGGTGAGTCCGTTCGCACAATTCCTCATCACCCAGGCCACGCTCAACGTCGTCCAGGGCGAGCGCTACCGGATGATCCCGGACGAGCTGCGCAAATATGCGCTCGGCCATTACGGACGCGCGGCCGGCCCGCTCGCGCCCGAATTCCTGGAACGCGCGACACGCGGCGAGCCGTTCGTGCAGGAAGCGCCCGCCGACCTGCTTCCGCCGGCGTTGCCGCGGCTGCGGGCCGAGCGCGGTGCGCACGCCGACAGCGACGAGATTCTGCTGGCTGCGTATTACGACGATGCGCTGGTCCGGCCCTTGTTGCGGCAGGCGCACGACGGGTTGTCTGCGCAACGGTTTCGCACCACGCCGCTGGCGGAGCTCGTGAGCTATCTTGCGCATCGATCCGATCTCGAGAGCGTGCGGGTCAGGGTTGCAGGTACCGATTTGCATTCGAGCCGTGACAGCGTGGCCACCGAGTCCGGAGGCGGTCTGGCATGAGCGCTTACCTGCGCGATCGCTGAACATTCGGCCCGATATGTCACGATCCCATTTTCTCGACGCGCTGATTCGTCCGCGCAGCATCGCCATCGCCGGCGCGTCGTCCGATCCGGGGAAGCTCGGCTCACTGCCGTTGCAGTTCCTGCGCAAGTTCGCGTATGACGGCGAGATCTATCCGATCAACGCCAGACAGAATGAATTGCAGGGTCTGCGCTGTTACCCGTCGCTTTCGAGCATCGGCCGGCCGGTCGATCTGCTCATCGTGGCGATCGCCGCCGAGCGCGTGCCGTCGCTGCTCGACGATAGCGCCCCGGGCCAGGTCGGGTTCGCGCTCGTGCTGTCCTCGAATTACGCCGAAACGGGCGAAGACGGCGCGAAGCTGCAACGCGATCTGATCGGACTCGCCAACCGCAAGGGTATCCGCCTGGTCGGTCCGAATTCGGTCGGCATCGTCAATCTCTGGGACAGCGTCGTCGGATCGATCAGCCAGGTCTTCGACCAGAAGCGGCTCGAGCCGGGGCCGGTAGCGTTCGTGTCGCAAAGCGGCGCCGTCGGAACGGCGATCACCGCGCTTGCGCACGAGCAAGGGATCGGCATCGGCTATTTCCTCAGCACGGGCAACGAGGCCGACCTCGAGTTCAGCGACTTCTGCGACTATTTCATCGACGACCCGCGCGTGGCGGTGATCGCAGGCTATGTCGAAAGCGTACGCGACGGCGCGAAGTTCCGGCGCGTGGCGAGCCGCGCGCTCGGGGCTGGCAAACCGATCGTTCTGGTCAAGGTGGGCACGACCGAAGTCGGCGGGCGCGCCGTGCGCTCGCACACCGGCGCGCTGGCCGGGTCCGACGACGTCTACCAAAGCGTCTTTGCCGCGCACGGCGTTGTGCGAGCGGACGGCATCGAGTCGCTGACCGACTATCTCAAATTGTTCGTCGCGTATCCGGAGGTCGCGGATGGCGATGCCGGGAACAGAGTGGTGGTGCTGAGTCACTCCGGCGGGGCGGGCGTGCTGATGGCCGACGCGGCGGTGGGCCTCGGCCTCGATATGCCCCCGCCATCGCAGAACCTCAAGCGCGCGCTTGAAGTGCGCCTGCCGGCGTATGCGGCGCTCAACAACCCGATCGACATGACCGCGAGCGTCATCTTCAATCCGGACGTGATGTCCGGCAGCGTGGTGGACGTCGCGCGCAGCGGGGAATACGACGCCGCGATGTTGTGCGTCAACCTGATCTGGCGGCAGGGTGAAGCGCTCGCCGATGCGATGCTCGCCGCACGCAAGGCCTCGGAGCGCGTGCTCGCGGTCGCCTGGATCGCCGGTCCGGCCGGGCCGGTGCAGCGTCTTGCACGCGGTGGCGTGCCGGTATTCGGCGATCCGCTCCGATGCGTTCGCGCGGTCGCGGCCAAGCTGAATTGGGAATTGGCTCGGCGGGGCGCACGCGATGACGCGCCTCCCTCGATTTCCGCCATGCACGAGGTCGGCACCGAGCACCGCGGATATGCTCGCCAGCAATCGATGCTGCAGCACTACGGCATCGACATTGCGCCCGGACGCCTTGCGCGCACTCACGATGATGCGCGCCGCGCCGCGCTCGATGTCGGTTATCCGGTCGTGGCCAAGCTGATCGCACCCACGCTGCTGCACAAGAGCGATATCGGCGGCGTCGTGCTCGGCATCGTGGACGAGAATGCCCTCGCACGCGCCGTCGATGCGCTGTTGCGCATACCGTGCGACGATCGCGAGGGAATCCTGATTCAGCCGATGATTGCCGATCCCGATGCCGTCGAGCTCTTCTCCGGATTCATTCAGGACCCCGTGTTCGGACCGATCGTGGTATTCGGACTCGGCGGAATCTTCGTCGACGTGATTCGCGAAGTCGTCATGCGGCCCGCGCCATTCGGCGTCGACGCTGCGCTGCAAATGATTCGCGGTACGCGCTTTTCTCGCTTGCTGCAGGGATACCGCAGCCGGCCGCCGTGCGACCTGGCGGCTCTGGCGAACCTGCTCGCGCGCGTGTCGGTTCTCGCCGCCGCGGAGCCATCGCTGCTCGCGCTGGATCTCAATCCGGTGCTCGCGTCTCCCCGTGGCGCCATCGTCGTGGATTTCAAGTTCGAGCAAGCAATGCGATGATAGTCGGATGACGAGGAGGAACCCATTCATGCGCAATTCGATCGTGATGCTGATCGGTGCCGCGATGCTGTCGATGGCAGCGGATGCGCCATCGCAGGCCCCGAGCTACCCCGACAAGCCGATTCGCATCGTGGTGCCGTTTGCGGTCGGGGGCATCGCCGACACGTTCGGCCGCGAGATCGGCAGAAAGCTCACCGAGTCATGGGGTCAACCGGTGCTGATCGACAACCGGACCGGAGCCGGCGGGGACATCGGCGCAGACATCGTCGCCAAGGCGCCGCCGGACGGCTACACGCTCGTGATCGGCAACATTGGAACGCATGCGGTCAACGTCAGCCTGTTGCCCACGATGCCCTTCGATCCGATCAAGGATTTCACCCCGATCGTCCACCTCCTCGATGCGGAGGGGCTGCTGGTCGTAAACCCATCGATCAAGGCAGCGACGGTTCCCGACCTGATCGCACTCGCCCGCTCGCAGCCGGGCAAACTGAGCTACGGTTCGGGTGGCATCGGCACGACGAGCCACCTGGCCGGCGAATTGTTCAAGTCGATGACCAAGGTCGACATCGTCCACGTCCCGTACAAAGGCAACGTGCCGGCAATCACGGATCTCCTTGGCGGACAAACGTCGATGGCCTTTGCGACGATGCCGACCGTGTTGCCGCATGTGCGCGCCGGAAAGCTGCGCGCGCTCGCCGTGCTCGGAACCGTGCGCTCGCCGGCGCTGCCCGACGTGCCGACGATCGCGGAATCGGTGCCGGGATTCGAGGTGAGCAACTGGATCGGGCTATTCGGGCCGGCCGGCCTGCCGCCGGCGATCGTCGCGCGCTTGAACGCCGAGGTGCAGAAGATCATGCGCTCACCGGAAATCCGGAAGCGGCTGGAGAACGAAGGCGCGAAATTCGTCCCGATGACGCCCGGGCAATTCGCGGCATTTCAGAAGGCCGAACTCGCCAAGTGGGCGAAGACGATCAAGGAGGCGAATATCAAGATCGACTGAGCGGCCGTTCCGCCGGGCTCCAGCAAGCGGCTTGAAAACTAAGCGTTTTCCGCGCTATAATCGCCCTCTTGCCCAAAGTGGAATGAGTGAACGAGGAATGCACATGGCCGTCACGGTATCGGACAAGGCGAAGGTCATCGCCGACAATCAGCGCGCGAGCGGCGACACCGGCTCGCCCGAGGTCCAGGTCGCGCTGCTGACCGCCCGGATCAACGGGCTCAATGACCACTTCAAGGATCATGGCAAGGACCACCACTCGCGGCGCGGTCTGTTGCGGATGGTGTCGCGCCGGCGGAAGCTTCTCGACTACCTGAAGTCGCGCAATACCGACACTTATCGGTCGTTGATCGAAAAGCTCGGGCTGCGCAAGTAACGCATGGCGCTCGAATCGCGGATCAATCAATCGCGGCCATAGGGCTCGGACCGAGTTGATCGAGATCTGCACCTGTCGCGGGCAGTCCAGGCAGCATCCGCTGCCGCCCGTCTGAATCCCATTGCCAGTGGCCGCGTCGTTGCACGCGGCCATTGTCATTTTCGAATTGCGAGGTCACTGTGTCGAATCCCATCAAGAAGTCGATTGCCTACGGCAGTCATTCACTGACGCTGGAAACGGGCGAAGTTGCGCGTCAGGCCGGCGGCGCCGTCATGGCCAGTCTCGGCGACTCCGTCGTGCTGGTCACGGCGGTCATCGCCAAGCAGCCGAAACCGGGACAGGATTTTTTCCCGCTGACCGTCGATTACCAGGAAAAGACGTACGCCGCCGGCAAGATTCCCGGCGGATTCTTCAAGCGCGAAGGGCGCCCGTCCGAAAAGGAAACGCTGACGTCGCGGTTGATCGACCGCCCGATTCGGCCGCTGTTTCCCGAAGGCTTGTACAACGACGTCCAGATCGTCGCGACCGTGATGTCGGTCGACCCTGAGATCGATCCCGACATTCCGGCGATCATCGGCGCGTCGGCGGCATTGTCGCTGTCCGGTGTACCGTTCAATGGTCCGATCGGCGGCGCGCGCGTCGGTTACGTCGATGGCCAGTACATCCTGAACCCGACGAAGACGCAGCTCGAGAAGTCGCAATTGAACCTGGTCGTCGCCGGCACCGAAGCCGCGGTGCTGATGGTCGAATCCGAAGCACAGGAGCTGCCGGAGGAGGTGATGCTGGGCGCCGTCGTGTTCGGCCACCAGCAGCAGCAGGCGGTCATCGACCTGATCCATCAATTGGTCGAGGAAGGCGGCAAGCCGCTGTGGGACTGGAAGCCGCCCACGAAGGACGAGGCGCTGATTTCGCGCGTCGGCGCTGTGGCCGAGGCCGAGCTGCGCGAAGCCTATGGGCTCCGCTCGAAGCAGGCGCGCACGGCGCGGCTCAAGGAAATCGCGGCGAAGGTCGACACCGAATGCGTCGCCGCCGATGCGTCCCCCGACACGCGGCGTCACGCGAGCAACGTGCTGTTCGATCTCGAAGCGAAGATCGTGCGCGACCAGATCCTGTCCGGCGACCCGCGGATCGACGGCCGCGATACGCGTACCGTGCGTCCCATCTCCATTCGTTCCGGCGTGCTGCCGCGCACGCACGGCTCCGCGCTGTTCACCCGTGGCGAAACGCAGGCGATCGTCGTAGCCACGCTCGGGACGGCGCGCGACGAGCAGATCGTCGATGCGCTGATGGGCGAATATCGCGATCGCTTCATGTTCCACTACAACATGCCTCCGTATGCAACCGGCGAGACCGGCCGCGTCGGGTCGCCGAAGCGCCGCGAAATCGGGCACGGTCGTCTGGCCAAGCGCGCGCTCATCGCCGTGCTGCCGACCGCGGAAGAGTTTGCCTATTCGCTGCGCGTCGTATCGGAAATCACGGAGTCGAACGGCAGCTCGTCGATGGCGTCGGTCTGCGGCGCGAGCCTCGCGCTGATGGACGCCGGCGTGCCGATGAAGGCGCACGTCGCGGGCATCGCGATGGGGTTGATCAAGGATGGCAAGCGGTTCGCCGTGCTGACCGACATCCTGGGCGACGAAGATCACCTGGGTGACATGGACTTCAAGGTCGCGGGGACCGATCGTGGCATCACGGCGCTGCAGATGGACATCAAGATCCAGGGCATCACGAAGGAAATCATGGCGGTCGCGCTGTCGCAGGCGCGCGAAGGCCGGCTGCATATCCTGAAACTGATGCACGACGCGATGCCGCACGCACGCACCGAGGTGTCGCAGCATGCGCCGCGGATGATGACGTTCAAGATCAATCCGGAGAAGATTCGCGACGTGATCGGCAAGGGCGGTGCGGTGATCCGCGCACTGACCGAGGAAACCGGCACGACGATCGACATCAAGGACGACGGCTCGATCACCATCGCATCGGTCAACGCCGACGCATGCAACCTCGCGCGCAAGCGCATCGAGGCGATCACGGCCGAAGTCGAAGTCGGGAAGATTTACGAAGGCCCGATCCTGCGCCTGCTCGATTTCGGCGCGATCGTGCAGCTGCTGCCCGGCAAGGATGGCCTGCTGCACATCTCGCAGATCGCGAAGGAGCGCGTCAACCAGGTCTCCGACTATCTGAAGGAAGGCCAGATCGTTCGCGTCAAGGTGCTCGAAGCGGACGAAAAGGGTCGCGTGCGCCTGTCGATGAAGGCCGCCGCCGAAGACGACGCGAAGCAGAATCAGCCGGTGGAGCAGCCGACGCCTGCCGCGTAATTCAACGGTTCCGATGCACAACCAGGGCGCCCGTGTGGCGCCCTTTTTGTGGCGGTACGGGCTGTGCGCGGGTGGGCCGCTCGCGCCGTACGACGCGTTGAGCGCGCGTGGTGAGCCGCTGCGCACCGGGCTTCGGTGGCGCAAATCGCGTCGTCGAGCGGGTCCCGGCGCGGCCGCTCGATCGTCAGTTCACGAGCTCGTTGGCCGCGCCACCCGCTTTTCGACGACTGCGCCACAGGCGCCCTTCGCGCAGCAACCCACCGCGCCTGGCGCATCGTGCAGGATCGTCGCAGTCAGTGCAGCAATCGGTGCAGCGGAGCCATGAACATGCGCAGGCGCCGTCTCGAATCGGCACCGCGTGTCTGGGGCGGCGGGCGCGGCGCGGCGAGCGCACGTGGGAGCGCGTGCCGTCACGGGTGGCGCGGCCAACGAGCCCGCGAACTGACGATCGAGCGGCCGCGCCGGGACCCGTAGGCATGCGTTTGCGGACTCGGGCGCGGTGTCGCGTTGCACCCGCTGCCGTCACACAAATTCGACGGCAAACGCGGTGTCGCGCTGCACCCGCCGCCGTCGCACAAATTGGTCGGCAGTGTCTGTTCCGTGTCCGCCGAAGTTCAGTGATATCCGACGTCGGACGTGACCTTGCCGCGGAACACGTAATACGACCAGCCGGTGTACATGATGATGATCGGCAGCAGGAACAGCGTGCCGACCAGCAGGAACATCTGCGATGACGGCACGGCGGCCGCGTCCCACAGTGTCACCGAGTACGGGACCACGTAAGGAAAGAGACTGATTCCGAGTCCCAGGTAGCACATCGCGAAGAGTCCCATCGCACCGATGAAGGGAATGTATTCGCCGCCGCGCCGCAGTGCGCGCCATGTTCCCCATGCGATTGCCGCCGTAACGACGGGGACAATCGAAAAATAGAAGATGTTCGGCAGGCTGAACCAGCGCTCGGCGATCTGCCGGTGCGAAAGCGGCGTCCAGAGGCTCACCATCGCGATGAATGCCAGTACGCCGTAGAGCGCGATCATGGCGCGGCCGCGCGCCCACGTCTGCAGCTCGCCTTCCGTTTTCATCACAAGCCAGGTGGCGCCGAGCAGCGTGTAGCCGAACAGCAAGCCCACGCCCGTCAGGAGCGGAAACGGTTGCACCCAGTCGAAGCTCGTGCCCGAGAATGCGCGCCCCGTGACCGCAAAGCCCTGGACATACGTGCCGAGCACGACGCCCTGGGAAAACGTCGCAACAAGCGAGCCTCCGAAGAAAGCGCGATCCCACCAGTGACGGTGAGTCGTCTCCTTCAAGCGGAATTCGAATGCGACGCCGCGGAAGATCAGTCCGAGCAACATCAGCAATATCGGGAAATACAGCGCCGGGATGATGATCGCGAACGCGAGCGGGAATGCCGCCAGCAGGCCGAGGCCGCCGAGCACCAGCCACGTCTCGTTGCCGTCCCACACCGGCGCGACGGAATTCATCATCAGCGTCCGAGCGTCGTCGTCGTGCGCCATCGGAAACAGGATGCCGACGCCGAGATCGAATCCGTCGAGGAACACGTACATGTAGACGCCGACGCCGAGGATGATCGTCCACACGGGAACCAGATCGAGTTGCATCGCGCCCCCTGTCATGGCTCGGCTCCCGCGCCGGACAACGGGCGCGCGGGCCGCTCACCGAGCTTCGGCTCGCGCGCGTCGACGTGCTCGGGCGGGCCGGCGCGCGCGAGGCGGACCATGTAATAGACGCCTGCACCGAACACGAAGACGTAGACGAGCATGTACAGCGCGAGCGACAACAGGACGTCGAAGCCGGTGAGCGATGGCGATACCGCATCGCGCGTGCGCATCAGGCCATAGACGACCCACGGCTGGCGCCCGACCTCGGTCACCGTCCAGCCCGCGATCACAGCCACGAATCCGGCGGGCAGCATCGCGAGGCAGAGATTCTGAAAGCCTCGCGTCGTGTAGAGCCGGTTGCGCCAGCGCAGCCACGAGTCCCCAGAGCGCGGTCGCAAGCATCAGGAGTCCGATGCCGACCATGATGCGAAACGCGAAGAACACGGGCGCAACGGGCGGCCGGTCGTCGGCCGAAACCGACTTGAGCCCGGCCACCACTCCGTCGGTCGAATGGGTCAGGTAGAGAGCTCGCAAGCGCCGGAATCGAGACCTCCAGCCGGTTGCGCTCGGCCCGCTCGTCGGGCAGCGCAAAGAGCACCGCAGGCGCGCGCGCCTGCGTTTCCCACAGACCTTCCATTGCGGCGACTTTGACCGGCTGATGATGCAACGTGTTGAGCCCGTGCAGGTCGCCCGCGACGATCTGGATCGGCACGAAAATCGTGATGAACGTCACCGTCATCCGCATCACTTCACGCGCCTCCGCGACGTGGCGCTCGCGCTTCAGGTGCCACGCGGTCACGCCGAGTACGGCGAAGGCCGTCGTCAGGTAGAAGCCGGTCACCGTGTGCACGAAGCGGTAGGGGAACGACGGGTTGAAGATCACCGCAAGCCAGTCTCGCGGGCACGAACCGGCCATCGACGATTTCGTGCCCGACGGGGGTCTGCATCCAGCTGTTGGCGGCGAGAATCCAGAACGCCGAAAAGAGCGTGCCGGCCGCGACCATCACTGCGGAAAAGAAATGCGCCAGCGGCGGCACGCGCTTGCGGCCGAACAGCATGATGCCGAGAAAGCCCGACTCGAGGAAGAACGCGACCACGCCTTCGTACGTGAACAGCGGCGCCGAGGACATTGCTCGTGGCATCGGCATAGCGACTCCAGTTGGTGCCGAACTGGAACGGCATCACGATCCCCGACACGACGCCCATGCCGAACGAGACGGCGAAAATGCGCGTCCAGAACACCGCCAATCGAAGATAGACCGGATCGCGCTTGACGAGGTGCAGACCCTCGAGCAGCACGATGAACGACGCCAGCCCCACAGTGAATGCCGGCAGCAGGATGTGGAACGCGATGACGAACGCGAACTGCAGGCGGGAGAGAAAGACCGGATCGAGTTCCATGGCGGCTGATTGACGTTATCGACGACACGACGCCGGCGCAGTCCGCCAGATTCTACGCTCGGGTGCGTGCTCGCGCGCAAGGGCCGCGAGCGATCGGAGCAGAGCGGCGGTCCGAGCTTCCAGCCGCGGCGCAATGTTCTGAAACAGCGTCGCATCGATCTGGCCTACAATTGCGGGGATCGCTCGCGATCGCGCGTCGACACCCGCGCATGAACTCCGCAACCGCACCGTCGCCATCGACATGGCCCCGAAGGCTCCGCAACGGCCTCGTTGCGGTGCTCGTGGCTATCGCGCTGTTCGCGCTGCTGGGATTCCTGATTCTCCCCACGCTCGCGAAGTCGAAGCTCGAGTCGGTTGTCACGCAGGAGCTCGGCCGCCGCGCGACGCTCGGCAAGCTCGAATTCAATCCGTTTACGCTGCGCGCGCGGCTTACCGATTTCGCACTGGCCGATCGCGATCCGCAACGGTCGTTCGTCCGCTTCGCCATGCTCGATCTCGATCTTTCGATCGCGTCGATATGGAAGCGCGCGCCGGTGTTCGATGGCGTGCGTCTGTTGCGCCCGCAGGTCGACCTCACCCGCAACGAGGACGGCAGCTACAGCATCCAGGACCTCGTCGAGCGACTGGCCGCGCAGCCGGAGGGACCGCCGGCGCGGTTTTCGATCAACAACATCGAGGTCGACGACGGATCGGTTGCACTCGACGATCGGCCCCATCGCAGGAAGATCGTCGTCTCGACTGTCGGCATCGGCATCCCGTTCCTGTCGAGCTTTCCCTACGACGCGAAGATTCACGTGACGCCGCGTCTGGATGGCGCGGTCGACGGCGCGCGCTTTGGTCTGACCGGTTCGTCGACGTCGCCGTTCGAGGACGCGCAGGAAGCGACGCTCGAGTTGAATCTCGACGCGCTGCCGTTGGCCCGGTATGTCGAGTACGTGTCGATGCCCAGGGGACTGAAGCTTCGCAACGGCGCGCTGACGACGCGGCTCAAGCTCGTGTTTGCCGCCCAGAAAGGTGACGCGCGCACCGTCGTGCTGAGCGGGACCGCGCGTGTCGACCAGCTGGCGCTCGCGCGGCCGGACGACTCGCCGCTCGCCGGAGCGAAGACCATCGATGTGGCGCTCGCCAGGCTCGACTGGCTTGCCCGCTCGATTGTTCTCGATCGCATCGTCGTGGATAGTCCCGACATCGACTTGCATCGGGAAACCGATGGCGCGCTGGAAATCGAGCGGCTGCTCGCAAGTGCATCGAAGCCGGCGGGAGACCAGGCCAAGACTTCGACTCCCACCGCCCCGCGCGCGGGCCAGCCAGGCGGAACGGCACCGCGAAGCTCCGAGTGGCGCTATGCCCTCGGTGAAGCGCGTGTAACCAACGGGATTCTCCATGTCACCGATGACGCGGTATCACCGGCCTTCAAGGCCACGCTCACGAATGTCGCGATGCAGGGCAGGCAACTCGCGTCAACCGGCGGACCGGGAAGCATCGACGTCAGCTTCGACGCCGACGACGGTGCGCATTTCGTCGGACAGGGCGCGGCTGACCTCGGCAACGCGTCGGCGCGCGGGCATTTCGCGCTGACCAATCTTCGTGCCGGGCGGCTGCAACCCTATTACGGGGCAGAGGTGCGCGCGGAGTTTCGGCGCGGCACGCTGGATTTCGCCGGCGATTTCGACGTTGCGAGCGGGAGCGGCGGTTCGCGCATCACGCTCGCGAATGGCTCGGCGGCGATCGTCGGGCTGGAAGCGTTCATTCCCGGCGAGCACGATGCCGCGCTGCGCATCGAGCGTGCCGACGTCGGAGGCATGGGAATCGACACCGCGAAGAAGACCGTCAACATCGAAACCGTGGAATGGAAACAAGGATCCATCCGCGTGCTTCGCGCAAAGGACGGTACGGTCAATTTCGAACGAGTGACGCGCCCGGCGAAGGCGTTGGAGACCGCGGAGCGACGAGTCGCCAGCAAAGCCGCCGCCGGCGGCGCGTGGGATGTGCGCGTTCACAAGGTGAGCCTCGAACGCATCGCCGCCGACGTGGAGGACCGGGTACCCGAGCCGGCGGTCAGGCTGCGCATTGGCGATGCAAGAATTTCCGCGGAAAACGTGGGGAGTGCGCCGGGATCGAAGACTTCGCTCGACGTTGCCGCGCGCATTCTTCCCTCCGGTCGCGTGCGCGTGGCGGGCACGCTCGTCGCCGATCCTCTCAACGTCGACGTGCGGATCAATGCGACCGGAATCGACTTGGCGCCGCTCCGACCCTATTTCGAGCCGCGCACCAACATCGTTGTCACCAGCGGATCGCTTGCCGCAAAAGGACGGATGATCGTTGCGGCGACGCGCTCCGGCACGCCGAGCGCGAGCTATGCCGGTGATGTGACGATCGGCGACTTCGGCTCGCTCGATCGGCCGACGTCGCAGGACCTGGTGCGCTGGAAGACGTTAACGCTCAGCGGAATCGACGCCACGTCGGAGCCGTTCAAGGCGGCACTCGGCGCCGTCGCGGTCGACCAGTTCTACGCCCGCGTCATCGTCAATCCCGACGCGACGCTCAATCTGCAGCAGTTGCTTGCCCCCGAAGCCGCGGCGGCACAAGCGGCGTCACCGGCTGCATCGACGACGGTGTCGGGGGTTACGACGAAGGAGCTGCCCGGGCGAACGTCGAGCAAGGAGTTGCCCGTTTCGATCGGGCGCATTCAGTTGTCGAATGGCGAGGTCCAATATTCCGATTTCTTCGTCAAGCCCAATTACACCGCGCACCTTACCGACGTTTCAGGCAGCGTTTCCGCGCTCTCCGCGACGCAGGCAGGCACGGTGGAGCTTGCCGGTCGCGTCGAAGGCACGGCACCCGTCGACGTGCGGGGAACGCTCAATCCATTCGCGGAGCAACTGCAACTGGACCTGACCGCCAAGGCCGCCGACATCGATCTTCCGCCGCTGACGCCGTATTCGGTCAAGTACGCGGGATATGGCATCCAGAAGGGCAAGCTGTCGCTCGAGGTGCATTACAGGATCGATGACCGCAAGCTCGCGGCCACCAACAAGCTCAAGCTCGATCAGCTCACGTTCGGCGATCGCGTCGACAGTCCCACGGCAACCCATCTGCCGGTGCTGTTGGCGGTGTCGCTGCTCAAGGATCGCAACGGCGTCATCAACCTCGATCTGCCCATCGCGGGGACGCTCGACGACCCGCAGTTCTCGGTCTGGGGTGTTCTCGTCCAGATCTTCGTCAACCTGATCACCAAGGCGGTGACCGCACCTTTCGCATTATTGGGTTCGCTCGGCGGCGGCGGTGGCGAACAGCTCGCGTACGTCGAATTCGCGCCGGGGCACGCGGAACTCTCCGCACCATCGCAAGCCAAGCTCACGACGCTCGCGAAGGCCTTGAACGATCGTCCGGCGCTGAAAATCGACGCCACCGGCCGGGCGATTCCGAGCCTCGATCGCGACGGGCTGAAGCATGCGATGCTCGATCGCGCGGTGCGCGCCCAGAAGGAGAAGGCGCTTGCGGCGTCCGGCACATCCGCGCCGGCGCGCGACACGTTGACGATCGACGCGGCCGAGTATCCGAAATTGCTGGCCGAGGTCTATCGCGCCGCCGATCTTCCGGACAAGCCGCGCAATGTGCTCGGGATCGCCAAGACGATTCCGCCGGCGGAAATGGAAGCGTTGCTGCTGAAGGGCTACCGCGTCGACGACGAAGCGCTGACGGCGCTCGCCAACCGGCGTGCGCAGATCGTGAAGGAATGGTTCGCGGGCGCGGGTGCCGTTGCGCCCGAACGGGTGTTCATCGTCGCGTCGAAGCTTTCCGGCGACGGCATCACCGACAAGGGTTCGCCGACGCGCGTCGATTTCGCGATCCGGTGACCGTCATCGTCCGGCGCGAACGGTGTCGAGGATCGCCTCACCGCTCACGGTGACCGTCACTTCGCTTGTGCCGCCTTCCACCGCTACCGGCGCGGCGCTCGCGGCGGCCACGCCTCCGGTGCGGAACATCGGCTGCGGCCGCCCATAGTCGTTGGTCTGGATCGTCACGCGTCCGGCGCGCCATCCGCCCGCCGTGAAACCCTGCGCGGCACTCTGCGCGCGTTGTTGCCAGCTCTTGATGGCCTGTTGCGTCAGCGCGTCCTCCGCGGCGCGTCGCGTCGCGGGACTTACGCTGAAGTTCAAGCTCGACAGCAGCAGGCCGTCGGTGCCCTGCAGTTTCGAAACCAGCGTGGACAGCGCGCTGAAATCGGCGCTTTCCAGGACCAGCGTCTGCGACACGCGCCAGCGCGCCGGACGATTCTGCTCGGTGATCGGGTAGGAGCTGTAGCCGGCCGTCGACGCATCGACGCCGGTTACCGCCTTGGCGCGCGAAAGTGCACGCGCCATGCGCGCATTCACGTCATTGGCCGCCTGCGCGGCGTCGGCGTTATCGGCCTCGGCACGCAACCACGCCTGCATCCGGTCGTTGGCGACGTTGCTCGTCGCCGACGCGCTGACGCTTACCACCGGTTGCGGTGTCGGTGCATTCTCGATCAGCGTCGTCTGCGCACGGGCGGCGGCGGACATTGCGACGGCAATCACGGCGACCAGCGTCATTCGAATCCATCGTGGCATGGCTATTCCTTCGTCTCCGATCGAACACGCGCGGGCAGGGCAAGGATCGCCTCGCGATTGGTCCACGAAAAACACCGCTCGGCCGCCGCGCGCCAAGGCAGCCAGACGTGGCGCAGATGCTCGCGCGGCGCCAGCATCACCGGAACCGGCGTGCGTACGTCGAGCGAAAACACGTGCTCGGTGTTGTGGGTCGTCCCCGGCCGATAGCGATGCCGCCATTGCGGGAAAATCACGTAGTCCTGCGCGAGATTCCAATCCACCGGACCGCCGTACGTCTCGGCGTCGATACCCGTTTCCTCGAGCAGCTCGCGCCGGGCCGTCGCGGCGAAGCTCTCGTCCTCGTCGCGGCTGCCGGTCACCGATTGCCAGTGTCCGGGAAAATCCGCGCGCTCGAGCAGCAACACGTGCAGGTCCGACGTGTGCACGAGCACCAGCACCGACAGCGGCTGTTTGTAGCGAACGCCGGGTTGCACGCTTCCCTGCCTGCGCCGGTCCGTGGAAGCGCGAACTAGGACCTGTTCGCACGGGTGGACATCGTCTGAACGGCCCTAACTGACGAGCACCCAGAACGGCAGGTGTCGCTCGCGCCAGAACGTCGATGCCTCCGCGAGAATTTCCTCGAGCGTGCCCCAGTCGTTCGGGTGCGTCTTGCGGTAATGCGTGGCGTGCCCGAGGCGAATGGCGCAGCCGGTCTTGCCCAGCCAGTCGCGGTCTTCGAGCGAATCGGCAAGCGCGTCGAAGTTGTTGCCGAAATAGTCGGGCAATTTGAGCCCCTTCGACAGGGCGTCGAACAGCGTCGCCTTGTCGGCCGCATGGGTGAGGTCGACGTTCATATAGCGCAGCTTGGCATGGCTCGCCGCGGCTTCGACCGCTTCGGGATGCCCGTGATACTCGACCACACCCGCGTCATCGATTGCGCTCAAGTCGGGGAGCTTCATTCGCGGATCCTTCTGAACGACGCGTAATGGTCGTCGGTGTAGTAGCACGCCTCCGGTCTCTCGCGCGGTCCTCCGCAGACGATGCGGCGTGCGGCCCGGTTGTGCGCGCCCGGCGTGACGACCGTGTATTCGTGGTAATAGCCGCGCTTGCCCGGCGGAAGCGAATGCTCGCGGTTGCCGAACGTGACGCCATCGCGGTCGTACCGGAATGGACCGCCCGCGCGAACGCGGGCCAGCG
Organism: uncultured Pseudomonadota bacterium; assembly: GCA_963718905.1. Lineage (GTDB taxonomy): Bacteria > Pseudomonadota > Gammaproteobacteria > Burkholderiales > Casimicrobiaceae > VBCG01. The sequence goes on from CAVRAF010000009.1 coordinate 128,061, forward strand.
TATCGCGCGCCTCCGGCGGCAGCGTGTCGACGGCAATTTCCTGCTGTGCGGCGGCCGATTCCCGGGCGAGCGCCGGCGCCACGGTGGCCGACACCGAAATGCCGCAGAGCAGAACGATCGACGCAGCGCGGAGTACGCGGCCGGGTGCAGGGTGGGCGCAATTCATGCCGCCCAGTGTAGCGCGTTCCGAAAGCGGCCGGCGTACGCCGTAAACGCGCATGCGTGACCGCTTGCACGCGCGCGCCGTCGGGTTTCGTCGCGCCGAATGCGCGCGGCGTCAGCCGGCCGCTTTGATCGCGTCCGACGGACGCACGCGGATGTGCAATTCGCGCAGCTGCTGCTCGGTGGCGGGCGCGGGCGCGTCGATCAGCAGATCCTGGCCGCGCTGGGTCTTGGGGAACGCGATGACATCGCGAATCGATTCCGCGCCGCACATCAGCATGGCGATCCGGTCGAGCCCGAACGCGATGCCGCCGTGCGGCGGCGCGCCGTACTGGCAGCGCGTCGAGCAGGAAGCCGAATTTGCGGCGCTGATCGTCGGCGCTGATGCCAAGCGATGCGAACACGCGCGCCTGCACTTCGGGCTGATGGATGCGCACCGAGCCGCCGCCGATTTCCGAGCCGTTCAGCACGACGTCGTACGCCTTGGCGAGCGCGTTGGCGGGGTCGCTCGCAAAGCGGTCCTCGTGACCGTCCTTGGGCGCGGTGAACGGATGGTGACGCGCGGCCCAGGCCCCGGTTGCATCGTCCTGCTCGAACATCGGGAAGTCGATGACCCACAAGCGGCTTCCATCCGCCCTGCGCAAAGCCGCGATCGTGCCCGACTCGCGCACGCAGCGCGCCGAGCGCATCGTTGACCACTTTCGCCCGGTCGGCGGCGAAGAAAATCACATCGCCGGTTGCAGCTTCCGTGCGCTCCACGATCGCGCGCAGCACGTCGGCTCGCCAGGAATTTGACGATCGGCGATTGCAGACCCTTCTCGTTGGCCTGCGCCGCGTCGTTGACCTTGATGTAGGCGAGGCCTTTCGCGCCGTAGATCGCGACGAATGCGGCGTAATCGTCGATCTCCTTGCGCGTCAGCGCATTGCCACCCGGCACGCGCAGCGCCGCGACGCGGCCGTCCGGAAGGTCCGCGGCGGCGCGGAACACCTTGAAGTCGACGTCGCGCATCAGATCGGTCAGCTCGGTGAGCTTGAGCGGCAATGCGCAGGTCGGGCTTGTCGGAGCCGTAGTCGCGCATCGCATCCGCGTACGTCAGGATCGGAAACGGATCGGCCAATTCGACGCCGAGCGCCTCGCGGAACATGGCGCGCACCAGGTCCTCCATCAGCGCGCGGATCTCGAGCTCGTCGAGGAACGACATCTCGATGTCGATCTGCGTGAACTCGAGCTGGCGATCGGCGCGCAGGTCCTCGTCGCGGAAGCACTTGACGATCTGGTAGTAGCGGTCGAAGCCCGCGATCATCAGCATCTGCTTGAAGAGCTGCGGCGATTGCGGCAGCGCGTAAAACTCGCCGTGATGCATCCGCGAAGGCACGAGGAATTCGCGCGCGCCCTCCGGCGTCGACTTGTAGAGGATCGGCGTCTCGATGTCGACGAAGCCCAGCGCGTCGAGATACTTGCGCGCCGCGATCGCGGCGCGATAGCGAAGCATCAGGTTCTTCTGCATTTCCGGGCGGCGCAGATCGAGCACCCGGTGCTCGAGGCGCACCGTCTCCGACAGGTTCTCGTCGTCGAGCTGGAACGGCGGCGTGGCGGACGCATTGAGGAGGTCGAATCGTGTCGGCCAGCACCTCGATCTCGCCGGTCGGCAGCGCCGGGTTGACCGTGCCTTCGGGTCGCCGTCGCACGCGGCCGGTGACCGCGATGCAATATTCGTTGCGCAGCTTTTCCGCGGTGGCGAACGTCGTCGCGCGATCGGGATCGAACACGATCTGGAGGATTCCCTCCCGGTCGCGCAAATCGACGAAGATGACGCCGCCGTGATCGCGGCGCCGATGCACCCACCCCATCACGGTGATCGGTCTGGTCGAGGTGGCGCCGGTCGATGCGGCCGCAATAGTCGGTGCGTTTCAAGACGGTCTCCGGCAAGTGCAATGATCGGATGCGAGCCAGCGGCGCGCGCGGCGGCACCGGCGAGTGCCGGCGTGGCCGCACGCGCACGCCGATCAGTTTCGGACGTCGGACGTCGAACGTGCGGCGGCTGGCGCGGCGTGCCCGCCGATGCCCGCGAGATTGCCGAGGGCAGGATGAGGATGCAGGCGCGGCGAGACGACGCCCATCGAAATGATGTACTTCAGCGCTTCGTCGACGGTCATGTCGAGCTCGCGCACTTGCGTTCGCGGCAGCATCAGGAAGTAGCCGCCGGTTGGATTGGGCGTCGTGGGCACGTAGACGCTGACGTGCTCGCCGGCAGAAAGCGGTGCAACGGCGCGGCCGGGCGTTCCGGTCATGAACGCGATCGTCCAGCTGCCCGGCCGAGGGAATTCGACCAGCAGCGCCTTGCGAAAGGCATTGCCCTTGTCGGAGAGCAGCGTGTCGCTTACCTGCTTGACCGACGAGTAGATCGACTTCACGAACGGGATGCGGCCGAGGATCGACTTCCCACGCGCCGATCAGTCGCTGGCCGAGAAAGTTGGCCGCGATGACGCCGGTGACGAAAAGAATCAGGAATGCGACGACGACGCCAAGACCGGGAATGTCGAAGCCGAACAGCGCGCGCGGCTGCGCGCTTTCCGGAAGGACGAGCAGGATCTGGTCGAGCGACGTCAGCAGGAAATGCAGCACCCAGATCGTGATGCCGAGCGGCACCCAGACGAGCAATCCGGCGATCAGGTAGCGTTTCATCGCCGCGGCGCGCGCGCCGATCACGAGTTGCTGCCGTTGCTCGGCGTCGTCGGCGCAGGCGTTGACGTCACCGCCGCGGCGCGCAGAGGCTTTCGCATCCGGCGGCTTGCTGTCGCCGGCTTGGAGTCCGCGGCCGGCGCGCCGTCGGTCTTCGTTTCGGCGCCGCCTCGCGCTGGCCGCATTCCGTTGTTGCGCTTCGCGGCCTTTCCTTTGCCGGCGGCTTGCTGCCGCTGTTGCGGAAATCCGTGACGTACCAGCCCGAGCCCTTCAACTGAAACCCGGCCGCGGACACGAGCTTCTTGAGCTCGGCCTTGTGACAGGCCGGGACAATCGGTCAAGGGCGGCATCGGACAGCTTCTGCAGCGACTCGAGCTCATGTCCGCACGAAGCGCATCGATATTCGTAGATCGGCATCTTCTGGCTGTTGCATCGGCGGCGGCAGCCGCCGAAAGCTTTTGATAAGAAAGGATAATTATACTCGAATCCATCGGCCTCGCGCGGGAGTCAGCGGCGTCCGGAACGCGGTGCGCCGCGTGCCGCGGCAAACTGTCTTATCCTTGCGCCTTTATCCGCAGCGCGGCAATCACATGGGCATGCCTACTGGACCTGGTGGATATTGGCGACGATCCTCATCGGCGCCGAAATGCTGACGGGAACGTTCTACCTGCTGGCCGTCGGCATCGCGCTCGCGTTCGGCGGCATCGCTGCGTGGAGCGGCGCCGAGATGCCGATGCAATTGCTCATCGCCGGCGTTCTCGCGGTCGTCGGCACGATGGTCGCGCACCGCTGGCGCGCTCGCCGAAGCCAGCCGCCGCCGCAGGCCCGGCTCGACATCGGCCAGAGCGTGCGCGTCCAGACCTGGCATGCCGACGGTACCGCGCGCGTCGACTATCGCGGCACGCAATGGAACGCGAGTCGCCGAATCGGCACGAAACGCCGCGCCAGCAGACGATGTACATTGTCGCGACGCGCGGGTCGACGCTCGTGCTCGGCGACGAGCGGCGCTGAACGTTTCGTCATAACCTCGGCGCGAGACGCGCCACCAGGGAGATCCGTCATGCAGCCCGGGTTTTCGCTCGTCACGTTCGCGATTTTCATCGTCGTCCTGATCGGCGTCGTCAAGGCGATCCGCGTGGTGCCGCAGCAGCACGCGTGGGTCGTCGAGCGCCTCGGACGCTTTCACGGTGCGCTCGCGCCCGGGCTCAATTTCGTCGTGCCTTTCGTGGACCGCATTGCCTACAAGCACGATCTGCGCGAGACGCCGCTCGATGTGGCGCCGCAGGTCTGCATCACGAAGGACAACACGCAGCTCCATGTCGACGGCATCCTGTATTTCCAGGTGACCGACCCGCGGCTCGCGTCCTACGGCTCGACCAACTACATTCTCGCGATCACGCAACTCGCGCAGACGACGCTGCGCAGCGTCATCGGCCGGATGGAGCTCGACCGCACGTTCGAGGAGCGCGACCAGATCAACACGGCCGTCGTCGCGGCGCTCGACGCGGCCGCGCCCAACTGGGGCGTCAAGGTGCTGCGCTACGAGATCAAGGATCTGACGCCGCCGGCGGAAATCCTCCGCGCGATGCAGGCGCAGATCACCGCCGAGCGCGAGAAGCGCGCCGTGATCGCGACGTCGGAAGGCCGGCGCCAGGAGCAGATCAACGTCGCGCAGGGCGCGCGCGAGGCGGCGATCGCCAAGTCCGAGGGCGAAAAGCAGGCGGAGATCAACAACGCGCAGGGCCAGGCCGCGGCGATTCTCGCCATCGCCGAAGCCAACGCCAAGGCGATCCGGCAGGTCGCGGAAGCGATCGCCGGCCCGGGCGGCATCGGCGCGGTGAACCTCAAGGTGGCGGAGCAGTACATTGCGCAGTTCGGCAATCTCGCGAAGACGACCAACACGGTGATCCTGCCAACCAACGTCGCCGACGTCGCAGGACTGATCGCGACGGCGATGTCGGTCCTGAAGTCCGCGCCGGCAGCCGCGATAGACGTTCAGCGCCCGAATGGACCTTCAAGGCAGTGCATTCCTGGTCACCGGTGGCGCATCCGGCCTGGGCGCGGCGTCGGCGCGAATGGTCGTCGAGGCGGGAGGCCGCGTCGTCATCGCGGATCTGAAGGACGACGAGGGTAACGCACTCGCCGGCGCTCTTGGGAGGCGCGCGGTTCGCGCGCACCGATGTCACGGACGAGGCGGGCGCGAAGGCGTCGGTCGCCGCCGCGCTCGCTGCATTCGGCGCATTGCACGGACTCGTCAATTGCGCCGGCATCGTCCACGGCGAGAAGGTCGTCGGCAAGGAAGGTCCGCATACACTCGCCGGCTTCGTGCGCGCCGATCAACATCAACCTGATCGGCACGTTCAACATGGTGCGCCTCGCCGCGGACGCGATGGCCCGGAACACGCCCAACGCGGGCGGCGAGCGCGGCGTCATCGTCAACACGGCGTCGGTCGCCGCGTTCGACGGCCAGATCGGGCAGGCGGCCTACAGCGCGTCGAAGGCCGGCGTCGTCGGCATGACGCTGCCGATCGCGCGCGAGCTTGCGCGATCGGGCATTCGCGTGATGACGATCGCGCCCGGCATATTCGAGACGCCGATGATGGCGAGCCTGACGCCGGAAGTGCAGGACGCGCTCGGCAGGATGGTTCCGTTTCCGCCGCGGCTCGGCAGGCCCGCGGAGTTCGCGTCGCTCGTGCGCCAGATCGTCGAGAACCCGATGCTGAACGGCGAAGTGATCCGGCTCGACGGCGCGATACGGATGGCGCCGAAATAGCGCGCCGTCCGCCGTTCACTCAGAACGCAATGAGGTTCACGCCTCCATCTCCGACCGCCGCGTAGCCGACGCCGATCGAGACCGCAGTGAGCACGGTGAACGTCACCGCGTTCAGGTTGGCGGTGGTCCCGGACTCGGCGGGCAACCACGCCAGCCCGTCGAGGCTCGTGAAGATGCCGCCGCCACTGCCGACGGCGACGAATTGCGTGCCGTGCACCACGCCTGTCAGGTTGTTGGTTGCGATCGGCGCTTGCGCCGTCCACGTAACGCCATCCGGACTCGTGACGAGCGCGCCTGCGGAACCGACCGCGACGAACCTCGAGGTCGCGGGCGTGGTGGCCGTCGCGAGTATCGATCCGAAGGTGACGCCTCTCAAATCGGCACCCGTGGTCGGCGCAATCGCCGTCCAGGTATTGCCGCCCGGGCTGGTCAGCATCGTTCCGTTCGCGCCGACCGCGATGTAGCGTCCGTTCCCGAATGCGACGGCGAAGAGGTCGCTGGTCGTGCCGGAGTTGGCGACGGTCCAGTCGGTGTTGTTATTGCTGACAACGATCGTCCCCTTCGCCCCGACTGCGACGACATTGCCCGTGCTGTTCGTGGCGAGCGCGTACAGGTTGTTCGTCGTTTTCGTGGTGCGTGCAGTCCAGGTGATCGCATCCGGACTGGTCAGCATCGTCCCCAGATCTCCGGTTGCCAGAAACTGACTGCTGGTGAAAAGCGCGCCGTTCAGGTTGGCGGTCACGCCTGAAGTCTCCGGCGACCAGGCCGCCAGATTCGTGCTCGAGAAGATCGTTCCGCCCGCGCCAACCGCGGCCAAGGTCGTGCCCCCGCCGACGCTGGTCGACGGCGTAAACGCGATGCCGAGCAGGTTGCTGGTGCCCAACGGGGTCCCCACGTTCCATATCGACCCCGCAAGACGAGGCACAAAGGCGATCGGTACGGTACCGGGTCCGCCGGGCCCGCCTCCGGTGCGCCCGTTGATCGACACGGAATAGGTCGTGCCGTTGGTCAATCCCGTGACGATGAAGGGCGTGTTGACCGCGATGAACGTCCTGCATTGAACCTTGCTCGAGCAGTTTTGCGGACTGACGTCGGTCCCTTGCGCGACCCAGATCCAGTACTCGACGCCCGAATCCTGGTTCCAGGAGACGGTCGCGCTCGTGTCGCCCGCGGTGAGCGACACGTTAAGCGGCGGCGGCGCGGAATTGCCGCCCCCGCAACCCGCCATCAACAGGGAGACGGCGACCATTGCGATTCCAAGAACTTGTTTCATTTCGGATTCCGGCGAATTGGCAAAATTTTGAGTCTATCGGCGCACCGCGATCATCGCGTGCGCGGGAAACAGACGCTTACAAGTGACACCCGCGACTCGACCGCGGACGCCGCAGTGTAAACGCCCCGCGAAGGGACGGCGATCGGCAGGGTCGCATCGTCGCCGATCGGGCGGTCAGTCGCGCCGCACAAGCGCAATCGCCGCGGCGATCATGCTGGTGAAAAACACGAATGTCCAGCCGGCGATCGACAGCCCGAGAAACACCCAGCCTTTTTCCGCGCACTCGCCGCTGCCTTCGAGCACGTGCCGCACGACATCGGTGAACGGCAGCGTATTCATCATGTAGTTGAGTCCCATCCCGCAACTCGGCACCTTGTCCTTCGGCAGCGCCTGCAGCCAGACCTGGCGCGCGGCGAACGCGGCCCCCGCGCCGGCGGCCAGCACGGTGAGCGTCGCGTAGAACGTGGCACCCGCGCGCTGCGGATTGTGGATCGCGGCGATCAGGAACACGATGCCGACCGCGACGACCGCGACACGTTGGAACATGCAAAGCGGGCAGGGTTCGAGACCTTCGCCGTACTGCAGCCACAACGCCCACGCCATCAGCGCCGCGCAGACCAGGAAGCCAAGCAGATAGGCGGGCCGGCGCGGCGGCAGCATGATCAATCCGAGCGATGCGACGAGGAGCGTCATCACCGAGATGCGATATGCGGATTGCGACAGCGAGGCCTCGGCGCCGAACCAGCGCAGCAGCAGTTCCTGCGCGAGCAGCGCGACGCACAGGAACAGCGCAGCCCAGGGCCAGGGAATGGCGGCGTAACGGTTCATTGTCGTGGAGTCTCCAGTGTGGGGCCGACGCGCGGCATTGCGTCAGCGTTGCGATTGGTCGAGCGCCTGGTCGAGGTCCCAGAGGATGTCGTCGATCGATTCCAGGCCTACGGACAGGCGAATCATTTCCGGCAGCACGCCGGCGGCGCGCTGCTCCGCTTCGTCGAGCTGGCGGTGCGTCGTCGACGCCGGGTGGATGATCAGCGTTTTCGCGTCACCGACATTGGCGAGATGGGACAGGAATCGCACGGACTCGATGCAGCGCACGCCGGCCGCGGCGCCGCCCTTGACGCCGAAGGTGAGGATGCCGCCGGCGCCACGCGGCAGATACCGCTGCGCCATGGCGAGACCGGGGCTGCCGGCCAGCAGCGGATAGTTGACCCACTCGACGGCCGGATGGCGCGCGAGGTGCTCCGCGACGGCAAGCGCCGATTCGCAATGCCGCGGCATCCGCAAATGCAGCGTTTCGATGCCTTGCAGCAGCAGGAATGCCGACAGCGGCGAGAGCGTCGGGCCGAGCGTGCGCATCGTTTCCATCCGCGCCTTCATCGTGAAGCCGAAGTCGCCGAACGTCTCGTGGAACACGACGCCGTGATAGCCGCGCGACGGCTCCGTCATCTGTGGAAACTTGCCGTTGCCCCACGGGAACTTGCCGGATTCGACGAGTATTCCGCCCATCGTCGTCCCGTGCCCGCCCAGATACTTGGTCAGCGAATGCACGACGATGTCGGCACCGTGCTCGAGCGGGCGGCAAAGATAGGGTGACGCGAGCGTGTTGTCGATCACGAGCGGCACGCCGGCCTCGTGCGCGATGCCCGCCAGCGCCTCGATGTCGGGGATGTTCAATTGCGGATTGCCGATCGTTTCCGCGTAGAGCGCTTTGGTCGAGGGCTTCAGCGCGCGGCGGAAATCCTCCGGATCGTCGGCATCGACGAACGTTGTATCGATGCCCAGTTGCGCGAAGGTGACCGCGAGCTGCGAATACGAGCCGCCGTAAAGCGCGCGCGCGGCAACGATGTGATCGCCGGCGCGTGCGAGCGTCAGAAAGACCAGCATCTGCGCGGCCATGCCGGTCGCTGCCGCGAGCGCCGCCCGGCCGCCTTCCAACGCCGCCACGCGCTCCTCGAGCGCCGCCACGGTCGGGTTCGAGATGCGCGAATAGACGTTGCCGAACGTCTGAAGGTTGAACAGCGACGCGGCATGATCCGCGTCATCGAAGACGAACGAGGTCGTCTGATAGATCGGCAGCGCACGCGCGCCGGTCTGCGCATCCGGAATCTGTCCGGCGTGCAGGCAGAGCGTGTCAAAGCCAAACGTGCGATCGGGCATGCGTTTCGCCGGCGACATGAGCGGCTCGAATCTCCCCCTTCATCCTCCATCGAATCGATGCGGGCGAGCGCAGCGCCACCGCGAGGGCCGCTGCTTGGACGACGCAAATTGTACTTGGCTAGGATCTGCGCGCCGGACCCGGCGCAACGCGACCGGCCGGCGCGACCGGCCGGCGCGACGATATGATGCCGGTGTTGACGCCGGCCCAATTGAGTCCGCCCAGGATGCGGGCGTGCTCGATCTTCACGCAGCGATTCATCACCACGTCCAGACCCGCCGCCACGGCGCGGCGCGCGGCGTCGGCGTTCTCGATGCCGAGCTGCATCCACAGGACCTTGGCGCCGATCGCAATCGCGTCATCGGCGATCGCCGGTATTTCGGACGACCTGCGAAAACAGTCGACGATATCGACGGCGTCCGGGACCGAACGGAGGTCCGGGTAGCATGTCTCTCCCAAGACCGACGTGCAATTCGGATTGACCGGAATCACGCGGTAGCCGTGGTCCTGCATGTACTTCGCCGCAAAAAAGCTTGGGCGATACCACTGCGCCGACAGGCCGACGATCGCCAGCGTGCGCGATCGGGACAGGATCCGCCGCAAACCGGCAATGTCGTCGACGATCGGCATCGGTCATCGCTGCCAGTTCGGCGGCGCGTTGTACGGATAGTCGTTCGAGATCCGACGCCCGGACGAGACAGCGTTGTTCAATCCCGGGGGCAGGCTCGGATAGCTTCCGGGTCCGAACGTGCGGCAGGTGCCCTGGAACACGGCATCGCTGCAGAACATCCAGTAGCCGCCCTCGATGCGCAGCGATTGCGCGCGGTCGTTGAAACCGGTGTTCGCAAGATCGCGCATGTAATCGGCGTCGATCACGTATCGGTCGCCATGAAATCCGGGGCTCGTGTAGAGAATGGCGCGTACGCCGCCACCCCACCCCCCGTCGCGTCCGCTGGCGCGTGGATCGCCGCGCCCCGGTCCGGGAGGCGCGCCCCAATTGCCGATTTCGCGCGCCGATGACACTCGATCGTTCAATCCCATCTGGCCGAGCGACGGATAGCGGCCCGGATTGAGCGTTACGCAGCGGCCGCGAAAGTACGCGTCATCGCACAATTGCCAGGTTCCCTCGCGGATGATCGCCGACGACGCGCGGTCGTTGAAGCCCGAGCTGGCGAGATTTTGAATCGCGTCGTCGGCGACGACGCGCTGGCCATTGAAGTTGTCGTTCTCGAACAGCGTCAGTTCGGCTGCGGACGCGGTCGATGCCGCGACCAGCATTGCGGCGACCAGTAGCGTGGGTTTCATCATGGGGTCTCCCGGGACTTCGGCTCGTGGGAATGAGAATCAACTGAGATTTGCGGGGGCGCTGCTCTGATGCCGGGCAGGCGTCGCAAGCTGCGCGCAGTTCGCCTGCTGCCGCCCGGCGTTTCTTCGTGCCGCGGATTGTAACCGGGCAGGGATGTGGCCACCCCGGAGGTCAGCGGCGGCGCGCTGCCTCCGCCCAGTCGCAGCAGGCCCGTTCCTTGCTTTTAGCAGGCCACGCGAGGCATTTCGGCGCGGATGGCCCATGGGCGCCGGACCAGGGCGCGGCCCGAGGCTACGTAGCCAGTTCCTTGCACCTGCAGAAGACTCGACCCACAACGCGCCGATGGCCCTGACCCGCTCGATCAGCCGCCTGGATCTCGCCCCCGTCCCGCAGACGGTCGGCGATGCGATCGACCGCGGCGGCGCTGCTGGCACTCTCGCAACGAAAACTGAACGCGCTCGGCACGCCGCTCGCGTACATCGATCGCAACCAGCGTTACCGCTTCGTCAACAAGGCGCTGCTCGACTGGTTCGGCAAACGGTCCGACGAGGTCCTCGGACGCGAAATCATCGAGGTGCAAGGGCGCGAGAGCTACCAGATCTACCGCGCGTACATCGAAGCGGCGCTGGGCGGCGAGCGCACCGGATACGAGTGGCAGCTCGTGATGCCGGGGCGCCAGCCGATCTGGATTCGCGTCGATTACTACCCCGATCGCAACCAACAGGGCCACATACGTGGCTTCCTCGCGACCTACAGCGACGTCGATCACCTGAAGCGGCTCGAGCTCGAAGCGGGCCAGCGGGAACATCGGCTCCGTCTCGTCACCGACAGCGTCGGGCTACCGATCCTGCACATCGACCGGCAGCTACGGCTGCGTTTCGCCAACAAGCCTTTCGCCGACTGGATTGGCGTGGCGGCGGACGATCTGCTCGGTCATGCGCTCGGCGATTTCCTCCCGTCCGACGCGTTGACCGAGATGCAGGGATACATCGAGCGCGCATTCGCCGGCGCCACCGTCTCGTACGAGCGCCGCGAGCGGCGCGCGTCGGGCGAACTGCGCTGGGTGCGCGTGACGCTGTTCCCGGATCGCGAAGTCGGCGGCCGCGTCGGCGGCGCCTTCGTCGTCTGGAACGACATCGAGGACGATGTCCGTGTCCGCGACGCGCTCAAATCGCAGCAGTCGCAGCTGCGCCTCTTTGCGGACAACATTCCGGGCCGATCGCGTACCTGGACAAGAGCCTGCACTACACGTTCGTCAACCAGGCGTTCGCCAATTGGGTGTGCAAGCCGCAGGACGAGATCTACGGCAAGACGCCGTTCGAAGTGATGGCCTCCGATGTAGCGGCGTTTCTGCGTCCGGTGCTGAAGCGCGCGCAGGCCGGCGAGCACGTCGAATACGAGCGGATCGGCCAGAACGCGAACGGCCAGCGGCGCTGGATGCACGGCCGCATGGCGCCCGACCTCGATTCGACGGGCAAGGTGCGGGGCCTCTATTGCACCGAATACGACATTCACGATCTGAAGCAGACCGAGCAGGAGCTGGCGGCGCGCGAGAAACAGCTGCGCCTGTTCACCGACAACATTCCGGAACCGGTCGTCTATCTCGATGCCGACCGCCGTTACGTGTTCGTCAACGAGGCGTTCCTCGATCTGTACGGGCTGACCCACGACCAGGTGCTCGGCAAGCAGCCGGAGGAAGTGCTCGGCGTCGAGGGATCGCAGGCGCTGACGCCCGACCGCGAGCGCACGATGAAAGGCGAGGCGCTGACCTACGAGCGCGCGGTGGTCGACGTCGTCGGCCGCACCCGGTGGATTCGCGCACGCTGCGTGCCGGACCTGAATCTCGACGGATCGGTGCGCGGCGAGTACGTCGTCGGCCACGACATCACCGACCTGAAGATCGCGCAGGACGCCCTGGCTGCGCGCGAATCGCAGCTTCGCGCGATCATGGACGGCGTGCCCGCGCCCGTCGCGTACATCGACCACGACGAGCGCTGTCATTACGTCAATCGGACATTCCTGCAGTACTTCGGGCTGACGGTCGAGCAGGTCGGCGACATGCGTCTGCGCGATGTCGTCGGGCACAACATTTACCAGAGTGCGCAGGCGATGGTGTCGCGCGCGCTCGAAGGCGAGTCGACCGCGTTCGACCGTCTCGTGTCCGGGGCGAACGGCGCGCGACGCTGGATGACGATCCGCGTGGTGCCCGACGCCGGTCCAGCCGGCGAAGTCCACGGCGCGTTCGTGCTGATGAACGACATCCATGGCCTGAAGCAGGCGCAGGAAGCGTTGCGCGCATCGGAAGGCGAGCTGCGGCTCATCATGGACAACGTGCCGGCGCGCGTGTCGTACATCGATCGCGACTACCGCTACCGCTTCCTGAACGGCCACAACGAGCGCTGGCTGGGCGCGAGCCGCAATGACATGACCGGCCGGCCCATCGCGGAAATCGCCGGCGAGCCGCGCTTCGAGCTCCTGCGGCCGCTGCTCGATCGCGTGCTGACCGGCGAAGTCGTCTCGACGGAGCTCAACCTGCCGCAACCATCCGGCGAATTGCAATGGGAAGCGATCCACTACGCGCCGCACCGTGACAACGAAGGCAACGTCATCGGCATCTACGCCGTGCACACCGACATCCACGACCAGAAGAAGAACGAGGATGCGCTGCGCCGCGCGAACTGGATGCTGTCGTCGCACATCAGCAACACGCCGCTCGCGGTGCTGGAATGGGATCGCGACCTGAAGCTGGTGCGCTGGTCGCCGCAGGCGGAAGTCATTTTCGGATGGGACAGCGAGTCGATGCTCGGCATGCCGATCACGGACAATCCACTGCTGCACGAAGACAACGGGGAGGCGATGGTCGGTCTGATCAATCGCCTGCTGTCCGGCCACGAGCCGCGCGAAACCGCGCTGACGAGCAACTATCGCAAGGACGGCAACACGATCTGGTGCGAGTGGTACCACTCGGCGCTGGTCGGCGAAGACGGCAAGGTCGTGTCGATCCTGTCGTTCGTGCAGGACGTGAGCTCGCGGATCCAGGCCGAAGAGCGGCTGCAGTACATGGCGACGCGCGATGCGCTGACCGGGTTGCCCAACCGGCTGATGCTGCACGAGCGGCTTACGCAGGCGATCGCGCAGGCACGACGCAGCGGCCGGCGCGTCGGCGTGCTGTTCATCGACCTCGACCGCTTCAAGAACGTCAACGACACGCTCGGCCACCGGATCGGCGACGAGCTCCTGAAGCACGTGACCCGCGCGCTCGCCGAAGCGCTGCGCGAAACGGATCTGCTGGCGCGTCTCGGCGGCGACGAGTTCATGGTGATCGTCGAGGATTTCGACGAGCCGCAAGTGCTGGGCCGCATCGCGCAAAAGCTGCAGGATGCGATCGCCCAGCCATTCCGCATCGAAGATCACGACATCTACGTCACGTCGTCGATCGGCATTTCGGTGTTCCCGGACGATTCGGACGACCCGGAAGAGCTGATGAAGCACGCTGACGTCGCGATGTATCGCTCGAAGGAGCTCGGCCGCAACACCTATCAGTTCCTGGACGCCGACCTCGCCGAGCGCCGGCTGCGCCAGCACACGCTCGAAACGGCGCTGCGCGGCGCGCTGAAGGACAACGCGCTGAAGCTGCACTATCAGCCGATTGTGCGCATCACCGATCGCGCGATCGTCGGCGCCGAGGCGCTGTTGCGGTGGACCGACCCCGACCACGGTGTCGTGCCGCCGCAGGTGTTCATTCCGCTGGCCGAGGAATCCGGCCTGATTCACGCCCTGGGTGACTGGGTGCTCAAGACCGCCGCCGCGCAATGCGTCAAGTGGCGCAAGGGGCGCATGCCGCTCACGATCTCGGTGAACCTGTCGGCCAAGCAGTTCTATCGCGAGGATCTCGCGCAGCGCATTACCGAGATCGTCCGCGGCGAAGGCTGCGAGCCGTCATGGCTCGAGCTCGAAGTGACGGAAACGAGCCTGATGCACGATCTCGACGCGATTCGCAAGGTCCTGCACCAACTGCGTGGCGAAGGCTTCACCGTGGCGATCGACGACTTCGGCACCGGCTATTCGTCGCTTACGCACTTGAAGCATTTCCCGATCGACACGCTGAAGATCGACATCTCGTTCATCGCGGATCTGGAAACCGATCCGGGCGACGCGGCGATCACCGAGGCAATCATCGGCCTCGCGCGCGGCCTTGGACTCAAGGTCGTTGCCGAGGGCGTGGGCACGCGCGCGCAACTCGAGTTCCTCGACGTCCGCGGCTGCCATTGCTTCCAGGGTTACTGGGTCAGCAAGCCGCTGCCAGCGGACGAATTCGTCGCATTCTTCAAGAAGCGACCGCACTGACCCGATTTCAATCGAGCGTAGGACCCAGCCTTGCGCTTTCGCGTGCCATTCCACTCGGCGCCTTACAGCTCTGACCCCGTTTCAGACCGTATCGGGTGCGGACCCAGCCTTCCAGCGCTTTCGCTGCCACTTCCCACTCGGGCTCCAGCATCAGCAGGTGCGCGAGTCCCGGTAAAATCGTCGCCTTGACGTTGTGATGTTGCGCGGTCGCCCTCACATCATCCGGCGAAGAGATCAGGTCGCCTTCGGCGCCCATCACGAACACCGGCCGGTGGTCTTTCTGCGGCAATGCCCAATGGAGCCGCAGTGAGAGATCGAGCAGCGCACGCGGGGATTCCGGATTCAGGTGCTGCGCGACTTCCGCCAGGATCTTCGCGGAAGCGTTGGCGCTGAAGTAGAACGGTCGCAACGCCTGCAGCACGTTGGCTGACAGGCGGGACGGATCGATGCCGCCCATCTGCATCAGGTAATCGGGATGCGAGGCGGCGAGGCGCGCGGCGATCGGCAGCAATCCGGACGGCGGCACCGGCGCGAGCAGCGCCGCGCCGCGTACGGGCCGCTTGGCGACGATTCGCTCGACGATCGCCGCGCCCATCGAATGACCGATGAGCACCGGCGGCGTCT
This sequence comes from uncultured Pseudomonadota bacterium, assembly GCA_963718905.1. Lineage (GTDB taxonomy): Bacteria > Pseudomonadota > Gammaproteobacteria > Burkholderiales > Casimicrobiaceae > VBCG01. The sequence continues at coordinate 143,384 of CAVRAF010000009.1, forward strand.
TCAGCGTCCCGGCGACGTGCTCGACGTCGGTTTCATAGTCATCGAGTCCGGCGACGAACAGCGAGTCGCCGCCGCCGCTCGCGCCGTGGCCGCGCAGGCTCAGTGCGTAAGCGGGATAACCCCGTGCCGCGAACCACGGGAGAAAATACGGCTCCCAGCACCATGCGTCGCAAAAGCCGCCGTGGACGAAGAGCAACGGCGGCTTGCGCTGATTTGCGGCGGGCACGCGCTTGCGGACTTCGAGGCGCGCCTCAGGCGGTAGCATGGATGATCGGCAACGAACGGCGCCTCACGACTTGAAAAAGCTTGCCATTGTGCCAGACCCACCGCTCGCGACGCCGATGTACGACGCGTCGTGCCGCCGTTGTGCGCGTCTGGCGAACTTCCTCGATGAGGTGCGCGTCGCCTATCCGGCGTATCGATGCCTGCCGGTGCCGCCGTTTGGCGATCCCGGCGCACGTCTCGTGATCGTCGGGCTTGCGCCCGGCATGCATGGCGCGAACGCCACGGGGCGACCTTTTACCGGCGATTTCGCAGGCATCCTGCTGTACGAAACGCTGCACGCCTATGGCTATGCGTCGTCCGCATGGTCACGGACAAGCGCCGATCCCATGACGCTGCACGATTGCCGGATCAACAATTCGGTGAAGTGCCTGCCGCCCGGGAACAAGCCGCTGCCGTCCGAAGTGCGCGCCTGCAACGATTACCTGGCGGCCGACCTGGCAACGCTTCCGCCGGGTAGCGCGGTGCTGGCGCTTGGCCGCATTGCGCACGACGCGGCGCTCGTGGCGCTGCGCTTGCGCCGCAGCGGCCATCGGTTCGCGCATGGTGCGCGCCATCCATTGGCAAGCGGCATGGCGCTCTTCGACAGCTATCATTGCAGCCGTTACAACACCAACACCGGCCGCCTGACGCGCGCGATGTTCCGTTCCGTGTTCGACGCGATCGCCGCGCATCTTGGGCGATCCGCCCAGCATTCATGACCAAGGTTTCACGACTCAATCGCCGCACCGTCGACGCCCAGGCCGGCGTGACGCGCTTCGACGCGCGCGAGCTGATTGCGTCGCTGCCGCATCTGCCGGGTGTCTATCGGATGTTCGACGCCGCGGATGGAGCGCTCTACGTGGGCAAGGCGCGCGATCTCAAGAAGCGCGTCGCGAGCTACTTCCAGAAGAGCGGTCACGAGCCGCGCATCGCGGCGATGATCGCGCAGGTGGCGCGCGTCGAAACCACTGCCGTGCGCTCGGAAGGCGAGGCGCTGCTGCTCGAAAACAACCTGATCAAGGCACTCGAGCCGCGCTACAACATTCTGTTCCGCGACGACAAGAGTTATCCGTACGTGTGCCTGTCCGGCGATCCGTACCCGCAACTCCGGTTTCATCGCGGCGCGCTCGACCGCAGGCACCGCTATTTCGGGCCGTTTCCGAGCGCGGGCGCGGTACGCGAGGGAATGGCGCTGCTGCAGAAGGTGTTTCAGCTGCGCACGTGCGAGAACACCGTGTTCGCAAACCGTTCGCGGCCGTGCATGCTGCACCAGATCGAGCGGTGCACCGCACCTTGCGTCGGCCTGATTTCCGAAGCCGATTACCACGACGATGTACATGCGGCCGTGCTGTTCCTGCAGGGGAAGACCGACGAAGTCCTGGCGCAGCTCAAGCGCCAGATGGACGACGCGGCGGTTGCGCTCGACTTCGAGCGCGCGGCGCGCACCCGTGACAAGATCGCACGCCTGCAGCAGCTCCAGTCGCGGCAGTTCGTCGAAAGCGCGACGGCCGGCGACATCGATGTCATTGCCGCGGTCCACGAAGGCAACCTGTTCGCCGTCAACGCCGTCATGGTCCGCGGCGGGCGGCACGTCGGCGACCGGACCTTCTTTCCGCGTCGAGCCGAGACCGGTGACGAAACGGATGTCGTCACCGCGTTTGTCACGCAACACTACCTCGAGCGGCCGGTACCCCCCACATTGATCGCGCCGCAGGCGCAGGACGCCGATACGCTCGCCGAAGCGCTGACGATGCAATCGGGGCGCAAGGTCGAGGTCGTCACCAATCCGGGCGGCGAGCGGCGCGTGTGGCTGACGATGGCGACGCAGAACGCGTCGCTCGCGATCCGGCAGAAGCTCGCCCAGAAGGCCACGCAGGAAGACCGGCTCGCCGCCTTGCAGGAAGCGCTCCAATTGCCGGCGTCGACGCAGCGGATCGAGTGCTTCGACGTTTCGCACACGATGGGCGAGGCAGCCGTCGCGTCGTGTGTGATATTCGACCGGCTCGCGATGCAGACGGCTGAATATCGCCGCTTCAACGTGACGCCGGCGCAGGGCGGGGACGACTATGCGGCGATGCGCGAGGCGTTGAGCAGGCGCTGCGCGCGGATCGTCGCCGGCGAATATCCCGCGCCCGATCTGCTGGTGATCGACGGCGGTCGGGGACAAGTCAATGTCGCCGCGGAAGTCCTGGCCGAGCAGGGCCTGCATCAGACGCCGCTGATCGGGATCGCGAAAGGTCCCGAGCGCAAGCCGGGACTGGAGGACATCGTGTTTCCCGGACGCGATGCAGTCCTGAACCTGCCATCGGATCACCCCGGCCTGCATCTGCTGCAGCAGATCCGCGACGAAGCGCATCGCTTCGCGATCCAGGGTCACCGCGCGCGCCGCGCGAAGAAACGCAACACGTCGTCATTGCAGGAAATCGGCGGCGTCGGCGTCAAGCGGCGGCAGGCGCTCCTCGCGCATTTCGGCGGCCTGAAAGGGATGCAGTCGGCGAGTGCCGAGGACATCGCGCGCGTACCGGGGATCTCGCGCGCATTGGCGGAGCGGATCTATGCGCTGCTGCATTGACGCATCGATGAAGGCGGCAATCGTCAGAGTAGAATTACGACGTTCGCGGTGAGACGCGCGCGGAAATAGAACCCCGATGGTGCCGAACTTCCCAACCGCCCTGACGTGGCTGCGGATCGTGCTGATCCCGGTGTTCGTTGGCGTGTATTACGCGCCCGACGAGTGGCTGTCGCCGGTCATGCGCAACTGGATCGGGATGAGCATATTTGCGCTAGGCGCCATCACCGATTGGTTCGACGGCTATCTCGCGCGCCGCTGGGGCGAGACCAGCGCCTTCGGCGCATTCCTCGATCCCGTTGCCGACAAGCTGATGGTCGCCGCAGCGCTGATCCTGCTTGTCGAATTGGGGCGCGCGGAAGCCTACCTCGCGATCATCATCATCGGCCGCGAAATCGCGATCTCGGCGTTGCGCGAATGGATGGCGCAACTCGGTCGCGGGCGCAACGTCGCGGTCGCACTCATCGGCAAGATCAAGACGGTTGCTCAAATGACGGCGCTCATCGCGCTGCTGCTGTGGGAAAACGTGATCCCGGGCATTTCGACGCCGCTGCTTGGCACGTTTGCGTTGTGGGTCGCCGCGATCCTGACGCTGTGGTCGATGTTCCACTACCTCCGGCTTGCGGCGCCGCATTTCCCCTCCGACATGTCGATGCGCGCGCCCGACACGATCAAGCGCGAACCGAAGCCGGGCGTCAATCCGGCACGACCTCCGGTGCCGTAACCACTGGGATTCGCGCGGACGCGCCATGAAAGCGCGTGCGCGGCGGCGTGATAAAATGCGCGCCGCGCCGTCAGTGAAACAACAGCGACGGCGCGTCTCCCGTTCCCCGATAGCTCAGTTGGTAGAGCGACGGACTGTTAATCCGCAGGTCCCAGGTTCGAGCCCTGGTCGGGGAGCCAATCCGGTCCAAAAGTGGGCACTCCTGCGCGAGCGTCCGTATTTGTTTGCGCAACGGCCAGGGCCAGCGCTGCGTTGCTACCGGTGACGCACAACTGCTCACCGTCGACTCTAATCTCCGTGACGAGCATCCGGAGATATTGCTTGGCGAAGGCCTTGTTGCCGAGCAGCTTATCGCGCAGAACGCGAGCGAACGCATCGACCTGCCGCGCCCCGATGGTCTTTAGAGGAAGCTCTGCCCGTCGTCGCAACCCGCCCATTTCGAGCAGGATGTCTTGGCGTCGCGTCTGATGCTTGCGGACACGATCCTGCAAGCTGGCGTCCTGCGGCAAATGACCCTTCTCGACCGCTTCGTAGAGGCGATCCAGCGCCGTCTTGATGCTGTCGAGCTCGTGCTTCAAGACGCGTAGCCGCTCGTCTTCGTTGCTGCGTCCAGCTTTGAGCTTTGCTCGGAGCTCAGCGAGCATGACGCGTACGCGCTTCGGCGTGAACACGCGATCCGCCAGCGCCTGCCGCACCGTCGCATCGAGCTTCTCCATGGGAATGCTGCGCGCCGTGCACAGTGTGCGTCCCTGGCCGATCCGCGTGTTGCACTTGTAGTAACGGTACCGGCCACCCTTGCCCGTGGCGAGGGTCATGCCGGCACCACACGTCCCGCACTTCAGAAGACCAGTCAGCAGGGTAGGTGAGTTGACAATGCGCGGTGGCACCTGCGCCGGCGCCCGGCTGCGCCTGCGCGCCGCCGCACGTGCGAACGTGCCTTCGTCGATCACGGCCTCTATTGGCACGGTCACCCACTCCGCCTCCGGTTTGCAGCGGCGATTCCGCGCGTCATGGCAATTGAACCGGTACGTTCCCGCATACGTCACGTTCGACAGCACCGAATGCACGCGTGTACGGGTCCAGCGGTGGCCGCGCTGGCTTACACCACGTTCGTTGAGGTGTGCGGCGATGGTCTTGGCGCCCGTCTCGACACCATCGAGCCCGTACAGATACAGGCGAAAAATCTGCTCGATGATGGCCGACTCGGACGGATCAACGGCCAGGCGCTTCTTCTTGTGGCCCTTGTTGCCGGTCGCTTCTGTCTCAACGGTGCGGTAGCCGAAAGGCGGCCTCGACCCGTTGAAGAAGCCTTGCCGCGCGTTCTCCTGCATGGCCCGCAAGGTGTGCTTGCCGTTCTCCTTGCTCTGGTATTCGTCGAACAGGCTAAAAATCTTGCTCGCCATCTCCCTGAAGGATCGTCGCTGGTCTGCTGCGTGATCGAAAGAACCCGAACGCCCGCACGCTTGAGGAGGCGCTCGTAGCGCAGGCATTCGAACAAATCGCGGAAAAACCGCGAGCGACTATGAACGATGATGGCGTCGAACGGGGAGGGTTCCAGCGTCGCCTCCGCAATCATCTGCTGAAACACCGACCGCCGATCATCGGTTGCCGATGCCCCTGGTTCGACATACTCCGCGCCCACCGCGAGGCCTCGCTGTTTGCACCAATCCCGCATCTGCCGCAGCTGATCGGGAATCGAGAGGTCCTTCTCGGCCTGCTTGCTCGTCGAGACCCGTGCATAGAGCGCAACCGCCATGGCGTTAGTCCTCGTCTTGTCGCGCTACATCAAGCAGCGCGGTCATCAGTTCCGGAATGATCGATTCAATCAACGACATCTCGGCAACAGTGGGCTTCTCCGGGTCAAACTCGGGTACGAACGTCAGTGACGCGCGATATTCGGAATGGCTGTTCACCCATGGGGCACCTCCTTTCCTGCATGTATGTTCCCGCCCACGCCATACCGCTCCTTTTGCCGAATTTCGGCTACGACCCGCACCAGGTCCTGCTCCAAACCCTTCTCGCCAAGCTCACACAGCAGCAGCTTACGAAACGCAACGAATTGCGTCAGCGGCAGCGCCGCCTCGGCAAACAGCAACAGGCGCCGCTTACGAAGATTCAGCAGCTCGCGAATCACCTGGTCAATCACTACCATGGCCCGAGGCGCATTTCATCGATACGCTTGCGCACATCGTCGTTCCACATCAACGGATCATGGATACGCTGCAGCTGCGTCCGAAGCTCGGCCAGGAGCAACGCCAGTGTGACGACATCGCATCGGCCTTGCTGCATGACGTGGATCGCCGCGATCCGTTTCAAATAGCCGTAAACACTGATAAGGGACCGCATCAGCCGTTCATCAAGCGCCGACGCTAAGGTGTCGGTTCGTTGCGCGCCGAGCGAATCCATCTCGCCGATCCGCTGCTGGAGGTCTTGCCACCATGGATGCAAAGGCCACCGCGAGCGATTGCTGTCGCCGCTCGGTACCCGCAATGTCGTGTGTTCGCTCGCGAGGTAGCGCAGGACATCTCCCTGGCGCTCGACCAAATCATCGAAGGTGCGAATGCCGAACTGCCGCAACAGCAACTTTCGCGCTTGCCATTCGATCCGCCACACGTCCTCGCAAACACCACCCCAGAGCTCCAAAAGCCACGTCTTATGACTCTGCTGCTCGATTTCCGCGATCTTGTCGTACACCCGCAACACCACATCACCCCGACCAAAGGTGAGCGTTTGGATGCGGCCGCCTTCGCGGTGCTTGGAATCCTTGCTGGCGACCGACACGAAGTGCGACTCGTCGAAATCGACAACCGGGAGGTGATAGTCGAAAGACCAGTCAACCCGCGATACCGTCTCAGGCCGCTCAACGGCCAGACGTGCGCTTGGTGCCCATGCTAGGAACCGGGCATGCACACCCGCGGCCGAGTGACGCCACAACGCCTCACTGCGAAACGTCACATAGAACGACGGTCGGTTGAACTCGCCGCATTCGATTTTGGAATCCGGTCCGGTAAACACCAGCGGATAGCCGGAGGCGCTGCCGTAGGGATGCAGCAGAAATTCTGAATCGCCAAGAGCTACGACCTCGGGATCGCGCCTGCAGGAGTTACGCAACGCCTCACGTTTCGCGAGGAGGCTCGCCCAGTCTATGTCCGAACCGGGGTCGGCGCGCAGGTAGTACCCGCACACCAGCGTGTCGTGTCCGGCGAGCAGCGCGGTATGCGGTGGCCGAGATGGCGCTTGATCGCTAGCGGAGCAGTCCATTCTCGGACTGTATTCGTCCCGATAGTAGACTGTCAAGTACTACTATAATTGACCGTCGCTACCGCTCCAGGTGTGTCGATTTAACCCCACCCATCTCGCCCCGCACGACCTTCCAGAAGTTCTTCGTGTTTTCGACCACCTTCCAGGCGAGCGAGCGATGAGAAAGCGGGCCGGTCGGGGGCATCAAGGTCCGGATGTCGGGCACGCCTAAGTGTTCGCTATACTTCTTGAGTGTAGTCCGACTGTGAATCAGCATCAGCACCTTCCAGCCGACATGCTGGCCGAGGATCAACGCCCCGATCGCGCTTTCGAGCTGGGACGAGTCGCCATGGAAATTGTCGATGGCGCGGTTGATAATCGCCATCAACTTCTGATCGTCCATGTCGGCCTCGGACTAAGAGTCGGGTGTAGTAGACTACCGCAGCACACTCAGAATGTCAATCCAAGTCTGGATTCGGCCGGGGTTATCCTCCGATGTATTCAGAGGGCCCCGTGTTACTTGAACGGGGCCCACGATATTGCAGGCCCTTCAACCGGACTTCCCGCCGGCGTGGCCACCCGTGAGGTAGGCGGCGAAGGCCGGCACTTCTGGTACCTTTGAATCCGTCGTAGGACACTCGCGAAACCCAGATCGACAACCAAGCGGAGTCTGACTTGAAGAACGCGTGGAAGTTCGTCGGTACATGCGCAGCGGTGCTCGCGTCGTTGCTAGTGATCCCAACGGCGGCTGACGCCTTCGGCTTCGTACCGGGGCATTTCTACACGACCGACGCATTCTCCAACACGGTCAACGAAATGACAGCCAGCGGAGTCTCCGTTGATTCGATCACCTTGCCAGCTTCCTACACGTTAGGATTGAGGGGTCTGTGTTTCGGACCCGACGGGATGCTCTACGTGGTCGCGATTACCGACGGTGGATTCGACGTTCTTGTTCTGGACTCGACAGGGACGATTCAGAATACGTACAGTAGCGCGGGCCACATCGCTGGGAACGTGACGTACGGCAAGATCGCATTCGCCACCAACGGACAGTTTTTCGTCGCTGCCGACTTTTTTCTCGAAGCATTCACACCGGGTTCGCCGAATCCAGCTTACGTATACAGCCCCACTGATGATCGAGTCTTCGACGTCAAGGGTCTTCCATCTGGCAATCTTCTTGTTCTCTCTGGTCAACGACTTGACGAGGTCACGACAGCCGGGTCGCTTGTGCGAACGATTACTCCTGACAACATCGACTTCATTGACCTTCGTGGGGTGGAATTTGATCCACCGACCAACCGCATCTTCGTCGCGATGGGGGGAGAATGTTGTTTAGGGCCGCCACATCCGCTTATGCGACTCAACGGAGCAACTGGACACGTCGAGTTGATCACATCGTTTTACGGGGATGACTTGCTTCTTTCAAACGATCGCAAGTTAGTTGTCGCGGTGGGGTTTTTCAACAATACTGCCACATTCGATTTGAACTTGAATCAACTCGGTGTATTTAGCAGCCAGCGCATGTTCATTACGCAAATGCCCGCTTCACCAGCAGTTACCGTTCCTGTGCCCGCGCTGTCAACCCTAACGACTGCGTTCCTGGGGGTCGTTGTTGTGATGACGGCCGGACTGTCTCTGCGCGGACGTTGATTCCGGCTGCTCCTCCGATTTACGAGCCGCCCTGGTGCACGTAATCGCCGAGACCGAAAGCCGGAAGACCCAGTGCCCAGTATTGGCGTGGTCGGGGAGCCAAGTTACATGCGGCCCGCAGCGATGCGGGCCGTTTCTATTTGATCCGAAATTCCGCGCTTGGTGTTCGCGACCACTCAGGGGTCAGTATTGCATCCATGCGAGATCTTTGGTCGCTTGTGCGCAACTTAACGATTTCAGGTTGCATGCGAGGCCTCCTTGGGTTCGAGAACTTGTTGGGTCAAGCCTTGGTGGACGCAGCGCGCTCGTGCGCGAGCCGCTCGACAATCGTCTCACGCAATTGACGCTTGAGAATCTTTCCGACCGGGCTCACCGGTAGTTCGTGGAACAATTCCAGCCGCTCTGGCAGCTTGAACGACGCGATCTGCCTTTCGCGCAGAAACGCGATCAGGTCGGCGAAGGCCAGCGTTTCGCCGGGCAGTGTGACCACGCACGCACAGGCTTTCTCGCCGAAGACGGGGTCGGGCATGCCGACCAGCACCGCGGACTTGACGCTCGGATGTCCGAGAATGAGGCTCTCGATCTCCTCGCAGCTGATCTTTTCGCCGCCGCGATTGATCATGTCCTTGCGCCGACCCTCGGTATACACGTAACGGCCGCGACGTCGGACGACGTCGCCCATCCGGTACCAGCCTCCGGGCAGGAAGGCCTCGGCGTTCTTGCCGGGTGCGTTGTAGTAGGCGCGGATCGTGTAGGGCCCGCGAGTGACAAGCTCGCCCGCTTCGCCGTCGGCCACTTCGCCGCCGGCGTCGTCGATGACCATGATCTCGTCCTCGTCGCACACCGGCGCGCCCGAACTTTCGAGCAGCAGCTCGTCCGGATCGCCGAGACGAGTCATGTTGATGAGACCCTCGGCCGTACCGTAGATTTCCTGCGGCGTGCAGTCGAGTTGCTGTCGGAGGCGGCGGCGCAACTCCGGCGCAAGGCGCGCGCCACCGTTCTGCACGACCGCGAGCGATGACAGATCGTATGCTGATAACGCTTCGGAGTTCAGCCACGTCGTTATCAGCGGCACGACCGCGGCGATCACCGTGACCCGCTCCCGCTGCACCAGCGAGAAGACTTCGTCGACGCCTGTGCCGGGTGCGATCACTACCGTACCGCCATAGTAGAACGCACCCAGCATACCCGGCGATGCCAGGTTGTAGTTATGCCCCAACGGCAGGATGGCCATGAGCACCGTGCGGTCGGTGAAGCCCCCTGCGGCGCCGCACAGACGTGCGTTGAGCACGTAATCGTCGTGTGTGCGCGGGATCAGCTTCGAAAGCGACGTTGTGCCGCCCGACAGAAGCATCGTCGATACGTCGGCCGGCCGGGGCCCATTCACCGGAGCCCGCGCATCGGGCAGGCTGGCCAGCGCCAGTTGGCCCGGGGCCGGTTCGCCTTCCACGAACACATGCTTCAGCTCGGGGAACTCGGCCTGCATTTCCCGGGCCATGACCCGGAAGTCAAAGCCACCCACGACATCGGGTATCAGATAGGCCGTTGCACCGGATGCGCGCAGGAAATGCCGCACCTCGGCTTGGCGATGCGCGCGCAGAGCCATCACCGGAATGACTCCGATCATGTTGACCGCGAGGTAGCTGACGACGAACTCGATGGTGTTCGGCAACTGCATCAGCACGAGATCGCCGGACCGCAGGCCAAGACCGGCGAGGCGGGCGGCGCGGTCCCTCGAGCGCGCGAGCAGTTCGCCGTAGGTCAGACGCTGCTCCATTTGCACTAGGGCGACCTTGTCCGGCGAGCGACGCGCGGTGCGCGCAAACATCTCACCGATGGTCAGCCCTTCCCACAGTCCGCTCGCGCGGTAGTGCGCTGCCAGGTCCTCCGGCCAGCCGACAAAGCCTTCCATGGCACTCGTCGCTGTGCTCTCAGCGTACCGCGGATGAAGGCACTTCGTGGATTCCCTGCTTGCGCCGCAAATTGATCACGATCGGCTTCCTTCAGGCAAGGACGTCCGGGTGCAATGCCTCATAGGCCGCCGCCAGCTTCGGATCCCGACGCCTGACTTCAGCGTGATCGACGCGACCGGTGCGCGTCATGTAACTGTGAGCGAACTCGACCGGCCTGAGCGCCCGAACGAGACGGTTCATGTCCTCGTACCAGCGCAGGCTCGCGTTCGCCGCTTCCCAAATCTTCCTCATCGGTGGCAGGCGCTCTTGCTGGAATAACGCCAGCGCGCCGCGGACGTCCTCCGCCCCGACTGCCCTGAAGGCCTTGAGCAATGCGACGGAATCCTCCATCGCCAGGCGCGTGCCCGAGCCGATCGAGAAGTGCGCAGTGCGCAACGCATCGCCCAGCAGCACGACATTCTCGAAGCTCCAGCGCTCGTTCCAGATCACCGGAAAATTGCGCCACCGCGAATTGTTCGAGATGATCCGATGCCTATCCAAGTCCTTCGCGAAGACTCGCTCGCAGTAGCGGATCGTGTCGTCAGGGCTCATGGACTCGAAGCCTGCGCGCCGCCAGGTGGCGGCTTCGACCTCGACCAGGAAGGTGCTGCGGTCGGGATGGTAACGGTAGTGATGAGCGCAGAACACGCCGAGGTCCGTCTCGCGAAACGTTAGCGTCAGGCTGTCGAAGGCCTTGGTGCTGCCGTACCAGATGAATTTGTTGTGGCCCCAGTCTGTCGTGGTGCCAAACCTGTCCTCGTTCTCGCTGCGGATCCACGAAAATGCTCCGTTCGCCCCGACGACGAGATCGGCTCTGCCCATTTGTCCCAACGTCGTGATCTCGGCGCCGAAATGCAGCTTCACGCCGAGCCGCTCGACATAGTCGTACAGAAGCGTCAGCAACTCGAGGCGACCGATGGAAGCGAACCCGTTGTCGGCGATTGGAATCGCCGTGTCGTTATGGACGATGGTAATGTTTGGCCAGTTTTCCAGATGCGGCGTCAGGTACTGGTACAGCGCCTCGTCGTCGGCCCGCAGGAACTCGAGGGCGCGGTCGGAGAACACCACGCCGAAGCCCCAAGTCGCGTCGCGCGGGTTGCGATCGAAGATCGCGATATCGTGCGACGGGTCAAGGCGCTTCATCAGTGCCGCGAAGTACAAGCCAGCCGGGCCCGCACCTAGGATCCGGATCTTCATCGTTCAGTCCGTCTTATCGACAAAGTGACGAGTGTATTTCAAGTCACCGTCGTGAATATTGCTCTATAGCTGCGCGACATTGGTTTGATCCTGCCGGTGGAATTCAACCAGCTGATCATGGAAACGCTCCTGGAATCGCGCAGCCAGGCGCAGTCTTTGACTGCTGTCTCGTGGCGTATATGTCGTGACCTGAGCCAGTGAGGAGCCCATGCGCAAGAGCCGATTTTCCGATGAACAGATCGTAGCCATCCTACGTGAGTCTGACCGCACGTCGGTCGCCGAGGCGGCCAAGAAGCATTTTCTCGAAGGCTCTGCACGAAGCGTTTGTCGTCAGCTTGTGCCGGCGCGCGCATGAAGCTGCAGAAACGCGCTGGTCGCTCTGCCTGCGCGACGCTTGATCTCATCCTCTTTCGGCGTCGAGGCCACTCCGAGGAGTAGGCTCACCATCAGACCTTCCCACAGAAGTCCAAGGTACTGAGTTGCCATCTCGGACGGATCCCCTGCGCCGATCACGCGCGCGGATTGGGCGCTGGCGAACAGATCGGTCAGCGCGTCCCGAGAGGGATTGCGTCCTGCGGCTTCCAGGGCTTGCGCGATTTCCGGCGAACGTGTCGCCTCGCCGATCGCAAGCCGAAACGTCGCGATCACGGTTTGATGAGAAACCTCGGCCATTAGTCTCGTCGCGTAGGCGTTGAGGATCGAAGCCAGTTCCTGTCGGCCGCGCGGAACAGGCAGCTCGGGCCGCAGTTGCATCTTCGCCGTTCGCCCCGTGATGCCGGCGACGAGCATCGCTTGCTTGTTGCCGACACTGGCGTAGAGGTCGCGCTTCGACACCTTGGCGCAGGTCGCGACCTCCAGCGTGCTCGTGCCCGCATAACCCTTTTCCACAAACAGTTTGAACGCAGCGCCGAGGATGCGCTTGCGCATCGGGTCTCCGTCTTCAGCCGACGGAGGGCTTGCCGAAGCTTTTATTCTTCTCACAGACACCCCCTTGACAATGGTACCCAATAGTACCATATAATGCACTCCACGTGGTACCGCACGGTACCGTGCTCGGGGCAACATGAATCTGCATCTGATAGGAGACGCCATGTCACCGGAAACCCTTTTTAACGTGCACCTCGTGCTGGGTTATGTCGTATGGCTGCTCTGCTTCGGTGTGTACATCTGGCCAAGACTCAAGGCGATGGACCGGATCGAAGCGCAGCGCGCTATCGCTACCTTGCACAGCTTTCGCTTCTTCGGGCTGGTCTTCATCCTTCCGGGCGTTGCCGGCAATCTGCCGACCGGTTTCGCCGACTTCGCCGCTTACGGTGACTTCGCGACCGGGCTGCTTGCCATCCTGGCGCTTTTGACTGTCAGGATACGTCCGCTTTTTTGGCTGTTCGTCGTCGCCTTCAATATCGTGGGGGCGGCCGATCTCATCGGCGACTATTACCACGCCATCCAGCTGGACCTTCCAGCACATGCAGGGGAGTTTGGCGCCCTATACGCGATCCCGATCCTCTACGTGCCGCTACTGATGATCACTCACTTCGCTGCATTCTATTTGATGGCGCGTCGACCGAGCCGGCAAGCAGCAGAGGTGGGACTACAAAATGCCGGCCGCCCCGTCGTCTGAGCTGGCGCACGCGGACACGACATCGCTTCCAAGGAGAAACTCGATGCCCAGTATCGCTAGCGTCCTGGGTATCTCAAAGGACAAAGGTTACCGCCGTGATTGGAGAAACGAGATCGATGAAAGCAATCCGTAACGTCATCTTGGCACTTACCCTAACTCTGATAGGCGCTACTTCAATGACGCATCCATCTGCTGCTCAAGCACAAGCCGCCTCGCCCACCACCACTGGGGTGATGGTCATCCTTACCGTGAAGGCGGGCGTCACACGCGAACAAGTGATGGCCGTCATGCCAGTTGAAATCCGGCAGACGGTGCAGCTCTATCTCAATGGGCAGATTCGTGAATGGTATTCGCGCGCGGATGGGCGCGGAGTCGTCCTCTTGCTGGATACCAGGGATGTCGCCGAGGCGCAGGCGATTATGGACGGCCTACCGCTGGCCAAACAGAACCTTATGGACCACGAGTACATCGCAGTCGGTCCACTTTTGCCGCTCCGCTTACTCATGGCCAATCCCTGAGCGCTAGCAAAGAGCGCGAGGCTCAAATGGAATACCGTCGATGACCACCGAAACGGTTTCAACTGCTATGGTTCCGTCGAGTATCGCTTGGCGCAGCCTGCTCTGGTTTGCGCCGCTCACGACGCTGTGGATACTGATGATCTACAGATGGCCGGCGATCCCGGCCAGCGGCGTTCCGACCACGACCCACCAGCTCGCGGCCCACGGGCTCATCGCGCTGGGATTGTGGCTCGGCCTCGAACACACGAGCCTGACGCCAGATCAACGCCGCGCGACCTGGTTGGCGATCTTCATTCCGGATACGCTCTGGTTCGCCGTCGCCTGGAGCGCGGCAATCAATGGCGTTTTCCGCACGGACGCCTCACCCCTACCGGTGCTGCCGCTGGCGATTTTCCTGCCAGTGATCATCGGCACGCCGCTGCTGCTGTTGTCGAAACGGGTGGGGCAGGTGCTTGATGCGATGCCGGCGAGCTGGCTCGTCGCGCTTCAGCTCTACCGCGTATTCGGCAGCTGGGCGCTCGCTGCTTCGCTGCGCGGAGCGCTGCCCGGCGTGTTCGCGTTGCCGGCGGGAATTGGCGACGTGCTGACCGGCCTGTTCGCTGTGCCCGCGGCGATCGCTGCGGCGACAGGCACAGCTCAGGGACGTAGGGCAGCGATAGCCTGGAACATTTTCGGCCTCGCCGACTTCGCCGTCGCGATCACTCTCGGCCTAATCACTTCGCCCGGCCGCTTCCAGCTGATCGTCCCGGATGTGTCGAGCATCGGCGCCGGCGCTTATCCGGGTGTGCTGACCCCTGCTTTCGTGGTGCCAAGCTCGATCCTGCTGCACGCGCTGTCGCTGCGCCAACTACGCCGGCGCAGCAAGGCGAAAGCGGCGCGACGCTAGACGCGCGCCGCGGCGAGGGTCGGCGCAAGGTCTGTCCGGGGAGTGCGGCGAAAGCGGAGATCCATGGTGCGGCCTTACCACGACGGCCCGCGGCGCCGCAGCGCTAAGTCGGCTGCCCCTGGATGCCCGCTAACCGAGAGTGGTGAAGAAAGGCGCGATCCATTCCGAGGATGAACTTAAGCAAATCCTCGAGGATCTGCTCCTTGATGGCATTGCTTTGGAACGCAAAGCTAACGCGATCGAAACGATCAGCATTCACGAGAGTAGTGGTAATGGTGCCCGTTTGATAATCGGCTCTGAAGACTACTGCGGCAGGAATTTCCGGCGCCACTGTCACCATGCATCGCCGGACGGTTCCGTCGCCATCTTGTATGCGTCGGATCGCGAACTTTAGGTTGGCTCTTTCGAGCTCCTTCTTCGCAAGCTCTGCGTCCATCGCCCACATCTCCGCAGTAATCGGCTTCGAAACGCAGATTTGATAGTAGAGATTGATTTCATCGATAACGGAAAAGCCTCGCATGTTCTGCGTGTGCTGCCCGACCGTGCCGCGCTCGAAACGAGGTGATTCGAAGCCGATTCCATGTCCCAGGTTGAAGCGATGCTGGATCGGCGACTTGATGGTGTTGAGATAGGTAATTGCCTTTTCAAGCCATCGAAAGGACTTGCGCATTCGAGCGTCAATAACCTTGTATTCCTCGACGGCCTCATAGGCGGTTGGAGAGTGCTGGACCGTTTCATACTCGTTGCGAAGCGCATCCAGAAAGGACGTTTTTCCACCCATGCTCGTGCCCCCAATGGCTACCAGACAGACAGAGAAGCAGTTTTCGCGCCAAAGGCGGCGCTTCAGGGGCTTGGAGCTGGGCGATGCGCAGATGTCGCGATGCTATCGGGGCTATCGGCTTGGGAGGCGTCCCCGCCTTTGCGCGCCCCGATACTGTCGCGACCGAGCGGAGGTGGCGGAAGCTGCGATTTCCCGGACGAATCGGAAACGCGGATGCTTCGGGCGATTGGCGGCGCCGTTTACTGGGGTAAATCACCCGCGGTCGCCGTAGTCCGCGCGATCTTGGCGAATCTCCCCAATTCGGGACCCCATCGAAGTGACGTAACTCCGCGCGCCATCGCGCAAAATCGACGTCTACCCAATCGGACTGTCAATCCGCAGGCCCCAGGTTCGGGCCCTGGTCGGGGAGCCAATATCCATGCGGATTTCGGCCGGTCGCTTTGCGTTTCGGTAATATTCTTGGTAGATGAAGGCGACCGCGTCCAGGCGCGCCGTTGGGCCCGACTACCCGCGCGGACGACTCCACGGCCTGCAGGTATAGGCGCTACGCTCTTTTCTGCTCCCGAGATCTTCTGTCGCGCTCCTGTGCGTCGCAGCCGAAGTAGAAACTGAAGACGCGCGCGAGGATTTCCTTGATCCTGTGCTTGGGATTGAGAGCCGTGTCCGGCATCTGATAGATGAGCTGTATCTTGCGTAATTCTTCCTTCCGCCGCGCCTTGTAGTCGAGGGGCAGCTTCATCCCGTGCCACCTGCTATCTCCGGACGCCTTGGGCTGTAATCCAGCAATGAGGGGGCCGAGCGTGGTCTTTCCACTCCCTGACTCGCCGACAACCGCGACCGTCTGCCCTGCGCGAACGAGAAAAGAGGCGTTGGAAAGCGCGGGAACTCCATCGTAGAAAACAGTCAGGCCTTCCGCCTTGAGGATTTCCGGTGGCGACGTCTCGATATCGATACGGGCGCCATCGCCATGGCCGTCATGGCTCGTTGCAGCTGACCGCCCGAGACCTGATCGGGATAGCGCATGCCTTAGGCGAAAAGGATCGGGCAGATTCAATCTTGCGAAGAGGTTGGTGACGGCCACTTCTGCAGCCTTCCTGGGCTGCGCAAGACGGAGCACACTCACCTCGACGCACTGATCAATGATGGTACGAACCGGATTGAATGCGGCTGCAGCGCCTTGCGCAAACGTCTGAGTCGCTGCCGACGGTCAGGTTCTCGCCGGCGCTGCGTAGATGGCCTCACGAACGCTGCGGTCGCCGGCATCGCAGGCGGCCTGGATTGCGTTCGCTGGGCGCTTGCCGCATCATTCGGGCATGAAAAAACAGTTCCTACGGTGAAACAGAATCTTCGGGCGGAGGTCCGGTCGCGCCCTGGCGAACGAGGCGGAAATGACGGTCGATGAGGCACGGAAGTTTCTCGGTCAACACGAGATCAGATTCGTCCTGGCGCAGTTCGTAGACATTCACGGCTCGGCGAAAGCGAAGTGTGTCCCGGTCGCGCATTTCGAGGATCTCCTGACGACCGGAGCAGGCTTTGCCGGGTTCGCGATCTGGGGCCTGGGTATGGGACCGCATGGCCCCGAATACATGGCGGTCGGCGATCCGTCGACGTTGACTTTGCTTCCGTGGATGCCGGGCTACGCGCGCATCGCGTGCGACGGTCACGTCCATGGCAAACCGTACGAGTACTGTCCGCGCGTCGCATTGCAGGCACAACTGGCGAAGCTCGAAGCGCTCGGCTGGACGATGTACACCGGGATCGAGCCGGAGTTCATGCTGCTCGAGCGGAAACCGGATGGCTCGCTCGCGCCGGTCGACTCGACCGATACGCTCGACAAGCCCTGCTACGACTACAAGGGCCTCGTCCGCGGCAGCGAGTTCATCGGCAAGCTCGTCGGCGCGCTGCTTGCAGCGGGACTCGATGTCTACCAGATCGATCACGAGGATTCCAATGGCCAGTTCGAGGTCAACTTTGCCTATCGCGACTGCCTGGTGACGGCAGACAACTACACGCTGTTCAAGATGGCGGCATCCGAGATAGCGCATTCGATGGGGATGATCTGCACATTCATGCCGAAGCCGTTCTCGAATCGCACCGGGACCGGATCGCACTTTCACATTTCGGTTGGCAGCAAGGAGCAGAAGAACCTCTTCCACGACGAAAAGGACCGGCGGGGGATGGGCTTGTCGAAGCTCGGCTACCACTTTCTCGGCGGCATTCTCCAGCACGCCCGTGGGCTGACCGCGCTCGCGGCGCCGTCGATCAATTCGTACAAGCGCCTCGTCGTCGGCCGCGCGCTTTCCGGGGCAACCTGGGCACCGGCCTACGTCACTTATGGCGACAACAATCGCACAGCGATGGTCCGGATTCCAGGCGGACGCATCGAGCTGCGGTTGCCCGACGGCTCCTGCAACCCGTACCTGACGACGGCCGGAATCATCGCCGCCGGCCTCGACGGCGTGAAGCGCGAGCTCGACCCGGGCGAGCCGAATAACACGAACCTCTATGACCTGACGCCGGAACAGGTCGCGGAACGGGGAATTCCCATCCTGCCGCAAAGCCTCAACGAGGCGATCGACGCGTTCTCTGCCGACTCGGTGCTGCGTGCAGCGATCGGAGAAAACCTCGCGCAGGAATTCATCAAGCTGAAGCGGATGGAATGGGTCGAGTATTCGCGGCACGTATCGGCCTGGGAAACGAATCGCTATCTCGAGTTCTACTGAGAACAGGCACGGGCTATGTGCGGGATTGTCGGATTGCTGGTCAAGAACCCGAAGCTGCGCGATCAGCTGGGCGAGCTGACGCTGCCGATACTGATCGGAATGAGCGAACGCGGACCTGAATCCGCCGGGTTGGCTGTATTCGGTCAGCCAGTTCAGGAAGCGCGCCGCAAATTCAGCGTGTACTCCGGCTCCGAGATCGTGTCGTGGACGGATTTCGCGCAGGCAGCGATGCGCGAGCTGGGAAGGGACACCTCCATCAGTGCGCACGACAACCACGCGGTTCTCGAGAGTGCGGCATCGCCTTCCGAGGTGAGGGCGTGGCTCGGGCGGAGCTACCCGCGAATCCACGTGTTGTCGGTGGGCCGATCCATCGACCTCTACAAGGACACCGGCGCACCCGCCGAAGTTGCGCGGCGGTACGCGTTTTCCCAGCTCACGGGCTCGCACGTCGTCGGGCACACGCGAATGGCGACGGAGACGGCGGTGACGCCGGAGCGCGCGCATCCGTTCACCGCCGGCGAGGATTTCTGCCTCGTGCACAACGGCTCGCTGTCGAATCCGTACAGCGTGCGGCGCAAGCTCGAGCCGCTGGGCATCAAGTTCGAAACCGACAACGACACGGAAGCCGCTTGCCGCTTCCTCGAGTGGCGGATGCGCGAAGGCGACGGACTTGCCACGGCGCTCGAAAAGGGCTTCGACGAGCTCGACGGCTTCTATACCTTCCTGATGGGGACTCGCGACGAGCTGGCGCTGGTTCGCGATGCGTTCTCGTGCAAGCCGGCGATCGTCGCAGAAACGGACGACTACGTCGCGATCTCGTCGGAATTCCGCTCGCTCGCCAAACTCCCGGGCGTCAGGCACGCGCACATCTTCGAGCCCAAGCCCGAGCAGATCTATCTATGGCGAGCGTGATGCTCGATACCACCGAGGCCGCGTCCGATGCAAACGCTTCGACGGCGAGCGTCACGTTCGACCTGGCCGTCCAGACGCTGCGGGAGCTCAACCAATTCCTGCACCACGAGCTGCCCGGAGGCGACCTGCGCGTGATGGTGAAGAATCCGGACGGCGCGCACAGCATCGCCGTAGGTGTCGACGCGCCGATCGACATCGAGATCGACGGCCACGCCGGTTACTACGCGGCCGGAATGAACCAGCATGCGCGCGTGACCGTGCGCGGCAACGCCGGTCCGGGCGTCGCCGAGAACATGATGTCGGGCCAGGTGCATGTGAAGGGTTTCGCGTCGGTGGCTGCTGGGGCCTCCGCGCAGGGCGGACTGCTGGTGATCGACGGCGACGCGTCGTTGCGTTGCGGCATCTCGCTCAAGGGGGCCGACATCGTCGTCGCGGGCAGCGTTGGCGATTTTGCGGCGTTCATGGCGCAGGAGGGCCGGCTGGTGATCTGCGGCGACGCGGGCGATGCGCTCGGGGACTCGCTGTACGAGGCCGTCATCTACATCCGGGGCAGGATCAAGTCGCTCGGCGCCGATGCGCACGAGGAGCCGATGTCCGATCGCGATTACGCGGCGGTCGCGGAGCTCCTGGAAGCCGCGCGGCTCGATCACGATCCGAAGGAATTCCGCCGCGTGGCGTCGATGCGGAGCCTCTATCACTGGAACGCCGACGCGAACCAGGAGTACTGATGACACAACCACATCACTCCGGGGATTCGCCATTCCTGGAAGAGAGCGCGCTTTATGGGCAAGGGACGATCGACTACATCCAGCGCGCGGCCGCGCACGGGCTGTACGAGATCCGCGGCCTGGGTTCGAAGCGCAGGCTTCCGCACTTCGACGACCTCCTGTTCCTCGCCGCGTCGCTGTCGAGGTATCCGCTGGAAGGCTATCGCGAGCGCTGCGAGACGAAGACGGTGCTGGGAAGCCGCTTCGCGACGAAGCCCATCGAGCTCGCGATCCCCATCACCATCGCGGGGATGAGCTTTGGCGCGCTGTCGGCCAATGTGAAGCAGGCGCTCGGGACGGCGGCCACCGATATGGGAACATCCACGACCACCGGCGATGGAGGCATGACGCAGGAGGAGCGGCAGTCGTCGAAGAAGCTCGTGTATCAATGCCTGCCGTCTCGCTATGGCTTCAATCCGGACGACGTGCGCCGCGCCGATGCGATCGAGATCGTCATCGGCCAAGGCGCGAAGCCGGGCGGTGGCGGAATGCTGCTCGGGCAGAAGATCAACCCCCGCGTCGCGCGCATGCGGCACTTGCCGGAAGGCGTGGATCAGCGCTCGGCTTGCCGCCACCCCGATTGGACCGGCCCGGATGACCTGGTCATCAAGATTCGCGAGCTGCGCGAGATCACCGATTGGGAGAAACCGATCTACGTCAAGATCGGCGCAACACGGACTTTCAACGATGTGAAGCTGGCCGCCATCGCCGGAGCCGACGTCGTCGTCGTCGACGGGATGCAAGGAGGCACGGCGGCGACGCAAACCGTCTTCATCGAGAACGTCGGCGTGCCGACGCTGGCTGCGGTGCGACAGGCAGTCGAAGCGCTGGAAGAGTTGAACCTCGCGGGTGTCGTACAGCTCGTGGTTTCCGGCGGAATTCGCACGGGGGCCGACGTCGCAAAGGCGCTGGCGATGGGCGCGGACGCGGTGTCGATCGGGCAGGGGATGCTCATGGCGCTCGGGTGCAACAGCGGATGGTACGTTCAGGACGGGCAGCGTTTCTCGGCCGTGGAAGACTACGCAAAGCTCGGCACGGCGCCGGGACATTGCCATCACTGCCATACCGGAAGCTGTCCGGTCGGCGTAACCACACAGGATCCCGTGCTCGAGCAGCGCCTCGAGCCTCCGGTCGGTGCGCGCCGCGTCAGGAACTACCTGAAGACAATGACGATGGAGCTGACGACCATCGCGCGCGCCTGCGGCAAGCAGAACGTCCATCATCTCGAGCGAGAAGACCTCGTTGCGCTGACCGTGGAGGCGGCAGCGATGGCACGCGTGCCGCTGGCCGGAACCAATTGGATTCCAGGGACCGAATGTCGGACCGCATAGCGCCGGGGGGATCGACCGACAATCTGCGAAACCTCGAGCGCCACATCGGACAAGTCGTCCGCGGGCTCCGGCGGCAACAGAACCTGACGATTGCGGAGATAGCGCGCAAGGCGCACATCAGCACTGGCATGCTGAGCAAGATCGAGAACAGCCAGACGTCGGCCAGTCTCGACACCCTCGTGGGACTGGCGAGTGCCCTCGGCACGCCTCTCGCCAGCCTGTTCACTGGCTTCACCTCCGAGGAGGGCGGGGCACAGCACGTCAAGAGCGGACATGCGCCCGAAGTCGTGCGTCGTGGCACGCGCCGCGGCCACACATATCACCTGCTCGCGATCGAGCGCGGCCCGCGCCGCGTGTTCGAGCCTTTCCTGGTCACGCTCACCAACAAGAGCGAGATCTTTCCCGGCTTCGAGCACCCCGGGATCGAGTTCATCTACCTGCTCGAAGGACGCTTGCGCTACCGCCACGGCAAGTCGAGTTACCTGCTTTCGCCCGGGGATTCGCTGACCTTCCGCGGCAAGGTTCCGCATGGTCCCGAGAGGCTGATCAAGCTACCGATCAGGATGCTCGCGGTCATCATCTACGACGACGAGATGGCGCGGCTCGTGATATGAGACATCCTGTCTCCGGTTTTCCGTGGCTGCGTGGAATCTGCTATTTCTGGATCCCGCGCCGTTTGCGCCCGATGCCGCGAAGGATGCGGGCTGGAATCGCGGTCGCTACCTCGCGCGCGGCCTCGCGCATTGCGTCGCCTGCCGCACGCCGCGAAATCTCATGATGGCCGAGGCCATCGACACAGCCTCAGTAACTTTGACTGAGGGCGATTTGCGCGCAACCGCGGTGTCTCTCAAGAGTGTGCCGCCCATTCGAAATCCGGTCGACAGCCGTCCCCTGCGCTTGGGGCGAGGCCGCCGACGAGTTGGCCAGCATCCGCGGCGTGGCGTTGCCGGACGACCCGAATCGGATGACGGGCGCGCAACTCTACGATGCCTGGCGCGCAGCCTTCCATCAGGCTCGCGGCAAGGGCGGCTTCGACGCCGGCTTGCCCCCTCTTGTCCCATTGTGCTCCGTCAGCTTGCCGGTCGCGGATCTGTTCGTCCCACTTGCAATAATGACTAGATCTGACTACCATGTGACCATGACCGGTATACGTATCGCCGACTTGAAGAGCCGCCTGAGCGAGCATCTGCGCAAGGTACGGGCGGGCGGCTCGTTGACGATTCTGGACCGGGACACGCCGATCGCGCGCATTGTTCCGTGGCAGGTGGGCAATGGCTCCCTCAGACTTCGGGCACCGCTTCCGGGAGCGCCGAAACTCCAACGGGTGCCTCTTCCGCCGCCCCTTCGGCTCCGCCGGGACGTCGTAAAGCTGCTCATGGAAGAGCGGCAAGGCGATCGGTGATCGCCTACCTCGATTCGTCGGTATTGCTGCGTGTTGTCCTTGGTCAGCGCAACGCTTTGAGAGAGTGGGGCCGAGTCACGCAAGGCATCGCCTCGGCGCTTGCAGAGGTTGAGTGTTTACGCACGCTGGACCGGTTGCGCTTGGCTCAAGGATTCGCCGACGAGATGATCGCGGAACAGAGGGAGGCGGTGTACCGGTTGTTGGAGGCAATGGAGATCGTGGAGATTACACACCCGGTTCTGTCGCGCGCTGCGCAACCGCTTCCGACGGCACTGGGAACGCTAGATGCGATCCATCTTGCTACGGCGTTGCTGTGGAAGGAGCAGGCAGGAAAGGAATTATCGATGGCAACTCACGACGTGGCATTGGCGGTCGCCGCGAAGGCAAGCGGGCTGCGCGTTATCGGCGCGTGACGGGTGGTATCCAAGCCGGGTCGCCGCGGGCAACCGTGACACCATGGGAGGGAACCGCCACTGAACTCTATTCCGCAATTCCCCTGGTCGGGGAGCCAATCTACCTGTGGCCTGCAGCGATGCGGGCCATTTTCGTCTGCTCCGCCATTTCAGATTTTCTCTGCAATAGCGTGGGCAATCCGAATAGAGCCATCGACTGCTGAACCTCAGGATCAACGAGCAATTGGTGGCCGTTGGCGTTGCCAACGGACAGCAGCGATTTCACGCGCTCCAGACATCGTGCTTTGGGTCGACCTTCAGTGTGAATGACTACGAAGCTTGCCGGGTGGTGCGTGGAGGAATTGTGCACAATACGATTTTCTCCTGCTTGTTGAGGATCCCTTCCGATGGGGATGTACCCAAGGAGAGCAAGGCCAGAGCGAGCCGATAATGACAACATACGATTACACGTCGATGGGCTTCTACACGTTCGATTGCCTCGGTTGGCCCTTCACGGAAGTCCCGCCAGGCGGCGGTTGCTATCCGATCGAAGAATTGACGCTCGCTGTTTCGGGGGCTGCGGGAACTGCGGCGATCGCCGCTGCGAAAATGGGCCTGAAGACGCTAGCCGTAGGTGGTGTCGGCGATGACCTGATGGGTGATTGGGTGGTCCAACGCCTGCGTCATTTTGGCGTAGACACCTCGACCATGCAGCGGAAGAATGAATGGAAGACATCCTCTTCCATCGTGACCACGCGGGCCGATGGATCCCGTCCAGCGCTGCACATGGCAGGTGCCACTGGCAACTTCTTCGTCACCGAAGCAGTGCTGCCGAAGGTGATCTCCGCCAAGGTATTCCACGCCGGCGGCGTAGGGCTAATGCACGCGATGGACAAGAGACGGACTGCCGAAGTGCTTAGCGCGGCGAAGGGCGCCGGCGCCATCACCACAGTAGACGTCTTTGCGGGCTCGCCCGACGATATGCCGGCCGTTGCCAGTGTTCTTCCCCACACGGATTATTTTCTGCCCTCGATCGAGGAGGCCCGGGCACTTAGCGGCTTGCTCGACATGGACGACGCAGCGAAGTATTTCCTCGACCTTGGCGTCAACGCTTGCGTGTTCACACTGGGCGGCGCGGGAGCTTACTACCACGACCGCTTCGGCGTCTCGTTCAGCATGCCCGCCTTCGAGATCCACGTGAAGTGCACTTGCGGCTGTGGCGACGCCTTTAACGCGGGCTTTGCTGTGGGTCTCGTCAAGGGCTTTGATATTGAAACGACCGTGCGCCTCGCACAGGCTACCGCCGCCCTCAATGCGACCGGTCTTGGATCGCAGGCAGGTGTCGAATCCTTCGAGCACACTCTACGATTCGCGAAAACCGCAAGGACCCGCGCGTCTTGACTTTGCCGCGCATTCGTTGCGCGATGCTCGGTTCCCGATAGCTCACGATGCGCGTGCCCGCCTGATCAAAGATCAGCATGCGGGCGCTTGACCTCGGCGGCATCCCGTTACATTATTCCAGACGACAATACAAATGTTCAAGGAGGGAATAGTGCACAAGATTTCACGCAGACAATTCACCGGCATGATGCTGGCCGGGGCAGCCTCGGGATTGCCGCTTTTGGCCCGCGCCCAAGCGGGCGGCAAGTTGACCCTATACATGGGACCGCCGGAAAAAACGTGCGCCGCCATCGCGGCGGGATTCGAGAAAAGGAGCGGAATCAAACCAACGTTCCTGCGGCTCTCGGCCGGCGAAGCGATCAATCGTATCCGCGCGGAACGCAATGCGCCGCAGGCAAGCATCCTCTACGGCATCGGACTGCCCTCCATGCTGACCCTCAAGGCCGACGGCTTGTTGGACCCCTACAAGTCACCTGCGGCTGTAGAAATTCCAGACAAGTATAAGGACCCGGACGGTTATTGGACCGGCACCGACGTCGACTTCATCGGCTTCGTGTCGAACAAGAAATTCCTTGCGGAAAAGGGCCTCAAGGCGCCGCAGAGCTGGGAGGATCTGACCCGCCCGGAATTCGCAGGACAGATCTGTCTCGGTAGCCCCTCGACCTCGGGCACGGGTTACACGTTCCTCACCACCGTGCTGCAGCTCATGGGCGAGCAGAAGGGGTGGGACTACGTCAAGCGCTTCAACGCCAATGTCGCGCAATACACCCGTTCGGGCATCGGGCCCACGCAACTCGTTGGCCGTGGTGAAGTGGGCGTCGGCATCCTGTTCGCGCATGACATTCTGGGCAGCATCGACAAGGGATTCCCCATTGAAATGTCGCTGCCCAGGGAAGGCACCGGATACGACCTGTTCTGCATGGTGATGCTGAAGGACGCGCCCGAAGCCGCCTCAGCCAGGAAGTTCATCGACTGGGCATGCACGCCGGAGTCGGTCGAGTTGCTCGCGGCGTCCGAATACTTCGATGTGCCGACGAATCCGAAAGCGAAAGTGCACGATCTGGTGAAGCCATACCAAAGCGCCAAGCTGATCAACTTCGACTTCAACTGGGCTGGCAGCACCACGGTGCGTCAGCAGCTCGTCGACCGCTTCACCAACGACATCCTGGCGGGACGCAAGATATCGTGACGAGCATTGCCGTGGGCCCGGGCGTTGCGCGCCCGGGCCGCGGGTGGGTTCTTGCATGCGCTTACCCGATCGTTGCGGTGCTGGTCGCGGCGTTCGTCGCCTATCCGCTGGGGAACTTGCTTGCGCGTGCCGTCCTGGTGGAAGGGCGCGTGTCGTGGCAAACGCTCGCGCGACTGATTGGCGACGCACACATTCGGCAGGTAGTCTGGAGCACCGTATGGCTTGGCGCCACCGTGGCAGTCTTCGGCACGGCGTTAGCCACGCTCTATGCCTATGCGATGACGCGCGTCGCGTTGCCGTGGAAGCGCGCATGGCATTTTGTCGCGCTGCTGCCCACGATCTCACCACCGATCCTGATGGCATTGAGCCTGATACTGCTCTATGGCCGACGCGGCCTGATCACGCACGAAGTGCTCGGACTGCAGACCACCGCCCTGTATGGATTTCGGGGACTGGTCGTCGCCCAGCTACTGTCGTACTTTCCCTTTGCATATCTGCTGTTGCTGAACCTCTTTCGCGGACTCGATGCCTCGCTCGAAGAGGCGGCGAGCACGATGGGCGCGCATCCGGGCAAAGTCCTCACTACGGTCAGTCTTCCCTTGCTGATTCCCGGGTTGGGGGGCGCTGCGCTGTTGTTGTTCGGTTACTCGCTGGCGGACCTCGGCAATCCGCTTCTGCTCGGCGGCGATTTCCAGGTGCTGAGCTCGCAGATCTACCAGACCATCATCGGCATGTACGACGTGCCCAAGGGTGCCGCGCTGGCGATGATCTTGCTCATGCCCGCTCTCCTGTTGTTCTTCGCGCATAAGCAACTGGCAGCGAAGACCGGATTCGCGTCGATCGGCGGTCGCGGCACCCTGCATCACCCGCAAGTGTCCCACCCGATGGTGAGGGCCGCGGCGCTGTTGCTGCTCGGGAGCGTCTCGCTGGTTATCGTGTTGCAGTACGCGACCGTCCTCGCCGGGGCGACTACCAAGCTGTTCGGGATCGACAACACAATCACGTTACGTTACTTCGCGGCCGCCGTCACCGATTCCCGCGATGCCCTGATCGACACGATCGAACTCGCTCTGGCGGCGTCCGCGGTCACTGCAGCCGTCGGCGTGCTGGCTGCGTACTATATCGCGCGCACCCGGTTCGTCGGCCGCAACGTGCTCGACATCGCGGCGAACCTGCCGCTCGCCATCCCCGGCACGGTCATCGGGCTTGCATTCGCGCTCGCGTTCAATCACCGGCCGTTGCTGCTGACCGGAACTGCGCTCATCATCGTCATGGCGTTCGCTATGCGCTCGCTTCCTTATTCGATTCGCTCGGGCGTGATCGCGATGAACCAGCTGCATCGATCCCTGGATGAGGCATCGACGAGCATGGGGGCGACAAACGGCCAGACGCTGATGCGGGTGCTGTTGCCGCTGCTGCGTCCCGCGCTGGTGGCGAGCATGATTTTTACGTTCACCCGCAGCGTCACGACGCTGAGCGCGGTCATTTTCGTGGTGTCTCCGCACTGGTCTCTCGTGACACCGGCTATCCTGTCGCAGATGGACCGCGGCGATGTCGGCGAAGCTGCCGCACTGAGCATCATCCTGGTCGTGCTCGTTCTCGCAGTGATTCACGGCGTTCCGCGACTGTTGGGTCACGATTGGCGCGCGCAGGCATAGGGCACAGACATGCAAGAGCCAGCGAAGACACTCGACATTCGCGGCCTGACCAAGACATTCATGCTGCCGGGCGGCCGCAGCGTCGCCGCGGTGAGCGACTTCAACCTGCGCATCGAACCGGGGGAGTTTGTCACTTTTCTCGGTCCCTCCGGATGCGGCAAGACCACCGTGCTGCGCATATTGGCCGGGTTGGAGCGCGCCGACGCAGGCGAAATCCTGGTGGACGGACGGTCGATCCAGTCACTGCCGCCGCATCGTCGGCGCGTCGGCATGGTATTCCAGAATTACGCCTTGTTTCCCCACATGTCGGTCTTCGAGAACGTCGCGTATTCGCTGCGTGTCCGCAGATGCCCTGACGAACGCGTGCGCTCCGACGTGCCGACAGCGCTGAAGGCAGTTGGCCTCGAAACGATGGCGGGGCGCCTCCCGGGCCAACTGTCGGGTGGCCAACAGCAACGCGTCGCACTCGCGCGGGCATTGGTCATGCAGCCGGATCTGCTGCTGTTCGATGAACCGCTGTCCAACCTCGACGCCAAGCTGCGCGTGCAGGTACGCGGCGAGTTGCGGCGCCTGCAGAAGCGCCTCGGGACGACGTCCATTTATGTCACGCACGATCAGGACGAGGCCATGGGTCTGTCCGATCGCATCGTGGTCATGAACAGCGGACGCGTGGAGCAGGTCGGCACCCCGGAGGAGATCTATGTGCGGCCGGCGAGTCTCTTCGCTGCCGACTTCGTCGGCCAGGTCAACGCTTTGCCAGGACGGGTGGTGGCGCGCGCGGATAGCCATGTCACCGTCGAGACACTCGATCATCGCATCTGCGTGCCGAACCAGCGCTGCCCGGCAAACGACGTGCTGGTGCTCGTGCGGCCCGAGGCATTACGCGTAACCGTCACGCCCGGCGGTGGCCCGGCGGGTATCGTCGAGGAACTCGAGTACCGGGGCGATCGGGTCGAATATCGCATTCGCGTCGGAGTAATGCTTGTCATTGCGGTCGAACCTTCGCTCCAGCGAGGCAGACGCATTGTGACGGGCGATCGCGTGCGTTTGGAGTTCGTCGAGCAGGCCGTTCACCTGCTGCCCGCGCAACCTGTGGGCACGTCCGTGGCGGAAGAAGTTGTGCCAGCCCAGGCGCAGGCTGCGCCAATATCCTCGATCTAAGTGTGAAGTCTCAGGACGTTGTCCCCTCGATCCAACCGCTCACGGCGCGTTCACGCCCGCAATCCCATGCTGTGTTCACCGCGCGCATCTTCGGCGCATTCCCGAGGTAGCCATAGGCGACGGCACGCAGCGGGGTCCAGTTCCAAGACTTCGGACATCGAGCTTCGCCCGTGTGTTCAAACGCAACGGAAAACTTGCATACCTGGGAACCAAGGAGATGGGGATTGAATCCAAGAATTCGGACACTGCTCGGTTGGAGGTTTTTATGGACGCACGTATCAATGTCGCCAAGCTCAATTCCGGCGCTTACAAGGTCATGTACGGGTTCGGGGAATATCTCGCCAAGTCGACTCTCGACAAGAAACTCATCGATTTGATATCTCTCCGGGCATCCCAGATCAACGGGTGCGCATTTTGCCTCGACATGCATTGGAAAGACCTCAAGGCAGCGGGAGAGACGGATCAGCGCCTATATTCCCTGGATGCGTGGCGTGAAACTACGTTCTACTCGGAACGGGAGCGGGCGGCACTGACGTGGGCGGAGGCTACGACCAACATTCGAGACGGTCATGTTTCCGCGGAAGTTTTCGATCAGGTGCGGGGGCAGTTCAGCGACCAGGAACTCGCCGACCTTACTCTTGCCGTCGTGGCAATCAACGGCTGGAACAGGTTGAACATTGCTTTCAGGACTCCGGCTGGAACCTACAAGGCCGGCCAATTCGAGAAGCTGAAGAAGAGCGCGTGACCTATTTGAGCTGGGCGCCAGACGCTTCCGGCGTCAAGGTATTGCCTCATCAGGTCTATCTTGCCTTCCGTGTTGATGTGATACACGAAGCATTCGGACACCTTGTATTGCTGTCCGACCAGGCTGCCCGGCTCGGCCGGCATCTACGCCGCCCCGAGGATTCCAAACGCAACCGGGGGCTGCCAAGGGCGAATTCATTGCAGGCACTCCGGAAGATTCTGGTCGCGGTTGGCATTCAGGTTTGCCACCAGTCTCCGGAGACCATCTGCGCGACGCAGTCCTGAATATGCGTGACCGTCGTCGCCTGAGCCGAGCGCCAATCGCGTTCCAGCGCACAATGCCAGCAGCTTGCGGTGCTCTTCTGCGACCGGTTCCCCGCGAAATACAGCCGCTAGCATCAGGTAGCGCAGATACTTGTCATAGATGCCCGCGTGCATGTCGAGAAGAAGGCGCGAGCCGCAGGCGGAAATGAGCGCGTTGTGGAATTCCCAATCGTAGCGCCGCAGGACTTCCTCTTCGGAGCGGTCCCCGGCGGCCATTCGCTTTTCCAGTGTCGCCAGCTTGTGGTGCGCCGCGACGACGCGTCCCTCCCACTCCACGTCCCCGGCCTCGAACGAACTGCGCAGCGCATCGCATTCGAGAAGCTGGCGCATGGCGGCGATCTCGCGCAGATTGTCGGGAGAGATCGATGCGACTTCGAAACCGCGCGCGCCTTCCGCGGTGATGAGCCCTTCGGACGCGAGACCGTTGAAGATTTCGCGCAGCGTGCTCACAGCCGAGCCGTAGGCGCTCCGCATCCGTTCCAGCGTCAATTTCTGGCCGGGCGCAAGGCGTCCGTAGACGATGTCGGCTCGAACGCGTCGATAGGTCAGTTTCGCCCACGGGCGGATGGTCGGCCGGCGCGTCAGCGCGCTTCCTGGTCCTGGTGCCTGACGATCGCTCGCCCCGGAGCGCTGTCCTTCGGCCGGCCCGGCTTAATGGCGTGACTGGACATCTGACATTACCTCCGATCGTATGAGCCTATTGATATTCTCCGAACGATCAGCCATAATATCGCTGCGCTGGCGAAGACGCCAATGGCCGCTGGCGGCGGACATCAACGGTTACCGGTTGCCGCCACGTTTCCCCGAATCAAAACGGAGGAGTCATGCAAACCAAGCTCACACGTCGTTCGTTGCTGGCGGCCGGTGCATCGATGCTGGCGCTCGGCGCATTGCCGCATGCCCAAGCGCAGGCCAAGACCAAGTTGCGTTTCAGCTCGGCGTTCACCGAACAGGATTTGCGCGCCGACGCCTACAAGTCATTTGCCGCTGCAATCAAGGATGGCTACGACTTCGAGCCCTATTGGGGAAACACGCTGTTCAAGCAGGGAACGGAACTCATCGCCCTGCAGCGAGGCAACCTCGAAATGGTCAATCTCGCGCCTGCGGACATCTCGAAGCAGATCCCCGCGTGGTCGCTGATGACTTCGGCATATCTCGTTTCGCGACGCGCGCACTTGAAGAAGACGTTCAAGAGCGACGTTGGGCGGGAGTTCATCAAGATGGCCCGCGACCAACTCGGGATCCAGATCATCACGCCCGTCTATTTCGGATCGCGCAACGTCAATCTGAAGCCTGACCGTCAGATCAAGACTCCCGCGGATATGGCAGGCATCAAGCTGCGGATGCCGCCTGGTGAGTACTGGCAATTTCTCGGCGAATCCATCGGTGCCAATCCGGTGCCGGTTGCGTACGCCGAGGTCTACACGGCGCTGCAGACGGGCGCAATCGACGGCCAGGACAATCCGCTGGTTGCAAGCAAGCTCATGAAGTTCTACGAGGTCACGACGCAATTCGTCCTGACGGGCCACGTCATCGGGTACGACGTGATGTCCATCAGCAGCAAGATCTGGGACGCAATGCCCGCGGCTCAACAGGCGGCGTTCCAGGCAGCCGCGGAGAAGGCGATCGACGACTACGTCGTGAAGTTCAGCGCGCAGGAAAAGGAGGTCCTCGATTTCTTCAAGGCCGACGGCAAGAAGGTCTACACGCCCGACCTCAACGCGTTCCGCACCTTCGCCCAGAAGAAATATCTCGACAAGTACGGCCAGGAGTGGCCCAAGGGCGCGCTGGAGCGGATCAACGCGCTGTAGCCAAGACGCAAGTTACTCCCGTGCAGTGACCGGCGTCGCCAGCCATTGTCCGCAATGGCTGGCCGGACCGGCCGATCGTTCGTCAGGCTGCGGCTCTCCGCGCGAGTCGACGGCCGCTAAGGAACCAACGAAGTCGAGCAATTCGCGGAGCGCTATCGTCATGGCTCAGAAGGCGGGCCGAGAACGTGATC
The DNA here is from genome assembly GCA_963718905.1 of uncultured Pseudomonadota bacterium. Lineage (GTDB taxonomy): Bacteria > Pseudomonadota > Gammaproteobacteria > Burkholderiales > Casimicrobiaceae > VBCG01. The sequence continues at coordinate 174,792 of CAVRAF010000009.1, forward strand.
GTTGCGCTGATCGCGATCATGTTCGTCTCCTTCCTGCTGCAAATCGCCTTTCGCTACGTCCTGAACCGTCCGCTTGGCTGGACCGATGAAGTCACGGTCCTCTGCTGGGTGTGGCTGGTGCTCTGGGGCGCGGCGTTCATATTGTCGGACAAGGACGAGATCCGATTCGACATCGTCTACGGGCTGGTCTCCGAGCGAACTCGTCGCACGTTCACGGTGATTTCCAGCCTGGCGTTGGTTGTTCTGTTCGTCGTTTCGCTGCCGGCCTCCTGGAACTACGTGCTGTTCATGAAGCGCGAGAAGTCCGCCTATCTGGGAATGCGCTTCGACTACCTGTACTCCATCTACGTCATCTTTTCGGTCGCCTGCATCGTCAGGCATGGCTGGATCGCCTGGAACGCGTTTCGCGGCCGGGAATCGCCGGAGGTGGACGTGCTCGAGGACGGGGAGCGGCATCTGATGCCCAGCTATTTCACGCTGTGCATCATTGTCCTGGTCGCGCTCGCGTTGTTCGGGCTTGCCGATCGGCCTGTCGATGATCTGCGCGTCGGTGTTCTATCTCCTGATCGCCGGTCTCGACCTTGGGACCGCGGGCGAGCAGATTCTGAATGGTCTGTTCAACAGCTATGTTCTGTTGGCGGTGCCGCTGTTCATCCTCGCCGCCGACTTGATGAACAGCGGGAGCCTGACCGACCGGCTGCTGAAATTCTGTCTTGTGCTCGTCGGTCGATTCCGCGGCGGGCTCGGTCACGTCAACGTGGTCGCGAACATCATTTTTGCGGGAATGTCGGGTTCTGCCATCGCGGACGCCGTCGGCATTGGCCGCATCATCATCGGAATGATGACGCGCAACGGAAAGTATCCCATCGAGTACGCCGCCGCGATCACCGCATCGGCGGCCATCATCGGACCGATCATTCCGCCATCGATTCCGATGGTCGTGTATGCGCTGGTTTCCGACACTTCGATCGGCTATCTCTTCCTGGGCGGAGTCATACCGGGATTGCTGCTCGGCGTGGCATTCATGATCATGAACACGGTGCATCGCCCGCCGCAGAAATTATCCGGTCGAGCCGCCGGTTCCGCTGCGGGAGATCCCGCGCATCACGCTGGATGCGTTTCCTGCCCTGATGCTGCCGGTTGTGCTGCTGTTTGGCATCTATGGCGGCGTGATGACGCCGACCGAAGGCGCTGCGGCGGCGGCGGCGTACGCGCTATTGGCATCGGCGCTGATCTACCGGTCGATCTCGCTCAAGCAGCTGTACGCGGTCCTGCTCTCCAGCGCAAAATCGACGACCTCGGTCGGAATGTTGATCGCCGGGGCATTGGTCTTCAATTACGTGGTCACGATCGAAAACGTTCCGCTCTCGGTGCAGCGCTTCATCGCGATTTTCCAGCTGACTGCCAATCGGTTATCTTCTGCTTGGTCAACGCTATACTGCTTTTCCTTGGGTGCCTGCTCGAGGGAACCACGATTCTCCTCGTCATCGTTCCGATCCTGATCCCGACCGCCAAGGCACTGGGCATCGATCTCGTGCATTTCGGCGTCGTGGTTGTCGTCAATATCATGATCGGACTTCTCACGCCCCCCTTTGGTCTGTTGCTCTTCGTCGTCGCCAACATGACCAAAAAGCCCCTGATGTCGATTGTCCGTGAAGCAAGCCCGTTCATTTTCGTTGCGATAGTGGTTCTGGCGATCATCACGTTCGTCCCACAAACAGTGCTGTGGCTTCCTCGGGTCATGGGCTACAAGGGATAAGCAATCCCCATGGCAGATCCGAAATCCCCTATGACAAGCCCCAAACCCATCTACGTCCTGAACGGTCCCAATCTGAATCGCCTTGGGCTACGGGAGCCACACATCTACGGCAACGTGACGCTTGCGGAAGTCGAGGCGCAATGCAGGACCCGAGCCGGAGGCGAGCCCATTGAGTTTAGGCAGACGAACAGCGAATCGCAGTTGATCGATTGGATCCACGAAGCCATTGACCTAGGCAGCGGCATCATCATCAACCCGGCTGCTTATTCGTTTACGTCGATCGCGATTCTCGATGCGCTGAAGATGTTCCCCGGACCGATCGTGGAGCTTCACATTTCCAACATCCACCGGCGGGAGGAGCACTACCACCACTCCTACGTCTCGAAAATTGCAACTGCCGTCATCGCCGGGCTCGGGCCGGACGGATATGGGATCGCAACGCAGGCGATCATCGAGATGATCCGGCAGGGCTCGCCAGGCTAGCCGAGTGCGTCGGGGCGTACCTCTCACTAGGCCGGAAGACCAATGGCTCTACGCGGAAGCGCCGCAATGCTGCTTTGGTACGATATCGAGCCAGAGTACATTGCGGAACATGACGAATGGCACACGCGCGAGCACTTTCCGGAAAGAGTGGGCATTCCTGGATTCGCCCGGGCTCACGGTGGGTCTCCAGTTCGCCGGGCCCGCGATATTTCGTCGTGTATGAAGTTCGCGACATCGATATCCTCTCTTCCGCTCCTTATTTGGAACGGCTCAACAATCCCACGCCCTGGACCAGCCGGATGATGCCGCACTACCGAGGCATGGTCCGGGGGTTTTGCCGGCTGGAAAGCAGCGCCGGCACCGTCCTTGGAACAACCGGCGTGACCGTGCGATATTCTGCCCCGCAAGGCGCGGAGGATCGCTTAGACGCGTGGTTGAGGAGCGAGCTGATTCCGGACCTGGTGCGGCGCAAGGGAATCGCGAGCGCCTTCATGCTCCGCTCCGATCGCGCGCCGGAGATGACAGCTGAGCAGCGAATTCGTGGTCGCGACGCGAACGTCGATCGGGTATTGCTGGTAACGGGGTACGTTCCTGACGTGATGACGGGCTTGGCGCAGAATGAGCTATGTGCAGAGACTTTTGCGAGCCCACGGCGCGTCGCCCGGAGTCAGGTCGAATATCTTCCAACTCGCCTGCTTGGCGGGCTGCGTCCCCGCGAGCCTCCTGAACGGCAAGTCCCGGCTGGTGTGGGCCGCATTCCCCGCGGAGACCTGATTAGCCAGTATCCGCTTGCACGGATGGTAGGTCGATTCGCGTAAGTGCCTCTCATTAAATCGTCAGCATAGGAGATCCAATCCAATGTATGCAAAACCCAGGCGCTTTGTCCGGAATGCCGTGTTTGCGGGCGCATTCGCTGCATTCGCCGCAACCGCTCACGCCGGTGCTATCAAGGTCCTCAGTGACAGTCCCCTTCAGCCAGCTTTGACCAAGGTCGCCGATCTATTTCGCCAGGAAACGCATAATCAAGTGAACCTGGTATTCGATCCGTCGCCTGCTGTGAAGAAGAGAATTGAAGACGGTGAAGCCGCGGACGTAGTTATTGTGCAGCCGGACTTTGTCGAGGAGCTTGCGCGGGCGGGCAAGGTCAGCGCTGGAGACCGACCGATTATTGGTCGCGTCGGTGTTGGCCTCGGCAACCGCAGCAGCGGTCCGGCGTATGACATTTCGACTCCGGAAAAGCTCAAGAACGTCTTGCTTGGCGCAGACACCCTTGTCTTCAACAAGGTCGTGTCGGGAAATACGTTCGCGAAGGCCCTTGAGAAGCTGGGAATTGCCGAAAGCCTCAAGCCCAAGATCGTGCGCACGCCGCCAAATGGAATCTTTGATCCTGTGTTGAAGGGCAAAGGCAACGACTTTGTCGCCGGAACGATGCCGCTCATCGCAACGACGCCCGGCATAAAGCTGCTCGGTGCATTGCCCGGTGATCTGCAGAACTATCTCACCTACACCGCTGTGCTCATGACGAACGCCTCGCAGCGCGAGACAGCGGAAGATTTCATCAAGTTCTTGACGTCATCGAAGGCAAAGGACGCTTTCGCGGCTAACGGTGTCAATTGATGATTCGCACCCCGTGGGCAGGGGCGTCGCAATGCGGCCAAGCCCAAGAGACTGGCCGCATCGTAGTCCCCGGGCGCGCGCCGTGATTTGATGTCCGCAAGGCTGAGTCGACGACCGCGCTATTGCTGCCGTGGCGTCTTGCTAAACTGAAGCGGTAACGGATGAAGTGCACAGCTGTCATCAAGTGCGCCCTGAGGTTGCGCGATGAAGTCCGCGACGATCCGTCGTGCGCAAGGAGAAAAGGCGCGCACGTTATGCCCGACCTCAGGGAATTCGATCCATTGCGCGTTGCTGCCGATGATCTCTGCGATGCGACGGCTTTCGTGTGGTTCGGCAACCGGGTCAATTGCCCCAGCCAGGATCAACGTCGGCACTGTCGACGCGGCTGGTATGAGCAGCGGGGGGCCAAGGGGCGCCCAGGTATCGCAGATCCCGGAAAGCCCGGCAAAGATGTCGTCGGGTGCGGGCGTTGCGCCACGAAAATGCGGCCGGTCTCTGCATTCCACCGCGGTGGTAGTGGCAACCTGGCGCGTGAGCGCAGCCTCATAGAGCTTCGCGGTGACGGAAGCGAGCGGCTCGCGCGCGCCATTCCTGGCCCACATGATCACAAGTGGCACCGTCGGATAGGCATTGCGGTAGTAGAGCAAGTTCGCGACGACGAGTTCGAACGCCGCGGCCGTCAGGACGAATCGATCGTTCGGCCATTTGGATCCCGGCGGACGGGTCAGGATCAATGGCTCTCGAGCGAGTTGGGCTTTCGCTTCATTGTAGGCACGCGCTAGATCGCCGGACACTGCAAAGCAGTGGGGATCGCTATCGCACAACGCGAAAAATGCTTTCCGCGCAGCCGCCACGCTTGTCGCGCGCAACGGACGCGGAGCGTCCGGCGGGTATATCGAATCGAGGATCATGGAGCGGACCGTCGCGGGATGCAGCGCCGCAAGCGTCATCGCGACATCCGTACCGTAGGACTCACCATACAGGTTCCAACGGGCAATGTTCAACGCACGTCGCACGCTTTCGAAATCGTTCGCCGTAACCCGAGTACCAAAGTTTGAAAGATCGATCCCACGCGACAATGCTTCCCGGCGACAGGCGTCGAAGGCCGCGCGTCGGGCATCCGCTGCGGAAACGCCACCGTCCGCCCCCAGCGAGAGAGTGACGTCCAATAATTTCCGGTCCATGGCCGGGCAAATCCGTGGCTCCGAGCCGCCAGTGCCGCGCTGATCGATCAACACCAGATCGCGTCCCGACGCATACGGCGTTTTCGCCTGCGCACCGGCATAGACGGTGATCGGCTCGCCGGGACCGCCGTTAATATAGACGACCGGGTCGGGTAATGCGGGCTTCTGCTCGCTGTCGATCACGACCACCGAAAGCGCGAAGCTCGGACCGTCAGGATGCGCGTAGTCACGGGGTACGCGCACGGTCCCGCAGCGCATTCGCGCGCCAATGTCGCGTCGACGTTGGGGATAGTGCAGGTATGCTGCTCGAATATTGGACTTGGCGCCGATGTAATGGTCGATGCGGGCGATATTGTTTCGCACGACGCGATCAGCAGGAGCGGAAACAACCGCCCGGCGCGGCAAAGACGGATGGACATGTTCAGAATCCTACTGTTCACGGCAAAGGCTTGTCGTGCTCCGCAAAGAACTCCAGCACGCGCGTCTTCGCGTTCTCGCGCGCTTGAGCATTCGGTGCCGTGGTCACGCCGTGACCGGGATTGACGCCATTCGGGACCTCGGTGCGCACCCGAGCTCGCGTGATCCCGGGATTGTCGAAATCGTGGTAGGTATCAGGATAGGTGACGACTTGCATGGGTTCGCCGCGCGCGGCAACCGCCGACCCGAGCGCGACGCATGGCGCGGCCGGAGTCCAGTCGTCCGCCTCACCGATGAGTACGAGAAGCGGCGCATCGGGGTGAAAGGAAGACGCGCGAGCGTTGCGCGCGCGGCCATGCGAGCGCTGCGTAAGCGCCGCCGCAGCCGTGGAGCATGACGACCGAAGGATGGGGACCGCCATCGGACGGTCGAAACACGAACCCCACAAGTGGGACAGGCGAGTTCGATCGCCCGGACGCCGGAATCGCAACCTGCTCCGGCGGCGGTCTTTCGGCGCGGGCGGGTAGGCAAGGAAAGACGAGAAATGCGACTAACGCAGCGCGCAGCAGCATGTCCATCGTCGACGAGCAAGACCTCCGTGCTGCGGCGGTGTCGACGGCGTCGATATAATGAAGCCGCGAATCGCGATAACGATCGCGCAGTTCGACTTGTGTCGTCAGTCTTCGAATTCTCATTCCGAAAGAAATCACATGCCGGTTCATGCTGATGCCCTGCTCGTCGAGAAGCTGGTCTTCGCCAACCGCATACTGGCTCGGCACGGCATCGTCGATGGCTTTGGTCACGTCAGCGTTCGCATGCCCACGCCAGAAGGGGGCTTCCTGCTGTCCCGAAGTCTGGCGCCCGCCAGCGTCAGGGCCGACGACATCATGCGTTTCGACCTGGACGGCACTGCGCAGGACGGGGATTCCAGGACACCGTACCTCGAACGCTTTATTCACGGTGAAATCTATCGCGCCCGTCCGGATGTGCAAGCCGTCGTTCACAATCATTCGCCGAGTGTGATTCCGTTCGGCGCAACCCGCAAGCCGCTGCGTCCGATCTACCACATGAGCGCGTTCATTGGCTCCGCGTCGGCATTCTTCGAAATCCGGGAAGCGGGCGGCAATACAGACCTGCTGGTGCGCGACCGCCCTCTCGGCGTCGCGCTGGCCCACGCATTGGGCGCGGAATCCGTCGTGCTCATGCGGGGTCACGGCTGTACGGTTGTGGGCGACTCGGTCGAGCAGGTCGTGTATCGCGCCATCTATACTGAGATGAACGCCAAGCTTCAGCTTCAGGCTTGTACCCTCGGCGAACCGGGCTTTCTCAACGAGGAGGAAGCGGAGAAGGCGACGCGGATGATGGAAGGCACGATGATGCGTTCCTGGAATCTATGGACGGCGGAAGTCGGACCGATCGCGTAATCCAAAAGGAGCAATCGTGGAAAAGTCCAAACTTGTTGTCGCGCTCCTGACGGCGCTCCTGGCCGTCCCGCTCGCTCTTGCCCAGGCGCCGGCGTACCCGACCAGGACGATTCGTCTCATCGTTCCGTTCGCACCTGGCGGCGCTTCCGACCTCACCGCACGCACGCTCGCCCAGAAGATGGGCGAGTCGCTGGGCCAGACGATCGTGGTCGACAACAAGCCCGGCGCCAACGGTGTGCTCGGCGACGACCTCGCGTCGAAAGCACCGCCGGACGGCTACACGCTGCTCCTCACCGACCGCGGCTCGCTCACGGTCAATCCGAGCCTGTACCAGAAGCTGCCGTACGACCCGCTCAAGGACTTCAGCTACATCGGCATCGCCACGGACGGCCCCTACGTATTGGTCGTGAATCCGAAGCTCAACGTGAGCACGGTGCAGGAGCTCGTCGCACTGTCGAAGTCGAAGCCGGGCACGCTCAGTTACGCGAGCTTCGGCATCGGCAGCATGGCGCAGCTCAATCTCGAGGCGTTCAACCAGAAGATGGGCACCGACATGCTGCACGTGCCGTACAAGGGTGCGTCACCGGCGGCGCAGGCCGCGGTGGCGGGCGACGTCGGCGTGACGATTGCCGCTGTGCCGGCCGTGCAGGGCTTCATCAAGGACGGCCGCCTGCGCGCGCTCGCGGTCGGGTCGGACAAGCGCTTCGCGGTGCTGCCCGGCGTGCCCACGATGACCGAGGCCGGTGCCAGCGACGACATCCTCGTACCGACTTACTTCGCGTTGCTTGCACCCGCGCACACGCCGGCACCCATCGTGGCCAGGCTCAACGCGGAGCTGAAGAAAGCGCTTGCCGATCCCGCGGTGGCGGAGAGGCTCGCGGACGCCGGGCTGGTTATCGTGGGCAGCACGCCCGAGGCGATGGCGGCGAGCGTCAAGCGGGACGTGCCGCGCTTCGCCGAGCTGGTGAAGAAGATCGGCATCAAGCCGGAGTAGGCGTCACCCGTTCGCTCATGCAGTTCTACCTCAACGGGTACACGGTCGGCGATCCGAAACTGCTTCCGGCCGCCGCGGGTGCAATGCGCGCGTCGGAGGGTCTTGCGGACGAAGTCGACGTGCTCATCGCCGGCTGCGGACCCGCCGGCCTTGTCCTCGCCGCACAGTTGGCCGCCTTCCCCGACATCAAGACCCGAATCGTCGAGCGGAAGCCGGGCCCGCTCGAGCTTGGACAAGCCGACGGCATCGCCTGCCGCACCGTCGAGATGTTCCAAGCCTTCGGGTTCGCCCAGCGCCTGCTCGAGGAGGCGTACTGGGTCAACGAGACGGTCTTCTGGCGTCCGGATTCCGACGACCGCACGAAGATCGTCCGCAGCGGAAGGATCCAGGACACCGAGGACGGCTTGTCCGAGTTCCCGCACGTGATCGTCAACCAGGCACGCGTGCACGACTACCTGTTGCAGGTCATGCGCGAGTCCTCCTCCAGACTGGTGCCGCATTACAACCGTTACGTCAAGAACGTCGAGATCGGAGATTCGGGCGATTACCCGGTGGTGGTCACGCTGCAGCGAACGGAGCCCGACCGTCAAGGGCAAGAGGAAATCGTGCGAGCGCGCTACGTCGTCGGCTGCGATGGCGCGCGTAGCAGCGTCCGGCAATCGATCGGCCGCTCCCTGGTCGGGGACGTGGCGAATCAGGCATGGGGTGTGATGGATGTGCTGGCGGTCACCGACTTCCCGGATATCCGCCTCAAGTCGGTGATTCATTCCGCCAACGAAGGGAACGTGCTCATCATCCCCCGCGAGGGGGGCTACCTGGTGCGCTTCTACATCGAGCTCGAGAAGCTCAATCCCGACCAGCATCTGACGACCAAGGACATCACGACCGAAGCGCTGATCGCAGCCGCCAACCGGATCATTCATCCTTACATCCTGGACGTGAAGGACATTGCGTGGTGGTCCGTCTACGAGATTGGCCAACGCCTGTGCGACAAGTTCGACGATGTGCCACAGGACGCGGTGAAATCCCGCTTCCCGCGCGTCTTCATCGCCGGGGACGCGTGTCACACCCACAGCGCGAAGGCCGGGCAGGGCATGAACGTGTCCATGCAGGACGCCTTCAACCTCGGATGGAAACTCGCCTCGGTTCTGCAAGGCAAGAGCTCGCCGGCCCTCCTGCATACCTACTCGGCCGAACGACAGGCGATCGCCAGGCAGCTGATCGAATTCGATCGCGAGTTCGCCAAGATGTTCAGCGCCCCGCCGAAGGAGTCGGGAAGCGCCGATGGCGAAGGCGTGGATCCGCAGGAGTTCCAGTCGTACTTCGTCGCGCAGGGGCGCTTCACGGCCGGAACCGCGACCCAGTACCAGCCTTCGCTGATCTGCGCCGAACCCACGTTCCAGCATCTCGCGGCCGGCTTTCCACTCGGCATGCGTTTCCACTCGGCACCGGTCGTCCGCCTGGTGGACGCCAAGCCGGTGCAGCTTGGACATGCGGGCGGTGCGGACGGCGCCTGGCGAATCTATGTGTTTGCCGATTCGCGCAATCCGATGGATCCCGCGTCGCGCTTCGCTGCGCTGTGCAAGCTCCTCGAGGCCGACAAGTCGCCGATCAAGCGGTTCACGCCCCAAGGCGACGATATCGACTCGGTGATCGACATCCGGGCCATCTTCCAGCAGGGGCATCGCGACCTCGCCGTCGACGAAATGCCGAAAATCCTGCTGCCCAGGAAGGGACGCTTCGCACTCACCGACTACGAGAAGATGTTCTGCGCAGACCTCAAGACCGGGACAGACATCTTCGCGATGCGTGGCATCGATCGCGAGCAGGGCTGCATGGTCGTCGTCCGGCCGGACCAGTACGTCGCGCATGTCCTTCCGTTACACGGCTTCGACGCGCTCGCCGAGTTCTTCGCGGCATTCATGATCGAGGCCGGGTGAGTAC
>CAVRAF010000010.1:0-335465 GCA_963718905.1 uncultured Pseudomonadota bacterium
GTGAGCGGCGCGGGCAGGTTCGATCGACGCCCGCGCCGCGCGCCTTGCCGCTCGTCGTCGAGCTCGTTTACCCGGCCGACGAACCGATAGCCGCGCCTCGCGAGCGTTTCGATCCGGTCGTGGCCGAGAACGCGCCGGATCGCACTCACCTGAACCGCAAGGTTGGCTTCCTCGACGACGAGGTCGCGCCATGCGGCATCGATCAGTTCGGACTTCGAGACGAACTCATTGGCGTGCTCGATCAGGGCCCTGAGCACGGCCACTGCGCGGGGCCGAGCGCGGCAGGATTCCCGCCACGCGACAGGACGCCGGTTGCGGTGTCGAGCCGGAAAGGTCCGAATTCAAGGATCCCGCTCACGTGCGCGCTGCCCGGTCCGTACGGCTTTTAGACATTCTTTAGGACTTCTTCAAGACTCATTCACCGCGGCCGTCGATGATCCACGCCGTCTCGACGCATGACGCCTCCCCCTCGGTGAGCGGAGTCCATCACCGGAAGCGGCACGACGACGCTCTGCGCGATGGCACCTAGGTTCGCATCAGGGAGGTCATCATGCTGGTCTTCACGACGCACGAGCGGCGGAGTCGGCGGATTGCCGCTTACGGATTGTTCGGCGCCATCGCGCTCGCCTACGTCGTACTGATGCCGTTTTGGCGGCCCCCCCGCACCTGCGGGTTCGACGCTTGCGCCTGCCTCGGCGCAAGGCGTCATTCTGCTCCACCAAGGCTCGGCGGACGCAGTCCCCGGTGCGGCGACAACGGTCGCTCACTCGAGCGTGGACGACGCGCGCGGAGGTCGAGCTCCGCAACGCGAGCTTCGACGCTGACGTTGCGTCGGCGAGAAATGGCCATGAACCCGAGGCAAGCCTTCGACGCTGCGCTGCCGATGCTATGCGGCATCTGCGTGCTGACCGCTTCGGCCGAGGCGGGCGCCCCGTCCAGGATGCCCAGCATGCTTCCGTTTCCCAACGAGACCGGCATCGCCGCGACCTATAGCACGACGGGCGCGCTCGATCTCACCAATCCGTTCTTCCAAAGCCTCGGTACCAACGGACGAGCCTGCGTTACCTGTCACCAGCCGAGCGATGGGTGGTCCGTGACGCCGGAGCACCTCCGGGCACGGTTCGACGCGAGCGGCGGGACCGACCCGATTTTCCGCACCAACGACGGCTCGACCTCGCCCGATGCCGACGTATCGACGCTCGAGGCGCGTCGCAGCGCCTACAGCATGCTGATGAGCAAAGGGTTGATTCGAGTCGGCATCGGCATTCCGTCCGGGGCGGAATTCGACCTCGTTGCGGTGGATGATCCTTACGGATACGCCAGCGCCGCGGAGCTTTCGCTGTTCCGGCGGCCGCTGCCTTCCACGAATCTCGGCTTCCTGAGCACGGTGATGTGGGACGGGCGCGAGACCTTCGCCGATCCGCTTTCGAAGGATTGCATTCTCGGCACGAGCAAGTGCTTAGCTACGCTGCACGTCGATCTATCCGATCAGGCGAACGGCGCGACCCTCGGGCACGCACGAGCGGCCCAGGCGCTGACGACGGCGCAGCGCGACGCCATCGTCGCCTTCGAGAGCACGCTCTTCACGGCGCAGGTCTTCGCGCCGCGAGGCCCTGGTCGCGTTCCTCCGAACGCTCTGATTAGAGCGGAATGCGAATGCCGACGGTGGCGCCGTAGCCGTTGCCGTCGCCTCGACCGGATGTTCCCGTACCCATCACGTAGCCCGTCACGCGGCCGAAGTCGGCGCTCGCGCCAAGCTGGTATTGCACGTAGCTGTTGTCGGGTTTGATCGTCGGCATCGAATACGTGCCGCCGAGGGTGACCGACGAGGCGGACACGAAAGCGGTCGTCGTCCTTGCTTTCGATCTCCCACGATACGCGCGCGAACGGCCGCACATTCGCGACCTGGCCGGCCACCTGCCAGCCGAGGCTCGAAATAAACGACTTGCGCTCCTGTTCGCCGTATAGGAGCGCCGAGCTGTCGCTGCCGCGTTCGGCGAAGCCATCGACGTGGATCTCCTGATACGCGAGACGCACGAACGGACCATGCTGCCAATCCGCATAGTTGAACCAGTATCCGCCGAGCACGCTGCCCATGACATGCCAGCCGCGCGTTTCGCCGCTCTCGGTGCGATTCTGCGCGCCGAGCGCGAACGTGCGATGAATATCGCCGTAGTCGAGGTGGCCCGCGCCGAGCGTCGCGCCGACATACCACGGACCGTCGCCGTAGCCGACATAGGCGGTGCCGGTTGTCTCCTTGAGCTTGTAGCCGCCGCTGCCGCCGCCGAAATCGCCGTCGTTGTCCGAATAGCCGAACGCCGCGCCGATCAGGAGCTGGCGCGAGAGCTTGAGGTCGCCACCCGCCGCGACGGTGTCGATGTTCGCGTTGCCGGAGACGAAGCGCCCGTCGAAATCGTTGCGGCCGTAGTCGTAGCTGGCCCAGGCATTGAGCTTGTTCAGCGGACCCGATGCGTTCAGGCTCGCGATCATCTGGCTGTCGATCGCGCGAAACGTTCGCCTGCTCGACGGCGAGAGGCGCTTCGGCGAGGACGCCGATTTTCGACGGGCCTTCGAGCATCGATTCGACCAGCTGGGCGATGATCGCGTGCCCCGCCGTCGTCGGGTGGACACCGTCCGCGAAGAGGAACGTGCTGGCGGCGCCCGGGACCACGAGATTCGCCGACGTGCAGATGAGCGACGGACGTCGCGCCGCACGCGGGGATCGTGACGTTGGCAATCCCGAATGCCGCCGGATTGGCGATCACCTCGTTCAGCAGCGCGAAGACATTGACGCGGATCGTCGGCGCGCCGGGCGCGTCGAGGCCACCGCATCAGCGTCGTGTTGTACAAGCCGGTGATCGCGCTGATCTGCGCGCCCTGGCGCCGACGCGACACCGAACGGCGTCTTGCCGATGTCGGGAAGATTGAAGACGATGATGTACGCGCGCGCCGGCCGCGTGGAGAATGCCGACCTGCTGCACGAGCTGGACCGCGGCGATGCCGACGTTCGTCTGCAGGTCCGCGGCGTGATCGTCGCCGGCGCCCAGCAGGCGCCGAGCTGGAAGAAGATGTCGTTCGCGCCGCCCCACACCGAATAGAGCGCGCGGCCGTCGAGCGGTCCGGCGCCCGCCAGTTGCGCGATCTGCGTCGCGAGCGGCGTCGCCGTCGCCGGTGGGCGGGCTGTCGGGCACGCCGGGAACCCGGTGACGCGCGCGCCGCCTTGCGCGAAATCGGTTCCACCCTGGTCGGCGGCGGGACGCCGTGAGCCCGTAATGCTGCGCGAGATCCTGCGACCAGACCGGCCCCGGATTGGTCGTGAACAGTCCGGTGCCCGGCGGCAGCACGGGCTTGAACGAGCCGGCGTCGGTCAGGCTGTCGCCGAAGAAGATAGATGTTCGTGAATTGCGCCGACGCGCTGCCGGCAGCGAGCGCAAGCGCAACGGCCGTCGCGGCCAAGTGACGCACGAAAGGGTCGCATGACGAACGTCTCCTTTGTAACAGCGTGTGCGAACGAATGCGAACGACCGGCGGAGTTGCAGGATTCTAATCCACGCGACACGCGCGCGTGCGTCAACGTGCATGCGCAGCCGGACGTTTTGCACACTATGGGCTGGCTTCGGCACGACAGATGAGCACCGAACCTGCCTGATGCGCGGCATCGGCGCGGGCATTCGCATGACCGTCGCGTTGCGATTGCTGTGCCGTCTTCTCGCCGTCGCGATCGCGATTGGCGCGCGCTTCGGCCGCGCAGGCCGACGACGATCTTCCCGGCCGCGTCGGGCGTGTCGCCGAACGTCGCAGGGCCGCTCTACTCGGCACCCGAGGAACGCGCGGGCGAATGGACGAGATCGGCCTCAACTATCCGGTCGCACAGGGCGACAACCTGTGGGTCGACCACGCCGGCCGCGCCGAGGTCGATTACGGCGGCGGCCAGTTCCGCCTCGCCGGCGACACGAATCTGCACGTGTCGCGGCTGGACGAGCGCCAGCTCGCGCTGTTCGTCGCGCAGGGTCGCGTGATCGTCCGCGTGCGCGTGCTCGATCCGGGCGACTCCGTGCGCATCGACACGCCGGCGAGCGCAGATCGCAGCTGACGCGCCCGGGACTTTATCGGATCGATGTCGCCGCGGATCGCCGCAAACGACGCGTGGGCGTGCGCGAAGGCGAGGCGATCGCAACGCGCGTCGGGCACCGCGCAGGTGCTGCCGGGGCAGACCGCTTCGGTGACGGCGTCGCGAACGAGCAGGCGGACATCCGCAACGGCGGCGGCATCGACGGTTTCGACGCGTGGAGCGCTGCCGCGATCGCGGCTATGAGCGAGCCGCGCGCAGAACGGCGTACGTCTCGCCGCAGATGATCGGCTAGGCGGATCTCGACACGTATGGAGCCTGGCAGCTGTATCCGGACTAGGTGCCGTGTGGTTCCCGACGCGGTCGCGCTCGATTGGGCGCCGTATCGCTACGGGCACTGGGCATGGTTGGCGGGTGGGGCTTCACGTGGGTCGATGCCGCGCCATGGGGCTATGCGCCGTTCCACTACGGGCGCTGGGCCTATGTCAGCGGACGTTGGGGCTGGTGCCCCGGCGCGTTCGTCGCGCGGCCGCTTGGGCGCCCGCGCTGGTCGCCTGGTACGGCGGCGCGGGATGGAGCTGCCGCCGCCAGGGCGGTCCGGTTTACGGCTGGGTGCCGCTGGGATGGCGCGAGCCCTTCATCCGTCGTGGGGATGCACGGCGCGGTGCTGGGCGCGCTACAACCGGCCCTACGCGGTGAACGTCGCCGAACGCGGCGGCACCGCCCCGACGCATTACGCGAACTGGACCGTTCCAGGGGGCGTGACCGCGGTCGCCGGCGCCGCATTGGCGGGCGGGAAGCCGGTGGCGATCAACCGAATTCCGGTCGGGACGGGCGGCGGCGCGAGCGTCGCGTTCGCGCCCACGGTGCTCGCGGGACCGCCGGCGCTGAAACCCGGGCCGGCGCGCCCGGCTGCGCTTCGGCCGGGATCGCGGTTCCGCGACCCGCGTCGACGATCGAGGCGATGGCCACGCCGCTGGCGCCGATTGGCGGCGGGTCCCGCGCGCTGCCCGCACGCGGGATGAACGCGGTGCCACCCGGCGCACCCGCCGTGCCCGCGCGCGCCGGCGAACGACCCTATCGCATTGCGCCGACTGCGCCGCTCGAGCGCCAGCCATCGCTGTCCGGTGCGCCGGACGAGCGCCAGCGGTCGCTGCCGGGCACGCGGGAAGAGCGGCCGCGAGCGGCGCCGACGGTGCCGGTCCCGCCCGCCGAGCGGGTCACCCGGCCGGTGGTCGCGGCGCCGGCCGTGCCCGCGGAGCGGGCGTTCCGATCGGCACCGTTGCCGCCGCCGATGGTGGCGCCGCCGGAGATGCGGGCGCCATCGCCCCAGATCGTAAATCCGGTGCCCGCCAACGTCCCGCGGCCGGTTGCCCCGATACCACAAACCCGGGTAGCACCCGCGCCGCCCGGGCCGCCTGGAGAGGCAAGCGGCGAGCGTCCCGCGCCGCCGCGACCGCCGGAGCGTCCGAACTAGACCGGGTATCGGTCCCGCGTCATTTGTCGTCGGCGCGCAGCCGTGCGTACGATCCGGGAGCGGCCTCGACGGCCTGGAGCTTGCCTTTGCCGGGAACGCGCGCCGGGACCTCGCGGTCGAGATGCGGCGCGATCCATTCGCGCCAGTCGGTCCACCAGGAGCCGTCGTGCTGCTGCGCCGCTTCGAACCATTCGTCCGCGCTGTCCGGCAGCTCGTCGTTGGTCCAGTAGCCGTACTTGTTCGCGGCGGGCGGATTGATCATGCCCGCGATGTGCCCCGAGCCCGACAGCACGAAACGCGTCGCGCCCTTCATCAGGCCCGGACCGGCATACGTCGCTTTCCACGGCGCGATGTGGTCCTCGATCGCCGAGACGAAATACGTCGGCACGCTGACCTTCGACAGATCGATCGGGACGCCCGCGAGCGTGATACCGCCCGGCTCGCGCAGCAGGTTCTTCATGTACATGTTGCGCAGGTAGTAGCTGTGCATCTGCGCCGGCATCCGCGTCGAATCGCAGTTCCAGTGCAGGAGATCGAACGGGAACGGATCGCGTCCCAGCAGGTAGTTGTTGATGACGAACGACCAGATCAGGTCGTTGGCGCGCAGCAGGTTGAACGTGTTCGCCATCTCGCTGCCTTCGAGATAGCCGCGCTCGGCCATCTTCTTCTCGAGCGAGGCGACCTGCGCTTCGTCGATGAACACTTCGAGCTCGCCGGCCGCCGTGAAGTCGATCAGCGCGGTCATGAACGTCGCGCTGGCGATGCGCTTCTGTGCTTCTTCGCCGCCATGTAGCCGAGCGTGGCGGCCAGCAGCGTGCCGCCGAGGCAATAGCCGATGACGTTGGCCTCCGTCTCGCCGGTCGCCTGCTCGATCGCGTCGAGCGCGGCCAGCGGGCCTTCGCGTCAGGTAGTCCTCGAAGTCCTTGTGCGCGAGCCGCTCGTCCGGGTTGACCCACGAGATGACGAACACCGTCATGCCCTCGTGCACGGCCCACCGGATGAACGAGTTCTTCTCGCGCAGGTCGAGGATGTAGTACTTGTTGATCCACGGCGGAATGATCAGCAGCGGCCGCTTCCACTGCTTCTTCGTCGTCGGCTCGTACTGGATCAGCTGCATCAGTTCGTTCTGGAACACGACCTTGCCCGGCGTGGTCGCGATGTTGACGCCGAGCTCGAACGCCTTCGAGTCGGTCATCGAAATCCTCAGCTGGCCGTTGCCGCGCTCGATGTCGTCGAGCAGGTTGTTGAGGCCGCGGACGAGGTTCTGGCCGCCGCTCGCGACCGTTTCGCGGAACACCTCGGGGTTGGTGAGCGCGAAGTTCGACGGCGCGAGCGCATCGATGTACTGGCGCGTGAAGAAATCGACCTTCTTCTTGGCCGGCTCGGACATGCCCTCGACGCTGCCGACCTGGTCGTGCAGCCAGCGCGCGGCGATCAGGTAGGACTGCTTGATGTAGTCGAACAGGAAGTGCTCGTGCCAGTCCTCGTGCTTGAAGCGCTTGTCGCCCTTGGCCGGCTCGGCGACCGGCTGCGCGGGCGCGCCCATCATCCGCAGCATCGACGACTGCCAGAGGCTCATGTAGTCCCACCACAGGTTCATCTGCGCTTCGGCGATTCGTGCGGGATTCGCGAGCATCTTCGCGGCGAGCTCCATGAACGCCTTGCCGAGGCCGAGCTCGTCGCTGGCGACCGCCGCCTGCTTGCCGGCGTTGCGCGCCGCGAATTCGCCGATCAGCTTGGCGCTCTTTTCGGCGGCGGACGCGAGCGATTCGGCGAGCGCGACCGGATCGAAGCTTGCGCTGGCGGAAGGCGGTGGAGCGGGCGTGGCGACGGGGCGGGCGTGGACATCGGGGTCTCGTCGAAGTGCGGGTCGGTGGAGTCGCGCCATTTTACGCGGCGCCCGGCCACGCGATCGCGCGAACGGATTGCGACCGTTCTCTACGCGCGAACCGGATCGCGCCGTCGGCGGCAACGCTGCGCTGCGCGCGGCCGGTCTGCCAGAGGTGGTTCAGATGTGCGATCGCCTCGCCCATCGCGAAAAAGCGCTGCTGCAGATCGAGCTCGCGGCGGAACAGCACCGGAATGACCTCCGCGGCGGATTGCGGTGCATGCGCGCCGGCCGAGCGCCGCGTGCAGTTCGTCCAGGCGCGCATGCGTGATGCGGGCGCAGTTTCGCGACGCGCGCCGCGATGCCGCGAAACGGCGGCCCATGCGACGGCAGCACCAGCGTGTCGGGCGGCAGCGCCTCGAAGGCCGACAGCGACGCGAGAAAGCGCGCGAGCGGGTCGCCGTCGGGTTCGTACGGCCAGACGGTGACGTTGGTGCTGATCCGCGGCAGCAGCATGTCGCCCGCGATCAGCAGCCCCGCCTCGCGGCTCGCCAGCGCCGCGTGCTCCGGCGAATGTCCGTAACCGGCGAACACCTGCCAGTTGCCAGGGTCCGGCGCGAAGCACGTCGCCGTCGATCAGCCGCGCGAACGCGTGCGGCGCCTCCGGCACGCCGCGGTGGTAGTGGTTGCCGCGCGCAACGAGCGCCGCCAGGTGCTCCGCCGCCATGCCGTGGCGCGCGAAGAGCGCGCGCACGTCCGCCGAGCCGAAACCGGCCTGCTCCCCGATCAACGCGTGCGCGGCAAGATATTCGCCGAGCGTCATCGCGATCGTGCAGCCGAAGCGGGCGGCGAGCCACGCGGCGTTGCCGAGATGATCGGGGTGGCAGTGCGTCGCGATGATGCGCCGGATCGGCCGATGCAGGAGCGTCGTCTCGAAATGCCGCTGCCAGTGCGCGCGCGTCGTCGCATCGCCGTAGCCGCAGTCGACGAGCGTGTAGCCATCCGGCTCGCCGATCAGCCACAGGTTGACGTGATCGAGCGCGAACGGCAGCGGCATGCGGAGCCAGAGAACGCCCGGCGCGATTTCGAGCCCGTGACCGGGCGACGGCGGTGCGTCCGCGACTTCGGCGATTGCGTCGGATACGGGAGGAATGTCGATCACGCCTCGGCCTCGTTGTGCCAGCACGTTGCACGCCACGCTATCGTGTCGGCCTCCCGCACTCGCGCGCCGTCGACCCCGCGGGGCTCTGCTTCGCCCGGCGCGCTGATGCGTATGGTATCGTGCCACCCGCGCCGCCGCCGTCCGGCATGGGCGCGCAGCAATCGCCGCAACCGCATGTCTTCGACGAGCCGCACCGCTGTCGCCGCGACTTCGCGCGCGACCTACACGATTTCCGATCTCGCGCGCGAGTTCGCGCTGACGACGCGCGCGATCCGCTTCTACGAAGACTCCGGACTGCTCGCCCCGAAACGCGAAAAGCGCGCCCGCATCTACGGCGAGCGCGAGCGCGTGCGGCTCAAGCTGATCCTGCGCGGCAAGCGGCTGGGCCTTGCGCTGTCCGAAATCGGCGAGCTCCTCGATCTGTACGAAGTGCGGCGCAACGAGCGGGCGCAGCTGACGGCGTTCCTGACACTGCTCGCGGACCGGCGCACGCGCCTGCTGCAGCAGCGCGAGGACATCGAGGCGGTGCTGGCCGAGATCGACGGGATCGAGCGCGACTGCCGGCGCCGCCTGAAGGCCGAGGTCAAGACGAACGCCTGATCCCCTCAGGAGCACGAGTTGACGTTTACGTAAACGGCATTCACAATCGCGACGGTGAGCACGTCCACGTTCAAGCCAGCCTTCGACGGGTACGCCGAGCGCGTCCGCGCGAGCTTCGCCCGGCAGGGCGCGATGGCGCTGATCGGCGCCCGGCTCGTCGCCGTCGAGCCGGGCTACTGCGCGATCGCGCTCGAGCCGCGGCCTGAGATATCGCAGCAGCACGGATACGTGCACGCGGGTATTCTGGCGGCGCTGGTCGATTCGGCGGGCGGGTACGCGGGCTACACGCTGTTTCCCGAGGAAAGCTCGGTGCTGACCGTCGAATACAAGCTCAACCTGCTCGCGCCGGCGCAAGGCGAGCGCGTCATCGCGGAGGGATTCGTCGTCAAGCCCGGCCGCACGCTGGCGATCACGCGCGGCGAAGTTCACGCCGAGCGCGCGGGTGCGCGAACGCTCGTCGCGCATCATGCAGCAGACGCTGATGGTGATGCGCGGCAAGCCGGATACCTGACCGACGACGTCCGGCGCTCGCGCGGCCCCGCATCAGTCTTCGAGGATCCATGGACCATTCTCCGTCGCTCAATTTCGATCACGGCGAAACGATCGACATGCTGCGCGCGTCGGTGCGCGCAGTTCGCGGCCGACGAAATCGCGCCGCGCGCGGCGGACATCGACCGCGGCAACGTCGTTCCCGGCCGACCTGTGGCGCAAGCTGGGCGACCTGGGCCTGCTCGGCATCACCGTCGAGGAAGCCTACGGCGGCACCGGGCTGGGCTACTCGCGCACATCGTCGCGATGGAGGAGATTTCGCGCGCGTCGGCGTCGGTCGGCCTGTCGTACGGCGCGCACTCGAATCTCTGCGTCAACCAGATCCGGCGCAACGGCAGCGACGCGCAGAAGCGGAGCTACCTGCCGAAGCTCGATTTCCGGCGAGCACGTCGGCGCGCTCGCGATGAGCGAGCCGGGCTCGGGATCCGACGTCGTGTCGATGCGCCTGCGCGCCGAGCCGCGCGGCAATGCGCTACGTGCTGAACGGCACCAAGATGTGGATCACCAACGGTCCGGACGCCGATACGCTCGTCGTCTACGCGAAGACCGATCCGCACGCCGGCCCGCGCGGGATCACCGCGTTCATCGTCGAGAAGGGCATGCCCGGCTTCACGACCGCGCAGAAGCTCGACAAGCTCGGCATGCGCGGCTCGAACACCTGCGAGCTCGTGTTCGACCGTTGCGAGGTGCCCGCGGAGAACGTCCTCGGCGAGGAGGGGCGCGGCGTCAACGTGCTGATGAGCGGCCTCGACTACGAGCGCGCCGTGCTCGCGGGCGGATCGCTCGGCATCATGGCCGCGTGCATGGACGCCGTGCTGCCGTACGTCCACGAGCGCCGGCAATTCGGCCAGCCGATCGGCGAGTTCCAGCTGATGCAGGGCAAGCTCGCCGACATGTACACGACGATGAACGCATGCCGCGCATACGTTTACGCCGTCGGCCGCGCCTGCGATCGCGGCGAGGCCACGCGCAAGGACGCGGCCGGCGCGATCCTGTACGCGGCCGAGAAGGCGACGTGGATGGCGGGCGAGGCGATCCAGTGCCTCGGCGGCAACGGCTACATCAACGACTTTCCGACCGGCCGGCTGTGGCGCGACGCGAAGCTGTACGAGATCGGCGCCGGCACGTCGGAGATCCGGCGGATGCTGATCGGCCGCGAGCTGTTCAACGAGACGAAATGATGGCGCTCGCACTCGAGCCCGCCTGCGAAAATCGCGGCGGCGCACGCTCGTCCGCCTCCGCGCTTCGATAGGAAACGAGCATGACCAACGATCCGATCGTCATCGTCGGCGCCGCGCGAACGCCGATGGGCGGATTTCAGGGCGATTTCGCGTCGCTTGCCGCAAGCGAACTGGGCGCCGTCGCGATCAGGGCCGCGGTCGAGCGCGCCGGCATCAAGCCGGACGACGTCGACAAGAGTGATCATGGGCTGCGTGCTGCCGGCGGGCCAGGGCCAGGCGCCCGCGCGCCAGGCGTCGCTGAAGGCCGGCTTGCCGCTCGCGACCGGCTGCACGACGGTCAACAAGATGTGCGGCTCCGCGATGAAGGCGACGATGCTCGCGCACGACGCGCTCGCCGCCGGCAACCGCCGACGTCATCGTCGCGGGCGGCATGGAAAGCATGACGCAACGCGCCGTATCTGCTGCCGAAGGCGCGCGCCGGGTACCGGATGGGCCACCAGACCGTGTTCGACCACATGTTCCACGGACGGTCTCGAGGACGCCTACGACAAAGGCCGCCTGATGGGGACGTTCGCCGAAGAGTGCGCGACGAGCTTCGCGTTCACGCGCGAGGCGCAGGACGAATTCGCGCTGGCGTCGCTGTCGCGCGCGCTGGCCGCGAACCAGGACGGCACGTTCGCGTGGGAGATCGCGCCGGTCACCGTCAGCGGCAGGAAGGGCGACGTCGTCGTCGACCACGACGAGCAGCCGGCGAAAGCGTCGCCGGAAAAGATCCCGACGCTGAAGCCGGCGTTTCGCAAGGACGGCACGGTCACCGCGGCGAATTCGAGCTCGATCTCCGACGGCGCGGCGGCGCTGGTGCTGATGCGCCGCTCGACCGCCGAAGCGCGCGGGCTGAAGCCGCTCGCGATCATCGTCGCGCATGCGACGCACGCGCAGGAGCCGGGGATGTTCACGACCGCGCCGGTCGGCGCGATCGAAAAGCTCTACACGAAAACCGGCTGGACGACGCGCGACGTCGACCTGTTCGAGATCAACGAGGCGTTCGCCGTCGTCACGATGGCGGCGATGAAGGAGCACGGCATCCCGCACGAGCGCGTCAACGTGCACGGCGGCGCCTGCGCGCTCGGCCATCCGATCGGCGCATCGGGCGCGCGCATCGTCGTCACGCTGCTCGGCGCGCTGCGCAAGCAGGGCAAGAAGCGCGGCGTCGCGGCGCTGTGCATCGGCGGCGGCGAGGCGACCGCGCTGGCGATCGAACGGATCGCGTGACGGAGTCCCGGAAATGCGTCTCTGACCCCAATGTTCGACAACTATCCGCTGTTCATCGCCGCATGCGTGCTGCTGGTGCTGACGCCCGGCCCGAACCTGCTGTACCTGATCTCGCGCACGTTGTGCCAGGGCCGCGCGGCTGGGCTGGTGTCGCTCGCCGGAACCACGAGCGGCTTCGTCGTCCACATCGTCGCGGCGTCGCTCGGTCTGTCGGCCGTGCTGATCGCCGTGCCGGTCGCTCTTCGACGTCGTGCGCTTTGCCGGCGCGGCGTATCTGCTGTGGCTCGCGTGGGATTCGGTGCGCGCCCGGGGCACGACGCTGTTCACGCCTCGCGCGCTGCCACCGGAACCAGCGGCGAAGCTGTTTCGTACCGGCCTGCTGACGAGCATCCTGAATCCGAAGGTCGCGCTGTTCTACCTGGCGCTCTTCCCGCAGTTCGTCGTGCCGGCGCGAGGCTCGGTGCTGCTGCAGTCGCTTGTGCTCGGTGCTACGCAGATCGTGATCGCGGTGATCGGCGACACGATGTTCGTGCTCGCGGCTGCGCGCGTTTCGCGCTGGCTCGCGACGCGTCCGTTGTGGGCGGCCGTGCAGCGCTACGTGCAGGGTGGCGTGTTCGCCGCGATTGCCGTCAAGCTCGCATTGAGCGACCGCAGTTGATAGCCGATTCGCCCTGACGGATCTCGATGCTGCTATCCGACGAACAGCGCCAGATCCGCGATACGCTGCGCGCGTTCGCGCGTGACGAGCTCGCACCGCACGCTGCCGCGTGGGATCGCGAGCATGCTTTTCCGCGCGCCGCGCTGCGTGCGCTGGGCGATCTGGGTGTTCTGGGCATCGTCGTGCCGGAACAGTGGGGCGGCGCCGGTCTCGACTACGTGTCGCTCGCGGTCGCACTCGAGGAGATCGCCGCCGGCGACGGCGCGACGTCGACGATCGTCAGCGTGCAGAACTCGGTCGTCTGCGGGCCGATCAACGCATTCGGCTCCGACGCGCAAAAGGCGCACTACCTGAAGCCGCTCGCGCGCGGCGAGCGGCTCGGCTGCTTCTGCCTGACCGAGCCGCACACCGGATCGGATGCGAGCGCGATCGCGACGCGCGCCGAGCGCCGCGGCGATCGCTACGTGCTGAACGGCGTCAAGCAGTTCATCACGACCGGGGCGAACGCGGACGTCGCGATCGTATTCGCAGTGACCGACCGGAACGCGGGCAAGAAAGGCATCAGCGCATTCATCGTCGACACGGTGACGCCGGGATTCGTCGTTACTCGCATCGAGGAAAAGCTCGGGCAGCGCGCGTCGGATACGGCGCAGATCGTGTTCGAGAACTGCGAAGTGCCGGCTGCGAACCTGCTCGGGCGCGAGGGCGACGGCTACCGGATCGCGCTCGCGAATCTCGAGGGCGGGCGCATCGGCATCG
The DNA here is from genome assembly GCA_963718905.1 of uncultured Pseudomonadota bacterium. Lineage (GTDB taxonomy): Bacteria > Pseudomonadota > Gammaproteobacteria > Burkholderiales > Casimicrobiaceae > VBCG01. Next base: position 13,556 of record CAVRAF010000010.1, read on the forward strand.
CGGCGCAGGCGGTCGGCATGGCGCGCGCGGCGCTCGACGCGGCGATTGCGTACGCGCGCGAGCGGCGCGCGTTCGGCAAACCGATCGCCGAACATCAGGCGATCAATTTCCGCCTGGCCGACATGGCGACGCAGATCGAGGTCGCGCGCCAGATGGCCTGGCATGCCGCCGCACTGCGGGATGCCGGCGAACCGTGCCTCAAGGAAGCATCGATGGCGAAGCTCTTCGCGTCGGAGATGGCTGAGCGGGTGGCGTCCGACGCGATCCAGATCCACGGCGGCTACGGCTACGTCGCCGATTTTCCGGTCGAGCGGATCTACCGCGACGTGCGCGTCTGCCAGATCTACGAAGGCACGAGCGACATCCAGCGATTGGTGATCGGCCGTGAGCTGCTGGGATGAGCGCGGCGGAAGCCCGCGCCGCACGAGTCGGCGCATGATCGTTTCCCGATCGCCACCGAACGGCGCATGCGCTCGCGCGCTCGGATCCCGACCATGATCGATCCGCTCGTCTTTCACTTCGATTTCTCGTCGCCGTACGGCTATCTGGCCGCGGTGAAGATCGAGGCGCTTGCGGCTCGCCATCGGCGCGGCGTCGACTGGAGACCGATGCTGCTCGGCGCGGCATTCAAGGTCTCCGGCATGCAGCCGCTGACGCTGATCCCCCTGAAAGGCGATTACACGAAGCGGGACTTGCCGCGCGCTGCGCGGTTTCACGGCATCGAATTCCGGATGCCGTCGAGGTTTCCGATCGCGACGCAGGCCGCTGCGCGGATCGTGTTGTGGCAGCGCGGCATCGATCCGCGCGGCTGCGCGGCCGTCGTCAAGGCGCTCTACCGCGCCTACTTCGTCGACGACCGCGACATTTCCGATCCCGAAATCGCCGCGGATGTTGCGGCGCTGGCGGGCGTCGATCGTGCCGGTGCGCGGGCTGCGGTCGACGATCCGGCGGTCAAGGAGGCGCTGAAGCGCGACGTCGACGCCGCGATCGCCGCGGGTGTATTCGGTTCCCCGTTCGTCTTCGTCGACGGCGAGCCGTTCTGGGGGCTCGATCGCTTCGACCAGATCGAGCGTTGGCTCGAGGATGGGGGGTTCTGACATGGCCGAAAGCGCCGCCGAGTACACGCTGCACTGCTTCGCCCAATCGGGCAACGCGTACAAGCCCGCGCTGATGCTCGAGCTCGCGGGCGCCGACTGGGCGCCCCGCTTTGTCGACTATTTCGGCGGCGAAACGCGTACGCCGGCATATCGCGCGATCAACGTGATGGGCGAAGTGCCGGTGCTCGAGCATCGCGATCGCCGGCTGACGCAGTCGGGCGTGATCCTCGACTACCTCGCCGGGACGCTCGGCAAGTTCGGCGCGCACGACGACGGCGAACGCCGCGAACTGCTGCGCTGGCTGCTGTTCGACAACCACAAGTTCACGAGCTACACGGCGACCTACCGGTTCATGCGGACGTTCACGCAGGATCCGGACAAGGCGGTGCTGGCGGAATTCCGCAAGCGCGCCGAGGTCGCGTGGGGCATCCTGAACGCGCATCTCGCAGGCCGCCGCTACGTCGTCGGCGACCGGCTGACGATCGCCGACATTTCGCTTTGCGGCTACCTGTTCTGGCCGGAAGAGATCGGCGTCGACTGGGATCGCTATCCGCAGCTGCGCGACTGGCTGGCGCGATTGCGCGACGAGCCGCGCTGGGTGCATCCGTACGCGCTGATGCCGGGGCATCCGCGGCCATGAGCGGCGCCGCAGGCGTGGAGGTTGTTCAATGACTAGCGTGCACGACATCGCGCTTTTCATCGCAGCGGGATTGCTGCTGAATCTGACGCCGGGTCCCGACATGGCGTACATCGCCGCGCGCAGCGCCGCCGGCGGCTTTCGCGACGGCGCCGCCGCCGTCGCCGGCATCACCGCCGGCTGCGTCGTGCATACGCTGGCCGCGGCGGCCGGTCTGTCGGCGGTGCTCGCGACGTCGGCCACCGCATTCGAAATCGTCAAGTGGTGCGGCGCGCTTTATCTGCTCTATGCGGGCGTACGCCTGCTGTGGTCCGCAGCACGCGAGCCCGCGGCGACCCGCGCCGTCGGTGCAGCGCGCGAGCCCGCGCAGGATCTTCGCGAAGCGCTGCTGATCAACGTGTTCAATCCGAAGGTCGCGCTGTTCTTCCTCGCCTTCGTCCCGCAGTTCATCGCCGTCGATGCGCCGGCAAAGGCGCTTGCGTTCGTCGCGCTCGGGGCGCTGTTCAATTTCAACAGCCTGTTCGTCAATCTTCCGGTCGCGTATCTTGCCGGGCGGGCGGGAGGCCGATTCCGTCGAGGCGCCGAGTCGCTGAAGTGGATGCGGCGACTGACCGGCGGCCTCTTCGTTCTGCTTGCGGTGCGGCTGGCTGCGCTGTCCCGCGACTGACGGGCGCGAGCGGCCGACACGACCCGGAATCCGCGATGCCGACGATCGAATCCAAGTTGTCCACGCGCGACCCGACGTATGCGCGGAACCGCGATGCGATGACGGCGCTGGTCGCCGATCTGCGCGAGCGCATCGCCGCGATCGAGCAGGGCGGCGGCGACACGTCGCGGGCGCGGCACGTCGCCCGCGGCAAGCTGCTGCCGCGCGAGCGCGTGCGCATGCTGCTCGATCCGGGCAGTCCGTTCCTCGAGCTGTCGCAGTTCGCCGCATATCGAATGTACGACGACACGATCGCCGGCGCGGGACTGATCACCGGCATCGGCCGCATCTGCGGACACGAATGCGTCATCGTCTGCAACGACGCCACCGTCAAGGGCGGCACGTACTTTCCGATGACGGTGAAAAAACACCTGCGCGCGCAGGAGATCGCGCGGCAGAACGGACTGCCGTGCATCTATCTGGTCGACTCGGGCGGCGCCAATCTGCCGAACCACACCGACGTGTTTCCGGACCGCGAGCATTTCGGCCGCATCTTCTACAACCAGGCGACGATGTCGGCCGAAGGCATCGCGCAGATCGCCGTCGTGATGGGCTCATGCACGGCGGGCGGCGCCTACGTGCCGGCGATGTGCGACGAGTCGATCATCGTCCGCGAGCAGGGAACGATCTTTCTGGCCGGTCCGCCGCTCGTCAAGGCGGCGACCGGCGAGATCGTCACTGCGGAGGAGCTGGGCGGCGCCGACGTGCATACGCGCGTCTCCGGCGTCGCCGATCACTTCGCGCACGACGATCACCACGCGCTGGCGATCGCGCGGCGCATCGTCGGCAACCTGAATCTCCGCAAGCCGGTGACGCTCGACGTCGTGGAGCCGGTGGCCCCGCGCTATCCGGCGGACGAGATCTACGGCGTCATCAACGCCGACATCCGCAAGCCCTATGACGTCCGCGAGGTGATCGCGCGCATCGTCGACGATTCGGCGCTCGACGAGTTCAAGGCGCGCTACGGCACGACGCTGGTGACGGGATTCGCGCGGTTGTGGGGATATCCGGTCGGCATCATCGCCAACAACGGCGTGCTCTACTCGGAGTCGGCGCTGAAAGGCGCGCACTTCATCGAACTGTGCGCGCAGCGCGGCATCCCGCTGGTGTTCCTGCAGAACATCACCGGCTTCATGGTCGGCAAGAAATACGAGGCCGGCGGCATTGCGCGGGACGGCGCGAAGATGGTCACCGCGGTGTCCTGCGCGCAGGTGCCGAAATTCACGGTGATCATCGGCGGCAGCTACGGCGCGGGCAACTACGGCATGTGCGGCCGCGCGTTCAATCCGCGCTTCCTGTGGATGTGGCCGAACGCGCGCATCTCGGTGATGGGCGGCGAGCAGGCGGCCACCGTGCTCGCGACAGTTCGCCGCGACAACATCGAAGCGAAGGGCGGCACGTGGACCGCTGAAGACGAGGAAGCGTTCAAGGCGCCGATCCGCGCGCAATACGAGCACGAGGGGCATCCGTATTTCGCGAGCGCGCGCCTGTGGGACGATGGCATCATCGATCCGGCCGACACGCGTCGGGTGCTGGCGCTGGCGATCTCGGCTTCACTCAACCGTCCGATCGAACGCACGACGTTCGGCGTGTTCCGGATGTGACTCGACCGATGGCGCGCGACGACACCCTGGCATCAATGGCCGTCGGGGCGCAGGCGCCGACGGTGCATGACACGCCCGAGCGCGTGCTGCTGCGCGACCAGGTGGAACGGTTCGTCGCACGCGAAATCGAGCCACAGGGCGCGGCGTGGGAGCGGACGGGCAGCGTTCCGCGCAATGTTCTGCGCCGCCTGGGTGAGCTCGGATGGCTGGGTCTGATGGTGCCGGAGGCCTACGGCGGCGCCGATGCCGATCCGGTGACGAATTTCGTCTTCGCGGAAGCGCTGTCGACGTCGACGTACGGCGGGTTCATCGTCACGGTGCTCGTGCACACCGACATGGCGTCCCCGCACCTCGTCCATGCCGGCACGCAGGCGCAGCAGGCGCGCTGGTTGCCCCCGATCGTGCGCGGCGACATCCTGACCGCGGTTGCCGTCACCGAAGCGCACGCCGGCTCCGACGTCGCGCGCATTCGCACGACGGCGCGGCGCGACGGCAGCGATTGGGTGCTCGACGGCAGCAAGATGTTCATCACCAACGGCGTCAATGCCGACCTGTTCTTCATCGCCGCGCGCACGGCGCCGGTCGAAACGGGATCGCGTGGCGTGTCGATGTTCATCGTCGAAAAGGGAGCGCCTGGATTTTCCGTGGGCCAGGCGCTCGACAAGTCCGGCTGGCGCTCGTCCGATACGGCGGAACTGGTGTTCGACGGCTGCCGGATCCCCGCGGACCGGCTGCTCGGTGCCGAAAACGCAGGATTTCGCGCGCTGATGCAGAACTTCCAGCGCGAGCGGCTTGCGCTCGCCGCGATGGCGCTCGGAAATGCGGGATCCGCGCTGAAGCTTGCACTCGATCATGTCCGCTCCCGCGCGGCGTTCGGCGGCGTGCTGTGGGATCGCGAGGCGATTCGCCAGAAGCTCGCGCTGCTCGACGGACGCAAGCAGGCGCTCCGCGCGTTCGCGTATCACTGCGCGTGGCTCACCGCACAACGGCGCGAATGCATTCGCGAGATATCGCAACTGAAGGCGCTCGCAGGTGAGCTCGCCAACGAGGTCGCCTATGCGTGCCAGCAGTGCTTCGGCGGGATGGGCTATATTCGGGAGACGGCGGTCGAGCGGTTGTGGCGCGACGCACGCATTCTCGCGATCGGCGGCGGCGCCACCGAGGTGATGCTCGAAGAGGCCGCGAAGCGTCTTTGAGCAACGACGAACCCATGACCGATCCGGCCTCATCCCGCCCGAGCGCCCTCGCCTCGCCGTGCGACGTCCGCGTGCAGGATGCGGTCGCGACGGTGACGCTGAACCGTCCCGAAATCCACAACGCGTTCGACGAAACCCTGATCGCGCAGTTGACGGCCACGTTCGTTTCGCTCGACGACGATCCGGACGTGCGCGCGGTCGTTCTCCAGGGGACCGGCAGGAGCTTTTGCGCGGGCGCGGATCTCAACTGGATGAAGCGGATGGCCGGGTTCAGCCGCGAAGAGAACCTCACCGATGCGAACGCGCTCGCGGCGATGCTGCGCGCGCTTCACGCGCTGTCCAAGCCGACAATCGCGCGGGTGCACGGCGCCGCGTTCGGCGGTGGAGTAGGGCTCGTCTCCGCATGCGACATCGCGCTCGCCGTGCCGGAAGCGACGTTTGCGCTGACCGAGGCAAGACTTGGACTGATTCCCGCGACGATCGGCCCGTACGTGATCGAAGCGATCGGCGCGCGGCAGGCGCGGCGCTATTTCCTGACCGCCGAACGCTTCGGCGCCGCGGAAGCGCTGCGGATCGGCCTGCTGCACGAAGTGGTGCCGCTGCCGCAGATCGATGCGCGCATCGGCGAACTCGTTGCCGCGATCAAGGCCGCGGGGCCCGTCGCGCAACTCGAATGCAAGGCACTGATCCGCGGCGTCGCGCACCGCCCGATCGACGCGGACGTGATCGCCGGTACCGCCGAGCACATCGCCGCCGTGCGCGCGTCACCCGAAGGGAAGGAAGGCGTGGCTGCGTTCCTGGGCAAGCGGACGCCGGCGTGGCTCGCCGATTCGGACCAAGGGCAATGACGCGGTGGACGCGCTGACCCATTTCGACACCTGGCAGTTGGTCGCGCTCGCGGCGACGCTGGGGTTTGCGAGCGGGCTGCGGCTTTACGCCGTGCTGTTCATCGTCGGCGCCGCGGGCTATCTCGGTTGGTTCGATCTGCCGCCGGGACTCGCAATGCTTGCGCATCCGCTGGTGCTCGCGGCGTCGGGCTTCATGTGCTTCGTCGAGTTCTTCGCCGACAAGATTCCGGGCGTCGACTCGCTGTGGGACGTCGTGCACACGCTGATCCGCATTCCCGCGGGTGCAGCGCTCGCTGCGAGCGTCTTCGGCGATTCGTCGTCGTCGGCGATGCTGGCCGCGGCGATTCTCGGCGGAACGCTCGCGGCAGGCAGTCATTTCACGAAGGCCGGCGGCCGCGCGGTGATCAACACGTCGCCCGAGCCGTTCTCCAACTGGGGAGCGTCGTTGACCGAGGACGTCGCCGTCGGCGGCCTGCTCTGGCTTGCAATCGCGCATCCGCTGGCCGCGGCGGCGGTCCTCGTCGTGATGATCGCGTTGATGCTGTGGCTGTTGCCGAGGATCTGGCGCACGGGTCGCCGGATCGTCGAGCGAATGTCCGGCTGGCTCGGCCATTCCGCGCCACGCTCGGGCGAGTCGGGCCGATGAGCGGCTAGCGCGGACCCGATGTTCTCGAAAGATCCTGATCGCCAATCGCGGCGAAATCGCCTGCCGCGTCGCGCGGACCGCGCGCCGGCTGGGCATGCGCACGGTCGCCGTCTACAGCGATGCCGACGCGAACGCGCTGCACGTCGCCGCCTGCGATGAAGCGTTTCGGATCGGCCCCCCGCCGCCGCGCGAAAGCTATCTCGCCGGCGACGCGATCATCGCCGTCGCACGCCGCTCTGGCGCCCAGGCGATTCATCCGGGTTATGGATTTCTTTCGGAGAACGAAGCGTTCGCCGCGGCCTGCGCGCGTGCGGGTCTCGTGTTCATCGGGCCGCCGCCGGCCGCGATCGCCGCGATGGGCTCGAAGTCGGCCGCCAAGGCGATCATGGAACGCGCGGGCGTGCCGGTCGTGCCCGGCTATCACGATGACGATCAGGATGCGTCGCTGCTCGCGCGCGAGGCGGCGCGCATCGGCTATCCGGTGCTGATCAAGGCGACGTCGGGCGGCGGCGGCAAGGGCATGAAAGTCGCGGCGACCGCCGGCGAATTCGCGGCGGCGCTCGCGTCCGCGAAGCGCGAAGCGAAGGCATCGTTCGGCGACGATCGCGTGCTGCTCGAACGCTACCTGCAGGCGCCGCGTCACATCGAGATCCAGGTCTTCGCCGATACGCAGGGCAACGTCGTGCACCTGTTCGAGCGCGATTGCTCGGTGCAGCGGCGCCACCAGAAGGTGCTCGAGGAGGCGCCGGCGCCGGGAATGCCCGCGGACCGGCGCCGCGCGATGGGCGACGCCGCGGTGGCGGCCGCGAACGGCGATCGGCTACGTCGGCGCGGGCACGGTCGAGTTCATCGCCGAGCAGGACGGCACGTTCTACTTCATGGAGATGAACACGCGGCTGCAGGTCGAGCATCCGGTGACGGAGATGATCACCGGGCTCGACCTCGTCGAATGGCAGCTGCGGGTCGCGGCGGGCGAGCCGCTGCCGCGCACGCAGCCGACGTTGTCGATGCGCGGCCACGCGATCGAGGCGCGCATCTACGCGGAGGATCCCGCCCGCGGATTCCTGCCGTCGATCGGGCGGATCGCGCATTGGCGGATGCCCGGCGAAACGCCGCGCGTGCGCGTCGATACCGGGTTTCGCGCCGGCGACGAGGTCAGCCCGTTCTATGACCCGATGCTGGCGAAGGTGGTTGCGTGGGGCGACGATCGCGAGCAGGCGCGGCGACGAGCTGCTGCGCGCGTTGTCGCAGTGCGAGGTCACCGGCGTTACGACCAATGTCGCGTTCCTGGAGCGCGTCGTCGCGCATCGCGCGTTCGCATCCGGTGCGCTCGACACCGGGCTGATCGACGCGCATCGCGACGAACTGCTGGCGCCGGCCATGCACGCGCCGCAGCGCGCGGTGATCGCGGCTGCGGCGGCCGAATACCGCGTGCTCCGCGACGCGGCGCACGCCGCGGCGGGAACGTCATCCGACCCGCATTCGCCGTGGCACCTGGTCGACACCTGGTGGAACGGCACCGGCACGCACCACGTTGCGTTCACCTTCGACGACGGCGATCGCCGGCATTCGATTGCCGTGAGAGCGTGCGCCGACGGATCGCTCGCGATGACCGGCGACGGCATCAACGCCGGCGTACGCGTCGACGAACGCGCGGGCCGGCTGTGGATCGAACCCGCGGCGACCGGCGCGGCGACCGGCGCGGCGACCGGCGGGGGGACCGCGCATGTCGAGGATGGTTACGCGGCGACCGTCGTCCGCGACGCCGACCAGAGGCATGTCTTCGCAGCGGGAGCGCGCGCGCGCCTGACGCGCATCGATCCGCTCGCGCACGCCGGCGAGGACGACGAGCACGCCGGTCGCCTGACCGCTCCGATGTCCGGCACCGTGGTTGCGGTGATGGTGAAGCCGGGCGACTGCGTCGACAAGGGTGCGGCGCTGGTCGTGCTCGAAGCGATGAAGATGGAGCACACGATCGTCGCGCCGGCGGCCGGACGGGTGGCGTCGGTCAATTTCGCCGCCGGCGATCGCGTCGCCGAGGGTGCCGACCTGGTCGACCTCGAAGATGCGCCGCCGCCCACCGGCGATCGGCCGGCGACTGCACGTGGAAGGAGCGGCGGCCGATGATGGCGAGCCCTTCTGCCGGGCTGCCACGCGCCGTTCGCCTCGTCGAGGTCGGACCGCGCGACGGACTGCAGAACGAGCAGGCGATCGTGCCGGCGGACGTCAAGGTCGCGTTGATCGACCTGCTGACCGACGCCGGTTTTCCGGCGATCGAGGCGACGTCGTTCGTGTCGCCGAAGTGGGTGCCGCAGATGGCCGATGCCGCCGAGGTGATGGCGCGCATCGTTCGCAAGCCCGGCGTACGTTATCCGGTGCTGACGCCGAACATGAAGGGGTTCGAGGCGGCGCGCGCCGCGGGCGCCGACGAGGTCGCCGTGTTCGTCGCCGCGACCGAATCCTTCTCGAAGCGCAACATCAATTGCACGATTGCGGAAAGCCTCGAGCGCGCGCGGCCGATCTTCGACGCCGCGCAACGCGACGGCGTCCGCGTCCGCGGCTACATCTCGTGCGTGCTGGGGTGCCCGTACGAAGGCGACGTCGATCCTGCGCGGGTCGCGGAGGTCGCCGGCGGATCTGCATGCGATGGGTGCCTACGAGGTTTCGCTGGGCGACACGATCGGCACGGGCACGGCCGGCAAGACGCAGACGCTCTTCCACTGCGTGGCGGAGCGCGTGCCCGTGTCCGCGCTCGCCGGGCATTTCCACGACACCTATGGGCAGGCGCTCGCCAACCTCTATGCGGCGCTGGAGCTCGGCGTCGCGACGTTCGACTGCTCGGTCGCGGGACTCGGCGGGTGTCCGTATGCGAAAGGCGCGACCGGCAATGTCGCGAGCGAGGACGTGCTGTACCTGCTCGATGGGCTCGGCATCGAGACCGGCGTCGACATGACGAAACTTCGCCGGGCGGGACGCTACATCTCGGAATTCCTGCAGCGCGCGCCCGTCTCGCGCGTCGCACGGGCGCTCGATGCGAAAGAGCGCGCGGCGTAGCCGATGGATGGCGCGGCCTTTACGTTGAACGATGCGCCGACTCACGATTCGCCGCCGGGCGTGCCCGTGCCTTCGCCGTGCATCAGCGTGTGCCGGATCGACGCGCGCACCGGGCTTTGCATCGGCTGCGTGCGCACGCTCGACGAGATCGCCGCATGGAGCGTGCTGGATGACGATCAGCGCCGCGCCGTCTGGCGGCGATTGCCGTCGACGGAAGACCGCCGATGATCGCCGACTGGTATTTCGATTTCGTCTCGCCGTTCTCGTACCTGCAATGCGAACGCCTGCAGGCGCATGCGGCGTCGATACGGCCCCATCCCGTGCTGTTCGCGGCCATCCTCGACGCGAACGGCCAGAAGGGACCGGCGGAGATTCCGGCCAAGCGCGTGTTCACCTACCGGTTCGTCGTGTGGCAGGCGAAGGCGCTCGGCATCCCGTTCAGGTTTCCGCACGCGCACCCGTTCAATCCGCTGCCGCTGTTGCGGCTCGCGATCGCGTGCGATGCCCGGCTCGACGCGATCACGCAGATCTTCCGTTTCGTCTGGCGCGACGGCCGGCTGCCGGACCTTCCGATCGAGTGGGTCGATCTCGCCGATCGGCTCGGCGTTCCCGATGCGGAAGCGCGGATCGCCGACGGCGCCGTCAAGGACGCATTGCGCCGCGAAACCGACCAGGCGATCGCGCGCGGCGTGTTCGGCGTGCCGACGCTCGCGGTGGGCAGCGAACTGTTCTGGGGCGCTCGACGCGACCGAGATGGCCATCGACTTACCTGCGCGCCGGTGCGCGCTACGAGGATCCGGAATATGCGCGCGTCGCCGAGCTGCCGTCGGCCGCCGCGCGCACTACGAAGCGGTCCTGACGACGCCCTCGTTGCGCAGTCGATCGATCGCGTCGTCCGCATAACCGGCTTCGCGCAGGATCTCGCGCGTGTGCTCGCCCTGCATCGGAGCGTCGCGGGTCACGGCAAACGACGGCGGCTCGAGCTTGAACGGCGGTGCATATTGACGCGCGCCGTCCGGTCCTCGCACGACCATCCCGCGAGCATCGAACTGCGGATCGGCGAGCGCTTCGGCGAACGTCTGCACCGGCGACACGCAGCAATCGACGTCGTGCGAAGCGCTCGCACCAGCCGGCGAGCGTGTCGCCGCGAAATATTTTCTGCACGTCCGCGCGAACGCGCGCACCTTCGACGCCCGTCGCCAATTGGAATGCGACGAGGTCCGGCCGTCCGAGCGTCTCGCACAGCGCTCGCCAGAACTTCGCTTCCAGCGCCCCGACGGCAAGCCAGCGGCCGTCACGCGTCTCGTACACGCCGTAACACGGCACGCCGCCCGTCAGCAGATCGTCGCCGCGCGCGGCGACCACACCTGTGTCCTCCAGCGCACCGAGCGCAAAGATCTGATGCGCGAGGACGGCATCCGCCATCGCCACGTCGACGAACCGTCCGTGGCCGCTGCGGTGAGCGCCGAACAGCGCAGCGAGGATGCCGATCGCCGCGGTCGCCGCGCCGCCCAGCAGGTCGGCAATCTGCAGGTTCGCGAGCGCCGGGGCGCCACCGCGCTGGCCGGTGTACTCGAGCACGCCCGCATAGCCGAGATAGTTGACGTCGTGGCCCGCCGCACTGCGGCGCGGGCCCGTCTGGCCATAGCCGGACAGCGCGCAGTAGACGATGCGCGGATTGGTCGCGCGCACTGCGTCGTAGTCGACGCGCAAGGCGGAAACGACGCCCGGACGAAACCCTTCGACGATCACATCCGCGCCTCGTGCGAGCGTCATGAACGCCCGATGGCCCTCCGGGGACTTGAGATCGACGGCCAGCGAGCGCTTGTTGCGGTTGAGCGCGCGAAACCACGCGGTCGTCGCGCCCGCGTTTGCGGCGGGCCGGATCGCGACGCCGCGCGCATAGTCGCCGGCGCCCGCATCTTCGACCTTGATCACGTCGGCGCCGAGATCCGCCAGATAGAGCGTGCACATCGGCCCCGGCAGAAGGCGGGTCATGTCGAGCACGCGTACGCCCTCAAGCGGCGCGCGATTCACGGGATGAGGACCCCCACGCTTGCGGCCTCATTGGCCAATTCGGCCGCTGCGCTGCCCCCTGAGGGGGTGCACTCGCGCCTTGGGGCGCCCCTGCGTCGCTCGGACCCCCACGCTTGCGGCGCTCAGGTCCGTCCGCCATCGGAATGCCGAGATCGCGCTTGATCGCGCGCGCCGTCGCGAGCGCTTCATCGAGCGTTGCGCCGAGGCACGTGACGTGCCCCATCTTGCGCCCGCGCCGCGCCTCGCGCTTGCCGTAGAGGTGCAGCTTCGCCTTGCCGTGCGCGAGCACGCGCGGCCAATCGGGCTCGCGCGGCGTGGCGTCGTCGCGGTCGAACCAGATGTCGCCCAGCAGGTTCAGCATCACCGCCGGCGCATGCTGCTGCGTGTCGCCGAGCGGCAGCCGCGGCGAGCATGCGCGCCTGCTGCTCGAATTGCGACGTCACGCACGCGTCGATCGTGTAGTGGCCGCTGTTGTGCGGCCGCGGCGCGATTTCGTTGACGAGCAGCGCGCCGTCGGCGGTGACGAACAGCTCGACGCACAGCACGCCGCGGTAATCGAGCGCGGCCGGCGATCGCCGTCGCGATCGCGCGCGCCTGCGTCCGCCAGTGCGCACGCGATGCGCGCCGGGACGATCGAGACGTCGAGAATGCCGTCGCGATGACGGTTCTCCGCGACCGGCCACGCGACGACTGGCCGTCGTCTCGTCGCGGGCGACGATCACCGAGACTCGGCGGCGCAGGTCGACGAACCGCTCGAGCGATCGCACGGACGCGCTCTCCATCGCCGCGAACGCGGCGGCGACGTCGTCGGGCGTGCGCACGCGGATCTGGCCTTTGCCGTCGTAGCCCAAGCGCGCGCTCTTGACGATGCCGGGCAGCAGCGCGGCATCGACGGCGGTCGCGTCGCGATCGGTCGCGCAGCACCGCGAACGGCGCGACTGCGAAGCCGTGGCCGGCGAGGAACGTCTTTTCGCTGATCCGGTCCTGCGCGATCGCGACGCTGGCCGCCGCCGGCGTCACGCGCAGCGCGCGGGCGAGGAACTCGAGCGCCGCGGCGGGGACGTTTTCGAATTCGGTCGTCGCGGCCACGCAGAGCTCGCGCAACTGCAGCGAGGCCCTGCGGGTCGAGATAGTCGGCGCACGATGTGGCGGTCGGCGACGCTGCCCGCGGGGCTCTCGCGGTCCGGATCGAGCACGACGACCTTGTAGCCCAGGCTTTGTGCCGCCATGCAGAACATGCGGCCGAGCTGGCCGCCGCCCAGCAGCCCGAGCCATGCGCCGGGCGATATGGCCGAATCGGGATTGCCACGATCGGCGCGACCTGCCGCGTGCCGCGCTCACCCGTCCGGCGGCACGCGCATCGCGCGCGCGTCGTTGTCTGCTTGACCCGGAACGCGGCGAGCTTGCGCGCCAGCGCCGGATCGGTCGCCGGCGAGCATCGCGACGGCGAACAAGCCCGCGTTGGCGGCGCCGGCCTCGCCGATCGCGAACGTCGCGACCGGGATACCCTGCGGCATCTGCACGATCGAGAACAGCGAATCCTCGCCGCGCAGATACTTCGACGGGACCGGGACGCCCGATGACGGGAACCGTCGTCTTCGCCGCGAGCATGCCGGGCAGATGCGCCGCGCCGCCGGCGCCGGCGATGATCGCGCGCAGTCCACGCGGCCCGGCGTCCTCGGCGTATTCGAACATGTCGTCGGGCATCCGGTGCGCGGACAGCACGCGCGCCTCGTAGGCGATGCGCGAACGCGTCGAGTTGCGCCGCCGCGTGCGCATGATGTCCCAGTCGCTGTCGCTGCCCATCACGACGCCGACCTGCGGCGCGGCTTTGCGTTGTGCCATCGCGTGCTCCCGGGGAATGTCCGGTGGCGGATTCTAGCGCACCGGCGACGCTTCGAGACGGATTCGCGCGGGCGGGTGTTGCGCCGTTCGGCGGTCGCATGCGCCGTTCATCGAATCGGACCGCGCATCCGTTGAGAGCGGGCGTGCCCCGTAAGGGACAATGCATCGACGTGACAACCGCCTCATCCGCATCGATTCCTCGCGCAAGCGCGCCGACTCTCCTCGCCTTCGCGCTCCTGCTGCGTCGCAACGTCCGCGACCGCGCCGTCCGACGCGGATTTCCTCGCCGCGAAGTCCGCGTTCGAACGCGGCGACTGGCGAGCGACTCGACGCGTTGGCGCCGCGTCTCGCCGGCCATGTGCTCGAGCGCGTACGTCAGTACTGGCAGTTGAAGCTCGCGTCTCGACGCACGTCAGGCGCGACGAGGTCAGCGCGTATCTCGCGCGCAATGGCCCGATGGCCCGCTTGCCGATCGGCTGCGCGTCGACTGGCTGAAGGCGCTGGGCAAGCGCGGCGACTGGACCGCGTTCGCGCTCGACTATCCGCCGCCCGCCGGCGAAGACGCCGAGCTCACCTGCTACGCGATCCAGTATCGCCAGCAGCGCGACGGCGACGCGGCGCTCGCCGCCGCGAAGCCGCTGTGGTTCACCGGGCAATCGACGCCCGACGCCTGCGAGCCGCTGTTCGCGGCGCTGATCGCGCACGGCGACGCTTTCGATCGCGCGACCGGCGGGCGCGGTTTCGCCTCGCGACCGCGGCGGGCAACATGCGGCTCGCGCAGGCGATCGCCGCCGAGCTGCCCGGCAGAGGAGCGAATCACCGCGAGGGAGTTCGTCGTCGGTCGAGCGCGATCCGCAGCGCGCGTTGGCCAAGGGACAATTCGCGTGGAAGACGCCGGCGGGCGCGAGCTCGCGCTGTATGCGCTCGAGCGCGCCGCGCGCAAGGACGCCGGCCGGCGTGCGCGAAACGGCGTGGCTAAAGTGGCGCGACGCGGCTGCCCGGAAGCCGATCGCAGCTACGGCAACTGTGCGCATCGCCTGTCATGCCGCGCGCCAGCTGAACCCGTCGGCCAACGAGTGGTTCAAGGACGCACCGGTGTCGCGCTGTCGCCGGAGCAGCAAGCCTGGCGCGTGCGCGCGGCGCTGCGCGCGGGCGCGTGGGCGCGACGTCGCTGACCGCGATCGACGCGATGCCGCCAGGCGACCAGGCAGGAGCCGGCCTGGCGCTACTGGCGCGCGCGCGCGCTCGCCGGCGCAGAGCGCGCGACGACAGGCGAATGCGATCTACGCGAGGCTCGCCGAGCGAATTGCATTTCTACGGCCTGCTCGCGGCGGAAGCGATCGGCCGCGAGCGCGGCACAGCTCGGCGGCAATCAAATCGGCCGGCCGAATTGAACCGCGGCCGCAGTCGCCGCGTTCGGCGCGCGGCCCGGCGTGCAGCGCGCCTTGAAGCTCGCCCAGCTCGACCTGCGCCCCGAGTCGCTGCGCGAATGGCTCTATGTCGATTCGCGGTCTCGACGACGACGGGCTGCTGCTCGCGGCGGAATACGCGCGCCGCGCCGGGCTCTACGACCGCGCGATCAACACCGGCCGAACGAAGGCGACGCGCGGCACGATTTCGGGCTGCGCTACATGATGCCGTATCGCGAGCAATTCGCCAGCGCGGCGCGCGGATCAGGCAATCGACGAGGCAGTTGCTGTACGGCATCGCGCGCCAGGAGTCGCGCTTCGTCTCCGACATCGTTTCGTCCGCCGGCGCGGTCGGGCTGATGCAGCTGATGCCGCGGACCGCGCGCTGGGTCGCGAAGCAGCTCGGGCGCACCGATTACCCGCCGACGCAGATCGCGGACGTCGCCATCAACACGCAATTCGGCGCGTTCTATTTCAAGTACTGGCAGGACCGGCTCGACCGCATGCCGGCGCTCGCCGCCGCGGCGTACAATGCGGGTCCGTCGCGCGCGCAGGCGTGGCGCGCCGGCGCGCCGCTCGAAGGCGCCATCTGGGTCGAGACGATTCCATTCAACGAGACGCGCGACTACGTGAAAAGGGTGCTCGCCAACACGATGTTCTACACGCGCGCGCTCGACCGGCCGTACGTCGCCGCTGTCGCAGCGCCTTGGCATCGTCACGCCGCGCGGCGCAGACGACGTCATCGTCGAGCCGTGAGCACGTCTGTGCACCAGCGGTGCCGCCCACGCCCGCAGGACCGGCCCGAGCACGGCGCGACGTGTTACCGCGACGCCGGACTGGATCGCGCATTGAAGGCCGGCCGAAGCGCGTGGCGATGACGCGTCAGCGTGTGCTCGTTCTGGGCGGCAGCGGCTTCGTCGGGCGCTCCGTTGTCGCAAGGCTCGCGGCCGCCGGTCAGGATGTCGTCGTGCTCACGCGCCGGCGCGAGCGCGCGCGAGATCTGCTGCTGCTGCCCACGGTGCGGGTCGATCGAGGCCGATCCGTCACGATCCCGCGACGCTGCTTCGATCGCCGCGGGCGTTACGGCGGTGATCAACCTCGTCGGCATGCTGAACGAACGCGGGCGCGAGACGTTCGAGCGGGCGCACGTCGAACTCGCCGCGCAGGGTCGTAGCGGCGTGCCGCAGCGCCGGAGTGGCGCGCGTGCTGCACATGAGCGCACTGAACGCCGATGCCGAGGCCCCGAGCCGCTATCTCCGCACCAAGGCGGCGGGCGAAGCCGTCGTCGCCGAATCGCGACTCGCGTGGACGATCTTCCGGCCCTCGGTGATCTTCGGCCGCGAAGACACGTTCCTCAACCTGTTCGCGACGGCTCGCGCGCTGGTTTCCGGTCATGGCGCTCGCCGGCGCCGCAGGCGCGCTTTCAGCCCGTCTACGTCGGCGACGTCGCCACGTGCTTCACGCAGGCGCTCGGCGACGACGAAACGGCCGGCCAGCGTTATCCGCTCTGCGGCCCGACGTGTACACGCTGCGACAGCTGGTGCGCTACGTCGGCGAAGTCACCGGTCACCGCGTCCGATCGTCGCGCTCGGCCCGGCGCTCGCGTCGCTGCAGGCGCGCGTGATGGAATGGCTGCCCGGGCACGCTGATGAGCCGCGACAATCTCGCGTCGATGCGGCGGGACAGCGTGTGCGACTGTGCGTTTCCGGCGCGCTTCGGCGTCGCGCCGGCCGCGCTCGAAGCGATCGCGCCCGAATACCTGGCGCCGCGATCGCTGCACAGCCGCTTCGATACTTTCCGCACCCACGGCGGCCGATGACGCGGCCGTTGCCGCAGCCGGTGCGCGTCTACCGCGTCGGCGGCTCGGTGCGCGACGAGCTGCTGGGCCGCGCCGCGGCGACCGCGACTGGGTCGTCGTCGGCGCAACGCCGGAAATGATGATCGCGTCCGGCTACAGGCCGGTGGGCAGCGATTTTCCCGTCTTCCTGCACCCGGAGACGCACGAGGAGTATGCGCTCGCGCGCACCGAGCGCAAGCACGGGCGCGGCTATCGCGGCTTCGAGTTCTTCGCGTCGCCCGACGTGACGCTCGAAGAAGGATCTCGCGCGGCGCGACCTCACGATCAACGCGATGGCGCGCGCGCGAGGACGGCACGCTGATCGATCCGTACGGCGGCGAAGCGGATCTGCGCGCCGGCGTGCTGCGCCACGTGTCGCCGGCGTTCGCCGAAGATCCGTTGCGCGTGTTGCGCGTCGCGCGCTTCGCCGCGCGCTTCGACTTCGCGTGGCGCCGGAGACGCGAGGCGCTGATGCGCGACATCGTCGCGCGTCGGGCGAGCTCGCGACGCTCGCGCCGGAGCGCGTCTGGCAGGAGCTGGCGCGCGGCCTGATGGAGCCGCATCCGTCGCGCATGCTCGCCGTGCTGCGCGAATGCGGCGCGCTCGCGCGCTGCTGCCCGAAGTCGACGCGCTGTTCGGCGTGCCGCAACGCGTCGACGGCATCGGGAAGACGACACCGGCGTGCATCTCGCGCGCGCGCTCGACTACGCGGCGGCGAAGGCATTCGCGCTGCCGGCCCGCTACGCGGTGCTCGCGCACGATCTCGGCAAGGGCAGCGAGCCGCGCCGAGCGTGGCCGAGTCGCGGTATCGACGCGCGGCGGCGTTCGCGCTCGCCGAAGCGGATGTCGGCGCGGCTCAAGGTGCCGCTCGACTGCCGCGATGCGGCGCGGCTCGCGGCGCGCTGGCACGGCGTCGTTGCGCGCGGCCGAACGGCTGCGCCGGCGGCGCTGCTCGATCTGCTGATGGCCGCCGATGCGCTGCGGCGCCCGGAGCGGCTCGAACGCTGCTGCATCGAGGCCTGTGAACGTGCGCCGGACACGCTGCGAGGATACGACTGCGCTCGCCCGGCGCCGCGAAGCGGCGAGCGACGCGTCCGGGTGAGATCCGGTGAGATCCGGGTGGTCATCGCGCGCGTGCTGTTGCGCGAGGCGCTGGCGGTGATCAGGAACGTCGATGCGGCGTCGATCGCCCGCGAGCGTCGCGCGCGCGGTACGGCGCGAAGAGCCGCGGCCGGCGCCGCGGGCGCTGCGATCGCAAGGCGTGCGCGCCGCGCGGCTCGCCGCGCTGCGCGCGTGGAAGAAGGGCCGTTCAGATCCGGTACGCGACCGCGCGCATCACGTCGGCGGCGGCGCGCATCAGCGCGCCTGACCGGAAACGGCAGCGGCGGCGCCCCGGCCTGCTGCGCCGCGCGCCGTGGCGCGCTTCGTCGTCGCGCATCTGCTCGACGATCGCGCGGCTCTGTCGCATCGGCTGCGGGGAGCCGCTCGATATGGCCCGTCAGGTGCTCCTCGACCTGGCGCTCGGTCTCGACGACGAAGCCGAGATTGACCGCGATCGCCGGCGACGCCCGCCGCGGACGCCGATCGCGAACGAGCCCGCATACCAGAGCGGATTCAGCAGCGACGGACGATCGGAGAGCTCGGCGAGCCGCTGCTGGGTCCACGCGAGGTGCTCTTCCTCCTCGCGCGCCGCCTGCGCGAAGTGCTGCACGGATGCTCCGGGTCGCGCGCGACGAGCGCCTGCGCGGCGTAGAGCGCCTGCGCGCAGACTTCGCCGGTGTGATTGACGCGCATCAGGCCCGCGGCGTGGCGGCGCTCCTCCGGCGCGAGCGTCGGCTCCGGCGAGCGCGGCGCCGGGCGTCGGGCGCGAGGACGTCGCGTGTCCGGACAGCGTGCGCAGCGCGCGGTCGAAGCCGATGACGAGATCGTCGAGCATCGGCGGAAGATTGTAGCAGCATCGCCGTGGCGATCGTGCGCCGCGGCCAAAAAAACGGGCGCCCGGAGGCGCCCGTGTGATCACTTCAACCGTCGCGCCGGTGCTGTCGTCTCGCCGATTCTTAGAAGAAGTGAACCATGCCGAGCACGAGACCGCCCGGCTTGCCGCCCGGCGTGCCGTACGACGATCGGCGAGCGATCGGGTTGTACGGGTTGATGTTGAAGTTGTACGCCGCGTTGGGTCTGTTGGCGATCTTGATGTAGCCGACGTAGATCAGCGTGCGCTTCGACAGCGGATACGTGTAGCTGATTTCCCACTGGTTGCGCCCGTGATCCGAGCCCTTGACCAGTGCCGCCGACACGCGCGTGCACCGATCGGGCGCCGAGCCGCGTGCCGTCGTTGGCCTGGCCGTAGAACGCATACACCTGGCCCGGGCCGAGGTCGGCCGTGACGCTCACGCCCCAGAAGTTGCGCTTCAGGTCGCCGCCCGCCAGACCGCCGTTGTCGTACTTCAGGTATTCGTACACCGCGCCGATGCGGACGATGCTGAAGCTGTAGCCGCCGGCAACCGAGATCGTCGGTGTCGTTGAGCTTCGGCCGCGCGCACGTCCCGTGGTTGCTGCTCGCAGACGCGGCACGCCAGTTGACCGCGGACGCCGTTGTTGTCGATCTAGGCGATGCCCGCCGATCACCCGTTGTTGTGAACGGCAGTTCGCGCTGAAGATGCTCGCCGGCTGTTCGGTGGCATTGTCGTGCCCGGCCGCGTGTTGCCATGCGACCTATTGGACCTCGAACGTGAAGCCGTTGAATGTCGGCGAGTCGTAACGCACCGAATTGCCGAGACGCGTCGTCGAAGCCGCCGGCGCTCGTCGCCCAGGAAGCCTTGCGCCCACAGCGTCAGCGGTCGACAGGATCGACGTCGTTAGGTCGGCACGTTACCGAAGATCGGGTGGATGTCGTCATAGCGGCGTCAGGAAGCGGCCCATCTTGAACGTGCCCCAGCCGCCCTGCAAGCCGACGTACGTTTCGCGACCGGCCAGCGTGCCACCCGATTGCGGTCGGGGTTGATCGACGATTCGACCTGGAAAATTGCGTTCAGACCGCCACCCAGCGATTCCGTGCCGCGCAGCCCGAAGCGCGACGAGTTCGTGCTTACCCGAGACCTTCGGATTGGTCGTCAGGCAACTGACGTGTCAGCGTCTTATTGCACGTTGCCGGCTGCGTGACGTCGTTGTCGTAGATCTGTGCCATTCACGAATTCGACGTCGAGATTGACGCGGCCGTACAGCGTGACGTTTGCCGTCTGCGCTTGCGCCAGCGGGGCGGCAAGTACGCCTGCGACGGCCAAAGCGACGAGCTTTTTGTTCATTGAGCCCTCTCCTCTAACAGATAAAATTGGCAAGGAAACGGCGCGGTTTTGCGCTTGCCATCGGAACCTTCTCAGCGATGTCGAGAAGTTGCGACCATTGTGCCAAACCCGGCGAACCGTGGCAAGGCAAACTCGGGACGGGACGAAGCCATTGCTGCCCTGTTGCCGAAACGCGACAGGAATCGCGTCCCGGCGACGGACAAACGTTCGGACGAGCGCGGAATTCAGGATGAAAAAGGCGGGCTAACGTCATGATCGGCCGAGGAAAAATAGAATATTTCTCCGCTTACTGGGGTCGCCGGCGTCTCGGACGGCCGATTTTCGCGGCTTTTCTTGCGGCCGAAGCCGTCCGACGGGCGATTGCCTGTCGTAAACCCGTTTCGCACGGCAAGGCCCGACGCGGCTGGCGCGGGCGCAGCCGATGGATGAAGCCGGATTCGCGGCCCCGGCGCTGGCCGCGGTGCTCGCTGCTCTTGGCGTCTCGGCTGTGCGCTCGCGGCTGCGCCGGCGCTTCCGCCGCATGCCCGACCGACCGATCGCTCGCTACACGTCGCCGGTGCCCGGGCCGGCGGCTTCGCGATCTGGGCGGGCTTCATCCCGGCGCGCTCGTCTGTACCCGCCGGCGATTCCCGGCGGACCCGTGGGTCTGGCTCGCCGCGTGGCTCGCGCTCGTCGATCGTGTCGCTGCTCGACGATTGGCGCGGGGTCGCATCCGTGCCGCGCCTCGCCGTGCATGGGGCCGCGGCGCTGTGGGCCGCGCATTGGCCTGTGCGCGCCAGCCGCCGCGCCACGGATCGCGGCGGTGCGCTCTGGCATCGCGCTGCACGGCGCTGGCGATCGCCTGGTCTGCGAATCTCTTCAATTTCATGGACGGCAACGACGGCCTCGCGGGCATGATGGCGATCGGCGGGTTCGCCGCCTGGGATGGCGCGCTGGCGGTCGCCGCGGCGGGCATGGCGGGCGACGCCCGCTGCGCGCCTACGCGCCCGCTACTCGCGCTCGCGGCTGCACGGTTCCCTTCCTCGCCGTCAATCTCCCCGCGGCCGCGATTTCATGGGCGACGTGGGCGCGGTGCCGCTGGGTTTTCTCGCCGCGGCTTCGGCGTCGCCGGTGGCGGATCGGCGCTGTGGCCGGGCTGGTTTCCGCTGCTGGTGTTCCTGCCGTTCGTAGCCGACGCGACGGCGACGCTGCGCCGGGCGGTGCGCCGGCGCGAGCGCGTGTGGGAGGCGCACCGGACCCATTATTACCAGCGCCTGCACCAACTGGGCGCGCGGACACGGCGGCACTCTCGCCGCTCTACGGCGGTCTGATGGTCGGCACCGCGCGCGACCGCGCTTGGCCTGCCTGCGTCTCGGCGCCGGCGCCGGCTGGTGGGCGGTGGGGGCGTGGACCGCGGTCGGCGGCATGCTGTTCGCCGCGATTGATTATCATTGGCGCAAGAAGACGAACAACACCGGCCCCCCATGATCCCCGTCCCAACTGGCGCGCCTCGCTCGCCTTCTTGCACGACCTCTGCGTGGCGGCAGTCGCGTGGGCCGCGATCTACTGGCTGCGCTTCAACCTCGATCTGCGCGAGCCGTTACTGACCGGACATGGTCTGGACGCTCGCGTGGATCCTGCCGCTGCAGGGCGCGATCTTCCTCGCGCTCGGCCTCTACCGCGGGCTGTGGCGCTTCGCAAGCATGCTCGACCTGCAGCGCATCGTCCTGGCGGCGGGGCTGGGTGCGATCCTGATTCCGCTCGTGCTCGTCATGCTGAAGCTGCAGGCGGTCGTGCCGCGCAGCGTGCTGTTCTTCTATCCGATCGTGCTGATCTTCCTGATGGCCGGCGATCCGCTTCGCGTATCGGATCTGGAAGGAGCATCGGCTCTACAGCCCGCTCGCCGCGCTCGGCGAGCCGGTGCTGGTCGTCGGCGCCGGCGAGGCCGGCGCGCGGCTGACACACGAAATGGCGCGCAGCCGGCAATGGCGCGTCGTCGGGCTGCTCGACGACGACGTGAGCAAGCAGGGCCGGCTGCTGCGCAACGTCAGCGTGCTGGGCCCGATCGCGGGCCTCCCGACATGGGCGCGACGATACGGCGTGCGCAAGGTCATCATCGCGCTGCCCTCGGCCAATCACGCGGTGCGCCGGCGCGTCGCCGAGCTCTGCGCCGACAGCGCACGTCGAGGCGCTGACCGTGCCGTCGTACGAGGACCTGATGTCAGCGGCCGCACGCCGCTCACGATGCTGCGCACCGTCGAGCTCGACGACCTGCTCGGCCGCGACCCGGTCGTGCTCGACAGCGCGGGCATCGCCGAATGGCTCGGCAACCGCGATCGTGATGGTCACCGGCGCCGGCGGCTCGATCGGCGCCGAGCTGTGCCGCCAGATCGCGCGCTTCCGGCCGGCGCGGCTCGTGCTGTTCGACATCTCCGAGGCGGCGCTCTACGAGATCAAGACGACGCTGGTCGACGCGTTTCCGCAGCTGCGGTGTCGTCTCGGTCGTCGGCGACGTCAAGCACGCGTCGCTCGTCGACGCGATGCTCGCGCGCGAAGAACCGGACGTGATCTTCCACGCGGCCGCCTACAAGCACGTGCCGCTGATGGAGGAGATGAACTGCTGGCAGGCGGTGCGCAACAACGCGTACGGCACGTGGGTGCTGGCGCGCGCGGCGGTCGCGGCGAAGGTCGAGAAATTCGTGCTCGTCTCGACCGACAAGGCCGTCAATCCGACGTCCGTGATGGGCGCGACGAAGCGCGTCGCCGAGCAGGTCTGCCAGAGCCTGCAGGATGGCGGAACGCAGTTCGTCATCGTGCGCTTCGGCAACGTGTTCGGCAGCGCCGGCAGCGTGATCCCGCGTTTCGCCGAGCAGATCGCGCGCGGCGGCCCGGTGACGGTGACGCATCCGGACATCACGCGGTTCTTCATGTCGCTGTCCGAGGCGACGCAGTTGCTGCTGCAGGCGGGTCTCCAGGGCAAGGGCGGCGAGATCCTCGATGCTCGACATGGGCGAGCCGGTGCGCATCGTCGATCTCGCGCGCGACATGATCCGGCTCTACGGCGCGGATCCCGACCACGTCGCGATCGTGTTCACCGGGTTGCGCCCCGGCGAAAAGCTCTACGAGGAGCCGCTCGCATCCGAAGAGGCGACGCAAGCCGACGCCGCATCCGAAGCTGCGCATCGCGCAGGCGCGCGCGGCCGATCGCGACGCGGTGAAGCAGATGGTCGTGTGGTGCGAGCGCGACCGCGTCGCCGACGACGGCGAGGTGCGGGCGCGGATGCGCGCATGGATCCCGGAATACGCCCCGCCCGCGGGCGCGTCGATCAAGCCGATTCCGACTGACGGGGCGGAGGAGACGGTGGCGCTTCCGTTGCGTGCGCCGCGGCGTCGCTGACCCGCGCGGCTAGCAGCGCGGCCGCACCGCGCTGCGACTGCGCATCCATCGCGGCGTCGCGATGTGGATGAGCGGCGCGCACGCTCGCGATGTCGTCGAACGCGCCTGCCGGAAGCTCGCCGTTCGCCAGCATCCGCTCGCGGTTGACGCCGCACCCCAGCAGGAATGCCGTCAGAGCCCACAGCTCCTTCGCGTTGTCGCCGAACAGGAAATCGTCCGTCAGGTTCTTGACGATGAACCCCGCGAGCAGCGAGATGCCGACCAGACCCAGGAACGCCAGCGTGTCGTCGCGCGAACGCAGAAAGCGCGCGTAGCGGGCCAGCAGCGCGCCGAGGAAAGCGACAAACGCGACGAGGCCCACGATCCCCGTCTGCAGCAGCTGGCTGACGAAAACGTTGTGGGCGTGCGTCAGCAGCGGGTCGCCGAGCTCGGTCGCGAGCTCCTGCGCGACGATGTGCCGGCCGAATCCGTATCCGGTCCACGGCCGCGCGCCGATCATTTGCAGCGTACGCGACCACAGCATGACGCGAGGGTCGTGCTCGATTGCCGTAACGATTGACGTGCCCGCAGGGTAATCGACCGCGGCGCGCTCTTTCAGCGTATCGACGAAGGCGATGCCGAGCATGAGCAGGATCGCGCACAGTGTCAGCGTCCAGCGCAGCGGGGCGCGGCGCAGGCTTTGCGGCCAGCGCCATGCGGCCGCGAGCGATGCCACGCCGAACACCGTCGCAAGCGCGACCCAGACGATCCGATTGTCGGTCATCTTCGACGTGGCAATCAGCAGCGCGAAGAGCCCGATGCCGATTGCCGTCGTGGCGGTGCCTTTGCCCAGGCCCGCGGGAGGCGGTGCGATCAGCCCAAACAGGAACGGCGCGACCAGCACCAGCCACGTCGAGTACGCTCCGACGCCCTGGTGATGCCGCGAGGCGTCCCAGATCCCGTCGTGAAATACCATGTAGAGCGCGAGCAGCGCATAGAACGCGAAGCTCGCAAGCACCGTTGCGATGAGCAGGCGCAGGCCGCGCGTGTCGCGGCCCGCGACGTAGAAAACCAGCATCGCGAGCAGGCCGTAAACGACATCTCGCCGAAGCGCGTCCCACGTGTACTCGGGATGCAGCGACCAGCCGAGCGACGCCATCGACCACAGCGCCCAGGCGAGCAGCGGCGCGAGCACCCAGGTTCCTGCGAACGTAACCCGCAGCGCCGGATTGCGCGCGGGGATCGCGACGACGATCACGGCGAGCAGTCCGGCGGCGGCGAATGCGATCGAGCTGGGGAACGTTGCCGAATTTGTCGGCAACAGCGCAAGGTAGGCTGCGGCGAAGCACCGCAGCCAGCGGTTAGAATGATCGAACATCCGCAGGCGACCGCGGCGCCTGCCGCGAGGCCAGCGATTCTACTCCCGAACGATGTCCGAACACCGCCTTCGACCCCTCTCGCCATCGACCGGAATGCAGCGGCCCCACGATACGACGCCATGCGCGTGCTGATCGTCAAACGGGACAAGCTGGGTGATCTTCTGCTCGCAACTCCGGCGTTCGCACAACTGAAGGCGATGCGACCGGACGTCGAAATCCACTTGCTCGCGAACGACTACAACGCGTGGGTTGCGCGCGACGACCCCGCGCTAGCGAAGATCTGGGTCTACCCGCGAGTGCGGCACGGCGGCCGCATCCGCTTGTCCGCGGCGCTGGCGCAGTTTCCGCTCGGGCTGCGGATGCGCGGCGCGCGGTTTGACTGGGCCATTGCAATGGGCGGCGAGGAGTCGCCGCGCGCGGTGCGACGCGCGATGGCCGTCGGCGCGACGCGCGTGGTCGCCTACGCCAGCGACCCATTGCGTTACGGCAGGCGCCTGACCGACCCGCTGCCCCCGCCCGCCGCGGGGCACGAGATCGCGCGCATGATGGCGCTGCTGGCGCCGCTGGGCGTTGCGCCGCCCGCTTGTCCGCCCGCCCCGGTCTATCGATGGCCCGCGGATGCAGACGCGTTCGCGCGCCAGTGGCTTTCCGACCGCGGCCTCGCGCGCGGCCGATACGTCGTGCTGGGCGTCGGCGCGCGCTTTGCCGCCAAGCAGCCGGGCTTCGAGCAGGTGCTGCGCTGGACGCGATGCTTTCACGATCGCTGGCGCCTGGCGTCCGTATTCCTGTGGACGCCCGGAGAGCGCGATTCGGCGTTCTACCGCGGCGACGACCGGATCGCGGAGCGCGTCATCGCGGCGGGGCTGCCGCATGTGCATCCGCAACGGGGAACGCTGCAACAGGCGGTGTCGTTGATCGCCAACGCCGCCGTATCCATCATGCCCGATTCCGGCCTCATGCATTTCGCGGCGGCGAGTCCGGGCGGCGTCGTGGGATTGTTCGCCGACGCCAGGGTGACCGGCTCGCCCGAGCGCTGGGCGCCGGTCGGCGCGCGGTCGCGACATCTCGAGGCGCCACACGCGATCGCCGAAATATCCGATGATGCCGTTATTGCAGCGCTGGAACCCCTGATCGTGAATTCGCCGTTCGCCGGCTAAGACGCGCCGCGCGCCTTCGGGCTCGGCGTTCGCAACGATGGGGTAGACTCGCGCTCCGCGCGCGATGGGCACACGCGTCGCGCGCTTCACGTTTCGCGTGCCGGCGCCGGGTCGATTGTTTTCGTCACATGTGCGGGATTGCAGGCTACATCAGCGAAGCGGCTTTCGCGCCCGACACCCTGGCCATCATGACTGCGCGACTGACCCATCGCGGTCCCGACGCCAGCGGATTCTTCGTCTCGGGGCCCGTGCATCTGGGCCACCGGAGACTCTCGGTCATCGACCTCGCCGGCAGCAGCCAGCCGATGACGAGCGCCGACGGAACATTGACCGTCGTGTTCAACGGCGAGATCTACAACTTCGTCGCGCTGCGTGAAGAGCTGGCGCGAGGGGGCTTTGTCTTTCGCACGTCCGGCGACACCGAAGTACTCATCGCGGGCTGGCGCGCCTGGGGTCCGCGCATGGTCGACCGCCTTCGCGGCATGTTCGCGTTCGCGTTGTGGGATGCGCGCGAATCGACGCTGTTCGCGGCGCGCGACCATCTGGGCGTCAAGCCGTTCCACTATGCGTGGGACGGCAGCACGTTCGTCTTCGGCTCCGAAATCAAGGCGCTCATCGCGCACCCTGCGGTGTCGCGCGAGCTGGATCTTGCCGCGCTGCGTCTTTATCTCGAGTGCCAGTTCATTCCGGCGCCGCACTCGATCTTCGGGGCCATCCGCAAGCTGCCGCCCGGCCACGAGCTGCTGCTGCGTGGGCGCGAGCTCGTCATCCGGCCGTATCTGGCGGCCCGATTACGCCGACAAGCTGCGGATCTCCGACGCCGATGCGGTCGACGCGCTCGACCGCGAGCTGCGCTCGTCGGTCGAAGGCATGCTCGTCGCCGATGTGCCGGTAGGGGCTTTCGTCAGCGGCGGCGTCGACTCCGGCCTGATCGCGGCGATCATGACCGATATCCGCGGAAGCGCGATCGACACGTTCAACATCGGCTTCGACGGTGATCACGCGGAGAGCGAGCACCAGGAGGCGTCCGCCGTCGCGCGCCACATCGGCAGCCGGCATCACGCGGTGATGCTGGGAGCGAACGATGTGCTCGATGCGTTCGATCACTGGATCGACATCTTCGACGAGCCGTTCGCCGATCAGGCCGCGTTGCCGACGATGCTGCTCGCAGGGCACGCGCGAAAGCAGGTCACGGTCGTGCTGACGGGAGAAGGCGCGGACGAGATGTTCGGCGGCTACGCGAACTACCGCAAACGCGAGCGGGAGGAACGCCACGTACGCTGGCTCGCACATCCCGCATCGCCGATCCCGTCGCTGCTGCGCTTGCTGCCGGCCCGCGCGCGCCGCGACCGCATGGTGCGCTCGATCGTCGAGCCGATCGAGCGGCGCTACCGGACGATTCCGAGCGTGTTCGACGCGCTGACCCAACCGTCGCTCCTCACGCGAGCGTTTCTCGCCGCGACGGCCGGCGCGCCCGACGTTGGCGATTTCGCGGCGCGCGCCTACGCCGAATGCAATTCCGGCCAATATCTCGACCGCCTGCTGCACGTCGACACGCGACTGTGGCTGCCGGACGACCTGCTGACCAAGGTGGACCGCGCGACGATGGCGCATTCGCTCGAGGCGCGCGTGCCGTACCTCGACCACCGCTTCGTCGAGTTTTGCGCGCGGCTCGATGGAAGCTTCAAGATCCGCGGAACAACGCACAAGTTCCTGCTCAAACGGTTGGCGCAGCGCTACCTGCCGGCTGAAATCGTCGCGCGCGGCAAGCAGGGATTCGTGATGCCGCTGTCGGGTTGGCTCGCCGGGCGCCTCGCCGAGGAACTCGCGCCGCACCTTCTCGGCGACGGGCTCGCGCGGCGCGGCCTTTTCCGGCCCGCGGCGCTCCACCGGCTGTTGGCCGAGCACCGAAGCCGACGGCGCAATCATGCCGGCAGGCTGTGGGCGCTGCTGATACTCGAGCGCTGGTTTCGCCGCTACGCACCCGAATGGCGGATGCCGACGTGACGCTGCGCATCGTCCACACGGAAGCGTCGACCGGCTGGGGTGGCCAGGAACTGCGCATCCTGACCGAAATGGAAGGCATGGCGCGGCGGGGTCATCGCGTGCATCTGGTCACACCCGGGAACGCGGAGATTTTTCCCGCGGCGCGCGTGCGAGGACTCTCGGTCGAGGCGCTGCCGATCGAATGGAAGCGAATGCCGGGACTCATCGCGGTGCGCGCCTGGCTGGGACGGCATGGCGATGACTACGACGTGATCAACGCGCACAGCTCGACCGACGCATGGCTTGGCGCGATCGCTTGCGCGACGCTGTCGCGCCCGCCCGCGCTGGTGCGCACGCGCCACCTGTCCACGCCGGTGAACGCGTTGCCGACGACGCGCTGGCTCTACCAGCGGGCGACCGCGCACATCGTCGTCACCGGCGAGGCGCTGAAGGCGGCGCTGGTCGAGCACAACGGCTACGATCCCGAGTCGATCACGTCGGTGCGCACCGGCATCGACCTCGCGCGCTTCCGGCCTCTCGATCGCGCGGCGATGCGCGCGCGATGCGGCGTCGACGAACGGCCGGCGGTCGGCATCGTCGCGACGCTGCGCGACTGGAAGGGCCACGATTTCCTCCTCGACGCGTGGCGTGATCTGGCGGGCTCCGTGCCGGGGTGGCAACTGGTGATCATCGGCGACGGGCCCCGCCGCGGGCACCTCGAGCGGCGGGTGCGCGAGCTCCGGCATCACCTCCGACGTTCGATTCACCGGTAATCAGGACGACGTTCCCGCGTGGCTTGCCTGCCTCGACGTCGCCGTACTGCCGTCATACGGCGAAGAGGGGGTGCCACAAAGCCTCATGCAGGCGGCCGCCTGCGGGCTGCCCGCGGTCTCGACGCCGATCGGCGCGATCGCCGAAGCGGTCATCGACAATCGGACCGGGCTGCTCGTGCCGCCGCGCGATGCAGCCGCCCTTGCGCAGGCGCTATCCAGGCTGATGACCGACACTGCGCTGCGCTCCGCGATGGGAGCGGCGGCACGCGAGTACGCGCAGGCGCATTTCGGGATCGATGCGATGCTCGACGCCATGGAAGCGATCTTCGCGCGCGCCGCCGCGCGACCGCGCTGATGTGCGGGATCGCCGGCCATTTCGGGAGACCGGTAGGCGCCGGAGTTCGTGCGCGGATGCTGGCGGCATTGCGCATGCGTGGCCCCGATGCCGAGCACGTCGTCGCGTTCGATGCCGACGGGACCGTGTGCGACGAATCGCTTGCCGCCCGCATCGGACTCGTGCACACGCGTCTGTCGATCATCGATCCGCGCCCGATCGCCGACCAGCCGATGGCAAGCGACGACCGCAAGGTCTGGCTCAGCTACAACGGCGAGGTCTACGGATGGCAGCACGATGCGCGCAGCCTCGAGGCAGGCGGCGCGCGCTTCCGGACGCGGTCGGACACCGAGTTCATCCTGCGCGCGTACGAAGCCTGGGGCATCGACGGCTTGCTGCAGCGGTTGCGCGGGATGTTCGCGTTCGCGCTCGTCGACTTCCGGACCCGCCGTGCGCACCTCGTCCGCGACCGGATGGGACTGAAGCCGCTCGTCTATGCGAGCGTCGATGGGTCGCTCGCTTTCGGATCGACGGTGCGCAGCGTCCTGCCGTGGCTGCCGCGGGAGCGCCGGGATCTCGCGCCCGACGCGATCGACGCCTATCTCGCGCATCGCTACATTCCCGCGCCGCGGACCGTGTTTGCGGACATTGCGCGGCTGCCCAACGCCCATCGGCTCGAATACGCGCTCGACACCGGAGAGCACAAGGTCTCGCGCTACTGGGCGCCGGCAGCGGACCACGGCGCCGATTGCGCGCGCCTTCTCGACGAATCGATCGAGCTTCGACTGGTCGCCGACCGCCCGCTCGGGTTGTTCCTGTCGGGTGGCGTCGATTCGGCAACGATCGCGAGTCGGCTCGCGGCGACCGGACACGCGGGATTGCGCACGTTCTCGGCCGCGTTCCCCGGCTCGCCGTACGACGAGAGCGAATACGCGCACGCGACCGCGCATGCGCTCGGATTTCCGAACGAGCGGATCATCGTGCCGTCGGCCATTCGCGCCGATTTTGCGACGATCGTCGCGGCGCAGGATGAGCCGTTCGCCGATCCTTCCGCGTTTCCTACGTGGTACCTGGCCCGTGCGACCGCTACGCAGGTCAAGGTCGTCCTGGGCGGCGATGGCGGCGACGAATTGTTCGGCGGCTACAAGCGCGTCGCGCGCCACATGGCCAACGGTTGGCGCGGCGCGCTTCGGCTGCCGCTCCCGACGCTGGCCGATCCGCGGCCCAAGGGATGGCGCAAGATCGCCGCCGAGCTCGCGCTCGACTGGGAAAGCGCGTACGCGCTGCGCTTCTCGGGACTCACCCAGAACCAGCGCAGCTTCCTGCAGCCCGCGCGCGATGCGTTCCCCGCGCATTACTGGCGCGCGCCGGATTTCGCGGGCGCGACGCGGGTCGAACGGTTGTTGCGCTGGGACTTCGCCAACTTTCTTCCCGAGTACGTGCTGCGAAAGGCGGATCTCTGCACGATGGCGCATGGCCTCGAGCTGCGCGCACCGCTGCTCGATCATCGTTTTGTCGAGGCGGTGCTCGCCCTTCCGGCCGGGATCCGCTTCACGCGGCCGCCCAAGCGCCTTCTGGCGTCGCTCGCGCCCGACCTTGAGCGGCTTGGCGTCATGGCGCGGAAGAAACGCGGATTCAATCCGCCGCTGCGCGACTGGCTCTCCGGCGATCTCGGCGAGCGGATGGCGAGCGCGGGCGAATCGCTGAGCAAACGCACTGGCGGCCAACTCGATCGGTCGCGCGTCGACGCGATGATCGCCGAATACGCCCGCACGCCGGCGCTCGCCGAGCAGGTGCTGTCGCTGATCGTGCTCGACGAATGCCTGCGCCAGCTCGCAATCGAGGCATCGCATGGCGGGTAGCCGCGGACCGATGCGCGCGATCGTGCTGGCGCTCGCACTCGCGCGCTGGGGGTTCCGGCGGCGCGCGCCGGACACGCCACGGCGCATCCTGGTGCTGCACCATCTGCTGCTGGGCGATACGTTGATGGTGACGGGCCTGCTCGCGAAGCTGCGTCGCGAGCATCCGGCTGCCGAGATCACGATGACCGTCGCGCCGCCGTTCGCGCCACTGTTCGCGGGCCGTCCGTACGGTGTGCACGCGCGGCCGTTCGATCCGCGCGAGCTGGCGACGTACTGGCCGCTGCTCGCCGCGCCACGCTTCGACCTCGTCATCCTCCCTGCCGACAACCGGTATTCATGGCTCGCCCGCTCGATCGGCGCGCGCTGGATCGTGGGCATCGCCGGCGACCGGCCCGCGCACAAGAACTGGCCGGTCGACGAAAGCGTTGCGTATTCCGAACGACCGACCGCATTCTGCGACACGGCGGCGTCGCTTTCGCGCGGCCCGGCGCCGCCGCCGTACACCCCCGCCGACTGGCCCGCGCCGCCCGCGGACGCTACGCCGCGGCTGGCCGGAAACTACGCGGTGCTGCACGTCGGTGCGAGCACGCCGCTAAAGCTGTGGGAGCCGTCGCGCTGGCGCGCGCTCGCCGCGTGGCTCGAGCAGATCGGCGTCACGCCGGTGTGGAGCACAGGACCCGGCGAGGCCGCGTTGCTGGATGCGATCGGCAGCGATCCGAGGCATCCACGCTTCGCCGGCACGCTTTCGCTCACCGATCTCTGGCACTTGCTCGCGTGCGCGCGGCTGCTCGTTTGCCCGGACACCGGCGTTGCGCACCTCGGCCGCATTGTCGGCGTTCCCACCGTCGCGCTGTTCGGACCCGGGTCCGCGACTATTTGCGGCGCCGGTGCGTTCTTCGCGGACAGTCCCTATCGCGCGGTGACCGTCGATCCCTTTCCGTGCCGCGACCAGGCGATCCAGTTCTTCCGCGACGTCCGATGGGCGCGCCGCTGCGAGCGGATGCCCGGCGCGCCGCC
Source organism: uncultured Pseudomonadota bacterium (assembly GCA_963718905.1). Taxonomy (GTDB): domain Bacteria; phylum Pseudomonadota; class Gammaproteobacteria; order Burkholderiales; family Casimicrobiaceae; genus VBCG01. The sequence goes on from CAVRAF010000010.1 coordinate 45,640, forward strand.
CCACGGCTGCGCGCGGGCGCTATGCATGGAAGCGATCGACGTGTCGGCGGTTACGGCGGCCATCCTGTCGCTGCGGATCGTGCCGCAGGGCGTCACCGCTCCCGTTGTCTCAGGTGGGGATTGAGCTCGGCGTCGTTGTACATCTTGAACTGGCGGTAGACGCGCCAGAACGCGCGGCCGGCGGCCGCTTCGTCGAGCAGCGTGTCGAAGCAGCGCTCGAGATCGTCGCGCTGGAGCAGAATCCGCGCATGCCGCTCGCGCCACGATTCGCGCTGCGCGTCGGTCGCGTCGGCGCGGTCCGCCTCGCGGCCCATGTGAAACGCCTTGAGCGACAGGATCGACAGCCGGTCGATCATGGCGCCCGCCGTTTCCGAGTGGTGCCGCGCGTCACCGGCCGGCGTGAGCTGCGCGATTCGTTCGAGCAGCGCTTCGTCGATGCGCTCGACCGCGTCGTTGCGCTGCTGGTTGTAGCGGTCGATCGCGCGCTTGTTGGCTGCGATCGCGGCGTCGCCGACGTCGACGCGCCGCGCGAGGTCCTCCTCGTCCCACAACAGCGTGTTGCAGCGGTGGTTGGCCTCGATCCAGCGCCAGACGCCGGCAGGATGCTGGGCGGGTCCGGACTCTGCCCATTGGGCTGACGTGATCCGCGTGGTGTGGAACTCGCGCAGCGCGGCGGCCGCGATGTCGGCGAATACCGCGTTCATCCGGCTTGCGCTGCGAGCGGGGCGACGGCATCGGCGATCTGCGCCCGGTGCAGGCGCGCATAGACCTTGTCGCGCTGAAGGAGCTCGCGGTGCGTTCCCGTTTCGACGATCCGGCCGCGCTCGAGCACGATGATCCGATCGGCATGCTCGATCGTCGACAGGCGGTGCGCGATGACGATCGTCGTGCGGCCGCGCATCAATTCCTCGAGCGCTTCCTGGACCTGGCGCTCGGATTCCGAATCGAGCGACGACGTCGCTTCGTCGAGGATCAGCAACGGCGCATTCTTGAGGAGCGCGCGCGCGATCGCGATCCGCTGGCGCTGCCCGCCCGAAAGACGGATGCCATGCTCGCCGACGGCGGTGTCGAAGCCTTGCGGCAGCAGACGGATGAAATCGAGCGCATGCGCTGCGAGCGCCGCGCTCTCGATCGCCTCGCGGCTCGCGCCGGCCATTGCGCCGTACGCGATATTCGCCGCGATCGTGTCGTTGAATAACAGCACATCCTGCGAAACCATCGCGATGTGCGCGCGCAGGCTGGTGCGCGTCAGCGTCGTTACGTCGTGGCCGTCGATGAACAGCCGGCCGGCCGTGGGCTCGTAGAAGCGCGGTATCAGGTTGACGAGCGAAGTCTTGCCGCTGCCGGATGCGCCGACCAGCGCCACGGTCTCGCCGGGGGTGACGGTCAGCGTGAGATCGGTCAGCGCCTCGCGCTCGTTGCCGGGATAGCAGAGCGACGCGCGCTCGAAGCGCACCTCGCCCCTGCAACGGTCGAGCACCACGGTCCCCGCATCCGATTCCTCCTCGTGGTCGAGCAGGCCGAAAATGCTCTCGGCGGCGGCGATTCCGCGCTGCATCGAAGCGTTGATGCCCGAGAGTCCCTTCAACCGGTCGAGCAGCGCGAGCAGTGCGACAACGTAGGACAGGAACACCGCGAAATCGAGCGAACCCTTTTCGCTCTGCGCGAGGGCCATCCAGATGATGAAGCCGACCGCGCAGGCGGCGAAGAATACGGTCAACGGCGAACTGGCGGCGGCCGCCGCCGATTCCTTCGACATCGCGACGCGCAACCGGTTGGCCGCAGCGACCGCGCGATCGCGTTCGTAAGGCTCGCCGCCGAAGATCCGGACGACGCGGTGCCCGACGATCATCTCCTCGAGAACGTGCGTGAGCGACCCGGCGCGGCTCTGGATGTCGTGCGCGATCCGGCGCAACCGGCGGCTGAAGTAGCGGATCACGAGCCCCACGACCGGGACCACGAACAATGTCAGCAGCGTGAGCCGCCAGTTGAGCCACAGCAGGTAGCTGAAGCTTGCTGCGATCGTAAGCGTCGAACGCAGCGCGTTGGTGATCGTTCCCGACGCCGCAGCCGCGAGCTGGTGCGCGTCGAACGATAGCTTCGACTGCACGACGCCGGCCGGATGCGTATCGTAGTACGGCGTCGGCAGGCGCAGCAGCTTGTCGATCAGGTCGCGGCGCAGATCGAAGACGACGCGGTAGCCGGTCCAGCCCATTCCATATTCGGAAATGTACGAACCGACGCCGCGCAGCAGGAACACGCCGACCACGGTCAGCGGGAGCCACGCCGTGCGCGCCGGATCCTGGCTCTGGAAGTTGCGCACGATCGGGATGACCAGGTACGCGAGCAGCAGGTCGCCGGCCGCGACGACGACCATGCCGAGCACCGTCACGCCGAACACCCAGCGGTACGGGCGTACGTACCGCAGCAGGCGCAAGTAGAGAGCGGAGCCCTTCATCGAATGAAGACGCAAGGCGCGTCAGCGGCGCAACCGGTCGCTTGCGGAGGGGAGGCGGGAACGCGCCGGCGCGGCGCAACCGTCGGCGGAGTATAGCGCAACGTGCATTGTCGCCGACGGCGTCAGCGGCCGTCCGCGGCGTCGTCGAGCATTGCCGCGTAAAGATCGAGCAGCTCCTTCGCCATCGCGTCGGGAGTGAGCTTCGCCACCGCACTTCGCGCGTTCGCGCCCGCGCGCCGACGCTCGGACGGCTCGCACAGCTTTTGCATCGCGTCTCCGATCGCCGCGATGTCCCGGGCGCCGCACACATAGCCGGCGTCGTGCGCAGCGACCAGCTCGCCGGCGCCACACCGGGTACTGGTGACGACCGGCAGTGCGCAGGCCAGCGCCTCGAGGACCGCGTTCGACAGCGGGTCGTAGAGCGTAGGCAACACGAACGCATCGGCGGCGCCGTAGAACGGCCTGGGATCGAGTTGCGGCCCGGCGAACGTGACGCGCGCGCCCACGCCATTCCTGCGCGCCAGCGCCGCATAGCGCGCCTGCGCGCGGTCACGCCCGACGACCAGCAGATGCGCCGGGGAAGCGACGCCTGCGAGCGCCTCGATCGCGCGACCGACCCCCTTGCGCTCGAATCCGGATCCGACGAGGAGAAACACGATCCGGTCGCTGGCGATCCCGAGCGACGCGCGAGTCGCGCCGCGTTCCGATGCGAGACGCGGGCTGAACGCGTCGCTGTCGATCGCGTTGTAGATGACCGGGAGGCGATCGTCGGCAAGTCCATGGCGTTCGCGGATGTCGTCGCGCACCATCCGCGAGATGCAGATGACCCGTCGCAGCCGGGGACTCGCAAACAGGCGCCGTTCCGCGTCGAGCACGTAGCGGTGATATGGGCTCGCCCTCGTGCGGAAGCGCTCCAGCGCGCCCGCGCCGCGCAGCCGCTCGTCGAGCCACACCGCGTGCAGGCCGTCGCCCGCGCGATAGATATCGCAGCAGGCGATCCGTTCATGCGACTGCACGAGCGAAACGTTCGAGTTGGCGACCGCCGCGCACACGGCGTTCGCGAACCCCTTGTCGCGCCAGAGCCGGCCTGCATAGGGCGGATTCACGATGCACGGCGAGAAGAGGGGCGATGCGTCGCGGGGCCAGCTGCGCGTCATCAGCGTGAGCTCGACGCCGCGCGCCGCCAGCGCGGCCAGCGCGCGCTCGACGAAGCGCTCGGCACCGCCGAACGGCGTATACCGTTGGCGGATGATCGCGAGTTGCATCAGCGCGCCGATCGCGGCCGCGGCTTCGGCCAGCAGCGACTGCAGTTGCGCGTAAACGGCGTCCACTTCGAGCGTCGTCAGGCATTCGGACACCTTGCCGCCGCCGCAGCCATCGATGCCGCACGGCCGGCACGGATGCGCCTGCGAAACGACGACCCGCTGCGGCACCATCCAGGGTCCCCATTCGTGCTCGCCCGAAGGGCCGAACAGCGCGAGCGTCGGTGTCCCCATCGCAGCGGCGATGTGCATCGGCGCCGAGTCGACGCCGACGAACATCCGCGCGCGCGCCGTCACGCCGGCGAGCTCGGTCAAGGTCAGCTGACCGACCAGGTCGACGATGCGTGCGCGCGATTCGGCCCGCATGTCGCCGAGAATCGCGGTCACGAGCGCGCGTTCGCGCGGATCGGGCGCGCCGGTCACGACCAGCGAATGGCCGTCGGCGATGATCCGCTCGAAAAGACCGGCGGTTCGGTTTGCCGGCCAGCACTTGAACATCCAGCGCGAACCGGGATGCGCGTGCACGAACGCTCCCGCGCACGATGCCGTTCGCAGCGAGCAACGCGTCGGCGCGCGCACGCGCGGCGGAATCCGGCGCCAGCACCAGCTTCTTGTCGGCGGGATCGGGATAGACGCCGATGCGGCGCAGCGCGTCGAGGTTCGCTTCGACCGCGTGCCGCGGCGTTTGCTTCGGCAATCGGTAGAAGTGCGTGAACCGGCGGCGCCACAGCCACGGGTGGCCCGCGCGCTCGCGCGTGACGGCGTAACGCGGGCGCAGCAAGGTCGCAAGCGCCAGGCCGCGCGGATGCTCGGTCAGGTGCAGCAGGAGATCGTAGCGTCGATCGCGCAGGCGCCTGATCAATCGCCATTCTTCCGACGCCTGCGTCAGGAATCCGCGCCGCTTGGCGTCGCGATCGATCGAATGGATCTGCGCGATCGCCGGATGGTTCGTCAGCATCGGCGCCGTCTCGCGGTAGACGAGCGCATCGATTTCGATGTGCGGCGCCGCGCGCTTCAGCGTGGCGAACACGGGGGACGTCAGCAGCACGTCGCCGTGGTGGCGCAGCTTGGTGACGAGGGCGCGGCGGATATCGGCGAGCGGAACGGCGTCCGTCAGGTAGCTCGGCATGGGCGGCAACAATAGCAAATCGGCCGCGCAACCGGGCGCGTCCGCACCGTGTCTTGTCAGCGCTCACTCGTGCCGCAGCGCGCGCCGCAAGTGGAGATCGGGCGTTCGGGTACAATCCGCCGAACGCCCCGCGCGCGTTGTTTCGCCACCGCCTCGCCATGCCCATCGATGCCGTCAACGCCGCCGTGAAGGCGAAGATCCTTGCCGAGGCGTTGCCGTACATCCGCCGCTTCCACGACCGCACGATCGTCGTCAAGTACGGCGGCAACGCGATGACCGAAGCGCATCTGAAAGCGGGCTTTGCGCGCGACGTCGTGATGCTGAAACTCGTCGGCATGAACCCGGTGATCGTGCACGGCGGCGGTCCGCAGATCGGCGACCTGCTTACGCAAGATGGGCATCGAGAGCGAATTCCGGCAAGGCATGCGCGTCACCGACGAAAAGGTGATGAACGTCGTCGAGATGGTGCTGGGCGAGCTCAACCAGGAGATCGTCGGGCTCATCAACCAGCAAGGCGGCAAGGCGGTCGGCTTGACCGGGCAGGACGGCGCGTTCATCCGCGCGCGCAAGATGCTGCTGAAAAGCGACACGCGCGACGGTGAGCTGGTCGACATCGGGCTCGTCGGCGATATCGAGCGGATCGATCCCGAGCTGATCAGCCTGCTCGACTCGCGCGACTTCATTCCCGTGATCGCACCGATCGGCGTTGGCGCCGAAGGCGAGGCGTACAACATCAACGCGGACCTTGTCGCGGGCAAGCTCGCTGAAACGCTGAAGGCGGAGAAGCTGGTGCTGATGACCAACACGACCGGCGTGCTCGACAAGAGCGGCAAGCTGCTGACCGGTCTGACCGCGAGCGAGATCGAGGGGCTGTTCGCCGACGGCACGATCCACGGCGGCATGCTGCCGAAGATCGGCTCGGCGCTCGACGCGGTCAAGAACGGCGTCAAGAGCTCGCACATCATCGACGGCCGCGTCGATCATGCGCTGCTGCTCGAGGTGCTGACCAACGAGGGCGTTGGCACGATGATCCGCGCCAACGACGCGCCGCCGCGCCAACCGGCGTGACCTGCCCGGACGGCGACCATCATGGCGACCAAACCCGGCGAACGGCGGCTGCAGATCCTGCAGACGCTCGCGACGATGCTCGAAGCGCCGCGCAACGAAAAGGTGACCACGGCCGCGCTGGCCGCCCGGCTGGCGGTTTCCGAGGCGGCGCTGTACCGGCATTTCGCGAGCAAGGCACAGATGTTCGAGGGCCTGATCGAATTCATCGAATCGACGGTGTTCTCGCTCGTCAACAAGATCCAGAACGAATCGCAGGACGGGGCGGCGCAGGCCGAACAGATGGTCGTCATGCTGCTTCGCTTTGCGGAAAAGAACCAGGGGATGACGCGCGTGCTGATCGGCGATGCGCTCGTCAACGAGGACGAGCGGCTGCAGGCGCGGATCAACCAGTTCGTCGACAAGCTGGAAGCAACGCTGCGGCAATCGCTGCGGATCGCGCAGGCGGCCAACGCGTGGCATGGCGACGCCAGTGCCGACGCGGCCGTGCTGATCGCCTACGTGATGGGTCGCTGGCAGTTGTTCGCGAAGACCGGTTTCAAGCGCGCGCCGCAGGACGGCTGGCCGCTGCAGCGTAAATTCCTGTTTGGATGATGAAGCTTCCCTCCCTGTTGCTTGCCCTCGCGATCGCCGCCGTCGCCGCGCCTTGCGGCGCGCAGACGCCGGCGGTCGTGCCGCCCGCGCAGCCGTCGAAGCCGCCGGAGGCCGCGCGATCGCCGGGCATCAGACCGTTGCCCGCGGGTGCCGAGGCGGGCGACGCCGAAGCGCCGGCCTCCCGCTGGCAAGGCGATCTAGACCGGCTCGATTCGGAAATACGCCTGCGGCTGATGACGGCGAACGATCCGCGCGCCGATTGGGTCGCCGGCGAGCTCGACGCGACCGATGTGGAATCGCAGGTCCGACACTACGCCGCCGCGCGCGTGAACGCGCCGAACGAGCGGCTTTATCTCGCGTCGCTCGCGGTCGCGTGCCTCCAGCCGGTGCGTCCGTCGCTTGCGCCGTGCGAGGCGGTCGACCGGCTTGCCGATTGGGCGCGACGCGACGACACCAATGGCCTGCCGACGATCTATCTGGCCGAACGCGCCAGGCGTCGCGGCGAATTCGATCTTTCGGCCACGTACGTCGAACAGGCGGCCGCGGCGCCGCGGTTCGACGACTACTGGAGCGAGGGCGCGCAGCACTGGTGGGGATATCTGCGCCCGCTCATCATCGACATCGATCCCGCGGCGAAGGCGAAAGCTGCCGCGAATTACGCGCTGTCGCGCGGGCTCGACTGGGCCTCCGCATTGCGCGCGCTGTGTGCGGAGTCGGGGGACCGGAGCGCCAGGATGCGTACCGCCTGTGCCGGCGCCGGCGCCGCGATGGCAGAGCGCGCCGCGTCGTTTTCGTTACGGCGCGCAGGCGCGCGAATTGCGGAAATCAACGCGGCCGACGCGGCGGCGCGCGCGACCGCGCAATCGCTGCACGCGCGCATTCTTGCGGCCGCCGCGCGCTGCACGGAGGTCCAACCCGATTTCGTGGCCGCTCTGGAATCGCGCGCCGGCAGCGTGCGCGCACGCGGGATCGAGGAGTTCGATACGTGGGCCAGCGACGCTGGCGCGCGACGGCGAAGTGGTCGCTTGCGCGCGACTCGTCGCTGCGGCTCCGCGGCGATGAGCGGCGGAGTGTCTACGCCGCCTTGACCGTCGACGGCGCGATCACGCAGCCGGCGATGTGCCAGCGACCGTCGGCTTCCATCTGCAACTGGTAGAGCGCAACGAGCACCGTGTCGTCGGGCATCACCAGGCGCAGCGGCTGGATCGTATTGCCGTCGATGATGGCGCCCTCCAGAAACATCGTGTAGCGCGCATCGAGCAGCGCCGCATATCCGCCCCGCACCATGGCGAGGAACGTGTCCGGGTCTTGAAACTGCTCGCGGATGCCCTGGGTCGCGAACGCGAATGCGCGGGCGGCGTCGCCACGCTTGAGCGCGGCGAGCTGTTCGGTGATGACGCCGCGAATCGCAGCCCACTCGCGTTCGGCGTGGGTCGGCTGATCCGCGGCGCGCACGACGCCTTCGGCGTAGGCTTGCGGCAGCATCCCGGCGGCTGTCGCGGCCTCCGACAGCGCGACGATGCTCATTGCGACGACGAGCACGCCAGACGATATCGTCTTCATCGTGCAGCTTACTGCGGCGCGCAGGGCAGCTGGGGCCGATGCCATCACCGATCCCGGCATACCGGACATTCGGGGTCGCGCGGCACGCGCAGTTCTCGCCATTGCATCGACAAGCGCGTCCAGCAGCAGCAATCGGCCCGCCAGCGATTCGCCGATGCCCGCGATCAGCTTGAGCGCTTCCGCGGCCTGGGTCGCGCCGACGATGCCGACCAGCGGTGCGAACACGCCCATCGTCGCGCAGCGCGTTTCTTCCAGCGCGTCGCCTTCGCCGAACAGGCAGTGGTAGCAAGGGCTTGCGGCGTCGCGGGCATCGAAGACGGCGATCTGCCCGTCGAAGCGCAGCGCCGCTCCCGATACGAGCGGCCTGGCCGCCGCGATGCACGCGCGATTCACCGCGTGGCGCGTGGCGAAGTTGTCGCAGCAATCGATGACGATGTCGGCGCCCGCAGACGAGCGGCGCGAGCTCCGACGGGCCGACGCGCGCGCCGATGAGGCGCAATTCGACCTCGGGATTGATCGACGCGAGCCGAGCCGCCGCCGCGTCGACCTTCGACCGGCCGACATCGCCGGTCGCATAAAGAATCTGGCGCTGCAGGTTCGTCAGGTCGACCCGGTCGGCATCGCACAGGGTGATCGCACCGACGCCCGCGGCGGTCAGGAAATGCGCGACCGGTGCGCCGAGCCCGCCGACGCCGATGACGAGCGCATGCGCGGCCGCGAATTTCGCCTGCGCATCCGGTCCCAACTCGTCGAGGAGGATGTGCCGGCTGTAGCGCAGCAGTTGCGAGTCGTCCATCTCAAGAAAATAACGCCCGGCGTTGGGCCGGGCGTCACGTGGATCCTTAGGCGTCCGCGTTATTGCGGCTTCGCCTGCGCCGACAATGCCTTCACCGACGCGACGACCGGCAGGCCCTTCAGCTGGTTCATCGCCTGCTTGAGCTGGAAATCTTCGCCCGAGCCGAAATCGAGTCGCGGCGGCAGTGCGTCGGGCTGGCCGCCGGTCTTGGGCGCCGTCTTGACGTCCGGCGCGACCGCGGCGGGCGCCTTTGCGGACGCCGCGGCTTTCGCCGCTGCGGAAGCACCCGGGGCGTCCGGGACATCGAGGTGGTTTTCGAGATTCGCCTCGCGGATCCGGTTCGGCGAATCGCGGCCGTCGTCGACGGCGAGGTCCGGCTCGATGCCCTTGGCCTGGATCGAGCGTCCGGACGGCGTGTAATAGCGCGCCGTCGTCAGCTTCAGGCCCGTGTTGTTACCGAGCGGCAGGATCGTCTGCACCGATCCCTTGCCGAACGTCTGTGCGCCCAGCACCGTCGCGCGCTTGTGGTCCTGCAGCGCACCGGCGACGATCTCGGACGCCGAAGCAGTTCCCGCGTCGACCAGCACGACCATGGGCACCGTCTTGATTCCGGGCGGCAGGTCACGCAGGTAGTCGTCCCCGCGCCGGACGTAGTTCTCGCGGCTCGCGGTGAGGCGCATGTGCGCGTCGGGCGTGCGCCCATCCGTGTAGACGACAAGTGCATCCTTCGGCAGGAACGCGGACGACACGGCAACCGCCTGGTTCAGCAGTCCGCCCGGATCGCTGCGCAGGTCGAGGACGAGACCCTTGAGCGGTCCGCCGGCGTAGAGATCCTTGATCGCCTTGGCGAGGTCGCCGCCGGTGTCTTCCTGGAATTTGCGGACGCGGATGTATCCGTAACCCGGCTCGAGCGCCTTGTAGCGGATGCTCTTGACGTTGATTTCCTGGCGCAGCATCGTGAAGGTCAGCGGCGTGTCGACATCCTTGCGCACGATGGTCAGCATCACCGGCGTGCCGGGTGCGCCGCGCATCTTTTCGACGGCCTTCGAAAGCGGCATTCCGCGCGTCGCCGTGTCGTCGATCTTGACGATGAGATCGCCCGACTTGATGCCGGCCTTGAATGCGGGCGTGTCCTCGATCGGCGAAACGACGCGAATGATTCCGTCTTCGACGCCGACTTCGATGCCGAGACCGCCGAACTTGCCCTGCGTGTCGACTTGCAGCTCGTGAAACGCTTCGGCATCGAGGAAATCCGAGTGCGGATCGAGGCCGTGCACCATCCCGTTGATCGCTTCGCGGATCAGCTTGTCGTCGGGCACCTGCTCGACGTAGTCGCTCTTGATCTTGCCGAATACCGCCGAGAGGAGCTGCAGGTCCTCGTAGGGAATCGGCAGCCGCGTCTCGCGTTGCGCGAACACCGAGAGGTTCAGGCTCAGCAACAGTCCGAGCACCGCACCCATGCCGATCCAGCCTGCCTTTTTCATGCCATCGCGCATTGCCAACCTCGATTCTTCCTTTAATGATCGCGCAGTGCGGTGGCGACCCCGCTGTCTGCGACTAAACCTGGTCGATAAAAGTATACGCCTGCCGGTGCGGCGATTTTCAATCCGCACGCCGCGGAAGCGCCCGCCGGCGGACGCGATGGTGACGGCGCGACTGTCGTTGACGGCGGCGTTCGAATGATCGGATCCCGACCGGGCGTCGGATGCGATCCGACCAACGGCAGACGACCCAAGGCGGGGTTCACGCCCAGGACTTCGCGCCGATCCCGCCTTCAAGGCACCGGCCTGCCGTTGGTCCGCCGGCGTGGCCAGGAGTTCCCGTCGCCCAAACCCTAGAAGCGGACCAGCGAATGACCGGTCATTTGCAGGGGTTTCGGCAATCCCATCAGCGCGAGCAGCGTCGGCGCGATGTCCTGCAAAGCGCCGCCCGGCGCCAGGGTCGCCGGACGACCGACGTAGATGCAGGGGACGACGTTCAGCGTATGCGCTGTGTGCGCCTGGCCGGTGGCGTCGTCGTGCATCCGCTCGGCGTTGCCGTGATCCGCGGTGATGACGACTTCGAGTCCGTGCGCGCGCGCCGCGTCGATGACGCGCCCAACGCAGGCGTCGAGCGCTTCGATCGCGCGTTTCGCCGCATCGAAGTTGCCGGTGTGGCCGACCATGTCGGCGTTCGCGTAGTTGCAGACGATCGCGTCGTAGCGGCCGCTCGCGATCGCCTCGACCAGCTTGTCGGTGACTTCGACGGCGCTCATCTCGGGCTTCTGGTCGTAGGTCGCGACCTTCGGCGACGGCACGAGAATCCGGTCCTCGCCCGGATAGACCGCTTCGCTGCCGCCGTTGAAAAAATAGGTGACGTGCGCGTATTTCTCCGTTTCGGCGATGCGCAGCTGCCGCAGGCGGAGGTGCGCGAGATACTCGCCGAAGCCGTTCTCGATCACCTGCGGCGCAAAGGCGATCGCCGAGATGCCTGAATTCGTCGCCGTAGCTCGTAAGGCAGACGAACCGCGCGAGCTTCGGAACGCGCGCGCGCGGAAATCCGCTGAACGCGGGATCGGTCAGCGCACGCGTCAGCTCGCGTGCGCGATCGGCGCGGAAATTCATGAAGACGACGACATCGCCGTCCGCTCATTCGCGCCGGCTCGCCTCGCGCGTCGGCGATCGCCGTAGCCTGGACGAACTCGTCGGTCTCCCCGCGCGCGTACGCCGCGTCGAGGCCCACTTGGGCGTTTCGCGCCAGGTAGGCGGCCATTCCATCGACGAGCAGCGCATAGGCGGGCGCGACGCGCTCGTAGCGCTGGTCGCGGTCCATCGCGTAGTAGCGGCCGCAGATCGATGCGATCCGTGCGTTCGGGTGGCGCGCGCACACCCGCTCGATGAACGCGATCGACTCGCTCGCGCTTCTTGGCGGTGTGTCGCGACCGTCGAGAAACGCGTGGACCGCCACGCGCCGCACTCCGGCATCGGCCGCCATGTCGACCATCGCTGCGAGCTGGCGTTGATGGCTATGCACGCCCCCGGGGGACAGCAGTCCCAGCACATGCAGTGTCGCGTTGCCGGCAAGCGCCGTTTCGACGGCGTCGACGAGCACGGGATTGCGGACGAACTGACCGTCGCGGATCGCCACGTCGATCCGCGTGTAATCCTGGTAGACGACCCGGCCGGCGCCGATGTTCAGGTGCCCGACCTCCGAATTGCCCATCTGCCCTTCCGGCAATCCCACGCGAAGCTCCGACGCATCGATCGTCGTATGCGGGGACGTTGCGAGAAGATGCCGCCAGTGGGGCGCATTCGCGCGCGTGACCGCGTTGTCGGGAGCATCGTCGCGGCAACCGAAGCCATCGAGAATCAACAACACGACCGGCCGCACCGCGGGAACGGTGGGCGCAGGCATTGCCGCGGGCGAGGGCGACGGTGGAACGAGCGTATCCATGCGTTATCATTTTAGTCTTATGCCGACAACCCTCCCGATCGATTTCCTCGTCAAGAACTGGCCGCTCGTGCTGGTCTTCATCCTGTCCGGCGCGATGTTGCTATGGCCGCTGCTGCAGCGCTGGCTCGCTCCGATGCGCGAGATCGGCACGCTCGACGCGACGCGGCTCATCAATACCGAGAATCCGCTGGTGCTCGACGTCCGCGAGCCGAAGGAGCTCGCAGGCTCCCGGCTGCCGAACGCGCTGCATATCCCGCTGTCCCAGTTGAAGGATCGCGGCGCGGAGCTCGCGAAGTTCGTCGCGCGTCCGGTCATCGTCTATTGCGATCGGGGATTGCGCGGGGGCGCCGCGGCGGCCGCGCTGGAGCGGCTGGGGTTCAAGCGCGTGCAGTGCCTGCGGGGCGGCGTGCGCGCCTGGAAGGACGCCGGTCTGCCGATGCAGAAAATCGGATGAGCGCCGCCGGCCCGCCGCTGGTGACGATGTACACCGCCGCGTATTGCGGCTACTGCGTGCGCGCGGAACGCCTGCTCGACGCGAAAGGCGTCGCGAACGTGACGAAGATCCGCGTCGATGACGAGCCGGCGGAGCGGATTGCGATGATGAAGCGGACCGGCCGCCGTACGGTGCCGCAAATCTACATCGGCGATTTCCATGTCGGCGGGTACGACGAGCTCGCGGCGCTGGAGCGGGCGGGGCGCCTGACATCGCTCCTCGCGGGCGAAACCGCGTAACTCGCGGTCGCTAGGGTAAAATCGAACGTTTCGCCCTTTCACCGGAGCACCCCAGCATGGCCGAACCGCAGCCCGCCACCAACGCGGGATCGCAACCCGCCCCCGCGCCCGGCGACGGCACGGCCGCCGCGCAGTTTGCGATCGAAAAAATCTACGTCAAGGACCTGTCGCTCGAAAATCCGGGCGCGCCGCAATCGTTCCAGATGACCGAGGCGCCGCAAATCGAGATCGGCCTTCGCACGCGGGCGGAGCAGATCGGGCCGGACATGTACGAATGCGTGCTGACGCTGACGGTGACCGCGCGGACCGGCGACAAGACGGTATTTCTCGTCGAGGCGGCGCAAGCCGGCGTGTTCGCCATTCGCGGCGTCGCGCCAGAACCAGCTGCAGCCGGTATTGGCGGTCCACTGCCCGGCCGTGCTGTTTCCCGTACGCGCGCGAAACGATCGCCGACGCGACGCTCCGCGCAGGATTTCCGCCGGTGCATCTCGCGCCGATCAATTTCGAAGCGCTGTATCAGCAGCAGCTTGCGCAGGCGAGCAGCCGAGGCGCCGGCAGTCGCCAACTGACGATCCGGCCGAAAGGCGCGCACTTGTCCGCACGCGCGCAGCACGCCGCGTTTCTTGCGCTCGCCTTGCCGATCATCGCGGGCGCGGCCGATTACCGCGCGACCAGCGACCCGGCGACCATCCTCTACGATGCGCCGTCGGCGCGCGCCAAACCGCTGTACGTGTACGGTCGCGACGTTCCGGTCGAGATGCTCGTCAATGTCGAAGGCTGGACCAAGATCCGCGACGCGGGCGGCACCATCGGCTGGATGCAGTCGGGCTCGCTCGCCGACAAGCGCATGGTCGTCGTCCGCGCGCCTGGCGCGGATGTGCGGATGGCCGCCGACGACACGGCGCCGCGTCGTGTTTCGCGCCGATCGGGACGTGCTCCTCGAAATCGCGGAACCGGCGGCGTCGCCGGTCGCAACGACAACGCCGGGTTGGTTGAGAGTCCGGCATCGCGACGGACAGGCGGGGTATCGTCCGGCATCGCGCAAGTCTTCGGATTTTGACCGCGTGCGGTAACGGCCGATCGCGACCGCGATGACCACACGCGTTGCAGTGCTTGGCGGCGGCGCATGGGGAACCGCGCTCGCCGTGCACCTTGCGACCCGCACGCACGCGAAGCCGCGCGTGTCGCTGTATGTTCGCTCGAGCGCGCAGGCGCTGGCGTGCGCCGCCGCGCGCGAAAACCGGCGTTATCTGCCGGGCATTCCGTTACCCGAGACACTGACGATCACGTCGGACTTCGCGGCGGTCGACGCCGATCTGCTGATCGGCGCGACACCGGTCGCGGAATTGCTCGGCGCTGGTCGCCGCATTGCGCGCGCAGCGCATTGCCGCGCCGCTCGTATGGGTCTCGAAGGGATTCGTCGCCACGCCGGGAAGCGGCGCGCCATGGGCGCTGCCGCATCACGCGATCGCGCCGGAGTGGCCGCGTCCGGTCGGCGCGATTTCGGGTCCGACTTTGCCGACGAAGTGGCGCGCGGGCTGCCGACGGCGCTGGTGGTCGCGACGACCGACGCCGCGCTGACCCGCGACGTCGCGGCGTTGCTGCGCGGCGACGCGCTGCGTGCGTATCCGAGCAACGATCTCCCGGGCGTCGAAGTCGGCGGCGCGGTCAAGAATGTGCTCGCAATTGCCGCGGGCGCAAGCGACGGACTGGGTTTCGGCGACAACGCGCGCGCGGCGCTCATCACCCGTGGTCTCGCGGAGATGCGGCCGCATGTCGCAGGCGCTGGGCGGCCGGCGCGAAACGCTGATGGGACTCGCAGGACTCGGCGATCTCGTGCTGACCTGCACCGGCAATCTGTCGCGCAACCGGCGCGTCGGACTGGCGCTCGCGCGCGGCCAGCCGCTGGCGCAGATCCTCGAGGAGATCGGCCACGTCGCCGAAGGAGTCGTCGCGACGCGCGCCGCGCGGGCGTTGGCGCAGGCAGCACGCGATCGACATGCCGATCGTCGATGCCGTGCATCGCGTGCTGTACGAGGGAACGTCGCCCCGCGACGCGGTCCTCGCGCTGCTGCGCGCGCGAGCCGCGTGCCGAAGGCGGATGAGGAGGTCGTGACGTCAAGGTCCATCGGAGTGACGACATGCGCAGGTCCTGCACGTTTGCGCACTGGTGAGCGGCGATGCTGATGGCAGCGCAGGCGATTGCCGATCCGGCATTCTTTCCGCCGGCAACGCCCGCGCGACCGGTCGTCGAGATGCTGCACGGCATAACGCTCACCGACCGCTATCGCTGGCTCGAGGACGGCAAGGACGCCGAAGTTTCGAGTCGTGGACGCGCGCGCAGCATGCGGCGACGGTGCAGTTACCTCGACCGCAACGCGCCGCCGCTGCCGGGGCATGAAGGAGGAGATGACGCGCTATTTCGACCGGGACAAGACCGATCCGCCGCTCTTCAAGCACGGCCGCGAATTCTTCCAGCGCACGCGGAAGCGGCGAGCCGCAGGCGAAGCTCTTTACGCGGCTCGACGGCCGCGACGTGCTGCTGTTCGATCCGGTCGCGCTCGATCCGTCGGGCAAGACGAAGATCGGCGCCGTCGTTCCCAATCGCGATGCGACGCGCGTCGCGGTGGGCGTCTACGCGCAGGGCACCGAGAGCAAGGATTTCCGGATCATCGACAGCACGACCGGCGCGCAGATCGGTCCGCCGGTCACGAGCCTCGACAGCTTCGCCTGGGCGCGCGACGAGCGCTACGCGTTCATCACGCCGCGCACCGCCGAATCGGATGCGAAACAGGAGCCGATGCGTTGTCTGCGCCACCGGCTGGGCGGCGAGCGCAGCGACGACAACTGCTGATCGCGGTGAAGGACGCGAAGAAGTATTGCGCGGTCTACGAGCCCGAGGAGGCCGAAGTGACCGTGTTCGAGACCGGGGACTTCTGGTCGAACACGATTCGCATCCGGCCGCTCGGCTCGACCGCCGAGCCGCAGACGATCTATTCCAGCGACAAGTTCCGCGCCGAGGCGATCTTTCGCGGCGACCGCATGTATTTCCGCACGAATCGCCACGCGCCGAAATGGAAGCTGATGGCGGCGTCCTACGCGAAGCCCGAGTTCGCCGACTGGACGACGCTGATTGCGGAACAGCCGAGCGTGCTGGCCGACGTGCCGGTCACGCGCGCGTGGATCGTCGCGGCGATGCGCGAGGACGTGCTGTCGAGGCTCGCGCTCTACGACATCGACGGCAAGGCGGTGCGGGAACTGCCGCTGCCGGAATTCGGCAACGTCGTCGGCAATCGCCTACGACGTCGATGCCGATACGCGGCTACGCGACGCTCGCCTCGTTCACCGCGCCGTCAAGGTGTATGCGCTTGCGACGGCAAGGCGCTCGCCTGGAAGCTCGTGTGGCAGGACGATCCGCCGCTCGATCGTCGCAGATCGTCGCCGAGCGGGTGTACGTTCCCGCGAAGGACGGCTCGAAGATTCCGGTGTTCATCGTGCACCGGAAGGACCTGAAGCGTGACGGCGCCAATCCGACGCTGCTCAGCGTGCTACGGCGGCTTCAACATCGCCGTCGAGCCGTATCTACCTGGGCGGCTACGGTAGGCGTTCATCAACCGCGGCGGCGTGTTCGTCGACGCGGGCGTGCGCGGTGGCGATCGAGTACGGCGAGACCTGGCACGAGCAGGCGATGCTCGCGCGCAAGCAGAACACGTTCGACGACACGATCGCGGTCGCCGAATGGCTGATCGCGCGAAAAGTACACGCAGCCCGCGAAGCTCGCGGTCGAAGGCGGCAGCAACGGCGGGCTGACCGTCGGCGCGGTCATCACGCAGCGCCCGGATCTCTTTCGCGCCGCGATCTGCCAGGTGCCGCTGCTCGACATGGTCCGCTATCACAAGTTCCTGATCGCGCGGTACTGGATCGCCGAATACGGCGACCCGGATCGCGACGCCGATTTCCGCTGGATCCTGCGCTACTCGCCGTACCAGAACGTGCGCGCGGGCGTGAACATGCCGGAGACGCTCGTCGTTGCCGGCGAATACGACTCGCGCGTCGATCCGCTGCACGCGAAGAAATTCGTCGCCGAGGTGCAGAACAATCCGGGCCAGGTGTCGCCGTTCCTGCTGTACATGGACTTCGACAGCGGCCACGGCACCGGCAAGACGCAGCAGCAGCGGGTCGATCGACCGCGACTACGAGCTGCGTTTCCTGATGAATGCACTGGGGATGAACGGCGCGCGCCTCGGCGAAGTAGACGATCAGCTCGCGCCGGCGAACCCGGCCTGGCGCCACGCTTCGTAGACGGCGACGGCGACCGCGTTCGACAGGTTGAGGCTGCGCACGCCCGGGCCGCATCGGAATGCGCAGGCGCGCCTCGGGCGCGAATTGCGCGAGCACGTCGTCCGGCAGGCCCGACGGTTTCGCAGCCGAACACCAGCACGTCGCCCGGCGCGTAGCGCGACGTCGTAGAGCCGAGCGCGCCGCCTGCGTCGTGAACGCGAACCAGCGCCGCGGCGCGGCCGCGTCGAGCGCCGCGCGGCACGCCGCGAAATCGCGGTGCACGCTGACGCGCGCGTACTCGTGGTAGTCGAGACCCGGCGCGCTCGCAACTCGCGGTCGTCCATCCGGAAGCCGAGCGGCTCGACGAGGTGCAGTTCGGTGGCCGTGTTGGCGGTGAGGCGGATCACGTTGCCGGTGTTCGGCGGAATCTCCGGATGGACGAGCACGACGGCGAACATCGCGATCAGCGCGCTTGCGCGGCCGGCGGCAGCGTTCGCGCGACGACCCACACTCGACGCGTCGCGCGCCCGCGTCGCGCGCGGCCACCGCGGCCGCCGCGAGCGTTGCGCCGGTCGTCATCACGTCGTCGACGAGCGCGACCGCGAGCCCAGCGAGCGGCCGCGTCGCCTCGAACGCGCCGCGAACGTTGCGCTTCCGCTCGGCGCAGGCTCAGCCCGGCCTGCGGCGGCGAATCCGTCGCGCGACGCAACGCCTGAATCAGTGGAATGCCGATCCGCGCGCGACACGCGCGCGCGCGATCTCGTGCGCCTGGTTGAATCCGCGCGCGCGCTGGCGCTGCGCGGACAGCGGCAACGCGATCAGCCGCTCGGTCGGGCAGCATCGCGCCTTGCCAGACGAATCCGCGTCGCGCCAGCGCGAGCGCAAGCGGCTCTGCCAGCGCGAGTCGCCCGCTGATACTTGAATGCTGCAGCAGCCGGTCGGCCGGAAACGCGTAGCGTCCACGCCGCGAGTGGCCGTTGCAAACGGCGGCGGCGTGCGCGAGACACGCGCCGCAGACGCGACGATTGCCGGCGACGGCAGCGCGCAGAGCGGGCATGCCGCTTCGATGCGCGGCATCGATCGCGCGCAGGCGGCGCACAGCAGCGCATCGCCGCTCGACAGCCGCGCACAGCACGCAGCTTTGCGGCAGCGCAGCGCGAAGTGTGCGCAGACACGCGCGCGGCAGCGCGTGACACGCCGCGGCCACGCGTGTTGCCGCGGCGCGCCGTCCGCGGATCGGCGCGCACGGGCTTCGCTGTCAAATTTTCGTCGCGACGAAGTTTGACAACATGCGATAGTCCTCGAAACACGGCAAGGGTCCGATACTGCCCGTCGCGATCGCCATCGTCCGAACGCATGAGCTCAACGTCCGAATCCCAGCGTTTCGTTCGCGCCGCGCGCCGCGCGTCGACCGCGGTGGACGGCGCGGACATCGACGCGATCGAGGCGCTGTTCGCGCTGCCGTTCGCCGATCTGCTGCTGCGCGCGCAGCAGGTCCATCGCGCGCATCATGCACCCAACGCGGTGCAGCTCTCGACGCTGCTGTCGATCAAGACCGGCGGCTGCCCCGAGGACTGCGGCTATTGCCCGCAGGCGGCGCGCTATCACACGGGCGTGGCGAACGAGCCGATGCTCGGACATCGGACGCGTCGTCGACGCCGCGCGCGCGGCGAAGGCGGACGGCGCGACGCGCTTCTGCATGGGCGCGGCCTGGCGCGGGCCGAAGGACCGCGACCTCGAGCCGGTGCTCGAGATGGTGAGCGGCGGTCAAGGCGCTGGGCCTCGAGACGTGCTGCACGCTCGGCATGCTGAAGGACGGCCAGGCGGAGCAGCTCAAGCGCGCGGGACTCGACTACTACAACCACAACCTCGACACCGCGCCCGAGTTCTACGGCGACATCGTCTCCACGCGCGACTACCAGGATCGGCTCGATACGCTGGCGCGCGTTCGCGACGCCGGGCATCAACGTCTGCTGCGGCGGCATCGTCGGCATGGGCGAGTCGCGGCGCCAGCGCGCCGGCTTGATCGCGCAGCTCGCGAGCCTGACTCCGCAGCCCGAATCGGTGCCGATCAATCATCTGGTCCAGGTGGAAGGCACGCCGCTCCACGCGCGCCTCGGCGGCGAGGCGGCGCTCGATCCGCTGGAATTCGTGCGCACGATCGCCGTCGCGCGGATCACGATGCCGCGGGCGATGGTGCGCCTGTCCGCCGGCCGCCGCGAACTGGGCGAGGCGGTGCAGGCGCTGTGCTTTCTCGCCGGCGCGAACTCGATCTTCTACGGCGACAGGCTGCTCACCACCGGCAATCCCGAGGTCGCGGCCGACCGCGCGCTGTTCGCCAAGCTCGGACTTGCGGCGGCGCAACGCGATGCGTCGGATTGAACGGAGCCTGGGCGTGAGCGAGCCGAAGGCATGAGCGGATACGCCGCCGACCGGCTCGCGCAGCGGTAGCTCGTCGATCGCGGAACTTCGCGCGCGCTGGAGCGCGGCACGCCGAGGGCCTGTCGCGCACGCGGCGCGTCGTCGATGTCCCCGCAGGGCGCGCGGATCCGCGTCGGCGGCCGGGCGCTGCTCGCGTTCGCGAGCAACGACTACCTCGGACTGGCGAACGCTCCGGCGCTCGTCGAGGCCGCGCGCGCAGGCGCGCAGCGCTGGGGCGTCGGCGCAGGCGCGTCGCATCTGATCGGCGGGCATGCGCGGCCGCACGAGGCGCTCGAGGAGGAGCTCGCCGCGTTCGTGGCGCCCGTGCGAAGGCGCCCGGGCGCTCACGTTTTCAAGCGGATACCTCGCGAATCTCGCGATCCTGACCGCGCTCGCGCGGCGCAGCGACGCCATCTTCGCCGACCGGCTGCAATCATGCGTGCCTCACCGACGGCGCACTGCTGTCGCGCGCGACGCTGCTCCGTTATCCGCACGGCGATCTGGCCGCGCTTGCGCAGCGCGACTCGCCGCGATCGGCGCGCGGCGCAGGTTCATCGTCACCGACGCGGTGTTCAGCATGGACGGCGACATCGCGCCGCTGCCCGAGCTGCTGGCGCTCGCCGACGCGCACGACGCGTGGCTCGTCGTCGACGACGCGCACGGGTTCGGCGTGCTGGGAGGCGGGCCGCGGCGCGCTCGCGCAATTCGGCCTCGCGTCCGAGCGGATCGTCTACATGGGCACGCTCGGCAAGGCGGCGGGCGTCGCGGGCGCGTTCGTCGCCGCGCATCCATCCGTCATCGAAACGCTGCGTGCAGACGGCGCGGCCTTACATCTACACGACCGCCGCGCCGCCGCTGCTGGCGGAAGCGCTGCGCGCGGCGCTGCGACATCGTGCGCAGCGACGCACCGCGGCGCGCGCATCTTCGCATCGCTGATCGCGTCAGTTTCGCGCCGGAGCGCAGCGCGCTGCCGTGGCCGCTGCTGCCGTCGTCGACACCGATCCAGCCGCTGATCGTCGGCGATCCACGCGCCGCCGTCGCGGTCTGCGGATGCGCTGCTCGCAGCGCGGCATTCTGGTGCCGGCGATCCGGCCGCCGACGGTGCCGCCGGGAACGGCGCGGCTGCGCGTATCGCTGTCGGCGGCGCACAGCGAAGCCGACGTCGCGGCAACTGATCGCCGCGCTGCACGACGTTGCGGCGCGCGAGCAGCGACGATGACGCGCGCGCACGGCGCTGCATGTCGAGGCGGTCGGGGCCGGTCCGCCGCTCGTGCTGCTGCATGGATTCGCGATGCACGGCGGACTGTTCGCGCCGATCGTGCCGGCGCTCGCCCGACGTCACCGCGTCCACGTCGTCGATCTGCCCGGTCACGGGCGATCCCCGCCGATGCCGCCGTTCGATTTGCCGACGCTCGCCGATGCGATCGGCGCGCGCAACGGCGAGGATCCCCGGCCCCTCACGGTGCTCGGCTGGTCGCTTGGCGGGCAGGTCGCGCTGCAATGGGCATCGGTGCAGCCCGGAACGCGTCGCGCGGCTGATTCTCGTTTCGACGACGCCGTCGTTCGTCGCTCGCGACGGCTGGCTGCATGCGATGTCACCCGCGACGCTCGAGCGTTTCGGCGACGAGCTTCGCGTCGCTTTCCGGCTGACGCTGCAGCGCTTTCTGGCGCTGCAGGTGCACGGCAGCGACGAAGGGCGCAGGACGCTCGCACAATTGCGGATGCGCCTTTTCGAGCGCGGCGAACCGTCGCAGGTCACGCTGGCGGACGCTATCGCATTGCTGATGCGAACGGATCTGCGTCCGATGTTGCCGCGGATTCGCGCAGCCGGCGCTGGTCATTGGCGGCGATCGCGACGCGCTGGTGCCGCTGGCGGCAACGGCGAGCGCTTGCCGGCGCGCTGCCGGCGGCGACGCACATCGCGATCGCCGGCGCCGCGCACGCGCCGTTCCTGTCGCATCGAGCGGCATTCCTCGATGCTCTCGCTTCGTTCCTGGTCCGCAACGCGCCGACGCCGGATGTGCTCGTGCCGCTGTCCAATGACTGATCCACGGTTTCCGGCGCCCGATCCGCGCGAGTCGACCCGGCCGCGGTGCGGCGCGGATTTCGCGCGCGCGGCGCCGCACGTACGACGCGGCCGCCGTGCTGCAGCGCGAAATCGGCAGCGCGGATGGCGCAGCGTCTCGACTACGTGAAGCTCGCGCCGTCGATCGATCCTCGACGCCGGGTGCGGCACCGGCGAGGCGGTCGGCGAGCTCGCGCGTTCGCTATCCCGGCGCGCACGTCGTCGCATTCGACATCGCGCTGCCGATGGTCGAGGCGGCCCGCCGGCGGTCGTGCAGCCACCGCTCGTTGCTGCGGCGCTTGCTGCGGCCGTTCGCCGGCGGTCGGATCGCCGCCGCACCGCGCTTCGTCTGCGCCGACATCAACGCGCTGCCGTTCGCCGGCGTTTGCGCGGACCTCGTCTGGAGCAACCTCGCGCTGCAGTGGGTGAACGACCTGCCGCGCGCGTTCGCGGAATTCAGTCGCGTGCTGAAGGTCGGCGGTCTGCTGTCGTTCACGACGTTCGGCCCCGACACGTTGCGCGAGCTGCGCGCCGCGTTCGCCGGCGTCGACGCGCATACCCACACGAACCGCTTCATCGACATGCACGACATCGGCGACATGCTGGTGCACGCCGGGTTCGCCGATCCGGTGATGGACATGGAGCACGTGACGCTCACATTCGAATCGCCGCGCGCGCTGCTCGCCGAGTTGAAGGCGATCGGCGCGACGAACCGCACGCGCGGGCGTCCCCGCGGGCTGATGGGCCGCGCGCGGTGGGCGCGCGTAACGCGTGCGCTCGAGCGGTCGCGCAGCGAGGGGCGCATTCCGGCGACGTTCGAAGTGATCTACGGTCACGCCTGGAAAGGCGAGCCCCGGCACACGCGCCGAGGGCCACGCGATCGTCCGGCTGCAGCGGCCGCCGATTCGACCCTGGACGCGAATGCGCGGCCTGTTCGTCACGGGAACCGACACCGGCGTCGGCAAGACGCGCGTCGCGGCGGCGCTGCTGCGCGCGCTCGTCGGCGCGGGCTTTCGCGCCGTCGGCATGAAGCCGGTCGCGGCCGGCTTCGAACCGGGCTCGACGGCGAATGGCGACGTGCTCGCGCTGGCTGCGGCCGGCAACGTCGACGCGCCCGTGCGCGATCGCAATCCGTACGCGTTCGCGGCGCCCGGTCGCGCCGCACCTCGCCGCCGCGACGGCGGGACGTCTCGATCGAGCTTTCGCGAGATCGCCGCGGCGTGCCGGCGCCTCGCAGCGCTCGCCGACGTGGTGGTCGTCGAAGGCGCGGGCGGCGCGCTGGTGCCGATCGACGCGCGGCACGACATGCTCGACATTGCCGCTGCGCTGGGACTGCCCGTGCTGCTCGTCGTCGGCATGCGGCTCGGCTGCCTCAATCACGCGCTGCTGACGGCGCTCGCGATGCAACGGCGCGCGCTCGACATTGCGCGGCTGGGTCGCGCACTGCCTGCCGTCGCCGATGGCGCTGGCGCGAGCGCAACGTCGGCGCGCTCGACCGAGCGCATCGGCATGGCGCCGATCGCGAGTCGTCGCTGCGGACGAAATGCCGCGATTCGGCGCGGCCGCGCTCGCGACGCTGGGATTCGGCGGGCGAGCCTCGTGATCGATTCGTTGCGCCTGCACGACGCTGCGATGCCGCAATGCCGCTCCATCCCGAGCGCGCCGACGTCCTCGCGGCGAGCGCTCGCGCAGCCGCACCGAAGGAACGGCGCCGATCCGTGCTAACATTTTGCGGACTTTGCAAGCACGCGCCGATACCGGCGCGCGTTTTTTCCGCGCGTTTAGCTCAAGACGACGCCGGGCGGATGTGGCGAACGCCACGTCGTGATCGAGGACAGCATGGTTCGTAATCGGATGGGACTTGCGCGGCGCGGCCTTTTGTCGACCGCGATCGCCGCATCGCTGCTCGATGCCTGGCGCCGCATTCGCCGCGTGGGAGTGGAACTTCCAGCCGCCCGCACGCCGGTCGCCGAGGAGATCATGAATCTGCACAACCTGATCTTCTGGATCTGCGTCGGTGATCTTCGTCGGCGTGTTCGGCACGATGTTCTATTCGCTGTACAAGCATCGGAAGTCGGTCGGCCACCAGGCGGTCCAGTTCCACGAGAACACGACGGTCGAGGTCATCTGGACCGTCATCCCGTTCCTGATCCTGCTGTTCATGGCGTGGCCGGCGACGAAGACGATCCTCGCGATGCACGACACGTCCGCGCCGGACATGACGATCAAGGTCACCGGCTACCAGTGGAAATGGGGCTACGACTACGTGCAGGAAGGCTTCGGCTTCTACTCGAACCTGACGACGCCGCTGGCGCAGATCGAGGGCCGTGCGCCGAAGGGCGAGCATTACCTGCTCGAAGTCGACAATCCGCTGGTCGTTCCCGTCGACGCCAAGGTGCGCGTGCTCGTCACCGCCGACGACGTGATCCATTCGTGGTGGGTGCCGGCGTTCGGCGTCAAGCAGGACGCGATTCCCGGTTTCGTCCGCGACACGTGGTTTCGCGCGGACAAGGTCGGCATCTACCGCGGCCAGTGCGCCGAGCTCTGCGGCAAGGAGCATGGCTTCATGCCGATCGTCGTCGAGGTGAAATCGAAGGACGACTACGCGAAGTGGATCGGCGAGCAGAAGAAGAAGCTCGCGGCCGCCGCCGAGGATCCCAACAAGGTCTGGGACCTGAAGGATCTCGTCGCGCACGGCGAGCAGGTGTTCAACGCGAACTGCGCGGCCTGCCATCAGCCGAGCGGCACCGGCAACGCGGCCATCGGCGCGCCCGCGCTCGTCGGCGACAAGGTCGTGCTGGGACCGGCGCAGCACCAGATCGACGTCGTGCTGAACGGCCAGAACAACGGCAAGATGCCGTCGTGGAAGCAGCTTTCCGACGTCGACATCGCATCGGCGATCAGCTACACGCGCAACAGCTGGGGCAACAAGGCGAGCGAGAACGTCGTCCAGCCTTCCGCAGTCAAGGCCGAGAGGAAATAGCATGTCGAGCATTCCGCACGATGTCGTCGCCGGTCACGGTCACGGGCACGACGAGCACGCGCACCATCCCACCGGGATCATGCGATGGATCCAGACCACCAACCACAAGGATATCGGCACGCTGTACCTGTGGTTCTCGTTCACGATGTTCATCGTCGGCGGCTGCATGGCGCTCACGATCCGCGCCGAGCTGTTCGAGCCGGGCCTGCAGATCGTCAAGCCGGAATTCTTCAATTCGATGACGACGCTGCACGGGCTGATCATGATCTTCGGCGCGCTGATGCCCGGCGCCGTCGGCTTCGCGAACTGGATGATCCCGATGCAGATCGGCGCGCCGGACATGGCGTTCGCGCGGATGAACAACTGGAGCTTCTGGCTGCTGCCGCCCGCGGCGACGATGCTGATCCTGTCGCTGTTCGTTCCCGGCGGCGCCGCGTCGGGCGGCTGGACGATGTATCCGCCGCTGACCGTGCAGTCCGGCATGGGCATGGACCTGACGATCTTCGCGATCCACATCATGGGCGCGTCGTCGATCATGGGCTCGATCAACATCATCACGACGATCCTGAACCTGCGCGCACCCGGCATGACGCTGATGAAGATGCCGCTCTTCTGCTGGGCGTGGCTCATCACCGCCTACCTGCTGATCGCGGTGATGCCGGTGCTCGCGGGCGCGGTCACGATGCTGCTGACCGACCGCCACTTCGGCACGTCGTTCTTCAACGCGGCCGGCGGCGGCGACCCGGTGCTGTTCCAGCACGTGTTCTGGTTCTTCGGGCACCCGGAGGTCTACATCATCATCCTGCCGGCGTTCGGGATCATTTCCGAGATCATTCCGACATTCTCGCGCAAGCCTCTGTTCGGCTACGCGTCGATGGTCTACGCGCTCGCCGCGATCGCGATCCTGTCGTTCCTCGTGTGGGCGCACCACATGTTCACGACCGGGCTGCCGGCAGCGGGCATCCTGTTCTACATGTACGCGACGATGCTCATTGCCGTGCCGACCGGCGTGAAGGTCTTCAACTGGCTCGCGACGATGTGGAAGGGCTCGATCACCCTCGAGGCGCCGATGCTGTTCGCGCTCGGTTTCCTCTTCCTGTTCGTGCTGGGCGGTTTCACGGGCCTCGTGCTGGCGATCCAGCCGATCGACGTGCAATTCCAGGACACGTACTACGTCGTCGCGCATTTCCACTACGTGATGGTCGCCGGCACGCTGTTCGCGTTTTTCGGCGGAGCGTACTACTGGCTGCCCAAGTGGACCGGCCACATGTACGACGAAAGGCTCGCCGACTGGCATTTCTGGCTGTCGTTCATCTCGTTCAACGTGACGTTCTTCCCGATGCACTTCCTGGGCCTTGCCGGAATGCCGAGACGCGTCCCCGACTACGCGCAGCAGTTTGCCGACTGGAACATGGTCGCGTCGATCGGCGCGTTCGGCTTCGGGCTGTCGCAGCTCGTATTCCTCTGGGCCGTCGTCAAGTGCATCCGCGGCGGCGCGCAAGCCCCCGCCAAGCCGTGGGAAGGCGGGACGACGCTCGAATGGACGCTTCCTTCTCCGCCGCCGTATCACACGTTCGAAACGCCGCCGGTCGTCAGGTGAGCGTCGTGGATTCGATGGTCGTCCGATCGAAATGCGCGACGCCGCTCAACGGGTCTTGCCGATCATGACGGCCGATGAAACCGTGCGCCGCGACGACGGCGCGCGCCTCAAGGCGGCGAATCGCAAGACCGGTCTCGTCCTGCTCGCGATCGCGCTCGTCTTTTTCTTCGGCATCATCGCGTCGCGGTTCATCGACAGCCCCATCGTGTCGATCGGCGTCGTCGGCACGGCGATCCTGCTGTACCTGATCGTCGCGATCGGCCGTCACTTGCGCGGATGAGCGCATGCCTGCGCCCGAGCGCCCGGACGCGCGACGCGACGACACCGCGCGCGACAACCGCCGGCTGGTCGCGAAGCTCGGCGTCATCGTCCTCGCGATGTTCGGTTTCGGCTACGCGCTCGTGCCGTTCTACGAGAAGATCTGCGAAGTCACCGGCTTGCGCAACATCGCGCAGGCGGACGCGGTCGCGAACACGCAGGTCGACATGACGCGCTCCGTGCGCGTCGAGTTCGATACGAATCTGCGCAACATGCCCTGGAAGTTCCGCGCGCTCGAGCCGGCGACCGATGTGCATCCGGGCGCGGTGACCACAGGCGCTGTTCGAGGTCGTCAACACGACCGATCACGCGATCACCGGGCAGGCGATTCCGAGCTACGGGCCGCGCGAAGCCGCGCAATACTTCCGCAAGCTCGACTGCTTCTGTTTCGCGAAGCAGACGCTCGCGGCCGGGGAAACGCGGCGGATGCCCGTCGTGTTCGTCGTCGATCCGGCGCTGCCGAAGGATCTGTCGACGATCACGCTTTCGTATACGTTCTTCCAGGTCGAGGGCAATGGCTAGGATCGCTTTTTAGGGCCCCGGACATGACAACCAGGAGTCATCGATGAGCACCGCCGCCGCGGGCGTCAAGCCCTATTACTTCATTCCGCAGCCGTCGCACTGGCCGATCCTCGGCTCCTGCGCGCTGCTGCTGATGGGCACCGGCGCCGCGTTCTGGTTCAACGGCTTTTCGGCGGGTCCGTGGATGGTGGTCGCCGGCGTGTGCTTCCTGCTGGTGATGCTGTTCGGCTGGTTCGGCACGGTGATCGGCGAATCCGAGGGCAGGCTCTACAACAAGAAAGTGGACATGTCGTTCCGCTGGAGCATGAGCTGGTTCATCTTCAGCGAAGTGATGTTCTTCGCCGCGTTCTTCGGCGCGCTGTTCTACATTCGCAACATCTCGGTTCCCGATCTCGGCAGCGCGCTGACCGGGCGCGTGCTGTGGCCGGACTACGCGTCGCAATGGCCGACGGTCGGCCCGTACATCAAGCAGCAGTTCTCGCCGATGGCCGCGATCGGCATTCCGCTGCTGAACACGATCATTCTCGTGTCGTCCGGCGGCACGCTGACGCTCGCGCACCACGCGCTGAAATCGGGCCACCGCGGCGCGCTCAAGTTCTGGCTGTTCGTGACGATCGTGCTCGGCTTCTCGTTCCTGGGCTTCCAGGCCTACGAATACACGCATGCGTACAGCGAGCTCAACCTGAAGCTGTCGACCGGCGTCTACGGCTCGACGTTCTTCATGCTGACCGGCTTCCACGGCTTCCACGTGACGATCGGCGCGATCATGCTGAGCGTGATGCTCGTGCGCGCGTTTCGCGGGCACTTCGACGCCGAGCATCACTTCGGCTTCGAGGCCGCTGCGTGGTACTGGCACTTCGTCGACGTCGTCTGGCTCCTGCTCTTCGTGCTCGTCTATTGGCTATAGACCGCCCGGGGAGATCCAGCCCATCCACCAGGAAAAGACGAGAAACGCGATCAGCGCCATCGACAGCAGAACGCGCACGGCGAGCGCAACGACGACGCGGTTGCCCTGTCCGCGATCGCGATACAGGAACACGAGCGCCGTGAACAGCGCGGTGACGACCGCGATCAACCCAATGATGACGATGGCTCTCATGTCGCCGTTCGTCCTGGCGCGCGTAACGGCCGAAGCAGTTTAGCACCCGCTGATGAGGCCCGATTCGCACGCCGGTGCGCACCCTGACGCCGCCGATGCGACCGCCACCGGCGCGCGCATCGCGGCGGTTTCGCGCGTCGATTCAGTCAATCGCCGGCCCGATTGGATTCCCACGCTCGCCGCTTTCGCGACGGTCGTGCTGTGCGTCGTGGCGGGCAACTGGCAACACCGGCGGATGAATGAAAAGGAAGCGCTGCAAGCGCAGATGAGCGCGGCAGCAGCGGCGATTCCCGCGCCGTTGCCGAACGGCGCCGTCGATTGGCAGGCATGGCGGTTCCGTCCGGTGATCGTCACGGGCCGATTCGATGCGGCCCGGCAAATCCTGATCGACAACAAGGTGCGTGCGGGTTACGCGGGCTTCGACGTCGTCACGCCGCTCGCGCTCGATGACGGAGGCGCGGTTCTCGTCGATCGCGGATGGATCGCTGTCGGTCGCACGCGCGCGGCCCTGCCCGACGTGCCGCCACCCAAGGGCGTCGTGACGGTCCGCGGACGCGTCGACATTCCGGCCAGCGGCTATCTCGAGCTCGGCGATGCCGGCGCACCGTCGGGTCCGTTGTGGGAGCATCTCGACCCGGCGCGCTTTGCTGCGGCAACCGGCCTTCGGGTGTTACCGATCGTCGTCCTGGCATTCGACGGGGCGGGTGGTGACGAGCTGGTTCGCGATTGGACGCTTCCCGATACCGGCACCGAAAGGCATCTGAGCTACATGTTGCAGTGGTACACGTTCGCCGCGATGGCGGCCGGGCTTTGGCTGTGGTTCACGGTGCGGCCCGGCCTGATGCGCGGCGTTCGCCGCAACGCGTCATGAATGCCGCGTTCCCGCCGATGCGGAAGAGCGGAACCGACGCACGCAACCGGCGGCTGATCGTCCTGATCGCCGCGATCGCGATTGCGCCGGTCGTCCTGTCTTATCTGACCTATTATTTCTGGCCGCGCGACGCCCGCGTGAATTACGGCGCGCTGCTTGCGCCGCAGACACTCGCACCGATCGTCGGGACCCGGCTCGATGGCACTGCGTTCGACGTGGACCTGCTGCGCGGGCGCTGGCTGGTCCTGTTTGCGGCGCCGGGCGCGTGCGATGCGACCTGCACCGGTGCGCTTTACGCGGCGCGACAGGCGCGAACGATCCAGAACGCTGAGCGCGAGCGCGTGCAGCGCGTTTGGCTGGTTACCGACGGGCAGACGCCGGCCGCGGCTCTGCTCGCCGAGCATCCGGATCTTGCGGTCGTGCGCGTCGCCGATTCCGCCGCAGCCCAATTGCCTCGAGGGAGCGGCTCGATCTACGTGGTCGACCCGCTCGGCAACTTCGTGCTCGCGTGGCCGTCGGAGCCGGATATCAAGGCAATGGCCAAGGATCTCGAGCGACTGCTTCGCGCGTCGAGCATCGGTTGACGATGGCACCGATGCGGCTCCTGTAAAATCACGCGCTTTCCCCGCAGTTCCGCACCTTGACCACACTCGCGCTTGCCGAAACCCGGGCTCGTCAGCTCCTCGCCCTGACGAAGCCGCGGGTCGTATCGCTGATCGTGTTCACGGCGGTCATCGGGATGTTCCTCGCGGTCCCGGGCATACCGCCTGCGGGACCCGTCCTGTTCGGAACGCTCGGCATCGCGCTGGTCGCGGGCTCGGCGGCGGCGATCAATTGTCTTGTCGAGCGGAACATCGACAAGCTGATGCGGCGCACGCGCGGGCGTCCGCTGCCGCGCGGCGACCTGTCGTCGGGGCAGACGCTGCTGTTCGCCGGCGCGGTCGGAGCCACGGGACTGTGGCTGCTCCACGCGTTCGTCAATCCACTGACGATGTGGCTGACGCTCGCGACGTTCGTCGGCTACGCGGTCATCTACACGGTCGTGCTCAAGCCCGCGACGCCGCAGAACATCGTCATCGGAGGCGCGGCGGGTGCGATGCCGCCGGTGCTCGGATGGGCCGCGGTGACGAACGCGGTGCCGCCCGAGGCGCTGCTGCTGTTTCTGATCATCTTCGTGTGGACGCCGCCGCATTTCTGGTCGCTCGCGCTCTACCGCCGCGACGACTACGCCAATGCGCAACTGCCGATGCTTCCCGTCACCCACGGCGTCCGTTATACGCAAGTGATGATCGTGCTCTACACGGTCGCGCTCACCGCCGTCACGCTGATGCCGTATGCGCTGCGCATGAGCGGCGTGCTGTATCTCGCGGCCGCGATCGCGCTTGGCGCGACGTTCATCGGTTATGCGGTCCGGCTCCATCGCGCCTACAGCGATCAACTCGCGCGTGCGACGTTCCGCTTCTCGATCCTCTACCTTGCGGCGTTGTTCTCGGCGCTGCTGATCGACCACTATTGGCAGCAGGTGCTTTGACCGGTCGGAGGATCGCCGTTTCGGCAACCGACGCGGTGATCGCCCGACCACGCGGGAATCCCCGATGAATCCTCGGACTCGCATCGTTCGCGGCGTGCTCATCGCCTTGACGGCGCTGACGCTTGCCGGCTGCGGCGCCGGCGGACCGAAGTTCCAGGCGTCCGATGTCACCGGCGCGTCGTTCGGGCGCGATTTCTCGCTGCGCGATGTCAGCGGCGCAAAGCGCAGCCTGGCGGATTTTCGCGGCAAGGCCGTCGCGCTCTTCTTCGGCTATACGCAGTGTCCCGACGTGTGCCCGACGACGCTGGCCGCGCTCGCCGAAGCGATGAAGCGGCTGGGTCCGGATGCCGATCGGGTGCAGGTGCTGTTCGTGACCGTCGATCCCGAACGTGATACGCCGGATCTGCTCAGGCAATACGTGCCGTCGTTCGATCCGCGCTTCATGGGACTTTACGGTGACGCCGATGCGACGGCGCGAACGGCGAAGGAATTCAAGATCATCTACCAGAAAGTCCCGGGCAAAACACCCGGTAGCTACACGATGGACCATTCGGCAGGGACCTACATTTTCGATCCCGCAGGACGCTTGCGCCTTTTCGTGGCCAATGGCCAGGGGTCCGATGTGTTCACGCACGACTTGCGCGAGCTGTTGCACGCAGCGTCCTGACGCGAGCCCGGATGGCGGTGCGCCTCTCGCGTCGTCGGCATCCTCCGGGTGGCGGCCTGCGGCCGGATAACGTCGAGTCGACATCATGCTGATGACGCTGAAGGACGCGTTCGAGCGCGCACAAAGCGCCGAGCGCCGTGGCGATCACGAGCGCGCGCGCGGCATCTACGACGACATACTGACTGCGGTCCCCGAGCATCCCGGCGCGTTGCTCTGCATTGCGAAGCAGATGCGCGCGCCAGTCCGATCGCGCCGGCGCGCGCGCGATGCTTGGCCGCGCAATCGCGTCGGCGCAGGCCCGGAGCCTGCAGACGGTCGAGCTGTGGGTCGAGTCGGGCAGGCTCGAAAGCGCAGCGCACGATCGCGCGGCGGCGCGCCTTGCGTGGGGGAACGCGCTCGAAGCCGCGCCGCGATACCTGCCGGCGCTCCTCGGTGCCGGCGATGCCGCGCTGGAGGACGCCGACTTCGCCGTCGCGGAAGCCCATTTCCGGAGCGCGCTCGCGGTGGACGCCGACCGTCCTCCGGCATGGAGCGGGCTCGCCCAGGCTCTCGCCGGCCTGCGGCGCTTCGACGACGCGGACGCGGCGCTGCGGCGGGCAGTTGCGCTGGCGCCTGCGGATGGCGCGATTCTGGCGTCGGCGGCCTGGATCGCGTTGCAGATGCGCGATTGGGCAGGTGCGGAAAATCATTGCCGTGAAGGGCTCCGCCATGCTCCGCGCGATGCGACGCTGCTCGGGCTTCTCGGCCAGGCGCTGAAATCCGCCGGCGCGCCCGCGAGCGCGCACGAGGCGTTCGCGAGGCGCAGTGGCCGCGGATCCCGACGACCTGTCCGCGCGCGTTGGACTGGGGGCGGCGTTGCTCGACATCGGGCGTCCGGACGAGGCGCGTGCGGAGCTCGAAGCGGCGGTCGCGAAAGGGGCGACGGGCGCCGAGGTCTTTGCGAACCTCGGCGTGGCGTGGCTCGCACGCGAGGACTACGAAGCGGCGATGGCGATGTTCGCGCGCGCGGTCGCCGCGAATCCGGCGCTCACGCCCGCGCTGGCCAACCTGGTGTCGTGCCGGCAATACGTCTGCGCATGGGACGGACTCGATACGCTCGAATCGCGTCTTGCCGCAACCCTCGCCGATCCAGCGGCCGACCCGCGACTGTCGCCGTTCGTCTCGCTCGCGCTGAATTTCTCGCCGGCGCAGCAGCTTGCCGTCGCGCGCAGCTGGTCGCGGGCGATGCTGCCGCCGATGGCCGGCCCGGGAATCGTTCATGCGCGAGGCAGCCGTCTGCGCATCGGTTACCTTTCCAACGATTTTCGCGATCATCCCTCGGGCCGCTTGGTCGTCGGCCTGATCGAGGCACATGATCGATCCAAGGTCGACGTGTTCGGCTACAGCTATGGTGCGGCGCATGATTCGCCGCTGCGCCGGCGCATCGCGGCGGCGTTCGACCACTGGCGCGATCTGCAGTTCATGTCCGACGCCGATATCGCACGGGCGATCCGCGCTGACCGGATCGACGTGTTGATCGACCGCAAGGGCCACACGCGCGGCGGCCGTCTGGCTGCGCTCGCCGAGCGTCCGGCCAGCGTGCAACTGCACTTCATGAGCTTTCCGGGCACGCTCGGCTTTGACGCGATCGACGGGCTCATTGCCGACGAAGTCGTCGTCCCGCCCGGCGACGACATCCACTATCACGAGCGCGTGTTCAGGCTTCCGCGCAGCTATTTTGCAACGGACGGCGCGCGCGGCTTGCCGGACCGAGCGCCGCGTGCAGCGCATGGATTGCCGGCCGATGCGCTGGTGCTCGCCAGCCTGAACCAATCGTACAAGTTCGCCCCCGACGTGTTCGCGGTCTGGATGGAGGCGCTGCGCGCGGCTTCAGGGGCCGTGCTGTGGCTCTTCGCAAGCCATCCGCGCGTGCAGACGAATCTGCGCGCGGAAGCGGGTCGCCACGGCGTCGCCGGCGAACGGCTCATCTTCGCGAGCAAGGCGCCGCAGGATGTCCACATGGCACGCGTCGGCTGCATCGATCTGGCGCTCGACACGTTGCCGTACGGCTCGCATACGACGGGCACGGACGCGCTGTGGTCGGGCGTGCCGATGCTGACGTGCCGCGGGGATACCTTCGCCGGACGAGTCGGCGCCAGCCTGCTCACCGCGGTGGGGCTTCCCGACCTGATCGCGTCGGATCTGGACGACTATCGCCGGCGCTTGATCGAGCTCGTCGAAACGCCGGCGATGCTGGCCGAACATGCGGCGCACCTCGAGCGCGGACGAGAGACGTTTTCGCTCTGGGATACCCGGGGATTCGCGGTCGATTTCGAGCGGCTGCTCGAGCGCGCGTATGGCGAAGTAACGGCGGCACGCCGATAGCATCGGAGCCGCCTCGCGGCGCACCCGGGCTGCAGCGGAGGTCAGACGCCTGCGGCGCGCTCGATCAACTCGATCTTGTAGCCGTCCGGATCCTGCACGAAGGCGATGATCGTCGAGCCGCCCTTGACCGGTCCGGCTTCGCGCGTCACGCCGCCGCCGAATCGGCCGGCCGCGGCGCGCACCGCATCGCAAGTTGCCGCGGCATCGTTCACCGCGATCGCGATGTGCCCGTACGCAGTGCCGAGGTCATAGCGATCGACACCGTAGTTGTACGTGAGCTCGAGCACCGGGTGCTCGCGCTCTTCGCCGTAGCCGACGAACGCCAGCGTGTATTGCTGGTCCGGCCGCTCGGTCGTCCGCAGCAGACGCATGCCGAGGACGTTCGTATAGAAATCGATCGAACGGTCGAGGTTGCCGACGCGCAGCATCGTATGCAGGATGCGCATGATGTTCAGGTCTCCGGGCCAGGGTCAGTACGCGGGCTGGGTGCGAGTAGCCCTAGATCTCGATCATCTCGAAGTCTTCCTTGCGGGCGCCGCATTCCGGACAGCTCCAGTTCGGCGGGACGTCTTCCCAACGGGTGCCGGGCGGGATGCCCTCATCGGGCGCGCCAACGGCTTCGTCGTAGATCCAGCCGCAGATCAGGCACATGTATTTTTTCATTGCGCAATACGGATATCGACGATCCTCCGACGGCCTACGTGGACGTGCGCCAGGCGGAGCCTTTCGCGTGGAGTAGAATTCGCAGTGTAGCAACCTCGCCCTACGCGCGCCGTTTCATCGCCACTTCGTGCGCCGCGTCGCCATGTCCGCCGACTCCGATCCCGCATTCCCGCCGATCGTCCTGACCTTTGCCGCGTCCGATCCGTCCGGCGGCGCGGGGATGCAGGCCGATCTGCTCACGCTCGCGAGCATGGGCTGCCATCCGCTGTCGGTCATCACCGCGCTGACGGTGCAGGACACGCTCGGCGTCGAGGGCATCATGGCGATCGACGCCGATTGGGTCGCCGACCAGGCGCGCGCGCTGCTCGAGGACATGCCCGTCGACGCGTTCAAGATCGGCGTGCTCGGCAGCGTCGAGAACATCGCGGCGATCGCCGAGATCATCTCGGACTATCCCGGCGTTCCCCTCGTGCTCGACCCGGTGCTGGCATCCGGACGCGGCGACGAGCTTGCGACCGATGAAATGACGCACGCGCTGCGCGAGCTGCTGCTGCCGCAGACGACGATCCTCACACCGAACAGCATGGAAGCGCGCCGCCTCGCCGACATCGACGACGAAGACGAGCCCTCGCTGCACGTCTGCGCGGCGCGGCTCGTCGAAGCGGGTTGCGAGTACGTGCTGGTCACGGGAACGCACGAGGCGACGCCGCAGGTCGTCAACACGCTCTATGCCAAGAGCGGCATCGTGCGCTCCGACACCTGGCCGCGATTGCCGTACACGTACCACGGCTCCGGCTGCACGCTGGCCGCAGCGATCGCCGCGATGCTCGCCAATGGTCTCGAGCTCCCGGAGGCCGTGCGCGAAGCGCAGGATTACACGTGGCACGCGCTGGAAAAGGCCTATCGGCCCGGGATGGGCCAGCATCTTCCGGATCGGTTGTTCTGGGCCCGCGACGACAGCGACGAGCGAACCGAGAAATCCGACGACGCCGCGGCGTCCGCCGAACCCGCGGAAGCCGCGCGTCGTTCCGATGCCCGGGGCACGCACTAGGGCCGTGCCACGCGTTTGTGTCCATAGTCGTTAACAGGCCCTAGCCGGTTGAATTTGCTTGCCGGCCTCCGCGGCGCGCGCGCATCGCGCGTGAGCGGGCTCTACGCGCTCACACCCGACCTGGACGACACCGGCGCGTTGCTCGCGAAAGTCGCCGCGGCGCTCGACGGCGGCGCGGCGGCGATCCAATACCGCAACAAGGCTGCGCCGCTCGCGAAGCGACGCAGCCAGGCGCACGCGCTGGCGCGGCTGCACGCCGTGCGCGGGGGCCTCTTCGTCGTCAACGACGATGCCGATCTCGCGGTTGAAGTCGGGGCCGACGGCGTGCATCTCGGCGCGAGCGACGGTGCCGTGACCGCGGCGCGCGAGCGCCTGGGTCCCGATCGCCTCATCGGCGTGTCCTGTTACAACGAATGGGAGCGCGCGCAGGCAGCGGTCGATCAGGGCGCCGATTACGTCGCGTTCGGCAGTTTTTTTCCTTCGGCGACGAAGCCGGGCGCCCGCCGCGCCGACTTGTCGCTGCTGCTCCGCGCGCGCGCGCTCGGCGTGCCGGTCGTCGCGATCGGCGGCATCACTGCTCGCAACGCGCCCGCGCTGATCGAAGCCGGCGCAAGTGCTGTCGCCGTCATCGGCGACGTGTTCGCGCACCGGAACGCTGCCGACGTCACGCGCGCGGCTGCGGCGCTCGCGTCGTTATTCCCGCGGACACTCGCCGCGCGGCCGGCGATGCCCGCAGCCGATGTGACGATGGGAAGCGAAAGCGCGCCACGATGACCCGCAACGAAGAATTGTTTGCACGCGCACAGCGCTCGATTCCTGCCGGCGTCAACTCGCCGGTGCGCGCATTTCGCTCGGTGGGCGGGACGCCGCGGTTTTTCA
This sequence comes from uncultured Pseudomonadota bacterium, assembly GCA_963718905.1. Lineage (GTDB taxonomy): Bacteria > Pseudomonadota > Gammaproteobacteria > Burkholderiales > Casimicrobiaceae > VBCG01. The sequence continues at coordinate 81,986 of CAVRAF010000010.1, forward strand.
CGCGCGGCGAGGGCGCGTACCTGTGGGACGCCGACGGCCGGCGTTACATCGACTACGTCGGATCATGGGGTCCGGCGATTCTCGGTCACGCGCATCCGGCGGTGGTCGCGGCGGTGCAATCGACCGCTGCGCACGGCCTGTCGTTCGGCGCGCCGACCGAGCTCGAGATAGTGCTTGCCGAAAAGTTGATCAGCCGGCTGCCGAGCCTCGAGCTCGTGCGGCTCGTATCGTCGGGCACCGAGGCCACGATGTCGGCGGTGCGGCTCGCTCGCGGCTACACCGGACGGTCGAAGATCATCAAGTTCGAAGGCTGCTATCACGGACATGGCGACAGTCTTCTGGTGAAAGCCGGCTCGGGCGCATTGACGTTCGGCCAACCGTCGTCGGCCGGTGTTCCGCCCGCGATCGCCGGCGAGACGATCGTGCTGCCGTTCAACGACCTGACCGCCGTGCAGGAGACGTTTGAAGCCGATGGCGATGCGATCGCCGGCATCATCGTCGAGCCGATCGCCGGCAACATGAATCTCGTGTTGCCGAAACCGGGATTCCTCGACGGGTTGCGCGCGCTGTGTGACCGCAACAAGGCCGTGCTGATATTCGACGAAGTGATGACCGGCTTTCGCGTCCACGCGCGCGGTGCGCAGGGTCTGTACGGCGTTGCGCCCGACTTGACGACGCTCGGCAAAATAATCGGCGGCGGCATGCCCGTTGGCGCGTTCGGAGGCAAGCGCGCGATCATGGAATGCATCGCGCCGCTCGGTCCGGTGTACCAGGCGGGAACGCTGTCCGGCAATCCGGTATCGGTCGCCGCGGGAATCGCGACGCTGGCCGCCACCGATGCGCCCGGCTTTTACGGAGCGCTTACCGAGTCGACGCGCGCGCTGACGGACGGATTGACCGCGGCCGCGCGGCGCAGCGGCGCGACGTTCTGCGCGCAGTCGATCGGCGGCATGTTCGGTCTCTATTTCGCGCCGGCCGTGCCCCAGTCGTACACCGAGGCGATGGCGTGCGACAAGGAGCGCTTCAACCGCTTCTTCCACGCGATGCTCGACGCGGGTATCTATCTCGCGCCATCGGCCTACGAAGCGGGCTTCCTGTCGGCCGCGCATCGCAACGAGGACATCGCGGACACGATCGCCGCGGCGGAACGGGCATTTGCCGCCTCGGCGTGAGCGGATAGCACGTGGCGGTTGCAATCGCCGCCGAAACGTCGCCGGGCGGCGACAAAACGCTATGGAATTTCCGATCGCAAGCCCTTGCCGGGCAAGGCTTTTTTGCGGAATGCCGGCGTTGCGCGTGCTATGATCGGACCCCTGTTTTGATTGGCGCAAAACGCATCGACCCTTGGACGCACCGGTTCGCAAACGTATTGGAGAGATCCTGGTCGAGCGCGGCAAGCTCGACCAGGCAAACCTCGATCGCGCGCTCCGGTTGCAGGGGGAAAGCGGCGAAAGGCTCGGCGCACTGCTGGTGACGCTCGGGCTCTGCGCGCAGCGCGATGTCGCCGAAGCGCTGGCCTCGCAGCTCGCATTGCCGCTCGTCGACCCGAACGGCTATCCGGAGTTTCCGATTCTCGAGGAGCGAGTGTCGGCGCGCTTCCTTCGCGAAGCGCGCGCGCTGCCGGTGCGCGAGGACGAAGACGAGCTCGGACTCGCGATGGCCGATCCGACCGACGCGTACACGATCGGTGCGTTCGAAATGGTCACCGGCCGCACCGTGCGGCCGATGGTCGCGATTCCGACCGAGCTCGAGGCGGCGCTGGAGCGGTTGTATGGCGCCGGCAAATCTGCGCAGAGTCAGTTGCTGGGCGACGTCGAGGCACGTCCGGACGAGCTCGCGTTCGACGCAGACGTCCAGCATCTGAAGGACCTCGCGTCCGAAGCGCCGGTGATCCGCCTCGTATCGCTGTTGATCACGAACGCGCTCGAAACGCGCGCGTCCGACATCCACATCGAGCCGTTCGAAAACCGGCTGATCGTCCGCTATCGAATCGACGGCGTGCTGCACGAGGTCGAGTCGCCGCCGAAGCGGCTGTCGGCGGCAGTGATATCGCGCGTCAAGATCATGGCGAACCTCGACATCGCCGAGCGCCGGCTGCCGCAGGACGGGCGGATCCGGTTGCGCATCCAGGGCAAGGAGATCGACCTGCGCGTGTCGACGCTGCCGACGATGCACGGTGAGTCCGTCGTCATGCGGATCCTCGACAAGGGGGGCGTCGCGCTGGATTTCCAGAAGCTCGGCTTCGAGCCCGACACGTTGAAGCAGTTCCTCGACGTGCTGCTGCAGCCGCACGGGGTCCTGCTGGTCACCGGACCCACCGGGTCCGGCAAGACGACGACGCTCTACACGGCGCTCGACCGGTTGAACCAGCCCGACGTCAAGATCCTGACGGTCGAGGATCCCGTCGAATACCAGATGTCCGGCATCAACCAGATCCAGGTCAAGCCGCAGATCGACCTGACGTTCGCCAACGCGCTGCGCTCGATCGTCCGGCAGGATCCCGACGTGATCATGATCGGGGAAATCCGCGATCTGGAAACCGCGCAGATCGCCGTCCAGTCGGCATTGACCGGTCACCTCGTCCTGTCGACCGTGCACACGAACGACGCGCCGTCGACGGTCAACCGGCTGCTCGACATGGGCGTTGAGGACTATCTGCTGACGTCCACGGTGATCGGCATTCTTGCGCAGCGGCTCGTGCGCAAGCTGTGCGCGCATTGCAAGGAATCGTACGTCGCGCTGCCCGAGCTCGTCGACCAGATGCGCTTGCGGAAGTATTCGCCGGACGCCGAGATCGCGCTGTGGCACGCGAAGGGCTGCAGCCATTGCGGGAACACCGGTTTCACCGGACGGCTTTGCATCCTGGAGATGATGCCGATGACCGACACATTGCGCAGCCTCGTGATGAAGCACGTCATTGCGTCGGACCTCCGCGCGGAAGCGATCCGCGGCGGCATGGTCACGATGTACGAGGACGGCATGCGCAAGGCGCTTGCGGGCGTGACGACGTTCGAGGAGGTTCTTCGCGCCACGCGCGAGAACTGACGGCCGATGCAAACATCACCCAGTCTTGCCTGATGCCGCTATTCAGTTACCGCGCGGTGACGCCTGCAGGCGACGTGTCGAGCGGCGAGCTCGAGGCCGCGAACGAATCGGAAATCGTGGACCGCCTTCGCGACCAGGGCCTCCTGCCGATGCAGATCGCACAGGCGCTGGCCACACCCGCAGCGGGCGGGAATGGTCCGGCGATCGCGCGCAGGAACTGGTTCGCGCCGAAACGCGTCACGCGCGACAACGTGCTCGGCATCACGCGCGAATTGGCGACGCTGCTGCATGCCGGCCTGCCGCTCGATCGCGCACTCGAGCTGCTGATCAGCCTGGCGCCGTCGCTCCCGGTCGCCACGATGCTGCAAGGCGTGCGCGACGAGGTGCGCGGCGGAAAATCGCTGTCGCAGGCCCTCGACGCAAGACGCGAAATCTTCTCGCGCTTCTACGTGAACATCGTGCGGGCCGGCGAAGCCGGTGGCGCGCTGGGAACGGTGCTGCAGCGGCTCGCGGAAACGATGGAGCGCAACAAGGAGCTGCGCGAATCCGTGCGCTCGGCGCTGATCTATCCGACGATCCTGATTTTCGTCGCGGTAGCGTCGGTGATGATCCTGCTGATCTTCGTGGTGCCGCAGTTCCAGTCGACGTTTGCGCAGGCCGGCAAGGCGCTGCCGATACCCACGCAGGTCGTGATCACCGCCGGCACCTTTCTGCGCAACTGGTGGTGGGCGATAATCCCGGCTGCCATGCTGGCGGCTGCGTGGTTTCGCCGCCGCGGACGAATTCCATCGGTGCGCCGCCTGCGCGATACGCGGTTGCTGCGCGTGCCGCTGCTCGGCGACCTGATCGCCAAGGTGGAGATCGCGCGCTTCGCGCGCACGCTGTCGACGCTGCTCGCGAACGGTGTGACGTTGCTCGCCGGGCTTGCGATCGTCAAGGAAACGATCGGCAATGTCGTGCTGGCGGGCGCGCTGGACGGCGTCGTTGCGAAACTTCGCGAAGGGAAGGGATTCGGGCGTCCGCTGGCCGATACCGGGCTGTACCCGCGGCTCGCAACGCAGATGATTCTCGTCGGCGAGGAAAGCGGGCGGCTCGAGGAAATGCTAGCGCGCGTTGCCGACGTCTACGACCGCGAGGTCGCCGTTGCGATCAAGCGCTTTCTCGCGGTGCTGGAGCCGGTGCTGATACTGGGACTCGCGGTGATGGTTGGCAGCATCGTGTTTTCGATTCTGTTGGGTGTCATGGGCATGAGCGAACTCGTTGTCTGATATCTGTCTAACCTGACCTCTGTATTCGGGCGGCGCATCGGGTCCACGCGCGACAGCCCTCTTGGGAACCGCATGATGAACATCGACTATCGCGACGCGCAGTCATTCCTGCGCATCGGGCAAGAGGCTTCGGGATCGCGGCGGTTGCGCCGATTCGCACGGCAGCTTGGCATGACGCTGATCGAAATCCTCGTCGTGTTGACGCTGATCGGCGTCGTGCTTGGCATCGTCGGCAGCAACTATCTCGGCAAGAGCGAACAGGCGAAGGCGAAGGCCACGAAGATCGAGATCGAGCAGATCTCGCAGGCGCTCGATTTGTTCAAGCTCGAGCTGGGGCGCTATCCGACGACGCAGGAGGGACTCGAGGCGCTCGTGACGGCGCCGCCGGGGCTTACGAACTGGGCCGGGCCTTACTGGAAGAAATCGACGGTTCCCAAAGACCCGTGGTCGCATGAATACAAGTATGCGTCGCCCGGCACGCACGGCGCGTACGACATCATTTCGCTCGGCGCGGACGGCGCCGAGGGCGGCGAGGGCGTCAACAAGGACCTCACGAACTGGGAATGAGCGCGCCGGGCGAGGCCGCGGGCGGAGCGGAGGCCCGAAGGGGGCGGCGGCGGGCGAGTTCCGCGAGGCCGGCTCTCGAATGCCATGGCTATCGCAGACGATGCAAGGAGGCCGAGGGATGAGATTGGTGCACGGCTTCACGCTGCTCGAGATTCTGATCGTGCTCGCGCTGATGGCGATGGTCGCGGGATTCGTCATTCCATCGTTCGGCGGCCCGGTGTCGACGACCGAGTTGCGGGCGTCGGCACGCCAACTCGCGGCCGGCCTGCGGCTCGCGCGAAGCGAAGCGGTGTCCGAGCGCAGGGAAACGTTTCTCGTCCTCGACGTCGGCGGAAAGCGTTTCAAGGTCGACCGCGATCCGCAGGAACATGCGCTGCCGTCGCGAGTCGAGCTCAAGCTGTTCACCGCGCAGAACGATCTCGTCAGCGATTCGGTCGGATCGATCCGGTTCTTTCCCGACGGCGGCAGCAACGGCGGGCGCATCACCGTCGCCTCCGGTGAGCGGAAATTCGATGTCGACATCGACTGGCTGACCGGCCGAGTGGCGATTCTCGATTGATGGCCTGCCGCACCGACATGCGACGCGCGACGGGCTTCTCGCTGCTCGAAGTGCTGGTCGCGTTCATCATCGTCGCGCTCGTCGTCACCGCGCTTTTCCGCCTGTTCGGCGGCGCGCTCGGCAACGCGTCGGCGGCGGACGAATGGACGCGCGCAATGCTCGTTGCGGAAAGCCGGCTTGCGATCGTTGCGGCGACGCAGCCGCTGCAGGAAACGACCGCCGCCGGAACGGAGTCCGACGGACGCATCGCGTGGCGGGCATTCGTCGCGCCCTACGTGCCGCCGGATGCGAATCCGGACCTCGAGCGCGCGTCCGATTTGATGCCGACGCGACTTTTCCGCGTCACCATCGACGTCCGGTTTCCGGGGGCCAACGGCCAGGAGCGGACATTGACGCTGTCGACGGTGAAGATCGGCGCGAGGAACCCGGCGTGATCTTGCGACGACTGCGCCACGAGGCGCGCAAGCAGCCGGCGAGACACCCTTCGCACCGGAAATCCCCGTGCGGCGGCAGGCGCGCCGGCTTCACGCTGCTCGAGCTGATGATCGCGCTCGTGCTGCTCGGGCTGCTGTCGGCTGTGCTGTTCGGGTCGCTGCGGCTCGCCGGGCGCAGCACCGACAGCGGTGAGGCGAAGGCCGAGGCCGCAGCGTCGATGCGCCTGGCGCAGGACTTTCTGCGCACGAATCTCGAGGCGCAGCATCCGCTGCGGATGCGCAAGATGCTCGCATGGCCGCTGCTGTTCGCCGGCACGCGCGACGAGCTGCATTACGTGTCGGAGTTGCCGGCGCGGGTCGCGGGCGGCGGATTGTGGTTCTATCGGCTTGCCGTGCGCGCGGACGATGCGCGGGCGCCGCTCGTGCTCGAGCGTGTCGTTCCCGACCTCACCGCCGACGCGGTGCCGGGATTCAACGATCCCGAACGCAACGTGCTGGCTGAAGGCATCGCGACGCTGACACTGGGCTATTACGGCCGCGACCCCGATGCGGCGACGGCAGTCGCGCCGTCCTGGCGCGATCACTGGGACGATCCGCAGCGGCTGCCGATGCTGATCCGGATCGACATCGTGCCCAAGCGGGGCGCTCCCTGGCCGACGCTCTACGTCGCGCCCCGCGAGGCGCCCGAGGCCGGATGCCGCGCGTGGGATGCCTCGCGCCAGCTGTGCGCGGGAATGTGACGATGCGAAGCATTCGAAATTCGCAATCCGGCATCGCGCTGGTGCTCGCACTTTGGCTTACCGTGCTGCTGACGGTGCTCGCGAGCGGCTTCGCGTTCAGCATGCGCAGCGAGGCGCGCGCCGCGCGCAACGCCGTGTCACTGGCGCAGGCCCGCGCGGTCGCGGATGGCGCCGTCGAGCGCACAGCCTTCGAGCTGATGCGCCCGCGCATGACCGATTCCTGGACCCCGGATGGGCAGGTGCACCGGTGGATCGACGGCGATGCCTCGATCGTCGTCACCGCCGTCGACGAAGGGTCGAAGATCGACATGAACGCCGCGCCCGATCAGTTGCTGAAGAACATGCTGATGGTGATCGGCGGTCTCGATGACCCCACCGCCGGGGCGCTCGTCGACGCGATCGGCGACTGGCGCGACGCGGACGATCTGCGCCGTCCCAATGGCGCCGAAGCGCCCGAGTATCGCGCCGCGAACCTGAAATACGGACCCGCGAACGCGCCGTTCGAGACGATTGGCGAGGTGGCGCGCGTGCTCGGGATGACGCAGGACGTCTATCGCAGGATCGCGCCGATCATCACCGTCTATTCGCAACAACCCGGCATCAACGCCGCGACCGCCGAGCGCAACGTCCTGTTGGCGCTTCCCAACGCGACCGCGGAGGCCGTGGACGCGTTCATCGAGCAGCGCACGCTTGCGCTGGCCAACAAGCTTCCGGTCCCGCCGTTTCCGCTGGCGCAGGCGTTCGGCACGGGATCGGTTCCCGTATGGCGAATCCGTGCCGAGGCCACGCTGCCCGATGGTGTAACCTTCGTCCGCGAAGCCGTCCTGCGCCCGTCGCCCGACGCACAGCGGCCCCTGATCGCGCTCGCCTGGCTCGAGCCGCCACGATCAGCGGCCGCACCCTCCATTTGATCCATAGTCCTTCCTGATGGCCGCCATCGCTGATTCGACGTCGTTCAAGGCAACCGCATATCGGCGCGATCTCGCGCGACGGATGGGGTTGGGCGGGTTCGGCCGCTGGTGGGTGCGCGAGCTGGAGGCGTCGATGCCGGCGGCGATGCGCAGCGCGATCGAGCGCCGTCGCGCGCGGCCGGTGCTGATGTTCGACGGCAATGTCGCGACGCTGTGGCGTCCCGTGCAGACCAACGGGCGCATGCAGATGACCGAGACGACACGCATTGCGCTCGACGGCGACGCGCGGGCCGTCGCGGCGGCGGGGCGCGCGGCGTTGGCGCCGCTCGCCGTCAACGGCGCTGCGCCGCAAGTCGTCGTCGCGCTGCCGCCTCGCTCGGCACTGCGCAAGACGCTGACGCTGCCGGCGGCGCTCGAAGACAACCTGCGCCAGGCGCTCTCGTACGACCTCGACCGTCATACGCCGTTCAAGGCGGACGAGCTGTACTTCGACGCTGCGATTGTCGACCGCGACGGCGCGCGCAACACGTTGCGAGTCGATCTTGCCGCCGCACAGCGCACGCTCGTCGATCCGCTGTTGCGCCATGTCGATGCGTTCGGCGCGCGCGCGGTTGCGGTGACCGTCGAGCCGTCGATCACGGCATTGGCATCGCCGATCAATCTGCTGCCTGTCGAGCGGCGTGTTCCCACATTGGACTGGACGCGCTGGCAGGTCCTCGTTCCCGCGGCGCTGGTGATCGCCGGATTGCTCGCAGCGCTGGGCCTGCCGGCGTGGCAGAAACGCGAGGAGGCGATCGCGCTGATCCAGCTCTCCGAAGCGGCCCGTGAACGTGCCGCCGGGTCGGACGCATTGCGCACCGCAACTCGAGCGCAGCATGGGCGATTACAACTTCGCGCTCGAGCGCAAGTTCGCGTATCCAGGCGTCGTGCAGGTGCTGGACGACGTGACACGGATACTTCCCGACGACACGTGGCTGACGCAGCTTGAAGTCCACAGCGGTCGCGGCAAGGATCAACAGCGCGAGTTGACGCTTCGCGGCGAGTCGGCCAACGCCGGCCGGTTGGTCTCGCTGCTCGAAGATTCGAAATTGTTCACCCAGGCTGCGCCGCGTTCGCCGACCACCAAGATACAACCGGGTCCGGGCGAGATCTTCGACGTCGGCGCGCAACTGAAGCCATCGCCGGCGCCTGCGGCGTTGCCGATCGACATGACGGCGCCGCCGCCTCTCACCACCGCGGCGTCCCCGCGCACCACGCAGCCACCTGCAGCGCCTGCGTCCGCAACTGCATCCGCCGTCGCGCCGCGGGGCACCGCGGCGAGTGCGCGCGCCTCGGCGCGGTCCGCCGCCGGCCCGGCACCCGGACGTCCGGCCGCTGCGCCAACCAGCGCCACCGTCGCGCCGCCACCCGCCGCCGAGCCCAAGACCGCGCAGCCGGAAGCGCCCCTCCACTCCGGGCACCGCTGTGGACGCTTTCGGCCCGGCGCCCAATCCGGCCTACAACCCGCCGCCCGAACCGGAGCCGGCGGTGCAGGAAGAAGGCGAACCACCCCCTCCCGCAACGGAGAACTCGGAGTGACGCCGGCGCTCGTCAAGAAGCTTTCCCCGGCGCAGCAGCGCGCGCTCGCGCTCGGCTTGCTCGCGGGCGCGATCGTTCTCGCGCTCATGATCCTGCTCGCACCGATTGCGCTGCTGCATCGGCATTACGACAGCGCGATTGCCGATACATCGGACAAGTTGCGCCGGTATCAGCGCGTGGCGGCGCAGGCGCCGGAATTGCGAGTCGCGCTCAACGCGATGCAGCAGCGCGACGGCCGGCGCTTCTTCCTCAAGAACACGCCCACCAATCTCGCCGGCGCGGAGCTGCAGGAGCTCGTCAAAGCGGCGATCGAGGGCAACGGCAGGCCGGATCACGACGAGTCAGAACACGAGTCCGCGCGAAGACGGGCGCTTTCGCGAGATCGGCGTCAATGTGCAATTCTTCGCGACAACGCCGGCGTTGCAGAAAGTCCTGCTGGCGATCGAAGGGCATCAGCCGTACATGATCGTCGACAACATCACCGCAAGACCGCTGAACGCGTTTCGCGGGTTCAAGCCGGGGCCGGGGCAGGAGCCCGAGCTCAACGTGCAGCTCGATGTCGGCGCGTGGGCGTACGCACCGGCGAAGCCTGTGCCGTCGGCCGCGAAGGCTGATGCGGCGAGGAGTGACCGATGAGTGACGTTTCCGGAATTGCCCGTGGCGCGGCTTTATGGGTGATCCCGCTGGCAGTGGTCGTTGCGGCGCTCGGCTGGGAAACCGATTGGGGCCGGGCCGTCGTGCACGCGCCGCCGGAGCCGCCGGCGACAGCGCCACAGCCGGTGGCCGTGGCACTGCTTCCCGAGTATCAGATCGAGGGCGGCGTGGAGGCGCGCAGGGAAACCGTCGATCGCGCGCTCTTCAATCCGACGCGCCGCCCGGCGCCGCCCGCAAACCAGGCTGCCGGAGCGAATTCGAGTTTGCAGCGCAACTTGTACACCTTGACCGGTACGACCGTCGTCGGAAATGTCGCCACCGCCTTCCTGCGCGAAGTCAACGGCGGCAAGTCCCGCAGCGTCCGCAAGGGCGAAACCGTCAACGGCATGGTCGTGGCCGACGTCAAGCCGGATCTCATCCGGTTCAAACAGGGCAACGACGTCGAAGAGCTCCATCTCAAGATCGCCCCTGGACCCAAGACCACGATCCAGGTTGCTGGCCCGGTCGCGCCAGCCGGACTGTCCGGGTGCGGCGGTCGGCGGCACCGCCGCTGCGAACCAGGGACGGCCGCGACCGGTCGCCGCGCCGCCGCCCGGCGCGACCAATGTCAGCGAAGTCCTCGCGGAGCGCAGGCGCGCCGCGCGTGCCGCAGCCCGAACGGCCGAACGCCGCGCCCAACGTTCAATCGCCGGCCGCGCGCCGCGCACCCCAATGACGAATCGTGTGCCCTGTCGCACGCCCGGCGGCAGAGCGTGCCGTGACGAACGCCCGACGGCTTCGCGCCATCGGGCCGCCAAGGACCCAACCACACCCATGACCTTCCGACGCCTTCACCATGCGCTCGCAGCGGCGATGCTGCCCCTGCTTGCAGCCTGTGCACAGCAGCCGCCGCAGGCTGATGCTACCGCCACGCAGACCGTCGGTGCCGCGTCCAAAAGCGCGGATCAGGCCGACGCCGCAGGCGCAAAGCGAAACGCGGGCGACCAGGATCACTCACGCATCTACAAAGGGACCGGGATCGTCGTTCGCGGACAGGAGGCGGGTGGATCGCTCCCGTCGGGCCCGCCGCCCGCGGCCGCGAGCGGTCCGGTCGTCCTGAACTTCGAAGCCGCCGATCTGCGCGAAGTCGTGCGCAACATCCTGGGCGACATTCTCAATCAGCCGTACACGGTCGACCCGAACGTCGGCGGCAGTGTGACGATTCGCACGTCTGCCGGGATAGCGCGCGAGGCGCTCCCCGCGACGCTCGAGACGCTGCTGCGGATGAACGGCGCGACGATGGTGTACGAGGGCAAGATGTGGAAGGTGGTGCCGCAGACCGCGGCGGTACGCGGCAACGTGACGCCCCAGCTGGGCAATTCCACGCGGGCGCTGCCGGCCGGCTATTCGGTCCAGGTCGTTCCGCTCAAGTATATCGGCGTACGCGACATGTTGCGCATTCTCGAGCCGTTCGCGAAGGATGCGCAGGCGGTTCGCGGCGACGACGTGCGCAACCTGCTGATCCTTTCGGGCACCCAGCCGGAGCTGCGGCACCTGATGGAAACGATCGACATGTTCGACATCGACTGGATGTCGGGCATGTCCGCCGGCGTGTTCACGCTGCAGAACGCCGACGTCAAGTCGGTCTCGCAGGAACTCGACAAGCTGATCGGCGACCGCAACACGAGCCCGTTCACGGGCATCCTGCGCATCATTCCGATCGAGCGGATGAACGCGCTGCTCGTCATTTCGCCGAACGAGGAATACATCGAGCAGGCGCGCAAATGGATCGAGCGCCTCGACAGCGGCAGCGGCGAAGGCGTGCGCTTCTACGTCTATAACCTGCAGAACCAGCGCGCGGAGCACGTGGCGCCGCTGCTGCAGCAGGCATTCACCGGCCGCGTGACCCAGACGCCCTCGGTGTCCGCGCCGACCGTTGCGCCGGGAACGCCGGCCGGGCAGATCGTATCGCCGCCCTCGTTCCAGATGCAGCCGACGATCGTGCCGAACGTGCCGACCGCCCGCAGCCACGTCAGCGTCCGCGGCCGTGGGCGCTGCCGCAGGAGCGATTGCCGCGGCGCGCGCGATCGGCGGCGAAGGCGTCGGCGTCGTGCGCAACATCGAGGCCGTCGCCGACAAGGACCAGAACACCATCCTGATCGTCGCTACGCCATCCGAATATTCGGTCATCGAGCAGGCGCTGAAGAAGCTCGACGTGCCGTCGCGGCAGGTGATGATCGAAGTGACGATCGCCGAAGTGAAGCTGACGGACCAGCTCCAGTTCGGCGTCGACTGGCTTTTCAAGGGCGCCGCACCGTCGGGCCGCGGCAGCGGTGGCAGTTTTAATCAGAACGCGCCGTTCAACCCGGCGGTGCCCTTGCCGACATCGACGGCGGGCGCGGCCGCATCGGGACTCGCCATTGCGGCGCAGGGTTTCAGCTACCTGATCAACAACTCCAACTTCCCCGGCGGCGTCCAGGCGGCGCTGAACCTGCTCGACACGTACGGCAACACGAAGGTCATTTCCAACCCGCACATCGCGGCGCTCGACAACCAGAAGGCGACGATCAAGGCGGGCAACCGGATCCCGGTCAACCAGCAGACGATCGTCGGCAACACGACGAACGCGATCACGACGACGTCGCAGTACATCGACACCGGCGTGCTGCTGCAGGTGACGCCGCACATCAACGAGGGGGGCCTCGTCACGCTCGACGTTCAGGCCGAGGTCAGCACCCCCGGGACGCCGGCCAATCCCGGCGACGCACCGCCGATCGACACGCGCTCGGTGCAGACGATGATCTTCGTCCCGTCCGGCAGCACGATGGTCATGGGGGGGCTGATCCAGGAGACCAAGGGCAATGCGACCAACGGCCTGCCGCTGATCGACCGGATCCCGATCCTGGGCGGACTCTTCGGCAGCCAGACGCTCACCAACGACCGGTCCGAGCTCGTGCTCTTCATTACGCCTCGCGTCGTCAGCGGCTCCACCGATTACACGAGCGTCATCGAGGATCTGCGGCGCAAGATGGAGACGCTCGATCGCGTGTTTCCGGGCACACCGAATTGGCCCGCGTCGCCGCCCAGCGTTTCCGACCGCATCGACGAAGGGCTGAATCCCTATCGCTGGGAGCTGCCGCGCTCCACGATACCCAAGCCGGTGCTGCCAGCCGGCCAGCCGACGCCATCGGTGCCATCGCCCCCTCCGGCCCAGGAGTGAGCGTCGCATTGGACCGTGCGCCGGCGACCGCGAGCGAATGAGAAACGAAAGGCAAATCCGGGGGAAAGAGCGAGCGTTCGGCGGCTGTTTTTCTGACAAAGACGAATAAAGTGTCGGGAAATCCCGACAATTGAGCATTTTCGCGTGTTGCAGTCCCGCAACACGCTTGTCGCGCCGCGAGGCGCAACTCGTGCGACATTGACGATGGAGTTCGAAATGGCTACGCTTTATTCAGGGTTTGCCCCGCGCCGCTCCGCATATGGAGTCAGGTTTTGGGGCCGAAGGCCAGAATGGCCCGCAGCCGTTAACCGCATATTTTTGGACGTTCTGGGTCACTTTTGGACCGCGACCGTCGCCAAACGACGACAGTCACTGGGATTGGCGGCCGTCGTTGCCGCGGCTTTACTGGGTGGTTGCGCGACTGGGTTGGGGCCGACGGGACTGGCGCCGGACGCCCCGGCGGAAGTAAAGCGTGACGCGGTCGCGGCTCGCGCCAAGGCTCGCTGGGAGGCTCTGATCAAGGCCGATCTCGATGGCGCGTATGCGTTCCTGAGCCCCGCGTCGAGAGCGACAATGCCGCTCGACCTCTACAAGGCGAAGCACAGGGTCGGGATGTATCGGGCCGTGGACATCGACGCGGTGAGTTGCCAAGGCGACGCCTGCACGGTCAACTTGAGGGTCACCTACGACCACAAGCGGTTGAAGGGCACGAAGGTCCCGCTGGTGGAAAAATGGGTCATCACCGAAGGTCAGGCATGGTTTGTGGATCGAAGTTAGCCTAGGCGTTGCAAAAAGCCTACAGGCCGCAGCAGGGAAATATCGAATTGTTTGTAATGAAACGTCAAACTGTAATAAGATTTGCTCGCTGTTGTTTCTAAAGTGATCACTTTAAACGGCAACTAAACGGAGTCATCACCAACCATGAATATTTTCAAGAAGAAGTCGCTGTGCGCCGCGCTGGCTGGTATCGGCGCGCTGGGCGCGGCTGGCGCCGCGCAGGCGGTCAACCTGAACCCGGATGGTCTGGGCCAAGTCCTGATCTATCCGTACTACACAACGCGCGCCGACGCGAACGGCAATGCCTATTTCTCGCTGATCTCGGTCGTCAACACGACGGCGTCGGTCAAGTCGGTCAAGGTTCGCTTCCTCGAAGGCAAGAACAGCCGCGAAGTTCTCGACTTCAACCTCTACCTGTCGATGCATGACGTTTGGGTTGCGGCGATCGAGCCTACTGCGGATGGTGCCGCGATAACCAGCCCGGATGTGTCGTGCACGCTGCCGGTGGCGGTGTCGCAGGGCCAGACGATCCCGTTCCGTAACGGCGCATACGCGGGTATCGACGGTGGCGGCTCAACGCTCGACCGTACACGCGAGGGATACGCTGAAATCATCGAAATGGCGACGTACGACGATGGGTCGACGACGCACGACAACGTCACTCACGTCAATGGCGTGCCGCCTGGATGCTCGAAGCAAACCGATGCTCTGGGAGCGTCCGAGGCGCTGCCTCCGACGGGTGGGCTGATTGGTGGAATGACGTTGATCAACGTCAACGCCGGCACCGACTACACGGAAGATGCGGTCGCAGTCGACAACTTCTCCGTCATCAGCTTGTATACGGGCGCTGGCGTCGACACGCCCAACCTGACCTCCGCGACGCCGCCGATCAGCGTCGTCGTGGCCAACAACAACGTGTACCAGTCGTCATGGGCTCCGTCGACGGGTGAAGTGGTCAGCGCGGTGCTGATGCACGACCAGATCATGAACGAGTACGTGCTGGATACCGCCACCTCATCGGCGACGGACTGGGTCGTCACGATGCCGACGAAGCGTTTCTTTGTCGGAATCGGCACCGGTGTTCCCGACGAACTGTTCCAGAGCAACTTCTCGAAGGACCCCACCGACTGTGGCGCGCCTGACGATTTCGACCCGGCCATCTACGACCGCGAAGAAAACACGACGTCGTCGCCGCTGGATTTCTCGCCGCAACCCACCGCGGGAGTCAATTCGCTGTGCTGGGAGGCCAACGTCATCACGTTCCAACCCAATAGCGTTCTGGCGTCGGTGAACACCTCGACCGTCATACCGCCCGCCGGGTTCGAACACGGTTGGCTGAACATCGGCTGGCTGCCATCGACCGTCACCGGTTCGGTCCACAAGCTGATCAACTTCGGCGGAACGCAAATCGCGCCGCTGGGTCAGGCGTTCGGGGCCCCGGGAACGGCGACATACGTTGGCTTGCCGGTGGTCGGCTTTGCGGTCCAGTCGTTCACCAACGGTGCCGTGGTCGTCAATGGCGTCAATACGCTGTCGAACTATGGCGGCAACTTCGTTCAGAAGGGCACGCGTTTGATCGAGTAGTCGACGACGCGGATTGGTTCAAGGCTGTGACGATTTTCAGCAGTTAGTGACTAGGGGCGGGACTTCGAGTCTCGCCCCTTTTTTTTGGCTCCACGCCGCTAGAGCGTGGTTGTGGGGGTCAGCGAACAGGTTAGCGAGAGCGCTCGACCGATGCTCGGTGGGTTTTCGACGCCGAGCGGTGTCGGCGGACTGACCGACCACACCAATAACGTATACGTTTTCAATGGCGCGCAAGTTGCGTTCTGCGAAAAGCAGTGTGTTGATTGTCAATTTTCGAGGTAGACCATGCGTAAGACATTTTCAACTCGTTCGCTCAGCCGGATGATCGCCGCCGCGGTCTCCGCCACAGGAGCCGTCGCGGTTGCGCCGGCGTTCGCCGGGACACTGACCTGCAGTCCTGCCACCCTTTCGGTGGGCCCCGACGGCCAAGGGAATGTCGTTGTCAGCTGCACCGTGCCTTCCGGAACACCGACTCCCACACCGACACCCACGCCGACGCCCACACCGACGCCGACACCGACACCGACGCCGACGCCGACGGGAACGCAGTGCGGTACGGCGACCACCCGCTACGTGGGCCTACCCTGGGCGGACAACTCCCGCACGATTACCAGCACGTTTGCGGCGGGCGACGTGACGGTCTTTACCATCACGGTTCCGTCGACTGCGACCCCCTCGTCCACTTATGGCCATCTCGGCGGAGGCTACACCAGCGGCCAGCAACCCAATCGCACGTGGTCGCTTTCGGCGACGCCGTGCGACTTTTCGAATTCGCTGTCGGTCGGGGATTTCATCAAGTCGAGCAACTCGCTCATAGCGCCCTTCACCGTCGGCATTCCGGGCACGTCCGGCGCGTACTATCCAACGCTGATGCCGGGTCAAACCTACTATTTGAACGTCAAGAATCTGACCTGTCCCGCGGGCGCAAACTGCAATGCCTACGTGGACGTCTATACGCCTTAGGCGAGCACCAGACAGGTCTCGAATCAATCGACCCCGCTTCGGCGGGGTCTTTTTTTGTGCGGCACGCTCTGGCGTTCGCGTCGGCTGATCAATCGTCGTACTGCATCGGACCGATGCCGCGCTCGCGGAACCATTTCGTGATGATGATCTTGTGCCCCGCAACGATCGGGGTTCCCGCGTGCAGCGTGTCAGGATTGACGGTTCCGTCCGGACGCAGGTTGTGCCAGGCCACGGCCATTCCCTTCGTGGGAGCGAATGCGTGGTCGAGCGCGAAAAAGCGGGTCGCACCGCCCGATTCGACGTCATTCAGGTAGACCATGAAGGTCCAGGTTCGATTGCCCCGCAATGCGGCGTGCTCTGCATACTCCGGCGTCCCCGGCTCGAAGTAATCGGTGTGCTGCTTGAACTCCTCGCCGACGTCGTAGCGCTGCGCCTGGATTCCTTCCGAGTACGATTGGCGTATTCCCACCGCCCTGGCGATCTTTTCGTCGAGCCGCGATACCACGGCGGAATCGAGCAGCGAAAGGTCGCTCGTCCGGCTGGTTCGAAAGGCCTTGTCATAGGACTGGATCGTGACGGTGGACGGGCGCAAATTCGGGTTGATGATCGAGACGATCTCGTTGCATTCCTCGCCGCTCAAGAACGCGCTGAGCGTATAAAGCTGCACTTTGTCGGTGTCGAATCGGGTGACTCCTTCCGTCGCCCGAGTCAGCCGCACATTGGCGAGCGCGCGGTAGTCAAGGTGATCTGCCCGGCCTTCTGCGGCAAGCGCTACCGGAGATTGCGCCGGATAATGCGCACCCATCGCGCTTCGAATGGACCCGAGGTCGAAGGCATTCTTGAGCAATATGTCGAGCAACTCCTCCGGGTTGCATCGGCGCTGGATGTTCTCAGCCAACCACGCAGTCCAGCTCTCATCCAGACGCTTGGTGCTCATTGCGAGGTGCTCGGCATCGGCGAGTTTTTCCCGGGAGCGCCATTTTAGCGTCAAGTACGAAGGGACCGACGGTGATTGCCTCAGGCATAATTGAATTTTCGCCGAGAAGAGTACGGCTGTGCGCCACACACCATGTTCACTTTCATTCGTTGCGTGCTGGTTCATGACGGCGCTCACCGCTTTCGCGGCCGACCTCCCGCCGGACGTCCTGGTCCGCAGTCATTGGATGGACCTGACGCGCTCCGACTATGAGGCGGCGGTGTCGCGAGTGCCCGCGAACGTGCGCTGGGAGTTTTCGCACGAGCCCCCGGCGCATCCAGAGCATGCTGAACAATCTCCTGCTGAACAAGACACTTGCCGCGCAGGCCCGCGCGCACGGGACGGTGGCTGGATCATCGTTTGCAGCCAATACCGCCGAATCCGACCAGGCACTCGCGAACGCGGAATTGAAGCGCGTAGAGACTGACGCCGGCGCATACGTCGACGCGCACAAGGCAGAGTTCGAAGCGAAGGCGCGCGAGGTCTACGCGCTCGACCGGGAAAAATACCGCATGCCCGAGGAGGTGAGGCTGTCGGATGTCGCGGTCGCGATCAGGAAGCGCGGCGAAGAGGCGGCACTCGCGCGCGCGCGCGAAGCCCGTCAGCACCTCGTCGCCGGCGCCGATTTCGCAACCGTCGCGCGTGAATATTCCGACGAAGCGGCGACGAAGGACAAGGGCGGCGCACTGGCGTTCGTATCCCGCAAGGCCCTGGCGCCCGATTATGCAAAGGGCGTGTTCGCGCTCTCGAAGATCGGCGAGATTTCCGAGCCGATCAAGGCGCCGTCCGCGTACCACGTTGTACGCCTCGAGGAGCGTCGTCCGTCTCGGATCCAGACTTTCGACGAAGTGCATGGCGCGATCCTCGCGCGTCTGCGCACCCAATATGCCGCCGACCAGCGCGACAGGCGCATTCAGTCCGTTTACCGCGATCCTGAACTGCAGATGAATCAGCCGGCGATCGATGCGCTGGTGAACAAGTTCGATCCGAAGACCTTTGATCTGAAGCGTGCGCCGGCGGCGCGGTCGGCGCCGCCATCCCCTGCGCCGGCCGCGCCCGCGCCAGTCCCGAAATAGTTCCGCGCGCCGCGTCGCCCCTCGTGTGACCGACTGCCCCGGTGCCATCGTCGAGTCCCCGCGCACCGCGGTCCGCACGCCGACGCTCGCAAGGGAACGCGATCGCGCGCTGTTCGTCAATTTTTTTCGCCGGGAACTCACGACTCGCTATCTTGGCAGCATCAGTGGATTTGCCTGGGCGTTGCTGCACCCGCTCGCGCTGCTCGGCGTCTATCACTTCGTCTTCACCACGATCTTTCGCGCAACCGGATTCGCCGGACAGAGCTTTCTGTCCTTCGTCGCCGTCGCGCTTTGGCCGTGGCTTGCGGCGCAGGAGTCGATGCAGCGCGGCGCGGTCAGCATCGCCGGCTACGCCGGGCTGATCCGCAAGGTCGCGTTTCCGCACGAAATCGTCGTATTGGCGTCGGTCGCGGCGACGTTTACGCTGGAGCTCATCGGCTATCTCGCCGTGCTCGCCGTGCTCAAGGTGAGCGGCGAGCCGGTTCACTTGCGGGGACTGCTGATCGCGCTGCCGGTCTGGTTCGTCCTCGCCGTGGCTATCACGGGAGTCACGCTGTTGCTGTCGGCTCTGCAGGTATTCGTCAAGGACGTCGAACAAATCCTGCTGCCGGTACTCATGGTCCTCATGTACCTGACGCCGATTCTCTACCCGCTGACGATGGTCCCGGAAACGTTGCGCCCCTGGATCGCAATGAACCCGTTCGCGTGGATGGTCGCGCGTTTGCGCGATGCGCTGCTCGATGGGCGCCTCGCATTGCAGTGGACCGACGCCGCTGCGCTCGTCGTCGCCGTTGCAATCTTCGTTGCCGGTCGCGCGGTGTTCCGCCGCCTGTCGCCGCATTTCGAAGACTTCGTATGACGCAGCTCCTCGAGCTGTCGGGCGTGGGCAAGGACTATGCAAAGGTTCACTCGCGCGGCGGACGCCTGCGGCTGGTGTGGGACCTGTTGCGCGGCCACTCCGCGCAGCACGTGTTCCGCGCGCTCGATGGCGTGTCGTTCGAGCTCGCGCGCGGCGAGTCGCTCGGCATCATCGGGGAGAACGGCGCCGGCAAGTCGACGTTGCTGAAGATCATCGCCGACGTCATCAAGCCCACGCGCGGTACGCTGACCGTGAACGGCCGCGTGGGCGCGCTGCTCGAGCTTGGTTCCGGTTTCCATCCCGAGTACACGGGACTCGCCAACATCGACCTCGCCGCCGCGCTCCTCGGGATGACACCCGCGGAGATCGCCGTCAAGCGCGATGCGATCATCGCGTTCGCGGAGCTTGGCGAGCACATCCACGACCCGATCAAGCAATATTCATCGGGCATGGTCGTGCGCCTCGGGTTTGCCGTCGCTACCGCACTCGCCCCGGACATCCTGATCACCGACGAGGTGCTCGCGGTGGGCGACGAATCGTTTCAGAAGAAATGCATCGGCTGGATCGAGCGTTACCTGTCCGGTGGCGGCACGCTTCTGATGTGCTCGCACAGCATGTATCACATCCAGAAACTCTGCCGGCAGGCGGTCTGGCTCAAGAACGGCAGCGTCGAGCAATATGGACCCGTCTCCGACGTCACGATCGCTTACCTCGCCTATCACGAGGAGAAGGAGGCGCGAGGAAGGACGACGATTCCGCTTTCGGAGGCAAAGGCATCCGGCGTGTACGCGGTCCAGTCGCTCGAGCTGAGCGCGGAGGCGATTCAACAGGGCATGGACGTCACCGCGCGCGGTGACGCCTACTCGCCGGACGGACGCGCTCCGGTGATTCTCGTCGGCATCGTTCGCGCCGATGGGACACCGGTGTTCGGGGTTGCCTCCGACATGGACGGCGTTGCGATGCGCAGGGTTGCCGATCATCGCTACGCGTTCGAGCTGACGCTGATGGCGCTGCCGCTCCAGCCGGGAAAGTATTTCGTGCGGGCGCACGCCGTCGATCCCGAAGGCGTGCGGATTTTCGACCACGTGGAACGCTCGCTGACCGTGCGCGGCGACACGCGCGAGCTGGGGTTCGTTCACCTGGCGCATCGCTGGCACGACTGCGTCGTTCGCTGAGCCTGCATCCCGATATTGGCGTCGCGATGACCAAGGTCAACTTCGGCTGTGGCTGGGAAGGCAAGTTGCCGGGCTGGGTGAATGTCGATCTCAGCCCGAAAGGCGGTCCCGATGTCGTTGCGGACTTGTCGAAGGACTTGCCGTTTCGAACCGCCAGCGTCGACTTCGTGCACAGCGAGGATTTCATCGTCCAATTGACGCTGGCCCAGGGCCAGCATTTCCTGCACGAGTGCAGGCGCATCCTGAGACCGGACGGCGTCATGCGGCTCTTGACGCCGGACCTGGAGAAGTTCTGCCGCACGTACCTCGAGCAGCCCGATTGGCTGGTGAGGACATGGGACGCAACCGTCGGGGTCCCGCTTGCAACGCGCTCCGCGTGCGAGGTGCTCAACCTGGGTATCCGCATGGCGGGACAGTTTCACTACGACGCCGAAACTTTTCGCCGGATTGCGACCGAGTGCGGGTTCAGGGTCGAAGACTCCGCATTCGGTCAGAGCGAGCATCCGGAGCTGCGAAACATCGACATCCGTCCGCCGCAGTCCAGCATCAGCATGTATTTCCAGTGCTACCCGACGCTGCCGTCGCGATGATCCGGCCGACATTTCGGCGGCAGGTCGCCGAATGTCTGCTCTTGCCGATGCTGGCGGTCCTGATACCGTGGGCCACCCTTTGGCGACTGCTGCAGCGCTTCGCCAGTCGCGGATCCTTTTTCGGCGTCGAAACGATGCGCGCGACGACGATGGCAGCGCAGGCAGGATTTGCCGACGACGCGAGCGCATGGGCCGCTCGGCATCGCTTGACGCGCCTGGTCGATCAGGTTGACCCGGCGCTGTCCTGCATGCGCAGCAACCGATGGATGAGGCGTCATCTGGTCGTGACGGGCGACCCGATGCCGGCTGCTCCGTGCATTTTCGCCGGGTTCCATTACGGCGCCGGATTCTGGTCTCTGCGATACCTCCGGCAACAGGGTCACCGGGTTTCGTTCCTGTCGAGGCCCATCGTATCCGGCGACTTTCCGGGCGAGCGGTTGCGCTATTCATTTGAACGCTGGCGGATGAAGCGTGCCGCCGGTGCCGGCGGTGCAACCGTCATCTACGCCGGCGGCAGCGTCGATAAAATTCGCAATGCATTGCGCAACGGAACGTCGATCCTGGGGATGGTCGATGTGCCGCCGCCGTTGTCGGGCAGTCGCGTGCCGGTGCCGTTCATGGGGGGAGAGGCCTGGTTCCCGGACGGCTTGTCGCGTCTCGCGGCATCCGAAGGCGTGCCGTTCGTCGCCTATCTGGCGCGGCTCGATCCGGTTACGGGGCTGCGGCATCTGACGCTGTCGAGGTTGCCGGTCAACGGCGAGGCACCGATGCATTCGCTCGCGACACTGCTCGAGAATGCGCTTCGCAACGATCCCGCGGCGTGGCATTTGTGGGCCGAATGGCCGCTGTTTTTCTCGAATCCCGCCCGGCACTGACGATGGCGATCGCGGTATTGGCCTATCACTCGCAGGACATCTGCGGCCACGCCTATCACCACAACGACCATGTCGCGCTGGCCGAGGATCTGCGGCAGATCGCCGGCCTGGGATTGAAGGTCATCGCCGCCGCGGACCTCGCGATCGCACTCGCGACCGGGACGCGATTGCCCGAACGCGCTGTCGTCCTCACTTGCGATGACGGCGCCGAACTCGATTTCGTCGACCACATCGTCGCCGGTCACGGTATGCAGAAGGGCTTTTACCGCATCCTTCGCGAAGCGGAGCAGACTCTCGGCCTGGTCAACATGACGTCGTTCGTGATCGCCGATCCGGAGTCGCGCGCAACGCTCGAGCGTACATGCCTGAACGGCGAGAAATGGCTCGGCGAGGCGTGGTGGGCGACGGCTGTGGCCAGCGGCATCTGGCACGTCGGCGTTCACAGCTGGGATCACCATCATCCGACGCTCGCGCGATATTCAGGCCGGCCCATCGGCATCGGCGAATTCCGCGGGGTAGACAACTACGCCGAAGCGGACATCCAGGTGCGAGCCGCCGCCGCGTATCTGCGTGCGCGCGCTCCCAATCCGGCCGACCGTCTCTTCGCCTACCCCTACGGCAACTGGACCGAATATCTGACGCACGAGTACTTCCCGCACCACGCCGATGAGCACGGAATCATTGCGGCATTCACGACCGAGCCTGATCTCGTGCGCCCCGAAACGAGCCGATGGCGCATTCCCCGATATGTATGCCGGATGCATTGGCGATCGCCCGGCGAGCTCGGCTCCATTCTGAAGCGCCTCTGAGCCGCGGGTACCGCGGTGCAGTCGCCGCGTGGAGCGCGGCGCCGGGAATCCTCGCCGCCGAAGCGGATTATCGAGCGCGGCGATCCAGTAAAATCACCCGTGGTCCTTCGGACGATCCGAAGACTCGCTCACCCCGGACTGAATCGCTTCCTCCCTTCGATGCAAATCGCAGACGACTTTACCGGCGAGCGATTCATTCCCGGCGTAGCCGGCGAAATCGCATACGAGCATCGCCATCGGTACGCATTTGCGCGCCGGTTTTCCCAGGGTCGCCGCGTCGTCGACGCCGCATGCGGTGAAGGGTATGGCGCCGCCCTTATCGCGGACGTCGCGACGAGCGTCATCGGCGTGGACATCGATGCCGGCGTCGTGAAAGACGCCGCCATCAGGTACGCGGACCATCGAAATCTTCGCTTCGAGACTGCCTCGGTCACCGCGTTGCCCATTCCCGACGCGAGCGTCGATGTCATCGTGTCGTTCGAGACGATCGAGCATCTGCGTGCCGCGGACCAGCCGCGCATGCTGGTCGAATTCGCCCGCGTCCTGGCACCCGGCGGTCTGCTGATCCTGTCGTCACCGAACCGCCCGGAATACAGTGATGCCAGGAACTACGCGAACCCATTTCACCTGCACGAGCTCGATCGCGGCGAGCTGGCGCAACTCTTGTGGAAGAACTTTTCCGCGCAGCAATGGTATCGCCAGCGACGCTACCTCGGCTCGGCAATCTGGGCCGAGCAATCCGGCAACCGCTTCGAAGCGCTTTCGGGAAGCGCAGCGACGGTGGAGCCGGCGGTCCCCGCGAATGCGATGTATTTCATCGTCGTTGCGGCGAGCGTCCCGGAAGCGCTGCCAGCGCAGCCCCCGGTGCTGTCGCTCTACGCCGATGCCGATGACGCGGAATGGCAGCGGATCGACCACGAGGCGCGGGAGGTGCTGCGGCTGGATGCACTGCTCTTTGCGCGCGATCGCGACCTCGATCGTCAGGCGGCGGCCGTGCAGGAGATCCGGGCGATGGTCGCTCACCGGGACCTCGCCATCGCGGATCGCGATGCCGAGATCGCGGCCGCGCGCGCGCGCATTGAAGACGACGCCGCCGAGCGTGCGCGCCTCGAGCGCGAGATCGCCGCGCAGGAGCGCATCGTCGCATACCGTGAAAGCCCGCGCTGGTGGTTCGCGCTGCCATGGCTAGGCATGCGGCGCCTGTGGCGGCGCATCGCTCGGCAATGAACGCCGCACCGACCACGCCGGCAATCGACATCATCGTCCCGGTCTACAACGCGCCGGACGACGTTCGCCGCTGTGTCGACAGCGTGTTGCGCCATACGCCCGGAGACTACCGGCTGCTGCTGATCGACGATGCGTCGCCCGATCCACGCATCGCCGCATACTTCGAAGAGATCGGGCAAATCAATCCGCCGCGCGTCTTGCTGATGCGAAACGGGCGCAATCTCGGGTTCACCGCGACGGTAAACCGTGGTATCGCGGCATCGCATGCCGATGTCGTGCTGCTCAATTCCGACACCATCGTTACCGCCGGTTGGCTCGATGCGCTTGCGCGGTGCGCGGGATCGAGCCTGCGGATTGCAACCGTAACGCCGTTCTCGAACAACGCGGAGATCGCCTCGTTTCCGCGATTCTGCGAGAACAACCAATGGCCCGAAGACGCCGACGCGGAGGCCGTCCGTGCTGCGCTGGCAGACGCAGCGGTGCCGACGTACCCTGACTTGCCGACGGGTGTCGGGTTCTGCATGTTCGTCCGCCGGAGCGCGCTCGACGAGCTTGGTCCGTTCGACATGGCATTCGGGCGGGTTACGGCGAGGAAAACGACTTCTGCCTTCGTGCAGCCGCTGCCGGGTGGCGCAACATGCTCGCCGACGACGCGTTTGTCGTCCACGTTGGAGGTCAGTCCTTTGTGGGACGCAAGGAGGAGCTCGGCCCCCGCAATACCGAATTGCTGACCCGCCGCCATCCGCATTACGTCGGCATGGTGCAAAGCTACATCGCCGCCGATCCGCTGCGACCGCTGCGCGAGGCCGCGCAGTCGCGTCTCGCGGCCGCGAAGTCACCGCGCGGTGTATTGCACGTGATTCACGATCATGGCGGCGGCACGGAAACGCATGTGAGAACGCTGATCGAAGCCTCCCGCGATCGATGGCGCCACTATGTCGCCGTTGCGGTCGGTGACCGATGGCAGATCGACGAACACGCTGCCGACGGCGCGACACGCACTTTCGATTTTGTCCGCGGCGAGCGCGAGTCCTGGCACGACTTCGTGTCCGGCATCGCGGCTGCGTTCGACATCTCCCTCGTGCATATTCATCATCTGTCGAGGTCGCGTGACGGAGTGCTTGCGGCGCTGGCTACGGTGGGCCTTCCGTACGGGATTACGATCCACGATCTGTGGCTTGCCTGCCCGACCGTGACGCTGACGCGCGGGGACGATCGCTTTTGCGGCGGCGTCACCGACATCGGCGCTTGCACGCAGTGCCTCCGCGCGCAAGCCCCTTATGCGGGCACCGATATCGGACAGTGGCGGCGAGATCACGCGGCGCTGGTCGCGGGCGCGGCGTTCGTGATCGCGCCATCGGAGTGGACGGCGCAAATGCTCATCCGATATTTTCCCGAGGCCAGTCCGCGAGTCACGATAATTCCGCACGCGACACCCGATCCGCGAGCGTCGCAATCGGTGGGCGCCACGGCCCAGCCGCTTACCGCTGTCCTGCTCCCGGACGATGGCGTTCCCACCGTGGCCATCGTGGGAGCGATCGGCCGCGACAAGGGTGCGCGGCGCATCGAGTCGCTCGCGGACCTCGCGCGGGAACGCGACGCGCGCCTTCGGTTTGTCGTCATCGGCTATCTCGATGTCCAGCAGGGGCCGTGGCAAAGCGACGATGCGATGTTGACCGTCCACGGCCGCTACGCGGCTCGCGATTTGCCGACGCTCCTCGCGCACTATCGAGTCGGAATGGTGGTCTACCCCTCCGGCGGCCCCGAGAGTTTCAGCTATACGCTGTCGGAGGTATGGCGCGCCGGCGCGCCTGCGCTGGTCCCGCCGATCGGCGCGCTGGCCGAGCGCGTCGACCGGTCGGGAGGGGGCTGGGTGATGACGCGAGAGGAATGGATCGACGACGCCCGCATGCTCGATCGCATCGCCGCGCTATCGGGCCCGCAAGCGGCAGGCATCCGCGCCAGCGCGTCAGCCGCAGCGAAACGGATCCCGCATGTCGCCGGCGATACGATGGCGAATGCGACACTGGACCTCTACGAGCCCACGCTGCGCAAGGCCAGCGCCGGCGCACTGCGGCGGTTCGCGCGCGCGCGCGTTCGGGACGCACTCGGCTATGTCGAATGGACGCCGAATGCTGGACCTGACGCTCGCGCGGCGGCGACGGACACCCCGGCGCGCGATGTCGGGGAAAGGCCTGCGGCAGCTGGATTGTCCGCAAGATTCGCGCATTGGGCGCTGTCGATTCGGCGCACGACAATTGGGCGCTGGCTCTACCGCCTCGCGCCCGCGTCGTTGATCAATGCGCTCAAGGCGCGGCTCCATGCCTGACACCGAAACAGGCATTGTTCGACGATGCTCAAGGTCGCTGCCGCCGATTCCAGCGTTTCGATATGGACGAGGATAAGCGGCATCTGTCGGCGCTGCGCTTCCGATGAAGCGCGAGCACTACGCCGAGTGGCTCGCGCGCGGCCGCGCACATCAGGCACGAGGCCGCGCGATCGATGCCATGCTGTGTTACCGCCGAGCGCTTCAGGATGCGCTGCATGGCGCCGATGCGCAGTTCCACCTGGGAGAAGTCGCGTGGCAGCTGGGCAAGCCGCTCGATGCGATCGAGCATTGGCGCGCGGCGGTCGAGGTTGCTCCTCGCCATGTCGCGAGCTTGCAAGCGCTTGCCGACGCCTGTGCCGCGACCGGGCAACTCGACGCAGCGCGAGAGGCGGCGCTCGCTGTCCTGGCGCGGCGGCCCGGTGAGCCGAGAGCGACTGCACTCACCGTCATGCTGCGTGCGGCGCGTGGCGACGCGTCCGCCGACGAGCTGCTGCAGGCGATCGAGTCGAGGCCCGCGTGGCCGCTCGCCCTGATGGAGCGGGTCGTCGCAGGCGGCCGCTTGGGACTGGAAGCGACGTCTGCGGCAGGTGAGGCGCTGCTCGAGCGGTCGCTCGCCTCGCCGGTCGATCAATCCGATGTAGATGCGCTCCGCGCCATTGCCTGCTGGCTCGCGACGAACGGACAGCGCGATCGTGCCGCCGTGTTTGCGGAGCGCTACGCGAGTCATTGCAAATCGCTGCATCGAGGATCGACGCCCCTGCGATGGGCACTTCGCACCGCGGGACGCGCGGCTCGAATCGGCCTGCTCATCTCGCCGGCCGCCGCCGAAGCGAGTGCGCTGCCAAACGAACTGATCGGCGCGGTCTCGAAGGGTCGTTGCGAGTTGATCCCGCTCTGCTGGCCGCACGAGCGAAGCGGCGCCCCGCGTCCAAGCCGGCCCGTGTCATCCGCAAGTCCTCGCCCCCGCCCATGCCGATCGGCGACGGCCACGACGTCGCCGCCCCGCGGGCAGCGGCGCCGCGCATGCTCCCGTCGAAGCCGGAGGCTGCGGCGCGTGACGTTGCGTATCTGGATCTCGATGTGTTGATCGATCTTGCCGGAATCGACGAGCCTTCCGGACCGCTGCTCGCGGCGCACCCGGCGCGCGCTCTGTGGGGGATCGACGGGTCAACGGTACCCGTGGCGGCGGCGCTGGTGGATCGGGTGTTTCAGTCGCAACCCGGTCTCGTTCGCAGTCTGGCCGAGGCGATCGAGCGCGTGTGGAGCGAAATCGATGACGTTCCGGCGTCTGCTGCGACCGCATCGGCGCTTTCGGACCGGTGGGAGACCGCGGTCAGGTCGCACCAGGGCGGAGACTCGGCCGGCGCCAGGTCGGGATACGCATGGGTTCTCGAACAGCAGCCGGGATATGCGCCGGCGCATTATCTGCTGGGGGTCCTGGAGCGCGATCGAAGCTCCCGCGACGATGCGCTTTCCAGCTTTCGCTCCGCCGGTTGCCGCAGCTCCGGATTTCACGAATGCGCGCGTCGCCCTCGCCGCGCTGATGCTCGAGGGCGGCGATGTCGCCGAAGCGGCCCGGATCGCCGGCGACGGGCTTGCGCTGTCCCCGGACTCGGCTGCGCTCTGGCGCGTCCTGGGACAAGCCGAGTTGAAACGGGGCGGTGCGCCGGCGGCGCTCGCCGCGTTCGCCGAAGCACTGAGGCGCGACGCCACGGACGGCGAATCGCACTACAACCAGGGCGTCGCGCTGCAGATGCAGCAAAACCTGACGGAGGCAGCCCGCGCCTATCAGCGGGCGCTTGCGTTCCGGCCCGATCTGCATTCCGCCGATTTCAACCTTGGCGTGATCTTCGATCAACAGGGGAAGGCCAACGCCGCGATCGCGGCGTTCACGCAGGTTCTTGCGCGCGCACCCGGCAATGTTGCCGCCTACAAGGCGCTTGGCGAAACGCTTCTCGCGTCGGGCCGCATCGACGCGTGGTTCGCGAACTTCGACCGGTTCGAGCAGCATTGCCCGGATCGCCTTCCGCTCGCCGCGCACGCGCTGGAGGTCTGCGCGTATCGCGGCGACCACGCGACGCTCGAGCGCTACCTGGACGGGTTGCGGCAGGGACGCTTCTCCGCTGACGATCCCCACGAGGCGCTCGACGCGTTGCAGCAGCTTCTCTACCTGCTGCTGTTTTTCGATGTCGAGCCCGAGCTCGTCGGTCGTTACGCCCGGACGCACGAGGCGCTCGCGCGACAGATCTACGGCGAGCCGTTCCCGCGGCGTGAGAATCGCCGAGCCTGGCAAGCTGAGGATAGGTTACGTGTCGGGAGACTTTCGCAATCATGTGATGGGAAAGATGATGTACGAAGCATTGCGCCATCACGATCGCGCGCGATTCGATGTGGTCGGGTACGCCACGACCGATGTGCGCGACGACTGGAGCGCGAGTTTCGAGCAGACATTTTCCCGCTTGCATTCGCTTACCGCGTTGTCCGACCGCGACGCGGCGCGGCGGATCGCCGAGAATGACCTCGACGTACTGGTCGATCTATCGACGCACACCAAAGGCGCGCGGCCCGGAATCCTCGCACTGAAGCCGGCGCGCGTGCAGATCACGCACGTTGCAAGCGCCGGCACGCTCGCGATGTCGTCGATAGATTTCAAGCTGACGGACCGATACGCGGATCTGCGCGACGACACTGCGATGCAGATAGAACCGCTGCTCGCCATGCAGGGATGCGTCTATCCGTTTCGCCATGTCGAGCCTTCGCCGGGCATGAACCTCGAGCGGGAGACACTGCGAATTGCGGGCGAAGCAGTGGTCATCGGCGCGTTCTGCACGCCGCTCAAGTTGTCGAGGCGCTGTCTCGAGCTGTGGCGTGAGGTGCTGATACGGGTTCCCGGGGCGATTCTGGCGTTCTCTCCGGTCCACCCGTCGCTGCGCAGCGTCTTCCAGCGCATCGTGCTGTCGGCAGGAATCGAGTCCCGTCGAATCGCATTCGTGCCGCAGGGCCGGGATGACGCGGAGAATCAGGCGCGCTATCGCCTGATTGATTTCGTGCTCGATCCGATGCCGTACGGCGGCGTGAATGGCACGCTGGAGGCGCTTGACATGGGCGTTCCGGTGGTCACGCTGGTGGGGCGGCGGCATTCCGAGCGCACATCGTATTCGATCCTTGCGAACCTCGGCGTGACGGATACGATCGCGGAGGCCGGCGGTGACTATGTCGCCATCGCCGTGCGGCTTGCCACCGATGCCGATTTCATGCGCTCGGTGCGGGAACGAATCGCCGCGGGTCTCCGGTGCTCATCGCTGACCGATATGCAGGCGCATGCGCGGCACCTCGAAGACGCTTACATCCAGGCGCTCGAGGAACGCGCACCCGAAGCGCTGCAAGGAGCCTCGGTGTGACCGCCGAGGAATCCGGCACCGCCATCATCGAGCGCGCACGTGCGCGGCTCGCCGCCGGTGACATTGCCGGGGCTCGTCGCGAATGCGTACCGGCGCTGAACGCGGGCAACGCGCGCGACGCTGCTGCGGCACACCTGGTTCTGTCGGCCTGCGCACAGCGCGCCGGTGACGCCGCATCGGCCCGCGAGCACATCGACTCGGCGCTCCGGCTCGATCCCGGCAACGCGCTCGCGCACTATGCTCGGGCGGAAATCAGCGAGCAGGACGGTGATGTGGCGGCAGCCATCGCGAGCCTCGAGCAAGCCGTGCGGTTCGACCCCGCCTTCGTCGCCGCACATCAGCAAATCGGCATCCTGTACGGCGAGCGGGGCGATGCCGAGCGCGCAGCCGAGGCATTTGCGCGAGTCGTCGCGCTGGATCCGCGCAATGCCCGCGGACATAACAACCTGGGCAACGCGTTGCGGACCCTCGGTCGTTTCGCGGAAGCGCGGTCGGCGTTCGAGCGTGCGATGGCGCTGCGGCCCGACTACGAGCTGGCGATCGCGAACGTTGCGGTAATGTGGCGCGATGCCGGCGAAATTGCGCGCGCCGAGTCGCTGCTGCGCTCAGCGCTCGCGCGGCAAACCCGGAACCCGCCGCTGCGCAAGTTGGTCGTGATGCTCGCCGGTCTGTTGCGCGAGCGCGGCGCGCTGGACGAGTCCGAGCCGTTGTACGCGCGAGCCATCGCGATGGCGCCGCAGGCAAGCGCCGGAGAGTGGTTCAATCTCGGATGCCTGTTCGCCGCGCGCGACGAGCGCGATCGCGCGCGCGACGCCTATTCGAAGGCGCACGACGCCAACCGGACGGACCTGCGCGGCGCTGTGGCGTCGCGGCTGTCGCTGCCGATGATCTATGCGGATTCGGCCGATCTCGAAGCGTCGCGTGATGCATACGCGAACGCGCTCGCCAGTTTGCATGCCGACGTCGAGCGGCTCGTGACCGGATTGACTTCCAACCAGGTGCTCGACGGGCTGCGCTGGACCAACTTCTATCTGGCGTACCAGGGTCGAGACGACTGCGCACTGCAGGCCTCGTATGGATCGTTCGTCGCGCGTGCGCTCGAGCTCCGCGCGGCCGAATGGCGAACGCCGATCGCACCGCGGCCGGTGCGGGGACGGCGCCTGCGCGTCGGGTTTGCGTCCGCGTTCTTTCACGTGGGAACGGCGGGTCGCTACTTTCGAAGCTGGCTCGCCGAGCTCGATCGCGACCGCTTCGACGTGCATGTCTACCACCTCTATCCCGGAATGGACGACATCGCCACCGAGATCAAAGCGCGCGCCGATCGATTCACCGATTTCGGCATAAGTCGCGCACGTCCGTCGATAATCGCACCTGCGATCAGAAACGACGCACTCGACGTGCTCGTGTTCCCGGAACTCGGCATGGACCACACCACGTTCGCGCTCGCAGCGTTGCGGCTCGCGCCGCGGCAACTCGCAGGATGGGGGCATCCTGTGACGAGCGGGCATGCGACGGTCGACGCGATGATCAGCTGCGCGGAGATGGAACCGCCGGGAGCAAAGGCGCACTACGTCGAGCCGTTGCTTACGCTGCCGGGCATCGGCACTCGATATCGACGGCCGGCGCTGCCGGACACAGCGCCGCGTGCCCGGTTCGGATTGCCCGATCGGCGACCATTGCTGCTCTGTCCGCAATCGCTGTTCAAGATGCATCCGGACAACGATGACCTGCTGGCCGCGGTGCTCGCCGCCAATCAGGACGCCGCGCTCGTGATGTTCCACGCCCGTCATCCGCGCGTAACGGATCTCTTCACGCGACGCATTACGCGCGCATTTGAACGATACGCGGTTTCGGCGGCGCGGCAGCTGATCGTGCTGCCGGTTGTCAGTCACGAGGACTACCTGCGCATCAACCTCGTCTGCGATGCAATGCTCGACACGCTGCATTGGTCGGGAGGCAACACCAGCCTTGACGCACTTGCCTGCGGATTGCCGGTAGTGACGCTGCCGGGTCCGTTCATGCGCGGCCGGCAAAGCGCCGCAATGCTGCGGCTCGCGGGCGCGCCGGAACTCATCGCCGCCGACCGTGACGACTACATTCGAATCGTGACGCGCCTCGTCGAAGACCCGGCTTGGCGGCATGACGTAGCCCGGACGATTGAGCGGGGTCGGCACGCCGTGTTCGATACCCCGGAGCCTGCCGAGGCATTTGCCGACCTGCTGCTGGGTCTCGCATGATCGAGGCGTTCGCGCGAGCCTGGCGCGGCAGCGACGATTTTCAGCTCACTGCATGTCCGGGCCATTCGCCGGCCAGCGCATCGCGTACTGCGATGACAACGGAGGCCCAGTCGCCAACGGCCGGTTGGCGGAACAGCCGCGCCGTCGGATACCACGGCGAGCGATCGGCCGCAGTGCCCCAGCGCCAATCGGCGGCGAAAGGCAGCAGCAGGTAGAACGGCCTGCCTAACGCACCCGCGAGATGAGCGACGCTCGTGTCGACGGTGACCACCGCGTCCAGCGCGTCAATCAACGCCGCCGTTCGGGTGAAGTCGTGCTGAGGATCGAGGCGGATCAGCGCCCGTGCCTCGGAGACTTCCGCGATCTGCCGCTCGCGTGGGCCTTGCTGCAGCGAAAACCACGTGATTCCGGGGATCGAGAAAAGCGGCTCCAGCATGGCGAGCGACATGGAACGGCGGCGGTCGTTCTGGTGATGCGCAGCGCCTGCCCACGCGATGCCGACGGCCCGAGTCGCACCCGAAGTGCGCGCCACCGACGCGACTGCGGCCGCGCGTAGCGAGGGATCGCAGCGCAGGTACGGTGCGGCAGCGAAAACGTCGCGTGCGCGCGCGTCCAACGCCTGAGGCAGCGACAACAAGGGTATTTCCGCGTCGCAGGCCGGCAGCGGTTCGCCCACCGCGACCGTCGCTGCGACGCCGGGCGCCGTCGCGATCAGAGGGCAGAGGGTCGCGGGCGCCTGGACGACGACGCGAATGCCGCGCGCGGCAAGCGGCGCAGCGAAGCGGACGAACTGCAGCGCGTCCCCCAAGCCTTGTTCCGCCGTGACGAGAAGCGCACCGCCGCGCAGCGCCTGTCCCGTCCACC
Organism: uncultured Pseudomonadota bacterium; assembly: GCA_963718905.1. Lineage (GTDB taxonomy): Bacteria > Pseudomonadota > Gammaproteobacteria > Burkholderiales > Casimicrobiaceae > VBCG01. Next base: position 114,683 of record CAVRAF010000010.1, read on the forward strand.
GCGGTATGGGCAGCGTTGCTGCCCGGCCGCCCAGTTCCGGCAGACGCAGGCGCCATTCGTATTCGCGCCAGCCTTCAGGATATTCGCCGCACGCCAGCAACGCCAGCGCGAGATTCCAGTGCGCGTGTGCAAATGCCGGCGCGTTCGCGAGCGCGTTGCGAAATGCTGCAACGGCTTCCGGCAGCCGGTTCGTCGCCTGCAATGCAAGGCCGAGATTGTTCCACGCGGTCGCGTGCGCGGGCTTGCACTCGAGCGCGCGACGATAGGCCGCGATCGCCTCGTCATTGCGATCCAGTGCCGCGAGAACCAGTCCCAGGTTGTTGTGGAACTCCGGTTCGTGCGGAACCAGCGCCGCCGAGCGCTCCAGCAGCGGCAATGCATCGGCATGGCGGCCGCGCTGATGGGTTACGACGCCGAGGTAGTGCAGCGCGATTGGATGCTCGGCTTCGATGCGCAGCGCCGCCCGGTAATCGCGTTCGGCGGCGTCGATGGCGCCGCGCTGGTGTGCGGCGAGGCCCTGCTGTGCAAGCGCCGCCGCGGATGCCGGCGCCACCGTTGCATCGCCCGCGCCATGGCAGTGCTTGTACCGCTTGCCGCTGCCGCAAGGGCACGGGTCGTTGCGTCCGACGGTCGGCCCGCGGGCAACGCCGGCCTCGGCGCGCTCGAGCAGCGCCTGCGCCTCGGCGTCGGCGGGCGATGCCGCGAGGCGCCGGCGTGCGAGCGCGGCTGCGGCATCCCACTGACCGAGCGCGATGCAATTGCGCAGCAGCTGGCCGAGCTGCTGCGAGCGCGCGATCGCATCGGAGAACTGCGTCGTCAACGCCGCCAGCTCTGCGGCTGGCATGACGCGGCAAAAGTTATAGAGGCCGTGGAAACCGAAGGGCAATCCGGTGGGATACGCAGCCTCGAACGCGAAGCGATCGGCCAGCGCTTCGCTGCCGAAACGGATGCCGTAGTCGCGCTCGAGCATCGGCCGAAACACGCGACAAATCGTCGTGTCCTCGGCCTCGGTGAGAATCACGCGAGGATCCTGCAGCGCTTCGAGCAGCTTGCGCGAGCGCAGCGAGAATCCGCCGTTGCCCACGCGCATGCCATCGTCGTGCCAGAACCACTTCGCGCCAAGGTAATCGCAATCGAGAAATGCCGGATCGAACGCGGTGGGATTTACGACGTAGCCGTCCCATTGGATCAGCAGCACGTGCGGCGTGCCGATGTGCGGCAGCAGCGACTTCAGCACGAACCGCGAATAGTCGTCGCGCGAGGCGAGTCGGGTCACTGGCACGACTTCCACATCCGCCGGCACGTCAACGCCGGCCGGAACGGCATCGGTGAGAAACAGCGTTTGCGCGAAGCGCAGGTCGCGCCGAGACGCCGCGAGCGCGCGGAGCGCAAGCGCGTGATTGGCGGTGTCGACGCACGCCACCGTGACGCCGGCGAGTTCGCGCATCGTCAGGAGGGACTGGAAAGCGGCTCTGGCGCGGCGGGGCGCACGCGAGCGAACCACGCATGGACGATCAACAGGGTCCAGACCAGCGCCAGCGGCGCGATGTGCAGCGTCGCGCGATTGATCGTCGTCTGATCCGTGACCCAGTTCCGCGCATTCGTGAATGCGAATGCGACGGCCAGAAAAAGGAATCCGCTACCGACGATCGCCGAAAGCGGAACGACGGACGGCGCACGCAAATCGCGCCACGCCACGCAGATGCTCACGATCACCGCATACCAGAGCAGATGCCAGTTGCCGAGCAGGAAAAAGGTGTCGATCAACGCATTCCACGCCGGCGCGAAATCGAGGTGCAGCCGGTACCCCAGAACGACGGGTTGCGTTTGCGCGAGGACCAGCAGTCCGAATATCACCGCGACGACTGCAATGGCGACAATCCGCGGTCCGCGCCGTGGCATCAGGACGAGAGCGACACCGGGAAGCAGTGTCAGTGCCCAGACGATCCCCGGCGTCTTGATCATCGCGCATGCGATTGCGAACAGCAGCGCAAGCGCCGCGTTGCCGGCGGTGCGCTCCCGCGACCAGCGCCAAACGCTGAGCGCGGCCAGCGCGTAGTAGGTGGCCATTGGCAGGTCCGCGTATCCGGCGAGCGCCACGTGCACGTTCGCGAGCGGCAACGACGATACGAGCCATGCGCCTGCCAGCGCACCGAGCGCGCCGATGCCGGCCGCACGCAGGAATCCATGAACCGCGGTCGCGAACGCGACGGCGACGAGCCACCAGGGGACGTTCATCAGCGCATCGTCCCAGCGGCCGAGGACCACGCTCGACCAGACTTGCCACAGCGGCACGGTCGCGGGGTAATTCGGCGATGCGTCGAACCACGCGGCGCCATTTGCCGCAAACCACGCGTCGCTGCGTGCAAACGGAACGATGTGTCCGAGCGCATACCAGACCCGCGCCTTGGTCGCCCACTGGATCCATGCGTCCCATGGATAGAGCGGCGTCCAGATCACTTCGAGCAGCAGCAGGACGAACCGCAATGCAAGCCATGCGAAGAGGCCGATCCAGAGCATGCGCTCGCTGCGCGACAGCGCCGTGGAGAATCCCGTCGGACTCGCGGTCGCGCGGGAGCGTGGCTCGGATGCGGCCGCCGAGACTGCCGCCACTCGGATCGCGGAACGCGCTCGGCGGGAGATCAGGATACCGAGCGCGATCGTCGTGATGACCAGCGGCAACCCGATGCTCGGGACCGAAAATGCAATCCCGACGAGCGATAACGCGCGCATCCACAGCGTGACGATGAACGCACCGGCAAAGAAGCCGCAGCCCAGCGTCCACGTGAGCTTTCCCGGCGCCGCGTTGCGGCCGGGCGGCGTATCGAGCATCAGTGCGAGGACACCGGCGCCGCACAGCCAGACGAGTCCCCAGCCGGCGGTCAATCGCAGCGCGTCGAGCATGAGTGCGGCGGTTCGCCTGCGACCATCATTGAACGAGAAACAGCGCGCCACCGTGATCGAGCAGCTTCAACTCGGCCGGAACGGTGGCGCCTCCGTCCCATCGCAAGCTGCGGCGCGCGGCATCGTATTGAACCCCGCGCCGCTGGTAGACGACGATCCAGTCACCCGCGTGCAGCCGATCCGCGGGCGGAACGACGTTCTGATACGGCGCGTACCAGACGTTCTGCGGATAGAGGTGGTAGGCGGTGCGGCCGCGGAAGAAGTCCGCGTCGGCGACGACGAAGATGCGTGCAGGGTCCTTCGGCAGCAACGCGCGCGCCTTGTCGACGAAGGCGAACAGCTCGCCATCCTCAGCGGCCAGGTGCTTGTCATGCGAATCCTTCCCCGCAAACTGGACGGCAGTCGCGCGCACCTGCCGAGTCAGGTTGACGATCCAGCGCGCGTCGAGGACGAGCCACCCGCCGAGCGCGACGAGCGCGGTCGTCGCCGCGATCGCCGGAATGACGGCGCGCACGCGCTTGCCGGCGATGATTGCCAGCAGCATCGCCGTCAACGCGATGGCGGCGGCCAACAGGACCGGCAGGGGAAGCCGCTGGATGTCGGCGCCGCCTGCGATCGTATTGATCGACGCGCCGGTCCACGGCTCGAAGGCCGTCCATTCGCGCGCGCGATCGCGTAGCGTTTCGAGTGCGTCGGCCGGTTTCGCAACGACGCCGCGCACGCGCAGCGGTTCCGCGAGAGGACCCTGCACGGCGAGCGCCAGTCCGACAACGTGGCCCAGCCAGTGCGGATCACCATGCAAGTCGATTGGCGCCAATCGGCCCGATTCCACACCTATCGCGCGCGTATTCAGGCGCGAGGGCTCCACGTCCGTTCGCCACAGCAGGGCGATCTTCGCATTCGCGGGAACACCCGCCGCGATCCACGCGATCATCGGGAAGTCTGCGGACCGCAGGTCCGTCGTCACCGAGATGACGGTATTGCCGTCGTCGGCGGGACGTACGACGATCAGTTCGTCCCCCTTGATCGTCGCGGTGCCGCGCGACATCATGAGCTGGCGCGGACCATACGCCTTGTCCGAGACCGATGCGAACCATCGACCAGGTACGGCGAACGCGAGATAGGCGATCAGGCACACAGCGAGCGATGCGCCGAACATGGCGCCAGCGAGCCGTGGACCGAACGGCGCGGGTTGCGCGGGTGGCGCAGGCGAAGCGGCGGCAGTGTCCGAAGCGCTGCTGGAGGAGTCGGGGCTGTCCGTCCCCGCGACACCCTCCGGTACGCGTGCGTCCGACGATGCGGCGGCTTCGGGAATGTCGGTGCGCGCATCGACCGGCGCGCCGGTCAATGCGCGTTGCGAGTCGTCAGGATGTGCCAAAGCGTCAGCGCAAGAATGCGCAAGTCGAACCAGGGCGACCAGTGCTCGACATAGTAGAGATCGTATTGTATCCGCAGCGCGAGATCGCTGTCCCCTCGCAGATCGTTCACTTGCGCCCATCCCGTTATCCCGGCCTTCACCAGGTGCTTTTGCATGTACCCCGGCACGTGGTCGCGAAACTGCGCGACGAACTGCGGGCGTTCCGGTCGCGGACCCACGAGCGACATTTCGCCGCGCAGCACATTGAGCAGTTGCGGCAGCTCGTCGAGGCTGTGGCGTCGCAGCAGCGCCCCGAAGCGCGTTGCGCGCGTCTCGTCTCGCGTCGACCAGACCGGACCGCTGCCGGCTTCGGCATCGACGGGCATCGTTCGGAACTTGTACATGGGGAAGCGGCGCCCGTTCCACGTCACGCGTTCCTGCGCATAGATGAGTGGGCCACGCGACGAGAGCTTGACGCCGATCGCAATCGCCGCGAACAGCGGCGACGCGGCGATCAGCAACAGCGAAGCCAGCGCGAAGTCCTCGGCGGCCTTCCACGTCGCACGCACCTCGGTCAGCGGCGTGTCGGTCAGATTGAGCACCGGCATGCCGGCGATCTCGCTGATCGAGTGATTGAGCAAATGAAAACCGTAGATGTCCGGGACGAACCGGATCACGGCCGACGTCGTGCGCAAACTCTCGACGCACTCGCGAATGCGCGCTTCGTCGCGAAGAGGCAGCGCGATCCAGACCTGATCCGCGGAGTGCACCCCGAGGTCCGCCGGCAATCGGTCCAGCGGGCCATGCACCGGGATGCCGTCCTTCGACGTGCCGATGAGGGCCCGGTCATCATCGTAGAAAGCGCGAATCGCGAGCCCGCTCCAGGGCGCGGCGCGGAGGCGCGCGGCGACTCCCTGGCCATGCGAACCGGCGCCGACGATGATCACGTGCCGCAGATTGCGCCCACGCCTGCGTACCGTGCGCAACGCAACACGCAGCGCAGCGCGCAACGCGGCATGAAAGAGGAAGCCGCCGATGATCCATGACAGCACCCAACCGCGCGAAAAGGCGGCGCCGGTCTTGGTGAGAAACAGAAACGCACCGCCGGTAACGGCAATCAGCAGCCACGCGAGACAAAGACCCGCGAGCTCGTCGACAAAACTCGTTCCCCGGCGCGACTGGTAGAGGCCGAGCGCCGGAAAGGCGGCAAAGCCCAGGAATGCTGCGGCCGCCATGGCGACGGCATAGCGCGACGGCAGATCCCAATCACCGAGGTAACCGCGGTACGCGGCGTATCCGGTCGCCACGATCACCAGCGGATCCAGCGTGCGCAGCGCCAGGTCGAGCAGCGTCGCGTTGTCCTTCAGTACGCTGCGCATCAGGAAGCGGCCTTCGGCTCTGCGGAACGATGTTGCCGGATCAGCATGTCGAAATGCGCGGCGAATTCGGCGCGAAAGCGGGACGCCGCGAAGCGCGCCGCGTTGACCCGGCACGCATCGGGGTCGATCGCCGCCGCCTCGAAGCGTTCGATGGCGTCGACGATCGCCTCGGGTGTCTGCTCATCGAACAGCACGCCAGTCGGCAGGGGATCGTCGAGATCGCGAATCGTTTCGCCGGATCCGCCTTCGCGGAACGCGATCACCGGCGTGCCCGCCGCCTGTGCTTCGACCGGTGCGATCCCAAAATCCTCATGCGCCGCGAAGACGAATGCGCGCGCGCTGCCGACGATCTTCGCGGCATGCGCATCCTCGAGACGTCCGGCAAGCGTGACGTTGGGCGGAAGATCTCGGGCAAGACGCGCGCGCTCGGGACCATCGCCGACGATGATGAGCCGCCGCTGCGGCGTACGCCGGAATGCCTCGATGATGAGGTCGATGCGCTTGTATGGAACGAGCCTGGATACGGTCACGTAAACGTCGTCGCGTTCCCCGCGTCCCGTGTCGTGAAACCGGTCGACGTCGACGGGCGGATAGATGACGGCGGCTTCGCGGTGATAGCACCGCTCGATCGTATCGGCGATGTGCCGGGAGTTCGCGATGAAGTGGTCGACGCTTTCGCTTGCCGCCAGGTCCCATGCGCGAAAGCGGGCCTGCGCGTCGTGGGCGAGTCTTCCGCGCCAGCGATTGCCCGAAGCTGCGCGATCGCGATAGGTTGGCGCCATCGTCCAGGCAAATCGCGCCGGTGTATGACAATAGGAGACATGCAGTTGGCCGGCGCGTTTGCGAACGCCCTTTGCGATCGCGTGCGAATCCGAAATGATTACGTCGTAGCCCGACACGTCGAGCCGTTCGACGAGCGCCGGCGCGAGCGCGGCTGCATACCGAAACCAGCGGCGCGCGCCCGGCATGCGCTGCAGCGAGGATGTATGGATGATCGCTGCGCCGAGTCGTGCGCGCTCGTCGGGGGCCAGGAAATCGACGAGGGTGAAAACCGGCGCGCCGGGAAACAGCCGCAGCAGCGAGGCCAGTACGGCTTCGCCACCGCCCGGCGCATCGAGCCAGTCGTGCACCAGCGCCACGGAGGGCATGCGCTGCAACCCGGTTCCCTGGAAAGCCCAAAGCATACCGGCATCGAATCGCGGAACGCGGCGCGGTTGCCTCGTGCTGGCGTGATCGCCTCGTCGCTTTGGCTGATTTGTGGCTGGAATCACGCACATGTCGCCTTGATCAGGTGCCATTGGTGCGATTGGGGCTGTTGACCGCGACGTTTTCGCGCTATAATCGCGCCTCTCTGCTGCTTTCTGGCCGCGCTGCATTTTGGCGCGGCTCGGTCATGCGGCGCGTTCTTTAACAATTTGCAATCGATAGGTGTGGGTGCTGGGCGGGGGCCTGGTGCTGGCTGTTGCGCGGGGATGGCGGGGCTGGTGCTGGGGGTTCCAAGCTTGAGTGCTCACACGACGCTAATGCGGTGGGTGGTGGCGGTGCACGCGAGTGTGCGGCGGCTGCCGGCCGTAGCCGTCTGGTTGTTCTCGCGGGGTAGGAAGCTGCGGGGGGCGAGAGGGCGCGAGTCAAGTGAGTTGGACTTTGCATTGAGATCGAACTGAAGAGTTTGATCCTGGCTCAGATTGAACGCTGGCGGCATGCTTTACACATGCAAGTCGAGCGGCAGCGCGGGGGCAACCCTGGCGGCGAGCGGCGGACGGGTGAGTAATGCATCGGAACGTGTCCCGTAATGGGGGATAACGCCGCGAAAGCGGCGCTAATACCGCATACGCTCTGAGGAGGAAAGTGGGGGACCTGTGAGGGCCTCACGTTAGGGGAGCGGCCGATGTCCGATTAGCTAGTTGGTGGGGTAATGGCTTACCAAGGCGACGATCGGTAGCTGGTCTGAGAGGATGATCAGCCACACTGGGACTGAGACACGGCCCAGACTCCTACGGGAGGCAGCAGTGGGGAATTTTGGACAATGGGGGCAACCCTGATCCAGCCATGCCGCGTGCGGGAAGAAGGCCTTCGGGTTGTAAACCGCTTTTAGCCGGGAAGAAAAGTCTCTGGATAACACCTGGAGGTTTTGACGGTACCGGCGGAATAAGCACCGGCTAACTACGTGCCAGCAGCCGCGGTAATACGTAGGGTGCGAGCGTTAATCGGAATTACTGGGCGTAAAGCGTGCGCAGGCGGTTCGTTGTGTCGGTGGTGAAAGCCCCGGGCTTAACCTGGGAATGGCCATGGAAACTGGCGAACTGGAGTGTGGCAGAGGGGGGTGGAATTCCGCGTGTAGCAGTGAAATGCGTAGAGATGCGGAGGAACACCGATGGCGAAGGCAGCCCCCTGGGCTGACACTGACGCTCAGGCACGAAAGCGTGGGGAGCAAACAGGATTAGATACCCTGGTAGTCCACGCCCTAAACGATGTCAACTGGGTGTTCGGGAAGTGATTTCTGAGTACCGTAGCTAACGCGTGAAGTTGACCGCCTGGGGAGTACGGCCGCAAGGTTAAAACTCAAAGGAATTGACGGGGACCCGCACAAGCGGTGGATGATGTGGATTAATTCGATGCAACGCGAACAACCTTACCTACCCTTGACATGTCTGGGAGCCTGCTGAGAGGCGGGTGTGCCTGAAAGGGAACCGGAACACAGGTGCTGCATGGCTGTCGTCAGCTCGTGTCGTGAGATGTTGGGTTAAGTCCCGCAACGAGCGCAACCCTTGTCCCTAGTTGCTACGCAAGGGCACTCTAGGGAGACTGCCGGTGACAAACCGGAGGAAGGTGGGGATGACGTCAAGTCCTCATGGCCCTTATGGGTAGGGCTTCACACGTCATACAATGGCCGGTACAGAGGGTTGCCAAAGCGCGAGCTGGAGCCAATCCCCATAAAAGCCGGTCGTAGTCCGGATTGCAGTCTGCAACTCGACTGCATGAAGTCGGAATCGCTAGTAATCGCGGATCAGCATGTCGCGGTGAATACGTTCCCGGGTCTTGTACACACCGCCCGTCACACCATGGGAGTGGGTTCTACCAGAAGTAGGTAGGCTAACCGCAAGGGGGCCGCTTACCACGGTAGGATTCATGACTGGGGTGAAGTCGTAACAAGGTAGCCGTATCGGAAGGTGCGGCTGGATCACCTCCTTTCTCGGAATGCAGGGATCAGGGATCGGGGATCAGGGCTCAGCAATGAGCCCCGACCACGGACCTGAACACCCTCAGCCGTTCAGTACCCACAACCTATCGGTTGCACGGCGACACGCGCGGGCCTGTAGCTCAGCTGGTTAGAGCACCGTCTTGATAAGGCGGGGGTCGATGGTTCGAATCCATCCAGACCCACCACCGCCGCGGCGGGTCGGCGGCAGCGGCCGCCGGCGGTTGGCGGCAGAACGGGGCTGTAGCTCAGTTGGGAGAGCGCCTGCTTTGCAAGCAGGAGGCCGTCGGTTCGATCCCGTCCAGCTCCACCCGTGCCGGGAAGCAAGGCGCGCGTCGCACCTATCGGTTGCCTGCAGTGACAGCGTTCAGCTGTGCGGTTCAGTGCGGAGTGCAGAGCTGAAAGCTGTGCGTTCTTTAACAATTCGGAAGGCAAGGCGCATGTGGACTTGATGAGAGTTCGCATGCGATGGGTTGAGTTGTATCTTGACTCGCACGCGCGAGACAAAAGGCGCGGGTGCGGGTGGCGCAAACACGCTCGTAGCGCGGGGTCCTGGCAACAGGGCGCAGCGTTATGGGGTCAAGCGACTAAGTGCATGTGATGGATGCCTAGGCGATTACAGGCGATGAAGGACGTGGCAGCCTGCGAAAAGCTGCGGGGAGCCGGCAAACGGGCGTTGATCCGCAGATATCCGAATGGGGAAACCCGGCCCGCAAGGGTCACTCCCACCTGAATTCAATAGGGTGGGTAGAGCAAACCCGGTGAACTGAAACATCTCAGTAGCCGGAGGAACAGACATCAACCGAGATTCCCAGAGTAGTGGCGAGCGAAATGGGACCAGCCTGCAAGTTTTAGCGATCGACTTAGTGGAACGCTCTGGAACGGGCGGCCGTAGTGGGTGACAGCCCCGTACGCGAAAGGTCGGTGGTGGAACCAAGCTTGCGAGAAGTAGGGCGGGACACGTGAAATCCTGTCTGAAGATGGGGGGACCATCCTCCAAGGCTAAATACTCGTAATCGACCGATAGTGAACCAGTACCGTGAGGGAAAGGCGAAAAGAACCCCGGAAGGGGAGTGAAACAGATCCTGAAATCGCATGCATACAAACAGTGGGAGCCCCAGCTCCATGAACCTTCGAGCCGGTTCTTTGACGCACGCCAGTGCGGCAAAAGACCCGCGCGATGAAGCAGATCCGGTGCACGCATGACGTGCTGCTGGATCGGAGTTTGGAGGGTGACTTTCGGATCGCGAAGCGGGCCGAAAGCCAGCCCAGCTCGAGGGTTTATCGAGCTGGGGTGACTGCGTACCTTTTGTATAATGGGTCAGCGACTTACGTTGCGTTGCGAGCTTAACCGATTAGGGGAGGCGAAGCGAAAGCGAGTCCGAACAGGGCGACTGAGTAGCGCGGCGTAGACCCGAAACCGGATGATCTAGCCATGGCCAGGCTGAAGCGGGGGTAACACCTCGTGGAGGGCCGAACCCACTCCCGTTGAAAAGGTAGGGGATGAGCTGTGGCTAGGGGTGAAAGGCTAATCAAATCCGGAAATAGCTGGTTCTCTCCGAAAACTATTGAGGTAGTGCCTCGTGTATCACTCTCGGGGGTAGAGCACTGTCATGGTGGTGGGGGTCATCGAGACTTGCCACGCCATTGCAAACTCCGAATACCGGGAAGTGCGAGCACGGGAGACAGACGGCGGGTGCTAACGTCCGTCGTCGAAAGGGAAACAGCCCAGACCCTCAGCTAAGGTCCCCAAGTTCAGTTAAGTGGGAAACGAGGTGGGAAGGCTCAGACAGCCAGGATGTTGGCTTAGAAGCAGCCATCATTTAAAGAAAGCGTAATAGCTCACTGGTCGAGTCGTCCTGCGCGGAAGATGTAACGGGGCTCAAACTGAACACCGAAGCTAGGGATTTCTATGTTCCTTCGGGGATGTGGGATGGTAGGAGAGCGTTCCGTAGGCCGATGAAGGTGAGGGGTGACCCGAGCTGGAGGTATCGGAAGTGCGAATGCTGACATGAGTAGCGATAAAGCAGGTGAAAGGCCTGCTCGCCGAAAGCCCAAGGTTTCCTGCGCCACGTTCATCGGCGCAGGGTGAGTCGGCCCCTAAGGTGAGGACGAGAGTCGTAGCTGATGGGAAGCGGGTCAATATTCCCGCACCGACGTGGAATGCGATGGGGGGACGGAGAAGGTTATGCCGGCCGGGTGTTGGACGTCCCGGTTCAAGCGTGTAGACGTGCCGCGTAGGCAAATCCGCGTGGCTTAGTCGAGGCGTGTTAACGAGGGTCTGCTTGCAGGCCTGAAGTGGCGGATACCAGGCTCCCAGGAAAAGCCTCTAAGCTTCAGTTCCATGGCGACCGTACCGCAAACCGACACAGGTGGGCGAGCTGAATATGCTCAGGCGCTTGAGAGAACTCAGGAGAAGGAACTCGGCAAATTGACACCGTAACTTCGGGATAAGGTGTGCCTCGGTTAGGTGAAGCCTCTACGGGTGGAGCCGAGCGGGGCCGCAGAGAATCGGTGGCTGCGACTGTTTAACAAAAACACAGCACTCTGCCAAGACGAAAGTCGACGTATAGGGTGTGACGCCTGCCCGGTGCCGGAAGGTTAAGTGATGGGGTGCAAGCTCTTGATCGAAGCCCCGGTAAACGGCGGCCGTAACTATAACGGTCCTAAGGTAGCGAAATTCCTTGTCGGGTAAGTTCCGACCTGCACGAATGGCGTAACGATGGCCACGCTGTCTCCTCCTGAGACTCAGCGAAGTTGAAGTGTTTGTGAAGATGCAATCTCCCCGCGGCAAGACGGAAAGACCCCGTGCACCTTTACTGTAGCTTTGCATTGGACTGTGATGAGGCTTGTGTAGGATAGCTGGGAGGCGATGAAGCGGCGGCGCTAGCTGTCGTGGAGCCAACCTTGAAATACCAGCCTGGCGGCATTGCGGCTCTAACCTGGCCCCCTTAGCGGGGGCGGGGACCGTGCATGGTAGGCAGTTTGACTGGGGCGGTCTCCTCCCAAAGCGTAACGGAGGAGCTCGAAGGTTCGCTTAGCGCGGTCGGACATCGCGCCAGACGTGCAAAGGCACAAGCGAGCTTGACTGCGAGCCTGACCAGGCGAGCAGGTGCGAAAGCAGGACTTAGTGATCCGGTGGTTCTGAATGGAAGGGCCATCGCTCAACGGACAAAAGGTACGCCGGGGATAACAGGCTGATACCGCCCAAGAGTTCATATCGACGGCGGTGTTTGGCACCTCGATGTCGGCTCATCACATCCTGGGGCTGTAGCCGGTCCCAAGGGTATGGCTGTTCGCCATTTAAAGTGGTACGTGAGCTGGGTTCAAAACGTCGTGAGACAGTTTGGTCCCTATCTGCCGTGGGCGCTGGAATCTTGACGGGAGCTGCTCCTAGTACGAGAGGACCGGAGTGGACGTACCGCTGGTGTACCGGTTGTGACGCCAGTCGCATCGCCGGGTAGCTATGTACGGAAGCGATAACCGCTGAAAGCATCTAAGCGGGAAACGCGCCTGAAGATGAGGATTCCCGGGGCCTCGAGCCCCCTGTAGGGTCGTGGCAGACCACCACGTTGATAGGCCGGGTGTGGACGCGCGGTAACGCGTTGAGCTAACCGGTACTAATGGCCCGTGCGGCTTGACTCCATAACGCTGTGGCGCGCCGATGCAACCCACCCCAACCTTGCCTTCCACCTTCCAACGCCTGACGACCATAGCCCGCCGGCACCACCCCTTCCCTTCCCGAACAGGACCGTGAAACGGCGGCGCGCCGATGATAGTACGGATTGCCCGTGCGAAAGTAGGTCATTGTCAGGCACCCCTCAACACCAAGGCCCACCCCGCGTGGGCCTTGCTGCTTCATGGAATTCAGAAGCGGCATTGGCCGTCTTCCTCAGACGCGAATGTGCGCTATGTAAAACAGGTTCAAATCCATCGAGGGCACCCCGAATGGCAGCCACTGCTCGTCCACGTCGGTGAAGTAGTGGCGGACGAATGACGTCAGATTGTTGATCGGGTTGATGTGCTCGCGAGCCATCCAGTAATCGTAGTCGATGCCGGCCCGGACGAATTTCCTGCGCGACCCGATCGCGCGACCGACCCGCCACGCGATGCCGGGATCACTAGGCAGCACCAGCGACAGGATGCCGCCCGGTTTCAATACGCGTACCCATTCCCTCAGCACCCGATGCGGTTCAGGCAGGTGCTCCAGGACATGGGCGGCAATCAAACGATCGAACGTGCCGTCCGAAAATGTCAGTGACGTCGCATTCTGGCGGCTGATGCGCACTTCTCCTCCCGGTCTTGGCGCGTCGGCCGCGATGGCGCGCTCGAGGAACGGCAAATTGAGGTCGGTAATCCAGTACTCGTCGAATGCGTGCCGTACGAACCTCAGATGGATCCCGGTTCCGGCTCCGACTTCGAGCACCTTCGCGAACTTCACCGAAGGACCAAACGCCCTTTCCGCCCAAAGATGGCTCTTCTTCAGGAAATATCCCGATAAGCCCTCGTCATAGTTTGAGCGCTCATACGTCTCCGACCAGCGGCGGATATATTCGTCGTGGTCCGGATCGTCGTTGATGTTTTTCGTGGCGGAGAGCGCTTTATCGTTCGGCACGATCCGGATCACTCGTTGCACGCGAATGTCATTCCGGCCGGTTGCGGTCGAACAGCGCCGTATGGATGGCGCGCTTCGGAATCGAAGCCATATCGAATCCGACGAAGGCCAGCAGAAACTGCAGCCCTGCGAGCACCGACAAGGCAGACAGCATCACCGTTCCAGCGGAGGCCGGCACGCCTGCGCGCCCGGAGGCGATCCAATTCGCGATGCCATACGCGAGGCCGAAGGAAAGCAGGATCAGGCCGAAGACAAGCTCGAGTGACGCAATCGTGAAGTCCCGCAGGAAGTAGTTGTAGAAGATGCGTTTCACCGCGTTCGTAATGTGCTTGCGGAAGAATTCGCCGAAAACGCGCGATACCTTGAGGTTGCTGACCTCATCGCCGTATTCCGGATTCATCGGTACGTCGACGACGACGGCGCGGACCGTGTTCAGGCGAAACAACATGTCGGTTTCGAAGAAATAGCCTTTGCTGATCCTGTCGAGCGGCAGGTTTCGCGCGACCCTGGCATGAATCGCCGTGTAGCCGTTGGTTGGATCGAAAACGTCCCAGTAACCGCAGGATAGCTTGGCCATGAAGGATAACGCCGCATTGCCCAGGATGCGAAACGTCGGCATCCGGGTGATGTTCGCCAGGTTGTAGAAGCGATTGCCTTTGGTGTAGTCGGCGCTCCCGGCCAATATGGGCGCAACGAAACCGGGCAGGAGCTCCGGGTCCATTTGCCCGTCGCCGTCGATTTTGACGATGACCGTGGCGTCATCGGCGACCGCAGCCCTGTACCCGGTCATCACCGCGCCTCCGACGCCCTGGTTGGTCTGGTGACGGATGACGCGGACTCTCGCATCGCGGCATTCCGACTCCACCACGTTGCCCGAGCCCTCAGGACAGGCGTCGTCGATCACATAGATACGCCAGCATTCCGGACCGACGCGTTCGATGACCGACCCGACCTTGCGCGCGACGTTGTAGCAGGGAATGACCACCGCAATGCGCGTCGCGGATACGCCCGGGGCGTCACGCTGCCACGGCGTTGCGGCGGGGTCGAGACGGGTTGATTCGTGCATGTGGTTTGGCGAGTTCGGCAGAGATCGCACGCGGCCGAGTCTAGCGATCGGCCCGCTCGACCTCAATGGACTCAATGGCAAGCGCCAATGCCCGCGGATCGGCGGATAGCCCGAGGTCGCGTGGTGACAACGGTTTCAGGCCGCTGAATCGAATCCTGTCCGGAGCGACGGGGCAAGCGTACTCCAGCCGATGCTCGCCGAGCTTGTCCGTGGCGTCCAGGGGAAACGATTTCTCGCAAATGACCACGTTGGGCCTGCCTTGCAACTTCGGATCGAGAACGGCGACCGATAACACGATCGATCCGCGCTCCGGCAATGGAACCGGGAACACAACTTCGGCTTCAGGACCGCTCAACCACGTGCCCCACGCCTCCGCCGCTTGCGCGGGCCTCGCGATTGCACGAGACGTGGCCGACGCGCGAAACGAATAGATCGCCTTTCGGAGCCCGGTATCGGGAAATTGCCCGACGCGGGATCGGTCGATCAGATAGACAGCCGAATCGCCGGCCCGTATCGCCGGCGATTCGAACGCGCCGCGCGCCGGATCGCCCAGTACCAGAATCCATTTCGTCGACGGGCTCGTGCGCGCGCGCGCGTCCCGCACCGTGGGCACCACCGGTGAAGTCGATGCAAGGCGAAATGCGGCTCGCGCCGCCGCAACCGGGTAGGACCCCGCGACGATGATGCCGTCGTCGCGGTCGCGGCCCTCGAACAGCCCGCGGATCACGCTGACCGCGCGATCGCCCGTTTGCTCGCGGTCCTCGCTCTGCTGAAATCGGGTGCACGCGTAGACATTCAGCAGCGACATGACGCCCCACCCGGCGAGAATCAGCCATCGCGGGCCTTTCGCCGAAAGCGCGACGGCAACCGCCGCCAGCGTTCCGATGACTACGGCAACCCGAGTAGTCGTTCCGTATACGAGATAAGCGAGATCGGGCGCATCCAGAAACGTGAACGTCTGCCGCTGCGTGATCACGATGCAGGCAACAACCGCGATCGCGAGCAGCGCCGCGGCCAGCTTCGCGCGGATCGGCGTATCGACAGGCGATAGCTCACGAAAACGACCGACGACGATCAGGATCAGCAAGGGCAGGGCGAATGAGTAGTACCGGACATGCAGTCGATCCAGCGTATTCGATCCACCATAGATCGCGTGGAAGTCGACGCTCGCTTTCGCGGTCATCAGCACGAGCATCGACACGACCGCCACCGAAAAAACGCTCAGGGCCAACGAGCTTCTGCCGGCCGGCCGACGGCGGACGGAAAGCGCGACGATAAATCCCAGGGGGATGGCGCACGCCGCCGCGATCGCGGCAGCATGCAGCAGCAAGAGCCTTGCGATCGACCCGATGCGCTCCAGATTCCAGCCGATGTCGGTGCCCCGTGCGATCAGTTCGGAATAGAGCTTGAGATCGAACGCGGCGAGCCAGCCGCCGCCGATGATCCTTCCCAGTGCGACAGACGTTGCGATCGCCCCCGCCGCGAAGGACCCGACGTGGGCAAGCATGGTCCGTCGCGACCTCCAGCGCCCTTCTGCCGAGGCCGTTGCGGACCGCCCGAAGTACGCGGCGAGCCCCAACGCGATGACCGCGGCAAGATATGCGGCCGCGAGCGCGACTGCATGAGGCTTGATCAGATATTCGAGGGCGCACAGCGCTCCCGCGGCGAGCGCGATCCGGTATCGCCGCGGTTCGTTCAACGCGGCGACCGCTACCGCCGCAAAGATCCAGAAAACGAGAATATAAACGGCTTCCGGCGTGAAATAGGCGCCGTAAATCGTCGACGGAATGACGGCCACCAGGACGCTCGCGACCTTCGCCTCGGTTGCGGACATGACGCGATGGGCGACGAAGAACGCCGGAATCGCGGCGAGCGTAAGGCATAGCGCGTTCCACACCTTGGCGAGCAGGTAATACTGGTCCGAACTCGCCAGGAACGAACCGATCTTCAGGTAAACCAGGCCCGGCACCGGCATGTAACCCAGGGACCGGACGAGGTCCCACTGCAGAAAATATTTAGAGCTGAGCAGAAACGCGGTTTCGTCGCTGAGCTGGTGCGGGAACTGCGTCGCGATGTTTCTTAGCGTGTTCGCCAGGAGCACCGCAGCAAGGGCAAAGGCGTAGCCGCCGGAAAATATGCCCGGGGATTTCCCGCTGACGGGCGACGCTGCGCGCGAAGGACTCAACGCGACGGCTTGCGTGCTGCAAAATACATGAGGTAACCGGCGTCCGGATCATCGATGATCGGGTTGCCGAGCACGAAATCCTCGTAGTGGAAACGGCCGCTCGAACGTGTCATCGGCATCTCGCAGATCCCGTGCTCTTCGGCGATCTCGAACCCGTTTCCGAGCAGCAGCTCGCGCAGTTCTGCCGCACGGTATTCGTGCTTGTGCTCGGGATGGATGAAGCCTCCGCCGATGTCCTGGGTGTGAAGCGACGTGAATCTCCGGTTCGGTGTGTCGAGGCAGAAATGGCTCCCTGGCTTCAACACTCGAAACGCCTCTGCGCACATTCGTGCACCTGCGTCCCGGTCGACGTGCTCGATACTTTGCCCCGACCATGCGAGGTCGAATGAAGCGCTCGGGAAGGCATCGAGACGGGTCATGTCGCCGACGTGCACGATCATTTCCGGACCGTCGCGCGGGCCGAACCTCGCATCCCGGTACATTGCATGCCGATCGCCCGGCGCAAGGTCGACCATCACCATGCGGCGAAAGGGATGCCGGTAACCCATGTCGACGAGCGGTGAATTGATTCCGCCGAGATCGATGATGGACTCAGCCGGCGGAAGCAGCCGCCGGACCATGATCTGGCGCGCGCGGTTGATGAGCCCCAGGTGAGCTTCGATCCTCTTCGCGAGCAGCCGATTGGTGAACTCGGAGGAACCGATGAGCTCGATCAGCAGGGCGAAATGATCGTATGCTCCGCGCGCAACGCGTTTCGCGAGTGACGCCTTGGCGTCGGAGTCGATCGGGCGGCCCAATACCGTTTCGAACAGGATGCACGCGTTGGCAAGGACGTTGTCGCCGATCGTGTCGTTCGTCATGCCGCGCATTGTAAGGGTTGACGCGCACGCGACTACGGCGTTGACCGCACGCGCGGCGCCGTTCGACATCGCGGCAGCCGCAAAGCAAAACCCCGGCGGGCGGCGTGGGCCCTGATCCCGTCGGGCGGGCATCTAAGCGGGAAACGCGCCTGCCCTTCCCGAACCCAAAGTCACGGGCAGGTCCCGCAATGCAAAAGGCCCGGTCGCATCGACCGGGCCCTTCGCATCCAGCTTCACCCCCCCGGATGCAGACCTACACGCTCTGGCGCTTGCGTCGAGCAACCCCTGCGACCGACAGCAGCGCCAGTGCCACCAGCGCAAGGGATTGCGGTTCAGGTATCGCGACGGCTTGCTGCATGATCGGATCACCGAAGGCGAAGGCTACCGAATTCACGTCGGGTACGAACGCGAGGCCTGCGAGTTGCACGGTAAACGTCACCGGGCCGACGAGCAGCGGATTGGCGCTGGGGTCGGACAAACCCGCCGCGGCGTAATCGGCGTTCACGATGCCAAATGGCTGGTACGCGAACGAGGCAGGAGGTCCGGCGGTATATCCCGAGCCCAGCAGGAATGTTCCATCGGCAAACATCGAGCCCCACCCGTAGGGCGATGATCCGGTTCCGGCAGGACAGGGATTCGCACCGCCCGTGCAATTGATGATCGACGTGGCGCTGGCCGATTCGATCACCATCGTTGCCGGGGCGCTGCTCAAGCTGAACGAGAGCCCGGTCAGTACCGACTCGAGCGCGGCTGTAGGCTGGACGTTGTCGATCAACGTGATCGTGAAGGTGCTCACGTTGGCTGTGTCGAATGCGAAAACGGCGGTGGCCTGCTGAGAAATGCCATCCGTGACGCCGTCCGCCGTAAACGAATACTTGATGATGCCCGCGGACGCGAGCGTACTCGCCATCAACAATCCGACGCCGACAGAAATTGCTCGAACCCGTTTCATCTGGGCCGCTCCGTTGAATCCCTGCCGAGTAAAAAGCAAGCGATGTTCCATACCCAGCAACCAATTGATTCAACACAATTATTTATCCGTTGTGGCGTTCACGATAGTTCACCTGTAAAGGATGTCGACGGTTGCAGCGGTAGTGCATTCGTGTAACGCACAAAGTCACCGTTGATTGTTTGCCGTACACAAGAAGTACGGCACAGCCGTTTCACGTCAGCTCGCGATAGATACCGAGCGTGTGCGTCGCGACCGTCGCCCAGTCGAAGCGCCTGGCGTGATCGCGTCGCGCAAGCAGCGCGTTGGCATCGTCGGGCTCAACGTGGACCCGCGCCATCTCGTGCGCGAGCGCATCGATCTCGTGCGGAGAAACGTACCGGGCGTGCAGTTGCGCGACCTCGCGCAGCGACGCCACGTCGCTGGCGATCACGCGCAATCCCGTCGCGAACGCCTCGAGGAGCGGCAGACCGAATCCTTCCGCGAGGGAAGGAAACACGAATGCGCCGGCACCGTGGTAAAGGGCCTGCAACTCATCGCGCTCGACATAGTCGACCCAGACGACACGATTGCCCGCGCGAAGCGCTTCGAGCCGCAATCGCAGCGCCTCCGCGGCCCATCCGTACTTCCCGACAAGCACGAGCTGCCGAATCTCACGGATGTCATCGGGCAACCGTTCATAGGCTGATATCAGCGCATCGAGGTTCTTGCGAGGTTGCAGCGTCCCGACGTGCAGGAAGTAGCCTGGCTGCAGACCTCGTGCGGCAAGCACCCGCCGGATGCTCGCTTCGTCCATCTGAACGAACCAGCTCGCATCCACGGCCAGCGGGACCACGCGGATCCGCTCGCGCGGAATCCGGTAGGCATCGACCAGTTCGTCGACCGCCGCACGCGAAATTGCGATGACGAGATCCGCGTTCTGGACGCAGTTGCGAAGCAGCCAGTTCTTGACCCTGCGCAGCCGTGGATTCGCCCATTCAGGGTGGAGGATCGGGATCGCGTCGTACACCGTTGCGACAACCGGCGTGCGTGCCAGCCTGGGCACGATGTAATCGGTCGCGTGGTAGATGTCGATCTCGCGCTCGACACCCGCACCGAAGGGCAGCGGGATTCGCATCGCGGACGCCGCTGCCGCGAGATACGGGAGCGGAAGAGGAAAGCTGATCGAAGCATCGACCGCGCGCACGAATCGAGCGCCCGCGCGCACCGGTGCGCCGATCCGCCGCACGGTGACGCCGTTGAAGGTGAGCGCGCGCTCGAGCTCGAGCGTGTAAGTGCCGATTCCGTCGGGCTGCCCGAACGCGGCGCGCGACTCGAGGACATTCGACGAAAGCCCGACGACCGGCGGTTGCTCAAGGCGCGGCACGATTGGCCCAATCGTAACCGATCGCTGCGCTATAATTCCGCGCGCTCGCACGACGCCTGCGCATCAATCACGGTTTGCGAGGTCCCGCATGCGGACACTACTGCTTACCGGACACACGGGATTCGTCGGCGGCGCGGTACTCGACGCCGCGAAGAACCCATCGTACTCGCCGCGCTGGCGAATCGCCACGCTGCCGGACGATTTCGACATTCGGTCGCCTGAGCTTGCGGGACAGGTCGCCGGGATACGGCCGGATGCCGTGCTCCATCTGGCGGCCCGCACGAGCGTTGCGGAATCATTCCGGGATTCCGAAGGATTTTTTGACGTCAATTTTCATGGCACCTGGAATTTGCTGAAGGCGCTGCGATCGGCGGGCTTCGGTGGCCGCATGCTGTTCGTCGGCTCGGGCGACTGCTACGGGGCCGTCACACCCGACGAATTGCCGGTGCCCGAGCATCAGCCGCTGCGGCCGCGCAGTCCCTATTCGGTCAGCAAGGCGGCTGCCGAGGCGCTTTGCTATCAATGGTCGCAGACGGAAAAGTTCGATGTGATGATCGCCCGTCCCTTCAACCACATTGGACCGGGACAGGATTCGCGTTTCGCCGTCGCGTCGTTCGCCCGCCAGGTGGCCCGGATCCGCAAGGGAGTGGCTGCTGCGCCGATCGTGACCGGCGATCTCGACGTGACCCGCGATCTCACCGACGTGCGCGACGTCGTCATGGCGTATTTCGCGTTGCTGGACAGGGGCCGGACGGGCGAGAGCTACAACGTGGGCTCCGGCCATGAAACCCGATTGCGGGACGTTCTGAGCGAACTGTTGTCCTGCGCGGCGCTGGACGCCGAGATTCGAACCGACCCCGCGCGATTGCGCGCCGACGAGCAGCGGCGGGCAGCGGCGGACGTCCGCAAGATCGCGCGGGATGCGGGATGGTCCGCGTCGATTCCGCTTTCAACGACGCTTCGCGATATGCTGGAAGACTGGAGCCAACGGATTGCAAACGAATAAGACGGCGCTCATCACCGGGATCACCGGCCAGGACGGCGCGTACCTGTCGCAATTGCTGCTGGCGAAGGATTATCGCGTCGTCGGTTTGGCGCCGCGGCGCGGCAGCGACATGACGTGGCGCCTGCGCGAACTCGGAGTCCTGCAGCGAATCGAGATGACGTATGGCGACGTGACCGACATGGGATCGGTGATCGGAATACTCTGCCGATTCGCCCCCGACGAAGTCTACAATCTCGCCGCGCAAAGCTTTGTCGGCGCATCGTGGGACCAGGCGGTCCATACGGCAGACGTGAATGCGATCGGCACCGTCAACATGCTCGAAGGCATCCGGCAATGTCATCGGCAGGCGCGCTTCTATCAAGCATCGACGAGCGAGATGTTCGGAAAGGCGCAAGCAACGAAGCAGAGCGAGACAACGCCGTTCTATCCGCGCAGCCCCTACGGCGTCGCCAAGCTCTACGCGCACTGGATCACGGTGAACTATCGCGAGAGCTTCGGCCTGCACGCTTCGTCCGGGATACTGTTCAATCACGAATCGCCGCTGCGTGGAATAGAGTTCGTGACCCGCAAGGTGTCGGACGGCGTCGCCCGGATCAAGCTCGGATTGACGGACCGGCTCTCGCTCGGCAACCTGGACGCCCAGCGCGACTGGGGATTCGCGGGCGACTATGTCGACGCGATGTGGCGGATGCTGCAGCGGCCGGAGCCGGGCGATTTCGTCGTCTCCACCGGCGTTGCCACGACGATTCGTGACATGTGCAGCATGGCCTTCGCGCACGCGGGCCTCGATTGGGAGCGCCACGTCGTCGTGGATCCGGCGCTGTTCCGCCCGGCCGAGGTCGATGTCTTGCGCGGCGATTCGTCCAAGGCGGCTGAATGTCTGGGATGGCGTCACACGATCGATCTCGCCGGTGTGATGGCAATGATGGTCGACGCCGACCTGCGGCGGCTTTCATAGCGAGCCATAGCTCGGCGAAGCCATTGAGATCGCTGCGCGGTATGCTTGCGTCGCTATGGCGCTTTCGCGGATTCGTCCGCGCTAGCGTCGCGCGCGACTTCCAGTTGCGCTATCGCGGGTCGGTGCTCGGTTTTGCCTGGACGCTGTTGCAGCCGATCGGTACGGTGGTCGTGCTGACGCTCGTCTTCACTCGCATCATGCAACCGCGACTGCCGGGCGCCGGCGCGTACAGCTACAGCATCTATCTGTGCGCGGGCGTCTTTTCGTGGGGATTGTTCGCCGAGATCGTGCAGCGTGAGTTGAACGTATTCATCGAACACGGCAACTTCCTGAAGAAATCGAATTTTCCGCGGTCGAGCCTGCCGTTGATCGTTGCGATGTCCGCATTGATCAATTTCCTGATGGCGTTCGCCATCTATGTGATATTTCTGCTCGCCATCGGACGTTTCCCGGGATGGGTCACGCTATGGGCCGTGCCGATCATCCTGCTGATGACGCTGTTCGCGGTGGGACTGGGCGTCCTGCTCGGAACCGCGAACGTCTTTTTCCGGGATCTCGGTCCGGCGATTCCCATCCTGATGCAGTTCTGGTTCTGGCTGACGCCCATCGTTTACCCAATCACCGCGGTGCCCGAATTCATCCGGACATGGCTCTCGTTCAATCCGGTGACACCAATGATTGCCGGCCTGCACCGAATCTTCACCGAGAGCCAGACGCCGGCCTGGCCGACGCTCGCGGGGCCCCTGGTGATCGCGGTACTCCTCTGCGTTGCCGGACTGGTCGCGTTCCGGTCGCAGTCCGACGACATCGTGGACGAGCTCTGATGCCTGCGGTGGCGCTTTCGAACGTCGGCAAGGCGTATCGCCGCTATGCACATCCGCGGGACCGTCTCATCGAGATGTTCCGGCCAAGGCGCCCGCGACACGAAAAGATCTGGGTACTGCGCAACGTCGATGCGACGATCGATAGTGGCGAGTCAGTCGCCATTGTTGGGCAGAATGGTGCCGGCAAGAGCACGCTGCTGAAGCTCATCACCGGGGTCACGACGCCGACCGAGGGCGCGATCGCGCGCGTTGGCCGCATTGCGGCGATTCTCGAGCTGGGAATCGGCTTTCATCCCGAATTCACCGGAAGGCAGAACATTCTGATCGCCGGTCAGCTGATGGGCATCGGCATGGAGGAAATGGCGCAGGCGATGCCTTCGATCGCGGCCTTCGCGGAGATCGGCGATTATTTCGACCAGCCGCTGCGGACCTATTCCAGCGGGATGCAACTCCGCCTCGCATTCAGCGTTGCGACCGCGATCCGCCCGGACGTGCTGATACTCGATGAAGCGCTCTCCGTGGGTGATGCATACTTTCAGCACAAATGTGCAGCACGCATCCGCACGTTCAGGAGTCAGGGGACAACGCTCGTTTTCGTTTCCCATGACCCGGTTGCCGTGCGTACACTGTGCGATCGGGCGCTCCTGCTCCACCGCGGCGTGCTCGCGAAAGACGGCGCGCCTGACCAGGTCCTCGAGTATTACAACGCGACGATCGCGAAGCGGGAGGCGGAATACCAGATCCGCTCCGTCGAGTCGACATTGCCGGGTCGTCCCGGGACGCGATCGGGCGACCGCAAGGCCACGGTAGAATCGGTGGACTTGCTCAACGGATCGGGTGCGTCGGTGCGCGCCCTGCAGTCGAATGCCCGCGCCCGGATCCGCGTAACGTTGGCGGCGCACGCTCCGCTCGAATCGTTGACGGTGGGCTTCCTGATCCGCGACCGCGTCGGCAACGACGCGTTCGGCACCAACACGTACCACTTGAATGCGGCGATGGCTTCACTCGCGGCCGGC
This sequence comes from uncultured Pseudomonadota bacterium, assembly GCA_963718905.1. Lineage (GTDB taxonomy): Bacteria > Pseudomonadota > Gammaproteobacteria > Burkholderiales > Casimicrobiaceae > VBCG01. The sequence continues at coordinate 138,367 of CAVRAF010000010.1, forward strand.
AAGCGATACCGATGCGAGTTCGCTTTCGACATGCTTGCGCTGGGCGAAGGCCACTACAGCATCGCGATTGCATTGCACGAATCGGATAGCCACCTGATTCGCAATCACGATTGGTGGGACCGGGCTCTGGTATTCCAGGTGCTCCGAGCGAATGAACCTTACCGGATCGGAATAGCCAATCTGCCGGTCGCAAGCACCGGCATTCGGCCGCTTGACTCGGACGACGCATGGCGACCTTGAAGGGGTTCCAACGCTGGCTACGGTCGTTGCGGGCGCTCAATGCACAGCGTGACGCGCTCGAGCGGCACGCGTCCGCGCTCGACGGGCTGCGAGTCCATTTCGATGCGCAACAGCACGCGCTCGAGCAGCGCGGGGTCGCGATTCATGCGCTCGAGGCGCAATTCGTTACCCAGCGTCACGCGCATGAGCGGCAGACGGCCGCCCTCGACAAGCTGGGAATCCAGTTCGATGCGCAACAGCACGCGCTCGACCAGCGCGGCGTTGCGATCCAGGCGCTCGAGGCGCAATTCGGCCCGCAGCGCCGCGCGCTCGAGCAGTGCGAAATGGAATTGCGTGAGCTGGCCGCGCAACTGCGATCGCTGCGGGCCCGCGTGGAATCGGAAAGCGAGCAGGCGAGTGGAGTACGCGACGGCGTTCGGCTCGAGATTTCCGGCCTCACCTCGCGCCTGGACTCGGCCGCACGATCGGCGGAGTCCCTAGGGAGCGCGATACGCCAGCTTGAGGCTACCGCGGATTCATTGCGCGCCCGACTCCGGACGATCGCCCCCCCGTTTCCCGCCCTTCCCGACCTTGCAAGCGACGACAGCGCCGCGTGGTTCCACGCCGCCGTCGAGGCGCAGTTCCGCGGCCCAATTGAGGATATTCGCGAACGTCTTCGCGTGTACTTGCCGTTCGTCGCGACGCTCGATGCCGCTGCGCTCGACCTCCCGGCGCTGGACCTGGGCTGTGGGCGCGGGGAGTGGCTCGACTTGCTGCGCAGCGAAGGGATCACCGCGATTGGCATCGACGACAACCCGGTCAGCATCGAACGCTGCGTCGCGCGCGGCCTGCACGCGATACGCTGCGACGCACTCGAATACCTGCGGCGACAATCGGACGGCGCCGCGTCGCTCGTGAGTGCCTTCCATGTCGTCGAGCACCTCGCGCCCGAAACCTTGATGGCACTGCTTTTCGAGGCCAGGCGCGTGCTGGTGCCCGGGGGCCTGCTGATCGTCGAAACACCCAACCCGGACAACGTGCTCGTCGGCGCGTCGTCGTTTTATCTCGATCCGACCCATCGGCATCCGATCCCGACGCCGCTTCTGCACACGTTCGTCGAATTCGCGAGGTTCGATATCATCGAATCGCTCGCGCTGCAGCCCGACGAGGAGATGCGCAAAACGGCGATCGACGAAAACTGGCCCGCGACGCTGACACGATTGCTTGGCGGTCCCCGCGATGCGGGCGTCATCGCTCGAAAGCCGCTAGAATCCGCCTCGATACCATCGTGACGAAGTGATGGCACGAATGATGTCGACGCGCTTCAAGGTCAATTCGATTCAGGCGATTGCAAAGGTCGTGGCTGCGTCGCCGGCGCTTCGCCATGCCATCGCCCGGGTCCTGAATCGCACGCCGCGCCTCAAGCGCCGGCTCAAGGAATCGCTGGCACGCACCGGCGCCGCGCAACGTACCGCAACGCACGTCGCCCTGCGGGACGACGATGCGCTGCTTTCCGGAGAGGCGAGGCGCGTACTTGGTGATCTGCGTCGCGAACGCGAACGGATCGGGATCCGCGCGGGTGGCGCGGCGAACAAGCGGTAGGCAGTGCGGATTCTCGTCGATCTCCAGCCGTGCCAAAGTGCGAGTCGCGGGCGCGGGATCGGCCGATACTCGCTTGCGCTGGCAGAGGCATTCGTCCCGATTGCGGGTGCCCATGAACTGTCGCTCCTGCTCAACGCGGCGTTTCCGGATTCGGTCGAATCGCTACGCGAGCGTTTCCGCGGCGCGATTCCGGACGAGCGAATTCACGTCTTTGCCGTACCCGTTCCCGTTGCGGAAATCGACCCGGCCAATTGCTGGCGGGCGCGCGCTGCCGAAGCGATTCGCGAAGCAGACGTGTGCGCGCTGCGACCTGACGTCGTCCTGTTGTCGAGCCTCTTTGAAGGTTTCGTCGACGACGCGACGACATCGATTCTCGCCGCGCCGGATCGGGTCGCGGCCGCTACGCTCTACGATCTGATTCCGCTCATTCGGCCGGGCGTCCTTGCAACGCCGCAAGCGCGTGCCTGGTATGACCGCAAGCTCGCGGCGCTCCGCCGCGCCGATCTGTTGCTCGCCATCTCTGAACATGCGCGGGCCGAAGCGCACGCGGCTCTCGGCATCCCGGCCGACCGGATCGCCGTCATTTCGACGGCGGCCGACGCGTGCTTTCGTCCGCCGACGATTGGCGAGAAGGCGCTGTGCGAGATGCGGGCGCGCCACGGCATCACGGGTCCGTACGCGCTCTACGCGGGAGGATTCGACGAGCGCAAGAACGTGCGCAACCTGATTGTCGCCTACGCGACGTTGTCGCCCGACATACGCGGGAATCATCAGCTCGTGCTGGTCGGACATATCGACGAACACGAACGCGGCGAATTGCGACGCACAGGCGAGCGCGTCGGGTTGCGTGCAACGGAGCTGCTCTTCACGGGTTATGCCGACGATGCGGACCTTGCCGCGCTCTACGGTGACTGCGCGGTGTTCGCGTTTCCTTCGCTGCACGAAGGGTTCGGCCTGCCGGTCCTCGAAGCGATGTCGTGCGGTGCCGCGGTCATCGGATCCAATACGACGAGCATTCCTGAAGTGATTGCCCGCGACGACGCTCTGTTCGACCCGACGGACATCGGCGCGATCGGCGGGCGGCTGCATGCGGTATTGACCAATCTCGACCTGCGGTCGGAGCTGCAACGTCACGGACTCGCGCGTGCGGCGGAATTTTCATGGGAGGCGACGGCGCGCCGGGCGTGCGACGCGCTCGGCGACGCGCATGCGCGCAAGACTCGAGCGGCGTCCAAGGCGACGTCACCCACCGCGCCCGCAAACCGCCCGACGCTGGCGTTCGTGTCGCCGCTGCCGCCGGAACGGACCGGCATCGCCTTCTACAGCGCGGAATTGCTGGCGGCACTTCAGAAACACTATCGCATCGAACTCGTGACGGACCAGAAAACCGTCGAGCTTCCGGCAGAGCTGCGCGAGTTGCCGGTTCGCGCGACCGAATGGTTCGACGCGCACGCCAATTGGTACGACCGGACGCTTTATCAATTCGGCAATTCACCGTTTCATCGCCAAATGTTCGGATTGCTCGAACGTCATCCGGGAACCATCGTACTGCACGACGTCCATGTCGGCGGCGTGCTGAACTGGATGGATGTGCATGGAATCGAGCCGGGTATTTATTCGCGCGCGCTATTCGAGTCGCACGGCTACGCCGGACTGATCGCGGAACGCGATCTCGGTCGGGAAGCGGCCATCGACACCTACGCGTGCAGCTGGCGGCTGCTGGAAGACGCGAATGGCATCATCGTGCATTCGGTGCATGCGATGGATTTGGCGTCGCAATCGTTTCGGATTCATTCGGAGGATTGGCGACGTATCCCGCAGGTGAGACGCCTGCCCGACCTGGTCGGGCGCCAAGCGGCACGGCATGCGCTTGGCGTCGCGCCGGACGAGCTGCTGTTCTGCAGCTTCGGTTTCATCGACCCGACGAAGCAGGACGATCGGATCCTCGACGCGTGGCTTGCCTCACCGCTTGCCGCCGATCCGCGTTGCTCGTTCACATTCGTCGGCGAGAATCACGGCGGCGACTATGGCAAGCGGCTGCGGTGTCGAATGGCAGCCTCGTCCGCTCGTACGCACGTTACAGGGTATGTCGACGCCGCGACCTTCGGCGGATACCTGTTGGCGGCTGACGCTGCGATACAGCTCCGTGGCATTACGCGCGGCGAAACATCGCGAACCGTGCTCGATTGCCTCGCGCACGGAATTCCGCTCGTCACGAATGCGTCCGGGTCGCTCGGCGAGTTGCCGGACGACGTCCTGATGCGCATGCCGGACGATTTTTCGGAGGCAGCGCTCGCCGATGCCTTGACTCTTCTCGCGTCCGATGCGGGCATTCGCGAGAGATTGCGTCGCAACGCGCGCCAGTACATCGCCAGCGATCGCGATCCGGTGCGAGTCGCCGCCGCCCTTCGCGATGCGCTCGAATACTTCGCCGACAACGGACGTCGTGCGCGTTACGCTCGCCTCGTGCGATCGGTCGCAACGATCGACGTGGAACCGACGCCGGAGCCAATGGACTGGCGCGCCGCGGCGCAAAGCATCGCGATCAACCTGCGACGTCCCGCCGCGCGCCAGCTATTCGTCGACATCTCGATCCTCGCAAGCCAGGATCTGCGCACGGGGATCGAGCGGGTCGTTCGCGCCGTATTACGCGAGTTGATCGAGCGCGCGCCGGACGGCTTTCGTGTCGAGCCCGTGATAGCGGCTCACCAGTGTTACGTCTATGCAAGGCGGTTCACTTGTCAATGGCTGGACCTGCCCGCAGACATCGCCGAAGATACGCCGATCGACGTCGCGCCAGGCGACGTCTTTATCGGCCTCGACTGGGCGGCGAACATCGTGCCGGATCAGGAGCCCGTCCTGCAGCGTTATCGGACGCTTGGCGTTATGGTTACGTTCGTCGTCTACGACCTGTTGCCGATCCTGCGGCCTGATTTCTACCCACCGGGCATCGACGCGATGCACGGCGCATGGCTTCGCGCGGTGGCCAACGTGTCGGATGGCGTGCTGTGCATTTCGAGCACCGTCGCCGACGAGTTCGTCGGCTGGCTGCAAGCGCATGGACCACAGCGTGTGTCCGCGCTGAACATCGGGGTTCTTCCACTCGGCGCGGACCTCGAGCGCAGCCTGCCGAGCAAAGGCCTTCCCGCGGGCTCCAACAGTGCACTCGAAGCGATCGCATCGCGGCCGAGCGCGCTAATCGTGGGGACTGTCGAACCCCGCAAGGGTCACGCGCAGGCGCTCGCCGCGTTCGAATCGCTCTGGCGCGGGGGCGCCGACTGGAATCTTGTCGTCGTGGGGAAGCAGGGCTGGATGGTCGACGAGCTTGCGGACCGGATGCGCGGGCATCGTGAACAGGGACATCGGCTATTCTGGTACGAGGGCGCAAGCGACGAATGGCTCGACATGCTCTATGCGAATGTCGACGTCTTGCTCGCCGCGTCGCTCGGCGAGGGTTACGGCCTGCCGCTGATCGAAGCGGCGCGGCACGGCGTTCCGTTGCTCTTGCGCGACCTGCCCGTGTTCCGGGAGGTTGCCGGCGAGCACGCGACATATTTCAGTGGCCCCTCGCCCGACGTGCTGGCGCGCGCACTCACCGCCTGGAAGCGCGCCGCCGACGACGCGGAGCATTCCCGATTCCACGCGCATCAGCGCGAAGCGTTGGCGCGACACCGTCGATGCGCTCCTGTCCGCGATAGTCGACGGCCGATGGTTGCGTAGCTGGCGGAGCAACGGTGCGGGCTCCGAAAGATCCTCGGCGCCGACGGTTCGACAGATCGACTTTTCGCAAGCGTGGCTATCCCCGGCAATCCACACGATCAAAGGTCTCTCGGGGCGCGAGCAGTGGGGTCGATGGTCGGACGCCGACGTGCATCCTCAGGTGGAAATTCGCTTTAGGGACCCACTGCCCGCCCGCGGGTCGCTTGCGCTGACGGCGCGCGCATTCGGTCCCAACGTGGGGCAACCTATCCGAGTGCGGATCGGCGGTCACGAAACCGAGCTGCGATTTGATGCGCATGATTCGACTGCCATTGCGACGTACGCGTTACAGCAGGCGCCGCTGTGGCTCGAGATCGTGCCGCCGCATCCGGCGCCGCCGCGTGAGCTCGGCGATTCTCAGGACCCTCGGCGTCTCGGCATTGGCCTCGTGCGCCTGACGATCAGCTCGGCATGAGCGCCGGACCGATCGACGTCCGGTGAGCGTCGGCGCGAGCTTGTTGTCAAGCGGCGTCTTCGTGTCGCTGCTGCCGCTCGGTCTCGTTGCTTCGCGCTTTCTCGCTGACGTCCGTGCGCGCGATGCGATCGCGCTCGCGGTGCCGCTGTCCGTTGCGCTCTGGTCGATTCCGTTTGCATGGATGGCATCGATTGGCCATTTCGATGTCCGCTGGAATGGCGCGTTCGGCTGGCTCGTTACGGTTGTCGCGCTCGCGCTCCTTGCGAATCATCGAGTGCGCGTGTACCGGCACGATTTGCGCGCTGCGCTCGGGCAGCGGTGGGACGTGCTCGCAGTTCTCGCGCTTGCCGCCGTCGTCTATTCGCTGGCTGCCGCGGAGACGTTGATCGGCAGCCGCGACGAGGGACTTTATACGCTCGCGGGTCTCGCGCTCGCACGAAGCGGCACCGTTCAGATCGCCGCACCGAATGCGCTGGCGCGCGCGTCGGGATTGTTCGAACCATTCGTAAGCGGCATGCCGTTTCACCTTCCTGGCATCCCGGCCGCCGACGAGCTGCGCCCGCAATTCTCTGCGCTGCTGCCGGCATGGATCGCGCAACTGCACGCGGTCGGCGACGATGGAGTGCTTTACCGCATCAATCTGCTGTTCGCCGTTGCCGGCGGCGCAGTGTTCCATGCGCTTGCGCGTCGCGGCCTTCGCCGCTCGGTTGCGCTGCTTGCGCTCGTGCTGTTCGCGCTCAATCCGGCGCAGGTATGGATCGCGCGGATCAACCTGGCTGAGCCGCTCGGTATGCTCGTAGCGCTCGCCGGATTGCTCCTCGCGGTCGAGTATTTGCGTGCAGGCGGCGCGAGGCGCCTGTGGCTGGCCACCGGACTCCTTGCACTCGCGGCGCTGGTGCGACTCGATACGATCGTCATTGCGCCGTTGCTGACGCTGGCGGCACTGGTGTCCGCCGTCTGGCTGCGCGACCGTCGTCACGCCGCCGGGCTATTCCGTTTGGGCGCATGTGTCCTCATCGGTCAATCCGTTGCCATTGCGCTGCTCGCACATGCGTCGCCCGCGTACGTTGGCGATCACCTGCGATTTCTGCTTCTCGCACCGGCGGCGAGCGCCATCGGCGGCGTCGGCTACGCACTCGCCTTATCGGGGTCCTTCGCACCGCTGTCGAACACTCGCTCGCGCCTCGTTATCGCGACGGCCGTGTGCGTGGCGCTTGCTATGCTGTTTGCGTACGCATGTTTCGTACGGCCCCATGTCGGACCGTTCGCGGTGATTGCCGATCGAGGATCGATCCTCGCCGGCACGCGCGATTACCGGGAAGAGTCGCTACAGAACGTCGCGGCGTACCTCGGGTGGCCGTGCCTCGTGCTCGCTCTTGCCGGCGTGCTGCTGAAGATCCAGCGGACGGTCCGCGGCGGCAGCAACGCTGCGACGCTACTGATTTTCGTGCTCGCCGTCGGAACGGGCCTCATCTACCTGTCGGCACCGAGGGTCAGCCCGGATCACCCGTGGGCGATCCGTCGCATGGTGCCGCTCGTATTTCCGCTCTTCATTCTGATGGCCGGCTACGGCCTGCAATCGGCACTTCACATTGCGATGGGATGGCGACTGCGGCACCTGCCGCAGATCGCCGCGCTCACGCTCGCTGCATGGCTGCTGCTGCTGCAAAGATCGACACTTCAGTTCAGTGAGAACGCCGGCGTGACCGCGCAACTCCGATCGATCGACGCCGCATTGCCTCCGGGCCCGCTGGTCGTCCGCGACCTCGAAGGGCTTGCGACAACGCTCGCTCTGGGGTTCGGGCGCGAGGTGCTGCCGCTTCGTGACGAGTCGGTCGAGGTCGATCCGGCGAGCCGCTTGTTCTGGTCTGCGTGCGGCAAGCGAAGCTGCACGCTCTTGCACACGAGCTTCGAGGGACTGAATGGTCTCGATCTCTCGCCGCCCGTATCGATGGCGTTGTCGCGAGACTATCTCGCGCCGACGATGCATCCGCTTGCGCGAATCCGTGCGCACGAGACCACGCATTTCTTTGCATCACGCGTGGCGGGCATTGCGAGCGGGCCGGCGCCGCCGAACGCGGGGTCGGCCCGCGATTGGCGACTCGCAGACCACGGGTTCTATCGGGATGAGCTTGCGCCGGGAATGGTGGTGCGCTGGACGAACGGCGATGCGCGGCTGACGTTGCCGGCGTCGAAAGCGCCTCGACTCGAGATACGTCTTGCGTCCGCATCGCCCGATCCGCAGCCGCTTACGATCGAACTGGACGGCGTTCCGCTGTTCAACGGGACAATGCGACCCGGCGAGGCCCGATGGCAATTTCCGGTCGACAGCTCGATCACGAGCCAGCATCGATTGGTGTTGCATGGCGGTACCTTCGTGCCAGGCGATACGGCGAGTGGACGCGACCGGCGCTCGCTCGGTGTGTCGGTACGCGCGATTCGCTGGCTCGATGGCCAGCCGCCGGCGCTTTCGACGCAATCGCCCGGGAGCGATTTCCGCGCCGGGCTCGTGGTGCGACGCGCGGGATCGAATGCGCCGGACGACGCTCGATCGCTCGCTTTCCGCGCGGATGTCGAGAATTTGGGCGACGCAACCTGGACGGCGCTGGATGACGCGGCCGCGACCACGACGTGGGTTGCCCTGGGCATCTACTGGACGCGACCCGGCGATTCGCAACGCATGGTGGAGCAACGGGTCGAATTGCCGTACTCGCTACGGCCGCGCGAGCATTGGACGACGCCCGTCGTCGCGGACTTCGACGCGGAGCCGTTGCGACATTTGCCGCCCGGCCGTTACGAAATGCACCTCGGACTCGTGCTCGAGGGCGTCACATGGTTCTCCGAGCGTGGAGACGACAGTAGCGTGACGATGCCCGTTACAATTCCCTCGCCCAAGGCGACGATTGCGCGCGACGGAACGGAACGTAACGCACTCCGATGAAACTGGTCATCCAGATTCCCTGCCTCGACGAGGCGCAGACCCTCGCGGCGACGTCGGCGCGACTGCCGACGGCCATTCGCGGCGTCGACGAATCGTGGTGGTCGTCGTCGACGACGGCAGCTCGGACGGCACGGCCGATGCCGCGGCCGCGCTGGGCGCGCGGGTCGTTCGGCTGCCGACGACGCGCGGCCTCGCCGTTGCATTCATGACGGCATCGAGGCGGCGCTGGCGCTTCGCGCGGACGTGATCGTCAATACCGACGGCGACAACCAATACTGCGGTGCAGACGTAGTCCGTCTGGTCGAGCCGGTGATCCGAGGCGAGGCGCGACATCGTGATCGGCGTGCGCCCGATCGGCGAAATGCCCGGATTCTCGACGACGAAGCGATGGCTGCAGCGCGCCGGCTCGTGGGTCGTGCGCCGCCTGTCGGGGCAAATGTCGCCGACGCGACCAGCGGCTTTCGTGCCTATTCGCGGGAAGCCGCGTTGCAGCTCGGCGTCTTTTCGCGCTACACCTACACGCTCGAAACGATCGTCCAGGCGGTGCAGCGCGGATTGCGCATTGCTCGGTACCCGTGCGGGTCAATCGCGTCACTGCGTCCCTCGAGACTCGCGCGAAGCAATGCGCAATACGTGTGGCGCGCCGGGACCGGGCTCGCGCGCATGTTCGTCGTCTATCGTCCGTTCCGGTTCTTTGTCGTTCCCGCCGTTGTCGCCATCGCGGTCGCGCTGGCACTCGTCGCGCGCTTCGTGTGGCTGTTTGTCGAATCCGGCGGCGAGGGTGGGCATCTGCAGAGCCTCGTCGTCGCCGCGATGCTGTTCGGCGTCGGCGGTGCGCTGGTCGTGGTCGCGCTGCTGGGCGATCTCCTCGCGATAAACCGCCGCCTGCTCGAGGAACTGCGCCTGGAGGGCCGGCGACGCCGCTTCGACGCCGGTCCCGATGCGCGCCCGGACATCGACCGATCGTGAGCGCAACGGCCGCGCGGGACAGTGGCGCGCGCTCACCCGGGCTGGTGGTTCATCACGCGCAAATATCCACCGGCGGTTGGCGGCATGGAGCGGCTCTCGTATCGAGCTCACGACGCGGATGTCGCGGAGGCGCCCGTGACGGTGGTGGCGATGCGCGCGCGGACAATCGGCGTTGCCCGTCTTCTTTCTGACGGCGGCCATCCGGCTGTTCGTCGGATGCGCGCGCGGCGGGTCACGCTGCTTCACGTCGGTGATCCGGTGCTTGCACCGCTCGCGATGATCGCGCGCGCGTTCGGCGTACCGACGGTCGTCACGGTTCACGGACTCGACGTCGTGTACGGGTCGGTTGCCTACCGGATATGGCGCAGGTTGTTTCTCCGCGGATTCGATCGCTACGTGTGCATCAGCGAAGCCACACGCGCAGCCGCGATCGGTGCGGGTGTGCCGGCCGTTCGGACGAGCGTCATCGGTGTCGGATCGACGTTCCAAATCGATCGCCGGCACCCGGATCCCGCGACATGAATTGTCTGCTGTTCGTCGGCCGCTTGGTTCGGCGCAAGGGATTGGCGTGGTTCGTGGCGGACGTGCTGCCGGCGCTCGCGTCCCAGCATGCCGGGTTGCACCTTGCCGTGCTCGGCGACGGTCCCGAGCGCGCGTCGATCATCGCAGCCGCGCGAAAGGCCGGCGTGCGGATCGGCTGCGTTGGCTCGGCGCGCTGTCGGACGCGGAAAAAGCCGCATGGTTTGCGCGCGCCGCCATTTGCGTGATGCCGAATGTCGCCGTCGACAACGACATCGAAGGCTACGGGATCGTCGCGCTGGAGGCCGCCGCCGCCGGCTGCGCGGTGGTGGCGGCCGACATCGAGGGACTGTGCGCCGCCATCGACGACGGTTATTCGGGTACGCTCGTCTCGTCCAAGGACGCACGCGCGTGGATTCGCGCCATCGATGCGCGGCTGCGCGACGCTGCGGGAACGATCCGGGCGGGCGAGATCCGCACGTGAATACGTGAGGAAGAATCGCGGTTGGAACGCGATCATCGACGCGTACGAACAGCTATTCGAGAGAATCACCGCCCAGGCAGCGCGGGGATCGGGATGAGCAGCGAAGAACCGCCTCCTCGACGACCCGTCGACCGCTACGGATTCCTGATGCGCCGGAGGGGCGGCGACTGCGCGGTCGGCGCATCGTCGCCGCATTGGCTGAATTCGGCGGCATCGACATTGCGGAGTCGCGCATACTCGACATCGGTTGTTCCGCCGGAATGATCACCGAGGAAATCGCAGCCTCGGCGGCGTCTGTCATCGGCGTGGATGTCGACCTCGAGTCGTTGGAGTATGCGCGTCGACGCGAAGGCCGTGCGTGGTTCGTGACGACGTCGGCCGAGTATTTGCCGTTTGCCGACAGCACCTTCGACGCGGCAGTCTGCAACCACGTCTACGAGCACGTCGAAAACCCCGCCCGGCTGGTAGCCGAAGTGCATCGCGTGCTACGCCGGGGTGGTGTCTGCTATTTCGCGGCCGGGCACACGCTGCAGCTGGTCGAGCCGCACTATCGGCTGCCGTTTCTGTCGTGGCTGCCGCGCGGCGCGGCAAGCGCGTGGGTGCGGGCAGCCGGACGCGGCAGCAGTTACGACGAGCAATTCGTGGCGCCGTGGCGACTGCGCGGGCTGTTCCGGCCGTTCGAGCAGGTCGAGTTCATCTCACCCGCGATGCTGCGGGCGCCGGAGCGATTCGGGTTCCCGCAGCTTGCACGATTGCCCGCCATCCTTCGTAGGGTCGTCGACCTGTCGAGCGGCGTCGCCGCTCGCGTCGCGCCGACATGGATCTACATGCTGCGCAAGTCCGGCCCGGACGTCGTCTGACGTGATCAGAAGTCCTTGAGAGCGGTGCCGCGGAACCACGGTACTTCGACGCCGTTACCGGAGCGGCAGGTGATGCCGAAATCGATCGGAGTCGTCGCGTTGCCACCCGTTCGGAACGAAACGTCGATGAACCACCGCGACGCCGTACCGCCGTTGACGGCATTGCGGGCGCCGGTATAGACGTAGAACGACGTCAGGCCCGTGCCTCCGCTGCTGAATCCCGACCCGGCCGCAAAGACGGGTGCGGTAAGCGGATCACCCCATTGACGCAATTGCATCTGCAGATCGGCAAGCCGCGTGCTGACGAGATTGCAGCTGACGAAATCAGGTTGCGTGATGATCATCGAATAGATGTTCTTCTGCGCGACGTCGAGGATCTGCTCCGGCTGCGCGACGCTGGGCGTGCGTCGCTGCAGTTGTCCATTCCGATGCAGGCGACCCGCTTTCTGGCCGTTGTTCAGCGCGTCCGTCGATTTTGCAATGCGGAAGTCGGCGCCGAAAAACGTGTTTTCCTGGACCGTGCAGAAGCCGACCATCGCCGGCGCACCGCCGCTCGTGATGCTGAAATTGGCGCGGACGTTCGAATAATCGCCGGCGGGCGCATTCGCACCGTTGACGCTGAAGATATCGAGGATTCGCGTCATCTCGAACGGCATGCAGCGAGCCGGTGATCGGATGCTGCCGATGATCGCGTTGGTCGTGCCGTCTCGAAGGATGATCTGATAGCTGAGTCCTTCGGCCAGCGCGCCGACGAAGCAGTTCGACTGATAGACCGGTGCGGCCGCCTGGCGCTTGAGACCGATGACGTCGGCGGGCGCGCCCGAAAACGCACCGATGGGAAAGCCTTCGACGCTGAAGCCATTGCCGCCCGGGGTCTGTGTCCGGGAATAGGCGAAAAAGACATCCGTCTGCTGTGCCGCCGCGTCTTCGAGCACCAGCATGCCGAAATGGCCGCCGGCGCCGAGCGTGCACTGGCTGACTGGCGTGAACGGCGTCGACTCGAAGGCGGCCACGACGAGCTGGCTGCACGCACGCAAGCCGGGCGTCGACGAATTGGTGGCTTCGTAGAATTTCACGTTCAGCGTTATCGGTGCGCGGATTCGGGTTGCGCACGGTGACCTCGCTCGCGTAGGACACTGTGTCTGCGAGCAGCGGGACGACCACGACCGAGCCCGCGGCGGCGGTCGATTGCGCATGGGCAAGACCGCCGGTTGCGGCGAATGCGAGTCCCGCGAGGATTGACGTGGTCTTGCGCATGTTGCGTGGCTCCGTTGGAGATTTGTCGGTACGATGGTGCAAGGAACGTACCATAGAACGCCCGTGCCCCAGCCGCCGTTCGTACCCTGGAACCGGAGTCTCGTCGACACGGCCGAGCATGCTGTGCTGACCGCCGTGTAGTGCACACGAACGCTATGCAGGCTCAGATGCGGCCGTATGTGGCGAATCTGGTGATGACCGTCGCCATTTCGTCGGACGTCAACGACTTCGGTTCACCAATCTGCAGCGCGCGCCAATACATTTCCGCGAGCGTCTCGACTTCGACGGCCAGTGCCAGTGCGGCCGTTAGCGATTCGCCCACCGCGATCATTCCATGATGCGCGAGCAGGCACGCGGTTCGCCCTTCGAGCGCGCGGACAGCGTGGTCGGACAGTTCCTGCGTGCCAAACGTGGCGTAGGGCGCGCAACGGATATCGCTGCCGCCCGCGACGGCAATCATGTAGTGAAAGGCCGGGATGCCGCGGTCGAGGCACGCGAGCGCCGTTGCGAACGGCGCATGCGCATGCACGATTGCGCCGACATCCGGTCGTTCCGCGTAGATGTCGCGGTGAAATCGCCATTCGGACGAGGGCGCGCGCACGCCGGACGCGACGCCTTTGCGATCCATCGCGACGATGTCCGGCGGTTGCATCTCCACATAGGGCATTGCGCTCGGCGTCAGCAGGAAGCCGGCGTCGATCCGCGCGCTGACATTCCCCGCGTTGCCCCGGTTGATGCCGAGCGCGTTCATCTCCCGCGCCGTGGCGATGATCCGGTCGCGCAGCGCGAGCGAATCAGGCGGCGGCATGCGCGTGTTCCGGATACATGGCGGGCAGCCACTGCGCATCGCGCGCGATTCCGCGTTCGGTCAACAGCCCCGTTATCAGGCGCGCGGGCGTCACGTCGAACGCGAAATTGACGGCACGCGTACCCGCTGGCGCGAGTGCCAAGGTACCGGTCTGTCCGTATTCGTCGCGCCCCATGACCGTCAGCACCTCGTCGGCCGAACGCGATTCGATCGGAATCGCGTCCCCCGAGGCAACGTTCCAGTCGATCGTCGGTGACGGCAGTGCGACGTAGAACGGCACGTGGCTGTCGTGCGCGGCGAGGGCCTTGTCGTACGTCCCGATCTTGTTGCAGACATCGCCGTTGCGAGCGACGCGATCGGCGCCGACGAGCACGAGGTCGACGTCGCCGCGGCGCATCAGCAGACCACTCGCACTATCGACGAACAGCGTATGCGGAATGCCGCGCTGTTGCATCTCCCAGGCAGTGAGGTTGGCTCCCTGCATCCGCGGCCGCGTCTCGCTCACCCACACGTGCAGCGCCAGTCCCTCGGCATGCGCGAGAAAAAGAGGTGCCGTGGCCGTTCCCCATCCGCAGGTAGCGAGCGCACCGGCATTGCAGTGAGTCATGACGTTGACGGGGCCGGAGCGCCTGCGCGCAAAGTCGCGCAGCAGCTCGAGTCCATGCACGCCGAGCGCATGATTGATCGCCACATCCTCGGCGCAGATCGCGTCGGCTTCGCGCCACGCCGCATCGGCGCGCGCGTCGACCGGCAGCGGCGTCACGAAGCGGCGCACGCGATCGAGCGCCCAGCGCAGGTTGACCGCCGTGGGCCGCGTCGCATCGAGCGCCGCATGCGCGCGCGCAAGCGCCGTGTCGCTCGCGTCGTGGTCGAGCGCCAGGGCGAGTCCGTAAGCGGCGACGGCGCCGATCAGCGGTGCGCCGCGTACCGTCATCTTGCGAATGGCCAGCGCGGCAGCATCGGCGCTCGCGATCTTCGTCTTGACAACCGCATGGGGCAGGGCGCGCTGGTCGAGCACTTCGATATAGCGCGCGCGCGCCGGCCGGACGATCGACCGATACGTTGCGCGATCGTCAATCGGGATGGCGATGGGCGCGCTCATGAAGGCATTCTAGTCCTGCCGAAGCGCCGCATTGCCCGCCGCCCACTGCATCGCCCGGGCCGTCGGCGACTTGCACTTCGTCGGGCTACCTGCGTAGCACCTGGAACAGATTGTTGAAATCGTCGGTCCACAGCCGCCAGTCGGGATGCGGCGTGATTTCGCTTGCGGCCTCCGCAATTCGCGGTTGCTCGAGCAGTTTGCGATTGCTCGAGACCAGCACCCAGTCGCTGCGGCTTGCGAGCACGTCCTCGCCCTCGTCGTGGATCCAGACCGCCTGCATGTCGTGCGCGGCCGCGAGCGCGGCGACGACCGGAACGAGGTCGAGGTAACGGTTGGTGACGTGGAACGCAATCACGCCGTCCGGCTTGATGTGCCGGGCGTACAGCGCGAGCGCTTCCGACGTGATCAGATGCACCGGGATCGCATCGCTCGAAAACGCATCGATCGCGAGCAGGTCGAGGTCGCCGGCGGCTCGCGCTCCAGCGTGAGACGTGCGTCACCGAGCGGCGTCTCGATGTGCGCTTCGCTTTTGCAAGGTAGGTGAAGTCGCGCTTGGCGATCGCGATTACCGCCGGATTGATGTCGTAGAAGCGGTACAGGTCGCCCGGGGTCCCGTAAGCGGCGAGCGTTCCTGTGCCGAGCCCGATGACGCCGACCCGCAGCGGCTCCTTGCGCGGATGCAGTGTTTCGAGCAGGCGGCCGATGCCCGACGTCGTCGTGTAGTAGCTCGTCGGACGCCGCTGGAAATCCGGGCGCGAGATACTGCTGCCCATGCATGATCGTGCCGTGGACCAGCGTGCGGTGCCGGTTCACGTCGTCGTGCCGGTCTCCTGAACGCGCAGCACGCCGTAGAAATTGCGCGCGGTGACGATCGTCGATTCGTAGAAATCGATGATCGACCAGATTGCGCAACCGATCGTCATGACCCCCGCGACGATTGCCAGCATTGCGAACACGCGCGCGTCGGCGCGCACCTGCCATGCGAGCAGAGCCGTGCAGGCGATCAGTCCGAGCGCGAGCTCGAAATGCGCCGGGAGGACCAGCGGCGCGACGAGGCCGACCAGCGCAGCGCCAATCGCGCCGCCGAGCGACACCATCAGGTAGAAGCGCGTCAGATACCGTGGCGCGGGCTTCAGCCGCGCGAGCTCGCCGTGGCAGAACATGCAGGCGAGGAAGAGTCCGGCGCAGAACACGCCGACCTGCAATTCGAGCTCGTGGGTGAGCCGCGAATCGGCGAGCGACCAGGCCATGACGCCGAGTGCCGCGGCGACCAGCGGAAGCAATGCCGCGCGCGGATACCAGCCGCTGCCTTCGAAGCTCAGGATGAACGTCGACAGGTAGATCGTCAGCGGCACGATCCACAGCAGCGGCACCGCGGCGATGTTCTGCGTGATGTGGTTCGTGACCGCCAGCAGCAGAACGCTGCCGGTCGCGGCGAGTGCGCACCACAGCAGTCTCGCGCGAGGCCGGGCGCCTGGGCGTAGCGGTTGCCATCCATTGCCGTCGCGTCCGCCAATGCGTCGGCGGCGAGCGTGACATGGCCGCGAGCAGCGGCCGGACCGCGAGCCGCGCGCGCTCGCAGCGCACGCTGCGCCACGCGGTCGCGATGCACAGCGCGACGAAGCCGGCGTAGCCGGCGGACCACGCGTAGGCCTGCGATCCGCGTCGGGATCCAGGGCTCGATCGCGAACGGATAGGCGACGAGCGCCAGCAGCGACGCGAGGTTGGACAGCGCGAACAGCCGGTACGGGTTGCGTCCGGGATAGCGCCTCGCGAACCACGCCTGCAGCAGCGGGCTGGTCGTCGACAGCAGGAAATACGGCAGGCCGAGCGTGACCGCCAGCAGGCCGAGGATCAGCCAGCGCGGATTTTCGGCTCCCGCCCGGCTTCCAGAAGGCGCGGCCGGAATGATCGGCAGCGCGAGGACGCTGACCGCGAGCAGCGCGCACGTGCAGCCATCGCCTGGTTGCGGAGCGCGAGCCGCCGAACGACCAGATCGGCATACGCGTAGCCGGCGAGCAGCGCAGTCTGAAAGAACACCAGGCACGTCGTCCACACGGCGGCCGATCCGCCGAACCACGGCAGGATCTGCTTGGCGATGATCGGCTGCACGAGGAACAGCAGGAACGCACTCGCGAAAATCGTCAGCGCGAAGAGAGGCATGGGGATCGGGGGGATCGAAGTGACGGCGGGGCGGACGGCCGCCGCACGCGATCGCGTGTGGCCGCGAAGAGCGCGCATTCTAGCGAACCGCCAAGATTGCCGCGCGGCGGCGTTGCAGCGATTATTCGCACGTGGGGCCCGGCGCTGCTCCGCAGCGCGGGCCGCTAATGCCGGCGGCGTCGCTCAGATCGACGACTGCGGACGGAAGTAGTCGACGCGATCGATCGAGCGGATCCGGATGTCCTTGACGTCGACGCCCTGCAGCACCTTGAGCGGAACTTCGTCACCGGCGTGCCGGCTCGACCATATGCGGTCGTAGAACTCCGATTGCGTTCTCACCGCATCCGTGCCGACACCGAGGATGATGTCGCCGACGCTGACGCCCGCGCGATCGGCAGGACCATCGGGCGACACGCGCGTGACCAGCAGATGGCCCTGCAATTCGTCGGCCGCGACGCCGAGCCAGGGACGCGCCGGACCCGATCGATGCCCCTGCTTGACGAGGTCGGAGAGAATCGGCTTCAGCAAGTCGATCGGCACGAACACGTTGCCGGGCAGCTTCGGATCCTCGGTGGTCGCGTCGCGGACGATCAGCGAGCCGATGCCAAGCAGCTTGCCGTCGCGGTCGATGAGCGCGGCACCGCTCCAGTTCGCGGCGGGCGGGCTCGTGAACAGCGCGTAGTCGAGCTGGTATTCCCAGTTTCCGGTGAACGGGCGCTTCGACACGATCCACGCGAACGCGGTGCCGTCATCGCCGGCGCTGGCGATCATCACCGGCTCGCGCTCGGTGGTCTTGCCCGAATCGCCCAGCGGAATCGGTGTTGCGTCGAGCGGGACGAGCGCGCGAATGAGCCCGAATCCGCTCACGTGGTCGTAGCCGACCAGCTGCGCCGGCAGCGTTCGCCCCTTCGCGTCGGTGATCTTGATGTCGTCGGCCTCGACGATCAGGTAACCGATCGTCAGCACCAGACCGTTCTCGCCGATGACAACACCGGTGCCTTCGCGTTCGGTGCCAAGCGATTCGGCGGAATGCGCATCCGGCACCGACCGGGTCGACACCTTGACGATCGCGCGAAAGAGCTTTTCGGCATCCTGGCGGCTTGACGAAGGGGTGTCCGCATTCCCGCGCGGCGGGGTCGCGGCAGCAGCCGGAGGCTCGGCGGCATCCGCCGCGTAAGCGGGGAACGCGACCAGCAGCGTGAGGGCGACCGCCATGGCGACCCGGAGCGCCCGCTCGAGCGCATGCCGGCGGAGGAAGCGAACCCTGGTCATGGCAGTCTCCCAAAGCACATTCGACAGCGGGGGCGTCCCGGACGTTCTTTCAGTCGACGGACTTGACTTGATTCCCGGACGCGCCCTCAACGCGCGTTCGTACGCTCGGGCCGGACGTTGCGCCGGCGCACGCCTTGCGCCGCGACCTATAATGCGTGCAAAAAATCCACTGCCCGCCAGGAGAATATGTCCGTGGAATTCCCTGGATTCACAACGAACGATTGTGCGCGCTCGACGGGCGTCGCGCCATCGCCGACGTCGGGCTTCCGCCGATCCGGTCTCGACCGGGCACGCGCCACGCTCGCGCGGATCGCCGGATGATTCTGCCCGCAGCCAAGCTCGTCACGCTCGTGTCGGCAATCATGCGCGGCGCGGGCTGCGACGAGGAAGAGGCGCATACCGTGGCGAGGCGCCTGGTCGATGCGAACTGCGTCGGCCACGAGTCGCATGGCGTCATCCGCGTCGCCAAGTATCTCGAGTGGGTGCGCGAAGGGACGCTTCGGCCCAATGTCGCTCCGACGCTCGTGATCGATACCGACACGATCGCGATCATCGATGGCAACCGCGGGTTCGGCCAGGTCATCGGCGAGCATGCGACGCGGATCGGCACCGCCAAGGCGGCGAAGACCGGAATCGCGATGGTCGGACTTCGCAACTGCGGGCACCTCGGGCGCGTCGGCGACTGGGCGGAAATGGCGGCGGCGGCCGGACAGGTATCGCTGCATTTTCTCAATACATCGGGGGCGCAGCGCGTCGCACCGTATGGCGGCAGCGACCGCCGGCTGTCGACGAACCCCATCTGCATCGGGGTGCCCATTGCGAACGGCGATCCGGTCATCCTCGACGTGACGACATCCACCGTCGCCGAGGGCAAGCTGATGGTGGCGAGGAACAAGGGCGAGGAAGTTCCCGCCGGCTGGATCATCGATCGCGACGGCGCGCCGACGACCGACCCGAACGCGTTCTACGACGGGGGTGCACTGCTGACCGTGGGTGCGCACAAAGGGTCGGGCCTGTCGATCGCGACCGACTTGCTCGCGGGGGCAATTTCAACCGGTCGCAGCTCCGATCCGGACGATCAGGTGCTTCGCAACAACATGCTGTCGATCTACATCGCGCCGGCGGTCTACGCGCCGGACGGTGCCGTCGCGCGCGAGGCGCTGCGGTTCGTCGATTGGGTCAAGGCTTCGCCGCCGATCAATCCCGGCGAACCCGTACTGGCGCCCGGCGACATCGAACGCCGTACGCGCGCCGACCGCCTGAAGCGTGGAATTCCGATCGACGAAAAGACGTGGGCGGATTTGCTCGAAGCGGCGGGTTCAGTGGGAATCGGTGCCGCGCAAGCGACTGCCATCATCATCCAATGATCACAGCGGCCACCGCCCGTCGATGACCGACGGCGCGCTCTTTCCCGGCTTCACGACGCATCGCATCCGGACCTCGGAGACGGAGATCCGCTGCGTCGTCGGCGGCAATGGCCAGCCGATGCTGTTGTTGCACGGATATCCGCAAACGCACGCGATGTGGCATCGTGTCGCGCCCGCGCTCGCGCGCCAGTTCACGGTCATCTGCGCCGATCTGCGCGGCTACGGCGATTCCGGCAAGCCGCCATCGGACGCGTCGCACGCCTGCGTATTCGAAGCGCGCGATGGCGCGCGACATGGTCGAATTGATGCGCGACCTCGGTCATCCGCGCTTCCGGCTGGTCGGGCATGACCGCGGCGGGCGGGTCGCACATCGGCTGTGCGTCGATCATCCGGACACCGTGTCGCAGGTTGCGGTGCTCGACATTTCACCGACGCGCACGATGTTCGCACGCACCGACCAGGCGTTCGCGACCGCGTACTACCACTGGTTCTTCCTGATCCAGCCGTTCGATTTTCCCGAGCGGATGATCGGCGCCGATCCGGTCCATTTCCTGCATCGCAAGCTGGGCGGATGGGGCACGGGGCTGGCGCATTTCGATCCTCGCGCGCTCGCCGAATACGAGCGCTGCTTCAGCGACCCGGCGACGATCCATGCGAGCTGCGAAGACTATCGCGCGGCCGCGTCGATCGATCTCGAACACGACGCCGCAGGCGAGGCGCAGCGGATCGTCTGTCCGCTGCTCGTGCTTTGGGGCGAGCGCGGGATCGTCAATCGGTTGTTCAAGCCGCTCGACGATTGGCGCGCCGTTGCGAACGACGTCCGCGGGTGCGCATTGCCAGCCGGGCACTACCTCGCGGAAGAAGTTCCGGATGCGACGCTGCGCGAGCTGACCGAGTTCTTCGCGGCAGGATGAGCGGTCGCTCGCCGTTCGGCCTTGCGCGTTTTGCGGCGGTTCGCGTCGGGTCAGGATCGTTTGCAAGAGAAGCGGGGCGCCGTTCGCGCCCCGTTGCCTGCTGGTTTCGACGCTCCCGCGTCGACGCGCTAGTTGCCCAGCTTGGCGAGGATTCCCGACACCTCGTCCCGGGAAAAAGCCCGGAGCGTGTGCGTACGGACGTTGCCGGCGGAACTGATCGCCAGGCTGAGCGCCGTCATCGACGCGTCGTCGGGCGCATCGAAGGTCACGACGACGTCGTACTTCCCGACGGTCCAGTAGATGTCCTTCATCGTGACGCCCATCTTTCTGGCCGTCTCCCGTACGGCGTCGGCTCGCTTGGTCGTGTCCTTGACGTTGCGGATTCCTTGATCGGTGAAACTCGACAGGACAATGTAAGTCGCCATGCTGATCCCTCCTGGTGGCCCCTGTGGCCCGTGAAAGTGACGATGGCTTCCGGTTTCGAAGGACGCCGAACTCCGCCAAAGCTCGTCAGGGCAACGCGACCCTTGGCGCGCAGGCGTTCTCGAACCAAACAGCATAGCGCGGATGGATCGCGGGCACCAAACGACGCGATTCGGATCACGCCGCGATGCTATACTCGCCTGATCCGGCCTCCGGAGTTTTGCGACTCCGCGAGGCCGCTGCAATAAATGGCCAAGTAGCTCAGTTGGTAGAGCAGAGGACTGAAAATCCTTGTGTCGGTGGTTCAATTCCGCCCTTGGCCACCAATTATTACAAGGGATTAGCGGAGTTCTGCTGATCCCTTCGCCTTCTCCAGCGTAGCCAAATCGTAACCGCCAAGCAGCGGATCGATGCGATTGGCTGCCTTCGCAAGATGATCGGGCGCGAGATGTGCGTAGCGTTCGACCATCACCGAAGACCGCCAGCCCCCAAGTCGCTGCAGCTCGTGCGTCGGCGTTCCAGCTTGGCGATGCCACGTGGCCCAGGTGTGCCTCAGGTCGTGCCAGCGGAAGTCCTCGATGCCGGCGCGTTCTACCGCCTTCTCCCAAGCTCGTGTGCTGGCCCTCGCCAGCGGTTTTCCCAAGTAGGTAAACACCCGCTGCGGATGCTTGCCGAGCTGTCGCCGCAAGACTTCCAGCGCTGTCGCGTTGAGCGGTACGGCAATCGGCCTGCGATTCTTCGATTGAGCCGCGCCCACCCAAGCATGGGCTGCATTCAAGGTCGACTCGCGACCACTCCAGTCCGACCACATTCGAGTGCCGCAACCCCGTAGCCAACGCGAAGAGGACGACGTCCCGCTGATGCACTGGTAACTCTCCGAGAAGCGTTTCCGCTTGCTCCACGGTAATCGAGCGTTCCCGTCCCGGGTTTTCCTTGAAGAGCTTCACCTTCGGCGCCTTGTCGATCCACTCCCATTCGTCGCGTGCCCGAAGCAGAATGGATCTGACGACCGCCAAATAGCGATTGACCGTTGGCTTGCTCACTGTCTTGAGCCTCTCGGCCTTGATGCGGTCGATCGACGTCCAGCGTAATCTCGTCAAGCATCAAAGCGTCCCAAGGAACGAATCAAGCCAGCGGAGCTTCTTGACGTCCTGGTGGTGCGTGGTTTTCTCCGAGGTTTCCGCGAGCCAGCGTACAACCGCTTCCTTCCATGACCGGCGAGGTTTGATCCCCAGCCGCTGTTGCTCCCACAGCGACGCTTTCAGCTTGTCGTGGTACTCCTGGGCTTTGGCTTTGTCCTCAGTCCCAGTGCTGCGCTGTATTGTTCTTCCGCTGTGGCTGATCTTGACCCACCAATGCGGTGAGTCGTTGCGTTTGTAGAGCGACATGATTCCAACTCCTTGCGTTCGCTCTGCAACACACGCCGCGGGTATTGTGACCGGATGTGCTCGACGAGGTCAACGTCGACAAAGACCCAGCACTTGCCGATTTTCGCGCCGGGAATTTTGCCGGCACGAGCTTTCTCTTGAAGGGTCACTGGATGGATGTGCAGGAACGCGGCGGCACCTTGCAGATCGAGCGTGTTCATGCGCGAACGCCTTTGGCATGCGCTGCGAATTGTTACCTTCCGAGGTAGACGGCCGTGATTTGCTCGCGACCGTGGCCCATCTCATGGCTGATGGCGACGCGCGCCTCGTGATCGATGGCTTTCTGCTCGCGCGTGAGCTGCTTCGAGGTCGGGCCACCGCGCGCCGGGCAATCCCAGCCGGTCAATTCCTTGTAGCGCGCTTGGGCGTAGAAATGCCGATGTCCATGAAAGGCGTGAATGCCGATCCGTTCACATTCGTAACGAAAATGCTTGAGGTAGTCGACATAGGTCGCGTAGCGCGGCGGGATCAGACTCTTGCCCTTGGCGATCGCCTTCGCCTCCTCGACGAGTTGCCGCTGCTCGGGAGTGCCGATCGGAATCTCGCGCGTCCCGCCCGCCCTTGGTCCAGGAATCCTTGAGCACGAGTCGAGTCGCCGCGATCCGCCCACTTCGGGATGATCTTGATCGATTCCTCTCGCCGCAGCCCGAACGCGGCTTGTAGGCGCAGCGAGATCTTGATGCTTTCGGTCCGAATGCTCTCGAGTTGTCCATGACCGCGAGCTCGCTTGCTTTCGAGACGTTGGTGACATACACGCGATCCGGAATGTCGTAGGCGGCGTTGCTGCGGGCGATGATGTTCTCCTTGCCGCGTCTTCTGCGCCCACCAGCGCAACGCCGACATGCGGTTCTTGATGGTGCCGGCAGAGAGGTTCTCGGCAAGCCAGCGCTCGACCAGCTTCTCGACATGCTTGGGCTTGAGGCTCTGGGCATTCATATGCCGGAATCCCATCGCGTCGAGCTGATCGGCGATCAGGTCCAGGATGTGCTCCCGATCCGCTTGGGTGGCATAGCTGCCGTCACGGTTACGCCGGCAGAGCTGCTTCAAGTCGTAGTTGAGATCGCGCATCAGAATTCCCCCTTGGGCTGTGGGTGAGGTGGTTGACGTGCGGGCGCATCCGCGTTGGCGACTTGTCGCAGCATCGCCGCCAGGCTTGGCAGCGGAGGCGCCGGGCGAGGTGGTCTTCCGTTGAAGCGCATGATTCATGTCCTTTCAAGAGTGCGTCGCGTTAGTCCAATCCTTCCTGCTCAATCCGCTGGTGTAGGTCTGTCGGGTAAGTGTTTCTGCTCGCCTGAGGCGCCAATGGCAGCCGCAGGGCAAACTGCTGAGCACGGGACACCACTCCCGTTGTGTGCGGTTGGTTTGCTGCTCGCCGGCGCCCGCACGGCGCTTTAATGGCGTCGCGATGAGCGCTTCCCCGGGGAAGCGCCGATCGCGAGAGCCATTAACCCAGGGCTCAAGGAGCGCCGTTAAGGCGCGTCTGTTTGATCCCTTACGGGAATCATTCGGCGAGGAGCGTTGCGCTCCTCGCGACGATGGCGTGATGGGCTTCAAGGAGGCCATCACGTACTTCGGAGCCCTCGATCACGCGACGGAATGCCGCGTAGATGCAGAGACGGTGGCACTGCGCGCGTACGTCACTGGCGGTGACTCCCCGCCAGTAACGACGCGCGCGATGCGCTATGCGTGCGCGCTACGACCTCACGCCACGTCGTGCAGCGGGCTTGTGGCCCGCACACGAGCGGCGCGAAGGTCTCGCGCAGCACGCGCCGCCGGTGGGCGGCAATCTCAGGGTTGTGGCTCGGGTGAAGGCCGGCGGCGCCGCGATGCTCTGCAGACGCCGCGGCGGCGCAGGTGCCAACGCTCAAGGCAGCGGGATGACGCGAAGGTCCCCGCCATGCCGACGGGGACGCGCGCAACAGCACGCGCACGGACAGTCGCGCCGCTCCCGCTACCCTGAGGTTGCATCGGACGTATCGGTCCAGCGTCTGGCGCACGGACCGTTACGTCGCTTCGGACGCTGACGCGTCCACGACCGAAGCAACTGACAGCATTGCTCGGTCTCTTTCGAAGAACCGGGCGCTCGCGTTGGACGCGAACACTTGGCTACCCCGCGCGGGATGTCTATCGGCGGGTTGCCTCGAGGACGACCCGCATTGATATCCCCGCCGTGGCGACGGCGACATCGCTCGGACCGTCTTGGCGACGGCCATTGCTGCACCTATGCGCGTCTTGCGACGCCCGATCCGATGGATCGCTTTCGGGTACTGTCTTTCGGGTAGTGTCTGAGGCTTGCCTTCGCCGCCCGCGATGGACGGCCAGGGAGGCTAGCTTCCTGTACAAACGTGACAACGATCATCTCGCTGTCGCCGATTGAAATCCAGTCGAAATGGTCGAAAAACAGGGGGCCTTTCGGCATCAGCGCACGGCGCCATCGTGCCTCACCGATTTGCCCACGACCCGAAAAGCCTCGCACCTGACTGCTCAACTTGGCATCCTTCGCCGGCGTGGGCACGCTGCCGTCGGCCGTATGTGCTGCGCTATACTCTTCCCATGCCTGAGCTTCTGGAATTCGGCAAGCTGCGGCCGTCGCCGGAGGAAGCCAGTTGCCATTGCGCGGCGGCCGATTAGCCCTTCGTGACCGGGTCCCGCCGGCATCACAGTCGGGTCCGAGCCTAGATGAGCGTTAGCCGCGATCATATTCTCCGGGAAGTAAAGCGTACTGCCGATGCGAACGGCGGAAAGCCGCTTGGCCGTCTAGCGTTCTTCGCCGAAACCGGCGTCAAAGAATCTGACTGGCGCGGACGCTTCTGGGCGCGCTGGAACGACGTGCTCAAGGATGCCGGCTTCGCGCCCAACAAACTGACTGAAGCTAGAGAAGATGCGACCCTGCTTGATCATTTTGCAAGGCTTGCCATCGAGCTGGGTCGATTGCCGGTCTACAGCGAATTGCGTCTTAAGAAACGTACTGACCCTTCCTTTCCAAATGACAAGACATTTTCGCGCCTCGGAAAAAAGTCACAACTGCTATTGCGGCTTTACGAGCATTGCGCGACACGTTCCGGATACGTGGCTCTGATGCCTTTGATTCAGGCCGAACTTGACGCGAAGAGCGGACTGGAAAATGAAACGCCAAAGCCCACCGAATCTCTCGAGGGTTTTGTGTACTTAGTGAAGATGGGGAAGCATTACAAGATTGGCAAAACATTTTCCGTGCCTCGCCGCCATCGTGAAATCGCTTTGGAACTCCCCGAGAAGCTGGAGCCGATTCATGTCATACGCACAGACGATCCAAGTGGCATAGAGGCTTATTGGCAAAGGCGGTTCGAAGCCAAATGTACTAATAGCGAGTGGTTCGCTTTGTCCGCTGAAGATGTTCGTATTTTCAAAAAGCGGAAATTCATGTGAACGCCGACTCGCGAAACGCGGTGTTGCCATCAGTTCAGCTGGTCCCGGCGCTTTTCAATCGTGCAGCGACGACATGATCAGAGACGGCGATCTGCTTCGCTTCAGCCGCGACGAAATAAAACAGTTCCGGTCTGTCGGAGTAGATGTCGCTCGCGTCCGGACGATTGAGAACTTCGGAGCAGCCATTGCAACGTGGTGCGATTTGCTGCGCGAGGACCGCCCAGACTTGCTTGAAAAGATTGCCCGCGCGATGGCAGAAGCGCGAGGCATCAAGCTGCCTCCGAATCTGCACGTTTACGATGGCGGGACGAGAGGAGTCAAGTCTTGAAGGACCTGTCAGGCCGGACACCTGACGACCATTCGGTCTCGGACTCCTCGCAAACTTTAATATGCGCGTCAGCTAGTTCGACCAATCCGTGCGCTCTGCACTTTCGTCATGGCGGCGAGCATCCTCCTCAAAGCTTCAGAGCAATACGGTTCAATAGGCTCGACGTTCGCGGCCACTCGAGCTTGGTTGCGTCTGACCACTCGCGGTATGACTGGGCGAGACTTCGTTCCTGAATGCCTCCGTCGAGCATGCCTCTCATAGTCACACCCCGTTTGGCATGAACACCCTGAACCGTGCCGGTTTCTATGTGATGGTTTCGCATCTTCTCAATCAACTCCCGTACAGCGATGGGCGGCCACGACCATCCTCACCTAGTGGCGCATAGGCGAGAACACGACCTATGTACTGGTCCCCGATGGCCGTTCGCCCTGCCTTCTCGCAAAGGGCGTGGACTTGGGCGACCCAATGATGCAGGGCCTGCTCATTCACGACGCCATCCGTCAACCCTGGCACCTGTTTCCACGAGTCCAACAAGCGGAACGCCTGGGTGGCAATGGATTTTGCGTGCTCGTCCAGCGGCTGTTCTTCAATGCCACTCTCGGGTGCTGGCTTGAACACTGTCGAGATGACTTGGACAAAGAACTCCGGCTTCGTGGCCATGAATCGATGCAGCACTACAGGGGGGCGCCGAGAGTGCTCCAATAGAGCTAGCCATAGATCCATTCCAGCTTCGCCAACTCCTCGTCGAGAACATCGCCCGCCTTATCGAGCCTCTGGAGAACCTGCTCGACTCCCCACTGGAACATCGTCGCGTCATTGACTGGAGAGTCGGGCCAAGGCTGCTTTGTCGCTTCGCGCAGAGCGCGAGTCAGCAGCGCGCTGTCAAGGTTCCCACGCGTCGAGGCGATGAGTTGCGCCGCATCGCGCGCTCGGCCAATGTCAACAAGGGTTTCGATCGCAATGGCGCTGGCGGCTTCCTCCCCATGCGCCACGTAAGCCGGGACTCTCCGCCAATACGCAGCCTTCACTGCGTCGCCAAAGGATGCGGCGAGGTCCCAAGTGAGCCATATCCAACGGCAACGCCAGCAGCACCTGCGCGAAGTGCTCGGAAGGCCAGGCCGCTGCTCGACCCCGCTCCAGTAGTGCCGTAGACCACGTTGATCCAAACCGCGCATGTGCGGATGCGATAAGACCGTTCGCAAACTGAGCAGCCGAAGCGTGCGCCTCTCTGAACGCTTGACCAAGCACTGCATCAATGGCGTCCGAATCTTGCAACGACTTACCGGCGGCAAATCCAAGACAGTGCGGCATTTCAAGCATTCGGGCCATCTCTAGCAATGGCAGACAGCACCGCCGGAGGCATACAACTCCGCGATTGCGTCTCGTTGAAACTGCGCCAGGGCTCGTTCGTTGGCGTCCGAGTGCATTACCGAAAGGACGAGGCAGCTCAGCGATCCCGCCCACCCGGAAGAGCCAACCTAGACGATGGTAGATGCTGACCGGGTTCAAGGCTGTGTAAAGCGCATCTATTTGATCGAGTTCCGCGGCGGGAAGGGCCCAATCGGCATCCGGGAACGAGCGGTGATGGTGTAGGAGTTTGCGTAGCGCTGCCCAAATACGCTCTCGCGCTTCATCGTCGGAAAGCATTGCGACCATGCGGGAGAGGGTCGCAAGCACTGTAACCCGGGACTCGGGCGCCATGTTTGGGTAGGCCTCGATCAGCTGAGTCCACCGCCCGGGATCGGAGCCAACGTCCTCAACAAGACGTTCCGCGATGGCAACTGCACCTCGGTAGATTAGCGCGTTGGTAATTACCTCGCTGTCCTCGATAGAAAAGTCGCGCCATCGCGGTTGCGCCGCAGGAGAGGCGGAATCATGACCT
Source organism: uncultured Pseudomonadota bacterium (assembly GCA_963718905.1). Classification (GTDB taxonomy): domain Bacteria; phylum Pseudomonadota; class Gammaproteobacteria; order Burkholderiales; family Casimicrobiaceae; genus VBCG01. The sequence continues at coordinate 166,486 of CAVRAF010000010.1, forward strand.
GAAGGGATTACGGAGAGCATCAGACCCCACGCAACAGCGGTTTCCGATTTTCGCATTCGATCCAACACGTGGATGCGTTGCTCAAGGGTTGCGTGCGTTTGGGGATACCAAAGCAGGAAAAGGTCTCGGAGCGTGTTTTTCGGGCGGTTAGCATAGCGACCGCCCGGATGCGAGCGCGCGAGATGGGCAAGGAGCTGCACGACCCTGGCGAAGTAACTTGGATTCCATGCCAGAGTCTCGAGCGCCCACAAGAGATTGGAGTGGTTCGCTGCGCCGAACGGACCTCCATCCTCAATAAACAGGGCCATGACGGGGCGGTCGCCCCTGGCAGACTTCGCATCGACGGCGTCAAGGAATACCTCCGGTGCGGCTTCGGCCAGAGTCTGTAATTGCGCTGACACCGACCACCATCTCCGCTCGTCTGCATCGTTGAGCGAAGTCGAAGACGGAATGCGAGTCCGCAAAAGAACTTGCATTCGCCACCGATTGAACTTGGTCGCCATACAGGGCCAGCAGAAGTAAAGTCTCCGACAGTCCGGACAGTAGAAGCTCGGAATGCTTGGGCAGTTGCTTATTCAAGCCCGCAAGCCAACGTTTTTCGGGTTCAAGGTCGAATCTGGGGTCAAGTTCGGCGAGGACCTGGTGCGCGGCCTCCGAGAAGCGATCCAGGTCCGAGGCGCTGATGAACGGAGCGAGCCGGAGCCAAGCGTTCCTTCGGCGAAGCAATTTTCCACGTTGAACCTGCTCGCCTAAGAGGGCTGTGCAGGAAGACCGATGTAACGGGCAAACTCGCGGTCGATCGCCTCATAAGTGGTACCCGCGAGGCGTTCGAGCACGGCGCGGTCGTCAGGTTGTTCCGAATTCCAGGCGCCGGCGAATAAGGCTGGAAGTAGCGCTCGTGCCGCGTCCGAATTTGCCCACGTTGGCGGCTGGGATTCCGGAGCCGAAGGTACGAGCCGGCGCGAGACACTAAAGCTGCGTGCCGAATCACGTGCGATGCCATCGACCTCATCCTCCGGTACCCCCATTCTGGTTAGGGCATCGGTGAATGCCTCACGTGGGGGGCGCGGGAGCCTCGTAACAGCCTCTGGCGTGCCGACAGTCGAGCCAAAGGTTAAATATACGTGGTGGCCCAGCTCCGCGAGACGTGTGGCCAATCCAGGTTCACCGTTGTCGAGAATGATGACAAGTGGCGCGGGGCCACTTCCCAACAAACGAGCGGACTCGGCAGAAGTCGCTGCTAGACACCTTGAAAGGTAGAACTTGCGGTACGGTTCCGGCAACTGGTCTATGGCCGCGTAGAGAAACGCCATCGCTTCCTGCGAGGAATCGGCTTGGACAGCGTGAGCCGCAGGCGCGCGATATAGCCAGTTGAGAATGGATGTCGCCTGCTGATCGCGGCCGGCCAGCATGATCTCCGGCGTCATGCGCCAGCGCGTGGACGCGCGCCATTCATCCCAAATTTCTTGTAACTGCAGGACCCCGGCGGGCCGCTTACCGATTTGGACTGCCAGCCAGTAGCTGACCATCGGGTAGAGATCGAGCCATTGAACGAGGTCATCCGCATCGAGCACGCGTACGTCAACCCACTTGTTCCCGGCCTTCCTGTCTTTTGCCCATTTGCTCCCGCGGGACCACCGCTGCAACGTTGCGAAGACAAATGTTGTCCTGGTCGGGTCGAGCTCGCCAGGTTCAAGTGAACGCTTCTCGTAGTCTTTAGTAGCCTTTGCGGCGATGTTGCTTCGTTGCGTTCCAAGTTCCCATCCTGAAAAACCGGGCGGTAGCCAGGCTGATGGGGCGTGGCCATCCAATTGGCAAATGCCGTCCCAACCCTCTTGTTGGATGCTGTCGCCGGAACGGAACTGCAAGCGCTTCGTGACAGTTTGTGTAGTAGCAAGAATCAGGCGGCTGATCAGTTCCGGGAAGAGCTCCTGCGCGTCGCGGCGCTCGGCCCAGTGGACCAAGTCGGTGGCCTCAACCCACCGAATCGGCGCGCCGGGATTTGAGTGCCCCTCAGGGGCTGCTACACGAGGAGGGCGGCCAAGGACAGCCCCGCCAGGAAGGAATGAGATGCCGGCGTTTTCGAGCGCAGAGCGCACCGCTTCTAGGTTGTTTAGGACGGGTTGGCGCTTGTCGCGCTCGAAATCCGCTATCGTCGACACGGCGACAGTGGCCCGTTGCGCCAAGTCTTGTTGCGTCCACCCTAGCAACGCCCGGGCAGCCTTTGTCTGGGACGGGATAATCGGCGCGGTCGGCTGAAGTGTATCTGATGTCATAGTAAAAATATGATGCCATGTCTTTAGAATGACCGTCAAGCATTTCCTTAGGAAGCGGCTATTGCCGGGCCCAATGATTTAGCGGAGAGCGTCTCTTCCCGCACTCTGGAGCAATTTGAAATAGCTAATATTATGGTCAAATAAGACGTAATTAGCCAGAATAATGACATCACGACCATAGTTTAACTAGTAAATGAAATTATTCTGGCTTTGTTTGGAAAAAAAGGCCACAATAATTGCACCATGGCCAAGACAACTGCCCCCCTACTTCCGTCTACGGACGAATTGCTGCGCCAGTTCGGTGATCGGCTTCGCCTAGCTAGGCGGCGTCGACGCTTGACCGCCAAGCAGGTGGCCGAGCGGGCCGGCATGTCTCCAATGACCTTGCGAAGTCTGGAGCGTGGAGGGGCGGGTGTGACGATGGGTGCCTACTTGGCGGTCATGCAAGTTCTCGGCATCGAAAAGGACCTAGACCTGCTTGGTCACGCTGATCCATTGGGCCGTGAGTTGCAAGATTCCGGATTGCGCTTGCATGACAAAGGACAAGCACGGACCAAACCCTCGAGGAGCCTGCAACCCGCGAAACCCATGGATGACGGTGATGCGCCTCTGCAATTGCGCCGCTTGATCGAAGATCAAGATAAGTTGCGCGAAACCTTGAATCGCTTGGACCCCATCAAGGGCCTCCAGAAGATTCTCGAACAGTCAGACAGCGCGCGCCGCTTGATCGAAGAGCAGGATAAGTTGCGCAAGACCTTGAGCCACCTGGACACGGCCAAGGACCTCCAGAAGATTCTCGAACAGTCAGACAGCGCGCGCCGCTTGATCGAAGAGCAGGATAAGTTGCGCAAGACCTTGAGCCACCTGGACACGGCCAAGGACCTCCAGAAGATTCTCGAACAGTCAGACAGCGCGCGCCGCTTGATCGAAGAGCAGGATAAGTTGCGCAAGACCTTGAGCCGCCTGGACACGGCCAAGGATCTCCAAAAGACTCTTAAGCAAATAGAAGATGCGGAGCGCTGGGTTGAGAAAGGCGGCTTCGCCGATTCACAAAAATTGGCTGCCTTGATCGACTCGGCAAGTCCATTGCCAAAGCCGCCGCGCTGAACCAATGACCGTAACGATTGCGGTCTATGCGGATTGGGACGGGCTTTCGGAGCCGCTCCGACTTGGCTTTCTGTACGCTCAGCAGGGTGCGGGCCGCGAGATCTTTGAGTTCGAGTTCGATGCGGCTGCACTTGCCCACACCGCACTCACTAACCTGCAACTCGACCCGCGGCTAGGACCGTACGAGGGGCGCCAGCATCCAATGCAAGGCAGCGAAACGTTTGGCGTATTCGCCGACGCCAGTCCGGACCGCTGGGGGCGATTGCTGATGCAGAGGCGATTCGAGCGTGAACAGCGGGCAGGCCGAATCACGAAAAATGCACGACTCCATGAGTCTGACTACCTCCTAGGGGTTCATGACGCTTTCCGGGTTGGTGCATTGCGATTCCGTCTCAACGACTCAGGGGATTTCTTGGACAACCAACATGGCCTCGCAGCGCCTCCACTCGTCCAGCTGCGCGCGTTGGAGGCCGCGAGCCTAGCCTTGGAACGTGACGAGGAAAACACGGATGCCGCGGGAGACGACTGGCTCCGCATGTTGATTGCGCCCGGCGGCTCGCTTGGCGGTGCCCGCCCGAAAGCCAGCGTGGTCGATCCGACTGGCCAACTGTGGATTGCCAAATTTCCCAGCGTGCGCGACGAGCACAATGTGGGTGCATGGGAACTCGTAGTGCATACGCTGGCTCACAGTTTCGGACTCCAGGTATCCGAAGGCATTGCGCGTCGTTTCGCGAACCCACATCACACATTTCTCGTAAAGCGATTCGATCGCACTGTGGAAGGCAGAAGATTGCACTTCGCATCTGCAATGACGCTCACCGGCCATAAGGATGGCGACGATGCGTCAACGGGGGCGAGCTATCTCGAGATTGCCCGCGTGCTAATTAACCACGGTGCGCAAACTGGCGCAGACCTTCTTGAACTCTGGTCCCGCATCGTGTTTAACATGCTTGTGTCAAACACCGATGATCACCTGCGAAACCATGGCTTCATTCTCGTGCCAGGCAAAGGCTGGCGCTTGTCGCCGGTATTTGACATGAACCCTGTGGCAGAGTCCCACGCATTGAAGCTAAACGTTAGCGAGGCCGACAACGCCATGGACTTGAATCTCGCCCTGAGCGGTGGCGCCGTACTTTCGCGTAACGTCGGAGGTGGCGAACGCGATAATTGAACGTGGCGCTGCGATTGTAAATCAGTGGCGTAAGATTGCAGTCAGCTTGCGCATATCGAATCGCGATCAGGAGCGCATGGCGTCAGCGTTCAGACTGGGAGCCGTAATGGACTGTCTTGGCAAAACTTGGACTAGACCTACAGATCGTCGTCAAAGCGACGCCGCGGTCGCGGAAAAACGGTCGGCCGTCGATCATCTTTGAGTGAATGCTGACGCGTTGCCGGATCGGCAGCGTAGCTATTTCGTAACTTGCTTTGCCTTCGTTCCGCTGTTTCTGGGCTTCGTACCGCTGCTCTTGAAACTTGGCGTGTGTTGCAAGAGCTTGATTTAGAATATTGGCCTTGTTGCGGTTACATCTGAAAATCCTTGTGTCGGTGGTTCAATTCCGCCCTTGGCCACCAACGGTTTCAAGCGTTTCAAGCAGTTATTAGCTGCGGCTCGGGCTATGTTCGCGCCCATTCCTCGGCGCTCGCGCCAGTCAGCGCACGCACGCGCGCCTCGTCCGCCGCAAGCTCGCGCGCGGGGCCCGAATAGACGATGCCGCCGTCATCGAGCACGTAGGCATGATCTGCGATCTCGAGGCTCATCCGCGCGTTCTGCTCGACGAGCAGAACGGAAATCCCCTCCGCTCGCATTTGAGCCACGATGCGAAAGACTTCGCGGACGATCAGCGGTGCGAGGCCCTGCGACGGCTCGTCGAGAATGAGCAGCCTCGGATTGAGAAGGAGCGCGCGGGCAATCGACAGCATCTCCTGTTCCCCTCCCGAAAGCTGGCGCCCGCGACTCTGTTTTCGCTCTGCGAGACGCGGGAAGAGCTCATAGATCCGCCCGATCACCCAGGAGCCGGGACGCTCCAGCGGAACCCTGAGATTCTCCTCGACGCTCAGATTGGCGAAGATCCGTCGTCCCTCCGGAACGTAGCCGACGCCGCTCGCCGCGATGCGAAACGTCGGGTAGCGAGTGACGTCCGTCCCGAAGATCGTCACGCGCCCCTTGCGTGCGGGCGTCAAGCCCATGAGCGTTCGCAACGTGGTCGTCTTGCCGGCACCGTTGCGGCCCAGCAGCGTTGTGATCCGGCCTTGTGCGACTTCGAGATTGACGCCATGCAGGATGTGACTCTTGCCGTAGTAGGTGTGCAGGCCCTCGGCGATCAGAGCCGCGCTCATGTTGCCGTCTGCCCAAGCGGCTTCATGCGGCCTTGCCGAGGTAGGCCGCCTGCACGGTTTCGTTCGCGGCGATCTCCTCGGGCGTCCCGTCGGCAAGGAGTCGACCCTGGTCGAGCACCGTGATCCGATCCGCGAGATGAAAGATCACGCGCATGTCGTGCTCGATCAGCACGATCGTGTAGTGGCTGTCCCGGTGCAGGCGCCGGACGAGTTGCGTGATTTCGTATGTTTCCTGCTCACCCATCCCCGCAGTGGGCTCGTCGAGCAGGAGCAGGCGTGGCCGCAGCGCCAGGGCCATGGCGATCTCGGCAGCCCGTTGATCGCCGTGCGGCAGCTCTCCGACCAGCCGATTAGACTTCCCCACCAGCCCCGTCTGCTCGAGCGTTTCCTCGACTTGCCGGCGGACCTTGGCCGTTTCGGCACGGCTCAGCCATGGACGCAGACGATACCCGTCGGTCACTTCGATGCTGACGCGCACGTTCTCGAAGACGGTGAGCTCCGGAAAGATCTCGGTGATCTGGAACGTACGCGCCATGCCCAGCCCGACTCGCGTCTGCGGAGCGAGCCGCGTGATGTCGCGCCCGTCGAACGTGATCGTTCCGGCGGTGGGTCGGAAGAATCCGCTGATCAGGTTGAACAGCGTCGTCTTGCCGGCTCCGTTCGGGCCGATGATCGCGCGCAGCTCTCCCTCGTCGACGTCGAGCGATACGTTGCGCAGCGCGACCAGGCTGCCGAAATTCCTGCTGACGCCGCTGACCTCCAGCATGCTCATGTTTCGCTCTTGCGACGAAGAACGCCGAGCAGGCCGCGCGGGAAAAACAGCACGATCGCGACGAACAGCATTCCTACGAACGACATCCAGTTGACGGTGATGCTCGACAGGTAGTCCTGAAGCACGACGAACACTGCGGCACCGAGCAAGGGTCCCCAGAAACGCCGCATACCGCCCATGACGGCCATCATCACGAAGTCGCCCGACTGGCTGTAATGCAGCCCGCGCGGATCCGCGAAGTTGTTCACGAGCGCATACAACGAACCGGCGAATGCCATGAAGAAGCAGGAAAGCGTGAACGCGATCCAGATGTGGCGATCGACGGGAATCCCGAGGAAGCGGGCGCGGCGCTCGTTTTCACGGATCGCGACCATCGTGCGCCCGAACGGAGAGCGCAGGATGAAGCCCATCAGGCCGACACCGATTGCGATGCAGAACAGGACGAAATAGTAGAAAGCGTTGGCGTTCGAAAGAATGTCGATCGTTGCAGCGCCAACGTGGAGCGGCTGGCGGGAAAACCCCCGCAGACCGTCGTCGCCCCCGGTAAGCGAGCTCCACTGGAACGCGATGTAGTAGAACACCTGCCCGAACGCGATCGTAACCATGGCGAAATAGACACCGCGCCGGCGCGCGATCAGCGCGCCCAGCAGCGCGCCGGCAATGCCACCCAGGAGAGTTCCGCAAACGAGCGAGAGCGGCGTGCTCGGCGCAAGGAATTTCAACGCAAAGCCGGCGCCGTATGCGCCGAGTCCAAAATATGCCGCGTGACCGAACGAGAGCACGCCGGTAAATCCGAGAAGGAAGTTCACCGACATCGCCGCCAGGCCGAGGACCAGCACGCGCGTCCCGAGCGCCGTATATCCGCCGAGCGGGGCCATCCAGTACGGCGCCAGCAGTAACGCCGTCCAGATCCCGGCCAGGGCAAGCAGCCCGCGTGCATCCGGACGTTCGCTCACGTCATCATGCCTTCTTCGCCAAGCAGGCCACGCGGCCGGATGAGGAGAACCAGCGCCATCAGGACGTACATGATCGCCTCGCTGGCCGCGGGCACGAACACCGCCGTGATCCCCGACGCGACGCCGATCAGCAGGCCGCCCAGCAGCGTGCCGGTGAGACTGCCCACCCCACCGACGATGATCGCGATGAAGCTCGGCATGAGCAGAGCGGTTCCCATCGTCGGCTCGAGTCCCAGTTGACCTGCCGCGAGGACGCCGCTCAACCCGGCAAGATAGATCCCGACGGCAAAGTTCAGCGCACGCAATCGACCCACATTGATGCCGAGCGCCGAGACGGTTTCGAGGTCGAGCGTGCCCGCGCGTATGCGAATCCCGAGGCGCGTGTAACGCAGCAGGACGAACAGCAATGCCACCGCGACCGCCACGGTGACCACCATGAACATGCGATAGCCGGTAATGAAGAAGAGCTCGCTGCTGAGCGGTTGCGCGAGAATCGCAGGGACGGTGACCGGTTTTCCCTGAGCCCCCCAGATGAATCGCGTGCCGTCCTCGAAGATGAAGGCCAGACCGAAGGTCAGCAGCAGGCTGTAGAGCGGATCACGGCCATAGAGCGGCCGGATGAGCGTACGTTCCAGTGCGAGACCGATGACCGCCGTCAGCACCGGCGCGATCAGCAGCGCCCCCCAGAAACCCACATAGGGGGTGATCGTGTAGGCGATATAGCCGCCGACGACGAGAAAACCACCGTGGGCGAAGTTGATCACGTTGCTGAGATTGAGAATCAGCGAAAGCCCGAGTGCCATCAGCACGTAGAAGGCGCCGATGATCAGCCCGTTCGTGATGTTGAACAGCAGGAGTTGGGTCATCGCAGTCCGGTGCGGTGGTCGCACGCTGGTGCGAGGCCGGCGCGTCGGAATCGCCGCGGCGCGACTTTGCGGCGTGCGCCTCTTCCGGGGAAGGCGCCCGAGACGGCGCTCGGGCGCACCCCGAGGCCAGTCAGGCGGGCCACTGAATCTTGCAGCCGGTCTGATTCTCCGGTGGCGCGGTCTTGTCGCCCGCGATTACGTTGTCGACACGGAAAAGGTCTTCGGGGTCGCCGGCCGGCTTGGCCAGCGCCTCGCCGACGAAAGCGGAGGTCATGAGCTGGTGGTCGCCCTTGCGGTAATAGCATTTGTTCGGCTGCAGCTTGACCTCCGGCGCCAGCTCGAATCCGCCCAGCGCCTCGGCGAGCTTGCGCGAGTTGAGGGTCTTCTCCCTGTTCGCCACCGCCGCGAATGTGTGAACCGACGTATAACCGAACCAATGGCGGGCCGTCGGTACCTTCCCGCCGTTCACCTTGCGGATATCGGCGACGAACTTCTCGACACCGGGCACGCCGGGCTGCTTCCAGTACCACTCGAACATCCAGATTCCCACGCGCGCCTCGGGAGGCATCGCTTCGAGCGATTCGAGCTCCTGCTGCAATCCAGCGACATGGATCTGTTTCTCGATGCCGAACTGCGCGATCTGCTTCAGGCAGTTCACCATGTCCGAGCCCTGCGGCAATACCAACAGCACATCGGGATTCGCAGCTCGCGCCTTGATGAGGTACGCGGAGAAGTCAGTGGTACCAAGAGGGGTGAGCTCGTTTCCCGTCATCGTGCCGCCGAGCTTCTGCAAGTCGGCCGCGGCCGCCTTCTGCAGCGTGTGTCCGAACGCGTAATCTGGCGTGATGAAATGCCACTTCTTGCCGTACTTGCTGAACAGGAGCTCGGCGACCGCATTGGCTTCCATGCTCGTCGTGTTGCAGACGCGGTAGACGTTCCATTTGCAGTCGCTCCCCGTGATGGTGTCGGTATGGCCGCCCGACACGATATGCAGCACGCCTTTCTCGTTGCTCACCTGGGAAATGGCCTGTGCTATGCCGGAATTGACGTCGCCGATGAGAAAGGTGACCTTATCCCTTTCGATGAGCTTGCGGGCCTTCTGCACGCCCGTGCCGACATCGTTCGCCGAGTCCTCGACCAGGAGCTCGATCGGTCGCCCGAGGATCCCGCCCTTCGCATTGATCTGCTCGACCGCCAGTTTGGCGCCCATCACTTCATTCTGGGCGGGCGCGGCATAGACGCCTGTGAGCGGATCGACCATCCCGATGCGCAGGGGCGTTTCACCGCGCGCTCTGAGGATGAAGGGTGGCGCCACCTGCAGGGCTGCCGCAGCGCCGGCGGCCCTGAGGATCGTACGCCGATGGGGGCTCCGAACGCGATGTGGGGTTGCCATCAGTTTCCTCCTACAAATTTTGGATGATTGAGTCGGCCAAAAACGGAAGCGCGAAAGCCAACGGGTCTGCAATCTTGACCGTGTCGGTTCGGATCGACAAGGGGGTCCGCGGGCTGGTACTGGTAAGAACCACTACCCGCGGGCTTGCCGGCTGTGCCCGACTGACGTGACGGATCGTTTGCGACAGTCGCGGCGCATGATACCGGAACGCGATATTTCCTCCGCGGTCAATGGACCCGCATAGGGCTGGACCGCCATCAGCGACTTGGCTGTACGTCCGCTCGCAGCCGACCGCGAAAGCCTCCCTTGGTCAGATTTCCACGCGCGTTCCGAGCTCGATCACCCGGTTCGGGGGAATCTTGAAGTAATCCACCACGGAGCTCGCCAAGTCTGACATCGTCGCAAAGAGTTCCTCGCGCCAATGCGCCATATCGCCAGACTCCGTCGGTACCACTGTCTCCCGACTGACGAAAAACGAGGTCGCAGCCATGTCGAGTTCAAATCCCTCGCAGTCACAACGCTCGAGCGCGGCGGGTATGTCCGGCTGATCCATGAATCCATAGAAGATGCGCAACCTGTAAAACGCATTGCCTAAATTCTCGACCAGCACGCGACCTGGCAGCGGGACGTACGGAACTTCCTCGTAGACTACGGTGAGAAACACGACCCGTTCGTGCAGGACATTGTTGTGCAGCAGGTTGTGCAGGAGTGCCCGCGGGACGCCTTCCGGGCTGGCCATCAGGAACACTGCAGTACGCGGTACGCGTGTAATTTCCTCGCCTGCCACCGATTTCATGAAAGGTTCAAGCGGAATGGCTTGGCTGCGCAATTTCTCTAGCAGAATCTCCCGCCCACGCTTCCACGTCACCATCACGGCGAAGACTCCCGCGCCAATGACGAGCGGGAACCAGCCGCCTTCGGCGATTTTGAGTGTGTTCGCGGAGAAAAAAGCGAGGTCGATCAGCAGGAAGAATCCGGTGGCGAGTATGCACAGGAGCCAGTTATAGCCCCAACCGTACCGGATGACCCAGAATGTGAGCACGGTTGTGATCAGCATCGTGCCGGTGACCGCAATACCGTAGGCGGAAGCTAGCTTGGTCGATGAACCGAAGCCGACCACCGCGGCTACCACCGAAATGAGCAGGATCCAGTTGATCGACGGCAGATAGATCTGGCCGATCTCGCCGGCCGACGTGTGGACGACTTGCATGCGCGGCAGGAAGCCAAGCTGGACCGCCTGCTTGGTCATCGAATAGGCGCCCGAGATCACGGCTTGCGAGGCGATCACAGTCGCGAGAGTCGCGAGACCGACAGCCGGAAGCAGCTGCCAACCTGGGAACAATCGGTAAAAGGGGTTCTCGATGGCCCTGGGTTCGGCCATCAGCAGCGCGCCCTGCCCGAGGTAGTTGATCGCCAGCGCTGGAAACACGAGACCAAACCAAGCAGTGCGAATCGGCAGGCGTCCGAAGTGCCCCATGTCAGCATAAAGCGCCTCGGCGCCGGTGACTGCCAGCACGATTGCGCCGAGCGCGACAAATGCGCCCCAGCCGTGAGCCAGCATGAATTTCGCGCCGAACAGCGGATTGAGCGCGACGAGCACCCGCGGCGCGGAACTGATGTTGACGACGCCCGCGACCGCGAGAATGGTGAACCAGATGAACATGATCGGACCGAACACGAAGCCAATGCCCGCGGTTCCCTTGCGTTGCACGCCGAACAGGACAACCAGCACGGCTACCGTCAGGGGCACGACAAACGCCTTCAGCGGGGGCGCCGCGACCTCGAGCCCCTCGACCGCGCTCAACACGGAAATAGCGGGCGTGATGACGCCGTCGCCATAGAAAAGCGCCGCCCCGAAGACGCCCGCGATGAACAGCAGCCGGCGCAAACGGGCATTGTCGCCTACCGCGCTCGACGCAAGCGCCAGCAGTGCCATGATCCCGCCTTCACCGTGGTTGTCGGCCCTCAGGATCAATGTGACGTATTTCAGCGACACCACGATCATCAGCGTCCAAACGATCACTGACACGACGCCTATGAGGTTGTCATGGTTCAGGTCGACTCCGCCCGATCCGGCAAAGATTTCGTGAATCGTGTAGAGCGGACTCGTCCCAATGTCGCCATAGACGACGCCAATCGCGCCGAGCGCGAGCGCCCTGACCGACTGCTTGCGCACTCGCTCGTCAACCATCGATCACGTTGGCCGGAGACGGCGCATGTCGAACGACGATGTCGACGAACAGGATCGTGACTTGCTTCACGGTGGGCGACGGCAGCTCGACCGGCGCCGCGGCGCCAAACCTGCGGGGTTGGCGCGATTCCAGCGCCGTGATCGCGACCTTGAGTCGCTGCTGCTCGGTGGACATGACGCGAAAGAATACCAATCCCCGCGAGTCGCGCTCCCTTGCCCGACGGACCACCCGGCCGAGGGCTACGGAGGATGCGACGCGGGCACAGGGCTGCTCGTGGAGCGATTGGCCGCCGTTCAAGCCCCGCCCTCAACGCGCCATCCGGCAATCACTGCCGCGCCTGGGCAGTCACGGTCCCCCGCGCCAGGAGGACGACCGGCCGGACGGTCGATATCGCTCGCTGCACGGTTCGTCGGGCCCGCGGTCGAGTGTGCTAGCATCGCCCCGCGCCGGAGCGCAGTCGACCAGCGCGGAACGACGCATACCGCCCCGCCAGGCGCGTCGTCATCCTCAAAAACAACAGAATTCGCGAGGCCAAAACGGCCCTGAGCATGCTGCCCTTGTTCGCGCGAGGGCGGTCGAGCATGCTTTATGCACAGTTCCAACCAGCGCGAGGGAAGTTACCGAAGGCGGGCGGTTGATGATTCGACGGCGTTCAAGCCTCTTTGTTGTGCTGGTCATGAGCATCGCGTTGCCGGTTGTGGTGTTCATGCCGAGCGGCGCTGTGGACGCGCTGCGGCTCATGTTCTTCAGTGCCGAGCCGCACCAGACCACTCCGGTCGTAGATCCGTTCCTGATCGATCTCGAGGAGCGTACGTTCCGCTTCTTCTGGGACACCGCGAATCCGCAGAACGGCCTGGTCCCGGATCGCTATCCGACCCCGTCGTTCTCGAGCATCGCCGCGGTGGGCTTCGCGCTGACGGCGTATCCGGTCGGCGTCGAGCGCGGCTACGTCACGCGCGAGCAGGCGCGCGACGCGTGCTGGCGACGCTGCGCTTCTTCCGCAATGCGCCGCAAGGACCCCGCGCGACCGGCATGACCGGTTACAAGGGGTTCTTCTACCACTTCCTCGACATGAAGACCGGCGCAGCGCCTGGCGGGGAGCGAGCTCTCGACCGTCGACACCGCGCTCCTGCTCGCCGGCGTGCTGTTCTGCCAGTCGTACTTCGACGGCGGCGGATGCCGAGGAAGCCGAGATCCGCAGGCTCGTCGACGACATCTACGGCCGCGTCGACTGGCGCTGGGCGCAGCCGACGCGCCGGCGATCAGCCACGGCTGGACGCCGGAAGACGGGTTTCATCGAGTACGACTGGCGCGGCTACAACGAGGCGATGCTGGTCTACCTGCTGGCGCTCGGCTCGCCGACGCACGCCGGTCGGCGCCGAAGCCTGGGCCGAGTGGACCAGCACCTACGACGCGCAACTGGCACACGTCGTTACGGCCAGAGTATCTGAACTTCTCGCCGCTGTTCGGCCACCAGTACACGCACGTGTGGATCGACTTCCGCGGCATCCAGGACGCGTACATGCGCAGGCCGCGGTCTCGACTATTTCGAGAACACGCGCCGCGCGACCTACGCGCAGCGCGCCTACGCGATCGCCAATCCGCTGGGGTGCAAGGGCTACGGCGCGAACGTCTGGGGAATCACCGCGAGCGACGGCCCGGCCGACATCGCGCTCGACAACGCGGGCGGCAAGCGCACGCTATCCGCACGTACGCCGCGCGCGGCGCCGGCGGTGCGGCATTCGCACGACGACGGCACGATCGCGCCGACCGCGGCGGCGGCATCGATCCCGTTCGCGCCGGAGATCGCGATTCCGGCGGTGCTCGAGATGCACAAGCGCTACGGCGAATACATCTATCGGCCAGTACGGCTTCTTCGACGCGTTCAACCCGAGCTTCGACTTCGACGTGCCGCTGCGGCACGGCACTGCGCATCGCCGGCTTCGGCTGGGTCGACACCGACTACCTCGGCATCGACCAGGGCCCGATCCTCGCGATGATCGAGAACTACCGCAGCGGGCTTGTCTGGCGCGTAATGCAGGGAAACCCCTATCTCCGCCGCGGGCTGGAGCGCGCCGGCTTCACCGGCGGGTGGCTCACCGCGTCGCAATGATCGAGTCGCCTGCGGCGACTGCGCGCGTAACCCGAAGGACGTTCCTGAGCTTGGCATTCCTGCCGCTTGCGGCGGCGGCTGCGGCGCGCCCTCGAGCGATTCGGTAATCCGCTTCTGGGCGATGGGCCGCGAGGGCGAGGTCGTCGCGCAGCTGCTGCCCGAGTTCGAGCGCGCGCATCCGGGCATTCGCGTCGACGTGCAGCAGCTGCCGTGGACCGCCGCGCACGAGAAGCTGCTGACCGCGTTCGCCGGCGACGCGCATGCCCGACGTCTGCCAGCTCGGCAACACCTGGATTCCGGAGTTCGCGGCGCTCGACGCGCTCGAGCCGCTCGACACGCTCGCGGCGTCGTCGAAGATCGTCGATCGCGCGGACTACTTCGCCGGCATCTGGGACACCAACGTCGTCGACGGCGGCCTGTACGGCGTGCCCTGGTACGTCGACACGCGCCTGCTCTTCTACCGCAGCGACCTGCTGGCGCAGGCCGGCTTCGACGCGCCGCCGCGCTCCTGGGCCGGAGTGGACGCGAACGCTCGCCGCGCGTCAAGACAGCGGTCGGGCCCGGACCGCTACGCGATCCTGCTGCCGCTGAACGAGTTCGAGCCGCTGCTCGCGCTCGCGTCTGCAGCAGGACGAGCCGCTGCTGCGCGACGGCGGCCGCTGCGGCAACTTCTCGAAGCGCCGGCTTCCGCCGCGCGCTGCGACTTCTACGTCGACATCTTTCGGCGCGGCTGCGCACCGCCGACTCACCGAACGCCGACGATCTCGAACGTGTGGAACGAGTTCGGCCGCGGCTATCTTCGCGTTCTACATCACGGGCCCGTGGAACATCGGCGAGTTCAAGCGCCGCCTGCCGCCGGAACTGCAGGCGACTGGATGACGGCGCCGCTGCCCGGCCCGGACGGCCCCGGCGCGTCGATCGCCGGCGGCTCGAGCCTCGTCGATGTTCCGCGCGTCGCGCACGCAAGACAGGCGGCGTGGCAGCTGATCGAGTACCTGTCCGAGCCCGACGTGCAGGTGCGCTTCCACGACGCTGACCGGCGACCTGCCGCCGCGGCGCACCGCGTGGCGCGACGCGGCAGCTTGCCGATGACGTCTACGCGCAGGCGTTTCGCGATCAGCTCGAGCGCGTGAAGCCCGCGCCCAAGGTCCCGAGTGGGAGCGCATCGCGACCGAGATGCAGCTCGTCGCCGAGCAGGTGGTGCAGCGGCGCATCGACGATCGACGAGGCGACGCGCGAGCTCGACGCGCGCGTCGACGCGATGCTCGAGAAGCGGCGCTGGCTGCTGGCGCGCACGAGGAGCGCCGATGAAGCTCGTCCGCGACGGCCTGGGGCGTTCGTCGCGCCCGGCGCTGCTCGTGATCGGCTCGTTCTTCTTCCTGCCGGTGCTCGCGGGGCTGGCGCTGAGCCTCACCGACTTCGACATCTACGCGCTCGCCGATCTGCGCAACCTGCGCTTCGTCGGGCTTGCGACAACTACGTCGCGCCTGCTGCAGCACGCCGCTGTTCTGGAAGGCGCTGGGCAACACGCTCTACTTCGTCGTCGTCGGCGTGCCGCTGTCGATCGCGCTGTCGCTCGGCGCGGCGCTGCTGCTGCAATTCGCGCGCTCGCGCGCTTCAAGCCGTTCTTCCGCACCGCGCTGTTCGCGCCGGTCGTGACCACGCTGGTCGCGGTCGCCGTGGTCTGGCGCTATCTCTTCACACGCGCTACGGCTGCTCAACTACGCGCTCGGCCCGCTCGGCATCGACCCGATCGACTGGCTCGGCGATCCGCACTGGGCGATGCCGGCGATCATCCTCTTCGCGGTGTGGAAGAACTTCGGCTACAACATGGTCATCTTCCTCGCCGGGCTGCAGAGCATCCCCGAGGAGCTCTACGAGGCGGCGCGCATCGACGGCGCCTCGCTCGTGCAGCAGTTCCGCCACGTCACGCTGCCGATGCTCGCGCCGACGCTGCTGCTCGTCGGCATCCTCACGATGCCGGCTACTTCCAGCTCTTCGCCGAGCCCTACGTGATGACGCAGGGCGGCCCGCTGCAAAGCACGGTGAGCGTGCTCTACTTCATGTACGAGGAAGGCTTCAAATGGTGGAACCTCGGCTCGGCCTCGGCCGTCGCCTTCGTGCTGTTCCTGTCTGATCCTCGCTGTCACGCTGGTGCAGCTTCGACTGCGCCGCGCGAAGGCGAGGTCAACGCATGAGACCAGCCGCTCGCGTCGCGTCGATCGTCAACGGCTTGCTCGCCGGCCTGCGCGGTCGCTCGCGCTCTGTTCCCGCTGCTCTGGATGCTGTCGGTGTCGTTCATGCCGCCCGGCGAAGCCAGCGCGCTTCCCGCCGCCGCTGCTGCCCGACGACGCCGACGCTCGCCAACTACCGCGAGCTGTTCGCGCGCGCGGGCATGGCTGCGTTATCTTGCTCAACAGCCTGCTGCTCGCGACGGCTGTGACGCTCGCTCTCGCTGCTGTTCAATGTCATGGCCGGCTACGCGTTCGCCAAGCTGCGCTTCGCCGGCCGCGACCGCATCTTCAAGGCGCTGCTCGGCGCGCTGGTCATCCCGGCGCAGGTGGCGATGCTGCCGCTGTTCCTGCTGCTGAAGCAGCTGGGCCTCGTCAACACCTACGGCGGCGTGATCGTCCCGGCGCTGGCCGGCATCTTCGGCATCTTCCTCGTGCGCCAGTACGCGCTCTCGATCCCCGACGAGCTGCTCGAGGCGGCGCGCATCGACGGCGCCGGCGAGTTGCGCATCTTCGCGGCGATCGTCGTGCCGCTGCTGAGGCCGATCCTCGTGACGCTCGCGCTCTTCACGTTCCTCGGCACCTGGAACGACTTCATGTGGCCGCTGATCGTGCTGACCGACGCGCGACTGCTACACGCTGCCGGTCGCGCTGGCATCTTGTCGCGCGAGCACGTGCAGGACAACGAGCTGATGATGGCGGGCTCGGTGCTCACGGTGCTGCCGGTGCTGCTGCTCTTTCTCGCGCTGCAGCGCTACTACATCGCAGGGCTTGATGGTCGGGAGCGTCAAGGGATGAGGTGTCGCATCGCTACGTCCACGGCTGCGCGCTGTGCGCCGCGGATCGTCTTCGCGATCGCTGCTCGCGTGCATCGCTCGCGCCGCTCGGTCGTGCCGTGGCGCACGCGGCGATGCGACCGACGTGCGCATGCTCGACGACTTCGACGACCTCGCGCGCTGGAAGGCGGTCGCCTCGGACGGCGTCGACGCGTCGATCGACGCGCGCCGACGGTCCGAGCGGCCGCGCGCTGCGCCTCGACTTCGATTTCGCCGGCACGGCGGGCTACGCGATTCGCACGCCGCGCGCTGCCGCATCGACTGCCGCGCGAACTACGAGATCTCGTTCTGCGTGCGCGCCGACGCGCCGGTCAACGACTGCAGTTCAAGCTGGTCGACGCGAGCGGCGACAACGTCTGGTGGTTCATCGCCGCGAACTTCGAGTTTCCGCGCGACTGGCAGCGCGTCACGATCAAGAAGCGGCAGATCGCTTCGCCTGGGGCCCGGCAAGGATCGCGCGCTGCAGCATGTCGCGACGATCGAGTTCGTGGTCGCGCGGGACGCGGCGGCGGCAAGGGCTCGGTCGTATGTCAGCCGAGCTTCGAGCTTGCGTGCGCTGCCGCCGGATCCCGCGGCGCTGCCCGCCGACCCGGCGTGCGCGCGCATCGTCGATCGCTGCCGGCGCAGGCCCGCGCTCGCGCTCGACGGCAAGCCGCACCGCGTGGCACAGCGACCGGCGGCCGGCGCCGAGCAGCGCCTCACCGTCGATTTCGGCAGCGCGCGCGAGTTCGGCGGCCTCGTTCTGCGCTGGCGCGACGGCGCGCATGCGCGTCGCGCTACGACGTCGAGTTCTCCGACGACGGCGACGAAGTGGCGAACGGTGCGCCGATCGCCGAGGGCGCACGGCGGCGCGGACGCGCTGCTGCTTCCCGAGGCCGAGGCGCGCTTCCTGCGCCTCGCGCTGCACGCGGGGCCGGCGCACCGGCTACGCGCTCGCCGAGCTCGAGATCAAGGAGCTCGCCGTTCGGCGCGTCGCCGAACGCGTTCTTCCAGGCGCTCGCGCGCGAGGCGCCGCGCGGCCGCTATCCGCGCGGCTTCTCCGGCGAGCAGACGTACTGGACCCTCGTCGGCGTCGACGGCGGCAGCGAGACGGCCTGCTGTCCGAGGACGGCGCGCTCGAGGTCGGCGCGCGGCGGGTTCTCGATCGAGCCGTTCGTCGTCGACGGACTGCAGGTCTGGCACCTGGGCCGACGTCGCAGCCGCGCAGTCCTGTCCGATCGGCTATCTGCCGATCCCGGCGTCACCTGGCATCGCCCGGCATGGAGCTGCGCGTGACGCCGTTCGCCACGGGCACGCGCGCGACGTCGCAGCTCGTCGCGCGCTACGACGTCGCGCAACCCGACCGATCAGCCGCGTCACGCGTCACGCTCGTGCTCGCGGTGCGGCCGTTCCAGGTCAATCCGCCGACGCAGTTCCTGAACGCGCCGGGCGGCGTCGAGCGCGATCCGCGACTGGCGTGGGACGGCGCGCGCGCTCGCGGTCAACGGCGACGCGCAAGGTCTTCCGCTGCGCCGCCCGATCGCGTCGGCGCGTCTCCATTCGACGCGGGACCGCGTGCCGCGACTGCTCGCCGCGCCGGACGTGGCCGCTGCGCGCGCAAGTCGCACGATCCGACCGGGCTACGCCTCGGGCGCGCTCGCCTATCGGCTGGCGCTCGCGCCGGGCGCGACGTCGACCGTAGGCGTCGTCGTGCCGCTCACGGGCGCCGCGGCCGCGCCGACGCTCGCGGCGACTGTCGCTGCGACGTGGCTCGCGCGCGAGCAAGCTGCGCGTCGCCGCGGCGTGGCGCGAGAAGCTCGATCGCGTCGTCGATCGCGCGTTCCGCGCCGCGGCGCAGCCGCTCGTCGACACGCTGCGCACCGCGCTCGCGCACATCCTGATCACGCGCGACGGGCCCGGCGCTGCAGCCCGGGACGCGCTCCTACGCGCGCTCGTGGATCCGCGACGGCGCGATGATGTCGGCGGCGCTGCTGCGGCTCGGGCACGCCGGAGCGTCGCGCGACTTCTGCGCTGGTACGCGCCGCACCAGTTCGCGAACGGCAAGGTGCCGTGCTGCGTCGACGCGCGCGGCGCCGATCCGGTGCCGGAGAACGACAGCCACGGCGAGTTCATCTTTCTCGTCGGCGAGCTCTATCGCTACACCGGACGATCGCGCGCTGCTCGCAGCGATGTGGCCGCGCGTCGACGCGCGCGGTCGCGTACCTCGAAGCGCTGCGCGCAGTCGGAGCGCACGCGCGCGAACTCGCGCCCGGCGCGGCGCGCGCTTCTACGGCCTGATGCCGGCGTCGATCAGCCACGAGGGCTATTCGGCCAAGCCGGTGCACTCGTACTGGGACGACTTCTGGGCGCTCGCGGGCTACGACGCGCGCGGTCGAGATCGCGACGGCGCTCGGCCACGCCGCAGCGGCGCACGCGATCGGCGGCGCAGCGCGACGAGTTCCGGCACGACCTCGCGGCGTCGATCGCAGCGAGCCATCGCCGCGCACGCGCATCGACTACCTGCCCGGCGTCCGCCGACTCGGCGACTTCGATCCGACGTCGACGCACGATCGCGCTCGCGCCCGGCGGCGACCGCCAAGCGCTCTGCCCGCCGGCTGGCTGCGACGTCGACCTTCGAGCGCTACTGGCGCGAATTCGTCGACCGGCGCGACGGCCGCACGGCATGGGAGCGACTACACGCCCTACGAGCTGCGCAACGTCGGCGCGTTCGTGCGCCTCGGCTGGCGCGAGCGCGCGCAGGAGCTGCTCGCATTCTTCCTCGCCGGTCGCCGTCCCGCTGGCGTGGAACCAGTGGGCCGAAGTCGTCGGGCGCGATCCGCGGCAGCCGCGCTTCGTCGGCGACATGCCGCACGGCTGGGTCGCGTCCGACTTCATCCGCGCGGTGCTCGATCTGTTCGCCTACGAGCGCGACGCCGACCAGCTCGCTCGTGCTCGCCGCCGGCATTCCGGCGGAATGGCTCGACGGCCGGCATCGAGGTGAAGGGACTGCGGACGCCGTACGGAAGACTCTGCGCTATTCGCTGCGGCAGGACGGCGCGCGCATCGACAGTGCGCATCGGCGCGGCATCGCGGCTGCCGCCGGGCGGATTCGTGCTCGTCATGGCCCGCTCGGCGAAGTCGCCGCGGCCGACGACGCTCGTCAACGGCAAGCCGGGCCGACTGGAACGGACAACGAGCTTCGCATTCGACGAACTGCCCGCCGAGGTCGTCATCGCCACGCGATGAACCCGGCGCGACCAGGGCGACGATCGAATGTCCAAGAAGATCGAGTTCCTCCGAGACTTCCTGTGGGGCACCGCGACGTCGGCGCTATCAGATCGAAGGCTCGCCGCTGGCCGATGGCGCCGGGCCCAGCATCTGGCAGCGCTTTCGCCCACACGCCCGGACATGGTCCGCGACGGCGACACCGGCGACGTCGCCTGCGACCACTACCGTCGCTATCGCGACGACGTCGCGCTGATGCGCGCGCTCGGCACTCAACGCCTATCGCTTCAGCATCGCGTGGAGCCGCGTGCTGCCGCGCGGGCGCGGTGCGGTCAACGCGCGCGGGGCTCGACTTCTACGATCGGCTGGTCGATACGCTGCTCGCCAACGGCATCGAGCCGATGGTCGACGCTGTTTCACTGGGATCTGCCGGCGGCGCTCGACGATCTCGGCGGCTGGCTCAATCCGGACATCGCCGACTGGTTCGCCGAGTACGCGGCGATCATGTTCCGCAAGCTCGACGATCGCGTGAAGATGTGGGCGACGCTGAACGAGCCGTGGGTCGTCGACCGATGGCGGCTATCTGCACGGCACGCTCGCGCCCGGGCATCGCAACCGCTTCGAAGCGCCGATCGCCACGCACAATCTGCTGCGCGCGCACGGCGCCGCGGTGCAGGCGTATCGCAGCGACGGCAGGCACCGCATCGGCATCGTCGTCAACCTCGAGCCGAAGTATCCCGCGTCGGACGACGCCGCCGATCGTGGCGGCCACGGCGCGCGCCGATGCGTACATGAACCGCCAGTACCTCGACCCCGTGTTCCTCGGGCGCTATCCGGAGGAGCTGAAGGAGATCTTCGGCGAAGCGTGGCCGGACTGGCCCGCCGAGGATTTCGCGCTCATCCGGCAGCCGATCGATTTCATCGGCGTCAATTACTACACGCGCAGCGTCACGCGCTTCGACTCGCACGAACTGGCCGCTGCGGCGCGGCGCCGGTGCGCCAGAGGCGCGCGACCTACACCGAGACCGGCTGGGAGGTGTTCCCGCAGGGCTTGACCGACGTCCTGGTGTGGGTCAAGGAGCGCTACGGCAATCCCGCGTCTACGTCACCGAGAACGGCGCGGCATTCTACGATCCGCCGACGGCCGAGGACGGTCGCGTCGCGGATCCGTTGCGCGTCGACTATCTGCGCAAGCACATCGCGCGCGCTGCACGCGGCGATCGAGCGCAGGCGTCGACCTGCGCGGCTACTTCGCATGGTCGCTGCTCGACAACTTCGAATGGTCGCACGGCTATTCGAAGCGCTTCGGCATCGTGCACGTCGATTTCGAGACGCAGCGAGCGCACGCCGAAGGACAGCGCACGCTATTACGCCCGCGTCATCGCATCGCGGGGACGCGCGCTGAACGCTGCTCGCTTGTAATCGTCGCCCGAGAGAGCGAGGCGATGCCCGTCGCTCCGGTCACTGCGGCAGGCTGGGACTGTCGAAGAATTCGCGCATCATGAAAGCCTCGAGCTCCGCGTTGTCTTCCAGACGCGCGGAAAGGGTGATGTTGCGGCCGAGCCTCGGCGATTCCCAGACGAAATCCTTGACCTCGTATTCGCGGATGATCGCGATCATCTTGCGGACCACGGCGTGGCGAATGTCACCGTTGTCGCCCAATCGGACCTCGATCCGCTGCGATGCCCGGCGACTGATGTCCTTGTTCCATCCGAAAAGGCGAACTCGGCGTCGGCGTAATCCATCCGCGTAATCTGGAAAACGCCACCCGAGTGTCTTGGACCGTCACCGAAGGTCTGCGTATTGAGCGAGGCGAGATTCGACGCGACGATACGGTCGCGGCGCGCGATGTCGTCACCCGCCGGCGAGTTGGCGGCCGCGCCGGGTATGTCCGCGGACTCTGCCTCGCCACGGGCGCGACGCCGCGCGGCGATGTACGCCGTCAGATCGCTTTCGATTGGCGGCGGTGGCGATGGTGCAGGTGCCGGTGGCGCGGTCTCGAACGGTGGCGCCGGCGGCGGGATGGCAACGGTGGACTGGGGGGGAATTCAGCGCGATCGCGGGCGGTGCAGGCAGCGTGCGGCGCGGAGGCCTCGCGGGCGCTCGTCGTGGCGCTGCCGGTTGCGCCGGGCGCGCTTCCGCGAGCTTCGGCGCGGGTGACGATTCCGGCGTCGCGTCCTTCGGGGTCGCGAGGCGCACCGTGAGCGGCGCGGCCGCCTCGCTCTGCAGGAGTGCGTCCCGCGCGAGGAGGTGGATGCGCGGAAACCATTCCCACAACGCCGCGACGTGAACGATCAGCGACAGCACGAACGCCAGCCAGATGACCGGTATCGCAATGACGTTGCGCCGGTAGCGCAGGTCGTGCCAATCGCTCATCCGTTTGCTTGACTCCAGGCGGTACGCTGGGGGTGGTTGACTCATCGAGCGGAGGCACCGCGTCAGGCGGCGGTTCGCGTCGCCAGCCGCGCGCGCTTCGGCTGTCTGCCTGCAATTTCGACAGGCTCGATCTCGGCCGGTTCTGATCGGGGCGCCGTCGTGGCGGAGCGGCTGCCCTTTCGCCCCTCAGTCGTAAATCGTCTTCAGCAATAGCGCTGCGCCCGCCAGCGCCATGCTGGCAAGGGTCAATTGTCCGGATATGGTCACCCACGCGGACTTGGCCTGGACGATGCGGCTCACGGTGAAGTGCTGTTCCAGCGCCTCGCGCGAAAAGTCGGCGGCATCCAGTTCCGCGACGTCGCTCTCGAATCTCCGGAAATCGGTATCGGCGTACCGCGACGCCACGAAGCCGTAGAAGCTGATTGGCCGATACTCGCCCTGCCAACCCATCCGGCGTCCGAGCACGACCGATGGCGTCTGGCGCGGGATGATGATCCACAGGGCCGCGAGGAGAGCCAGAAGCGAGAACACCGATGCGCCAAACGCCATCCACTTCACCGCGGGGAGCACGTCGCTCAGCCGGGCACCTATCCACATGAACGTGAGCAGCGCGCCATTGAGCGCGGACAGGAAACCGGCCTTGGTGTCCATCACCGCAATCCATCTGCGGGTGGACTCCGCGAATGCCGCATAGGTCTTGACGCGTTCGGCGGGCTCCATTGAAGGTCGCTCAGGTTCGTCGGTCCGACGCTCCGATGATACGTGGCTCCTGCAACGATCGGCAGAGGGGAATTCCGATGGACGTCATCGTCGCTCGCGGCGCGGCGACGCGGCCGAACTTGTTCGGCCGCCGGGCAACTGATTAAATCGCGTCGTGGCGATCGAATAAGCGGGCACAGGATATCGTGACGGGGCAACCCAACGGCAAACCGGACGTCATCATCGTCGGCGGAGGCATCGGCGGGTTGACGCTCGCGTTGTTCCTGCACCGGGCGGGAATCGAATGCCGCGTCTACGAGGTCGCGCCGGAGATTCGCCCGCTGGGCGTCGGCATCAATATCCTCCCGCACGCGTCGAAGGAACTCGACGGTCTCGGTCTCGCGTCGGCGCTCGCCCGCGCTTCAGTGCTGACGCGCGAGGCCGTGTTCTTCAATCGCTTCGGGCAACTCATCTACCGCGAGGCGCTTGGCCGCTACGCCGGTTATCGCGATCCGCAATACTCGATTCACCGCGGCGACCTGCATCGAGTGCTGACCGACGCGGCGATCGAGCGACTGGGCCCTCAATCGATCTTCACGGGCTGGAAGTGCGTCGGCGTCGAGCAGGAACCGAACGGCGCAATCGCGCATTTTCGTGACACGGTGCGCGGAACGGCGCTCCCGTCGCAGCGCGGCGGCGTCGTGGTCGCCTGCGACGGCCTCCACTCGGTGGTCCGAAAGGCGCTGCATCCGCGCGAAGGCTCGCCGATCTATTCCGGCGTCAACATGTGGCGAGGGGTGAGCGTGTGGTCGCCGATACTCTCGGGTGCGAGCATGATCCGCGCCGGCTGGCTCGCGAGCGGCAAGATGGTGATTTATCCGATTCGCGACAACGTGGACGGGCAGGGCCGGCAACTCGTGAACTGGGTGGCCGAACTCGAGACGAGCGACTACAAGCAGCGCGACTGGGACCGGCCGGGCAGCATCGACGATTTCATCGGTGCGTTCGCGGATTGGCATTTCGATTGGCTCGATGTGCCTGCCTTGATCAGGGCAGCGCATGCGATCCTCGAATTCCCGATGGTGGATCAGGATCCGCTGCCGTGGTGGTCGAGCGGTCGCGTGTCGCTGCTGGGCGACGCGGCGCATCCGATGTACCCGCGTGGGTCCAACGGCGCCGGACAGGCGATTCTCGACGCACGCACGCTCTGCGATGCGCTGCTCGCGTACCGCGATCCGGTGGCAGCGCTCAAGGCCTACGAGGCCACTCGGCTCCCGTTCACGTCCGAAGTCGTGCGGATGAACCGCAGAAACCCGCCCGACGCGATACTCCGCGAGGTATTCCAGCGGACCGGCGACAGGCCGTTCGCGCGCATCGAGGACATCATCAGCGAACAGGAGCTCATCGCATTGTCCGAGGGCTACAAGCGCGTGGCCGGCTTCGATCGGCTATCGTTGCAAGACGGGACGCCCGTAACTGCGCAGGATCCGTGACGCGGTCCGCCGCGAGCGCGGGGCGCTCCTGCGAACCGCATGACCATCGAGAGGATCGAGGATGACCCGCACACCCGTAGCGCTGATTCTTGCCCTTTTCCTGGCGGCCGTCGCGGCATTGGCGGGCAGCGGCGCGGCCGCGCAAGAGCGCTATCCGTCGAGGCCGATCAGGATCATCGTGCCATTCACGCCGGGTACCGGCATCGACATTCTCGCGCGGACGCTTGGGCAGAAGCTCGGCGATGACTGGAAGATTGGTGTCGTCGTCGACAATCGACCGGGCGCCAGTGGAAACATCGGTACCGAGCTCGTTGCGAAGTCGCCGCCCGACGGTTACACGCTGCTGATGACGGCGAGCACCATCGTACTGAACCGAAGCCTGTTCAAGAGCATTCCGTACGATCCGGTCAAGGATTTTGCGCCCGTCGCGCCGCTCGCGATCGGGCAGCTCGCCCTGGTGACAAATCCGCAAGTGAACGCAAGGACCGTGAAGGAGTTCATTGCCTTCGCCAAGGCCAATCCCGGCAAACTGTTCTACGGCTCGCCGGGCAACGGGACGCCGCATCATCTCGCGATGGAGCTCTTCAAGTCGGCGACCGGTATCGATGTCGCCCACATTCCGTACAAGGGGACCGCGGGTGCGGTCCAGGATCTTCTCGGCGGACGGATCGGCGTGATGTTCCTGCCGGTGCACGTCGCGGAGCCGCTGGTCAAGGCAGGCAAGCTCAACATGCTGGCGGCCGGCGGCACGCGGCGCGCAAGCGCGACGCCGAATGTCCCGTCACTCGCCGAAGCGGCAGGTGTGCGCGACATCGACACCGACATCTGGTATGCGCTCTACGCGCCCGCGCAGACGCCGCGGGAAATCCTCGCCAAGCTGAACGGCGAATTGAATGCGCTGTTGAAGAACACCGAACTCGCCGATGCCCTCATGAAGCAGGGCCTGCAGCCCACCGGCGGAACACCTTCGGAACTCGAGCAGTTGACCCGGACCGATCTCGAGCGCTGGGCGAAAGTCGTCCGCGACGCGAACATTCAGCCGGACTGAACCTTCGCCCGCAGGCGATCGGCTCAATGCGCGCCGTGTCTCGAGCTGAAGAACAGGAAAAAGTTGGAGCCGACCTCGATCGCCCTGCCGGCTGCCTCGGCATCGTCCATCTGCTTGGACGACGTGATGCCGCTGCTGCCATCGGGCGCAGGCCAATCACTCGAGTCCAGAACCAATACGGGCCGCACCTCCCACCAGATCGGCTGGGTATTGACGCGGGAATTGTCGACGACGTGGCTGTGATTCGGTGTGGGTACGAATATCGGCGCGGTGGGAGGCCCGGCAATCTTGCCGAGCGCGACCAGCGTCTTCGACAGGTCCACCGATGACGCATGCATCGTGCAGGTACCGGGCACCGGATTGTTCGGATCCGGGCATTGCGTCGAGATCGTCGGATTGACTTTCGTCTTCCAGGCTTCCGGCACGAAGCCGAACAACGAGATCAACGCGTTGCCCAGTGCGGCTCCACAGAGCTCGCCCGGCCGTCCCCCGTTCGGGCACGGCATCGCGTCGTCAGGATTCGTATCGTTATCGACGGAGAACATCGGTATCAGCACGTAGAGGTGAGCGGTGTGCTTGAGGTCGCCTCCCGACGGATCGGCCGAGGTCTCGGTGATCGGCTGGCAAATCGGCATCTGCATTTCGTTCGGATCGGATTGCGCCGGAATGCCGTTGAAATCGAGATCGAGCATCGGCTCGTCGACGCAGTCGAAGTTCTGCAGATAGGTGAAGGTGACGAGCCGCTTGTTGCCAAAACCGTTGGTCTGGTTGGGCGCCAGCTGCGCGACAGCATCGTGCATGAAAAATGTCAGGAACGCGACAGCGGTGGCAGCAGCAAGCCGCGTCCACGTGGGCTGAATCGTCATGGCAATCCTCCACAATCACGAGTTTGATGGGGCGTACGAGACCCAGCGCTCCCATGAACTGCGTGTCGAGGCCGATCAGACGCAATTTCCCGCTTGGGCAAGTACCTAACAGCGCGACAGGCGCGTTCAATTCCCTGCGCGCGGCCGATTTTTTTGAGCGCTCGCAGCGCGATCAATGGAATTTCCAGCCGGGCCGCGCTGTTTCCTTGCCGCGGTCTTGTGCGCGTACGCGCGAGCGCGACTTTCCGCGCCGTCGATCAGGAGCCGCGGGAAGCGCCGTGAGACAGGCGCGCTCTACGCGCTGCTCGACGGCGCCGTGGGATCGAGCGGTTAGTGCAGGAGGACCGAGGGCCGACGATCGGTCAGCGGCCCAACTCGACGTGTTCCCACGCCGACTTGCCTTGGTGATGCAGGTTGAAGTAGTGCTCGCGCAGCGTGGCGAGTTCGTTCGCGACGGCCAGCGGAAAGCCCTTGCGGCCACCGCGGCGGTCGATCATCAGGTCATCGAGCAGGCGCTCGCAGCGCGCCGGTTCGAGCCAGACCTTGCATAGGCGATTGGCGAGGCGCGCGTAGCGCAACGCCAGCTGCCGCGGCCGTACCGACTCGGGCAATTCGGACATCCACGCATTCGCCTCGTCGCTCAGCGCCTCGGAGGTCGACGGCTCCTTGCGCTGCTCTTCCCAGTGTTCTTCCTTCCTGGGCGCGGCATGCGCCGCGGGTCCCGTTTCATCGAGCGCCTTCCGCGCTTCGCTGAGCGAGACCTTTTCGAACTCAAGCGAGCCTGGGTCGCCTGAACCTGGCATGACACGCTCTCCTATCGTCACCCGATCACCGCGCGCGAAATCAGCATCTTCGCGGGCGCGATTGCACGGTGCGCCAAGTATACCGGCCCGGGCGGCGGTTCAACTCCCGAGCCGAGAGCCGGTTACTGCCGGTACATCGTACGCGATAACCCCGCGCCTACTAAAGCGTCGGCGCGGCGGCGGTAGGTTCACACCGACGAACGGTTCACGAAGCGTTGCATCGATGTCGCGGCGTGTCGCGATCGGATCGGCGGAGTGCCGTGGGGGCGCCGGGCGGCCCTGAAAAAAAGGCCGGGCGGTGCCCGGCCTTTCGCATCAAGCAATGAAGCAGAAGGTCAGGCCGCCTGGATGTTCGAAGCCTGCTTGCCCTTCGGGCCTTGCGTGACTTCGAAGCTGACTTTTTGGCCTTCCTTGAGTGTCTTGAAGCCCTGCATGTTGATCGCCGAGAAGTGAGCGAACAGATCTTCACCACCGCCATCGGGGGTAATGAATCCGAAGCCCTTCGCGTCGTTGAACCACTTCACAGTTCCGGTTGCCATTTCTGGTAATTCCTTAAGTACGAGAAATAAACGGGACGTTGCCCGGCCGATGTTTCGATCTCAAGGAAAGTACGGCGGTCGAACGACTGCGTGGCGGTCGTACAGAGCGTGCCTTTACTGCCTGGAACAAAACACGGCGCGCACTATACGTCAGATTTCCCGAAAAAGCGATAGCTTTCGGGCGGGGGGTGACTTTCGCTTTCGCCGGAATGCCGCGCCAGACGCGGGATCTGGCCGACCGGCCGGTCCGGGAGGCGCCGGCCGTTAGGGCGTCAATTCGCGCCGGACGAGTGCGGCGCCCGCCCCGAGCGCCTGCAGCTTTCGGCGGGCGACATCCCGCGAAAGAGGAACCATGCCGCAATTGGTGCAGGGCAGCAAACGATCGGCCGGGACAAACCGCAGCGCCGACCGGATCACTTCGGCCACCTCTTCCGGGGTTTCGACGCGGTCGGAGGCTACGTCAATCGCCCCCACCAGCACGTCCTTGCCCGCCAGCAGACCGATCAGGTCGATCGGGACATGGGATTGGGCGCATTCCAGCGAAACCTGGTCAATCTTCGATGCGGCCAGCAGCGGAAACGTCTGCTCATACTGGCGCCACTCGCTCCCCAGCGTCTTCTTCCAGTCGATGTTCGCCTTGATGCCGTATCCATAGCAAATGTGCACCGCCGTGGTGCATGACAGTCCAGCCGCGGCACGCTCCAGCGCCGCCACGCCCCAATCCCGAACCTCGTCGAAGTAGACGTTGAACGCGGGCTCGTCGAACTGGATCACGTCGACACCCGCGGCGGCAATCGCCCGCGCCTCCTCGTTCAGGATGGCGGCGAACGCCCATGCGAGCTTCTCCCGGCTGCCGTAATGCGCGTCGAAAAGCGTGTCGACCATGGTCATCGGGCCGGGCAGCGTGTACTTCACCTTGCGCGAGGTCTGGGCCCGCAGGAACGCCGCATCGTCGACATAGATCGGATGGCGTCGCGCGACCGGCCCCACGACGACCGGCACCGCAGCGTCGTAGCGGTTGCGGATCCGCACCGTTTTCCGATGCTCGAAGTCGACGCCGTCGAGGCCTTCGATGAACGTCGTGACGAAATGGCGTCGCGTCTGCTCGCCATCGCTGACGACGTCGATGCCGGCTTGCTCCTGGTCGCGCAGCACGAGCCGCACCGCGTCGTGCTTGCCCTCGGCGAGCGCCGATCCATCGAGCTTCCAGGCGGCCCACAGCGCCTCGGGCTCGGCCAGCCATTCGGGTTTGGGAAGGCTTCCCGCAATCGTCGTGCGCAGCAGCGTGTTCATCCAGGCACCGGTCCTCGGTGGTCGAATCGTTTCGCAACCGGGCGATTCTATATGCCCGCCGGAAACGCCGAATCGGCGGGTCGCGCCTTGCCCGCGCGGCTTGACGCTCGACCGCCGGCCCGCGTACCTTTCGCCGTCCACGCTCGTCGGCACCCATCGCGGCGGCGAACGCATCCACAAAGCCGTCATGTCCCAGATCCTGTTCGCCGATCACGACTTTCCCGACCTCGACCTCGAGCGCGAAATCTTCTCGAGCGCCGGCCTCGGCCTGTCGCTCGCACAATGCAGGACCGAGGCGCAGGTGATCGATGCGGCGCGCGATTGCAGCGGCATCCTGCTGCAGTACGCGCCGATCACGGCCGGCGTGGTCGCCGCGCTGCCGAAGCTCGGCGTCGTCAGCCGGATCGGTGCCGGTTTCGATACGATCGATGTCGCGGCCTGCGAGGCGCATGGGGTGTGGGTCGCCAATTCGCCCGACTACGGCGTCGGCGAGGTCGCGACGCATGCGCTGGCGTTGGCACTCGCTTCGCTGCGCAACGTGGTTCGCTACCACGACGATGTGCGCGCCGGCCAGTGGCATTACCTGTCGTCGGGTCCGCTGCGAAGGCCCGCCGAGCTCACGCTCGGAATCGTCGGGCTGGGGCGGATCGGCAAGCGGATGGCGCATGTTTCCCGCAATCTCTTCAAGCGGGTGATCGCGCATGACCCATTTCTGATCGACGGTGATTTTCCCGCTTACGTCGAACGCGCGCGCACGCTGGACGAGCTCGCAGGGCAGTCCGACGTCGTGTCGCTCCACACACCGCTCGACGCCACGACGCGCGGGCTGATCGGCACCGGATTTTTCGCGGCGGCGAAGCGAGGTCTGACGCTGGTCAACACGTCGCGCGGCGGCGTGGTCGACATCCCGGATTTGCTCGCGGCGCTCGATGCTGGAATACTGCGGGGCGCCGCGCTCGACGTGCTGCCCGAGGAACCGGTGCCGCGCGTGTCGCCCCTGCTCGCCGATCCGCGGGTCATCCTGACACCGCACGCGGCGTTCTATTCCGTGGAAGCGGAGAAGGAGCTGCGGCGGAAGGCCGCGCAGAATATCGTGACCTGGCATCGCACCGGGAAGCCCGACTATCCGGTCGTGCGCGGCACGCGCAAGCCATGACCGACGCGGCGCCGTTCGCCCGGGCGCTGCGGCGGATTGCCGATGCAGCGGCGACGGAGACTCGATGGCCGGGGTGAACATCACCGCCGTGCAGAAGTGGTTCGGCTCGACGCACGTAATCCGTGGCGTCGACATCGTGATCGCCGACGGCGAGTTCTGCGTGCTCGTCGGTCCCTCCGGCTGCGGCAAATCGACGCTGCTGCGAATGATCGCGGGGCTGGAGGAGATCACCGCAGGCGAGATCGCAATCGGCGGCAAGGTCGTGAATCGCGTGCTGCCCAAGGAACGCGACATCGCGATGGTGTTCCAGAACTACGCGCTCTACCCGCACATGACGGTGCGCGACAACATGTCGTTCGCGCTGAAGCTCGCGAAACGCAGCGCTGCGGACATTCAGCAGCGCGTGACACGCGCGGCGGACATCCTGGGTCTCGCGCCCTATCTCGATCGCTATCCGCGGCAGCTGTCGGGCGGCCAGCGGCAGCGCGTGGCGATGGGACGTGCGATCGTCCGTGATCCGCAGGTGTTCCTGTTCGACGAGCCATTGTCGAATCTCGATGCGAAGCTCCGCGTCCAGATGCGCACCGAGATCAAGGAGCTGCATCAGCGCCTGAAGACGACATCGATCTACGTGACGCACGACCAGATCGAAGCGATGACGATGGCCGACCGGATCGTCGTGATGCGTGATGGCGTCGTCGAGCAGATCGGCGACCCGCTGCAGCTCTACGACACGCCCGCGAACACGTTCGTCGCGGCGTTCATCGGGTCGCCGGCGATGAACCTCGTTCCCGGCATCGCGCGCGTCGACGGCGCGTCGTCGGCCGTCGAATTCGACGGTGGCGTGCGGCTGCCGGTGCCGGTCGCCGCGCGGCCGGTAGACGGTCAATCAGTGCTCTACGGGATGCGGCCGGAGCATTGCGCGCTCGGCGCGGACGACGGGCTGCCGGCCGAAGTGGTCGTCGTCGAGCCCACCGGCGCGGACACGCAGCTGTTTTGCCGCTTCAACGGCCAGGAGCTTACGTCGCTGGTGCGCGATCGCGTGAGCTGTCGCCCCGGCGACCGCATCGGGCTGGTTCCCGACGTCACGAAAGCCCATTTGTTCGACGCGGCGAGCGGAGCCCGCCTTGCCGCCTGAGGTCTCAACCGCACGGAAGCGTCGATAGATTGTCGTGCATTCATCCCGAGGAGGAACACCGTGAGTGAATTCAAGCGTCGCAAATTTCTGAAGACCACCGCCGGCGTCGCGGCAGCCGCCGCAGCCGGACCGCTGATCTGGGTCAAGGATGCCCATGCGCAGTGGAACAGCGCGCCCGAGAAAGGCGCGAAGCTGCGCGTGCTGCGCTGGAGCCGGTTCGTCCAGGGCGACATCGACCAGTACATGAAGAACGTCGCCAGGTTCACCGAGAAATATGGCGTCGAGGTGCGTGTCGACAACGAAGGCTGGGAGGACGTGCGTCCGAAGGCCGCGGTGGCCGCGAACACCGGCGCCGGCCCGGACATCATCCTGGGCACCAACGACGACGCGAACCTCTATCCGGAGAAGCTCGTCGACGTGACGGACGTCTGCACGTACCTCGGCAAGAAGTACGGCGGCTGGTATCCCGTTTGCGACCAGTACCTGAAGCCGGACGGCAAGAAATGGATCGGTGTTCCGCTCGGCTGCGCGGGCAACGCGCTCGTCTATCGCGCGAGCATGCTGAAGGCGGCGGGATTCGACAGTGTGCCGAAGGACACCAATGGCTTCCTGAAGCTGTGCAAGGCGCTGAAGGAAAAGAACACGCCGGTCGGCTTCGCGCTCGGCAATGCGACGGGCGACGGCAACACATGGACGAACTGGGTCGTCTGGGCGCATGGCGGCAAGATGGTCGATGCGAACAACAAGGTCGTGATCGACAGTCCGGAGACGCTGAAGGCGCTCGAGTACGCGAAGGAGCTCTACCAGACGTTCGTCCCCGGCACGCTGTCGTGGCTCGACCCGAACAACAACAAGGCGTTCCTGGACGGCCAGCTGTCGCTCACCGCCAACGGGATCTCGATCTACTACGCGGCGAAGAATGCGCAGGACCCGAAAGTCAAGGAGATGGAAGCCGACATCTTCCACTCGAACTTTCCGGTCGGCCCGGTCGGCCGGCCGACGGAGTTCAACCTGTTCTTCAATCAGATGATCTTCAAGTACACGAAGTATCCGAAGGCGGCCAAGGAATTCCTGCGCTT
Source organism: uncultured Pseudomonadota bacterium (assembly GCA_963718905.1). Classification (GTDB taxonomy): domain Bacteria; phylum Pseudomonadota; class Gammaproteobacteria; order Burkholderiales; family Casimicrobiaceae; genus VBCG01. The sequence continues at coordinate 199,259 of CAVRAF010000010.1, forward strand.
CATGATGGAGGACGAGCAGATCAATCCCTGGGTCACCGCGTCGATCGGTTACGTGACGCCGGCGCTCACCGTGTACGAGAAACACCCGGTCTGGAAGGATCCGAAGGCGACGCCCTACCGCGACTCGATGAAGATCATGCTGCCGAGCGGATACGCGGGCAAGATGGGATACGCATCGGCCGGCGCGCTCGCGGACTTCATCATGGTCAACATGGTGGCGGAAGCGGCGTCAGGCTCGAAAACGCCGAAGGAGGCGATGGAGCGGGCGCAGAAGCGTGCCGAGCGCTATTACAAGGTCTGATATTGCGTCGCGCCGGATAGCGGTCTCCTGTTGACCGGACATCTCATCGGCGCGACGTAATATCTGCGCGCGTTGGACACGGCGCAACGGCGCCGGTCAACGCGCGCTTTGCGCCGGCGATCAGCCACGCTATTTCGTATCTCGGCCCCCAACTGCATCTCCCAACGACGCTTCGACGAGCATCCTGATTGGCAACTGCACTCGACCGCCTGCAGAACAACCGTAACGCACTGGGACTTCTGTTCCTGCTGCCCACGGCGGCGCTGCTGTTGCTGTTCCTCACGTATCCGCTCGGTCTCGGCACGTGGCTCGGATTCACCGACGCGAAGATCGGCCGCGCCGGCGAATGGATCGGACTCGAGAACTACAAGTTCCTGTGGGGCGACGACGTCACGCGCCTCGCGCTCTTCAACACCATTTTCTACACGGTGATCGCGAGCATCATCAAGTTCGGGCTCGGATTGTGGCTTGCGCTGCTGCTGAACCAGCATCTGCCGTTCAAGGCGGTACTGCGCGCGATCGTGCTGCTGCCGTTCATCGTGCCGACGGCATTGTCGGCGATCGCGTTCTGGTGGATTTACGACTCGCAATTCTCGATCATCAGCTGGACGCTGCAGCGGATGGGACTGATCCACGGCTATATCGACTTCCTGGGCGATCCATGGGCGGCGCGATTCTCGACAATCGCAGCGAACATCTGGCGTGGCGTGCCGTTCGTCGCGATCACGCTGCTCGCCGGGTTGCAGACGATTGCGCCGTCGTATTACGAGGCGGCGAGTCTCGACGGTGCGTCGCCCTGGCAACAGTTCCGGTACGTGACGCTGCCGCTGCTGACGCCGATCATCGCCGTCGTGATGACGTTCTCGGTGCTGTTCACGTTCACCGATTTCCAGCTGATCTACGTGCTGACCCGCGGCGGACCGCTCAATGCGACGCACCTGATGGCGACGCTGTCGTTCCAGCGCGCCATTCCGGGCGGTAGCCTCGGTGAAGGCGCGGCGATCGCGACGGCGATGGTTCCTTTCCTGCTCGCCGCGATCCTCTTCTCGTACTTCGGCCTGCAGCGCCGCGCGTGGCAGCAGGGCGCGAAGGACGCGTGACTCGAGATGAACACGACCGTCGCAGCGCCGGTGATCACCGACACGCAGGGGATGAATTACCTCGTGTCGCTGCCGCGGCGCATCGTCACCGTCTGGGTGCCGCTCGGCGTGTTCCTGTTCGTGCTGCTGTTCCCGTTCTACTGGATGGTGATCACGACATTCAAGCCGGACGAGGAGCTCCTCTCCCGCGAGGGCAATCCGTTCTGGGTGCACAACCCGACGCTCGCCCACGTCAAGAAACTGCTGTTCAACACCGACTACCCCCAATGGATCTGGAATACGGTGCTGGTTTCGGTCGTCGCGACGTTCCTGTCGATCGTTTGCAGCGTTCTCGCCGCCTATGCGATCGAGCGCCTGCGTTTTCGCGGTTCGCGTTACGTCGGCATGTGCATCTTTCTCGCGTACCTCGTGCCACCGTCGATCCTGTTCATCCCGCTCGCGGCGATGGTCTACAAGCTGCACCTGTTCGACACGCGGCTTGCGCTGATCCTCACTTATCCGACGTTCCTGATTCCGTTCTGCACGTGGCTCCTGATGGGCTACTTCAAGACGATTCCGCTCGAGCTCGAGGAGTGTGCGCTGATCGACGGCGCCAACCGGTGGCAGATTCTCGTCCGGATCGTGTTGCCGCTGGCGGTTCCGGGCCTGATCTCGGCCGGAATCTTTGCGTTCACGCTGTCGTGGAACGAGTTCATCTACGCGCTGACCTTCATCTCGTCGTCGGAAGTCAAGACGGTGCCGATCGGCGTCGTCACCGAGCTCGTCGAAGGCGACGTTTACCATTGGGGCTCGCTGATGGCCGGCGCGCTGCTCGGATCGCTTCCCGTCGCGATTCTCTATTCGTTTTTCGTCGAGTACTACGTTTCCGGGCTTACGGGGGCCGTCAAGGAGTAGCCGCGACCGACGCGGCCGCTCCGGCTTGAAACGCGCGATCGCCGGCGGCACTTGGGTAGAATGCACGCATATCCCGCCCCACGGAGCCGGCCATGAGCACGATTCAGGACACGATCAAGGACCAGGTGGCGCAGAACCGCGTCGTCCTGTACATGAAGGGAACGCCGCAGTTCCCGCAATGCGGCTTTTCGGCGACCGTCGCCGAAATCCTGAAGCGCTGCGGCGTCAGCGAGTACGCGTCGTTCAACGTGCTGCAGGACGACGACCTCCGCCAGGGCATCAAGGACTATTCGAACTGGCCGACGGTCCCGCAGCTCTACGTCGACGGAGAGTTCGTCGGCGGCTGCGACATCGTCCGCGAGATGTACCAGTCCGGCGAACTCCAGCAGCTTCTCGCCAGGCAGCCCGCCTGATCGTCTAGGTACGCGCGCGCGCCACCTTTCGCACGTCCGGGACGCGCTGCAGCGCGCGCATCACGTGCGCGAGATGGCGCCGATCGCGCACCTGCACGCCGAAGAACATCGCGACATCCCCGCCGTCGGGCCGCTCCATCGAGACGGTATCGATGTTCGCGTCGGCGTCGCCGATCGCGGTGGCGAGTGTCGGCGAGCAATCCGCGCCGGTCGGCGACCAGCAGCGCGCACGCCGGCGTCGAACTCGCCCTGAACATCGGGCGCCCATTCGACGTCGACCAGCTCGCTCGGCATCGACGCGCTGCTTGCGCAGCGTGACGCAATCGCGCACGTGCACGAGCAGTCCCTGGCCCTTGCGGAACTGGCCGACGAGCGCGTCGCCGGGCATCGGCCGGCAGCACTTCGCGTATTGGATCGCCACGCCTTCGACGCCGCGTAGCGTGAGCGCCGCCGGCTTCGCCGCGGTGCGCGGCGCCCGTGCGGCGTCTCCTCGCCCGTCTTGCCGGCCGGTGCGCGTCAGCGCCTGCGCGACGACGAACGAAAGCCGCTTGCCGAGCCCGATGTCGGCCAGAGATCTCGAGCTGGCTCTTCGTCGCCGTATTCCTTCTGCAGCGATTCCCACCGATCCCAGGTGATCGACTCGGGCTCGACCTTGAGCGTCGCGAGCGCCTGGTTCAGCAGCCGCTCGCCGAGCGCCGCCGATTCCTTCTGCTGCAGGCCCTTCAGAAAGTGGCGGATCCGCGAGCGCGCCTTGCCGGTCGCGACGAACGACAGCCACGACGGATTGGGCCGCGCGGTCGGCGACGTGAGGATCTCGACGTGGTCGCCGTTCTTCAGCTCGGTGCGCAGCGGCAGCAGCTCGTAGTTGATGCGCGCGGCGACGCAGTGATGGCCGATGTCGGTGTGCACGCCGTACGCGAAGTCGACCGCCGTCGCGCCGCGCGGCAGCGCCATGATCTTGCCCTTCGGCGTGAACACGTAGATCTCGTCGGGGAAGAGGTCGCCCTTGATGTTCTCGAGGAACTCCTTCGAGTCGCGCGATTCCGACTGGATCTCGAGCAGGCACTGCAGCCAGCGGTGCGTCTCGCGCTGCGCCTCGGCGAGATCGAGCTGCGCCGCCCGACTTGTAGAGCCAGTGCGCCGCGACGCCGGCCTCGGCGACGCGATGCATGTCGTTGCGTGCGGATCTGCGCTTCCAGCGGCGTGCCGAACGGCCCGAACAGCGTCGTGTGCAGCGACTGGTAGCCGTTCGCCTTCGGGATCGCGATGTAGTCCTTGAACTTGCCGGGGATCGGCTTGTAGAGCTCGTGCAGCACGCCGAGCGCCGCGTAGCACGCGGTCTTGTCGGGCGACGAGCACGCGCACGCCGTAGATGTCGAACACCTGCGAGAACGTGTAGCGCTTCTCGCGCATCTTCTTGTAGACCGAGTAGATCGTCTTCTCGCGGCCGGTGACCACCGCGGTGATGTTCGCGCGTGCGAAGCCGTCGCGGATGACGTCGAGCAAGCCGGTTCATCACCTCGCGCCGGTTGCCGCGCGCCGCCTTGATCGCGTTGCGCGAGGATCCGGTAGCGCAGCGGATACAGATGCTTGAACGACGAGATCCTGCAGCTCGAGGATACAGCGCGTTCAGGCCGAGCCGGTTGGCGATCGGCGCGTAGATGTCGAGCGTCTCGCGCGCGATCGCGCTTGCGATGTCCGGGCGCCATCGCGTCGAGCGTGCGCATGTTGTGCAGCCGGTCGGCGAGCTTGATCAGGATGACGCGCACGTCGCTGCGCCATCGCGAGCAGCATCTTGCGGAAGCTCTCGGCCTGCGCGTCCTCGCGCGTCGTGAACTCGATCTGGTCGAGCTTCGACACGCCGTCGACCATCGTCGGCCACCGGCTTGCCGAACGTCGACTCGAGCTCGGCTGCGGGTGACCGACGTGTCCTCCATCACGTCGTGGAGCAGCGCCGCGGCGAGGCCTTCGGCGTCGAGGCGCCATTGCGAGAGGATGCTCGCGACCGCGAGCGGATGCGTGATGTACGGCTCGCCGGACTTGCGGAACTGGCCGCGATGGGCGGACTCGGAGAAGTCGAACGCGCGCTCGACGAGCGCGATATCAGGCGGCGGCAGGTAATGGCCGAGGTGCCGGGTGAACTCGGCGATCTCCGACATGCCACGACTGCGCGCTGACCGGCAACGTCGGTCTACAAGGTGACGGTCGGCGCTATCTTGAGCAGCATTTCGATCCCGACCTTGCCGGCAGCGATTTCGCGCAGCGCGATGACCGTCGGCTTGTCGCGGTCGGCGTCGAGCGAGCGGCGCCGCGCCGGAGGTGATCTGGCGGGCGCGGTTGGTGGCCGCGAGCGTCAGCTCGAAGCGGTTGGGGATGCGGGCGAGACAGTCGTCGATCGTGATGCGGGCCATGGTGACCTTCTAGGAGTTCGGGGTTCGAGGAGCTGCTGGATCAGCGCCTGGCGTGCCGCACCTGCTGCCGCGCCGCGGTCAGCCGGGCTGCGCGGACGATGGCGGACAGGTCGTCGACGGCACGTCGCAAAGTCCTGATTCATAATAACATAATCGAAGTCGCCGCAGTGGCGCATCTCCTCGCGCGCCGCCTCGAGTCGCTGCGCGATGACCTCGGGCGAGTCCTGGGCCCGCTTTTCGAGGCGTTCGCGCAGCGACTCGAGCGACGGCGGCAGGATGAAGATGTGCACCGAATCGGGTATCAGCTGCCGCACCTGCGCCGCGCCCTGCCAGTCGATCTCGAGCAGCACGTCGTGTCCGTGCCGTGACCTGCGCGCTGCAGCCAGGTGGCGGACGTGGCGTACCAGTTGCCATGGACGAACGCGTGCTCGAGAAATTCGCCGCGCGCCTTGAGTGCCAGGAATGTCGGCTCGTCGACGAAGTGATAGTGGATGCCGTCGTATTCGCCGGGCCGTGGCGGGCGCGTCGTGTAGGACACCGACAGGCGGATGCCCGGCTCGCGCTCGAGCAGCGCGTTGACCAGGCTGCTCTTGCCGCCGCCCGACGGCGCGGCGACGACGAAGAGGCAGCCGGACGCGCCCGGAGGCTGTCGGGTGGTGATCGTCATTCTCGGCACTCCGCGCCGCGATCATGCGGTCGTCGGCTCTCATTCGGGCGCGTCGGCCTCCCTCGCTCTTCGTGCGCGCGTCGGGCCCTTGCGGCGCCTTGGCTCGGCTTCGCCTCGCTCCGCCGCTCTCATTCGAGATTCTGCACTTGCTCGCGCATCTGCTCGATCAGCACCTTGAGCTCGAGCGACACCTGCGACAGCTCGGCGTCGACGGATTTCGAGCCGAGCGTGTTGGCCTCGCGATGCAGCTCCTGCGGCGAGGAAATCGAGGCGCTTGCCGGCACTGCCGCCCTGCGCCAGTACGCGACGAATTTCGGCGACATGCGTCGCGAGGCGCGCGACCTCTTCGGCAACGTCGATTTTCGTCGCGAACAAGCGCCAGCTCCTGCTTCAGCCGGTCATCGTTCGGGTCGGGCCCCGCCTCGCGCAGTCGGCCGCCCAGCTTGTCGATGAAGGCAGCGTGCAACGCGGGGATGCGCGGCGCGACGCGCGCGACCTGCGTTTCGATGTCCGTGCAGCGCGCTTCGAGCACGGCGCGCAGCTTCGCGCCTTCGCGGGCGCGCGCGGAGCGTCAGCTCCGGCAGCGCCTGCTGGAGCAGCGTGTCGATCTGCTCGGCGAGCGCTTCCTGCGAGATCGATCGCGTCGATCATCACGCCCGGCCAGCGCAGGATGTCGGCGGCGGACAGCGGCGGCGTGCCGGGAACACGCGCGCGCGACGCTCCTCCGCGGCCGCCGCGAGCTGCTGCACCCGCTCGGTGTTGATCGGCGATGCCGCCGGCGCCGCCCGTCGTGCGCGCGAGCGAAACGCGGCATTCGACCTTGCCGCGCTTTTGCGCCGCTGCAAGTGCGCTCGCGCAGCGCCGGCTCGAGCATGCGGAGCTCTTCCGGCAGCTTGACGGTGACGTCGAGGTAGCGGTGATTGACCGAGCGGAGCTCGACAGCAAGCGAGATGCCCGGCAGCTCCGCGGCAGCCGCCGCAAAGCCCGTCATGCTGAGGATCATCGGAGGGAAGCGTTGCAGCTGCCGGTATTGCAGGCGCTTCCGGCTTTACTTTGCGGCGGTGCATCGGGACAATGTATGCGTTCTACGCCTTCGGCGCAAGGCGCATCGGTGTCACTGGCACGCGAATTGCGAGCGTTTATACGACTCGCGCGCCCGCCGCCTCCCGTCCTCGATGCCCGTCACCAACCAAGCGCTCCCCGGCGGCTACCCGCTACTCAACTACCGGATCGACCGTCAGATCAGCCGCGGCGGATTTTCGATCGTCTATCGCGCCTTCGACGAGACCGGCGCCCCGGTCGCGATCAAGGAATACCTGCCGTCCTCGCTGGTGCTGCGCACCGAGGGCGACATCGTCCGCGCGAGCTCGGCGGAGAACCTGACGTCGTTCCGCTACGGGATGAAGTGCTTCTTCGAGGAAGGCCGCGCGCTCGCGAAGATCAACCATCCGAACGTCGTGCGCGTGCTCAATTTCTTCCGCGCGAACGAGACGGTCTACATGGTGATGCGCTACGAGCGCGGCCGCACGCTGCAGCAGCAGATCCAGATGCGCCAGGATCAGATGTCCGAGCGCTTCGTCCGCCAGGTCTTCATGCAGCTCCTGAACGGGCTTGCGCGAAGTGCACACGCACAAGATCCTGCACCTCGACATCAAGCCGGCGAACATCTACCTGCGCACCGACGGCAGCCCGGTGCTGCTCGACTTCGGCGCCGCGCGGCAGACGCTGACGACGAACCGACCGAAGCTCGCGCCGATGTACACACCGGGCTTCGCCGCGCCGGAGCAGTATCGCGACCACGACCGCCTCGGGCCGTGGACGGACGTCTACGGCACCGGCGCATCGATGTTCGCCTGCCTCGCCGCGTTCGCGCCGCAGGCGGCCGACGCGCGCGTGCAGGAAGACCACCTGGTGTCGGCGAAGAAGATCTGGTCGCGGGCAATACTCCGACAACGTGCTCGAGGTGATCGACTGGTGCCTGCGGCTCGATCCGCTCGAGCGCCCGCAAAGCGTGTTCGCGCTGCAACGCGCGATCCGCGACATCACGCCCAACAAGCGCAAGCTCACGTTCCTCGGCAACCTGAAGCGGCTGCTGTTTTCGGAGATCGGCGCGTAGTCCGTTCGGCACGCATGCGCTTCACGATCTTCCAGGAATCGCGCAAGGGCGCTCGCGAGGTCAACCAGGACCGCATCGCGTACACGTACAGCCGCGAAACGCTGCTGCTGGTCATCGCGGACGGCATGGGCGGGCACGTAGGCGGCGAGATCGCCGCGCAGATCGCCGTGCGGCTGTTCATCGAGCGGTTCCAGCAGGAGGCAAAGCCGATCCTCCGCAATCCGCTCAAGTTCATGCAGGAGACGATGCTCCGCGCGCACGCGGCGCTCGGTTCCTACGCCAACCAGTTCTCGATGCTCGAGACGCCGCGGACGACCTGCGTCGCCGTCATCGTGCAGGGCGAGCACGTCTACTGGGCGCATGTCGGCGATTCGCGCTTCTACCTGTTGCGTCAGGGCAAGCTGATCGGCAGCACGAAGGACCATTCGAAGGTGCAATACCTGGTCGACCAGGGCATCATCGCGCCGCGAAGACGTCGGATCGCATCCCGATCGCAACAAGATCTTCAGTTGTCTCGGCGGCATGGTCGATCCGGTCATCGACCTGTCGAAGCGCACGCCGCTGTACGACGGCGACATCCTGATCCTCTGCACCGACGGTCTCTGGGGCGTCTACCCCCAGGGCGAAATGTCGACGATGCTGACGTCGACGCCGATCCTGACGAGCGCGCCGAAGATCATGCGCGAGGCGGAGGCGCGGGGCGGACCGGAAGGCGACAATCTGTCCACGATCATCGTGCGGTGGGGTCCCGAGACGCTGACCGACGCACCGTCGACGACGACGGACTCGCTCGACGTCGGCAAATTCGAGACCGAAATGGACACCACGCTTACGCTGACGGACCGGGCAAGCATCCAGCGGGATCTGACCGACGACGAGATCGAACGCGCGATCGCCGAAATACAATCGACGATCCAGAAATATCGAAAGTGAAGGGCTTCTGATCATCCATGCGGCAGCTCCTGCTCGACACCGAAACCACCGGCCTCGATCCGCGGCAAGGCCACCGGATCATCGAAATCGCCGCCGTCGAACTGGTCGACCGGCGCCTGACCGGCCGTCACCTTCATTTCCGCCTGGATCCGGAGCGCGACATCGATGTCGGCGCGACCGAAGTGCACGGCCTGACGCGCGACGATCTGCGCGGCAAGCCGCGCTTCGTCGACGTCGCCGCGGAATTCATGGACTTTGCGCGGGGTGCCGAGTGGATCATCCACAACGCGCCGTTCGACGTCGCATTCTTCGATGCGGAGCTCGAGCTCGCCGGCCTTCCGCGCTCGCCATCGTTGTACGGCGGGCTTGTCGACACGCTCGCCCTCGCGCGTGAAGCGTTCCCTGGCAAGCGCAACGGCCTCGACGCGTTGTGCGAGCGGTTCGGCATTTCGAATGCGCACCGGACGCTGCACGGCGCGCTGCTCGACGCGCAATTGCTCGCCGAAGTCTATCTGGCGATGACGCGCGGACAGGAAACGCTGATCATCGACCTGCATGTCCCGGCTGCGTCGCTCGCGAGCCTGTGGTCGGCGACCGGGGAGTTCGGCGCGGGGACGGCGGGACCCGTCGTCTTGCGCATCGTCCCCGACGACGCCGAACTGTCGGCGCATCGCGCGTATCTGGAGGCGCTCGCGCGCGAGTCGAAGGCAGGCTGTCTCTGGCTTGCACTGGAAGCCGGTACCGCATAGCCCGCATTCCGCACCCGGCGCACGAATGGAACTGATCCTGTGGCGTCACTGTGACGCCGAGCCGGGCGTGCCCGATGACCTGCGGCCGCTGACACCGAAGGGCATGGACCAGGCGGCGAGGATGGCGCAATGGCTCGCGCCGCGTCTGCCGGCCGCGTGCCGGATACTCGTCTCGCCGGCGGTGCGGGCGCAGCAGACCGCGCAAGCGCTGAACCGCGCGTACCGCACGACTCCCGAGCTGGCCACCGGTGCGTCGGTAGCCGACGTGCTCGAAGTCGCGGAATGGCCCGACTCCGAACAGCCCGTGCTCGTCATCGGACATCAGCCAACGCTCGGCGTGACCGCATCGTTCCTGCTCGCCGGCGAGGAAACCGACCGGGCGATGCGCACCGGTGCGCTCTGGTGGCTGACCGGCCGATCGCGGGCAGGCGCCGCGGCCGCCGTGCTGAAGATCGCAATCGATCCGGATTCGGTCTAGCGGCGCGGCAGGAATTTTCACCGCTGTCATCAGCGTGTAGCGCGCGTCGGCGACCATCGCGTCCGGACGGACCACCGGTTGCCCATAGATGCGCAGGAACAGGCTCGAGCGTGATCGCCCGGTCATCGTCGTCGTCGGGTGCGACGACGTCGGATCGGCAATTGCTCATGCGCTTCACGGCGCAGGCTCTGCCGTCGTGCTGATCGACGACGCGGATCCGCCGTGGTCGCGGCGCGGAATGTCGTATGCCGACGCGTGGTACGTCGGCGGCGCGACGCTCGACCAGGTGGATGCGTGCTTCTGCGCATCGGTGAAGAGCATCCCTGCCGTGCTCGCGCGCGGCGACATGATTGCCGCGACGACGTGGTCGTGGCCGGGTGTGGCAACGGCGCTGCAACCGACTGCGCTGATCCTGGTCCGACGCGGCACCGGCACCGGCACCGGCACTGCGCTGGCGTCGACATCCGCCGCGACGTCATCTCCGGTTTTCGGCGAGCTCCTCACGGTCCACGTTCACGCGCGCGCAGCCGGGCTGCCCGAGATCAGCGTCGCTGCCAGGCGGGGACGGGAGATTATCGATGCCGGCGATGCCGGATGGAACGCGCGGCGTGAGACGTTCGCGACGGTCGCGCCCGAATTGCGGGTCGATGCCCCGCATGCGGGGCGCTTCAGAACGCGGCACGAGATCGCGGAGCGCGTCGAAGCGGGCGACGTGCTGGGAACACTCGATGGCTACCTCGTCGTGGCGCCGGCGTCCGGCGTTCTCCGTGCGCTCAGCGCGCGCGGCGCGCGCGTGGCGGCCGGGCATACGCTGGTCGAAATCGACCGGAGCGGCGATCCGCAATGCTGCTTTGGCGTGAAGGCGCCCGCGCGCGCGATCGCGGATCGCGTCGGCGCCGCACTGCGCAATGCGGCACGGTCGCGAACGGAGGAGTGCTTGGCCGCCACTTAGGCGCCGCGCCGAATCTGATACCCTCCCCGACGCGGCATTCCAGTCGCTTCGCTCGTATGCCCGTCGATTATCTCCAGAAGATCCTGACCGCCAAGGTCTACGACGTGGCGATCGAGACGCCGCTCGAGCTGGCGCCGACGCTGTCGCGCCGCCTCGGCAATCGCATCCTGCTGAAGCGCGAGGACCAGCAGAGCGTGTTCTCGTTCAAGCTGCGCGGCGCCTACAACAAGATGGCGCACATGAGCGCGGCGGATCGCGCGCGCGGCGTCATCACCGCGTCGGCAGGGAACCATGCGCAAGGCGTCGCCCTTGCCGCGCAACGGCTCGGATGCAAGGCGACGATCGTGATGCCGATCACGACGCCGCAGATCAAGATCACGGCGGTCGAAGCGCGCGGCGCGCGCGTCGTCCTGCATGGAGACTCGTACTCGGACGCGTTCGCGAAAGCGCGGCAACTGCAGAAGAGCACACGCGCGACGTTCGTCCATCCGTACGACGATCCGGACGTGATCGCCGGCCAGGGCACGATCGGCATGGAAATCCTGCGCCAGTGGCAGGCTCCGCTCGATGCGATCTTCGTCGCGATCGGCGGCGGGGGTTTGATCAGCGGCATCGCAGCGTACGTGAAGCGCGTCCGACCGGAGGTGCGGATCATCGGCGTGCAGCCGGAAGATTCGGATGCGATGGCGCGATCGATCGCCGCCGGCCGGCGTGTCACGCTCCCGCACGTGGGCCTCTTCGCCGACGGCGTCGCCGTCAGGCAGGTCGGCAAGGAAACGTTTCGTCTCGCGCGCCGCTACGTCGACGATATCGTGCTGGTCGACACCGACGCGATCTGCGCCGCGCTGAAGGACGTCTTCGAGGACACGCGCTCGATCCTCGAGCCGGCGGGCGCGCTCGCGGTCGCGGGCGTGAAAGCGTGGGTCGAGCGCCACCGCGCGAGGGATCGAACGTATGCGGCGATCGCGTGCGGCGCGAACATGAACTTCGATCGCCTGCGTTTCGTCGCCGAGCGCGCGGAACTGGGCGAGCAGCGCGAGGCGATTCTCGCCGTCACGATTCCCGAGCGCCCCGGGAGCTTCCGCAGATTCTGCGAATTGCTCGGCAAACGCTCGGTCACCGAATTCAACTACCGCTACGCGGATCCTTCGGTCGCGCATCTGTTCGTCGGCATCGAAGTGGCGAACCGCCGCGAGACCGACCAGTTGCTGGCGGCGCTGAAGCGCCGGCGCATCGAGGCCTACGACCTGTCCGACAACGAAATGGCCAAGCTGCACGTCCGGCACCTGGTCGGCGGTCACGCGCCCGCCGCCGAGCACGAAATCCTGTATCGCTTCGAGTTTCCCGAACGCCCCGGCGCGCTGATGCGCTTCCTCGACAGCATGAGCGCCGGCTGGAACATCAGCCTGTTCCACTACCGCAACCATGGCGCCGACCATGGCCGCGTGCTGGTCGGCATGCAGGTGCCGCCAAGGGACAAGGCCGAGTTTCGCCGCTTTCTCGACCGCCTCGGCTACGATTACGTCGACGAATCGGCCAATCCGGCCTACCGGATGTTTCTTGGCCGCTGACGCGGCTGCGGCAGGCATTGGGGCCGCGATTCTTCACCGAAAACGCCCGTCGCGATCCGGGAATCATCGCGGAGGCGCGTCGCACTGCGGCAACCCCTGCCGCCCAACGGCAGCGTTCCGGGGCGAAAATTTATTTTCATGTTGTGTTTTCGTCAGAATCGGCTCTCATTGCGTATTCCGGCAAGCTTTATGCTCTAGGCAACCCGCTTGAGCCATGGCAGACTCGGCTCGGGTCCGGTGCGGCGCGAGCATGCCGCGCGACCGCTATGAGCGCCGCAGGGACGTCCCAAGGCGCGAATTCCACCCCGCGGGGGCAGCGCAGCGGCCGCATTGGCCAATGAGGCCTCAGGCGTGGGGGATGCGATATGAAGGCGCCATGGTCAACGACGTTCCGAGCCGCAGTCCGTTGCAGGGCATCAAGGTGATGGTGATCGACGACTCGAACACCATTCGCCGCAGTGCGGAAATCTTCCTGTTGCAGGCAGGGTGCACGGTAATCCTGGCCGACGACGGGTTCGACGCGCTGGCCAAGATCACCGACCACCAGCCGGACATGGTGTTCGTCGACATCATGATGCCGCGGCTCGACGGTTACCAGACGTGCGCATTGATCAAGAAAAACAGTCGTTTCCACACGATGCCCGTGGTGATGCTGTCGTCGAAGGACGGGCTTTTCGACCGGGCCCGGGGCCGGATGGTCGGGTCCGACCAGTACCTGACGAAGCCGTTCACGAAGGAAAGCCTGCTGAAGGCCGTCGCTGCACATGTGAAGCGCGTAGCTGCGGCATGAGCCGGCAGCCCCGAACAAGAAAGTGAAAGAGGCGGAGGCATGACGAACCCCATTACCGCCCGCGCGATTGTCGCGGAGGCGCGCAGCGCCTCGGATGCCGAGCGGAAGGGAGGCACGATGAGCATCAAGAAGATTCTGATCGTCGACGATTCGGCGACCGAACGGCACGCGTTGAACGACATGCTGACGAAGGCCGGTTACGACGTCGTGGCGAGCGACAACGGCGAGGATGCGATCGTCAAGGCGCGCAAGGTGAAGCCGGATCTCATCCTGATGGACGTCGTCATGCCCGGCCTGAACGGATTCCAGGCGACGCGCGCGATCAGCCGCGATCCCGAGACGAAATCGATTCCGGTGATCATGTGCACGTCGAAGAGTCAGGAAACGGACAAGATCTGGGGCCTGCGCCAGGGCGCGCGCGACTACGTCATCAAGCCGGTCGACCGGGACGAGCTGCTCGCGAAGATCTCGTCGCTGGGTTAGGCAGGACGGTCCGACCGACTCCATGACGCGCGCCGCCCGACTCGATTTGCGATCCTTCCAGCAGGAGCTGGCGACGCGGCTCGCCGCCAAGACGGCGGCCCAGGTCGAATCTTCGCGGCTCGGGATTGCCTGCGGCGACGCGCGCTGGCTGATCAGGCTGTCCGATGCCGGCGAGGTGATCGCCGTCCCGCCGATCGTCCCGGTGCCGCTGACGCATGCGTGGTTTCTCGGGCTCGCGAACATTCGCGGCAATCTCTACAGCATCATCGACTTTCCTGCGTTTCTTGGCCGGCAACCCGTTGCGCCCGGCAGCCTGGCGCGACTGATCCTGCTCAACGCACGCATCGGCGAGCATCACGCGGGGATCGTCGTGCAGCGCGTACTCGGGCTGCGCAACCTGGGAGAGCTGCAGCACGCCGCCGACGACGGGAACTCCGCCGACTGGCACGTCCAGCGCTGGCGCGACGCGGACGGCACCGCGTGGCAGGAAATCGATCTCGGAAAGCTGGCGCGCGATCCCGCGTTCCTGCAGGTAAGCGCATGAGCGCGGCGCGCGAAGCGAAGGCCCGCAGGGCGCGTCGCCGCGCGATTGCGGGAGGCCGACGCTCAGCCATCTGCATATCCAGCCTGCGCAACGAGGCCGACGCATGAGCACGGGACGTTGTTGAATTCGGAGGTTCCATGGCACTGAAAATGACCAAGCTGTTCGGCGGAGAGCCCCGCGCCGCGGAAAACACCGACTTCGACGTTCCGACGACCCAGATCCGGATGGGGATCACGTCGCCCGAGGGCTACGATCCGCTGACGTCGATGTCCGTCATGGAACAGCTGCGTGCGGCGGGCAATGCCGCGCCGGCGCCATCGAAACTCCTGATGATCGGCAACCTGCCCGTCGTGCGCCAATTCCAGGTGCTCGGCGTGCTGACCGTCGCCTTTCTCGCGCTCGCCGCGTTCATGCTGTTTCTCGACAATCGAGCCACGTCGCAGCAGTCGCTGCAATCCGCGACGGCGACGGAAATGGAAATGCTGTCGCAGCGTCTCGCACGCGGGTCGGCGCTCGCTGCGCAGGGCCAGGCCACCGCGTTTCCCGCGATTCGCGACAGCCGCGAACGCTTCAAGGGCAATCTCGATGCGCTCGTTTCCGGCGGTTCATTCAAGGGCGCGACGCTGGACCCGACGCAGGACCCGGGCACCGTCGAGACGCTCACCGCCATCAAGGCCCGCTGGGAGCGCGTCGACGCCGCGGCCAAACGGCTGCTCGACAACGAAAAGAGCCTGACGTCCCTCGAGCGTGGTCTGGTGACGATCAACCAGGGCAACAGCGGATTGCTCGAACTCGCCCAGCAGGCGGCGCAGCAGATCGGCCAGGGCGGCGGCGGCTTGCGCGAGATCGATTACGCGAATCAGCTCGCGGTGCTTTCGCAGCGGATCGCCAAGAACGCGAACACGCTCGCGTCGGCCGACGAGATCGACCCCGAAGTGGCATTCCTCCTCGGCAAGGACGACACGACGTTTCGCGACGTGGTGAACGGTCTCACGAAAGGCAGCGACGCGTTGCGGCTCTCGCCGGTGAAATCGGACGACGCCAGGGCGAGTCTCACCGAGCTCGGCAAGCGTTTCGCCGCCTACGAGGCCGGCGTCAATTCGATCCTGTCCAACATGGCGAACCTGGTCATCGCCAAGCAGGCGGCGCGCGGCGTCAACAACGAGGCCGAGCCGCTGCTGACCGACACCACGAAGCTCGCCGACCAATATGAAAGCAATGCCAAGCCGCGCGTATTCACGCTGGGCCTGGCGGTGTTCTTCGCGCTGCTCGCGCTCGGAAGCCTGGTGCTGATCGCGCGGGTGTTCCTGAACGACGCGCGGCTTCGCGCGCAGGAAAGCGAGCACGAGAACAAGCGCAACCAGGAGGCGATCCTGCGGCTCCTGAATGAAATGGGGAATCTCGCCGACGGCGATCTCACCGTCCAGGCGTCGGTGACGGAGGACGTCACGGGTGCCATCGCCGATTCGATCAACTTCACGATCGAGGAGTTGCGGACGCTGGTGCGCGGCATCAATTCGGCGACCGACCAGGTCACCAAGGCGACGCAGGAAACGCAGGCGATCTCGAACCGGCTGTTCGAGGCGTCGCAGCGGCAGAATCGCGAAATCCAGCAGGCGTCCGCGTCGGTGCTGACGATGGCCGAGTCGATCAACGAGGTCGCGCAAAGCGCCGCGCAGTCCGCCAGGGTGGCCGAGGCGCAGCTCGCCGCGGCCGAAAAAGGCGGCAGCGCCGTGCAGAACCAGATCTCGGGCATGAACGACATCCGCTCGCAGATCCAGGAGACGTCGAAGCGGATCAAGCGGCTCGGCGAATCGTCGCTGGAAATCGGCGAAATCGTCGAGCTGATTTCCGACATCACCGAGCAGACGAACGTGCTCGCATTGAACGCGGCGATCCAGGCCGCGTCCGCCGGCGAGGCCGGGCGCGGCTTCACGGTCGTCGCCGAGGAAGTGCAGCGGCTGGCGGAGCGCTCCGGCGAAGCGACGAAGCAGATCGAGGCGATCGTCAAGACGATTCAGGCCGATACGCAGGACGCGGTCGCGGCGATGGAAAAATCGACGGTCGGCGTGGTCGAGGGTGCCAAACTTTCCGATGCGGCGGGCCAGGCGCTGGCGGAGATCCAGCGCGTGTCGCGCGAGCTCGCCGCGCTGATCGGACGCATCTCCGCGCAGACGCAGACACAATCCGCATCGGTCACCGACGTCACGCGCGGGATGCAGGGGATCCTCCGCATTTCCGAGGAAACCACCGAAGGCACGAAGCAGACGAACGTGTCGATCGGACAGCTGACCAAGCTTGCCGCCGAGCTCCGCAGTTCGGTGGCCGGCTTCAAGGTCTGATCGTTGCCATCATCAAAGAATCGAGCTCATGGGAGCGCCAGCGTGTTGAGTGAAGCCGCAACCGAATTCGATCTCGGTCCGCTGTCGTGGGTCCAGGGCGAAATCGACGAGGCGCTGACGCGCGGCGCGGAAGCGCTCGCGGCGTTTCGTTCCAACCCCGGCGATACCGCGTCGCTCAAGCACGCTCGCTCGCACATCCACCAGGCGGCGGGCGCGATCCAGATGGTCGGCCTCGATGCGGTGGTCGCCTTCACCGACGAAATCGAGCGGCAGCTCTCGCGCGCGGAAGAGGTTCCGGCGTCCGAGGTCCCGGCCGTCTGCGATCTCGTCAACCATGCATGCAGCCGATTGCGCGTGTTCCTGGACGAAGTCGCCAACGGCGCGCCGCCGGTACCGCTGGCGCTCTATCCGGAATACGAGGTCATGCAGAAGTCGCGCGGGCACCAGACGCCCGCGCCGACCGACCTTTTCTATCCCGATCTGAACGCGCGCGCGCCGCGATCGACACCGCGCGAGATCATGCCGGCGGCGCGGCTCGCGTCGCACCTGCTGAAGCAGCGGCGCCAATATCAGCGCGGCCTGCTCGAATGGCTGCGCGGGGCGGCCGGCGGCGCAACGATGATGCGCGAGGCGATCGCGGCAATCGAGGAGGCGACGACGCAAACGAGCCTCCGTGCATTCTGGTGGACGGCGGGCGCGCTGCTCGAGGCGCTCGAGAAAGGCGGGCTCGAGCGGAGCTTCGGCGCCAAGCAACTCGTCGCGCGCATCGATCTGCAGATTCGCCGCGTCACCGAAGGCAGCGCCAAGGTCGCCGACCGCCTCCGCCGCGAAGTGCTGTATTTCATCGCGATCAGCGGAGCGGTTGCGCCGTCGATCGAGACCGTCCAGCGCGCCTATAACCTCGCGGCGTTGATTCCGTCGGCCGAAGCGCTCGACGCCGATGTCGTGCGCCTGCAGCCGCTCCTTCGCGAAGGACGCGATCAGCTCGCCAGTGCGAAGGATGCGTGGCTCAAGGCGGCGTCCGGCCGCACCGACAGCCTGCCGAAGCTCGCGCAACTTCTTGCGTCCGCGAATGGCAAGGCAGCCGAAGTCAAGAATCCTGCGCTGTCGCAATTGACTGCAGCGCTCGTCGCCCGGATGCCGGAATTGCCGCCGGAGGGGGTATCGGAGCCGCTCGCGATGGAGTTCGCGACTGCGCTGCTGCTCGCGGAGAGCGCCTTCGAGAATTTCAACAACCTGTCGCCGGACTTTCCGAGCCAGGTCGAGGCGATGATCAAGCGGCTCGACGCGGTGCGCTCGGGCAAGACCGCGCCCGTCGTCGCGCCGGTGCTGGACGAGATGTCCCGGCGCGCGCAGGAGCGCGTGCTGCTCTCGCAGGTAATGCGCGAAGTGAAGGCGAACCTGCGCCACATGGAGCAGGTGCTGGATGCATTCTTCCGCGATCACACGCGGCGCTTCGAGCTCGCCACGCTCGCGAAGGACAGTCAGCAGGTACGTGGCGCGATGCGCATACTCGATCTCGACGCCGCCGAGCGGCTGCTCGGGCTGTGCCAGACGCAGATCGAGGCGTACGCGAACCCCGAGACACCGGTCGACGAGGATGGGCTCGAATTGCTCGCCGAGTCGTTGTCCGGTCTTGGCTTCTATATCGATGCCGTCCTGCATCAGCGACCCGACCGCGAGCGCATCCTTGCGCCGCTGATCGCGAAGCGACTCGGCGAGACGCCGCAGCCGATAGCCGCCGAGCCGCAATCGGTCGAAGACTCGGTGGCGGAATTGCGCGCCGCATTGCCCCGTCTGCTCGACGACGTGCGCAGCGCACCCGCCGATGCGATCGCGCGCGGCGAATTGCGCGGCAAGCTGGCGAGCCTTCGAGACGACGCCGACCTGATCGGTGACTCGGAACTCGTGGCGCAGGCGAACGCGGCGCTGCGGGAAATCGACGGCGGCGGCGAAGATGCGGCGCTGGCCGCGAGCGTCGACCTGATCGTCGAGGCGGGCGCTACGCCTGCGCCGGCGCTTTCGGAGGAGACGCAGCGGCTGCTCGCGACCGATGCGAGCGGTCTCGATGCCGAGCTGCTCGACATCTACCTCGCCGAGGCCGACGAAGTGCTGGACACGGTCGACCTGCACCGGCGCGTGCTCGACCAGACCCCGGCCGATCGCGAAGCGCTGGTCACCGTCCGCCGCCAGTTCCACACGCTGAAGGGCAGCGGCCGGATGGTCGGCCTGACCGAACTCGGCGAGCTCGCCTGGGACGTCGAGCGCATCCACAACCGGCTGCTCGAAGAAGATCGTCGCGTCACGCCCGCGGTGCTTTCGCTGATCGACGTCGCGCAAACGAGTTTCCGTCACTGGGTGCACGAACTGCGCGATACCGGCCGCATCGCGACGGACGCTGCGCCGCTGCAGGCGGCGCTGCGCGCAGTCGAGACCGAACTGCCCGGCGGCGCACCCGCCGCGGTGTCGCCGCCTGCGAAACCGGCGCCGGTGGCGACCGATACGCCGATCGGACCCATCGTGTTGCACGCGCCGAAGGTGCCGACAGCGGCGCCGACCTTGGAAGTCGCCGCCGGGGGGCCATCGATCGTCGATGCGCGCGGCCCGACAGATGTTCCGGCGCCGATCGCCGATGTGCCGGCGCCGGCGAGCCTCGAAGACGCGGGCTCGGCCGCCCGTGGCGATGACAGCTCGCCATCGTGGATCGAATCCGAGCCGATCGAATCGGACGCGCCATTGGCGGCAGGGGACGCGTCGTCGATTCCCGATCTGGAGCTGGTCGACTTTCCCGAGCTCGGCGCGCCGCTCTCCGAGGACGCGGGCCCGACGGTGACGATCCTCGAGGAATCGATCGGCGAAACGATCGATGTCGGCGTGCCGCCGGACCTTCGCGACAGCTCCAAGCCTCTGCTGCGCGTCGTCGCGGACAACACGTCCACGCCGCCAGGCGTCGTCGATACGCGAACGCGAAGTGGTCCCGCGCACGCGCCGCACCCGCCCGGGTTGACGCTGCTCACCGACGCGCCGCGTGCGCCGGGGCTCGCAGCCCAATCCGAATCCGATGAAGTGACGATCGGGTCGGTGACCCTGTCCGCGGCCCTTTGGCGGATTCTCTGCGACGAAGCGGAACAGAACGTCGCGGTATTGCAGCATGAAATATCGGTGCTGCAGTTCGATCCCGATCATCTGCCGATTTCCGCGATGGTGCGGGCGAGCCACACGCTTTGCGGCATCCACCGCACCGGCGGCATTGCGCTCATCGCGACCACGGCGCGCGCGCTGGAGCAGGCGCTGCTCGCGCTCGAAGAACACGGCGCGCCGTTCCCGAGCAGCGCGCAACCGGTGCTCGCGCGCACCGCGGCCGGACTCTCCCATTTCGTTGGCCGGGTGAAACGCCGCGAAGGATTCTCGGCGGGCGATGAGCGCGAGGCCGCCGAGATCGGCGCCGAGCTAGAGGAGATGCGCCACGAAGCGCTGGCCAACGTGCCGGCCGCCGAGCCATTGATTCCGCCCGAGCCCGCGTCGCCTGCCGCCGCGGAGGCGCCACCGACCGGGGATCACGTCGCTCGCGAAATCGAAGCGGTGCAGGAACCTGCCGCATCCGACGTTGCCGCATCTGCGGACGTGGATCCGCCCCGCGTCGATGAGACGATCCCGGAAGCTGCGCCCGGTGCAGCGGTGCATTCGCCGGGCGTCGATGTGACCACCCGCGACGACGCGGCAGACGCTTCGGATGAGGCGCTGCCTCCACCGTTCGCCGAAGCACCGGCCCCCGGGGCAGCGGACACCGAAGGTGCGGCGGCGCGTGCGCCGGACGTCGAAGCGGTTCTCGCGGACGAGCAGGGAATGCTGACGCAGGCGTGGGAACCGGCGGTCTCGTTCCTGCCGCTACCGCCCGAACAGCGTCCGATCACGAGCGATGAATCGTTGCTCGACGTCGCCGATGATCTCGACGAAACGATCCTGCCGATATTTCTCGACGAGGCCTCGGAACTGCTGCCGCAGGCCGGCGAACAGGTTCGCACCTGGCAGCGCGGCTCCAGCGACGGCGCGAACGCCGCCGACCTGCGCCGCACGCTCCACACGTTGAAAGGCAGCGCGCGGATGGCGGGTGCGATGCGTCTCGGCGAACTCGCGCACCGGATGGAATCGCGGCTGTCGATCGGCGATACGCCGGTCGCGCCGACGTCCGAACTCTTCGAGGCGCTCGAGATCGATCTGGATCGGATCACCTTCGTTCTCGACGCGCTGCGCGACGGCAAGGCGAATGTCGCGCTGCCCTGGCTCATCGTGCCGCAGCCGGCTTCGGCGGAAGCTGCTGCCGCATCGACGAAGGCCGGTGGCGCAGACGATGCACGCGCGCAATTTGCGCCGGTCGGCGACTCGGTCGACCCGGCGGCGCCGCCGATGCCGGCAGCGTTCAGCGCTGCACCTTCGGCGCCGGTGAAATCGCGTGGGGGCGAGCAACCGGAAGCCGACGCCGGAGCGCGCGCAATGCTGCGCGTGCGAGCGGACATCGTCGATCAGCTGGTGAACGAAGCGGGCGAAGTCGCCATCGCGCGAGCCCGCGTCGAAGGCGAGCTGCGTGCGCTGAAGGCGAATCTCCTCGAGCTCACGGGCAGCGTCATCCGCCTGCGGAGCCAGGTGCGTGAAATCGAGTTGCAAGCCGAAACGCAGATCCAGTCCCGCATGTCGGCGGCCAACGTGACGCAAGAGGGCTTCGACCCACTCGAACTCGACCGCTATACGCGCTTCCAGGAGCTGACACGCTCGTTCGCCGAAGGCGTCAACGACGTGTCGACGGTCCAGCAGGCGCTGCTCAAGAATCTCGACGACGCCGACGCCGCGTTGCTCGCGCAGGCGCGGTTGTCGCGCGACGTGCAGCAACGGCTGTTCGCCATTCGCACCGTGCCGTTCAACAGCCTGTCGGAGCGGCTCTACCGGATTCTGCGCAAGACGGCGCGCGAGCTCGACAAGCGCGCGAACCTGGAAATTCATGGCGCGCAAACCGAGCTCGACCGCTCCGTGCTCGAGAAGCTCGTCGGGCCGCTCGAACATCTGCTGCGCAATGCGCTGGACCACGGCATCGAAAC
Organism: uncultured Pseudomonadota bacterium; assembly: GCA_963718905.1. Taxonomy (GTDB): domain Bacteria; phylum Pseudomonadota; class Gammaproteobacteria; order Burkholderiales; family Casimicrobiaceae; genus VBCG01. The sequence goes on from CAVRAF010000010.1 coordinate 221,096, forward strand.
GCGTGCGGCGCGCATTGCGGCGGGAAAGTCCGATACCGGCGAAATCGCATTGACGGTGCGCCAGATCGGCAACGAAATTGCGATCGAGCTCTCCGACGATGGCAGCGGTATCGACTTCGCACGCGTCCGCGCACGCGCCGTCGCCGCGGGCCTGGTCGCCGATGACAGCGAGCCCACCGAGCAACAGCTCGTCGAGTGCCTGTTCCACCCGGGATTCTCGACCGCGTCGAAGGTGACGCAGATTTCGGGACGCGGCATCGGCATGGACGTCGTGCGCAACGAGGTGGTCGCCCTCGGCGGCCGCGTCGACGTGCATTCGAAGCCTTCCGCGGGCACACGGTTCAACCTGTTCCTGCCGCTTACGCTGGCGGTCGCGCAGGCCGTGCTCGTGCGCGCGGGCGGCCGCATGTGGGCGCTGCCGGCGCCGATGGTCGAGCAGGTGCAGCAGATCAAATCCGACGTACTGCGCACGCTGTACGCCGATCGCCAGGTGCATTGGCGGGGACGCGCGTGGCCGTTCCATTACCTGCCGCGACTCCTGGGCGACGCGGCATCCGCGCCCGAGATCGGGCGCTACAACGCGGTGCTCCTGGTCCGCAGCGGGCAGGGAATCACGGCGATCCACGTCGACGAGATGATCGGCAACCAGGAAGTGGTCGTCAAGAACATCGGACCGCAATTGGCGCGCGTGCCCGGGATATCGGGCGCCACGGTGCTCGGAACCGGCGAGATCGTGCTGATCATCAATCCCGTGCAGCTCGCGCAGCGGCCCGGCGTGCTGCGCTACGACCCGTTCGACGAGGAGAACCAGGCCGACGCGCACCGGAGGGCGGCGTCCGCGACGCCGGCCCGCAAGCTCGTCATGGTCGTCGACGATTCGCTGACCGTGCGCAAGTTCACGACGCGCCTGCTGACGCGGGAGGGCTTCGAAGTGGTCACGGCCCGCGACGGCGTCGATGCGCTGAAGACGCTCGCCGAACACATGCCGGACGTCATTCTGCTCGACATCGAGATGCCGCGGATGGACGGCTTCGAATTCGCGAAAACGATCAAGAACGATGCGAAGACCGCGCAGATTCCGATCATCATGATCACGTCGCGCACCGCGGACAAGCATCGCAACCGCGCAGCGGAGCTCGGCGTCGACCGGTTCCTCGGCAAGCCCTACCAGGAAGATGAGCTGCTGCGCAGCGTGCGCGATCTGGTGTCGGCGACCACAGCCTCGGGGTCAGAGCCGTAATATTCGTAAGCTCGACGCGCCAACTTGGATCCAATCGGGGTCGAATATTACGGCTCTGACCCCATTTACGCTGACCCCCACTCTACCGCATGTGCATCGGCCGCACCGGCCGCACGACCGGCTCGCGCTCGATGCGCTCGTACTCGGCGATCACCTGAGCGCCGAACAGCAGCACGATAGCCGCGATCTCCAGCGATAGCAGCACGATGATGGCGGTGGTCAGCGAGCCGTAGACGGTGCGCACCTGAGACAGCGTCGCAAAATACCAGACCAGCACCCGGCGTGAGATTTCCCAGAGCACGGTCGCGCTGACGCCGCCGATCAGCGCATGGCGCCATGACAGGCGCCCGACCGGCATCACGAAATAGATCGACGCGAGCATCAGAATCTCGCCACCGACGCCGATCATGTACAGCAGCCCGCGCGATACACCGGACAGCGACCAGTCGCGGCCCAGGACGTCGAACGTCTGCTGCGCCATCGATTGCAGCGCCCCCGCAACGACGGTCACCACGAGCAGCCCGAGGCCGAGGAACAGGATGTACAGGTAAGGAATGACCACTGAAATCACGAGTGGACGGCGCTTGACCAGCACCCGGTGATAGAAAATCACGGACATCGCGTTCTCCAGCACCGAGAACGCGAGCGAGCTGAAGAAGAGCAGCGTGACCGCCAGCGTCCAGCCGATGACTTCTCGATGGGACACGAAGCCGCGCAGTTCCTGCAGCAATGGCGCGGACTGGCCGGGTACGACGATTTCGAGATACCGCGCGAGCGTCGTCAGCAAACTGTCCGCGTCGATGACGTGCGACAGGATGATCACGAGCAGGATCATCAGCGGCACGATCGACAGCAGCGTGTAGTAGGCGACGCCGCCCGCCAGCAGCAGTCCCTGGTTGGACCGGAACGCCCTCAGCGTTTGCGCGACGAAGGCGAGCGGGTCACGGGCGATCTTGCGCGCCGCGCGCGAAAACCCATGCGTCATTGTGAGAGGCGCGAGCACGCCGCCCATCCTGGGACGACGCTGCCGCCGGTGCTATCGGGGCCTCGCCGCGGATGCGCGCAGGACGAATTCCCGCAGCGCAGCCCGGGCGCATGCTTGCCAGTATAGCGACGGGCTGACAGCGCCGCGCATCGGCGGTACATTCGGGTCACTGGATCGAGGAGGGAACCATGGCGCAATTCGCGACGGAACACATTCGTACCGTAGCACTGGTAGGTGATGGTGCCGCGGGCAAGACGACGCTCGTTGAAGCGCTGCTCGCGAAGGCCGGTGCCATTGCGGCGGCCGGCAGCGTCGAACGCGGCAGCACCGTGAGCGACTTCGACCCGCTGGAGAAGACGTACCAGCATTCGTTGCGCGCCTCGCTCGTGCATCTGGAAACCGACGGCACGCGCATTCATATCATCGATACGCCCGGTTTCCCGGACTTCATCGGCCAGGCAATCGGCGCGCTCGATGCCGTGGAGACGGCCGCCGTCGTCGTGAACGCGACCGCGGGTGTGCAGATGATCGCCACACGGATGATGGAGTGGGCGGCCGAACGCCGCTTGTGCCGGCTGATCGTCGTCAACCGCATCGACGCCGAGAACGTCGACCTCCCGGCAGTGCTGGCCGGCATCCAGAGCGCGTTCGGCAAGGAATGCCTGCCGATCAATTTGCCGGCGGACGGCGGCAAGCGCGTTGTCGACTGCTTTTTCAATCCGGCGGGCAACGCAGATTTTTCGTCCGTGGCCGACGCCCATCGCGCGCTGGTCGACCAGGTCGTCGAGGTCGACGAAGAATTGATGGCGCTCTATCTCGAGCAGGGCGAGGTGTCGCCGGACGAACTGCACGCACCATTCGAAAAGGCGTTGCGCGAAGGGCACCTGGTGCCGGTGTGCTTCGTCTCGGCGCGCACGGGCGCTGGCATAGCCGAACTGCTCGATGTGCTGGTCAAGCTCGCGCCGAACCCGGCCGAGGGCAACCCGCCCCTCTTCATCAAGGGCGAAGGCCCCGACGCGGTCGAATTCCACTCGACGCCCGATCCGCGCCAGCACGTGCTCGCGCATGTTTTCAAAGTTGTCATGGACCCGTTCGTCGGGAAGCTCGGCGTGTTTCGCGTGCATCAGGGCACGGTGACGCGCGACACGCAACTGTTCGTCGGCGACGGCCGCAAGCCGTTCAAGGTCGGGCACCTGTTCATGCTTCAGGGCGGCAAATACGTGGAAATCGACCAGGCCGCCCCCGGCGACCTCGCCGCGGTCGCGAAGGTCGAGGAAATCGAGTTCGATTGCGTGCTGCACGATTCGCATGACGAGGATCATATCCACATGCGCCCGCTGGCGTTTCCCGTCCCGATGCACGGCTTCGCAATCACGCCCAAACGCCGCGGCGACGAGCAACGGATCTCCGACGTCCTGCACAAGATGATCGCCGAGGATCCGACGCTGGTGGTCGCGCACGATCCGACCGTCAATGAGACCGTGCTGCGCGGGTTGGGCGACTTGCACTTGCGATCGGTGTTCGAGCGGATGGCCAACCAGTTCAAGCTCGAGGTCGAGACGCGGCCGCCGCGTGTGCCTTATCGCGAAACGGTCACTGCGAAGGCGGAAGGCCACCACCGTCACAAGAAGCAGACCGGCGGCGCCGGCCAGTTCGGCGAAGTCTATCTGCGCATCGAGCCGATGCCGCGCGGCGCCGGATTCGAGTTCGTCGACCAGGTAAAGGGTGGCGCGATTCCGAACACGCTGATTCCGGCCGTGCAGAAAGGCGTCGAGCAGGTCCTCGGCGCCGGACCCGTGGCTGGATTTCCGATGCAGGATGTCCGCGTCATCGTCTACGACGGCAAATATCATCCGGTCGATTCGAAGGAAGTCGCATTCGTGTCGGCTGGTCGCAAGGCGTTCCTCGACGCAATCACCAAAGCGCGGCCGATCGTCCTCGAGCCGATCGTCGGCGTCGAAATCAATTGCCCGGCGAACACGATGGGCGACGTCACCGGCGACCTGTCGTCGCGGCGCGGGCAGGTGACAGGAACGCAGACGATGCAGGCGGGAATGCTCGCCGTGAACGGCCTTGCGCCGCTAGCCGAGCTCGACGGCTACGCAGCGCGTCTCAAGTCGATGACGGGTGGCCACGGCGCGTGGACGATGGCGCTGTCGCATTACGAGCCGGCGCCGCCGAATCTGCAGAACCAGCTGTCGACCGACTACGCGAAGCACCGTCGCCACGAGGAAGAGTAGCGGGGATCCGAGGCGAGCGCGAGTCGGTGCGGGAGGCCGCGGCGCGGACGTTGCGAATCGAACCGGCGATACAGCGACGCGTCAGAACTCGTATTCGAGTTGCGCCCGCAGCGTCCGGTCGGGCGCGGCGCTCGATGCCTTGAACAGATATGCGGCGTCGTATCTGAGCGCCTGCCGGCCGCCGAGGCTGATCCTGCCGAATATCGCCGGGCCGAGCATGTGTTGCTGATCGTGCGCCGCGTCCCAATGGTCCCACTTGCCGACGCTTCCGAAGCCCTGCGCACCGAATTCGAAATCCTCGCGCCACCGATACTTGACCTGCCACTGATACCCGAGCTCGGTGACTTCCTGCTCCGTGGCACGGTAGTGCCGCTCGAGCAGAAAGTTCGTGTTGACCTGCACGGGACCGAAGTCCTTCTGCAGCAGCGGCCCGATGCGAAGCTCGTAGCCCTCCGCGCGATCATGCGGGAACTCCGTCTCGACCAGCAGACCGAGATCGACGAAATACTGGCCGGGCTCCGTCAGCTGGAATTTGTTTTCCCACTCGACGGCATCGAAACGCGTCGACGCGTCGCCGGCGCGGTTGAACTTGCCGTAGATCTCCGTTGCCCACCATGGCGTAACGCCATAGCCGAACGCCAGCGACGCCGCCGACATGCGATCGTCGCCCGACTTGCTCGCGGTGCCGAAGCGCAGCTCGATCTCGCGCTCGCCGTATTCGACCGCGGGTGTCGCGACGTAATCGTCGGGATCGGCGTGGGCGAGTCGTGCGAACAAGGCCGCGGCAATGGCGACGACGTAAATCGTTTTTTTCATGCAATCCTCGGAGTGGATGTCGGGCGCGAGCCGGGCGGCGGCGGCATTGCCCGCGTGAGACAGGTGCCGTTACTCGACGACGACGACGCCTTGCGCCGTTGCCGAGTTGAACTCGCCCATGAACGTGTAGCGGCCCGGTGCAAGAGGGCCAATGAAAATCGTGGCCTTGGACTTGCCGGGAATCACTTTCTCGCGATTGAGCGCATGGCTGTCGAACTCCTCCGGTCCGGCGTCCTGGTTGTCGATGACGAGCCTGACCTTGACATTGGCAGGCACGCGGATTTCGGATGGCGAGAAGCGGTGATCGCGGATCGTCAGCGGAAATTCGGGAACGTCCGCGGCGCCCGAGGCGGCGGCGATCAGGAAGAGTGCAAGGGGGAGGAGTCGAGCGGTGCGCATGATTTGCCCCTGGAAAGCAATAATGCTATCACGGATGATAACCATTCGCATTTGCATATGCAAGCCCGTCATCGCCTGCGGAACGATCGAACTGCGGCCCGGCGTCTAGCGCCGGCCGCGCGGCGCGACGACGCGAAGCTCGTCGAATACGCGCTCGACGCCCGTCGCCCTGGCCGCCAATGCCGCGAGTTCCTGGCGTTGCGCCTTGCGCTGGACGCAACCCTGCAGCGTGACCCAGCGACGGGTCGTCGTGACCCACACCGACGTGTCGGCGAACCGCGGATCGGCGGCAATCAGATCGCGCACGTGCGCGTTGATGTCCGGATCGTGCCGGTAGGCGCCGCCGGGCTCGCAGGTGCCGTCCATCCCGCAACGGGTACCGCGCTCGACGCGCACATGGGCTTCGTTTCGCGCCTCATCCTCGGTCATCACCGGCGGTCGCTGCTCAGGACACGACGGGTGACCGCGCGTCGCCTGCGCGAACGGGTCGAGCTGCACCATCCCCAGCGCGAACGCGAGCGAGCCGGTCAATGCAGTCGCGCCGGTGAACGCGCGAGCGAACGAATGTCGAACGAAAGAGACGATCATTGCCGACATGACGGCGTCCTTGTCCGTGCGGAAAACGTCCCGCCGGCGAGAGCGCTCGATTGTGCCGACAACCCCCGCAGATTACAATTGGGCGGTGGGTGAATCGGTGAACCTGACGCACCATTTCCTCATCGCGATGCCGGCGATGGCGGATCCGCATTTCGCGCATTCGCTGACGTACGTCTGCGAGCACAATCCGGATGGCGCGCTCGGCATCGTCGTCAACAAGCCGATCGACATGACGCTGTCGGCCCTGTTCGAGCAGATCGAGATTCCGCTCGGCGATTCCGCGCTGCTCGATGCTCCCGTGCATTTCGGCGGGCCGGTGCAGATCGATCGCGGCTTCGTGCTGCATCGACCGCTCGGGAATTGGCAGTCGACGCTGGCGATCAGCGACGAGCTGGGCCTCACGACATCGAAAGACGTCCTCGAGGCGGCCGGACGCGGCGAAGGCCCGAAGAACATGTTCGTGTCGCTCGGCTACGCCGGCTGGTCCGCGGGACAGCTCGAGCAGGAGCTCGCGCAGAACGCGTGGCTCACCGTCGAAGCCGATCCCGACGTTCTGTTCGAATTGCCGGCGGAGCGCCGGCTTCCCGCCGCGGTGCGCCTGCTCGGCATCGACATCTCGCGGCTATCCGATACCGCCGGGCACGGGTGAAGCGCACGTGCGAATGGGCCCGGACGCGACCATCCTCGCGTTCGATTTCGGCACGCGGCGAATCGGTGTCGCGGTCGGCAACACGTTGACGCGCACCGCGCATCCGCTGGCGACGATCGAGGCACCGGACGCAACGTCGCGTTTCGCGGCGATCGCCGGCTTGGTCGACGAGTGGGAGCCGGCGCGCCTGGTCGTCGGCTTGCCGGTGCACGCCGACGGCACGCCGCATGCGATGACGACCCGCGCGCGCGGTTTCGCACGTCTACTCGAGCAACGCTTCGGAGTGCCCGTCGCGATGGTCGACGAACGCTGGACCAGCGAAATCGCACGACACCAGCTCGCCGCCGCCGGCCGCGGTGGACGCGCCGGACGCGCGAAACGCGACGAAACCGCCGCGCAAATCATCCTGCAGGCCTGGTTCGACGAGCCGCATGACGCCTGAGACGATGCCCGACGCCGAGGCGGCGCTTGGCGCGCTGGTCGAGCGAATGCAAGGCGCGGTCGCGGACGACGCGGCGTTCGTCGGCATCTATTCGGGAGGCGCGTGGCTCGCGGAGCGACTGGCGGCGCGGCTCGCCGGCAACCACCCACTCGGCTTCATCGACGTTTCGTACTATCGCGACGACTACGCGCTGTCGGGCCTGAAGGCGAACGCCAAGCGAACCGCGCTGCCGTTCGACGTCGCGGGCGCGACGATCGTGCTGGTCGACGATGTGCTGTACACGGGTCGGAGCGTGCGCGCGGCGATCAACGAACTGTTCGACTTCGGACGCCCGGAGCGCATCGAGCTCGCCGTGCTCGTCGACCGCGGCGGACGCGAGTTGCCGATCGAACCGACGTACACGGGAGCGCGGGTCGAGGTTGCCCCCAACCTGTCGATCGTGTTGTCGCGCGATCCCGGCGGCACGCTGTCGCTTGGCGTCGAGCCGATTACGGGCGTCGCATGAGCATTGGATGATGCGCCGGAGCGAGCGGTGACCCGCAATCCCCAGCTCACCCGCAACGGCGAGCTCACGCATTTGTTGACGCTCGAGGGTCTCCCGGCCGACGTCATCACCCACATCCTCGACACGGCCGATCCATTCATCTCGATCGCCGAACGCGAGGTCAAGAAGGTCCCGCTGCTGCGCGGCAAGGCGGTCTTCAATCTCTTCTTCGAAAACTCGACGCGCACGCGCACGACGTTCGAAATCGCCGCGAAGCGGCTGTCCGCCGACGTGATAAACCTCAATATCGGCGTGTCGTCGACGACCAAAGGCGAAACGCTCCTCGATACCGTCGACAACCTGTGCGCGATGAACGCCGACCTGTTCGTCGTGCGGCATTCGCAGTCCGGCGCGCCGCACCTGATCGCGTCGCATCTCGAAGCGACCAACCGCTCGCACGTGCACGTCGTCAACGCCGGCGATGGCCGCCATGCGCATCCGACGCAGGGCCTGCTCGACCTCTACACGATCCGCCACTACAAGAAGGACTTTCGCGAGCTTACCGTCGCGATCGTCGGCGACGTCCTGCATTCGCGGGTCGCACGTTCGCTGATTCACGGGCTCACGACGATGCAGACGCCGCAGGTGCGCGTGATCGCACCGCGTACGCTTCTTCCGACGCGCGTCGAAGCGCTCGGCGTCCACGTGTACAACGACATGCGCGAGGGCCTGCGCGATTGCGACGTTATCGTCATGCTGCGCCTGCAAAGCGAGCGGATGAAAGGTCCGCTGCTGCCTTCGGCGGGCGAGTATTTCAAGCATTACGGGCTGACCGCAGAAAAGCTCGCGCTCGCCAGGCCGGATGCGATCGTCATGCACCCGGGGCCGATGAACCGCGGCGTCGAAATCGATTCGCCGGTCGCGGACGGCGCCCGCTCCGTCATCCTGCCGCAGGTGACCTTCGGCATCGCCGTGCGGATGGCCGTGCTCAGCATCATCGCGGCGAACTGACCCATGATGACCAAAGCTCCCGGCCTTGTTGCCGGCGCGATGAACGGGCGCCGATGAAAATCGAAATTCGCAACGGCCGCATCATCGATCCGGCGCAACGGCTGGATCGCGCCGCTTCGCTGTACGTCGCGGCAGGTGTTGTCGCCGGAATCGGCGATGCGCCGGCCGGATGGCGCGCCGACCGCGTTCTCGATGCGACCGGTTGCATCGTATGTCCGGGCTTGACCGATCTCGCGGCGCGGCTGCGCGAGCCTGGACTCGAGCACAAGGCGACGCTCGAATCGGAATTAGCGGCGGCCGCCGCAGGAGGGGTGACGAGCCTCGCCTGTCCACCGGACACCGATCCGCCGCTCGACGAGCCGGGCCTCGTTGAAATGCTGAAACACCGTGCGAGGCTCATCCAATCGGCGCATGTCTATCCCGTCGGTGCGCTGACCGTCGGGTTGCAAGGAACGGTGCTGACCGAAATGAGCGAGCTCGCGGAAGCCGGCTGCGTCGCCTTTTCGCAGGCCGATGTTCCGCTGCCCGACACGCAGATGCTGTTTCGCGCCATGCAGTACGCAGGGACGTTCGGGCACCGCGTGTGGCTGCGTCCGCAGGATCCCCATCTCGCGCGCGGCGGCGTGGCGCATGACGGCGAGGTGGCGACACGCCTTGGGTTGGCCGCCATCCCGGTATCCGCCGAAACGATCGCGCTGGCGACGATTTTCGCGCTCATGCGCGAGACCGGCGCGCGCATGCACTTGTGCCGCCTCTCGTCCGCCGACGGCGTCGCGATGGTCCGCGCCGCGAAGGCGGAGGGCCTTCCCGTCACCTGCGACGTCGGCGCCCATCATCTGCACTTGTGCGACATCGACATCGGCTGGTTCGATTCGCAGGCAAACCTGATGCCGCCGCTGCGCGGGACGCGCGATCGCGCGGCGCTTCGCGCGGGGCTCGCGGACGGAACGATCGATGCGATCTGCTCGGATCATGCGCCCGTGGACGACGACGGCAAGCAGGTCCCCTTCGCTGAGGCGGAGGCGGGCGCGACCGGGCTGGAACTCCTGTTGCCGCTGGCTCTCAAATGGGCAGCCGAAGACCGCGTGCCGCTTGTCGGTGCGCTTGGCAAGATCACCGCCGCGCCCGCATCGATTCTCGGCATCGCGCCTGCGACGCTTTCGAGTGGCAGCGCGGCGGACATCTGCATCTTCGATCCGGCGGAAGCGTGGACCGTGCGGCGCGAGGCGTTGCGAAGCCAGGGCAAGAACACACCCTTTCTCGGACTCGAAGTGCAGGGCAAGGTCCGCTGCACGTTGGTCGCAGGTCAGGTCATTTACGAATACGGAGGGTGAGCACCTTGTCGCTCGTCATCGATCCCGAACTGCAAAGCCCTTGCGGCGAATCCCGATCCGTGGATCGCCGCGGTTTTCTCGTGACGTCGCTCAGCACCGGGTTCGCGCTGGCCGCGCTCCCGGTTTCGGCGCAGACGATCACGACGTCCGCGGAAGGACTGGTCGCCGGCGAGGTGAAGGTACGCGTGAAGGACGGCGAGATTCCGGCGTATCGCGCCATGCCCGCTCACGGTGGCGCACTGCCCACGATCCTCGTCGTGCAGGAAGTATTCGGCGTCCACGAATGGATCAAGGATGTCTGCCGGCGCCTCGCCAAGCTGGGTTACTTCGCGATCGCGCCGGAGCTCTATGCGCGCCAGGGAGACCCGGCGAAGGTCACGGACACGAACGCGCTGATGAAGGACATCGTGAGCAAGGTGCCGGACGCGCAGGTGATGGGTGATCTCGACGCCGCGGTTGCGTACGCGAAATCCACCGGCAACGCGAACGTCGCGAAGCTCGGCATCACCGGTTTCTGCTGGGGCGGACGCATCGTATGGATGTACGCCGGACACAATCGCAATCTCAAGGCCGCCGTCGCATGGTACGGCCCGGTGTCGCGGCCCTATCATCAGGGCGACCGGACGGCGATGGACATCGTCCCGAGCATCGACGCGCCGGTGCTGGGTCTCTACGGCGGCGACGACCCCGGGATTCCCGTCGACACGACGACCAAGATCAAGGACGCGATGAACGCGGCCGGCAAGACGGTCGAGATCGTCACGTACCCCGACACGCCGCACGGATTTCTCGCCGATTACCGGCCGAGCTATCGCCAGGAGGCGGCGGAGGACGGCTGGAAACGGATGCTGGCGTGGTTCAGGCGGTACGGCGTGGCCATGACGATCGCCGCGCGTTCGCGCCGGCGTGCGGCAGTCGCTCCTGACGATCGAACTTGCGTCGACGCGCGGCTTTCTACCGGCGCGGAACCCGCCCCAGCAGGTAGAACTCGTCGTTCGGCCGCATCGAAATCATGTTGGCCATCCGGTTCGACAGCGCGAAAAACGCGGCGATCGCGCCAACGTCCCAGATGTCTTCGTCGGAAAATCCGTGCTCGCGCAACGCAGCGAAATCGGCGTCGTCGATGGCGACGCTGTTCACCGCGACCTTCATCGCGAAGGCGAGCATCGCGCGCTGCCGCGGCGAAATGTCGGCCTTGCGGTAGTTGACGGCGACCTGGTCTGCGACCAGCGGGTTCTTCGCGTAGATGCGCAGGATCGCGCCGTGCGCGACGATGCAATAGAGACAATCATTGGCGCCGGATGTCGCGACGACGATCATCTCCCGCTCGGCTTTCGTCAGGCCGCTTTCCTTCAGCATCAGCGCGTCGTGGTACGCGAAGAACGCGCGGAATTCGTCGGGTCGGTGCGCGAGCGTGACGAACACGTTCGGGATGAATCCCGCCTTTTCCTGCACGTCGAGCATGCGCGCGCGAATGTCCTCGGGCAGATCCTCGAGCCTGGGGACGGGGTAACGTGAAATCGGTGCAGTCATGGTATCGGTCGCGATCATGCGGGCGATCGCCGGGACCGTGTTTCCTGCATCACCGCGTCGGCGGCACATACCCCGACGGCATTTCCGCCCCGCCGCCGAAAAAATGCTTCTCCATCTGCTCGGCGAGCCACTTGCGCGCGCGCGGATCGGCGAGCGACAGGCGGTTCTCGTTGACGAGCATCGTCTGATGCTTGAGCCACTGGGCCCATGCTTCCTTGGAGACACTTTCGTAAATCCGCTTGCCGAGCTCGCCCGGGTACGGTGGGAAATCGAGGCCTTCCGCCTCGCGCCCGAGCTTCACGCAGTTGATCATTCTCGCCATCGTCGATGTCCTTCGCGAATGCGCCGGGCGCTGCGCACCCGCCGCGTGAAAATGCCCGAGCAGCTAGAGGTTCCTGACATAAACCAGGGACTTCCGCTGGTAATTGTAGAGCGCCTGCTTCTGCTGCGGCAGATCGGCCACGGCGGCGGTGCGGAAGCCCCGCTCGAGAAACCAGTGCGCGGTCTTGGTCGTCAGGACGAACAGCGTCGTCAGCCTGAGCTTTCGCGCGCGCTGCTCGATTTCGCTCATCAGCGCCTCGCCGTATCCTTCGCGTCTGAAATCCGGATGGACGGCCAGCGCGGCCAGTTCGCCGACGCGCTCGCTCGGAAACGCGTACAGCGCGGCGCAGCCGATGATGTGGTTGTCGTACTCCGCCACGACGAAGCGCTCGATCTCGTTTTCCAGCCGTTCGCGCGAGCGGCGCACGAGCACGCCCTGTTCCTCCAGCGGCTCGATGATCGACAGAATGCCCCCGACGTCGTCGATCGTCGCGTTGCGCAGGTGCGCGAGCGCGGTCGCCGCCACCATCGTGCCGACACCATCGCGTGTAAACAGCTCGAGCAGCAATGCGCCATCGTGGTGCCGGCTGATCAAGTGGGCACGCTTGACGCCGTTGTTGCACGCGCGGATCGCTGCCGGCAGGTAGACGCGGATATCGGGCGCCAGGCGATCGGGCCGCGCCAGCAGCTTCTCGGCGTCGGTCGTTGACAGATCGGACAGCAGCTGACGCCGGCCGTTGCGCACGCCGTCGGCATCCGTCAGGAAAATCAGCTTCGTCGCGTCCATCCGCACCGCGCATTGCGTCGCAACTTCCTCGACGGTGAGGTTGAAGATCTCGCCGGTCGGCGAATATCCGGTCGGAGAGATCAGCACGATGTCGCCGTCGTCGAGCCGTTGCTGGATCGCTTCGGTGTCGATGCGGCGCACCTCTCCGGTGAGCTGCATGTCGACGCCGTCGACGACGCCCATCGGCTTCGCCGTCAGGTAGTTGCCGCTCGAAACGCGGTTGCGGGCGTTCGCCATCGGCGAATTGGCGAGGCCCAGCGACAATAGCGCTTCAATGCGCGCGCGTACTTGTCCGGCCGCTTCGAGCACGCAATCCATCGCGTCGTTATCGGTGACGCGCACGCCGTTCGCGTAGCGGCTCGGAATGTTCTGCGCGGTGAGGATTGCCTCGACCTGGGGGCGGCATCCATGCGCGACGATCAGCTTGATGCCGAGGCTGTGCAGCAGGTTCAGGTCGTGCACGACGCCGAGAAACGAATCGTCCGCCACGACTTCGCCGCCGAATGCGATAACGAACGTCCGGCCGCGAAACGCATGCACGTAGGGTGCCGCGGCGCGGATCCAGTGAACGAACGCGCGCATCGTCGCCGAATTTACGGGCGGCGTGTCGTCGGGTGCGCGGGCCAATTTAGCGTCTCGAGCCATGAGCGGCGCCGATTATAGCGTTTGAGCGCAGCCTATAATTGCGAAACGGGCCAAAGCTTCGGCCGGCATTTCACGCGCTGCCGCGATGCCCTGGTCCGGACAATCAGCACGAACGGCTTGGGACGGCCCTGCGCGATTCGTGCGTCGAATGCATTCAAAGCTACTCGCCAACCTCAATCCGGAACAGCTCGCCGCCGTCACGCTGCCGCACACGTCGGCGCTGATCCTGGCGGGCGCCGGCAGCGGGAAGACGCGCGTCCTGACGACGCGAATCGCCTGGTTGCTCGCGACCGGCCAGGCCGGCCCGCTGTCGATTCTCGGCGTGACGTTCACGAACAAGGCCGCGAAGGAGATGTTGACGCGGCTTGCGGCGCTCACGCCCGTGAACATCCGCGGCATGTGGATCGGAACGTTCCACGGCCTGTGCAACCGGATGTTGCGAATCCACTATCGGGACGCCGGGTTGCCGCAGCTGTTCCAGATTCTCGATACGCAGGACCAGCTCGCGCTGATCAAGCGCCTGTACCGCGCCCACGGCATCGACGACGAGCGGTATCCGGCCAGGCAACTGCAATGGTTCATCGCGGCGGCGAAGGAAGAGGGACGACGACCCAACGCCGTGGAGGCGGACGATGAAATCACGCGCCGGCAGGTCGAGCATTACGCGCTGTATGAGGCGATGTGCCAGCGCGAAGGCGTCGTCGACTTCGCCGAGCTCCTGTTGCGCTGCCATGAGCTCCTGACGACGCACGAAGCGATCCGCGATCACTACCGGCGGCGCTTCTCGCACCTGCTCGTCGACGAGTTCCAGGATACGAACATCCTGCAATACCAGTGGCTGCGCCAGCTGACGGGCCCGAACACCGCCGTGTTCGCCGTCGGCGATGACGACCAGTCGATCTACGCATTTCGCGGGGCAAACGTCGCGAACATGCAGCATTTCGAGCGCGACTTCGCGCGGCCGGATGCGCCGGTGCAGTTGATCAAGCTCGAACAGAATTACCGGTCGCATGGCCACATCCTCGATGCGGCCAACGCGCTGATCAAGAACAACGCGTCGCGGCTCGGCAAGAACCTCTGGACCAGCGAAGGCAAGGGGGAGCGGATACGCGCGTTCAGCGCGCCCAGCGACCGCGACGAAGCGGCTTTCATCGTCGACGTCGTCAAAGGGCTCGTCGACGACGGCCTGGCGCTCGACCAGGTGGCGCTCCTCTACCGCAGCAATGCGCAGTCGCGGATTCTGGAGCATGCGCTCTTCAACGCGGCGCTGCCGTATCGCGTCTACGGCGGCATGCGCTTCTTCGAGCGCGCGGAAGTCAAGCATGCGCTCGCTTACCTGCGCCTGCTGGCCGAGCCCGGTGACGACGGCGCGTTCCTGCGCGTCGTCAATTTCCCGCCGCGCGGGATCGGCGCGCGCTCGCTCGAACAACTGCAGGATGCCGCACGGGTGCAGGGCACATCGCTGTGGCAGGCCGCGTGTGCGGGAACGCTCAGGGGAAAGACAGCCACCACGCTCGCGGCATTCGTCCGCCTGATCGAAAGCGCGCGCGCGGCGACCCAATCGCTGCCGCTGCCCGAAGCCGTGAATCACGTCGTCGAAACCTCGGGATTGCGCGCGCATTATCGGCAGGAAAAAGACGGTGCGGATCGCATCGAGAACCTCGAGGAGCTGGTCAACGCGGCCGACGGCTTTGTGCGCGAAGCGGACCTCGCCGTCGACGCACCGTTCCGGACCTCGTCCACCACTTCCGTTGCGATGCGTAACGAAGCAGGGTCCATGAATGCCGAGGCCGCAAGCGGGTCACCCGTAGCGGAAGGAGGCGGTGGAAGCGACCCGGCAGCCGTCGAAGGCGCAACCGATCCGCTGACGGCGTTCCTCGCACACGCCGCGCTGGAGGCGGGCGACACGCAGGCCGCGGAAGGTCGCCCCGCACTGCAACTGATGACGATTCACGCCGCGAAGGGTCTCGAATTCCATACGGTGTTCGTCACCGGTCTCGAAGAGGGACTATTTCCGCACGACAACAGCCGGAACGAAGCGGACGGTGTCGAGGAGGAGCGGCGACTCATGTACGTCGCGGTGACACGCGCCCGTCGCCGGCTGTACCTGTCGCTCGCGCAAAGCCGGATGTTGCACGGCCAGGTCCGCTACAACGTCGCGTCCCGGTTTATCGACGAAATCCCGCGCGACCTGCTGCAGTGGCTGTCGACGCGCGAGCGGCGCCGCGCGTTCGACGTCGATCGCTCCGAGCGGGGCAGCGGTGACGGCAGCAGCGGCTGGGCGCGGCCGGCGCCCGTCCACGTCGGCGGGCCGACGGCGTTGCCTGCGTGGCGGGTGGGTCAGAGCGTTCGTCACGCCAAGTTCGGCCTCGGCGTCATCATCGATGCCGAAGGCGGCGGCAGCGACGCACGCGTGCAGGTGAACTTCCGCGATGCCGGCGTCAAGTGGCTGGCGCTCGATTACGCGCGCCTCGAGGCCGCTTGAGAAATCGGGACGAATTACGTCTCTGACCCCGATTTGACGGGGGCGAGCGTCTCGCCGGCATGAAACACGTCGCGATAGCTGACGTAATCCGAGATGTGCAGCGTTGCCACGAAAAATGTCAGGTACGGCAGCACCAGGATCGCGGCCAATGTGGCGTTGATCGGCGGCGGCACGATCAGCGCGATCGCCGTCGTGATGAACGTCGGGACGATCGCGCCGACGACGAGCACGCCCAGCGCATAGCGTGCCGCGGCGCGCCAGTTGGCGACGGCCGCCCGGAGGCTCGCGCCTAGCGCGGTGCCGAGCCGCGCATCCTGAAACACCACGAGCGCGGGAGCCCACCACAGCGCGAGGATCGTCGGGAGCGCACACAGCGCACCGAACACCATTGCGAGCTGGACGCGCGTCTCCAGCAGCGTTTCCTGCACGCGGTGCGCTGCCGCCGTCGAGTCTGCATCGGCTGCCGGCCCTGCGCCGTACAGCATGTCGAGGAGCTGCCCGCCGTCGATCAAGGCCGTCGCCCCGAGTGCAATCGAGATTCCCGCGACGAAGACAATGCCGAGCGGCACCAGGGCGGTCAGGTTCGCTCCGAAACCCTGCAGCAGCATGCGCATTCCCGGCTTGCCACCGCGTTCCTGCGTCCAGGCAGCAGCCAGAAATCCGACCGACAGCACGGGCTTGATGATCGGCGCGACGAACACGCCGAGCCACGGCACCAATTCGACGATGAGGAGTGCGACGTAGTAGCCGAATAGCATGCCGATCCACGGCAATCGATGCCGGCTGAACATCGCGAAGCTCTCGACGAGCCACGCGACGCCGCGCCGGCCGTCGTAGCGGGTGAAGGGAATGTCGCGGGCGGTCGCGGGCACGAAGCGCTCGAAGGGAACGTCAGAGGTCGAGCGGGAGCGGGGACGCGTCCGCGCGGGCGCGGAGTATGCGCTCGTAGGGTGCGGGATCGTGCGCGTGCGTCAGCTCGCCGGGACGCGGCAAGTGGAGATCGTAGAGGCGCGACACCCAGAAGCGAAGCGCCGCTGCGCGCAACAGCGCCGGCCATTGCGCGCGTTCGTCGTCGGTCAATGGCCGCACGGCGTGATAGGCGCGCATCATCGCCGCCATTCGCTCGTTGTCGACCGTGCCGTCCGCGCTGCTGGTGACGCACCAATCGTTGACGGCGATCGCGAGGTCGTAGGTGAAGAAATCGGTCGCGGCAAAACCGAAATCGATGATGCCAGCGACCCGCCCATTGGCAAATAGCACGTTGTCGCAGAACAAGTCGCCATGAATCGCGCCCTTCGGCAGCTTGCCTTTGCCGAAACCCGTCTGAAACCTCACTTCACTCGTCAGCAGCTCGCCCTGCTCGGGCGTGATGAACGGGCGGACCGCGCGCGCCGCTTGCCGCCACCACGCCGGGCCGCGCCGATTGGTGAGTCTCGGACGGTAGGATTGCGATGCGAGATGCAGCCGCGCCAGCGCATCGCCGACTGCCCGGCAGTGATCGCGGGTGGGATTGTCGATCGTCGCGCCGTCGATGCGGCGTACCAGGCCGGCCGGGCGGCCGTTCAGATGCGAAAACAGCGCGCCGGTGCGATCGGGCACGGGGGCAGGCACCTCGACGCCTGCCCTCGCGAGGTGTGCCATCAGGTTCAGGTAGAAGGGCAACTCATCGGCCGGCAGACGCTCGTATAGCGTCAGCACATGCCGACCCCGCTCCGTCGTGACGAAATAGTTCGTGTTCTCGATGCCGGCCGCGATTGGCGTCAGCTCGATCAGCGTGCCCAGAGCATAGCGCGCGAGCCATACATCGAGCTCGTCGGCGGTGACGACGGTGTAGACGGACATGGAAACGCGCGCTGCGCGGCAAAGCGCGGCGGAGTCAACGTGCAATAGGCGAATTCAGGGGAAAATCAGGGAGAAGATCAGCAGTCTAGAACGAAAACAGCACCCACATCGGCACCTTGAGCGACGAGTCGAGGCTATTTCGCCGAATATAGGTTGCGCCGTTGCCGTCGGGTATCAGGTAATACGGACGCCCATGTTTCGGCGTGACGCGGATGTAACGCAATTCGCCCTTGATGCGCACCTCTTCGTTGACCTGCTCGTCCGATCGCACGATCGTGACCTGCGGCTCGAGATCCTGATCACCGATGACGTCGGCAGGCGGGGGCGGCTGCGGCAGCGGTTCGGTTGGCGCGGGGGCTTGCGCAAAGCTCCAGCCGGCAGCCATCGAAAGCAGCAACACCAGGAGAGGACGACGCGCGGCCATGGCAAGTGTCGGTGGAGTGGCGATTGGAGCGCTAATGCAGGATGGCGATGGGTACGCAGACATTCTAGCAAACGCGATGCCGACGCGGCAGCGTCCCGATGACGGGACCGCGTGTCATCCGGGGGCGCATTCGCGTGTAGGCTCAACGCCGACCGCCCCGCCGCGAGGGCACCGCTCGAAGCGCGCGGCTAGAGGTTTAGCAGCTTCTCGCGCTCGTCGCGCGACGGCTGGAATCCGCGGTTCTCATAGAAGTTGAAGATCGCTTCGACGACGGCGTCAGGGTCGTCGATGACGCGCATCAGATCGACGTCGTGCTCGCCGATCATCCCCTCGCCGACGACCTTGTCGCCGAGCCAGTCGAGCAATCCTTGCCAGAACGATCCGCCGACAAGGATGATCGGAATGCGGCGGCTCTTGCCGGTCTGCACCAGCGTCAGGCATTCGGTCAGCTCGTCGAGCGTGCCGTATCCGCCGGGCAGCACGACATACGCCGATGCGAAGCGCACGAACATCATCTTGCGTGCGAAGAAATAGCGGAAGTTGAGGCTGATGTCCTGATATTGATTGCCGCCTTGCTCGTTGGGCAGCACGATATTGAGACCGATCGCCGGCGCACGGCCCGCGTGCGCGCCGCGATTGGCCGCCTGCATCAGCCCGGGGCCGCCGCCGGAAATCACCGAGAAGCCCGCGTCGGAGAGTTTTCGCGCGATCGTTTTCGCCGTCGCGTAGTACGGATGATCTTCGCTGGTGCGCGCGCTTCCGAACATGCTGACGGCGGGACGCACGCCGTTCAGCCGATCGGCCGCCATCTGGAACTCTGCCATAATCCCCAGCACCCGCCACGCTTCCTGTCCGTTCGTCGAATACAGCGCCTGCGGGTCAATCATCTCGGGAATCTTGTGGGTTTGTGACCGCATGGCAACGCTCGTCCTCGTGGATGGCTCGTCGTATCTGTACCGCGCATTTCACGCGTTGCCCGATCTTCGCACGTCCAAGGGCGAGCCGACCGGCGCGCTGCGCGGCGTACTGTCGATGTTGCGCCGTTTGGTAATCGACGACAAGCCGGACTATTTCGCAGTCGTGTTCGACGCGCCGGGCAAGACTTTTCGCGACGACTGGTACCCCGAGTACAAGGCGAATCGGCAAGCGATGCCCGACGATCTCATATTGCAGATCGCGCCGTTGCATGAAGCCGTGCGCGCCAACGGCTGGCCGCTGCTGATGGTCGAAGGCGTCGAGGCGGACGACGTCATCGGCACGCTGGCCCGACAGGCGAAGGCGGCCGGCATCGACACGTTGATCTCGACGTCCGACAAGGACCTCGCGCAACTGGTCGAGCCCGGCGTCACGCTGATGAACACGATGACGAACGAGCGGCTCGATGAGGAGGGCGTGATCGCGAAGTTCGGCGTGCGTCCCGGCCAGGTGATCGACCTGCTGGCGTTGACCGGCGACACCGTCGACAACGTTCCCGGCGTGCCGAAGGTCGGGCCGAAGACTGCCGCGAAGTGGCTCGCGCAATACGGCACGCTCGACAACCTGATCGCGCACGCCGATGAAATCAGCGGTGTCGTCGGCGAAAACCTGCGCGGCTCGCTCGACCTGGTTGCCGGAGGGCAAGCGGCTCCTCACGGTCAAGCTCGATTGCGAACTGCCGTCGAACGTCGCCGACCTCACGCTGGGGGCGCCGGCTATCCGAGCAGTTGCGCGCGCTGTACGACCGCTTCGAATTCAAGACCTGGGTGCGCGATCTCGGGAGCAAGACGGACGACGATACCGATGTCGGAGGCAAGCTCGCGTCCCGTGCGGCGCGCGACGATGCGGGACGTCGCTGGGACGCAAGCGTCGCGTCGCCCGCGCCCGCCGTGCCCGCGATCCCGACGCACTACGAAACCGTACTCACGGGAGAGGCGCTGGATCGCTGGCTCGAAGCGGTCGCCGCCGCCGCCATCGTGTCGTTCGACACGGAGACGACGAGCACCGATCCGATGCGGGCCGAGATCATCGGCATATCGCTGTCGATCGAACCGGGCAACGCGTTGCTACATTCCGTTCGGACATCGTTACGCGGGCGTGCCGGCGCAACTCCCCGCGGCCGACGTGCTCGGCGGCGCTCGCGCCGTGGTTTGCGGATGCGTCGAAGGCGAAGCTTGGCCAGAATCTCAAGTACGACCAGCACGTGCTCGCCAACCACTCGATCACGTTGCGCGGCGTCCGCGCACGACACGCTGCTCGAATCGTACGTGCTCGAATCGCACAGGCCGCACGATCTGGAGGGTCTCGCGCGGCGCCATCTCGACCTGCCAGACGATCAGCTACGACGCAGTCACCGGCAAGGGCGCCCACCGGATTCCGTTCGAGCAGGTCGCGCTCGACCGCGCGACCGAATACTCGGCCGAAGACGCCGACGTCACGCTGCGCCTGCACCAGCAGCTGTTCCCGCAGATCGAGCGCGATCCAAAGCTGTCGTACATTTACCAGTCGATCGAGCTGCCGGTCCGCGAGGTGCTGTTCCGCATGGAGCGCACCGGCGTTCTGATCGACTCCGACGTGCTGGCGGCGCAAAGCCGCGATCTGGGGCAGCGGGCGCAGGCCCTCGAGCACGAGGCGCACCGGCTTGCGGGAACGCCGTTCAACCTGGGCTCACCGCGGCAGTTATGCGAGATTCTCTACGAGCGCATGAAGATTCCGGTCCGCAAGAAGACGGCGACCGGGCAGCCGTCGACCGACGAGGACGTGCTGCAAGAGCTCGCCGCCGACTATCCGCTGCCGAAAGTGCTGCTCGATTACCGCGCGGTCGCGAAGCTCAAGTCGACGTACACGGACAAGCTGCCGGCGATGGTCAACTCGAGCACGGGGCGCCTTCATACGACGTTCTCGCAGGCAACCGCCGTCACCGGGCGTCTTGCATCCACCGATCCGAATCTGCAGAACATTCCGGTGCGCACGACCGACGGCCGGCGCATCCGCGAGGCGTTCATCGCGCCGGCCGGACACGCGTTGATTTCCGCCGACTATTCGCAGGTCGAGCTGCGGATCATGGCGCATCTGTCGGAGGATCCCGCGCTGCTGCGCGCGTTTCTCGAAGGCGCCGACATTCATCGGGCTACCGCCGCCGAGATCTTCGGCGTCGCGCTCGACGAGGTGTCCACCGATCAACGCCGGTACATCAAGGCGGTCAATTTCGGATTGATCTACGGCATGGGCGCGTTCGGGCTCGCGACGCAACTCAACATCGAGCGCGCGGCCGCGCAGCAATTCATCGAGCGCTACTTCGCGCGGTATCCCGGCGTCGCCGCGTACATGCAGCGTACCCGCGAGCTCGCCCGCGAGCAGGGTTATGTCGAGACGGTGTTCGGGCGGCGATTGTTCCTGCCCGACATCCGTGCGGCAGGCGGCCCCCGGCGAGCGGGCGCCGAGCGCGCCGCCATCAATGCGCCGATGCAGGGCACGGCGGCCGACCTCATCAAGCTCGCGATGATCGCCGTGCAGGACTATCTCGATCGCGAGCGCCTGGCGACGCGGCTGATCCTGCAGGTGCACGACGAGCTCGTGCTCGAGGCGCCGGACGGCGAGCTAGCGCGAATCCTGCGCGACCTCCCGCAGTTGATGACGTCGGTCGCCACGCTGCGCGCGCCGCTCGTTGTCGACATCGGCCATGGCCCCAATTGGGAACAGGCGCACTAGGCCCTAGCGACCAAAAATCGTGCGCCACCCCGCGTAACAGCTGCCGAGGATCATCGGGCCGAGCGCGAGCCATCCGAGCCCCAGTGGAATCGTCGCGACTATCGCAAGTCCGATGTAAACCAGCCCGTAGAGCAGAAACGCGCCGACGTTTTGCCACGACGCGGCGAAGCTCTTTTGCAGCGCCGCCAGCGGCTGCTCGCCGTCCAGCACGACCAGCGCGGGTGCAAACCAGTACGCCATTGCGGCCAGCAGCATGACCACGACGGCGAACAGCGAGACGACCATGATCGCGATGCTCGCCGATGCCAGTACCGCGTAATCGACGTGGGTAGCGACGAAGGGGTCCGCCTGCGCGCTGTTGACCAGGGCCACCAGCGCAGCGAGGCCGGATGCGCCTACTGCCAGCAATATGGTCCCGACGGCGACGCAAGCGAGGACAACCAGGACTGCGAGCCATAGCAGGCCCAGCGTACAGAGCGGTGCGAAGTGCCCGTGCTGAAAGCCCTCGAAGATGCAGCCGAGGCGAAGCGGCTCGCCGCGCGCCAGCGCATGACAGCCCAGCATCACGCCGCCGACGAATACCGGCGTCAGGATCCCGTACGCAACGGCGCCTATCTTCGGTAACAGCGTGAACGCGAACGAGAGCGCGATGAACACGACGATAATGCCGATCCACGGACCGGGCGCCGCGAGGAAGATCCGCCAGCTTTCGCCCCACCAGGCGATGCCTTCGCCTGCGGCCAGATGGCGGGGAGGAGGCGCCGTCGCGGACGCGCCGGGGGCGTCGTTCGGTGGCGTCGGCGGACGCGGAATGTCCATCGGGCTCTCTCTCGACACGAATATGCTTATGCCGTACCGGTGTCGCGGACGGCGGAAGGATTTATTGTAGGCGCTCTCGCGACCGGCACGAGGGCATTGCATCGCGCGGGGTTCGTTCCCATGTGGCAGACTCGTCCGCTCATTCCCGCACCCTTCCATGGATTCGATCGCAACCGAACTGGCTCAATATGGCGTTCCCCTCGTCGGGCTGAACGTCTTGCTGCAGCAAATCGGGCTGCCGATACCCGCCGTGCCGACGATGATGATCGCCGGCGCGCTGGCGGTCGCCGGGCGCATCAATTTCCTGCAGGCGTTCGCGATTTCGGTAATGGCGTCGCTCGTTGCCGACATGCTGTGGTTCTGGGCCGGACGCCGCTACGGCTACCCGGTGCTGCGTTTTCTTTGCCGGATATCGCTGTCCCCGGACACCTGCGTGCGGCAGACCGAGGGCATATTCGAGCGCTGGGGCTTTTATTCGGTCATCGTATCCAAGTTCGTGCCGGGCTTCGCGACCGTCGCGCCGCCGATTGCCGGAGCGCTGAAAATGCGCACCGGCGCATTCGTCCTGGCTTCGTTCGCGAGTGCCGCGCTTTGGGTCGGGGCCGCGATGGCGGCGGGTGTCGTGTTCGCGCGACAGATCGACGTCGCACTGGCGTGGATGGCGTCGAACTTCACCCTGGCGGCGATCGCTCTGGCGGCACTGATCGCGGCCTACGCGCTGATCAAGGCGGTGCAGCGCTGGCAGATGTCGCGCTTTCTCGCCGCTTCCGTGATTTCGATCGGTGACCTGCGCGATCTGCTCGGGAGCGACCCGCGCCCCTTCTTGATCGACGTCGGGTCGTCGCTCGCGCACAATGCGCGGCCGCACATCCCGGGAGCCGCGCTGCTGGACCTCGACGCGATCTCGCGGAGCAATGATTTTCCGGACGATCGCGACATCGTCGTGTATTGCGCATGCCCGAACGAGGAATCGGCGCGCCGGGCCGCACAGCTGCTGATGCGCAAGGGCTACCGGCGCGTGCGGCCGCTCCTTGGCGGCATCGACGCGTGGGTCGCCGCCGGTCACCCGGTCGAGCACGGCATGCCGTTGACGTTCACGAAACCCGTGACGCCGGGGTCGCGAAAGGCCGCTCCGCTGGTCGACGCGCTCGAAGGCCGCCTCGAGCAATGATGAGTGCCGCGGGGCGATTCGCAGCCGACCCGCGCGTAGCCGCCCGTCCGCCGGCGCCGCGGGTTACGATTCCTTGCAACTCCGCGGACAATTCGACGGCATAATCGCAGCCGCCCCGCAGAACCAACGCGGGCGGATTGCTATCTGACGTGCGCGACTTCGCGAGCCGGGGTCGCGTCTTGTCCCTTCCGCGCCAGCCGGTGCCGCCGCTGGTGTTCGGGGTCCGCTCTTACGGGCGGTCGCTGCACGTCGTGTTACATACTTTCGATCAGTTGAATCCCGGATCGACGATTTTCTTCAGCCCACGACCGGAGACAGGACTCCATCCATGGAACATCCACCGCCGTCTTCGCCCGCCGCGCCTGCGACCGATGCGCCGAACACCCGGTCACGGCGTGGCCGATGGTTGGGCAGCGTCGTGGCCGTCGCCGCGCTGGCTGCAATCGCGGCGCTTGCCTGGTACCTGACGCACCGCGCGCCCGCCGCCGTGCCGGGCGCACCGGGTGTTCCCGGCAAAAGCGGCAGCGCGACCACCCGGGGCGGCGGCGGCGCCGGGCGGGCGAGGTGCCCCGGCGAGCACGGTCGGCGTCGCCGCCGCGCGGCACGCCGATATTCCGGTGATCATCGATGCGCTCGGCACGGTGACGCCCGTCGCCGTCGCGACCGTCGCGCCGCAGGTCTCGGGCGTGATCACTCAGGTGCTCTACAAGGAAGGCCAGATGGTGCAAGAAGGGCCAGCTGCTCGCGACGATCGATCCGCGGCCGTTCGAGACGGCCCTGGACCAGGCCAACGCCGCGCGTCTGCGCGACGCCGCCCAGCTCGACGCTGCGCGCGTGCTGCTGGACCGCTACCAGGTCTCCTGAAGCAGGATTCGATCGCGCGCCAGGACGTCGACACGCAGGATGCGCTGGTGAAGCAGCTGGCCGGCACGGTCGCCATCGACCGCGCCAATGAAGAGACTGCCGCAGCTCAACCTGCAGTGGTCGCGCATCGTCGCGCCGATCGCCGGACGCGTCGGCCTGCGACCGATCGACGCCGGCAACTACATCGCCGCCGGCAACGCGACCGGCGTCGCGACGATCACTCAAATCTCGCCGATCGACGTCCAGTTCTCGATACCCCAGGAGCGCGTCCCCGATGTGAAGGAGCGCATCGTTGCCGGCGCACAGCTGCCGGTGGCGGCGTGGGACAGCGGGCGCACGCGCAAGCTCGACGATGGCGACTTCCTGACGCTGGACAACCAGATCGATATGCAGACTGGCACGATCAAGGCGAAGGCGCGCTTCGCGAACGCCAGCGGCGCGCTGTTCCCCAACCAGTTCGTCAATGTGCGGTTGCTGCTGCGGACGATAGAAGGCGCCGTCGTCGTGCCGGTGATCGCGCTGCGCCATGGCCCGAGCGGCGACTTCGTCTACGTCGTCAACGCCGACCAGACGGTGACGCTACGCAACGTGACGCCGGCATTTCCGGTGTCAACGACGTCGCGATCACCAAGGGCCTGGCACTCGGCGAGCAGGTCGTCACCGAAGGCGGCGATCGCCTGAAGGACGGCGCGCGGGTGCAGACCAGCGCGGATCGGCCTGCTGGTGGCGACGCAGGCGCCCGCACCGGACGTACGGGCCGCCGCGGCTCCGCTGCGCCGGGTGCCGCGAAGGGTGCCGACGCGGGGCAGGGTGCCGGCGCGGCGAAAGGTGCCGACGCTGCCGGGAGCCCAAGCGGCAGCCGCGCGCCTCGTGCATCGCCTGCGACGCCTTGATGCGCGACGTAATGGGGCCGCGGCCATGAGCGTTGGCGGGTCGTCCCAGTACGCGAATTGCTTCCGCTGGGGGGCACATGAGCGTCGCTGGGCCGTCCCAAGTCGCGAATTGCTGCCTCTGGGGCCGCATGAGCCCGTCCCGTCCCTTCATCCAGCGGCCGGTGGCGACCTCGCTGCTGATGCTGGCGATCGTCCTCGCCGGCCTCGTCGGCTTCCGGTTCCTGCCGCTGTCGGCGCTGCCGCAGGTCGACTACCCGACGATCCAGGTGCAGACGCTCTACCCCGGCGGCAGCCCCGAGGTGATGGGCAACACGGTGACGGCGCCGCTCGAGCGCCAGTTCGGCCAGATGTCCGGCCTCGACCGGATGAGCTCGACCAGCGCGGCCGGCGTCTCGGTCATCACGCTGCAGTTCACGCTCGGACCTGACGCTCGACGTCGCCGAGCAGGAGGTGCAGGCGGCGATCAACGCCGGCGGCTCGCTGCTGCCGGCCGACCTGCCGGCGCCGCCGGTCTACGCCAAGGTGAACCCGGCCGACGCGCCGGTGCTGACGCTGGCGGTCACCTCCGACACGCATGCCGCTGACCGAAGTGCAGAACCTCGTCAACACGCGGCTGGCGCAGAAGATCAGCCAGGTCATCGGGCGTCGGCCTGGTGTCGCTGTCGCGGCGGCCAGCGCCCGGCCGTGCGCATCCAGGCCGACACCCAGGCGCTGGCCGTCCTACGGCATCGGCCTCGACACGCTGCGCACCGCGATCACCGCCGCCAACGCCAACGCCGCCAAGGGCAGCTTCGACGGGCCGAAGCGCGCCTACTCGATCAACGCCAACGACCAGCTGCTGACCGCGGACGACTACGACGAACCTGATCGTCGCCTACAGGAACGGCGCGCCGGTGCGCCTGGCCGACGTCGCCAGCGTCGTCGACAGCGCCGAGAACACCCAGCTCGGCGCCTGGGCGGGCATGCCCTGCGCGCAGCGCCGCGGACGCCACGGACGCGGCGAATGCGTCGGCGCCGACGGCGGCATGCTGAACCCGGCGATCATCCTCAACGTGCAGCGCCAGCCGGGCGCCAACGTGATCGCCACGGTCGACGCGATCAAGGCGCAGCTGCCCGACGCTGCAGGCCGGGCTGCCGGCAGCGCTGAAGGTCGACGTGCTGCGCCGACCGCACCACCGGCATCCGCGCCTCGGTCGACGCACGTCGAGATGGAGCTGGTGCTGGCGGTGGTGCTGGTCGTGCTGGTGATCTTCGCCTTCCTGCGCAGCCTGCGCGCGACCGTGATCGCCAGCATCGCCGTGCCGATCTCGCTGATCGGCACCTTCGGCGCTGATGTACCTGCTCGGCTACAGCCTGAACAACCTGAGCCTGATGGCGCTGACGATCGCCACCGGCTTCGTCGTCGACGACGCGATCGTGATGATCGAGAACATCTCGCGCTACATCGAGGAGGGCGAGCCGCCGCTGCGCGCCGCGCTGAAGGGCGCGACGCAGATCGGCTTCACGATCATCTCGCTGACGGTCTCGCTGATCGCGGTGCTGATCCCGCTGCTGTTCATGGGCGACGTCGTCGGCCGCCTGTTCCGCGAGTTCGCGGTGACGCTGGCGATCACGATCCTGATCTCGGCGGTGGTCTCGCTGACGCTGGTGCCGATGATGTCGGCGCGCTGGCTCAAGCCGCAAGCCGAGACGAGCACGCGGCCGGCATCGCGCGCGCGCGAGCGCAGCGCTTCTTCGACACGCGTGATCGCAGCGCTACGACCGCTGCGCTGCGTCTGGGTGCTCGACCGCCAGGCGCTCACGCTGCTCGTGGCGCTGGCGACCTTCGTGCTCACCGTGCTGCTCTACGTCGCGATCCCGAAGGGCCTGTTCCCGACCCAGGACACCGGCCAGCTGCAGGCGCGCGTCGAGGCCGCGCAGGACGTCTCCTACGACCGCATGGCGCAGCTGCAGGCAGCAGGCCGCGCAGGCGATCCTGGCCGATCCCGCGGTCGAGAACCTGAGCTCGTTCGTCGGCGTCGACGCCGCCAACAACACGATGCTGCACACCGGCAGCATGCTGATCAACCTGAAGCCCAGCGCACGGCGACCAGCAGGCCGTCATGAACCGCCTGCGCGAGCGGGTGCGCGCAGGTGGCCGGCGTGACGCTGTACCTGCAGCCGACGCAGGACCTGACCATCGACGCCGAGACCGGCCCGACCCAGTACCGCGTCTCGCTCGAAGGCGTCGACACCGCGCACGGTCACGCAGTGGGTGGGCAAGCTGATCGCAGCGGCTGCGCGACGCGCCGCAGGTGCGCAACGTCAGCAGCGACGCCGGCGCGCAGGGCCTGGCGGCCTACGTCGACATCGACCGCGACACCGCCGCGCGGCTGGCGATCACCGCCAGCTCGGTCGACGACGCGCTCTACAGCGCCTTCGGCCAGCGCATCGTCTCGACCATCTTCACCGAGACCAACCAGTACCGCGTGATCCTCGAGGCGCAGCCGCGGGCTCGCGACGACCGCCGAAGGCGCTGGGCAAGCTGCAACCTGATCACCGAGCGCGGGCACGCCGACGCCGCTGTCGGCCTTCGCGACGCATCACCGAGCAGCTCGCGCCGCTGCAGATCACCCACGTCGGCGCAGTACCCGGCGAGCACGCTCGGCTTCGACACCGCGCCCGGCGTCTCGCTCGGCGCGGCGGTCGACGCGATCCGCAAGGCCGCGCAAGGACATCGCGCTGCCGCCGAGCGTGACCATGACCTTCCTCGGCGCGGCGGGCGCCTACGAGCGGTCGCTGGCCAACCAGCTGTGGCTGATCCTGGCGGCGGTGGTCTGCGTCTACATCGTGCTGGGCGTGCTCTACGAGAGCTACATCCACCCGCTGACGATCCTCTCGACGCTGCCGTCGGCCGGCGTCGGCGCGCTGCTGGCGCTGATGCTCACCGGCAACGACCTGGGCGTGATCGGCATCATCGGCATCATCCTGCTGATCGGCATCGTCAAGAAGAACGCGATCATGATGATCGACTTCGCGATCGACGCCGAGCGCAACGAGGGCAAGAGCGCCGCGCGACGCGATCCACCAGGCCGCGCTGCTGCGCTTCCGGCCGATCCTGATGACGACGCTGGCGGCGCTGTTCGCCGCGCGTGCCGCTGATGCTGGGCTGGGGCGAGGGCGCCGAGCTGCGCCGGCCGCTCGGCCTCGCGATCTTCGGCGGCCTGATCGTCAGCCAGATGCTGACGCTGTTCACGACGCCGGTGATCTACCTCGCCTTCGACCGCCTCGGCGGCGGCGCACGCGCCGCGCGATCGACGACGCGCGACGATCGCCAGAGCGCCACGAGCCGCAGGCGCGACGCCGCTTGCGCGTCGGTCGACAGGGCGCGGCGCGAGGCGGCGGCATGAACCTCTCCGCGCCCTTCGTCCGCCGGCCGATCGGCACGGTGCTGCTGACGATCGGCATCGCGCTGGCCGGCATCGCCGGCTTCTTCGTGCTGCCGGTGGCGCCGCTGCCGCAGGTCGACTATCCCGGTGATCTCGGTCAGCGCCAGCATGCCCGGGCGCCAGCCCCGACACCATGGCCACCAGCGTCGCCACGCCGCTGGAGCGGCGCCTCGGCATGATCGCCGGCGTCAACGAGATGACCTCGACGAGCTCGGCACGGCTCGGCCCGCGTCACCCTGCAGTTCGATCTCGAGCCGCAACATCGACGGCGCCGCGCGCGAGGTGCAGGCGGCGATCAACGCCGCGCGCGTCGACCTGCCGGCGACGCTGCGCAGCAACCCGACCTACCGCAAGGCGAACCCGTCCGCGGCGCCGGTGATGATCCTGGCGCTGACCTCGAAGACCAAGACGCCGGGGCAGATCTACGACGCGGTCTCGAACATCGTCAGCCAGCAGCTGCTCGCAGGTCGACGGCGTCGGCGACGTCGAGATCGGCGGCGGCTCGCTGCCGGCGGTGCGCGTCGAGCTGCAGCCCGTTCGCGCTGAACCAGCTACGGCATCAGCACCGAGGACGTGCGCGCCGCGATCCAGGCCAGCAACGCCAACCGGCCCAAGGGCATCGATCGAGGGCAACGGGCGCCGGCTGCAGATCTACACGCAGACGCCCGGCGCTGCACGCGGCCGACTACGCGCCGATGGTCGTCGCCTGGCGCAACGGCGCCGCGGTGCGGCTGCCGGACGTCGCCGAGGTGATCGACGGCGTCGAGGACACGCGCACGCTGGGCCTGTTCAACGGCGAGCCGGCGGTCATCGTGCTGGTCACGCAGCCAGCCCGGCGCCAACATCATCGAGACCGTCGACGGCGGTGCGCGCGCTGCTGCCGGAGCTGCAGGCCGCAGCTGCCGCACGACGTCGAGCTGCACGTCGCCTCCGACCGCACCAACTCGATCCGCGCCTCGCTGCGCGAGGTCGAGGTCACGCTGATCGATCGCGGTGGTCCTGGTGGTGCTGGTGGTGAGCGCTGTTCCTGCGCAGCGCGCGCGCGACGCTCGTGCCGGCGGTGGCGACCGTCGTCGTCGCTGCTCGGCACCTTCGGCGTGATGTACCTGCTCGGCTTCAGCCTCAACAACCTGAGCCTGATGGCGCTGACGGTCGCCACCGGCTTCGTCGTCGACGACGCGATCGTCGTGCTGGAGAACACCACCCGCCACATCGAGGCCGGCATGGACCGGATGGAGGCGGCGCTGCTCGGCGCGCGCGAGGTCGGCTTCACCGTGCTGTCGATCAGCCTGTCGCTGGTGGCGGTGTTCATCCCGCTGCTGTTCATGGGCGGGCAGGTCGGGCGGCTGTTCCGCGAGTTCGCGGTGACGCTGTCGGCCGCGGTGCTGATCTCGCTGGTGATCTCGCTGACCACGACGCCGATGATGTGCGCGTGGCTGCTCGAGCCGCGGCGGGCAGGCGCGAAGGCCAGCGCCGCCGGGCTGGCTCGCGCGCGCGGCCGAGCGCGGCTACGACTGCGTGCTGCGCGCGCTACGCGCACGAGCCTCGACTGGGCGCTCGCCAGCAAGGCGCTGGTGATGCTGATCCTGCGTCGCGGTGATCGGCGCTCAACGTCTACCTGTTCATCGCCGTGCCCAAGGGCTTCTTCCCGCAGCAGGACACCGGCCAGCTCAACGGCGGCCTGCGCGCCGACCAGAGCATCTCGTCCAAGGCGATGCGGCGACAAGCTGCGCCAGGTGGTCGACATCATCCGAGCGCGACCCGGCGGTCGACACGGTGGTCGGCTTCACCGGCGGCTCGCGCGCCGGCGGCGGCTTCATGTTCGTCAACCTGAAGCCGGCGTCCGCAGCGCACCGAGCAGCGGCCAGGCGGTGATCGCGCGCCTGCGCCCGCAGCTCGCGCAGCGTCACCGGCCTGCGCGCTGTTCCTCAACCCGGTGCAGGACGTGCGCTCGGGCGGGCGCTCGAGCAACGCGACCTACCAGTACACGCTCAAGAGCGACAACGTCGCCGACCTGCGGACCTGGGCGCGCAAGCTCGCCGACGCGATGAAGCACGCACGACCGCGCTGACCGACGTCGACACCGACCAGCAGGACAACGGCGTCGAGACCATCGTCGACGTCGACCGCGACGCGCGCCGCGCGCCTGGGCGTCAGCGCCGCGCCGTCGACAACGCGCTCTACGACGCCTTCGGCCAGCGCCAGGTGGCGACGATCTACGACGAGCTGAACCAGTACCACGTGGTCATGGAATGGGCGCCGGCGCTACACGCAGAGCCCGAACGCGCTGCTCCGACGTGTATGTGCCGGCGACGTCGCTCGTGACCAGCGGCGGCCAGGTGGTCGCGTCGAGAGCGCGGCTGCGGCATCGACGGCGACATCGACCGGCGGCAGCGCCGGCACCGCGCGACGCGTACCGGTGTCGGCCGAACCCGGCGCTGCGCAACGCGTCGACCGGCAACGTCGCTCAGCAACACGCCACGCAACATGGTGCCGCTGTCGGCGATCGCGCAGCTTCGTCGAGGAGCGCGACGCGCGACCTCGGTCAACCACCAGGACGCCGAGCTCGCGACCACGGTCTCGTTCAACCTCGCCGAGGGCGTCGACGCTCGACGACGCGCGCAGCGCGATCAGCCAGGCCGAGGCCGACATCGGCATGCCGACCAACGTGCGCGGCAGCTTCGCCGGCACGGCGCTGCAGCGCGCAGCAGACGCAGAGCCAGCAGCCGATGCTGATCGTCGCCGCGCTGGTCGTCATCTACATCGTGCTCGGCGTTCTCTACGAGAGCCTGGTCCATCCGATCACCGTGCTGTCGACGCTGCCCTCGGCCGGCGTCGGCGCGGTGCTGGCGCTGCTGATGTTCAAGATGGAGTTCTCGATCATCGCGCTGATCGGCGTCTTCCTGCTGATCGGCATCGTCAAGAAGAACGCGATCCTGATCATCGACTTCGCGCTCGAGGCCGAGCGCGCGCGCGGCCTCAGCTCGCTCGAGGCGGTGCGCGAGGCCTGCCTGCTGCGCTTCCGGCCGATCCTGATGACGACGCTGGCCGCCGCGCTCGGCGCCCTGCCGCTGGCGATCGGCTTCGGCGAAGGCTCCGAGCTGCGCCAGCCGCTCGGCGTCGCGATCATCGGCGGCCTGATCGCCAGCCAGTTGCTGACGCTGCTGACGACGCCGGTCGTCTACATGCTGCTCGACAAGCTGCGCCGGCGCAGCGCCGACGAGCGCCACTTGAGCCGCGCCGGCGGCGACGTCGTGCAGCAGTCCGCGGGATGAACATGAGCAGCGGCGACGCATTCACCGCGATCGCCCGCCCGCGTGGCTGCTCTGCGCGCGGGCTGGCAGCGCTGTCGGCGTGCACGCGTCGGACCCGCCTATGAGCGTCCGAGCGCGCCGGCGCCGGCCGCCTACAAGGAGGCGCCGGCCGCCGATGCTGGTTCCCGGCGGCGCCGGCCGACACGCTCGACCGCGGCGACTGGTGGGCGCTGTTCGGCGACGCCGACGCTTTACCGCGCTGGTCGAGCAGGTCGAAGTCTCGAACCAGAACGTCGCCGCCGCGGTCGCCGCGTACGCGCAGGCGCAGGCGCTGGTGCGCGAGCAGCGCGCCGCGCTGTTCCCCGCGCTCGGCGCTCGACGGCGGCGCGACGCGCGCGGCGGCGGCACCGGCTCGCAGGCCAAGGCCACGCAGCTTCCAGCTGCGGCCTCGGCCGCGAGCTGGGAGCCCGACGTCTGGGGCCAGCTGCGCCTGGCCGTCGACGGGCGCCGAGGCGAGTGCGCAGGCGAGCGCGGCCGACCTTGCCGCGGCGCGCCTGTCGGCGCAGGCCGCGCTGGCGACCGACTACTTCGCGCTGCGCGAGGCCGACGCCGAGATCGCGCTGCTCACGAGCGCCGTCGAGGGCTACGAGCGCGCGCTGCAGATCACGCAGAACCGCTACGACGCCGGCGATCGCGCAGCGTACCGACGTGCTGCAGGCGCAGACGCAGCTCGCGACGACGCAGGCGAATCTCGTCGCGCTGGTCGGGCAGCGCGAGCGGCTCGAGCACGCGATCGCGGTGCTGGTCGGCAAGGCGCCGGCGGACTTCGGCGTGCCCGTCGCGCCGATGGAACGCCAGCGTGCCCGCGGTGCCGCTCGGTCGTGCCGTCGACGCTGCTGCAGCGCCGGCCCGACATCGCGGCGGCGGAGCGCGCCGTGGCTGCGGCCAACGCGCAGATCGGCATCCAGCGCGCGGCGTACTTCCCGAATTTCGGACTCTCGGCGTCGGCCGGCGCGGCCGGCGCGCACGTTGGCGAGCTTGTTCAGCGCGTCGAGCAACGTCTGGTCGCTCGGCCTGTCGGTGGCGCAGACGCTGTTCGACGCCGGCGCGACCGCGGCACGGGTCGAAGGCGCGCAGGCCGCGCGCGATGTCGCCATCGCCGACTATCGGCAGACCGTGCTGACCGCGTTCCAGGCGGTCGAGGACCAGCTCTCGACGATCCGCTCGCTGGCCCAGCAGGAGGGCGAGCGGCGCGCCGCGTCGGCCGACGCCGATCGCACCGAACAGTTGACGCTGAATCAATATCTGCAGGGCCAGGTGCCTTACACCGCCGTCGTCACCGCCCAGGTCACGGCCCTCAGCGCGCGCCAGACGCTCTCGCAGCTGATGTCGAGCCGGCAGGCGGCAGCGATCGCGCTGATTCAGGCGCTGGGAGGCGGCTGGCACGCGCCCGGTGCGAGCGGAACGGCTGCCACACACTGAAACGTTTAATGCCATCGGCATGGCGCGTCGGGTCGCCGGCGCAACCGCTTCGCATCGCCGATCCGCTCACGCGAGTCGGCTCGTCCAGCCGGTCGCGGCGAAATATCGGCAAATCCCCTTGAAAAGGCTCGGCCAACACCGTACTATTAGCACTCGCATCAGTTGAGTGCTAACAGCCGCCTGCGACAAGCGCTCGCAGACGCGCGCCTCACAGTGAGCACCCGGCGTTAAAGGCGACCCAACGCGTTGTTTCCAGACGGATCAATTCTCAGGAGTGAGCACTAACATGAAACTTCGTCCCCTGCACGACCGGATCATTGTCAAGCGGCTCGAAGAGGAGCGTAAAACCGCGGGCGGCATCGTGATTCCCGATACGGCTGCCGAAAAACCCTCGATGGGTGAAGTCGTTTACGCCGGCCCCGGCAAGACCGACGACAACGGCAAGCTCGTCGCCATGGGCGTCAAGGCGGGCGACAAGGTCCTCTTCGGCAAGTATTCGGGCCAGGAATTCAAGCTCGACGGCAAGGACCTGCTCCATATGCGCGAAGACGACATCATCGGCATCGTCGACTGAATCCTTCCCCTTAAAGCACACGTACCAGGAGAATCAACATGGCAGCTAAAGACGTCCGCTTTGGCGAAAACGTCCGGAACAGAATGGTGTCCGGCGTCAACGTTCTCGCCAACGCCGTCAAGATCACGTTGGGCCCGAAGGGCCGCAACGTCGTCCTCGAGCGCAGCTTCGGCGCACCGACGATCACCAAGGATGGTGTGTCGGTCGCGAAGGAAATCGAGCTCAAGGACAGGTTCGAGAACATGGGCGCGCAGATGGTCAAGGAAGTCGCGTCCAAGACCTCCGACGTCGCCGGCGACGGCACGACGACGGCAACCGTCCTCGCGCAGTCGATCATCGCCGAAGGCATGAAGTACGTCGCGGCCGGCATGAACCCGATGGACCTGAAGCGTGGCATCGACAAGGCGGTGGTCGCCATCGTCGAAGAGCTGAAGAAGATCAGCAAGCCGTGCTCGACCAGCAAGGAAATCGCGCAGGTCGGCGCAATCTCGGCGAACGCGGACGAGTCGATCGGCAAGACGATCGCCGAAGCGATGGACAAGGTCGGCAAGGAAGGCGTGATCACCGTCGAAGACGGCAAGGGCCTCGAGAACGAGCTCGATCTCGTCGAAGGCATGCAGTTCGATCGCGGCTACATCTCGCCGTACTTCATCAACAACCCGGACAAGCAGGTTGCGGTTCTCGAAGACCCGTACATCCTGCTGCACGACAAGAAGATCTCGAACATCCGCGATCTTCTGCCGCTGCTGGAACAGGTTGCGAAGGCCGGCCGTCCGCTGGTGATCGTCGCCGAAGACGTCGATGGCGAGGCGCTCGCGACGCTGGTCGTCAACAACATCCGCGGCATCCTGAAGACCGTCGCCGTCAAGGCGCCCGGCTTCGGCGATCGTCGCAAGGCCATGCTCGAAGACATCGCGATCCTCTCCGGCGGTACGGTCATCGCCGAAGAGCTCGGGCTGAAGCTCGAAAACGCGACGCTGAAGGATCTGGGCCGCGCGAAGCGCATCGAAGCGGCGAAGGAAGACACGACGATCATCGACGGCGCCGGCGAAAAGGCCGCGATCGAGGCGCGGGTCAAGAACATCCGCAAGCAGATCGAGGAAGCGACGTCGGATTACGACAAGGAAAAGCTGCAGGAGCGTGTAGCCAAGCTGGCGGGCGGCGTCGCCGTCATCAAGGTGGGTGCGGCGACCGAAGTCGAGATGAAGGAGAAGAAGGCGCGCGTCGAAGACGCATTGCATGCGACCCGTGCGGCCGTCGAAGAAGGCATCGTTCCCGGCGGCGGTGTTGCGTACATCCGCGCGCGGGCCGGCCTCAAGGACCTGAAGGGCGCCAACGCCGATCAGGACGCGGGCATCAAGATCGTGTTGCGTGCGGTCGAAGAGCCGCTGCGGCAGATCGTCGCGAATGCCGGCGAAGAGCCGTCGGTCGTGTTGAACAAGATCGCGGAAGGCAAGGGCAACTTCGGCATGAATGCCCAGACCGGCGAGTACGGCGATCTCGTGGAAATGGGCGTGCTCGATCCGACGAAGGTCGCGCGTTACGCACTGCAGAACGCCGCCTCGGTGGCGAGCCTGATGCTGACGACCGACGCGATGGTTGCCGAGCTGCCGAAGGACGACAAGCCGTCGATGCCGGGCGGTGGCGGCGGCATGGGCGGCATGGGCGACATGGACATGTAGAGTCCGTCCGGTCCATTATCCGGAAGCACCAAGGGCCCGCGGCGACGCGGGCCCTTTTTTATCTGCGGGCCGCTCGCGCCGTTGCTCATTTGCCACCGGGGCGAGCCCAAACGGCGCCTCGACGCGCGTCGCTGTCGCTTTGTGACCGAAATGCATTAGACTAGCCGCGGGCTGCGTAAACTTCGCCAAAACAGCAATCCTTATGCTTCAGTCATCGTCAGCCATCACGAGCAGTCGGGCTTCGGGATTACGCCGGCGATGACCTCTGGACTGGTCTTCGGCTTTGCGATCGTCACGCTGGCGGCCGTGATCATCGCAGGGTTGATGCGCCGCAGCCGCGAGTCCCCCGCCGGGCCCCGCATGGCGATCAACGGTCCGACCGCGGTGGCGCAATGGACCGAGGGCGAGACGACGCGCCTGCTGTCGTCCGCCGAGGTCCCCGGACTGTACCTGCTGCGGCCCAGGTTTCTCTCCAAGGCGGAAAGCATCGTTTTCCTGCTGCTCAAGGCGGCATTTCCGCGGCACGAGATTTTTGCGCGCGTCCGGCTCGCCGATGTGTTGCAGGTCAAGATCGGCCCGCAGGGAATGGAACGGCTTCGCGCGTTCCGCAAGATCGCGAACCAGCACGTCGGATTTGTCGTCTGCGATCGCGACATGACGATCGTCGCCATCGTCGACGCGAAGGAGCCGGATCAGGTGATCGATCCGCGCGATCAGAAGCTCGAGACGATCAAGCAGCGCTGCCTGCAGGCTGCGCAGGTGAAGTACATCTGCATCTTTCCGCCGCAGCTGCCGCGCTATCGCGAACTGCGCGAGCAGATCCTGGGACCCGCCGGCGACCTCGTCTGAACGAGACCGGATCCCCGCTGCGCGCCGCGCGAGCGGGGAATCCCGCTTCTACTTGAGGTAGTTCAGGTAGACCCAGAGGACAGCGAGCGCACCGACGATCGAGAGAATCCATCCGGCTGGATGGAATTTTCCGTCGGGTGAGCGCCAGATCAGGCCGCCGATCACACCGCCGATCAACGAGCCGATGATGCCGACGACGATGGTAGCGATGAATCCCATCGCGACCGCGCCGGGATAGATCCATCGCGCAAGTATGCCGACGATGAAGCCCACGATGATCATCGATACGATGTGCATCACGCCCACGCTGACCTCCTGTTGGTCGGAATTGTGCGGATTCTTCCGCGAGCCGGCAGCGTAACACGGCGCAGCCGTGACCCGACGCTGCGGCGCGGGTCGAAGACTGCGAGCGAACGCGCCGTTCGCCCTGAAATGGCGGGGCTCGCGCCCCGGCATACCGCCCGGCGAACGCGAAAGGGTGCTCGAGCCGTTCTATCGCGGCTGCGAGACGAGCGCGCCCGGCACGGGGCTCGGGCTCGCGATCGTACGCTCGATTGCTGCGGCGCACCGTGCGTCGCTGGCATTCCGCCACGGTCCGGGAGAGCGGCCTGCGCATCGCGGTCACGTTCCCCGCGCTTGCGGCCGCGTAAGTTTCGTGTAAGGCTCACCGCCTACTCTCCCGCAACGGGCCGCCCCGAGCCCGATATCCGTTCCGACTCCCGCGCGAATCGCGGGCGTAATTTACAGAGAGGGAATGCGATGGCCATAGCCGCAACTGGGGGCCTACCCCAGAGGAAAGAATTTTCGGGCGAAGAAAAGAGAGTCATCTTCGCGTCGTCGCTGGGTACGGTCTTCGAGTGGTACGACTTCTATCTGTATGCGGTGCTTGCGCCGTTCTTCGCCGCGCTGTTCTTTCCGTCGGGCAATGCAACGGCGGCGCTGCTGTCCGCATTCGCGGCCTACGCGGCAGGGTTCCTCGTGCGGCCGTTCGGCGCGCTGCTGTTCGGGCGAATTGGAGACCTCGTCGGCCGCAAGTACACGTTTCTGGTCACGATCCTGGTCATGGGCTTTTCGACCTTCGCAACGGGCCTGCTGCCGACCTACGCGTCGGTCGGCTGGGCCGCGCCGCTTCTGATGGTGACGCTGCGCCTGCTGCAGGGGCTCGCACTGGGCGGCGAGTATGGTGGTGCCGCGACCTACGTCGCGGAGCATGCCGCCGAAGGCCGGCGCGGGTACGACACATCGTGGATCCAGACCACGGCGACGCTCGGGCTGTTCCTTGCGCTGATCGTCATCGGCATCTGCCGCTTCGGCGGGGTCATGACGAACGCACAATTCGTCGAATGGGGCTGGCGGATTCCGTTCCTGGTATCGCTGGTGCTGCTGGTCTTCTCGATCTACATCCGCCTGCGGCTCAATGAATCGCCGGTGTTCCAGCGCATGAAGGCCGAGGGCAAGGGATCCAAGGCTCCGCTGAAGGACAGCTTCCTCGTCTATCCGAACAACAAATACGTGCTGCTCGCGCTGCTGGGCGCGACGGCGGGGCAGGGCGTCGTCTGGTACACCGGACAGTTCTATGCGCTGTTTTTCCTGACGATCACGCTCAAGGTCGACGGCCTGACCGCGTACACGATGATCGCGATCGCGCTGCTGCTCGGCACCCCGTTCTTCATCGTCTTCGGCTGGCTGTCGGACCGCATCGGGCGGCTGAAAATCATCCTGGGCGGATGCCTGATCGCCGCGCTGACTTATTTCCCGTTGTTCCAGGCGCTCACGCATTACGTCAATCCGGCGCTCGAGTCGTTCCAGAGCGCGAACAAGATCTCGGTCGCGGCCCGCGATTGCAACTTCCACATCTTCGTCGGCCCATGGTCCAAGTTTTCCGATTGCGACCGGGCAAAGGACTTCCTGACCAAGGCGGGTCTTTCGTTCACGACGACCGACCTTCCGGCCGGCTCGACCGACGCGGTCATCACGAAGATCAACGACACGGAGATCAAGGGTTTCAACCAGGCGTTACTCACGAAAACGCTGGCCGATCTCAAGTATCCGGGGGCGGCGGACAAATCGGCGATCAACTGGCCGATGGCGCTGCTGGTCCTCTGGATCATGCTGATCTACGTGACGATGGTCTACGGCCCGATCGCGGCGTTCCTGGTCGAGTTGTTCCCGACGCGGATCCGGTACACGTCGATGTCGTTGCCGTACCACATCGGCAACGGCTGGTTCGGCGGGATGCTGCCGCTGCTGGCGACCGCGCTGGTGGCCGCAAACGGCAACATCTACTACGGGCTCTGGTACCCGATTGTCGTGGCGCTGATAACCGTCGTCATCGGGTTCCTGTTCCTGTACGAAACCAAGGGCGTCGATCTGCAGGCGGACAGCGGTGCGGGATCGCCCGCGAGACGTCCCGCCTAGCCCAGGCCGCGCACTGTCACCGCAGCAAACTGGCAAGTCCCGGCCGCAATGGCCGGGACTTTCTTGGCTACGTGGCGAACACCGTGGCCGCGAATACCGCGAAATGATAGGGCCGTAACAACAGCCCCATCGCGATGACGAGAAGCGCCGCAGATCCGATGCAGCGCAACCGCGGCAGACCCCAGACTTTCGAGAGCGCCGCGGCCAGATACCAACCGATGCCGATCGCCTCGAGCGCCGAGATCACGCCGTCGACGGCGTCGAGCGTCGCATGTCCGCCCGCCCACGCGAAGAGGCGGAGTCCGACCGCGGCGGTTGGAAACAATGCGCACAGCCAGATCAGCGTAAACGCATACAAATGCAGCGCAAACACGTTGCAGGCGGCGAATCCGATCTTTCGATCTGCCAGCAGAAGCCGCAGGACGCCCGCGAACGCGGGTGTCATCAGGATCACGAGCGACTTGGCATGGACCGCCTCGAGTGGATCGAAAATGGCGGCATAGGATGCCGGGAGGCTGTTTCCGGGGAAGTGCATCGCCAGCAGCTTCGCAGCCAGCGGACCGACGTCGCCCTGCTCCAGATGCACGCGCAAGGGCCACGACAACACGCCGAGACCGCTCGCCGACTGCACGATGAAGAACGCGACGTTGACCCAGAGAAAGAGCGTCAGCGGCGAAACGTAAGGAACGCGCCGTCCGCGCAGCCAATCGGAGGTCAGCCGGCCCGGAGGCGACGCGAGCGCACGCAGACTGGCGTGGAAACGACCGGGCCAGGACGTTGCGATCGGCAACGGGACCGGCTGCTTCCCCGCGTAATCGCCTTCGGCGGGAGCTCGCTCACCGCACGCCGGGCAGAAACGCGCCGCGGCGAGCGCGCCACAGGTGGGGCACGTCCATCCGCGGCTTCCGATCAATTGACGATCTGCTCGAGCGTCTGCACCTGATTTCGGAGGGTCCGTCACGTGACGTCGCGGTGCCGTTGCCGGCACGTGCGCAGCACGTCGTCGGCGCTGCGTTTCCACCAGTTCTCCGCCGACAGGATCTCGACTTCGTGCATTCCCCGGTACCCGGCGGCTTCCATCCACGACCGGATCAGCGGAAGGTCGATCACGCCGTCGCCCATCATGCCGCGGTCGTTCAGCAGATCGCGCGTCGGCACCAGCCAGTCGGAGATCTGATACGCATAGAGCCGCCCGCGCTCGCCCGCGCGGATGATCTCCTGGCGCAGCGACGGATCCCACCAGACGTGATAGACGTCGACGGCGATGCCGAGTCCATCGGCGCCGTCGGGCGCCAGCTCGTCGCAAAGCGCGTTCGCTTGCGCGAGCGTGTTGACGCACGCGCGATCGGCGGCGTACATCGGATGCAACGGTTCGATCGCCAGCCGCATGCCCGCGGCGTGCGCGTAGTCGTGAAGCAAACCGATACCGTCGCGGACCATTTCGCGCGCACCCGGCAGGTCGTGCGAAACGATCTGACCGCCGCGATCCTTCGGCAATCCGCCCGCCACCAGCACCAGGCATTGCGCGCCAAGCACAAGCGCCTCGTCCACCGCGCGCCGGTTGTCGTCATGCGCGGCGCGGCGGGCCTCGCGATCGGGCGCGGGGAACATGCCGCCACGGCAGAGTCCGGTCACCGTGAGCCCGGCATCGCGAATGCGACGCGCGGCGTCCGACAGGCCGGCAGCGGCAACCTGATCGCGCCACGGGGCGATGCCGCGAATGCCATGACGGGCGAGACCCGCGATGATGTCGGGCAGCGGCAACTGCGCGCGAACGGTCGCCGTGTTGATCGACAGGCTTGCGGGATCGGGCGCGCTCATCATGCCGCGACTGTCAAGCGGAACCGTTGCGCAATACGCAAGGCTACGTTGGAAGTCTTCAGTCGTCTGCCTGCCTGCTCGCCACGCGATTCATCGTGTCGAGCGCGAGCGCTGCATGCGCGTAGGCCGCGCCTGCGCGCATTTCGGCCGCGACCCAGATCGCCTCCATCAGCTCCTGCTCGGTGGCGCCTTTGCCGAGCGCGAGCTCGGTGTGTCCCTTGATGCAGTAGGGGCACTGCGTCACATGCGCGACGGCGACGGCGATCAGCTGCTTGGTCTTGCCCGGGAGCGCGCCATCGGCGAACACCTTTTGGCCGAACGCCCTGAATGCCGCGTGTATGTCAGGCGCGAGCGCCTTGCGCTTCTCGTTCAATTCCCGGCTCGCGTCGGGATACAGCGGGTGGTCCATGCGGGGTACTCCGTGAAAGGGTTGTCAGGCTCGATCGTCGCTGATTCTCACGATCTGAGCGTTCGCCGCTCGCTCCGCTCGCTTAACCTGAAGGTTAGCGAACGCC
Source organism: uncultured Pseudomonadota bacterium (assembly GCA_963718905.1). Classification (GTDB taxonomy): domain Bacteria; phylum Pseudomonadota; class Gammaproteobacteria; order Burkholderiales; family Casimicrobiaceae; genus VBCG01. Next base: position 262,787 of record CAVRAF010000010.1, read on the forward strand.
GAAATCGTCAGGCTCGGTGATCACCGACCCTGACGATTTTCATCGTGTTCGTGCCGCCCGACTTGCCCATCGGCTCGCCGATCGTCAGGACGATCAGGTCGCCGCGCTGCACATGCGAATGGGCGAGCAGCAGATCCTCCGCCGCGCGCAGCACCTCGTCGCGGTCGGTGCTCTGCTCGAGGAAGATCGACGTGACGTTGCGCAGCAGCGCCATGCGCCGCTGGGTTTCGACCTTCGGCGTGATGGCGAAGATCGGGCAGCCGCAGTTGTGCCGCGACATCCACAATGCCGTCGAACCCGAATCGGTCAGCGACGCGATCGCCTTCACCTGCAGGTGGTATGCGGTGAACAGCGTCGCCATCGCGATCGATTGGTCGATGCGGGTGAACGTGCGATTCATGAAATCCCGATCGAGCTGCACCGGGTCCGATTTTTCCGCTTCGACGCAGATCTGCGCCATCGTTTCGACGGTCTCGACCGGATAGCGGCCGGTGGCGGTCTCGGCGGACAGCATCACGGCGTCGGTCCCGTCGAGCACCGCGTTGGCGACGTCCGAGACCTCGGCGCGCGTCGGCACCGGATTGTTGATCATCGACTCCATCATCTGCGTGGCCGTGATCGTTACCTTGTTGCGCTCGCGCGCCGCGCGCAGCATGCGCTTTTGCAATCCGGGAACGGCCGCATTGCCCACTTCGACGGCGAGGTCGCCGCGCGCGACCATGATGCCGTCGGACGCATCGATGATTTCCTCGAGCGCCGGAATCGCTTCCGCCCGCTCGATCTTCGCGATCAGCAGCGCCTTGCCGCCGGAGGCGCGCAGCAGCTGCCGCGCCATGTACATGTCTTCCTTGTTCTTCGGGAACGAGACGGCGAGGTAGTCGGCCTCGAGTTGCGCGGCCGTCTTCATGTCCTCCATGTCCTTCGCCGTCAGCGCCGGCGCGGACAATCCACCTCCCATCCGGTTGATGCCCTTGTTGTTCGACAGCGTTCCGCCGAGGACGACGCGCGTGACGATCTGCGAGCCCTCGACTGTCTCGACGTCGAGCTTGATCAGGCCGTCGTCGAGCAGCAGCACCGAGCCCGGGCCGACGTCGCGCACCAGTTCGCGATAGTCGAGTCCGACGCGCGTCGCATCGCCGAGCTCGCAGTTGGCATCGAGGATGAACCGTGCCCCCGGCACGAGCTCCACCTTGCCGTCGGCGAACTTGCCGATGCGTATCTTAGGTCCCTGCAGATCCGCCATGACCGATACCTCGCGGCCGAGCGCGCGCGCGGTCTCGCGCACCAGGCGCGCGCGATCGACATGATCGGACGCGCTGCCATGTGAAAAATTGAGGCGGACACAGTCGACGCCGGCCGCGAGCATCCGGCGCAATACGTCGGGATTGCTGCACGCGGGGCCGAGCGTGGCGACGATCTTGGTCGAACGGAGCATGGCGGGAATGGGCGGGTGCGGCGGCAACGAGATGCGTGGCGCGATGACGGACGTCGATCGCCAGTTGCGATGGTACGGGAATTCGCGGCGATCAGCGAGGCGGCGGCGCCAGTTGCGCGCGCTCCTCGAGCACCGCCACCGCCGGCAGCGTCTTGCCCTCCAGAAATTCGAGGAATGCGCCACCGCCGGTCGAGATGTACCCGATGCGGTCGGTAATGCCGAACTTGGCAATCGCCGCGAGCGTGTCACCGCCGCCGGCGATCGAGAACGCAGGCGATGCGGCGATCGCCTGCGCGAGCTCGCGCGTGCCGTCGGCGAACGCATCGAATTCGAACACGCCGACCGGCCCGTTCCAGACGATCGTGCCGGCGCCCGCGATCAGCGGTCTCAGCATGGCGACCGTCTGCGGGCCGATGTCCAGAATCAGGTCGTCATCCGCGATATCGGCAATCGCCTTCACGTCGCGCGTCGCGTCGGCGGCGAAACGTTTCGCGCAGACGGCGTCGACGGGGATCGGGACCTTGCCGGGAAAGTCGCCGACGATTCCGCGCGCTTCGGAAACGAGATCCGGCTCCGCCAGCGACTTGCCGATGCGGCCCCCCGCGGCGAGCACAAACGTGTTGGCGATCCCGCCGCCGACGATCAGCGTGTCCACTTTCGCGGCGAGCGCGCGGAGGATCGTCAGCTTCGTCGATACCTTCGCGCCGGCGACGATCGCGACGAGCGGGCGCCGCGGACGATCGAGCGCGCGACCCAGCGCGTCGAGCTCCGCGGCAAGCAGGGGACCGGCGCACGCGATCGGTGCGTAGCGCGCCATCGCATGCGTCGTCGCTTCGGGCCGGTGCGCGGTGCCGAACGCGTCATTGCAGTAGACGTCGCACAGCAGCGCCATCTGCCGGGCGAGTTCGACACTGTCGCTCTTTTCGCCCGGATTGACCCGGCAATTTTCGAGCATGACGAAGTCGCCGAAGGTCAACGTGCTGTGCCACGGACCGCCATTCACCCAATTCCGGATCAGGCGCACTTCGCGACCCAGCAGTTCGCCGAGCCGCGCGGCGACCGGCGCGAGCGAATCGGCGTCGGTCAGCTTTCCTTCGACCGGACGTCCCAGGTGCGACGTGACCATGACGGCACCCCCTCGCGACAGCGCATCGCGGATCGCAGGCACCGATGCGCGGATTCGCGTGTCGTCGGTGATGCGGCCGGCGTCGTCCTGCGGGACATTGAGGTCGGCGCGAATGAACACGCGCTTGCCACGCACGTCGACATCGGAGAGTCGCAGCAGATGCGTCATGCGCTAGTGGAAGATCATCCCGCGGCCATCAGCGCCATCGTCGTATCCAGCATTCGATTGCTGAATCCCCACTCGTTATCGTACCAACTCGATACCTTGGCGAGCCTTCCCAGAACCTTGGTCAGCGTCGCGTCGAATGTCGACGACGCCGGATCGTGGTTGAAATCGACGGAGACGAGCGGGGCGGTGTTGTAGCGCAGGATGCCGCCGCTCAACGGACCCGATTCGGACGCGGCCTTCATCACCGCATTCACCTCGTCGACGCTCGTATCGCGCGCGGCGATGAACGACAGGTCGACGAGCGACACGTTGATCGTCGGCACGCGGATCGCGTAGCCGTCGAGCTTGCCGTTCAGCGCGGGCATCACGAGGCCCAGCGCCGATGCGGCGCCGGTCTTCGTCGGGATCATGCTCATCGTCGCCGAGCGCGCCCGCCGCAGATCCTCGTGGTAGACGTCGGTCAGCACCTGGTCGTTCGTGTACGCGTGGACGGTCGTCATCAACCCGCTTACGATGCCGATGCGCTCGTGCAGCGGCATCACCAGCGCTGCGAGACAATTGGTCGTGCACGAAGCGTTGGAAATCACCGTATCCGACGCCTTCAGTGTCTGGTGATTGACGCCGTAGACGATCGTCGCGTCGACATCCTTGCCACCCGGCGCCGAAATGATGACCTTGCGCGCGCCGCCCTTCAGATGCGCCGACGCCTTCTCCTTCGTGGTGAAGAATCCGGTGCACTCGAGGACGACGTCGACGCCGAGTGACGCCCACGGCAGTTGCGCCGGGTCGCGCTGCGCGAACACGCGGATGCGGTCGCCTTCGACGACCATCGCGTCGCTTTCGACCTGGATCCGCCCGGGGAATCTGCCGTGCACGGTGTCGTGGCGCGTCAGGTGCGCGTTGGTTTCCGGACTGCCCAGATCGTTGATCGCGACGATCGCAAGATCGTGCTTCTTGGCGCCTTCGTAATGAGCGCGCAGGATGTTGCGTCCGATGCGGCCATATCCGTTGATCGCAACTTTGATGGTCATGCGGTCTCCTGGTGTCGGTCCAAACTTTCGCTTTCGCCGTCGGCGACGAGCGCATCGAGGTCGGTGAATCCGTAGCCCGCCTCGGTCAGCGGCATGCCGTCCCATTCGAACGGCTGCTCGATCAGCAGCGCGGCGCCCATGCGCTCGTAGAATGCGCGCGCCGCCTTGTTGCCTGCGATGATCCAGACGATCAATCCGGTCGCCCCATGCGCGCGCTGCGCCCGTGCGACCGCGCACACGAGACGGCGGCCGAGGCCCGCGCGCTGGAACTCGCGGCGCAGGTAGATGGCCGACAGTTCGGCGTTCAGCCCGTGTTTCGGCTCCGGCAGCATGTTGCCCGCTGCGAATCCGACGACTTCGCCGGCGTCCTCCGCGACAAACACGCTCGCGGTGCTCGCTCCGGCGCTCAGCACGCGTGCCCACATTTCGATGCTGGCGTCGAGCTGCATTCCGTCGAGATACGCGTCCGGCACGAGGCCCCGGTACGTCGTTCGCCAGCTGTCGACGCGCACGCGTGCGATCGCGGGCGCGTCCTGCGGCGCCGCCCGGCGTATCGTGATCGGCATCGTCTGTGCGTTCATCCGGCGATGCGCCGAAGCGCATCCACGACGTGGTCGACGGTAAAGCCGAAATGCTTGAACAACGCACCGGCGGGCGCCGATTCGCCGAAGCGGTCGATGCCGACGACGCCGGCATGCGCATCGTCGGCTGCGCCGACGTATTTTCGCCAGCCATCGGTGACCCCCGCCTCGACGGCGAGCCGGGGTATTCCGGGCGGGAGCACGTTGCGTCGATACCCGGCATCCTGCCGATCGAAATGCTGCGTGCACGGCATCGAGACGACGCGCACGGCGATTCCATCGTTCGCCAGCACGTCGCGCGCGCCGAGCGCGAGGGACACTTCCGATCCCGTGGCGATGACTACGGCGCGTCGCCCGGGACTTTCGATCGGATGGCCGGGCAGGTTGAATTCCGCGGCGAGCAGCCGCTCGGCGATCGCCATGCCCACGCCATTCGCGAGACCTTGCCCCAGCGGGCCGGTCGTCGTCTCGACACCGGGCGTGACGCCTACCTCCGGATGCCCGGGCGTCTTCGAATGCAGTTGCCGGAACCGGCGCAGTTCGTCGAGCGGCAGGGCGTAACCGGACAGGTGCAGCAGCGCGTACTGCAGCATCGAGCCGTGGCCGTTCGAAAGTACGAATCGATCGCGATTCGGCCAATGCGGATTGCCGGGGTTGTGGCGCAGGTGCCGCGTCCACAGCGCAACGGCGATCTCCGCCATTCCCATCGGCATGCCGGGATGACCGGACTTCGCGGCCTCGACGGCGTCCATGCCGAGGGCGCGAATCGCATTCGCGAGGTCAGCGTCGCGCACCGGCGCCGATGGCTTGTGCAACGTGCTGGCGGATTCGAGCATGACGGAAGCGACGGCTTGGAACGGCCGCGCCGCCCGGTGTGCTGCAGCGCGAAGGGATTGAATTTCCTCGTGGAAGCACAACTATTGTGCCATAATTCTACGTTTGCACTTCGCGCCAATCAGCGCGCAGTTGTATCGAGTACTCGGGGGATTTGAGCGGTCATCGTGACAATCGTGCCGGCCAATGCGCCGAGCATGACAGCGCGGCCTTTTCCACCCGGCGAAAGCGCATTGGCAACGGTAGCTCCGGGATCCGGAAGACGCCTCGCGCGGTAGAGCAGTTCCTGGAGGGTGACGCCATGGAAGGGATCCATCTGCTGGGCGAGTGGTACGGTTGCCCGGCCGACGTGCCATTGCTGACGCAAGCGGACGCGTTGCGCGCCTTATGCCGCCAGGCGGTCGACGCGTCCGGGCTTACCATCGTCGGCGATCGTTTTTTCCAGTTCGAGCCGCACGGCGTCACGGGAACGGTGCTGCTCGCCGAATCGCACCTCGCGATCCACACATGGCCCGAATCGGGCTTCGTGACCGTCGACGTGTACGTTTGCAACTACACGACCGACAACACGTCCAAGGCCGAGCGGGTATTCGAGGCGCTCGAAGCGGCGCTCAAGCCGCGGCGGAAGCGATTCCAGGCGATCCACCGAGGCAGCAAGGAACCTTGACGGACGGCGCATCGACGCATGGCTGACGACGCATCGCCGCCGAGCGACCTGGCGCCTGGCGTATTGACCGAATATCTGACCGACGACTGGGGACTCTTCGTACGCGCGGGCGGCGCGATCGAGCGCTTCCGCTCGAACTACCAGGCGGTGGACGTCTACGACACCGCATCGTTCGGCAAGCTGTTTCGCCTCGACGGACACTTCATGACGTCCGAGAAAGACGAGTTCTTCTATCACGAGAACCTCGTACACATCGCCGCGCTCGCGCACCCAGGTCCTGCGAGCGCGCTGATCGTCGGCGGCGGCGACGGCGGCTCCGCCGAGGAGCTGCTGAAACATCCGTCGATGAATTCCGTGACGATCGCCGAGATCGATGCGGCCGTCGTCGACATCTCGCGGCGGCATCTGCACGACGTGCACCGCGGATCGCTCGACGATGCGCGCGTGACGCTGCGCATCGAAGACGGCTTCCGGTTCGTGCAGGAGTCGCGCGAGCAATACGACCTGATCGTGCTCGACCTCACGGACCCGGGCGGTCCGTCGACCGCGCTCTACACGCCGGAGTTCTATCAGGCCTCCGCGAAGCACCTGACACCGACCGGCGCGATGACGATGCACATCGGGAGCCCGGTTGCGCATGGCGAGCGCATCCGAAGCACGCTCGCGCAATTGCGCCGATCGTTCGCGCTCGTGACGCCGTACCTGACGTCGGTTCCGCTTTACGGCGGCCTGTGGATGATGGCCTGCTGTTCGGCGGACCTCGACCCCCGCGCGCAATCGGCAATGGGCATCGACCTGCGCATATCGCAGCGCAGGATCGCCCACCTGCAGTACGTCAACGGCGACACCTACCGTGCCGCGCTGGCGCTGCCGAACTTCGTGCGCGCGCTCGTCGCGTAACGCACGCGGGTTTGCCGGCGTAGGCCGATCGCCGACGCTTCGGCGGCCGGATTCGCACCCTCTCCGAGCGACGCAGCGTCGCGCGTCGGCGCAATGCCGACACGCGATGGGGCTTCCGGCTGCCTTGAACGGCGGCGCTCCGGCCGCATCTCCGTGACGTGGGGCCGCTCGAACGCGCGGCCCGCGAACCGAGGTGACGCCATGACGCTCAAGCTTGCCGACACGATGCAAGACGCCGATCTAGTCGTCATCGACGGCGTCCTGTTCGAGACTGAATACGTGCGGGTGCCCGACGAGTTCACCGTGGCGGACGACGTCGTGCTCGAGGCACGCCGCGGCGACACCGAACTTGCGTTCACGCAGGCGGACTTCGAGGATGCCGAGCACGTCGCCGACGGCTTCTACCGGCTTCTCGACGGCCATCTGCTGCGCTTCCTGACCAGCGCAACCATTCACTGACGTCGGGTTGCCTCGGCGCGTTGCGCGCGTCCGCTTGACACATGGAAACCTCGCCGCGCAGACGCGCCTGATCAGCGGTCTCGACGACGCACCCGCTGCGGCGGCGGCGGCCGTTACCGGTGTCGATCTCGCCGCCCGCGCGGGGTGCACGGCCTGCCATGACGTTTCGACAGTCATCGTCGGCCCTGCATTCGCCGATATCGCCCATCGCTATCGAAATGACGCGGATGCCGATGCGCGCCTGCTGCGCAAGATTCAGCGGGGCGGCGCCAGGACATAGACCGATTACAATGAACGATTCGAGAGTCGCGGAAGGAATTCGATGAACGTTGAACGCAGGCAGGCGCTGAAGAGCGGTGGCGCGTGGACGCTTCTGACGCTGGTTGCGGCGGCTGGATGGCTGGATTCGCGCGACGCGGTCGCACAGGCGTGGAACAAGGGTGCGTTCGAGACTCACACGATGGACGAAACGCTGAAGGCGCTCGGCGGCAGCACGCCGGCACAGAGCAAGGACATCGCATTCTTTTCGACGCCCGACATCGCGGAAAACGGCGCCGTCGTGCCGATCGGCATCACGAGCAATGTGCCGAAGACTGAATCGATCGCGATCCTGATCGAGAAGAATCCGAATATGCTCGCAGCCGTGTTCGACATTCCGCCGGGCACCGATCCCTCGCTGTCGACGCGCGTCAAGATGGGCCAGACATCGAACGTGTATGCGCTCGTCAAGGCGGACGGCAAATATTTCGTCGCGTCGAAGGAAATCAAGGTCACGCTCGGCGGCTGCGGCGGCTGACGCTCGCGATCGGCGTCCGCATGCGGCGGAGGCGAGACCCGGACGCAAACCGGCAGCGCAAGGAGAATTCGATGGCAGATCCGATGAAAATCCGGGCGAATCTGACGGGTGATTCGACCGAGATCAAGGTCCTGATGAGTCACGAGATGGAGACCGGCCAGCGCAAGGACGCGCAGGGCCAGATCATCCCGGCGTGGTTCATTCAAAGCGTGAAGATCACGCACGACGACAAGGTCGTTCTTGCCGCGCAATGGGGGCCGGCCGTGGCGAAGAATCCGTTCCTGTCGTTCAAGTTCAAGGGCGGCGCAAAGGGGGACAAGGTTCGCATCACGTGGACCGATAACCACAGCGATACACGCACCGACGAAGCGACGATCGCCTGATCGCGGCGCGCGCGATGCGCTGAAATGGCCTGCGCGCGTCGTCGCTTGCGCGGGTCTCGATGTTGGAGGAGTGAAGCATGTCAAGCTCGATGCCGCGGATCCTCGCCGCGGGTATTGCCGCAAGCGCGCTCGCCATGGTCATCGGCGGGGCGTTGGCGCAATCGTCGACCGTCGACGAAATCGCCAAGTACCGCGAGGCGCTGCAGGACGGCAATCCCGCGGAATTGTGGGAAGCGCGCGGCGAGGAGATGTGGACGGTGCCGCGCGGTCCGAAAAAGGTGTCGTTCGCGAGCTGCGACATCGGGCTCGGCCCCGGCGTTGTCAAGGGCGCGTACGCGCAATTGCCCCGTTATTTTCCCGACGCCAACCGCGTGATGGACCTCGAAACGCGCCTGGTATGGTGCATGGTGAATCAGCAGGGGCTCACGGAAGGCGAGGCGACGAAAAACAAGTTCGGCGACGGCAGCCAGCACAGGTCCGACCTCGAGGCGCTCGCCGGCTACGTCACGTCGCAATCGCAGGGCGTGAAGATGAGCGTCGCGCTCGACGAGCCGCACGTGCGCGACATGTACCGGCTCGGCGAGAAGATGTTCTTCTATCGCGGCGGCACACACGATTTTTCGTGCGCGACCTGTCACGGCGAAGATGGCAAGCGGATCCGGTTGCAGGACCTGCCCAACCTGACGAAGGTCGAGGGAGCGCAGAAAGCCTATACGACGTGGCCGGCGTATCGGGTGTCGCAAGGCGAGTTGCGCACATTCCAGTGGAGACTCTACGACTGCTTCCGCCAGCAGCGTTTTCCCGAGCTCGAGTTCGGCTCCGATGCGTCGATCGCGCTCACTGCCTATCTCGCGGGCCGCGCCAACGGCGCGCAATACAGCGGTCCCGCCATCAAGCGCTGAAGGAGAACGACGGCATGCACGGGAAAATCGTCGGACGCGGCGTCGCGGCCGGGCTGGTGGCGATGTTCGCGGGAGGCGTGCTGCACGGATGCGCAAGCGCACCGGCGGATTCTGACGCGAGCACGCGCGCCGCCGCGATGTTGAAGTCGTCGTTCAAGGCGCGCGGGCAGGCGAAGCTCGAGCGCCTCGATCAGGACGAGACGCAGCGACTCTGCAGCGAATACGCGAACCGGCCATTGCCGGCGTCGGTTGCCGAGAAAATCCAGCAGTCGAATCTCGCGACGATCCGCTATCCCGCAGACGGCAAACTCGTCGGCGACTGGAAGAGCGGCGAAAAAATCGCGCAAAGCGGCCAGGGATTCCAGTTTTCCGACAATCCTGCGCAGCCGGCAGGCGCCAACTGCTACGCCTGCCATCAGTTGACGCCCCAGGAGCTTGCGTACGGAACGATCGGCCCGTCGCTGTATCGTTTCGGCAGGATGCGAGGCTATACGGACGAAACGCGCAAATACGCGTGGGGCAAGGTCTACAACCCCGAAGCGTATCGCCGCCTGCTCGAACATGCCGCGCTTCGGTTACCAGCACATCCTGACCGAGCAGCAGATCAGGGACGTCGTCGCGCTGCTGATGGACCCGGCGTCTCCGGTCAACCAGTGACGCGGGCGCCTCGGCGCGGAATGCCGCGTCGGTGCTCCGCGCGCTGAACCGCAATGAGACGCCGCGAATTCCTCCAGGGATCTGGCCGCCGCGGCGGTTGCCGGATTGCCGCTCGACGCGGCATATGCAGCGGACGGTGCCGACGGCGAGCGGTTCTATGATGCGTTGAAGCCGTTCGGCAACGTCGGCCTGCTGCACATCACCGATTGCCACGCGCAGCTTCGGCCCGTTCGATTTCGCGAGCCGAGCGCGAACCTCGGCGCCGGCGACGCGCGCGGCAAATCGCCGCACCTCGTCGGCGAGGCGCTGCTGCGGCATTTCGGCATCAAGCCGGGCACCCGCGATGCGCACGCGTTCACCTGCCTCGACTTCGAGCGCGCGGCGCGCGCATATGGCGCGATGGGCGGATTTGCGCATATTGCGACGCTGATTGCGCGCCTGCGCGCCAGTCGCCCCGGCGCGCTGCTGCTCGATGGCGGCGACACATGGCAGGGTTCCGCGACCTCGCTGTGGACGCAGGGGCAGGACATGGTCGACGCCGCGAAGCTGCTCGGCGTGGACGTGATGACCGGCCACTGGGAGTTCACGTATGGCGCCGCGCGCGTCAGGCAGGTGGTCGACAAGGACTTCGCCGGCCGCGTCGACTTCGTCGCGCAAAACGTGCGCACCGCCGATTTTGGCGACCCGGTCTTCGCGCCCTACGTCATCAGGAGCATCGGCGGTGTACCGGTTGCGATCGTGGGACAGGCCTTTCCCTACACGCCGATCGCCAATCCGCGCTATTTCGTGTCCGAATGGACGTTCGGCATCCAGGAAGACAACCTGCAAGCGCGCGGTCGACGACGCGCGCAGCAAGGGCGCGCGGGTCGTCGTGCTGCTGTCGCACAACGGAATGGATGTCGATCTCAAGCTGGCATCGCGCGTCACCGGCATCGACGCGATTCTCGGCGGCCACACGCACGACGGCGTGCCGCAACCGTCGCTCGTCGCCAATCGAAGCGGCAAGACGCTCGTCACCAACGCCGGGAGCAACGGCAAATTCGTGGGCTTGCTCGAGCTCGATGTCAGAAACGGCGTCGTTGCCGACATCCGCTATCGCCTGCTTCCCGTCTTCGCAAACCTGCTGCCGCCCGATCGCGCGATGGACGCGCTGATCGCGAAGGCGCGCGCGCCCTTCGAGGCGAAGCTCGCCGAAAGACTCGCGGTGACCGGACAGTTGCTGTATCGCCGCGGCAATTTCAACGGCACCTTTGACCAGCTGCTGCTCGACGCGTTGATGGCGGAGAAGAACGCCGAGATCGCGTTTTCGCCGGGATTCCGCTGGGGGCCGACGCTGCTGCCCGGCGATGCGATCCGCTACGAGGACCTGCTCGACCAGACCGCGATAACGTATCCGTACGTCACGGTGAGCAAGCTGACCGGCGAGACGATCAAGACGATCCTCGAGGACGTCGCCGACAATCTGTTCAATCCGGACCCGTACTACCAGCAGGGCGGCGACATGGTGCGCGTCGGTGGAATGCGTTATGCGATCGACCCGTATGCGTCGATGGGCAAGCGCATCACGAGCATGGAGCTGGATGGAAAGCCGATCGAGGCGACGCGGCAATACACGGTCGCCGGCTGGGCGCCGGTCACCGAGGAGGCGAGGACCACGGGCGGCGAACCGATCTGGGACGTAGCGGCGCGCTATCTGCGCGCACAGAAAATGCTCGAGCCGCGAACGCTCAATCTGCCGAAACTCGACGGCGTCGGCGCCGATCCGGGGCTTGCGTAAACCGGGACCTTACTTCACGGTCACGCGCGCAAACCTGCGCTTGCCCGCTTGAATGACGACCGTTGTACCTGGCGCGACGACGAGTCCTTTGTCGGCGACGACGCCGCCATCCATCTTGAGGCCGCGCTGCGCGATGAGCCGCAGCGCTTCGGACGTCGATTCGACGATGCCGGCCTGCTTGGCGAGCTGCGCGATCGGCATCCCGGCGCCGTCCGTGTGCACTGTTACCTCGGGCATGGATTCCGGCAGTGCGCCCTTCGCGAAAGCGCGCGTCGAACTCCGCACGCGCCGACAGCGCGGCCGCGCGACGAGTGGAAGCGCGCGACGATCTCCTGCGCGAGCATCACTTTCGCATCGCGCGGATTGCGGCCGTCTTCGCATTCGCGGCGCAGCGCGGCGATTTCGGCCTCCGGCCGGAACGACAGCAACTCGAAATACCGCCACATCAGCGGGTCGGAAATCGACATCAGCTTGCCGAACATCGACGCCGGGGCTTCGGTGATGCCAACGTAGTTGTCGAGCGACTTCGACATCTTGTTGACGCCGTCGAGGCCTTCGAGCAGCGGCAGCGTCAGGATGCACTGCGGCTCCTGACCGTAGTGGCGCTGCAGTTCGCGGCCGACGAGCAGGTTGAACTTCTGATCGGTGCCGCCCAGCTCGACATCGGTTGCGAGCGCGACCGAATCGTAACCCTGTGCCAGCGGATACAGGAATTCGTGGATCGCGATCGGCTGTTCCGCCGCATAGCGCTTCGCGAAGTCGTCGCGCTCGAGCATTCGCGCGACCGTGTATTTCGCCGCGAGCCGGATCATTCCGGCAGCGCCAAGCGCTGCCAGCCACTTGGAGTTGAACGCCACCTCCGTTTTCGCGCGATCGAGGATCAGGAACGCCTGATCGGTGTAGGTTTTCGCATTCGCGGCGACCTCTTCGGAGGACAGCGCCGGACGCGTGACGTTGCGGCCCGTCGGATCGCCGATCAGCGTCGTGAAATCCCCGACCAGGAACACCACGTGATGGCCGAGATCCTGCAATTGGCGCAGCTTGTTGAACTGCACCGTGTGGCCCAGATGCAGGTCGGGACGCGTGGGGTCGAAACCTTCCTTGATGTTCAGCGGCTTGCCACGCGCGAGCTTGGCGCGCAATTCGCTTTCGACCAGCACCTCGTCGGCGCCGCGCCTGAATACGGCGAGGTGGTGGTCGATATCGAAGCCCATCGTGGTTCCGGGAAACGCCGCTCCATCAAGGTGCAACTATCGCGAGAACCCTGCTACAATCGCCGCCGGGCAGCGCCACGGCGCTCGTTCGCGGCCTGCTACTTTCCGCCTATCGCAAGTCATTCCGTTGATATCGCGCAACCTTCGGATTCTAGCCCAGTCGCTGCGCGCGGCGTTGCACGCGATCGCGCACGCGCTCTCGCCGGGCCAGGCACTCGCCGTCGCCATGCTGGGCCTGGCCGGCGTCGCCGCATTCGGCATCACGCCCGAAACGTCGCTCGACGCGCAATCGATCCGCAGCATTTCTCGCGCGTTGCCCGTGCCCGCGATCGCCGCCATTGCGGATGCGCAGTCCGACCGCTATTGGCACGACGAGCGCATGCAGCGCGGGGACACGATCGGCAGCCTGCTCGCCCGGGCGTCGGTCGTCGATCCCGACGCGATGGAATTCCTGCGCACCGATCCATCGGCGCGCGCCGCTCTATCAATTGAGCCCGGACGCTCGCTGCAGGTCTCGACCGACGACGACGGACGTCTTGCCGCACTGCGCCTTCTGGCAGGAAACGGCGAGATCCTGTCCATTGAGCGCGATGCGTCCGGATTCGTCGCGCGGCGCGATGCGCCGCCCGACGACACGCGTCTCACGCTGCGTGCGGGTCGGATCGAATCGTCGCTGTTCGCGGCGGCCGACGACGCGGGGTTGCCCGATTCGGTCACGCTCGCGCTGGCCGACATCTTCGGCGGCGACATCGACTTCTATCACGACCTGCGTGGCGGCGATCGCTTCGTCGTGCTCTATGAAACCCGCTACGTCTACGGCGAGCCCGTGGGCACCGGGCGCGTGCTCGCCGCGGCGTTCGAGAATCGCGGCGTCGTGCTGCACGCGTACCTGTGGCGTGCGACCGACGGCAGCGAGGGCTACTACGACGAGGACGGACACAGCTCGCGCAAGGCGTTCCTGCGCTCGCCGATGGAATTCTCGCGGATCACCTCCGGTTTCACGCTTGGACGCTTTCGACCCGATCCTGCACACATGGACCGCGCACAAAGGCACCGATTTCGCGGCACCGATGGGCACTCCGGTGCGCGTGACGGCCAATGGCTTCGTCGCAGTTTGCCGGGCGAGCAGAATGGTTATGGCAACGTGGTCATGATCAAGCACGACGGTCGCTATTCGACCGTGTACGCGCACCTTGTCGCGCTTTGCCGGCGGCGTGAAGAACGGCGCGCAGCGTTCGTCAGGGCGACACGATCGGTTACGTCGGCCAGACCGGATGGGCCACCGGGCCGCATCTTCACTACGAATTGCGCGTCGACGGCGAGCCGAAGGATCCGTTGACCGTCGCGTTGCCGATGGCCGATCCGGTGTCGGCCGAAGAACGCGCGGCGTTTGCGGCGTGGATTGCGCCGCTCGCGCGCGAACTGGCGGTCGTGCGCGACGTACCCGGACCAGCGACTCGTCGCCGCCGATTGACGCTGCAGCGGCTGTCCGGCCGCTGCCCGAACGGCAGCGAGTCGAGGCGGCATCCCGATGGCCCGCGAATGCTTCGCCGGCGTGATGTCCGGCACCAGCCTCGATGGTGTCGACGCGGTCATCGCCGACTTTGCGCCCGACGACGGTCGGCGCGTGCGCAGACGCTGGGCGCCGCGCACGTCGGGTTGCCGACGCTGCTGCGCGACGAGCTTCTTGCGCTTGCAGCAGCCCGGCGACAACGAGCTCGCGCGAGCCGGCGCGGCCGCCAACATGCTGGCCGAGCTCTACGCGGAAGCGATCGCCCGGGCGCTCGCGGCGCGAAGCTGAAGCGCGACGACGTGACTGCCGCCGGGCGTGCACGGACAGACGCTGCGCCACCGACCCGAGCGCGGCTTCACCGTGCAGTTGAACAACGCGGCGCGCGTCGCGGAAAAGGCCGGCATGATCGGTCGTCGCCGATTTCCGCAGCCGCGACGTCGCGGCGGGGGGCCAGGGTGCACCGCTGGTTCCCGCATTCCACGCCGCGCTGTTCGCGAGGCGCGACGCGCATCGCGTGATCGTCAACGTCGGCGGGATCGCGAACATCACGAACCTGCCGAGCGGCTGGCGCCGTGGGCGGCTTCGACACCGGCCCGGCAATGTGCTGTCCGACCTGTGGTGCGCGCGCAACCGCGGGGCGACGTTCGACGCGCAGGGCGCGTGGGCCGCGACGGGGAAGGTGCGCGCCGCATTGCTCGACGTGTTGCTTGCCGAGCCCTTTTTCAACGCGCCACCGCCCAAGAGCACGCACCGCGACACGTTCAACCTCACCTGGCTCGAGAAGCGGCTGGCAGCGGCCGGCTGGATGAGAATGCGGAAGACGTGCAGGCGACGCTCGTCGCGCTCACCGCACGCACGATCGGCGATGCGGTCCGCGGCTATGCGCCGGGTGCGCAGCAGATTCTGGTATGCGGCGGCGGCGCGAACAACGCGACGCTGATGCGCGATCTCGCGACGAGAGCTCGCGCCGCGCAAGGTGACGACAACGGCCGACGAGGGCGTTGCCGGTCGAACAAGTCGAGGCGCTGGCGTTTGCGTGGCTCGCACGCGAGGCGCTGGCAGGGCGGCCCGGCAACATCCCGGCGGTCACCGGCGCAAAGGGTCCGCGGGTTCTTGGGGCGATCTACCCGCGGTGACGTCGGCGCGGTGGGCACCGGGCGCGGCGACTCCGCGCATCCAGATCTCTCGATGAGAGGCAGCGGGCGCGGCGACACCGCGTTTCCGAGATCTCTCGATGACGAGGCAGCGGGCGCGGCGCGACACCGCGCTTCCAGATCTCTCGATGAGAGGCAGCGGGCGCGGCGCGACACCGCGCCCGAGTCCGCAAACGCATGCCTACGGGTCCCGGCGCGGCCGCTCGATCGTCAACCCACGGGCTCATTGGCCGCGCCACCCGTGACGGCATGCGCTCCCACGTGCGCTCGTCACGCCGCGCCCGCTGCCTTGGGCACGCGGTGCTGATGCGTGACGCGACTGCACATGCGTTACTCGGGGCGCGCATCGGCTACCGCCTTGAACGCAACGATGCAGCGATCGCGTGTCGGGCGTGGTGAGGGGCTGCGCGAAGGGCGCCTGTGGCGCAGTCGTCGAAAAGCGGGTGGCGCGGCCAATGAGCCCGTGGGTTGACGATCGAGCGGCCGCGCCGGGGTACCCGCTCGACGACACGGTTTGCGCCACCGAAGCCCGGTGCGCAGCGCCTCACCGCGCGCAGCAAGGAATGATGTGCGCGGTGCCCTCACCGCGCGCAGCAAGGAATGGGTGCGCGGCGTCCCACCGCGCGCAGCAAGGAATGGCGTGCGCGGCGTCCCACCGCGGCGCATCGACGAGTCGCTGCACGTCGCGAGTAGATGAAGAGGCAAACAAAAGGGCCCACGCAGGGGCCCTTTGGTCGATGCAATCGATGAGAAGTCAGGTCGAGAAGCTCGATCCGCATCCGCAGGTCGTCGTGGCGTTCGGGTTCTTGATGACGAACTGCGCGCCTTCGAGGCCTTCCTGATAGTCGATTTCGGCGCCGACCAGGTACTGGTAGCTCATCGGGTCGATCAGCAGCGTGACGCCGTCCTTCTGCACCGCAGTGTCGTCCTCGTTCACGACCTCGTCGAACGTGAAGCCGTACTGGAAGCCCGAGCAGCCGCCGCCCGACACGAACACCCGCAGCTTGAGCTCCGGGTTGCCTTCCTCGTCGATCAGCGTCTTCACCTTTGCCGCTGCGGCATCGGTAAAGACCAGCGGGCTCGGCATTTCATTCATTGCGTTCATGCGGTACTCCGGTTCCTCCGTCAGCCGACATTATCGGGCTTCGGGCGCCTCAGCCGTCAAAATTCGTTCCATTCCGTCACGCCGAAACCCGTCTCAATTCGACCACCGGCGCCGCCTCCGGTTCGGCATGCTGCAGGCAGCCCTGGACCACCGCGCCGGTCTGCATCTCGAGCGCGCCGGTAGCGGACATCGCCGACGATGCGGGCTTTTGCCTGCAACTCGAGGTAGTCGTCAGCGCGGACCGGGCCGTTGACGCTGCCGTTGATCACGACGTGCGACACGCTCACCTCGCCATCGACGCGCGCCTGCTCGCTGATCACCAGCGTCCCCGGCTGGCCGTCGACGGTGGAGACGTTGCCCTGGACGCTGCCATCGATCCGCAATCCACCGCAGAACATGACATCGCCCTCGACGACGGTACCGGCGCCGATCAGGCTGTCGATCCGCTTTTGCGGTGCGGCGGGCTTCTTCCGTTCGAACATGGGGGCTCCCTACGGGTTAATCAACGGACTCGTCGCCGTACGGCTCGCGCGCGGGCTGCCGCTTCCGGTTTCGAAGGCACGGGCGTCGAGCGACGTCACGCGGCTGCCGGGCGGGACGCGAAACGTCCCTTCAACGCGCTGATAGTACTTGAACGCCAGTTTCAGCGTTGCCGCGGTCTCGGCTGATCGTCGGGCAGCGTCAGCAGATGTGGAGATGTGTCCTTCGGATCGGATCCCTGCAACGTCGCCTGCAGCACGAAGCGTCCCTCGAATTCGTCGCGCGGGTTGCCGCCCCGGACGATCAGGAGGCTGTAACGCCAGACGTCGTCGCTTTGCCGCTCGAACGAAAGCCGCGGGATCGACATCCCGGGCTGCTTGCTCGTATCGGCAAGCATCTGTTGCAGGAACGCCAGCTCTTCCTTCAGCTGTCGCATTTTCCGCGGACAAGTCGGCGGACTGCTTGCGACAGCGCCCTGCGCACCGCGCGCCATCGCGAGCTCGCTTTCGAGCTGCGACATGCGCGAGCGCAGCGTCGTTGTCTCGGTTCGCAAGCGCGGCATTGGCGTCCTCGAGCGTGGCCACGCGGGTTTCGATCTCCTGGCGGTTGAAACCGCCGAAGATCTGGCCGAAATCGAAGCCCCACCACCACATCCCGCCGACGAGCGCGCAGAGCAGCGCGACGGTGACGCCGTGCGCCCACCACGGCAGATGCGTGCGCACCGCCATCCGCGGCGCGCTGATGCCGAATGCTGACGCGCGCGGCGCCACCAGGCGGGCGATGCCACGCGGTCGCGTCCCCGCTACGGCAGCACCGGCGGCGCGGTAAGGCCGGCGGTTTCCGGCAGCCCGAACATCAGGTTCATGTTCTGGATCGCCTGTCCTGCGGCGCCCTTGACGAGGTTGTCCTCGACGGCGATTACAAGCGCGAGATCGCGACTCGGGGGGCCGGTGGACCGCGATGCGCAACACGTTGCGACGCGCGCACGCTGCGCGTGTCCGGCAACGATCCGGGCGGCATCACGTCGATGAACGGCTCGCCGGCGTAACGCTTCTCGTACAGCGCCTGCAGGTCCGTGCCGGGGTCGCGCAGCGGCGCATAAAGCGTCGCAAGGATGCCGCGGATCATCGGCGTCAGGTGCGGCGTGAATGTGAGTCGCACCGGTTCCTTGCTGACCCGGTTCAGACCCTGGACGATTTCCGGCCGGTGACGATGACCGGCGACGCGCGTACGCCGCGAAGTTGTCGGACGCTTCCGAATACGACAGCGACAGCTCGGCCTTGCGGCCGGCGCCCGATGACGCCGGACTTGCAGTCGGCGATCAGGTGCTGCGTGTCGACGAGTCCGGCCTCGATCAGCGGCAGGAATCCGAGCTGAACCGCGGTCGGATAGCAGCCGGGATTGCCGACGATGCGCGCCTTGCGGATCGCGTCGCGATTGATTTCCGGGATGCCGTACACCGCCTCGGCGAGCAGGTCGGGGCACGCATGCGGCATCTTGTACCAGCGCTCGAACATCTGCGTATCGGCGAGCCGGAAATCGGCCGCGAGATCGATGATGCGCACGCCGGCTTCGACGAGTTCGCGCGCCTGCGCCATCGCGACGCCGTGCGGCGTGGCGAAAAAGACGACGTCGCAAGCCTTGAGATCGGCATCCTCCGGATCGGCGAACGCGAGGTCGTAGCGGCCGCGCAGGCTCTGGAACATCTGCGCGACCTTCGTGCCGGCGTCCTTGCGCGACGTGATCGCGCGCACGTCCGCGTCCGGATGCTGCGCGAGCAGCCGCAGCAGCTCCACGCCGGTGTAGCCGGTTCCGCCGACGATGCCGATCTTGATCATGGTGGTCCTGCCCAATCGAAAATGATTCTAGCACCGGTTCCCGATTTTTATGCCAATGGCATGACGACTGGCCCCGAAAGCGAAAAGGCCGCCCAGAGCGAGGCGGCCTTCCGATCGGCGCGACGCGCTCTAGCGCTTCGAGAACTGCTTGCGGCGCCGCGCCTTGTGCAGGCCGACCTTCTTGCGCTCGACTTCGCGCGCGTCGCGCGTGACGAGCCCGGCCTTCGACAGCGTCGGCTTCAACTGCGCCGTCGTAATCGATCAGCGCGCGCGTGATGCCGTGGCGCACCGCCCCGCCTGGCCCGACTCGCCGCCGCCGATGACGTTGACCATGATGTCGAACGTCTTCTCGTGGTTCGTCAGCACGAGCGGCTGGCGCACCACCATGCGGCCCGTTTCGCGCGTGAAGAATTCGTCGACGGGCTTGTCGTTGACGACGATCTTGCCCTCGCCGCGCTTCAGGAACACGCGCGCGACGGACGTCTTGCGCCGTCCGGTGCCGTAGTGGTAGTTGCCGATCATTCGTGGAAGGGGCCGGTGATGGAAGCCGCGGCGCGGCTTCGCGGAAGTATGGGTTCAGATCTCGAGCGTCGCCGGCTGCTGCGCCGAATGCGGGTGCGACGGGCCGGCGTAGCACTTGAGCTTCTTGATCATCGCGTAGCCGAGCGGACCCTTCGGCAGCATGCCCTTGACGGCCTTTTCGAGCGCGCGACCCGGAAAGCGCGCCTGCATCTCGCCGAACGTGGTCGTCGTGATGCCGCCCGGGTAGCCGCTGTGGCGGTGATAGAGCTTGTCGTCGGCCTTGTTGCCGGTGACGCGAATCTTGTCGACGTTGGTGACGACGATGAAGTCGCCGGTGTCCATGTGCGGCGTGAAGATCGGCTTGTGCTTGCCGCGCAGGCGGGCGGCGATCTGCGTCGCGAGCCGTCCGAGCACCTTGTCGGTGGCGTCGACGACGTACCAGGCGTGCGTGATGTCGTGCGGCTTGGCAGAGAAGGTCTTCATCGGGAATCCTGTCGTTCGCGCGTCCGGTGAAAACGGGACGGCTCGAATCAGCAAAGTCGATGATTCTACTACTCTTCATCGGCAGCAGTCAACGCGCGCACGGGCATCCACGGTCGCGGGCGCCGCGCACCACGACGGTGCATCGCGACAGGGCAAAAAAAGGCGCGGTCGAGTCGACCGCGCCGAGGATTCCACCATAGGAGGAGAATGGAGGAATGCGTCCGCGAGTGCCGAAGGAGGAAACGGCGTGGCCCGCGAACAGGCGTAAGCATTCCATATTGCGCTGCACAATGCAAGATGCATAACCGCGGTGACAGCATTGACAGAGCGGTGTCGGGATTCGCAGGGATCGGCGGCGCCGACAGCCGTGCACACAGGGACTGAGACGGGAGCTCGATGAAGGCACGCGATGAAATGGGTCGAAAGGCGTCGTTCGTCGCCGAGACCGGCAGCGGTCACGCCGTCGTCATCGACGGCGCCGCCGGACGCGGGCGGTCGCAATCTCGGCATGCGGCCGATGGAGCTCGTCCTGGCCGGCGCGGCCGCGTGCACGGCGTTCGACGTCGTCTGGATCCTCAGGAAGGCCCGCCAACCCGTCGCCGACTGCGTCGTCGACGCCGAAGCCGAGCGTGCGCCGAAAGAGCCGAAGGTTTTCACGCGCATTCACCTGAAATACGCGGTGGCGGGACGCGGGCTCGATCCCCGCCAGGTCGAGCGCGCGGTCAAGCTGTCGAAGGAAAAATACTGCTCGGCGACGATCATGCTCGCGCAAGACGGCGGAGATCACCTACGACGTCCGGATCATCGACGGCGACCGCGTCGACGCCGAAGCGCAGCGATCCCGAACGCTACACCGCGCTCGTCGCGCAGCAGCCGGATCAGGCTCGACGTATCCCAGCGGCCGCCGCCGCGCGCCTGCACGCGCGCATAGAACTGGTCGACGAGCGCGGTCACGGGCAACGCGGCGCCGTTGTCGCGCGCGGCGTCGAGGCAGATGCCGAGATCCTTGCGCATCCAGTCGACGGCGAAGCCGAAATCGAACTTGTCGGCGACCATCGTTTTGCCGCGGTTCTCCATCTGCCACGATTGCGCCGCGCCTTTGCTGATGACGTCGAGCACCCGCTGCGCGTCGAGGCCCGCGCGCTGCGCGAAGTTGATGCCTTCGGACAGCGCCTGCACCAGCCCGGCGATGCAGATCTGGTTGACCATCTTCGTGAGCTGCCCGGCGCCCGCGGCCGCCCATCAGCGTCACGGCGCGCGCATAGTGCGCGAGCACCGCTTCGGCCCGGGCGAACACCGCGGCGTCGCCGCCGACCATGATCGTCAGCTTGCCGTTTTCGGCGCCGGCCTGGCCGCCGGACACCGGCGCGTCGAGGAATTCGACGCGCCGCGTGCGCCGCCGCACGCGTGGATCTCCCGCGCCACCTCCGCCGACGCGGTCGTGTGATCGACGAGGATCGCGCCGTCGCGCCATGCCCGGCAGCGCCGTCGCGCTCGCGACGGCGCGCACGTCGTTGTCGTTGCCGACGCACATCAGCACGATCGCCGCCCCGCGCGCCGCGTCGGCCGGCGTGGGCGCCGATTGCCCGCCGTGCTGTGCGACCCACTGCGCGGCCTTTGCCGCGCGTGCGGTTGTACACGGTGACGCTGTGCCCGGCCTTCGCAAGATGGCCCGCCATCGGGTAACCCATCACGCCAAGTCCGAGAAATGCGAGTCTAATCGGGGTCATGTCAGCTCCAGTGCCCGGTCGTCATGCCGGATCGCTTCGTGAAGGATTCGATGCGCGCAGCTCCGGCGTCGCGCCGGGCGCTCATTCCTCGGCCTCATGCCGTCGAGCTCACGGCGCGCCGCGGCGATCGCCGCCCGCACCTGCGCGGCGCCGTGCCGCCGGCGTGGTCGCGGCTCGCCACCGAGCCGTCGAGCGTCAGCACGCCGAACACGTCCGCGTCGATCAACGGCGAAAACGCCGCGCAGCTCGGCCAGCGGCAGCTCGGCGAGATCGCAACGCCTGCGCTCCGCGTGCGCGCACCGCGCGCGCGACCGCTTCGTGCGCGTCGCGAAACGGCATCGCCCTTGCGCACGAGGTAGTCGGCAAGATCGGTCGCGGTCGCGAAGACCTTCGCGCGCGGCCTCGCGCATCCGCTCGGCATTGGCCGTCAATGCCGGTCGCCGACCAGGTCGGTGATGATCGCGAGCGTGTCGGCCAGCGTGTCGACGGTGTCGAACAGCGGCTCCTTGTCTTCCTGGTTGTCCTTGTTGTACGCGAGCGGCTGGCCCTTCATCAGCACGAGGAGCGCCGTCAGGTGGCCGATGACGCGCGCCGATCTTGCCGCGCACCAGCTCGGGAACGTCCGGATTCTTCTTCTGCGGCATGATCGAGCTGCCGGTGCAGAAGCGATCGGCCAGCGTGACGAAGCCGAAGCGCGGATTCGACCACAGCACGAGCTCCTCGGCGAACCGCGACAGATGCACCATCACCAGCGCGGCCGCCGCCGCGAATTCGATCGCGAAGTCGCGATCGGCGACGGCGTCGAGCGAATTGGGGCACAGCGCCTCGAAACCGAGCTCGCGCGCGACCTGCTCGCGGTCGATCGGATAGCTCGTTCCCGCGAGCGCCGCGCTGCCGAGCGGCAGCCGGTTGACGCGGCGGCGGCATTCGGCGAAGCGCTCCATGTCGCGCGCGAGCATCGCGTCGTACGCCATCAGATGGTGGCCGAACGTCACCGGCTGCGCCACCTGCAGATGCGTGAATCCGGGCATGATCGTCGCGGCATGATGCCGTTGCAAGCGCGTGCAGCGCGCGGCGCAGCGCGATCAACTGCGCGTACAGCGCGTCGATCGCATCGCGCAGCCACAGCCGCATGTCGGTCGCGACCTGGTCGTTGCGCGAGCGCGCCGTGTGCAGCCGCTTGCCGGCGTCGCCGACCAGCGCCGTCAAGCGCATTTCGATGTTGAAATGGACGTCTTCCAGATCGCGCCGCCAGACGAACTCGCCGGCGGCGATTTCACGCTCGATCTGCGACAAGACCGCGCTCGATCGCGGCGAGGTCGTCGGCGGCGAGAACGCCGCGTGCCGCCAGCATCCGCGCATGCGCCCGCGAGCCCGCGATGTCCGCCTGCGCCAAGTCGCTGGTCGAAGTCCACCGACGCGTTGAAGCGCTGCATGCGCTCGGACATCGGCTCGCTGAAGCGGCCCGACCATGTGCCGCCCGGCGGCACTCCGGCGGCGGCGGCAGGCGCTTCGGTACTGCTGGACGGGGACGATGAATCGGGGGCGGCCATGGGCTTTCGCGGGCGGCGGGCGGCCTCGATCGGGCCGCTTGACGACAATGGGACCTAAGTCTTGCGAGCGATGGGCGTGACGCACGCGTCGAAAAGGGCCTTCGCGAGCCCGTCGTAGGCCTGCACCCTTCCCGGGTGCCGGTTTCCGGCATGATGCTTGCATATTGCGTCCGCTATGCAGGGGATTATAAAACAACCGCCCGCAGCGCCCGGGCTGCCGGATCTGCGCAATCTTGGCACGATCCTGCGGATTCTGCTCGCCGTCAATGGCGCGGCACTGGCCATCGCATTCGCGCGCGAGCCGCACTATGCGTTGCTGGGCGTGGAATGGGCGACGCTGACCGGATTCATCGCGCCGCACCTCTTTGCGGAGCTCGCACTGCTGTGGCTCGTGCAGCCATGGCTCGCGCGTTGCAGCTATCGCGCCGGCGTCGCGATCATCACGGCGATCACCTGCGGCATTGCCTTCGGCGCCAACGAGTTGATGCCGAAGATGTCTGGCGATGCTCCCGGAGCGCTCGTGCGCCATCTGCTGTTCGCGTTGACGGCGCAGTTTGCCTTGATCGCTTATTTTCGTCTGCGCGCGCGCGCGCTGTCACCGGCGATCACCGAGGCGCGCCTGCAGGCGCTGCAAGCGCGTATCCGTCCGCATTTCCTGTTCAACAGCATCACCGCCGTGCTGTCGCTGATGCGCAGCGACCCGCGGCGCGCCGAAGCGGCGCTCGAGGATCTGGCCGATCTGTTTCGCGTGCTGATGCGGGACAATCGCGAATTGACGCCGCTCGCCGACGAAGTCGAGCTGTGCCGCCAATATCTGGAGCTCGAACAGTTGCGACTTGGCGAGCGGCTGGTCGTCGACTGGAACGTGAAAAGCATGCCCGGCGACGCCCTTGTTCCGCCACTGGTGCTGCAGCCGTTGCTCGAGAACGCCGTCTATCATGGAATCGAGCCGTCGCCGGAGCAGGGCGTGGTGTCGATCAACATTTTTCTCTCGCGCGACGAAGTGCACGCGCTGCTCAAGAATCCGTACATCGCCAACGGCGCGCGCCACCAGGTGGGGAACAGGATGGCGCTCGACAACATTCGCGAACGGCTCGCGCTGCATTTCGACGCCGAGGCGAGCGTCGAGTCGCGCGTGACGCACGATGTCTACGAAGTGCATATCCGGATGCCGTACCGCACGACAAAGCCGGCGGCGGTGGCGAATGGACACCCCGATGCGCCGCGGCGCGAGCCGCATCTCGGCAACGGTGCGCAGAAGCGCCGCGAGCTTCGCGCCAATCGGCCGCTGACCGGCATGCCGGCGCTGAAAGTGAGCAATGGCTGAGACTCCGCTGCGCGTCCTGATCGTCGACGACGAAGCGCCTGCGCGGCATCGGTTGCGCGATTTGCTCGACGATTGCGCCGCCGTGCTGCCGATCGCGATCGTCGGCGAGGCGCAGCACGGGCGCGAAGCGCTCGACATTCTGCACACGGTGCCCGCCGACCTGGTGCTGACGGACATTCACATGCCGGCGATGGACGGCATCGAGCTGGCCCGGCATTTGCTGAAGCTTGCCCATCCGCCGGTTGTGATCTTCACGACGGCCTTTCATCAGCATGCGCTGGCGGCATTCGAGGTCAATGCCGTCGATTACCTGGTCAAGCCGGTGCGAATGCAGCGATTGCTGGCAGCTTTGCAAAAGGTTCCGCGATTGAAACCCATGACGCTCGAGAAACTGACCCAGTTGCCGGCTGCCGCGCGGCGATTCCTGTCGGTCACCGAACGGTCGCGCGTCGTCCTCGTTCCGGTCGACGAGGTGGTCTATCTGAAGGCCGAGCTCAAGTACATCACGATCCGGACGGCGCAGCGCGAGTTTCTGCTCGAGGAATCGCTGACCCGGCTCGAGCAGGAGTTCGGCGCGCGCTTCGTTCGCGTCCATCGCAATTGCCTCGTCGCGCGCGATTTCATCCGCGGCTTCGAGCGGCGCGCCAATGACGACGGCGATGCGCACTGGGAAGTGCTGCTGCACGGCATCGACGAGTCGCTGCCGGTGTCGAGGCGGCAGCAATACATCGTTCGCGAAATCGGCCGCGAAGTGATCAACGGCGCAGCGGCCTGAGGGCGCGAAGGGCGGAGGGAGAAGAAAACCGGCGGGAGGACGGGCCGACCGCGAGTTGGCCGAACGGTGCGGTCGCGCACAGCGCAGCGCTGACAGGCAAGGAGCGTGACGGAGTGATGTCGTGAGAAACGCAGGCGGTCCGATGCAGGTCTTGCGCTACACTTGCCGCGCCCTTGCCGTCTCGCCCGCCCGGTTTGGTCTGCTCGCGGCCCGCTCATCTTGCCCTCGTCACGTCCTGCCATGCGCACGCTCATCTGCGGGTCGCTCGCGTTCGACACGATCATGGTGTTTCCGGATCGCTTCTCGCGTCACATCCTTCCGGAGCAGACACACATGCTTTCGGTCGCGTTCCAGATCAGCGATATGCGGCGCGAATGGGGCGGCTGCGCGGGCAACATCGCCTACAACCTGCGCGGGCTGGGCGGCAGCCCGGTGATCATGGGTACGCTCGGCAGCGACGGCGCGGATTATCGCGAGCGCCTGCGCAAGCTGGGCATCGCGATGGACGGCGTTCTCGTCATCGATGACGCGTATACGGCGCAGGCGTTCATCATCACCGATCTCGACGACAACCAGATCACGGCGTTCCACCCGGGCGCGATGAATGTCTCGCATCGCAACCGTGTCGACGACGTCGCCGACATCGGCCTCGGCATCGTCGCGCCGGACGGCAAGGAAGGCATGCGCGAGCACGCGAAGCAGTTCGCCGCCCGCAACATCCCGTATCTGTTCGACCCGGGCCAGGGACTGCCGCTGTTCACCGGGCCCGAGCTGTCGGAGATGATCGAGCGCGCGACGTATCTCGCGGTCAATGACTACGAGGCAAAGCTCCTGGCCGAGCGCACGGGCTGGTCGCTCGCCGACATGGCGGGTCGCGTCGACGCCCTGGTGGTGACGCTGGGAGCCGAAGGCTCGATCATCCACGCCGACGGCGCGACGTATGCGATTCCGGCGGTGCGTCCGAGCGCGGTCGTCGACCCGACGGGCTGCGGGGACGCCTATCGCGCCGGCCTTCTGTACGGTATCGCGGAACGCTGGGATTGGGAAAAAACCGGCAATCTCGCGTCGGTGATGGGTTCCATCAAGATCGCGAGCCGCGGCGGTCAGAATCACGTCGTCGACCGTGAAGCGGTGGCCGCGCGCTATCGCGAAGCATTTGGCGAGCGTCCGTGGTGATGCCGTTCAACCCACCGTCACCTGCCGTTGCGCCGCTCACCCTTTCTCCCGGCATGGACTCCCGGGGCGAGGGCATGACCCAACGCCCCTCGCCTGCGAGCGAAACTGCGCTCGCCGGGCTGCGCCGGGCCAGGACGCCGGCGTTCGTGCGCGTGTTGCGCGCGTTGCGCCTGCTGCTGCATTTCCTCGCGGGTCTCGCGACGATCCTCGTCGTCTTTCCGTCGTGTGACGCCCCGGCGCGCCGCATGCGCGTGCGCGCGTGGTCCATCCGGCTCCTGCAATTGCTGCACGTCGAGATCCGGATCGCCGGAAAGCTGGGCGGCGGCCATGCGCCGGTCCTCGCGGTCGCGAATCACATTTCGTGGCTCGACATCTTCGTGCTGAATGCGGTCGGACCGGTACGGTTCATCGCGAAGGCCGAGATCGCGCGCTGGCCGCTGGTCGGCAGGCTGGTACGCGGCGTCGGCACGCTCTTCATCCAACGTGCGCGCCGGCGCGACACGCACCGGGTCAACAGCGAAGCCGAACGGGCGCTGCGCGGGGGCGACATCGTCGCGGTCTTTCCGGAAGGCACGACGACCGACGGATCGGAGCTGCTGCCGTTCAAGGGCTCGCTGCTGCAGCCGATCATCGCGGTCCACGGCGTCGTCCAGCCGGTCGCCATTCGCTACACGACGCCGGACGGTCATCGGTCGGTCGCGCCCGCCTATACCGACGTTACATTCGTGGGCTCGTTCTGGCGGATCTGCGGCGAGAGCGCTCTCGTCGTGGAGATGATCGCGACCGCAGCATTGGCAACCGACGGGCGGCATCGGCGCGAGTTGGCGCGCGAGGCCGAACGCGCTATTCGCGGGGCGCTGGCACTACCGCGGAGCGGCTCGGCACCTGGTATACACGCCGGTCAGGCAAGCGAATCGCCGTAAGCGGTCCGCCCCACAGACATCCCGAGTCGAGCATCAGGACGTTCGGCGCAAGCAGCAGGTCGAGCGTCGACCAGTGGCCGCAGATGACGAGCGATGATGCGCTCTGCCGGCTCTCCTGCGCGAACCACGGTGCGTAGCCCGGCGGCGCGTGATCTGCGCCGCGCTTTTCGCGGAACTCCATACGTCCATCGGATGTGCAGAAACGCAACCGCGTCAGCGCGTTGACGATCACGCGCAATCGATCGAATCCGTCGAGGTCGTCGCGCCACGTGTGCGGCTCGTCGCCGTAGAGGACGCGCAGAAACGGCTCGCTGCCGTCGCCTGCGAGCACCGTCTCGACTTCGCGCGCAAGCGCGCGCACCTGCAGCGCGTTCCACTGCGGCAGGATGCCCGCGTGCACCATCAACAGGCCGCCTTCGCTGACCGCGAGTGGCCGCCGCGACAGCCAACCCAGGAGCTCGTCGCGATCCGGCGCGTCCAGTATCGGCGCCAGCGTATCGCTGCGGTGCGCGCGGCGATGACCCGCGGCGACCGTCAGCAGGTGAAGGTCGTGGTTGCCGAGGACGGTGGTGACGCAATCCCCCAGCGCGCTGACTTCGCGCAGCACCGCGAGCGAGTCAGGACCGCGATTGACGAGGTCGCCGGTCAGCCAGAGGCGATCGGTGCCGGGTGAGAAGCCGATCAGCGCGAGCAGCTCGCAAAACTCGGCGTGGCAGCCCTGGATGTCGCCGATCGCGTAGAGCGCCATGAAGATCGTTGGAGGTTTGTGAGCGCTCGAGTCGGCGGCATCGGTACAATCCAGCGCAATTGTAGCAACGCCTGACCGCAAACCCGCCTTGCAGCATTCCCTCAACGCCGCTCAGCACGAAGCCGTGCGCTACGACCATGCGCCGCTGCTCGTGCTTGCCGGCGCCGGCAGCGGCAAGACGCGCGTCATCACCGCGAAGATCGCGCATCTCGTCCTGCGCGGCGTCGACCCGGCGCGAATCGTCGCGATCACGTTCACGAACAAGGCCGCGCGCGAGATGCGTGAGCGTGCACATGCGGCGCTCGCGCGCGGCGGATTCCGCGACGCTTCTTCGGCCGTATCGGTATCGACGTTCCACGCGTATGGCTTGTCGATCGTCCGCGCCGAATCGAAGGTGATCGGCGTTGCGCCGGGATTTTCGATTTTCGGTCCGGCGGATGTCGAGCCGATCGTCGCCGAACTGGCCGCGACGGCCGATCGCGCGCGGGCACGCGCGATCCAGTGGCGGATCAGCCAATGGAAGAATGCGCTCGTCGCACCGGCCGATGCGCTGCGCTCGGCGGGTGACGACGCGGAACTCGCGGCCGCGCGCGCCTATGCCGGTTACGCCGATGCGCTTCGCGCGTACCGGGCGGTCGACCTCGACGACCTGATCGCGCTTCCCGTCGCGCTCTTCGAGTCCGATCCGATCGCCCGCGCGCGCTGGCAGGCACGTTGCGCGCACGTGCTGATCGACGAGTACCAGGACACGAACCCCGCGCAGTACCGGTTATTCCGTCATCTGGTCGGCGACGCGACGCCGTTCACCGCGGTCGGCGACGACGATCAGGCGATCTATGGGTGGCGGGGCGCGACGCTCGGCAACCTGGCGCGGTTGCCGGACGACTATCCGCAGCTCCGCGTGGTCAAGCTCGAGCAGAACTACCGATCCACCGTGCGCATCCTGCGCTGCGCGAACGCGCTGATCGGCAACAATCCGAAGCTGTACGACAAACGGCTGTGGACCGAACTCGCCCACGGCGATCCGTTGCGTGTCGCACCTGCCGCCGGCGAGGAGGCCGAAGCGGACCTGGTCGTGCGCCACCTGATGGCCCACAAGTTCCAGCACCGGACGCGATATTGCGACTACGCGATCCTGTATCGCGGCAATCACCAGGCGCGCGTGTTCGAAACCGCGCTGCGCGCGCAGTCGATCCCCTACGAAGTCTCCGGCGGGCAGTCGATGTTCGAGCGCACCGAAATCAAGGACGTCGTCGCCTACCTGCGGCTGATCGCCAACGACGACGACGATCCGGCGTTCGTGCGCGCGCTCGCGGCACCCCGACGCGGCGTCGGCCAGGCGACGCTGCGGCATTTGGGCGACGTCGCGCACGCGCGGAACACGAGCCTGTTCGCGGCGGTATTCGAGCCGGCGCTCTCGCCCGCGGTTCCCGCGCGACAGCGTGCGGCGCTCGACGAGTTCTGCGGATTGATCAACGGACTGCGGCACCGGTCAAGCCGCGAGCCCGCCGGACGGCTGCTCGACGAATTGATGCAACGGATCGACTATTCCGGCTGGCTCACCGCAACCCTCGATCGCCGTGATGCGCAGGCGCGCAAGCAGAGCGTCGATGATTTCGTCGCATGGCTCGCGCGGAAGGGCGAAACGGATGGCAGGAACCTGCTGGAGCTGACGCAGATGGTCGCGCTGATCACGATGCTCGAAGGACGTGACGACGATGCGGCCGACGCGGTCCGGCTCTCGACGCTGCACGCGGCGAAGGGGCTCGAGTTCCCTCACGTGTTCCTGGTCGGACTCGAGGAGGGCGTGCTGCCGCACCGGGAGGCGATCGACGCCGGCAACGTCGACGAAGAACGCCGGCTCATGTACGTCGGGCTGACGCGCGCACAGCAGACGCTGCATCTGTCCTGGTGCCGCGTGCGCAGGCGTGGCGGCGAGAAGTTGGCGTGCGCGCCCTCGCGATTTCTGGGCGAACTCGCGCAGGAGGATCTGAGGTACGCCGACCAACCGCTATCGGCGGACGAAGCAGCGCACGCGAAGGAGTCCGGCAATGCGCGGCTTCAGGCGCTGAAGGCGCTCGTCGCGCGCTGACGCTATTTCGCCGCGGCCACCATGTAGTCGACGGCCGCTTTCACCTCGGCGTCCGAGAGCGTCGTGTTGCCGCCGCGCGGAGGCATGGCGTTCATGCCCTTGAGCGCGACGGAGTGCAGCGTCTCGAGGCCCGTCGCGATCCGCGGCGCCCACGCGGCCTTGTCGCCGAATTTCGGCGCGCCGACGAGACCGGTGGCGTGACAGACATGACACGTCGAATCGTAGACTGCCTTCCCGTCGGGCTTGGCGCCGCCGCCGGGTGCAGCGCTGGCGACGGCCATCGCGGGCGGCGCGGCGGCTGACGCCGCTGTCGGCGCGGCGCCCGCCGCTGGTGCGCCGGCGCCTGTTGCCGCAGTCGCTGCGATCATCGCGCCCGCGGGGGCCGGCGTCGCCGAAGCCGTCGCGATCACCGTCACCGCCGGTTCCTTCCATCCGGCTCCGGCCTGATTGGCGAGATAGACGACGGCGCGGTGCACTTCGTCGTCGGTCAAGTCGGTACTGCCGCCCTTCGGCGGCATCACGCCGGTCTTGCCCTGAAAGCCGCCGGTCGCATGCTGTACGAGCGTCGCTTCGCCCTCGGCAATGCGCGGCGCCCACGCGGCCTTGTCACCCGCCTTCGGCGCGCCGGCCAATCCCGTCTCGTGGCAGGTCTTGCACACCTGCCCATACACCTGTTCACCACTCAGATTTCCCTTGGGCGCCGAAGCATCGGCGACCACGACCGCGCCGACGGGCTTGATGCGCTCGAGCACGCGCTGCTGGTCTTCTGTCGCGTCGTGGCTGCTGGTGAACAACTGCGACAGCAGCCCGATGATCGTGATCGGCACGACGAACGCGAGCACGACGACGATGACGAGCTGCTTCGGAGTCTTGATCGGAGAGGAATGCGGGTCTTGTTCCGTCATGGTCGCAGTGGACAGTCGGGGAGGGTCTCGACCGTCGCGCCACGCGGCGGCCAAACCCTAGATTATACGTGGCCGGCAACGCCGGCCGGATGGCGCGGCGGCGCCCGAAGCAGCGGCCGGCTATAATTCGCGTGCGACGCGCCCGTAGCTCAGTTGGATAGAGTATTGGTTTCCGAAGCCAAGGGTCACAGGTTCGAATCCTGTCGGGCGCGCCCTCTCCGTCATGCGATCACGTGCGCTGTCCGTCGTTTTCCTGACCCTGTTCTCCATTGCGCTTGGATCGCCGTCGCTCGCGCAGGATTCGCAGCCGACCGCCGATGATGTCAAGGCGCGGCGCATCGTCGAGGAAGCCGATCGCATCCGGTTTCCCGCCGAAGGTTTCCAGGTCGACATCGCGATCGTTACGACGGGCGCGGACAAGACGCCCGACGAGCGAAAATACCGCGTGTTGTCGAAGGGCAACGACAACACGATCGTCATGGTGACCGAACCCGCGTCCGACCGTGGCCAGATCCTGTTGATGAAAGGACACGATCTCTGGGTATTCCTGCCGAATGTCTCGCAGCCGGTGCGCCTGTCGCTGGCGCAGCGGCTGACCGGCCAGGTCGCCAACGGCGACCTCGCGCGCGCGAATTTCGTCGGCGACTACACGCCGAAGCTGCTTCGAACCGAGGTCATCGACGGCGAAAAATACAATGTGCTCGAGCTGACGGCCGTCGATCGCGGCGTGACTTACCAGCGCGTCGTCTATTGGGTGCGCGAGTCGAACTCGGCGCCGTACAAGGCGGAGTTCTACTCGGTATCGAACCGGCTGCTCAAGACCTGCACGTACGGGAAATTCGAAAAGATGCTGGGCAAGCTGCGGCCGACGCAACTCGTGATGGAAGACGCGCTGCGCGCCGACGAACAATCGGTCCTGGACTACAGCGCGATGAAGCTCCGCGACCTGCCGGACAAGGTGTTCACGAAGGACTACCTGAAGAAGCTCGAATGACGTGCGCCGCCCGGTGTTGCCCGCGTCAGCGGTCTGCGCGCCGGTAGGCGGTCTCCATCTCGCCCGCGATGACCGCGAAAAGCGGCCGCACGAAAAAGCTGAGCCCATCGATCACTTCGTCGACCGACATCATCGACGGATAGCGGAGGCCCCGATGCTCGATCGGCGCACCGATCGTCTGCAGGCTGACGCCGAGGCGCGAGAGCTGTTTCGCAAGCCGGCGCTCGGTCAGCATGAACAGCGTCTCGATGCCGTGGTGCCGGGCTTGCGCGACCATGCCCAGGTAAAGCCCCGCGGCGATATACGGGAACCGCGGGCGGTCGGGCGTACCGAAATCGCTTTCGTCGATCCCGAGCGGGACCTTCTGCTCGCCGCGTCGCCGGCGGTAGCGACTGATGACCGCAAGCCTCGAAACTTCGGCGATCTTGCGTCGATCGAGGCGCGCCGGGTCGACGACGGCGTGATCGATCGACGTCGCGCACAGACGCTCGAATGGCAACGGCGATCCGGGATCGGCGCCAGTCGGCCATGACGAGCCGCACGCACCCGACGAACTCCCCATTGGCGACGCTCTGGAGCAGGCAGTGGGCGGCGTGCGCGTCGAACTCGTCCGATTCCATGCGGTCCTCGCGCGCGGGCTCATAGCCCAGCTCCTCGCAGTAGACCGCATGCCGGATCCTGAACACCGACTGCCGCAGCTCGTCGTCGAGCGCAGGCAGCGCCTTGAAATATCTGCTGAAGCCTGCGCCGAGATTCAGGAATTCCGGCAGGTACATGGGTTGCGTCGCCGGGGAATCGGCCCAAAATAACAGCGGTTTGTTGCGAGGGCGTATTGTAGCCTGTGGGGCAACGTCCCGGCGTCGCGGGATGGAGACACGCGCTGACGAACGTGAGCGGTGGACCACCGGTAACATTTGCAGAACTGTGCAAGATCTGCGCTCGGGCGCGCAGCGTGCGGATTTCTTCGATGTCCGCGTACGATGCGAATACGTGATCGCGCCGGACATATCGTGAATTGCGACGACCATTCGGCGCGTCGCCGATCAGAGACACTATCGGCGCGAAAATTTCTTCGATAGACTCCGTTCCGTTGTTCAATGTGTAGTCGACCGCTCGGCTGCGCTTTTTCCGCTCAATGATCAAGGAGTCTCATTGACAGCGCTGGCTAGAAAGTATCCGATCGGCACGCCGATCGGGGGCGACACGATAGTCACCATTCCCCGCCATCCGAATCCGGTGGGCCTTTGCGTAGAGGATCCGGAAGCGCGTCGGTTAAGAACCGCGCCCCACGCCAACCTGTTCAAGGTCCGGCTCGCAAACACCGAAGCGCGACGAGAATCCGCAAGCTACCTGATCCAGCGCCGCTACGCGTGGCGCGGATACTCGGTCGGCGAAAATGCGGAGCTCGCACCGAGTCGCATCACGATTGCAGCGCATGACACCGACGGAATCGTCGGAACGGTGACCGTTGGTCTCGATTCGGGCGAAGGGCTCTTCATCGACGGCCTGTATGCGGAAGAAGCCAATCGCCTGCGCGCCGACGGCCGGCGCATCGCGGAATTCACGAAGCTCGCCGTCGACAACAACTCGCATTCCAAGCCGCTTCTCGCGGCCTTGTTTCACATCGCGTACATCTGCGCGCGGCGCATCCACGACTGCACCGATCTGCTGATCGAAGTCAATCCGCGCCACGCCGCCTTCTATCGTCGAATGCTGGGGTTCGAGCCATTCGGCGAAATGCGCGGCGATCCCCGTGTCGGGGCGCCGGCGCTGCTCCTCCGGATGTGCCTCGAGCGGGGGCAGAAGGAAATCGAGCGCCTCGGCGGCAAGATCGAATTGGCAGCGGTGACGCGTTCGCTCTATCCGTATTTCTTTGCCCCGCGCGAAGAAATGCTGATCGAGCGGCGGCTGCGCGCACTCGGCTGAATCGCGGCCGGGCAGCGCGATCCCGCGCATCCTGCATTTCGCGTCCCGGCTGACGCGGCGTTCTCGCCGCTTCCCGAATCGTCGCTCCGCGATTGGGTTCAGAATGAGCGATTTTCCCGCGGGGACGATCGCTTGAAAACAAGCTTCCTGGATTTCCTGGTGTGCGGCGTTGCGATCGGCGCGATCCTGGCCGCCGCGGTTGCGCTGGTTGCGCTGCTGGTTCGTCCGGTGTCGATGGCCGGCCTCGGCGAATACCATGTCATCGTGGATTTTCTCGCGCTCCTGCTCGCGTATGGCTTGCTGTCCGCCGTCGCGCTTCGCGTAATGCTGCGAGTCAGGCGTCTCGAGCCCGGCGAATACGCGATGGATTCTCCCGTCTTCGCCTACTGGAAGGTCTTGACGATCCTGTATCGGCTCGGCGAGGGCGCGCTCTTGCCGTTTACGCCGGTGTTCGTCAGGCCGCTGGTCGCGAAATTGTTCGGGGCGCGGGTCGGATCCGACGTCGCAATTGGCGGGACGATCGACGATCCCTATCTGATTTCAATCGATGATGGCGCGGTGCTCGGCAACAACTCGCTCGTGTCGGGCAGCGTGATCGCCGACGGGAGGATCGTGCTTGGCGAAGTCCGGATAGGCGCCGGCGCCACCGTCGGCGTGAACGCAGTCGTCTTGCCGGGAACGGACATTGGAGAAGGCGCCATGCTGGTCGGGGGATCGATCGTACTCGCGGGTACTGCGATTCCCGCGGGTGAGACCTGGCGCGGCAACCCGGCGAGGAAGTGGCGTTGAGCCGCCGGCCACAAAGAGAAGAGGCCCCGCAGGGCCTCTCTCTTGCATCCGTTTCAGTTGCGATTAGCTGCGCTTGCGGCGGGCCGTCCAGCCGATTGCGCTGAGGCCGAGTCCGAGCAACGCCAGCGAGGCAGGTTCAGGCGTCGTAAACGAGCTGTTGCCATCCGCCTGGAACACGACGTCAGGCGAGCCTGGCAGCGCGGAGCCATTAAAGCCTGTCGGGGCCACGTACCCGTTCGTCTGATCGCCGCCCAACTGGAGCGTCGTCGACGACGTCGCACCATCGACGGAGGCATGATATACGTCGTGTTGGTCACGAGGTTGCCGCCGTGCAGCGTGGCGATGGCTTGTCCCGAGCCGTCCGCAGCCGTGTTGAACGTGGTGTCAGGCCCGGAGAGAGTGCCGGAAACGATCAAGCGACCTACCGTCGGTATATCCGGTGCCGTTCGTAGCGTTGGCATTAGCCTCGTGTCGTAGTAGATGTTGAAGTTACCGCCGGTGATGCTGAACGTGCAACTCCCTGTTGACGCCAAGTCCGGTAGCACGAGTCGACAGTTTCATTCACCGTCGCCACGACCGTATATTCGTACGCGTGCGGACCGGCTTCGACGCCGTCGGCAATATTATCCAAATTGGCCATGTTGAATTCGGCAACGGATTGAGGCCATTCTGAACGGCACTGCCCACGCGAAATAGGTCAGCGTAAAATTCGTTCCGGCCACAGGTGCGAAACCGTGGTGAACGCGGTGCCGCCTTGCGCCCAGTCAAAACCGGTGAATGTTACGCCGCCGGGATTGTCGAAGTTGGTGAGTGTAAGGGCGCTGGCCGGTGCCGCGGCAAAGCGCTGCGGCAAGCGCGGCGGCTACTGCGAGGTTTCTTGCTTTCATGCTTGCCCGGGTGTTGGAGACCGTAACCAATTGTGCAAGCAGTAGGTAGCAACCGATGTGCCAGATAAGGATTAAACCATTTACAACAGATCAGTTATGAATTTCCTCCGACATTGGAGGGCGCCGCTGCATGCGCGGTTTGTAAAATACCTCGACACATCCCGGCTGCTGAACCCTAACCCGCCCGCGCCGCTAACAATCGCAGCCATCTCGCCACGCGTGGGCGCGTCGCACGTGGAGGACCTTATCTTAGGTGCCGCGTTGCCCGCAGCCTTGCTTCGGGCGCCATTCGCAAATTCGAGGACACCACGTTCGAGCCACCCGCCTGCGCATCGATCCAAGCGGTAGTGCTCGACCCGCGCTCCTTCGCTCGACAACTGCGCATGTTCAGAAACTGATCGAGGTTGCCGGCGATGGCCAGAATCGGCGTACCTCGGCGAGTGCCGCATAAGTCGCGGGTGCGCCGCCGTTGCAGATGACGAGCGAGGCCGCGGCGCAGGCCGCGGCATAGGGGACGAATTCAGCGGAATGGATGCAATTGGCGGGCAACCGGAGGCGCTCTGCATTGGCGCCGGTGGCGACGATGCATCGAACGGGAAGGCCGGCCAGCGCCTCGAGCACCTGCGGGAGCAACTCGCCGGGCCCCGAGCTGCCAAGCGATACGAAGACAATGGGAGGCCCGTCGGGAAAGGCCGGCAGAGGATCGGTTGCGGCCGGCTCCCACGCGAGGGGTCCGATGAACGGCGGCGCATCGGCGGCGGCGGGCGACGGTTCGTAAAGCGCCGCGACATCGGCAAATGCCGTCAGGTCGGACGCCGTGTAGACGTCGCGGATATCGAGTCCCGGCGGCTTTACGCCAAACGACTTGCAGGCGCGATGGAACGGCACCGCGTGCAGCGCAAAGACCGCCGGATAGACCGCGCGGAACAACGCCGTTGCCGCGCGCCCCGGAAGCCACGTCAGCGGCGGCACGGCCGGGGCGTCGACACCGGTCCAGTAGCGCCTCGACCAGTACGCGTTGGCGATTGCGCCGTAAGGCCTGCCTGCACGGCGGGCGCTGATGTAGAGCGACAACCGGAAATCGCCGACGACAACGTCCGGCGGCCATGCCGCAATCGCGCGCAGATCGTCTTCGACATATCGTCGCAACGTTGCCGCGTCGTAGACCGGCGTGCCGCGCGCGAGCGCGCGCAGGAACCGGGCCGGACTGATCGAGTCGATCGATTGGCGCGCCACGGCCTCGCCGGCAAGCCAGCGGTCGGCAGCCGGGGCCGCCGCAATGCATACTTCGTGACCAAGCTTGCGCAGCACGCGCGACAGCGCAATGGGCCTTGCAACGTGCGCGAGCGTCACTGCCTCGGCGAAGATCAATATGCGGCTCAACGCGACCCCGACCCCGTTGCCCACTGACAGCGGCGCAGTATAGGGCGCTTCGATGCTCTACACCGAACTCAAGCTGGCCTGTCTCAATCTCGCGCGCGAGCGCAAGCGCACGCTCATTTCGCTCGCCGCCATCGTCGTCGGTGTCGTTGGCTACCTGCTTGCCGGCGGGTTCGTCGAATGGATTTTCTGGGCGATTCGCGAATCGGCGATCGACAACGGTCTCGGCCACGTCCAGATTTCGGCGAAGGGTTTCCGCGACGCCGGCCAGGCCGACCCGCACGCGTTCGAAATTCCCGCCGGCGGCCCGCAAAAGGCCGCGATCCAGGGTCTCCCGGGCGTTGCGGCGGTTGCGATGCGGCTCACGGTTACCGGACTCGCCAGCCATGACGACATCACGGTGCCGTTCGCCGGCGAAGGCGTGGAGCCGGAAATCGACCGAAAGATCAGCAAGGACATCGTCGTCGACGGTGATCCGCTGGATACCGCGGCGCCGAAGGGCGTGATTCTCGGGCGTGGCCTGGCGCGGGCGCTCGGCGTGAGCCGCGGGGATCGAATCGCCTTTCTCGCCTCGGGCGCGAAAGGTGGACTGAGTGGCGTCGAAGGTGTGGTGCGCGGGGTCTTCTCGACCGGCGTGAAGGTTTACGACGATGTCGCCGTCCGGATGCCGCTGCCGCTGGCACAGGAGCTCGCGAGAACCGCCGGCGTTCATCTCTGGGTCGTCGGTCTCGACGACACCGCGCGCACCGACGCGATCGCGCGCGCAATCGCGCCGATCGTCGCGCCTTCCCGAATGGAGGTTCGAACATGGCTCGAGCTTTCCGACTTCTACCGCAAGACGGTCACGCTGATGTCGCGCCAGATGCTGGTCGTCGCCGTATTGATTGCGGTGATCCTGGTGCTGGGCATCGCGAACCTGCTGACGATGAGCACGCTCGAGCGCACGGGCGAGATCGGCACGATGCTCGCAATGGGTACGCCGCGCGGGAGCGTGTTGCGAATGCACTTCGCCGAGGGCGTGCTGCTGGGCGGCGCCGGCGCGCTCGTCGGCGTGGCGATCGGCGCCGTGCTCGCCATTGCAATCTCCTGGATCGGCATTCCGATGCCGCCGCCGCCGGGCCGGGATACCGGCTATCGCGCGGAAATACTGCTTTCCGCCCCGGTGATTCTCAACGCGATCGCGCTGGCGATCATCAGCGCGGCGGTCGCGGGTGCCTATCCGGCCTGGAAGGCCTCGCGGATGCCGATCGTCGATGCGCTGAGATTCAATCGCTGATCGCGCCATGCTGATATCGGTCGCGGTCCGCAACATCGTCAGGCAGCGCACGCGCGCGCTGCTGACGCTCGCATCGGTGGGGCTCGGCGTCGTGAGCCTGATCCTGGCCGCCGGATTCATCGACGACGTCCTGTGGCAGCTGCGCGAAGCGACGATCCGCTCGCAACTCGGACATTTCGAAGTCTTCGCGGCGGGTTATGTCGACGCCGGGCGGCGCGAGCCGCTCGCCCATACGCTCGCCAACCCTCGCGAAGCCATCGGGGCGCTGCGTGAAATTCCGGGCGCCGCCACGATTGCCGCGCGCCTCACGTTCTCGGGGCTGCTATCCAACGGACGCGCGGACGTTGCCGTCAGCGTGGAAGGCGTCGATCCTGCGGCAGAGGCGCAGATCGGAACCGCGCTGACGATCGTCGCCGGCAGGCCGCTCGAAAGCGTCTCGGGCACGGCGGTGATCGTCGGCGAGGGCGTGGCCCGTTCGCTCAAGCTCGCCGCAGGCGATCCGGTCACGCTTCTCGCATCGACGCGCGAAGGAGCGCTCAATACGATGGATGCGCGCCTCGCCGGTGTGTTTCGCAGCCCGTTCAAGGACTACGACGAGCGCGCGGTCAGAATCAAGCTGCGCGACGCGCAGGATCTGGTGGCGAACGACTCGGTGAACTCGCTCGCCGTCCTCCTCGCGCCGGATGCGGATGTGGAGCCGGCGCTGGCGGCCGCGAAGCGCGCGCTTCCTTCCGCGCGGTATGACGTTCGACCCTGGTGGGAGCTGGCTGACTTCTACCAGGGAACCGCGTCACTGTACCGTCGCCAGTTCCTGGTTCTGCTGATCATCGTCTCGCTGATGGTTCTGCTGGGCGTTGCCAACAGCATCAACATGTCGCTACACGAGCGGCAAGCCGAATTCGGCACGGTGCGCGCGCTCGGATACGATGCGTCCGACGTGTTTCGCCAGATCCTCGTCGAATCCTCGGTGCTCGGCGCGGCGGCGGCCGTCGCCGGCGTCGCACTGGGCGTGCTGCTGGCCTGGGCAATATCCGCGATCGGCATCGACATGCCGCCGCCGCCCAATTCGGACATCGGCTACACCGCGACGATCCGTCTGTCCGCGTGGAGCGTGGTCGTCGCCGCAGGCACCGGTTTCCTCGCCGCGGTCGTCGGCGCTATTCTTCCGGCGCGGCGCTTGTCGCGGATGCCCATCGTCGACGCGCTGCGTCACGCGATCTGACGACCATGCTGCTGCGCATCGAGTCCATCGGCAAGACGTATCAGCTCGGCGTCCAGACCATCGCCGCCCTGCGCGATGTGAGTCTCAACATCGAGGAGCGCGCGTTCATCGCCATCGCCGGTCCCTCGGGCAGCGGCAAGTCGACGCTTCTCAACATCATCGGACTGATCGATACGCCAACGTCGGGTCGCTTGCTGATCGACGAGCGCGAAGTCTCGGGGCGCTCGCCAGACGAGCTCGCGGCGTTGCGCGCACGGACGATCGGCTTCGTGTTCCAGACGTTCAACCTGTTGCCGGTCCTGACGGCGGCCGAGAACGTCGAGTACCCGTTGCTGCGGTTTCGCGAGCTGAGCCGCGCGCAGCGTCGCGAGCGCGTCGCGCTCTTCCTGGAACTCGTCAACTTGCAGGATCACGCCGCTCACCGGCCCAACCAGCTGTCGGGCGGGCAGCGGCAGCGGGTTGCGATAGCCCGTGCGCTGGCGACGCATCCGCGCGTGGTTCTTGCCGACGAGCCCACCGCGAATCTCGATCATCGGACCGGCGCGCGGATCCTGCGATTGATGCGGAGAATCAACCGGCGCTACGGTACGACGTTCGTTTTCTCGACGCATGATCCGCGCGTGCTCGATGTCGCCGATCGCCGCGTCGATCTCGAAGATGGCGCAATCGCAAGATTCGGCTTGCGCAACGGCGATACCTGGTCCTACGCGCAGGCGCGTGCGGAGCCCGGTTTCACGGTCCCCGGCAACGACACCAAGTAATCGGGCGGCGCGTCAGCCGCACGTTCCCACGACGGCGCTACGATGGCGTCTGGGTCACGTCGCTCCGGGCGATCGAACCGCGAGCGGCGGAAGCTCCGGCGGAGCCGCCGCGACGATGAGGGTTGACAGCGGCAAGCGCTCCGATCGGCCGCGGACCGGACGTCGCGGTCCGATGCGAGCGAGCCATACCGCGTTGTCCGCGTCGCTCCCGAAGATTTCGCGGAGTTGCCGGGCAACCGCGAGCGCCCGCTCCCGCGCGCGCCGCACCATCGTAAAGGGCCGGTCCTCCCGGGCGTAACGCGCAAACAGCAGCGGCGTGTACTGTGGCTGCATCTGCAGGCCGAGCGTCGTCGCCGTCAGCCACAGGCGCTGCGCTGCGCGTCCTGCCGCCACGCGATCCGCGAGAGAAGCGGGCGCGCGGTCGGCGACCAATGCAAGCTCCGCGCTGCAGAGAACGCCCGGCAGAAAGTCGAGCGCAAGGCGGGGCAGCAACGTGCCGGTCCACCGGTTCAATCGGTCGACGCGCTGCCAGCTCGTCATCGCGTTGCGCATCATCGCGAGGAGCAGGCGGCCGGCGCCCAGCGATGCGTCCGGCATCCGATCCTCGCTCTTCGTCGCATGCCACGCGATCACCGCCCGATGCGCGGCATACGCTTCGGGAATCGTCAACCGGATGCGCGCATTGCGCGTGCATAACGCCGCGATGCGCGCGCGCGCCGCCCACGTGTCGAACCATGCGATCCGAAACGGGGCGGCCGCCTGTTCGAGCGCGGTGCGCTGCGCCGGTGCCAGGGTGGCGTGACGCAGCGCGCGGCGCTGCACGGTGCGCTCGATGATCGCATCGACTCGCGGATCCTCGGCTACCGACGAGTCCGCGTCGAGCGTCACGCCGTAACGAAGAACGCCCGCGGCCGCCTCTCCCGGAAGATCGAAGCGCGCGCGACATCCGTGACGCGTGGCGGCGATCGCGATGGTTTCGAGAAGCATGCCGTGCGCAATCTGGCTCGCCCAGCCATCGAGATCGTAGACACAATGGGCGCTGGTGTCGTAGCCGTGGACGTCGAAAGCCCGTGCCGAGCGAAGCGTGAAACGCCAGGGTTGCGAGTTGTCGCCGCTGGGCGCCCATCGGGCGAGGTCGAGAATTTCTTCGGCGATCGTCATTGCGGCACGCGACCGGCTGGTTCAGCGCGTCGCGAGCTGGCGACGCGCGAGCGCTGCGACGATGCGCTGCATCGGGTTGCGCCACCCCCACGGCCGCCACGTATGCACGAGGCGGTTACGGTAGGCGTCGAAGTGCACGCCGCGGGGCGCGGCAACCACCCGGCCGCGGTGCAGCAGAAGCTTGAGCGCCTCCGTCGCGGCCACGCCGGCGCAGACTTGACATGCCATCGCCGTCGACGGACCTCGGCCCGCCCGCAGATCGACGAACGAGATGTCCGCCAGATAGCGACGGTGCAGCATTGCCGGCGCGAGCCCGAGCAGGAAGCGCAGCGGCTTTTCCGCCTCCGCGCACGCAGCCAGTCCGAAATAGTCGGCGAAGCTCATCCGGCCGGGAAGAAAGTTGAGCAGCGCCGCACCCATGCCGAGCGGCGCCGCGGTGATGGCGGGAATCCCGCGAGCGTGGCAGGCGCCAAAGACCAGCTCGCGCGTGTCGAACGCAAAAAAATCCAGACCATCTACGAAGACGTCGACACCGTCGAGAAACCGGTCCACGTTGCCGGCGTTGACACCCGCGGCAAACGGAACGATCTCGAGCTCCGGGTCGATGTCGCGCGCAAGCGCCGTCATGACATCGAGCTTCGGCGAGCCGAGCGTATGCATCGAGGCGCCGACCTGGCGATTGAAATTGGCGAGATCGAAGCGATCGAACTCGGCCAAATGGAAACGGCCGATTCCCAGGCGAGTCAGCGTGAGCAGATGCAACCCGCCGACGCCGCCGAGGCCGGCGATCGCGACCCTGCTGCCGCGCAGCGAGCGCTGCTCGTCGCGCGTCACCCATCCGAGGTTGCGCGAGAACGCAGTATCGTAGTTGAACGCGCCGGCCATCAGGAGGGCATCACATGCGGCGAGGCCCGTCGGATTTCACGCGGAACGCCGGTCAGAAGCTATAGCGCAATTCGGTGTAGACGCGATCTCGATTGTCGTACTGGCCGAAGAAGCCGAGCGGCGAGCCTTTGAAGATGTCGACGCCGAGAATGAGCCGCCAGTTCGTCTGGAAGTCCCACGACACTTTCGGGCGCAGCATCCAGTCGCTTTCGCTGAGGCTCGTGATCCACAGTACTTCGGCTTCGACCCGGTCGCCAAGCTTGTGATTGAGCAACACGCTGAAGCCGGTTCATTCCGCTTCGGGATGATGTCGGGGTCGTGATCGAAATAGGTCCGCTCGAACAGCTGCACGTTGAGCCGCGTGTCCGCAGGCAGCGTGAAGTCGAGCCCGCCCACCAGGTCGAGCGTATTCTGCTTGACGACGCCGTCGTCGTCATTCAGGCGCGTTACGTTGTAGCTGCGCCCCTGCGTGTAGACGGCCTCGGCCTTGAATACCGCGGGGCCGAGATCCTTGGCAAGCGTAGCCCCGAACTGATCGATCCGGTCATGGCGCGCCTGATAGATGAATGCCGGCTGCGGTGCGAACACGACTTGCCGATAGAACGTCGGCGCGGTATCCAGGCTGCGATAGTAGAAGCCCGATACGTCCCAACCGCTCTTGA
Source organism: uncultured Pseudomonadota bacterium (assembly GCA_963718905.1). Classification (GTDB taxonomy): domain Bacteria; phylum Pseudomonadota; class Gammaproteobacteria; order Burkholderiales; family Casimicrobiaceae; genus VBCG01. The sequence goes on from CAVRAF010000010.1 coordinate 305,984, forward strand.
GCATGGAAAGCCGCAGGCCGTAATTGGTATTGGCGATGGTGCGCTTCGGAATCTGTTCGCTGTCGTAGAGCGTGGCGAAGCCGGCGGGGGGCGGCGGGGCGGCGGGGAAGAATTCAGCGCCGGGCTTGCCGATCTCGTCGTAGCTCGGCACCGGGATCCAGACGGCTTCCGCATGGAAGTCGCCGCTGAAATATTCGGCGCGCGCCGCCCATTGCGGAATGCGCAGCACGTCGAAATCGGGCAGGATGAACTCGCGCAGATCCTTCGCGGACACGACGTCGGCAAAGAACAGGCCGACCATTTCGCCCCAGATGATGTGCTGGCGCCCGACGCGGAAATCCCAGTCGCCAGCGCCAAAATCGAGATAGTTCTCGCGCAGAAACAGGTTCGCGCGCTGGTCGCGCCGCACGTCGGGCGGGTAGAAGTTGGTCGCGTCGAAGGCGAAGTTGTAGTCGAGTCGCGCGCCAATCTTGTATTTGATGCCGTCCCCAAGCGTTCCCTGGCCATCGAGCTCCGAGCGCACCAGCATCTGCGACCAGTGCGCCGGGTCCGCGTAGGTGTAAGCCAGCTCGGCGCGGACGAACCCACGCCACGCGGGGCTCGCCGGCGCCGCCCCCGGCGCCGCCGCATCGTCGCCGAACAAGGCGTCGCGCGATTCTCGCTTGGGGGGCTCGGTCGCGGGCGCGGGCGCCTTCTGCTCGTCGTCGCCGAACAGCGCATCGCGGGAGGCGGGCGTTGCGTCGGCGGCCAGGCGCTCGTCCGGATCGGCGCCATGGCGGCCCGCGCTGGTCCACGGAAGCGGGGTCGCCGGCTCGCCGGCGCGGGCGACGCCGAATCCGCAGCCGATGACCAAACCGGCGCACAGCAGGTGGCGATGGATCGTCATTCGAGGTTCGGTCAGATTCCGCTAAGCGGCAAAATGAGGCGATTGTATGCTGTTTGTCGCGACTATTTCATATCGCCGACGTCTGTCGGCTGATGGTTCCGATTATCGGTCGGTCGTACTTCCGTCATCGCCATCGGATAAGATTGCGGCGGGTCGCGCAGGGAGGAAACTGCGTCGCGCACGTCGGCGAACGCCGTTTTCCCCAGCAGGGATAATTTGGCATGAACCATGCTTAATTCATCGACTCGTGTTCGATGAGACGGAGCAGTGCTGATATGATCCGTGTCTGTCCACGGCAAAGACCAATGGAGGCAGCATGAACCAGCAAAATGCAATGGTCGGGCCGGACCGGATTGCCGGGCTCCGCTTCGGTCTTCCGGCCATCGCATTCGTGTTGATCGCGGCGTTCGTTGCAGGGTGCTCGACGACACCCGCCTATCCGCCGGCCCCGGGCAGTCTCACGGGTGTCGACTACAACTACCACATCGGACCCTCCGACGTCGTCAACGTCATCGTCTGGCGCAACCCGGAGTTGTCGATGTCGGTTCCGGTACGGCCGGACGGCAAGATCACGACGCCGCTGATCGACGATCTCGATGCGCTCGGCAAGACGCCGACCGAGCTCGAGCGCGACATGGAGAAGGCGCTCGTCAAGTACATCCGCGATCCCGTCGTCACGGTGATCGTCACCAGCTTCGACGGACCGCACAGCGAACAGGTGCGCGTGATCGGCGAAGCCGCCAAGCCGCAGGTGCTGCCCTACCGCAAGGACATGACCGTCCTCGACGTGATGATCGCGGCCGGCGGTCTCACCGATTTCGCCGACGGCAACTCGGCCACGGATCGTCGCGTCGTCCGACGGCGGCAAGCTCTACAGCGTCCGGCTGCGCGACCTGATCAAGCGCGGGGACATCACCGCGAACGTCGACATGCGTCCCGGCGACATCCTGATCATTCCGCAAAGCTGGTTCTAGCCTCGCCGGAACTCGCATCGTCACCCGGAAAGGTTTCTACACCCGTCATGCAGGAAATACTCAACCAGGCGCTCGGGTACCTGCGCGGCATGTGGCATCGCCGCTGGATCGGGTTGGCGGTGGCATGGCTGATCGCGCTGATCGGCGTCGGGTCGTCTACCGGATTCCCGAGAAGTATGAAGCGAGCGCCCGCGTGTACGTCGACACGGAATCGCTGCTGAGGCCGCTGCTGGCCGGGCTCGCCATTCAGCCGAACGTCGATCAGCAGGTGGGCTTGATGGCGCGGACGCTGATCAGCCGCCCGAACGTCGAAAAACTGCTGCGTATCGCGGATCTCGATCTCCGCGCGAAGACCACCGCCGATCATGACGAGCTGGTCGACGACGTCATCAAGTCGATTCGGCTCGAAGGCAACGTGACGTCGAACCTGTACATAATCAGCTATCGCGACCCCGAGCCGGCAGCGGGCGCGGAAGGTCGTCGAATCGCTGCTCGCCATCTTCGTCGAGTCGAGCCTCGGCGACAAGCGGCAGGATACGCAAAGCGCCGTGAAGTTCCTCGACGACCAGATCAAGCGCTACGAAGAGACGCTGCAGGCGGCAGAAAACAAGATCAAGGATTTCAGGCTCAAGTACATGGGCGTATCCACGCGGGACGGGCAGGACTATTTCGCGCGGATGTCGAGAATCGCGTCGGACATCGAGACGGCGAAGCTCGAACTGCAGTCCGCCGAGCAGGCGCGTGATGCGTACAAGAGCCAGATCGCCGGGCGAGACGCCGGTATTCCTTCCCGACGCCAATGCTGCGACCACCCCGCAGGCCGCGCCGGAAATCGACGTGCGGATCGCGGCGCTTCGCGGCGAGCTCGACGGACTGCTGCAGGAAATATACGGACCAGCATCCCGACGTCGTTGCGACGAGGCGGCTGATCCAGCAGCTCGAAGAGCAGCGGCGCGCCGAGCTCGATGCGCGGCACAAGGCCTGCTGGCGGCGGCCGACGAGGTCGCGTGCCGGTCGACCAGAACCCGGTGATGCAGCAGATGCGAATTTCGCTGGGCGATGCCGAAGCGAGCGTCGCGTCGGCGCGCGCAAAGCTCGCCGGACTCCAGGGCCAGTACCAGCAGCTCAAGTCGCAGGCGCAGCTCGTGCCGCAGATCGAAGCGGAATTCACCGCGCTCAACCGGGACTACGACGTGCAGAAAAAGACATATGAAAGCCTGCTTGCGCGGCGCGAATCGGCGGCGATGGGCAAGGACGTGCAGGACACGGGGGGCGCCCAATTCCGCGTGATCGACCCGCCGCGCGTTTCGCCGCAGCCGGTGTCGCCGAACCGTCTCGCGCTGCTGGGCGTCGTTTTCGCGCTGGCGACCAGCGCGGGTCTCTTTGCGAGCCTTCTCGCAAGTCAGATGCTGCCCACGTTTCACGATGCGCGCACGCTGCGGGAGGTGGCCAAGCGGCCGATTCTCGGCATGGTGTCGATGCTGCCGAGCGAGACTCTGCAGCGCCTGCGTCGCCGCAACGCGTGGCTGTTCGCGGGCGGTCTCGGCGGCCTGTTCGCGGCCTTCACCGCGGTATTCACGTTTGCGCTGTTGATCGGGCGTGTCGCGTGAGGACCGTCCGATGAGCCTGATCGAGCAGGCGGCAAAGCGCCTGGAGGAATTGAGGCAGGCAGGCGCGGAGCTGCCCGACGACGTCGAACGCGAGCCCGTCGCGTTCCGGGCCGGACGTGACGCCGACTCCCGAGGCGCTCGTGCGCGCGCTCGATGCGCGCGCGGCGTCGTCGCACGGCGCATACGCGGCGCGGCGGCCGCGCGTCGACGAACCCCCCCGGAGGCTCGCTGTACCGGCCGAGCGGGCGGAAGACCAGTCGCGCTGCGTCGAGCTCGATCTGCCGCGCCTGAAAGCGCGCGGGTTCGTGACGCCGGACGCGCTCAAGTCGCAGATCGCCGACGAGTTTCGCGTCATCAAGCGGCCGATCATTCGCAATGCGCTGGGCCAGGCCGGCGCCCGCGTCAAGCACGGCAACCTCGTCATGGTGACGTCCGCGCTGCCGGGCGAGGGCAAGACATTCACGTCGCTCAACCTGGCGTTGTCCATTGCGATGGAAATCGACAGCACGGTGCTGCTCGTCGATGGCGACGTCGCGCATCCCGCGATCCCCGGCCTGCTCGGAACGCCGCATGGCCCCGGCCTGCTCGACTTGCTGACGCGCGACAATCTCGAATTCGGCGACGCGATGGTCAGGACCAACGTCGACAAGCTGACGATTCTTCCGGCGGGCTCGCGCCACCGTCGCTCGACGGAACTGCTCGCGAGCGAACAGATGGCAAGCCTCCTGCGCGAGCTCGCATCGCGGTACGAGGATCGGATCATCATCTTCGACTCTCCGCCGCTGCTCGCGACCACCGAAGCGCGCGTGCTGGCGACGAACATGGGGCAAATCGTGATGGTGGTCGCAGCCGATGCGACGTCCCATCACGCCGTGACCCAGGCGCTCGCCACCATCGAAAGCTGCGAAGTGGTTCTCATGTCGCTCAACAAGGCGCGGCGGACCGACGTCGGGACATACTATGGCTATTACGCGGACGACAACGCGTCCTAGCGCCAGCCGTCCGCATTCGCTAGCCCCAACTGGTTCCTGCAATGCTGCGGCCAAGCGACGCGGCGGCGCCGGTCGTGTCTGCGTGCGGGCGGTCGTGGCTGGCGCGCTTGCAATCGCCGCGTTGGACGCAGCCGCGCAGTACGCAGGTTACGCGCCGCCGCCATCGGCGCAATCGATGCAAACCGGAGATGCGGCAGCACCACCCGCGCGCACCTCGGGGATCCAGCCGTCGCTCAGTACGGAACTCCAGCTCACCGACAATGTCAACTTGGCGCCATCGGGCAGCCGCAGGAGCGATTTCGTCACCCAGATCACGCCATCGATGAGCTTGAACGAAAAAGGCGCGCACTCGTCGTTGACGGGGACGATCGCCGCGCCGATCCTGCTGTATGCCCGCACGGGCAGCGAGAACAACTCAGTGCGGCCCGAAGTCGGTCTCAACGGGACCGCAGAGCTCCTCCCGCGCCTGTTCTTCATCGACGGATCGGTGCAGGTGTCGCAGCAATATTTCAATCCGTTCGGTGCGCGCCCGCAGGACCTCGCGACCGCGACCAGCAATCGCTACACGGCCCAGGCTTACAGCGTGTCGCCCTATTTCAAGGGCGACGGCGAGCGATGGTCTGCACTACGGGCTGCGCGACAACAATACCTGGGCCAGCGCGAACAGCGCGCCGGTCACGACGAACGCTCATACACGAACGAAATCGTCGCCAACGTTACCCGCGACCCCCGGCCATTCGGATGGTCGCTCGACTACGATCGCAGCAACACGAAGTTCACGATGCAGGATCCGTTGCTGACGGAATCCGAACGCGCGCATGCGACCTGGCGAGCCAATGCCCAATGGGAGTTGTCCGCCGACGCCGGATATGAGCACAACGATTACCCGCTGGCAGTCTATTCGGACACGATCTACGGCATCGGCGCCAAATGGCATCCTACCGATCGCACGAACGTCGAGGCGGCGTGGGAGCACCGTTTCTTCGGCGGCTCGTACCATGTAACGTTCGACCACCACACGCCGCTCTCGGTCTGGTCGCTGCGTGCATTTCGCGACATCACGACGTATCCGGAGCAACTCGCGACGCTCGGCGCCGGCCAGGATGTCGACACGCTGCTGAACCAGCTCTTCAGTTCGCGCTTCCCCGATCCGGCGCAACGGCAGACCTTCGTCGACCAATTGATTCACGACCGGGGCCTGCCACCGGTGCTATCCAGCGCGCTGACGCTGTATTCGCAGCAGGTCACATTGCAGCAGTCGGTGCAGGGCACCGTCGGGCTTCTCGGCGCGCGCAATTCCGTATTCGTGACGGCGTACCACACGCGCAGCGAGCCGATCACGAGTGCGGATATTTCGGCCGCCGACCTCCCGAGCTTCTTTCTCAACAACACGCAAACCGGCGCGAACATCATCTGGACCTACAAGCTGACCCCGCTATACCTGCTGACCACGAGCGGCGATTGGGTGCGAACGGTCGACAACTCGGACCTCGGCGGCAGATCGTCCCAGTTTACGTTCCGCAGCGTCGTGTCCGCTGCGCTCTCGCCGGTCACGATCGTGTACGCCGGTGTGCGTTACCAGCACCTCACGTCGAATATCACCTTCGGGTACAACGAAACTGCGGTTCTCGTCGGTGTCAATCACATTTTCCGATGACGTGAACGCATGTACGAAAACTTCTACGGGCTGACCGGCAAGCCGTTTCAGCTCAACCCCGATCCCGCTTTCTATTTCGGCAGCCGCGGCCACAAGCGCGCGTTTGCCTACCTGCAGTACGGCGTCTACCAGAGCGAAGGGTTCATCGTCATCACCGGCGAGATCGGCGCCGGCAAGACGACGATCGTGCGCAGCCTGTTCGAGCAGCTCGACCGCAGCCAGCTCGTCGCCGCGCAACTCGTCAGCACGCAGCTCGACGCGGACGACATGCTCCGCGCCGTCGCGATGGCCTTCGGCCTGCCGGTGAGAACACTCGACAAGGCGTCGCTGCTGACGTCGCTCGAAGCGTTCCTGTGCCAGCTTGCCGTGGACAAGAAACGGGCGCTGCTGGTCGTCGACGAGGCGCAGAACCTCACGCCGCGCGCAATCGAGGAACTGCGGATGCTGTCGAATTTTCAGCTTGGCGACCAGGCGCTGCTGCAGAGCTTCCTGATCGGCCAGCCCGAATTGCGCACGATGATGCAGGGTACGCAGATGCAGCAGCTGCGCCAGCGCGTGATCGCGTCGTATCACCTCGGTCCGCTCGACAAGTCCGAAACCAGGGCGTACATCGAGCATCGCCTCGCGCACGTCGGATGGAAGGGCGATCCGCGCTTTTCTCCCGCTGCGTTCGATCTGATCCATACGACCAGCGGGGGGATTCCGCGGCGCATCAACACGCTTTGCAATCGACTGATGCTCGCCGGGTTTCTCGGCGAAAAGCATGCGTTCGAAACGTCCGATGTGCAGGGGATCGCGCACGAGATTCGCGAGGAGCTCGGTCCCGGACCCGAAGCCACGCTGGCATCGATTCCGACGGCGGCGGTACGTGGCGTCGATTCCGGCCAGGACGCCCGCATCGATGATTCCGGCGCGTCGCCCGCGCAACTCCGCGAGCTCGAGGAGCGCCTCGATCGTCTGGAAAAGACCGTTGGCGTCGCCGTCGATCTCCTGCACCGGCTGCTGCATCCGGATCGCGTCTCGAAGCCGGGCAGCCCGGCCAACCGGTGATGGGCGAAATCCTTCGCCCGACGGGTCCGCTCGCGTGTGTCGTCGGCGCGCGCCCGAACTACATGAAAATGGCGCCGCTGCTCCGGGCGTTCGCGAAGCAGCGGAAATTGCCCGGCGTGGTGCTGGTGCATACCGGGCAGCATTACGACGTTGCGATGAACGAGCGCCTGTTCGCCGACCTCGAGCTGCCGTCGCCCGACCTCAACCTCGAAGTCGGGTCGGGTACGCACGCGGTGCAAACCGCCGAGATCATGCGCCGCTTCGAGCCGGTGGTCGACGAGCTGAAGCCGAGTTGCGTCATCGTGGTCGGCGACGTCAACTCGACCCTCGCGTGCAGTCTGGTGGCGAGCAAGAAGCGCACGCCGGTCGTCCATGTCGAGGCGGGCTTGCGCAGCTTCGACCGCGACATGCCCGAGGAGATCAATCGGCTGCTGACCGACCAGATTGGCCGATCGTGCTCTACACGACGGAGCGCGACGCCGCGGACAACCTCGCGCGCGAAGGGATCGACGTCGCGCGCATCCATTTCGTCGGCAACGTGATGATCGACTCGCTGCGGCAGCATCGCTCGCGCGCGGTCGCGCCCGCCGAGACGCTCGCGCGCGCCGGACGCGACGCCGCGATGCGTCGCGGGGCCCGGCGGGATTCGGGGTCGTGACGCTGCATCGGCCGTCCAATGTCGACAGTCCCGACGCGCTCGGCGATGCGCTCGCCATACTGCGCGACGTCTCGCTGCGATCTTCCGCTCGTGTGGCCCGTGCACCCGCGGACGCGCGGCGAACATCGATCGCTTCGGACTTGCGCCGCTGATCGAAGGCGGCGCGCATCGCCGTGCTGCCGCCGCAGGGCTATCTCGAGATGCTGGGCCTGCTGGCGCACGCGCGCCTGGTGATCACGGACTCCGGCGGCATCCAGGAAGAGACGACGGCGCTGGCCGTGCCTTGCCTCACGATGCGCGAAAATACCGAGCGCCCGATCACGGTGGAGCAGGGCACGAACACGCTCGTCGGCCGCGATCGCGCCCGCGTGGCGGATTGCGTCGACGAAATCCTGCGCACCGGCGGCAAGCGCGGCCGAGTCCCCGAACTGTGGGACGGACACGCCGGCCGAGCGCATCGCCGAGCATCTGCGGGATGGCTTTCCAGCCGGCACGCAGGGCTGGAGCATCGGTTCGCATGAGCGCCGACGCTGCTGCCGCCGGGTCAATCGTCAACGCGCTGACGATCGACGTCGAGGATTATTTCCAGGTGTCGGCGTTCGCGCCGCACGTGCGCCGCACGCGAGTGGGACACGATGGAATGCCGCGTCGAGCAGAACATCGAGCGCATACTCGCACTGCTCGCCGACGCGAACGCGGCTGCGACGTTCTTCACGCTGGGCTGGATCGCCGAGCGTTATCCGGAACTCGTTCGCCGCATCGCGGATGCCGGGTCACGAGGTCGCGAGCCACGGTTTCGGTCATCAACGCGCGAGCGACCAGCCGCGCGACGCGTTTCTCGCCGACATCCGGCTTGCGAAGGCCATCCTCGAAGATGTCGCCGGGCGGCGAGGTACGGGGGTATCGCGCGCCGAGCTTTTCGATCGGCTCGGCCAATCCGTGGGCGTTCGACTGCATTGCCGAGGCGGGCTATCGGTACAGCTCCAGCATCTATCCGATTCGCCACGACCACTACGGCGTGCCCGACGCGCCGCGTTTCGCGCACGAGGTGAGGCCCGGGCTGCTCGAAGTCCCGGTGGCGACCGTGCGCATGCTGCGCGCGAACTGGCCGGCCGGCGGCGGCGGCTATTTCCGCTTGCTGCCCTATGCGGTGTCGCGCTGGTCGATCCGGCGCGTCAATTCGCGCGACGGCAGCCGGCGATCTTCTATTTCCATCCATGGGAGATCGATCCCGATCAGCCGCGCGTGCGCGGGCTCGGCGCCAAGACACGCTTCCGCCACTATCTGAACCTGCGCCGGACGGCAGCCGCGTCTGCGGCGGCTGCTGCGCGATTTTCGAGTGGGACCGGGTCGACCGCGTCTTCCTCGGCGGGACGCGTGATGGCGATGGCGACTGCTCACGTCGCGGCACTCAACGGATGCGCTGGCGCGTCAGCGTGAGGCCGTTCGCGATCCGGCGGACGGGCCGCTGGGAGCAGTTCGTCGACGCTGTCCGGAGGCGACGTTCTTCCATCGCATCGGCTGGCAGCGAAATCATCGAGAACGTCTTCCACCATCGACGCATTATCTGCTCGCCGAGCGGGCGGCGTCGTTGCGGCGTGCTGCCACTGGCGGAAGTGAGGAGCCTGCTTCTTCGGCCGTACGCTCGTCTCGCTGCCGTTTTGCGTTTACGGGGGCGTCGCGGCAGCCGACGCGCGAGCGCGAATCCGCGCTGACGACGCGGCGGTCGAGCTCGGCGGCGCGCTCGGGTGGAGCACCTCGAGCTGCGAAACCGCGACGTGCGCGAGCCGGAGTGGCCACGACAGGATCTCTACGTAACGTTCCGCAAGGCGATCCTGCCCGAAATGGAGGCGAACATGCTCGCGATCCCGCGCAAGCAGAGAGCCATGGTGCGCAAGGGGATCAGCGCGGCCTGACCAGCGAGATCGACGCACAGCCGAGCGCTTCTTCGAGCTCTACGCGGACAACATGCATCGCCACGGCACTCCGCCGCTGCCCGGCGCTATTTCGAAGGCGCTGCGGCGGCGTTCGGTTCCGATGCGAAATTCTCAACGTCATCGACGCGGCGGCCGGCCGTCACTGGCGTCTTTCCTTCTATTCCGCGACGAGGTGCTGCCCTACTACGCGGGCGATACCGCGGCCCGGGACCTGGCCGCCAACGATTTCAAGTACTGGGAGCTGATGCGGCGCGCTTCTGAGCGCGGCGCGCACGTCTTCGACTACGGGCGCAGCAAGCAGGGGACAGGGTCGTTCGACTTCAAGAAGAACTGGGGTTCGCGCCGCCGCCGCTTCATTATGAGTATCAGCTGTTGCGCGCGCGAAGTGCCGCAGAACAATCCGCTCAACCCCAAATATCGCGCGTTGATCGCCCTGTGGCGGAAGCTGCCGCGGCCGGTGGTCAACGCGCTCGGGCCTTTGCTGACTCGGAATCTCGGATGAGCGGCCGCGCGCATCAAGCGATGGAAACGGTCGCGCGTTCCGCGATATCGTGCGCACGCGGGCCCGCGCTCGACGATGAAGCGCGATCCGCTGCCGCTCGCTGCCGCCGTTCTGCTCGCCATCGCGGCCGCCATCGTGAAGGCGTGGCGCATGGCACTGGCAGCGCTCGCCGCCGCGCTCGTGTGGATCAGCATGGCGACGAAGGCTGCCTGCGAAAGAGCGTTGACGGCGCCGAATTCACCCAGCAGCCATCCGAACCCCGCCGCCGCGAGGAATGGAAGGACGATCCACGACGGACGTGGCGACAGCGCCGCGAGCCGATTGCGCATCCGCCAGATGAGCCACAGCGAAATCGGCGCCACGACGAAGCCGTGCGCGAACGTCTCCGAGCGTGCCCAGATGCCGACCATCGCGGCCGCAGTCGCCGCATACGACACGCCGATCCACACGAGCGCGGCGGCGAGCGCTGCCAGTGCCATGCGCCACGCCTGCGCGGGAATGGCGGCCGCGATGGCGAGTCCGGCAGCGAGCGGCAGCGGATCGCGCTTCATCGTCGAGCGCGGGCCCGCGTGCGCGATATCGCGGAACGCGCGACCGTTTCCATCGCTTGATGCGCGCGGCCGCTCATCCGAGATTCCGAGTCAGCAAAGGCCCGAGCGCGTTGACCACCGGCCGCGGCAGCTTGCGCCACAGCGCGATGAACGCGCGATATTTCGGATTGAGCGGATTGTTCTGCGGCACGTCGTCGCGCGCGAGCAGCTGATATTCGTAGGCGAGCGGAGACGGCGCGAATCCCCAATTCTTCTTGAAATCGAACGATCCGGTGCCCTGTTTGCTGCGCCCGTAGTCGAAAACGCGCGCACCGCGGTCGGCCGCGCGTCGCATCAGGTCCCAATACTTGAAATCGTTGGCGGCAAGGTCGCGGGCTTGCGCCGTATCGCCCGCGTAGTAAGGCAGCACCTCGTCCCGAAAGTAGAACGACACGACACCGCTCACCGGCCGGCCGCCGGCGTCGGTGACGGTGAGCACTTCGCATGCATCGCCGAACGCCGAGACGAGCCTTGCGAAATAGCGCCGGGCCAGCGGGGGGGTGCCATGGCGATGCACATTGTCGGCGTAGAGCTCGAAGAAGCGCTCGGGTGTTGCGTCGATCTCGCCGCGCAGGCCGTGGCTGATCCCCTTGCGCACCATGGCGCGCTGCTTGCGCGGGATCGCGCGCAGATTCGCGTCCGCATCGGCGACGATCGGCTTGCGAAACGTCACGTAGAGGTCCTGACGCGGCCACTGCGGGCGCTTCACGTCGCGGTTGCGCAGCTCGAGGTGCTGCACCCGCAACGACCGCGCGAGCTCGACCGCCGCATCGATCAGCGCGGATTCCGCATCGCCGTCGGCTGCCGCGGGCCCTCCATACACGCAAAACGGCAGCGACACGAGCGCATGGCCGAACAAGCGGCTCCTGACCTCAGCGAGCGGCAGCACGCCGCAGACGACGCCGCCACGCTCGGCGATCAGGTAATGACAGCGGTGGTGGAAGACGTTCTCGAGAATGTCGCGCCAGGCGACCCGATGAAAGAACGTCGCCGCCGCGCAGCGATCGACGAACTGCTCCCAGCGAACCTCGTCCCCGGATGCGAACGGCCGCGCGCGGACGTTTGGCCGCCTCGCGCCGATGCAGCCGCGACGTCAGCAATCGCCATCTCCATCACGCCGTCCCCCCGAGGAAGACGCGGTCGACACGGTCCCAGCGAAAATCGCGCAGCAGGCGCGTGAGACGCGGCGCCGTCCGGCGCAGGTTGAGGTAGTGCCGAAAGCGCGTCTTCACGCCGGGGCCCGGCACGCGCGGCTGGTCGGGATCGAGCTCCCACGGATGGAAATAGAACATCGCCGGCTGCCGATCGCGCGAATTGATGCGCCGGATCGACCAGCGCGACAGCGCGTAGGGCAGCAGCCGGAAATAGCCGCCGCCGCCGGCCGGCCAGTTCGCGCGCAGCATGCGCACGGTGGCCACCGGGACTTCGAGCAGCCCGGGCCTCACCTCGTGCGCGAAGCGCGGCGCGTCGGGGACGCCGTAGTGGTCGTGGCGAATCGGATAGATGCTGGAGCTGTACCGATAGCCCGCCTCGGCGATCGCGTCGAACGCCCACGGATTGGCCGGGCCGATCGAGAAGCTCGGCGCGCGATACCCGCGCACCTCGCGCGCCGGCGACATCCTCGAGGATCGCTTTCGCGAGCCGGATGTCGGCGAGAAACGCGTCGCGCGGCTGGTCGCTCGCGCGTTGATGGCCGAACCCGTGGCTCGCGAGCTCGTGGCCGGCTTCGGCGATGCGGCGAACGAGTCGCGGATAACGCTCGGCGATCCAGCCCAGCGTGAAGAACGTCGCGCCGCGTTCGCGTCCGCGAGCAGCGCGAGGATGCGCTCGATGTTCTGCTCGACGCGGCATTCCATCGTGTCCCACTCGCTGCGGCGCGACGTGCGGCGCAAACGCCGACACCTGGAAATAATCCTCGACGTCGATCGTCAGCGCATTGACGATCGACGCCGGCGCGCAGCGATCGGCGTGCGCCACGCGCTCATGCGAACCGATGCTCCGCCCTGCGTGCCGGCTGGACAAGCCATCCCTGCAGATGCGCGGCGATCCGCTCGGCCGGCGTGTCCATCCCACAATTCGGGGACGCGCCCGCGCTTGCCGCCGGTGCGCAGGATTTCGTCGACGCACGCCGCGCGGCGCGCGGTCGCGCCCGACGAGGGTGTTCGTGCCCTGCGATACGGTGATCGGGCGCTCGGTGTTTTCGCGCATCGTGAGGCAGGGCACGGCCAGCGCGGTCGTCTCTTCCTGGATGCCGCCGGAGTCCGTCAGCACCAGGCGCGCGTGCGCAAGGAGGCCCAGCATCTCGAGATAGCCCTGCGGCTCGAGCAGGGCGATCGCCCGCGGCGATCAGCGATGCCAAGCCGAAGCGATCGATGTTCGCGCGCGCCCGCGGATGAACGGGCCACACGAGCGGAAGGTGCTGCGAGACGTCGTGCAGGATCGTGAGCGCTTCGCGCGAACGCGTCGGGGCTGTCGACATTGGACGGCCGATGCAGCGTCACGACCCCGAATCCCCCGGGCCCCGCGACGCATCGCGGCGTCGCGTCCGGCGCGCGCGAGCGTCTCGGCGGGCGGCACCGCGCGAGGACGATGCTGCCGCAGCGAGTCGATCATCACGTTGCCGACGAAATGGATGCGCGCGGCGTCGATGCCTTCGCGCGCGAGGTTGTCCGCGGCGTCGCGCTCGGTCGTGTAGAGCACGTCGGCCAACTGGTCGGTCAGCAGCCGATTGATCTCCTCGGGCATGTCGCGGTCGAAGCTGCGCAAGCCCGCCTCGACATGGGCGACCGGCGTGCGCTTCTTGCTCGCGACGAGACTGCACGCAAGCGTCGAGTTGACGTCGCCGACGACGATGACGCAACTCGGCTTCAGCTCGTCGACCACCGGCTCGAAGCGGCGCATGATCTCGGCGGTCTGCACCGCGTGCGTACCCGAGCCGACTTCGAGGTTGAGGTCCGGCGCCGGCAGCTCGAGGTCGGCGAACAGGCGCTCGTTCATGGCAACGTCGTAGTGCTGCCCGGTATGCACGAGCACCACGCCGGGCAAGTTCGCGCTGCTTCGCGAACGCCCGGATCAGCGGCGCCATCTTCATGTAGTTCGGGCGTGCGCCGACGACGCACAGCGAGCGGACCCGGCGGGCGCAGGATTTCGCCCATCAGCGGCCTGCCGGGCTGCCCGGCTTCGAGACGCGGTCCGGATGCAGCAGCCGGTGCAAGAGGTCGACGGCGACGCCAACGCGTCTTTTCGAGACGATCGAGGCGCTCCTCGATGTCGCGGAGTTGCGCGGGCGACCGCGCCGGCATCATCGATGCGGGCGACCGGGCCGGATGCGACGCCGCGTGCCGCCGGCCGCGGACGATGCCAGCGTGGCTTCGGGTCCGGGACCGAGCTCCTCGCGGATCTCGTGCGCGATCCCCTGCACGTCGGACGTCTTCGAACGCATGCTTCTCGCCGAGAAATCCGGCGAGCATCAGGCGATTGCAAAGCGTGTTGATGCGCCGCGGAATGCCGCCGCGTGGCGATGGATGAGATCGAACGCAGCGGGCTCGAAAAGCGCGGATCGCCCTTCCATCCGACGTGCGCGAGGCGATGCTCGATATAGGCCTGCGTCTCGGACTTGTCGAGCGGCCCGAGGTGATACGACGCGATCACGCGCTGGCGCAGCTGCTGCATCTGCGTGCCCTGCATCATCGTGCGCAATTCGGGCTGGCCGATCAGGAAACTCTGCAGCAGCGCCTGGTCGCCAAGCTGGAAATTCGACAGCATCCGCAGTTCCTCGATTGCGCGCGGCGTGAGGTTCTGCGCCTCGTCGACGACCAGCAGCGCGCGTTTCTTGTCCACGGCAAGCTGGCACAGGAACGCTTCGAGCGACGTCAGCAGCGACGCCTTGTCGAGTGTTCTCACCGGCAGGCCGAAGGCCATCGCGACGGCGCGGAGCATGTCGTCCGCGTCGAGCTGCGTGCTGACGAGTTGCGCGGCGACGAGCTGGCTGCGGTCGAGCTGCTCGAACAGGCTGCGCACGATCGTCGTCTTGCCGGCGCCGATCTCGCCGGTGATGACGATGAACCCTTCGCTCTGGTAGACGCCGTACTGCAGGTAGGCAAACGCGCGCTTGTGGCCGCGGCTGCCGAAATAGAAAGCGGGGTCGGGATTGAGCTGAAACGGCTTGCCGGTCAGCCCGTAGAAGGATTCGTACATGCGTTCACGTCATCGGAAAATGTGATTGATACCGACGAGAACCGCAGTTTCGTTGTACCCGAAGGTGATATTCGACGTGAGATGCTGGTAACGCACACCGGCGTACACGATCGTGACCGGCGAGAGCGGAGCGGAAACGACGCTGCGGAACGTAAACTGGTACGAGCTGCCGCCGAGGTCCGAGTTGTCGACCGTTCGCACCCAATCGCCGCTCGTGGTCAGCAGGTATAGCGGGGTCAGCTTGTAGGTCCAGACGATGTTCGCGCCGGTTTGCGTGTTGTTGAGAAAGAAGCTCGGGAGGTCGGCGGTCGAAATGTCCGCACTCGTGATCGGCTCGCTGCGCGTGCGGTACGCCGTCACGAACACGGAATTGCGCGCGCCGAGGAGCCCGACGGTGCCCTGCACCGACTCCTGCAGTGTGACCTGCTGCGAATACAGCGTCAGCGCGCTGGATAGCACCGGTGGCAGGCCGCGGTCGTGAATCAATTGGTCGACGAAGGTCTGCCGTTGCGCCGGATCGGGGAAGCGCGAACTGAACAGCTGGTTCAGCAGCGTGTCGACATCCTGGCCGGCGCCGAGCGTCGCGAGTTGCTGCGGATACGTCGTGATGTCGCGAAATGCACGCAGCGACCAGACCGAGAGCGGCGTGTGGTGGTCGAACGTTACATGGTACGAGCCGCCAAAGAAACGGTGCTCCCACGCCGCCTCGACGTTCGTGCGATCGGTAGGATGCCATTTGGCGCCGACGCCGTAGATCGTGTCCGAATAGACTGCCAGCGGGTAATCGTTGTGCTCATATCCGGCGTCGGCGGACAACTCCCATTGCGCATCGGCTCGCCAGGTCGCATGCGCGCGTTCGGATTCCGTCAGCAACGGATCCTGCATCGTGAACTTCGTGTTGCTGCGATCGTAGTCGAGCGACCATCCGAATGGCCGGGGGTCGCGGGTAACGTTGGCGACGATTTCATTCGTGTACGAGCGGTCCGTCGTGACCGGCGCGCTGTTCGCGCTGGCCCAGGTATTGTTGTCGCGCAGCCCGTAGTGCAGACCATCGCTCGCGTCGCCTTTGAAATAGGGCGACACGCTGTAAGCCTGGGCCGTGTAGCGATTGCTGGTCGCGGTCGCGAGGTCCTGCGGGCGCGCGCCGAACGGATTGAAATATTGCTGCGACACCTGCACCGATCCGTCGATGAAGAACAGGCGCGGGAGGAGCTCCGCGGTTCCGTTGAGACCGACTTCGGGCCGCACCGAGTTGTTTTCGCTGCCCGTGCGGGCATACAGCAGGATCGGCGCGGCGATCGATGCCGGTCAACGACGAGTGCGCGCCTTTTTCGTTCACGCTGATCGACGGCGTGATCTGCGTGACGAAATCGCTCCTGGGGCTGCCCGATGGCGCCAGGTTGACATTGTCGGTGAGCTGGAGTTCCGTACTGAGCGACGGCTGGATCGCCGAGGTGCGCGCGGGTGGTGCTGTCGCATCTCCGGTTTGCGTCGATTGCGCCGATGGCGGCGGCGCGTAACCTGCGAACTGGGCGGCTGCGTCCAACGCGGCGAATGCAAGCGCGCCCGCCACGACCGCCCGCACGCAGGCACGACCGGCGCTGCCGCGTCGCTTGGCCGCAGCATTGCAGGAACCAGCTGGGGCTAGCGAATGCGGACGGCTGGCGCTAGGACGCGTTGTCGTCCGCGTAATAGCCATAGTATGTCCCGACGTCGGTCCGCCGCGCCTTGTTGAGCGACATGAGAACCACTTCGCAGCTTTCGATCGTGGCGAGCGCCTGGGTCACGGCGTGATGGGACGTCGCATCGGCTGCGACCACCATCACGATTTGCCCCATGTTCGTCGCCAGCACGCGCGCTTCGGTGGTCGCGAGCAGCGGCGGAGAGTCGAAGATGATGATCCGATCCTCGTACCGCGATGCGAGCTCGCGCAGGAGGCTTGCCATCTGTTCGCTCGCGAGCAGTTCCGTCGAGCGACGGTGGCGCGAGCCCGCCGGAAGAATCGTCAGCTTGTCGACGTTGGTCCTGACCATCGCGTCGCCGAATTCGAGATTGTCGCGCGTCAGCAAGTCGAGCAGGCCGGGGCCATGCGGCGTTCCGAGCAGGCCGGGGATCGCGGGATGCGCGACGTCGCCATCGACGAGCAGCACCGTGCTGTCGATTTCCATCGCGATGGACAGCGCCAGGTTGAGCGACGTGAACGTCTTGCCCTCGCCCGGCAGCGCGGACGTCACCATGACGAGGTTGCCGTGCTTGACGCGGGCGCCGGCCTGGCCCAGCGCATTGCGAATGATCGGCCGCTTGATGACGCGAAACTCGTCGGCGATCTGCGACTTCGAGCGCGTCCGGCGTCACGAACCCGCGCGCTTTCAGACGCGGCAAGATCGAGCTCGACGCAGCGCGACTGGTCTTCCGCCCGCTCGGCCGGTACAGCGGCCTCCGCGCGGGCTTCGTCGACGCGCGGCCGCCGCGCCGCGTATGCGCCATGCGACGCCGCCGCGCGCGCATCGAGCGCGCGCACGAGCGCCTCGGGAGTCGGCGTCACGTCCGGCCCGGAACGCGACGGGCTCGCGTTCGCGTCGTCGGGCAGCTCCGCGCCTGCCTGCCTCAATTCCTCCAGGCGCTTTGCCGCCTGCTCGATCAGGCTCATCGGACGGTCCTCACGCGACACGCCCGACCAGCAGCGCAAACGTGAATACCGCGGTGAACGCCGCGAACAGGCCGCCGAGACCGCCCGCGAACAGCCACGCGTTGCGGCGACGCAGGCGCTGCAGAGTCTCGCTCGGCAGCATCGACACCATGCCGAGAATCGGCCGCTTGGCCACCTCCCGCAGCGTACGCGCATCGTGGAAGGTGGGCAGCATCTGGCTTGCGAGAAGGCTCGCAAAGAGACCCGCGCTGGTCGCCAGCGCGAAAACGACGCCCAGCAGCGCGAGACGGTTCGGCGAAACGGGCTGCGGCGAGACGCGCGGCGGGTCGATCACGCGGAACTGGGCGCCCCCCGTGTCCTGGACGTCCTTGCCCATCGCCGCCGATTCGCGCCGCGCAAGCAGGCTCTCATACGTCTTTTTCTGCACGTCGTAGTCACGGTTGAGCGCGCGTGAATTCCGCTTCGATCTGCGGCACGAGCTGCGCCTGCGACTTGAGCTGCTGGTACTGGCCCTGGAGTCCGGCGAGCTTCGCGCGCGCCGACGCAACGCTCGCTTCGGCATCTCCCAGCGAAATTCGCATCTGCTGCATCACCGGGTTCTGGTCGACCGGGACGCGACCCCTCGGCGCCGCCAGCAGGGCCTTGTGGCGCGCATCGAGCTCGGCGCGCCGCTGCTCTTCGAGCTGCTGGATCAGCCGCCTCGTGGCAACGACATCCGGATGCTGGTCGGTATATTTCCGGAGCAGTCCGTCGAGCTCGCCGCGGAGCGCCGCGATCCGCACGTCGATTTCCGGCGCGGCCTGCGGGTTGGTCGCATCATTGGCGTCGGGAAGGAATACCGGGGTCTCCCCGGCGATCTGGCTCTTGTACGCATCACGGGCCTGCTCGGCGGACTGCAGTTCCAGCTTCGCCGTCTCGATGTCCGACGCGATGCGCGACATCCGCGCGAAATAGTCCTGCCCATCGCGCGTGGATACGCCCACGTACTTGAGCCTGAAGTCCTTGATCTTGTTTTCCGCGGCCTGCAGCGCCTCCTCGTAGCGCTTGATCTGGTCGTCGAGAAACTTGACCGCGCTTTGCGTGTCCTGGCGTTTGTCGCCCAGGCTCGATTCGACGAAGATGGCCAGCAGCGATTCGACGACCTTCCGCGCCCGTGCCGGTTCGGGGTCGCGATAACTGATCACGTACAGATTGGACGAGACGTTTCCCTCGAGACGAATCGTCTTGATCACGTCGTCGACGACCTCGTCATGCTCGGCGGCGGTCCTCGCACCGAGGTCGAGATCGGCAGTACGCAGCAGCTTCTCCACGTTCGGGCGGCTGATCAGCGTCCGCGCCATCAAGCCCACCTGCTGGTCGACGTTCGGCTGAATGGCGAGTCCGGCCAGCAACGGCCGCAGCAGCGATTCGGTGTCGACGTACACGCGCGCGCTCGCTTCGTACTTCTCGGGAATCCGGTAGACGATCCCGACGCCGATCAGCGCGATCATCCATGCCACCGCGAGCCCGATCCAGCGGCGATGCCACATGCCCCGCAGATAGCCGAGCGCCTGATTGAGAACTTCCTGCATGACGAGTGTCGATGCCTTTACAAATTACGATCGGGTTTCCCGGAAGCTAGAACCAGCTTTGCGGAATGATCAGGATGTCGCCGGGACGCATGTCGACGTTCGCGGTGATGTCACCGCGCTTGATCAGGTCGCGCAGGCGAACGCTGTAGAGCTTGCCGCCGTCGGACGTGCGCACGATGCGCGCGGAGTTCCCGTCCGCGAAGTCGGTGAGACCGCCGGCGGCGATCATCACGTCCAGGACGGTCATGTCCTTGCGATAGGCGAGCACCTGCGGTTTGGTGGCTTCGCCGATGACGCGCACCTGCTCCTGTGCCGGACCGACGAAGCTCGTGACGATGACCGTGACGACCGGATCGCGGATGTACTTGACGAGCGCTTTCTCCATGTCGCGCTCGAGCTCGGTCGGCGTCTTGCCGAGCGCATCGAGATCATCGATCAGCGGTGTCGTGATCTTGCCATCCGGCCGCACCGGAACCGTCATCGACAACTCGGGGTTCCGCCACACGATGACGTTGACGACATCGGAGGGTCCGATGTGGTAGTTGTAGTCGACATTCGTGAGACTGCCCGGGGCCGGTGGGTAGGCGGGTGTCGTCGAGCACCCGGCAACGACCGCCGCGACCAGCAGGATTGCGATGGCCGGAAGACCGAAGCGGAAGCCTGGCAATCCGGTGCGGCCCGACCATTGCGTTTTGCAGTTCATGCTGCCTCCATTGGTCCTTGCCGTGGATCCGACACGTGGATCATATCAGCACTGTTCGCGTCTCATCGAACACGAGTCGACGACTTAAGCATGGTTCATGCCAAATTATCCCTGCTGGGGAAATCGGCGATCGCCGACGTGCGCGACGCAGTTTTCTCCCTGCGCGACCCGCCGCAATCTTATCCGATGGCGATGACGGAGGTACGACCGACCGACACATCGGAACCATCAGCCGACAGACGTCGGCGATATGCAAAAGTGCGCGACAAACAGCATACAATCGCCTCATTTTGCCGCTTACGCGGAATCTGACCGAACCTCGCATGACGATCTATCGCCACCTGCTGTGCGCCGGTTTGGCCATCGGCTGCGGATTCGGCGTCGCCCGCGCCGGCGAGCCGGCGACCCCGCTTCCGTGGACCAGCGCGGGCCGCCACGGCGCCGATCCGGACGAGCGCCTGGCCGCCGACGCAACGCCCGCCTCCCGCGATGCGCTGTTCGGCGACGACGAGCAGAAGGCGCCCGCGCCCGCGACCGAGCCCCCCAAGCGAGAATCGCGCGACGCCTTGTTCGGCGACGATGCGGCGGCGCCGGGGGCGGCATCGGCGACCCCCGCGTGGCGCGGGTTCGTCCGCGCCGAGCTGGCTTACACCTACGCGGACCCGGCGCACTGGTCGCAGATGCTGGTGCGCTCGGAGCTCGATGGCCAAGGTACGCTTGGGGACGGCATCAAATACAAGATTGGCGCGCGATTCGACTACAACTTCGTCTTCGATGCGACCAACTTCTACCCGCCCGACGTGCGGCGCGACCAGCGCGCGAACCTGTTTCTGCGCGAGAACTATCTCGATTTTGGCGCCGGCGACTGGGATTTCCGCGTCGGGCGCCAACACATCATCTGGGGCGAGATGGTCGGCCTGTTCTTTGCCGACGTCGTGTCCGCGAAGGATCTGCGCGAGTTCATCCTGCCCGATTTCGACGTGCTGCGCATTCCCCAATGGGCCGCGCGCGCCGAATATTTCAGCGGCGACTTCCATGCGGAAGCCGTCTGGATTCCGGTGCCGAGCTACGACGAGATCGGCAAGCCCGGCGCTGAATTCTTCCCCGCCGCCCCGCCGCCCCCCGCCGGCTTCGCCACGTTCTACGACAGCGAACAGATTCCGAAGCGCACCCTCGCCAATACCAATTACGGCCTGCGGCTCTCCACGCTCAAGAGCGGTTGGGACGTATCGGGCTTCTACTATCGCAGCCTGGATACCGCGCCGACGTTCTATCGGCAGGTCGTGTTCGCACCGCAGCCGGCATTCATCTATCAGGCGCGCCACGACCGGATCGATCAGTTCGGGGCTACGCTTGCCAAGGATCTCGGCCCCGCGGTATTCAAGGCCGAGGCCGTCTACACGCAGGGGCGCAGCTACAACGTAACGCGCGCTGAATGACGACGACGGCGTCGTCAAGCAGAATACGCTCGACCTGGTGGGCGGGCTCGACTTCACGCTGCCCGCGGATACGCGTCTCAACGTGCAGCTGTTCGAGCGGACCTATTTCGATCACGACCCCGACATCATCCCGAAGCGGAATGAACCCGGCTTCAGCGTGTTGCTCAATCACAAGCTCGGCGACCGGGTCGAAGCCGAAGTGCTGTGGATCACGAGCCTCAGCGAAAGCGACTGGATGCTGCGCCCGAAAGTGTCGTGGGACTTCCAGACGAACTGGCGGCTCATTCTCGGCGTCGACATCTTCAAAGGCTCGCCGCTCGGCTTCTTCGGCCAGTACGACAATCGAGATCGCGTCTACACCGAATTGCGCTATAGCTTCTGACCGGCGTTCCGCGTGAAATCCGACGGGCCTCGCCGCATGTGATGCCCTCCTGATGGCCGGCGCGTTCAACTACGATACTGCGTTTTCGCGCAACCTCGGATGGGTGACGCGCGACGAGCAGCGCTCGCTGCGCGGCAGCAGGGTAGCGATCGCCGGCCTCGGCGGCGTCGGCGGATTGCATCTGCTCACGCTGACTCGCCTGGGAATCGGCCGTTTCCATCTGGCCGAGTTCGATCGCTTCGATCTCGCCAATTTCAATCGCCAGGTCGGCGCCTCGATGCATACGCTCGGCTCGCCGAAGCTCGATGTCATGACGGCGCTTGCGCGCGACATCGACCCGGAGCTCGAGATCGTTCCGTTTGCCGCGGGTGTCAACGCCGGCAACGTGGACCGGTTTCTCGACGGTGTCGACGTCTTCGTCGACGGGCTGGATTTTTTTGCGTTCGACACGCGCGAGCTGGTCTTTGGCGCCTGCCACGCTCGCGGGATTCCCGCCATCACCGCGGCGCCGCTCGGCATGGGTGCGGCGCTGCTCAACTTTCTTCCCGGCCGGATGAGCTTCGCCGACTATTTCGGACTGGCTGCGTGCGCGGAGGCGGAAAAGCCGCTGCGCTTCCTGCTCGGGCTCGCGCCGGCAATGCTGCACCGTCGCTATCTGGCGGACATCTCGTTCGTCGATCTGCGGGCGGGCCGAGGTCCGTCGACGGCGATGGCATGTCAAGTCTGCGCCGGCGTGGCCGCGACGGAGGCGCTCAAGCTTCTGCTGCACCGCGGCCGGGTGGTTGCCGCGCCCCGCGGCGTGCACTTCGACGCCTACCGTAACCGCCTCGTGCATACGTGGCGGCCGTGGGGGTGGCGCAACCCGATGCAGCGCATCGTCGCAGCGCTCGCGCGTCGCCAGCTCGCGACGCGCTGAACCAGCCGGTCGCGTGCCGCAATGACGATCGCCGAAGAAATTCTCGACCTCGCCCGATGGGCGCCCAGCGGCGACAACTCGCAACCCTGGCGTTTCACGCTTCGCTCGGCACGGGCTTTCGACGTCCACGGCTACGACACCAGCGCCCATTGTGTCTACGATCTCGATGGCTGGGCGAGCCAGATTGCGCACGGCATGCTTCTCGAAACCATCGCGATCGCCGCCACGCGTCACGGATGTCGCGCGCGCTTCGATCTTCCGGGAGAGGCGGCCGCGGGCGTTCTTCGTTACGGCGTGACGCTCGACGCGGACTCGTCGGTAGCCGAGGATCCGCGAGTCGATGCGATCATCGAGCGCACCGTGCAGCGCCGCGCGCTGCGTCACGCCACCCTGGCACCGGCGCAGCGCACCGCGCTCGAACAGGCGGCCGCCCCGTTTCGGATCGCATGGTTCGACACGTGGGCGGCGCGCGCGCGCATCGCGGCGTTATGCACGCGCAATGCGCGCATCCGGTTGACGATTCCCGAAGCGTATGCCGCGCATCGGGCGGTGATCGCGTGGCATGCGACGAAGAGCGAGGATCGGATGCCGGATGCATCGCTGGGCGCCGGCCGCCTGCTCCTCGCGATGATGCGCAACGCGATGACGAGCTGGCAGCGCGTCGACCGATTGAACCGGTGGACCGGCACGTTGCTGCCCCGCCTTGCGCTCGACTTTCTGCCGGGCGTTCTCTGCAGCGCGGAGCTTGCATTGGTCGCCGACCGCGCGCCCGCTTCTCTCGCGGATCGCGTGGCGGCAGGACGCGCAGCGCAGCGCCTGTGGCTGACGGCGACGACGCTCGGCCTGCAGATGCAGCCACAGTACACGCCGCTGCTGTTTGCGCGTTACGCCCGGGAGGACCGGCCCTTTACGATGGTGCGGCGCGCGCGGGAGCGGGCGCTCGCGGTTGCCCGGCAACTCCGCGAAATCTTCGGGAGCGACGCGGACAACGCGGTATGGCTCGCTCGCATCGGACCGCGACGTCCGGTCCGCGGCCGATCGGAGCGCTTGCCGCTGTCAACCCTCATCGTCGCGGCGGCTCCGCCGGAGCTTCCGCCGCTCGCGGTTCGATCGCCCGG
Source organism: uncultured Pseudomonadota bacterium (assembly GCA_963718905.1). Classification (GTDB taxonomy): domain Bacteria; phylum Pseudomonadota; class Gammaproteobacteria; order Burkholderiales; family Casimicrobiaceae; genus VBCG01. Next base: position 329,816 of record CAVRAF010000010.1, read on the forward strand.
AGCGACGTGACCCAGACACCATCGTAGCGCCGTCGTGGGAACGTGCGGCTGACGCGCCGCCCGATTACTTGGTGTCGTTGCCGGGGACCGTGAAACCGGGCTCCGCACGCGCCTGCGCGTAGGACCAGGTATCGCCGTTGCGCAAGCCGAATCTTGCGATTGCGCCATCTTCGAGATCGACGCGGCGATCGGCGACATCGAGCACGCGCGGATCATGCGTCGAGAAAACGAACGTCGTACCGTAGCGCCGGTTGATTCTCCGCATCAATCGCAGGATCCGCGCGCCGGTCCGATGATCGAGATTCGCGGTGGGCTCGTCGGCAAGAACCACGCGCGGATGCGTCGCCAGCGCACGGGCTATCGCAACCCGCTGCCGCTGCCCGCCCGACAGCTGGTTGGGCCGGTGAGCGGCGTGATCCTGCAAGTTGACGAGTTCCAGGAAGAGCGCGACGCGCTCGCGACGCTGCGCGCGGCTCAGCTCGCGAAACCGCAGCAACGGGTACTCGACGTTCTCGGCCGCCGTCAGGACCGGCAACAGGTTGAACGTCTGGAACACGAAGCCGATCGTCCGTGCGCGCAACGCAGCGAGCTCGTCTGGCGAGCGCCCCGAGACTTCGCGCTCGTCGATCAGCAAGCGACCCGACGTTGGCGTATCGATCAGTCCGATGATGTTGAGAAGCGTCGACTTGCCGCTGCCCGAGGGACCGGCGATGGCGATGAACGCGCGCTCCTCGATGTTGAGACTCACATCGCGCAGCGCGGCGATGGTCTGGACGCCGAGCTGATACGTCTTGCCGATGGACTCGATGCGCAGCAGCATGGTCGTCAGATCGCGTGACGCAGCGCGTCGACGATGGGCATCCGCGACAAGCGCCGCGCGGGAAGAATAGCGCCGACGACCGCGGCGAGGAAACCGGTGCCTGCGGCGACGACCACGCTCCACGCGGACAGACGGATCGTCGCGGTGTAGCCGATGTCCGAATTGGGCGGCGGCGGCATGTCGATGCCGATCGCGGATATTGCCCAGGCCAGCAGCACGCCCAGTGCGACGCCGGCGACGGCCGCCGCCGCGCCGAGCACCGAGGATTCGACGAGGATCTGGCGAAACACGTCGGACGCATCGTATCCGAGCGCGCGCACCGTGCCGAATTCGGCTTGCCGCTCGTGTAGCGACATGTTGATGCTGTTGGCAACGCCCAGCAGAACCATCAGCGAGACGATGATCAGCAGAACCAGGAACTGGCGACGGTACAGTGACGCGGTTCCCTGGTAGAAGTCAGCCAGCTCCCACCAGGGTCGAACGTCATACCGCGCGGAAGGAAGCGCGCGCTTCGCGGCCGCCAGCGCCGGCTCCACATCCGCATCCGGCGCGAGGAGGACGGCGAGCGAGTTCACCGAGTCGTTCGCCACCAGATCCTGCGCGTCGCGCAGCTTGATTCTGACCGCGCGCTCGTCGTAGTCCTTGAACGGGCTGCGAAACACGCCGGCGAGGCGCGCATCCATCGTATTGAGCGCTCCTTCGCGCGTCGATGCGAGGAGCGTGACCGGATCGCCTGCGGCGAGCTTGAGCGAACGGGCCACGCCCTCGCCGACGATCACCGCCGGGCCCGAGACGCTTTCGAGCGGCCTGCCGGCGACGATCGTCAGCGCGGTTCCGATCTGCGCCTCTGCCGCAGGATCGACGCCTTCCACGCTGACGGCAACGTCCGCGCGTCCGTTGGATAGCAGTCCCGAGAACGTGAGGCGCGCGGCAATCGTGGCGGCGCCCGGAATTTCACGCAGCGCCCCGATGGCTTCGCGAGGGTTGGCGAGCGTATGGGCGAGCGGCTCGCGCCGCCCGGCGTCGACATAACCCGCCGCGAAGACTTCGAAATGTCCGAGTTGCGAGCGGATCGTCGCTTCGCGCAGCTGCCACAGGACGTCGTCGATGAATCCGGCGGCCAGGATCAGGCTCACGACGCCGAGCCCCACCGATGCGAGCGTCAGCAGCGCGCGCGTGCGCTGCCTGACGATGTTGCGGACCGCGACCGATATCAGCATGGCGCGATCAGCGATTGAATCTCAGCGCATCGACGATCGGCATCCGCGAGGCCTTCCAGGCCGGATAGGCACCCGCGACCGCCGCGCTGATGATCGCCAGCGCGATCGCGTTGAGAATCACCGGCGCGGAAAGCAGTATTTCCGCGCGATAGCCGGTATCCCGGCCCGGCGGCGGCGGCATCGGAATGCCGATCCAGGAGATTGCAATGGCGAGCACGGCGCCGATCGCCACGCCGACGAGCGCGCCGGCGCCGCCCAGCAGCACGCCCTCGGCGAAGTGCATTCGCAACACGCTCCCGCGCGGCGTACCCATTGCGAGCATCGTGCCGATCTCGCCCGTGCGCTCGAGCGTGCTCATCGTCAGCAGGTTCGCGATGCCCAGCACCAGGATCACCGCAATCAATACGGCGACGACCAGCATCTGGCGCGACATCAGCGTGACCGTCTTGCGGTAGAAGTCGGAAAGCTCGAGCCATGTTCGAACCTCCATTCGGGAAGGCGCGACGATCGGCGCGATTGCGCGCGCGATCGCGTCGGTGTGCGCGGTGTCGTCGAGACCGACGACCCAGAGATGAACGCCGGCGGTTCTCGCGAGCTCCTGTGCCAGCGGCAGCGGCATCCGGACGGCGACATCGTCGTAGACCTTCACGCCGGTCGAGAAGACCCCTCGCACCACACCTTCGACGCCACTCAGTCCACCTTTCGCGCCCGAGGCGAGAAAGGCGATTCGATCTCCGCGGCTCACGCCAAGCGCCCGCGCCAGGCCACGCCCGAGAATCACGCCCTTCGGTGCCGCGGTATCCAGCGGATCACCGTCGACGACGATGTCCTTGCTGATCTTTCGGTCGATTTCCGGCTCCACGCCTTCGCCGGCGAACGGCACCGTGATGTCGTCATGGCTGGCGAGTCCGGTAACCGTGAGCCGCATCGCGACCGCCGCAACGCCCGGGAGACCCTGGATCGCGGCCTTTTGCGGGCCGCCGGCGGGAATTTCGAACGCGTGCGGGTCGGCCTGGCCGGCGTCGCGGAAACCCTTCGCCGAAATCTGGACGTGGCCGAGACCGTTGTCGATCGCCGATTCGCGGATCGCCCAGAAAATCCATTCGACGAACCCGCCGGCAAGCAGGTAGCCAACGACACCGACGACGATGGCGGCGAGCGAAATGAGCGTGCGCTTGCGCTCGCGCGCGAGATTGAGACAGGCCAGCTTGAGTTCGGTGTAGAGCATCGAAGCGCCCTATACTGCGCCGCTGTCAGTGGGCAACGGGGTCGGGGTCGCGTTGAGCCGCATATTGATCTTCGCCGAGGCAGTGACGCTCGCGCACGTTGCAAGGCCCATTGCGCTGTCGCGCGTGCTGCGCAAGCTTGGTCACGAAGTATGCATTGCGGCGGCCCCGGCTGCCGACCGCTGGCTTGCCGGCGAGGCCGTGGCGCGCCAATCGATCGACTCGATCAGTCCGGCCCGGTTCCTGCGCGCGCTCGCGCGCGGCACGCCGGTCTACGACGCGGCAACGTTGCGACGATATGTCGAAGACGATCTGCGCGCGATTGCGGCATGGCCGCCGGACGTTGTCGTCGGCGATTTCCGGTTGTCGCTGTACATCAGCGCCCGCCGTGCAGGCAGGCCTTACGGCGCAATCGCCAACGCGTACTGGTCGAGGCGCTACTGGACCGGTGTCGACGCCCCGGCCGTACCGCCGCTGACGTGGCTTCCGGGGCGCGCGGCAACGGCGTTGTTCCGCGCGGTCTATCCGGCGGTCTTTGCGCTGCACGCGGTGCCGTTCCATCGCGCCTGCAAGTCGTTTGGCGTAAAGCCGCCGGGACTCGATATCCGCGACGTCTACACGGCGTCCGACCTGACGGCATTCGCCGATGTCGCGGCGCTTTACGAACCGTCGCCCGCCGCCGCCGATGCGCCGCCGTTCATCGGGCCCCTCGCGTGGGAGCCGGCCGCAACCGATCCTCTGCCGGCCTTTCCCGATGGGCCTCCCATTGTCTTCGTATCGCTTGGCAGCTCGGGGCCCCGCGAGTTGCTCCCGCAGGTGCTCGAGGCGCTGGCCGGCCTTCCCGTTCGGTGCATCGTCGCCACCGGCGCCAATGCAGAGCGCCTCCGGTTGCCCGCCAATTGCATCCATTCCGCTGACTTCGTCCCCTATGCCGCGGCCTGCGCCGCCGCCTCGCTCGTCATCTGCAACGGCGGCGCACCCGCGACTTATGCGGCACTCGCCGAAGGTACGCCGATTCTGGCCATCGCCCGCAACCTCGATCAACTTCTGAACATGCGAGTTGTCGAGCGAAGGAGCGCGGGTCGAGCGCTACCCTTGGATCGCATCGCAGGCGGGTGGCTCGAACGTGGTGTCCTCGAATTTGCGAATGGCGCCCAAAGCAAGGCTGCGGGCAACGCGGCACCTAAGGTAAGGGCCTCCACGTGCGACACGCCCGACGCGGTGGCGAGATGGCTGCGATTGTTGGCGGCGCGGGCGGGTTAAGGGTTCGCGCCGGGATGTGTCGAGGTATTTTACAAACCCGCATGAGCGCGCCCTCCAATGTTGGAGGAAATTCATAACTGACTGTTGTAAATGGTTTAATCCTTATCTGGCACATCGGTTGCTACCTACTGCTTGCACAATTGGTTACGGTCTCCAACACCCGGGGGAAAGCATGAAAGCAAGAAACCTCGCAGTAGCCGCCGCGCTTGCCGCAGCCTTTGCCGCTGCACCGGCCAGCGCCCTTACACTCACCAACTTCGACAATCCCGGCGGCGTAACATTTACCGGTTTTGACTGGGCGCAAGGCGGCACAGCATTCACCACCGGTTTCGCACCTGTGGCCGGAACCAATTTTACGCTGACCTATTTCGCGTGGGCGGTGACCGTTCAGAATGGCCTCAATCCGTTGCCGAATATCAACATGGCCAATTTGGATAATATTGCCGACGGCGTCAAAGCCAGTCCCAACGCGTACGAATATACGGTCGTGGCGACGGTGGATGAAACGGTCGACTCGTGTACCGGACTTGGCTCGACAGGGAGTTGCACGTTCAGCATCACCGGCGGTAACTTCAACATCTACTACGACACCGCGGCTAATGCCAACGCTACGAACGGCACCGGATATACCGACGGAATATCGATACGTTTCCGGCACTCTCTCCGGGCCTGACACCACGTTCAACACGGCTGCGGACGGCTCGGGACAAGCCATCGCCACACTGCACGGCGGCAACCTCGTGACCAACACGACGTATATCATGCCTGCCGTCAATGGTGCGACGTCGTCGACGATGCTCCAGTTGGGCGGTGATCAGACGAACGGGTACGTGGCCCCGACAGGCTTTAATGGCTCCGCGCTGCCAGGCTCGCCTGACATTGTGTTCCAGGCCGATGGCAACAGCTCGTTTGCGACGCCGAACCCGCCTCGCTGGCATTACTCGGACTCGGCCTCAGCGCGATCGGCTGGACGGCCCGCCGCAAGCGCAGCTAATCGCAACTGAAACGGATGCAAGAGAGGCCCTGCGGGGCCTCTTCTCTTTTGTGGCCGGCGGCTCAACGCCACTTCCTCGCCGGATTGCCGCGCCAGGTCTCACCCGCGGGAATTGCAGCACCCTGGG
>CAVRAF010000011.1:0-183390 GCA_963718905.1 uncultured Pseudomonadota bacterium
GCCGCGTTGCAGCTTAGGCGATCGTCATCATGCGAGGCAGGGAGAAGGGACAACATTACTTGCGCGCGAAGGACGAGCCGCACAAGCCTCGTTCATCGAACGCTCGCGCCGTCAATCTGCCATGCCGCACTCGGCCTGTTCGTGTTTCTACGATGCGGATGCGTCATCCGAGCCCGACCGCCCGGATGATCAGAAACAATCCTGCCCCGACGACGACGGCCCCGATGGCTCGCGCGACGCGCTCGCCGGCCGGTGCGAGACGTTCGACAGTGATGGCTGCTGCCACGACGACCATCGCGCGGAGGTCCATGATTCCGATGACCAGCAGGATCGCAATCGGACCTGCGCAGCATTGGCCGCAGTGAAGGCCGAGACGCGCGCCGTGTCGCCAGGCGGTGCCGGCGTCGGCCGGCAGCGTACGGCCGCGTCCGGGTGCCTCCCGGCAGCAGGCAAGATGACGCGCCTTCCACGCGGTGAACTGGAGCGCGCCGGCAATCAGCACGATCACACCGACCGCGATCGGTACGACGCGCGCCAGCGCCGGCCGCTGCATCTCGATCACCGCCAGCGCGACGCCCAGCGGAAAGGCGGCCATTCCGAACCCGGTCCACACGAAGAAGTACCCCACGCTGACGAGCGCGGTCAGCCGCGAGAGACACGCCTCGCTTGTCCTGCCGACGGCCTGGCGATAGCGCCACAACATCGGGACCAGGGATGGCAGCATCATCGCCGCCATCATCACGACCCAGATGCCAAGGAACGATGCCGCGGCGCCGGGCCACGTCTGCCCGGGCATCCGCATCCACGCCATCGGCATCATCCAGCCGTCGGGCATCGGCATCTCGCCCATCGTCGACATGTTCGCTCAGCGCTTTTCGTACTCGTCGTGGCGGCGCCACCAGATGTCCGTCTCGTTACGCCCCTTGGGTGCGCGGTCGAGCCACTGGTACATGCCCCAGAGGCCGTCCAGTCCGCGGGCATACGTGGAATACGCGTGGTAGACGACGCCGTCCTCGAGCACGAACGCGCTCATGCCCGGCCGCTCGCGCGTGTACGTGGGCACGTCGGTTCCAGTCGTGGCAGCCATCTCGGCGACGGGCCCTTCGCCACCTTTCGTCAGTGAGTCGCCGATCCCGCGTTCTGGCAACGCCGCCTCGCGCCGATAGTTGTATTCGACGCCCTCGCGCTGTTGCTCTTCGGTGAGCGAGACGTTGAAGTCGAAGTTGAAGTCACTGTTGAGCGAGGACGCCCAGGGAAACGTCCACCCCATCCGCCGCTTGTATGCCTGCAGCTTCGCGAGCGGCGCGCGCGACACCGCCGAAAGCGTGACGTCGTGGTTCGCGAGATGCACGACGGAGCCGCTGAACCCGTCCGCGATCGCCGAGCACGACGGGCATCCCGCCGTGTAGTCGGGCCCGAACATGAAGTGGTAGACGAGAAGCTGCGAGCGCCCGCGGAAGAGGTCTGCCAGCGAGGCGCTCCCCTCGTCGGTCTCGAATCGATACGGCTTGTCGAGCCGAACCCACGGCAGCTCCTGCCGCCGGCGCGCCAGCTCGTCGCTGCGCCGTGTGAGATCCTTCTCGGCCTCGAGCAGCTCGAGCCGCGCGGCGAGCCAATCCTTGCGTGTCCCGGTCGTGTGCTTCGTCATCGCTTTGATCTCCTTCGCGTGTGCGTCATCGTTCGTTTCTCGAAACGACCCGGTGGTCGTTCGTCATGCGATAGATTAGCGCCAGAATTTCGAACGATGGGAGTGACAAGTGTGGCGGGATTCTTGTGGACTCGCTGATCACTGCCGCGGCGCGTTCCCTCGCAGCGGGTGATCCCGCTCGACGACTGGCGGCGCGTGCACAAATGGCGCGAAAAGTCGCCGCCTTTGCAGGAATGGAGCAATTCGGTTTAACTGCAAATTATGAAAGCCACCCTTACTCTCACGAACCGCGGCGTGGTGACGCTCCCGGCGAAGGTTCGCCGCGCGTTGGGCCTCAGGGCCGATGATCAGCTCATCGCCGAGACGACGCCGGAGGGATTGCTATTGCGTCCGGCGGTAACGTTGCCGGTCGAGATCTACAGCGAGAAGCGAATCCGCGAATTCGACGAGGCCGAGGCCGACCTGACCAAAGTCCTGAGCCATCGGGGCGGCGCGAAGAGAACTGCCCGATAAGCGCGGGCGAGTCCGGCCACGAGTGTTGCGTGGATGGGTACGTGCGATTCTGTTCATTGAGCAACCGCGCGGTACGCAGCCTCCAGCGCGCGTACCAGCGACGGGTGGAGGATCCCCAGTTTGGGCGATTGCCCGTGCGGAGCCGCAGGCGGTACGGAGAACCACTCGGTCGTGTAGGGCAGATCGAGTGTCTGTTTCAGATCAAACTTCGTGTCATAGCTGAGGCCCGCCGCCTCGAAAGCGACCAGGTTTCGTTCGCGGAGGATTGTGAACTCGCCTCGATGCAATGTGGTAGTACGCTGGCTTGTGCCGTAGGCCACCCGCACTTCGTAATGGGGTGCGTCATCATCGAAGACGGCCAAAATGAGAGCCGGTCGCGGTTTCGGCCGCGGGTTGATGTTGTCCGGAAAATGACACCAGACGATGTCGCCTGCCGTGGGCTCTGCCCACCAGCTGGACCATTTACGCAGATTCCGTCTCGAACAGGCTCGACCGGACTGAACGCTTGGTGCCTTGCGGTACGCGTTTCTTGATCTGGCGCACTTGCGCGGCCGAGAGTGGGCCTTCGTCCCGCTCATACTGCGGCAGGACCTTGGCGGCGAGTTCATGCAGCGCCTGATGGATGGCTTGAGTCTCATCGACGCCCAGGTATTCCGCCAGGCGCTTCACTGTCTTGCGAGTTACGCCGGACATGCTGTCAACCGTGCGGTAGCGAAAGGCAATTTGAATCTGTGTCTTGCGGGTGGCCATGATGATCCCGTTGCGTTGGATATCTTTAAGATATCTTCTTGCAGCGGCATTGTCAATTACTTGTAACTCAATCCGGACAATGATGGTCTGTAGCGGGCTGATCAAGGCACTTTGGCTCGTCCTTTTCGCGTACTGGATGGTCGCGGCCATCGGCGCGAAACGGAATGTCGGCACGCGGCTACGGTGGACGAAGAACGGGCTTCGCTTGGGCGTGATCGTGCTAAGCCTGCTCGCGCTGAGAATGGTTCCGCTCGTGCGCCACGCGCTGCAAGACGCGCAGGCTTACGTGGCCGGAAGTGTGCTAATCGGAGCCATAGGCGTCGTGTTCTGTGTGCTCGGCGTCGGGCTTGCGCTTTGGGCCCGCGTGCATCTCGGCCGCAATTGGGGAATGCCGATGTCGACGAAGGAGAGTCCCGAACTGGTCACGACGGGACCATACGCGTTTGTGCGCCACCCGATCTATACCGGCATCCTCCTCGCCATGCTCGGCTCAACCGTCGGCGAGAACGCGTTCTGGGTGCTGCCTTTCGTCCTGTTCGGAGCGTATTTCGTCTACAGCGCGAGGCGCGAAGAAGAACTTATGATCGAGCATTTTCCGGAGCAGTATCCGGCGTACATGCAGCGAACAAATATGCTGCTTCCATTCCGATGGATTCGCTGATCACTGCCGCGGCGCGTGCGCTTGCAGCGGGTGATCCCCTCGGCGCATTGAAGCGGGTCGCCCTGCGCGACGACGCGCCGGCGCTCGCGCTTCGCGGCATCGCGATGGCGCAGCTCGGCGATCTCGTTCGGGCGAAGGGGCTGCTGCGCAGTGCTGCGCGTGCCTTCGGTCCGAAAGAGGTCGTGGCACGCGCGAGGTGCGTCGTTGCCGAAGCCGAGATCGCGCTCGTCTCGCGCGACCTGGGCTGGCCTGCGAAGGCGCTCGACGCGGCGCGGGCGACGCTCGAAGCGCACGGCGATCGCGCAAACGCTGCGCACGCACGGTATCTGGAGGCCCGGCGCCTCCTGTTGATAGGGCGTGTCGAGGAAGCCGAGCGTGCGCTCGCCGGGCTCGACCCCGCGCCGTTCCCGCCCGCGTCGAGGACCGCGCACGAACTGGTGGTTGCGGGGATCGCGATGCGGCGCCTGCGGACGAAGGCAGCGCACGCAGCGCTTGCCCGGGCCGAGCGCGCAGCGCGTGATGCGCGCATCCCTGCGCTGACGGCGGAGGTCGAAAGCGCGCTCCTCGTCCTCGACACGCCCGCTGCGCGCCTGATTGCGCGTGGCGAGGAGCGACTCCTCCTCCTCGAGGAGGTCGAAGCGTTGCTGGCGTCGAAAGCATTCGTCGTGGACGCGTGCCGTCATGTCGTGCGTGACGAAGGCAAGGTGGTCTCGCTCGCAAGGCGACCTGTGTTGTTCACGCTCGCTCGCGCGCTGGCCGAAGCGTGGCCGGCAGACGTAGCGAGAGACACGCTCGTTGCGCGCGCATTCCGATTGAAGCTCGCCGATGAATCGCATCGCGCGCGGTTGCGCGTCGAGGTGGGGCGGCTTCGCGCGGCGCTTCGAACGCTGGCCGACGTGCGCGCGACGAAGCGAGGCTATGCGCTGGCGCCGCGCCGCGCATGCGACGTGGTCGTGCTGGCGCGGCCCGTCGAAGAGAAGCACGCGGCGGTGCTCGCCTTTCTCGCCGACGGTGAAGCGTGGTCGAGCTCGGCTCTGGCGCTTGCGCTTGGAACGAGCCAGCGTACCGTGCAGCGGGCGCTCGACTCGCTCGCGGCAGCCGGCAAGGTGCAGTCGTTCGGTCGCGGGCGCGCGCGTCGCTGGATGACCCCGCCCGTGCCGGGATTCGCGACGACGTTGTTGCTCCCCGCAACGCTGCCGATTGACTAAGATGTCAGCGTGAGTCGATCAACCGCCGCGATCGTCCGCGAGTACGGACCCTTTCCGGGGGCCGACCACGTGCATGGTGTCACGTTCGACGGCCAGAACGTCTGGTTTGCTGCTGGAGACAAGCTGATCGCCCTCGATCCTGCGAGCGGGAAGACGCTGCGCTCGATCGATGTCGCCGCGCACGCAGGAACGGCCTTCGACGGCGAGTACCTGTATCAGCTCGCCGAGGATCGCATCCAGAAGATCGATCCGCAGACCGGCCGCGTGCTCGCCACGATCCCGGCGCCCGGCGGCGGCGGTGACTCCGGGCTCACGTGGGCCGAAGGGACGCTCTGGGTAGGGCAGTATCGGGACCGGAAGATCCATCAGGTCGATCCGGAGACAGGTGCGATTCTTCGCACGATAGAATCGAACCGCTTCGTCACCGGGGTCACCTGGGTCGACGGCGAGCTCTGGCACGGCACTTGGGAAGACGACGCGAGCGAATTGCGGCGAGTCGATTCTCGAACGGGAGAGGTCCTGGAGCGCCTCGAGATGCCGCCCGGCGTTAACGTGTCGGGGCTCGAGTCCGATGGCGGCGACCAGTTCTTCTGCGGAGGCGGAGGAAGCGGCAAGGTGAGGACCGTGCGCCGGCCCTAGCGGCGCTGGGCTTCGTACTGGCTCAAGGAGGCAAGCAATGACGAAGACACACCCGATTCCGGCAAGACACCCGCGCCCGTCGTCGATCCGGCGCGACGCGATTTCATCGCGCGATCGGTGGCCGCCGGCGTATTCGCGGCCACCGGTCCGGCGTTCGCAGCCGCAGGGCCCGTCGTCGAGACGGACGTCACCATCAGGACGCCGGACGGGACGTGCGACGCTGCGTTCATCACATCCGGCGAGCGGATCGCATCCGGGCGTGCTGATCTGGACGGACGCGTTCGGTTTGCGCCCGGCGATGCGCAACATGGGCAAGCGCATTGCCGCGGAAGGTTACTCGGTGCTGGTGCCGAACCCGTTTTACCGCGTAGGCAAAGCGCCGATGTTCGAGGACGCCTCCACGTTCGACATGAAGAGCGACGCCGACATGGCGAAGATCAAGCCGCTGATGGGCTCGGTGAACGCCCCGGGCGCCGCGGAGAAGGATGCGATGGCCTACATCGCGTTCCTGGACGCGCAGTCACAGATCAACAAGGCGAAGAAGATCGGGACGCAAGGCTACTGCATGGGCGGGGCACTGGTGGTGAGGACGGCCGCCGCACTTCCGAATCGTATCGGTGCCGGCGGGTCGTTCCACGGCGGCGGCCTGGTCACGGACAAGCCCGACAGCCCGCATCTGCTCGCGCCGAAGATCAAGGCGCGGATGTACTTCGCGATCGCATCGAACGACGACCAGCGCCAACCCGACGCGAAAGACAAGCTCAAGGAAGCGTTTGCCAAGGCCGGCGTTCCCGCGGAAATCGAGGTCTACCCAGCCAAGCACGGCTGGTGCGTCCCGGATATGCCGGTTGAAAACGGCGCGCCGCTCTACAACGAGCGCGAAGCCGAACGCGCATGGAGCAAGCTGGTCGCGCTCTACAGCACGGCGCTTGCCTAGCGCTCGCCGACGAATCGGTCGATGAAAGCGCCGGATGACCGATACGCTGCGGCGGCCGCGTCGAGTCCGTCTATTCGAAGCCCAGTCCCCGCACGACGAAGTCGCTGATCTCCTCGACGACATCCTCGGGCGAAACGGCGTCCTTCAGCGACCAGCCGCGCAGCGCGATCATCACCGGCAGGAACGTCAGGATGTTGGCCGAGAGGTGCGGATAGGGCAGGCGGAGCTTCAGCTCGCGGGCGGCGTCGGTGATGATGCGCTCGAACATGCCGATGAATTCCTCGACGCGCGCGAGGATCACGTGCAGCGACCGCGGCTCGAGCAGGTGACTGTCCTGGTAGATCAGCAGGATCTCGCGACGGTGGCGATACATGACTTCCGAGATCGCGCGCACCGCCGCACGCACGCGGCTCACGGGGTCGCGCGCATGCTCCACCGCCTTGCGCGTCTGGTCGTTGTACTCGCTGACGATCCGGTCGCAGACCAGGTACAGGATGTCGTCCTTCGACCGCACGTAGTTGTAGATCGTGCCCTGCGTCATGTTCGCCGCGCGGCCGATGTCGCGCACCGTCGCGTTGTGGAAGCCTTTTTCCACGAACACCTGGATGGCGGCGTTGATGAGCGCCTCGCGGCGTTTCGCGCACCAGGTCCGGGTTCTTGGTGACCGACTGGACGCGCCGCTGGTGGCTTCGCCGATCGCCGGTCTGTGCGGACTGTTCCACGGATTGTCGTCGGGTTCTGAGCATCGGATCAGGTCAGCTTACTGCAACCCGATGTCCTGCGGCAAGGCGTTGCACCAGTGCTGCGTGCCTTGACAATCGAATCGCCGCGGTCGTACGCTGAGCGCCCAGTCAGTTTTCATCAGAGCCGAAACCGGCCATCGGAGGAGAACCATGAAGAGGCTGCTGCTCGCCGCGTGTGCTGCGCTGCTTTGCGTCGTCCTGCCTGCGGCTGCGCAGCAGGCGGGCGTGACGTCCGACACGATCACGATCGGTGCGCACGGCCCGATCACCGGCCCGGCCGCGTACATCGGCCTCGCGGGACGCGACGGAATGTTGCTGGCCGTCAAGCAGATCAATGCGGCGGGCGGCGTCAACGGCCGCAAGATCGCCGTCGTGTTCGAGGACGACGGCCACTCGCCGACGAAGGCGCTCGCCGCCGTCAAGAAGCTCGTCGAGGAGGACAAGGTCTTCGCGGTGATGTCGGTCGGCGGCAGCAACGCGACGGTCGGCGCGGTCGACTACATGAAGGAAAAGGGCGTCCCATATTACGTGTCGATCGCGTCGGCGCCGCAGGTCACGTGGCCGCATGCGCGCAATCTGTTCCGCGGCGGCACCACCGAAACGGCGCGCTACGGCGAGCTCTACGCCGAGTTTCTCGTGACGCATTACAAGGCCAAGCGGATCGCGATCATGAGCGGACGCGAAGAATATCCGCGCAACGAAGGCGACGCGACCACGGACAAGCTGAAGAACTGGTTCCAGATGGCGCCGGCAACCCGCGTCGAATTCAACATCGGCGACAAGGACTTCACGCCGCAGCTCGTCGAGGTGCAGAAGGCCAAGCCGGACGTGATCGCATTCTTCGGCAATCCCGCGGAAGCCGCGATCGCGATGCGCCAGGCGAAGGAGCTCGGCCTCAAGCAGCCGTTCTTCGTCGGCAGCAACATGGTCGATCCGGCGCTGATCACCGCCGCCAAGGGCAACGCCGAAGGCGTGATGGGCTTTTCGCTGATTCCCTATCTGCCGGGTTCGAAGGCGCCCGAGATGGTCAAATGGGAAGCGGCCTGGAAGGAGGAATATCCGAATGCGCCGGCCGGACGCCCGAACAACTTCGACCTGCTCGCCTACGGCGACATGTACGTGCTCGCCGAAGGCATGAAGCGCGCGGGCACGCAACCTGACCACCGACAGCCTGATCAAGGCGCTCGAAGGCATCCACGACTACCGCGTCGGCCCGGTCGCGACGCCGCGCACGTTCTCCACGAAGCATCACATCGGCAATCTCACGCTGGTGCCGATGATGGTGAAGAACGGCCAATGGGAAGCGGTGAAGTGGTCGAGCACGCGGCAGAGCGACATCCTGAAGCGGTACCAGTGACGTAGTGGTGCCGCATCGATCATTGCCGCTGCGGCACCTTCGATGTCGTCGCGATCTGCCGGTCGCTTGCCTTGTCCCGCATCGGCACAGCGTGTCAAGGGCAGCGGGCAAGGCGCGGCGAGCGCGACTGGGAGTGCCGGTCGTCACGGGTGGCGCGGCCCGAGACCGCAAACTTGACGAGGAGCTGCGCGCGCTCCGTCCATCGGTCGGATGCGCCGTAGACCGGCGTTCACGGACGCGGAGCGCACGACGCAGCTTGCCCGCTGCGCTCTTCTGCGACGCATGCCGCGCTTTGCACCGCGCGCAAGCCCCTGATCGTGCGATCATGCACGCCAGCAAGATGACCCTCACGCTCGCCCTTCAGCTCGCGATCGCCGGCATCAGCGTCGGGAGCATCTACGCGCTCGTCGCGCTGGCGATCGTCATTCCCTTCAAGTCGTCGGGCGTGCTGAACTTCGGCCAGGGCGAGATCGTCACGTTCGGCGCGTATGCCGCGCTGATCCTCACGCAGCTCGCGCTGCCGTACCCGGTCGTGCTCGTCAGCGTCCTCGCGCTCGGCGCCCTCGGCGGAATCGTGATCGAGCGCGTGCTGGTGCGGCCGATCGTGAAGGCGCCCGAGTTCACGCTGGTGATCGCGACGTTCGCGATCGGCCTGCTGATCAAGGGCGCGATCTCGATTCACTTCGGCGACAGTCCGAACTCGATCGACGGGCCGTTCGGCAACGATCCGATCGTTGCCGCAGGGCTGCGCTTCAATCCGACGTCGCTGTGGATCTTCGCGTGCACCGCGCTGGTGACCCTCGGCGTGATGGCTTTCTTCCGCTGGACGCGCCTCGGCAAGGCGATGCGCGCGGTCTCGGTCAATCCGGAGGCGGCGCGGCTGATGGGCATTCGCGTCGAGACCGTCTATCGCTGGTCATGGGCGATCAGCACGGCGATCGGCGCGCTGGCGGGCCTGCTCGTCGCGCCGCTGATCGGCATCAATCCCGAGATCGGGCAGCTCCTGCTGCGCGGGTTGCTCGCTGCGGTGATCGGCGGGTTCACGAGCATCCCGGGCGCGATCGTCGGCGGCCTTGCGGTCGGATTGATCGAGACGTTCTCCGGGGTGCTCATCGGCAGCACGTTCAAGAACCTCGTCCCCTTCATTCTGCTGATGGGGCTGCTCGTGTTCCGGCCGCAGGGACTCTTCGGCGCTGCCGAGATCAAGCGCGTGTGAGATGGCCGTTCGCGCCTCGACCATCGTCGCAATCGCCGCCGCGCTGGCGCTCGCGGCCGCGGCCGCGACGATGCGCAGCTACCCGGTGTATCTGCTGAGTCTCGCGATGATCAACGTCATCGCCGCCATCGGCCTCAACCTGCTGACCGGCAACTCCGGGCAGATCTCGCTGTGCCATTCGTCGTTCATGGCGATCGGCGCGTATGCGTCGACGCTGCTCACGGCGAAGTTCGCCGTGCCGTTCTGGGCCGCCGTGCCGCTCGGCGCGCTGCTCGCGGCAGCGATGGGCGCGCTGCTCGGCGCACCGGCGAGCCGGCTGCGCGGCATCTACCTCGCGCTCGCCACGCTCGGCTTCCTGCAGATCGTGCAGATCGTCATCGAGGAGTTCGCCGACGTGACCGGCGGCGTGCGCGGCCTGACCGTGCCGAAGGCGGCGCTCGGCGGCGTGCGCGTGAGCGAGTACGCGCGCTTCCTGATCGTGCTCGGCTGCTGCGCGCTCGCGATCTGGACGGCGCGCAACCTGCTGGCCTCGCGCGTGGGGCGCGAGCTGAACGCCGTGCGCCTGAGTCCGCATGCCGCGCAGGCGCTCGGCGTTTCGGTCCACCGCGTCCGACTCGCCGCGTTCGCGCTGTCCGCGGCCTATGCGGGCCTCGCCGGCGGCCTGCAGGCGATCGTCGTCGGCTTCATCGATCCGGTGGAGTTCGGCGTCTCGGCGGCGCTGCGCCAGATCACGTTCATCGTCGTCGGCGGCATGGGCTCGGTCGGCGGATCGGTGATCGGCGCCGCGGTGCTGAGCGCGCTGCCCGAAGCGCTGCGTCCGGTCAAGGAGTACAGCGACGTCATCTACACGCTGATCCTGCTCGGGTTCCTGATCTTCATGCCGCACGGGCTCGTGACGCTGTGGCGCGCGGCCGCGCGGCGGATCACCCGCAGCGACCGGCTGTCGACGGCGGAGGCGCGCCCGTGACCGACCGTCTCGCCGTCGAATCGCTGACGGTGCGCTTCGGCGGCGTCGTCGCCGTGCGCGACCTGTCGCTGCGCGTCGCGCGCGGCGAGATACGCGGCCTGATTGGTCCCAACGGTGCCGGCAAGACGACGGTGATCAATGCGATCACCGGCGTGGTGCCGATCGACGCCGGCGATCGTGCGGCTCGACGGCGACCGCGTGTCCGGAGCGCCGGCGCACGCGATCAGCCGCCGCGGCATCGGGCGGACGTTCCAGCACGTCGAGCCGTTCGCCGAGCTGTCGGTGCTCGACAACGTGCTGGTCGGCGTGGGCCGTCGCGCAGCCGGTCGGTTTCGCCGCGGCGGCGCTCGCGACTCCCGGCGCGCGCCGACGCGAGACCGCGGCGACCCGCGAGGCGCTCGGCGTCCTCGAGCGCTTCGAGCTGCTGGCGCTATCGCCATGTGCCGGCGGCCGAATTGCCGTTCGGCGTGCTGAAGCGGATGGACCTGGCCCGCGCGCTCGCGGCGCGGCCGACGCTGCTGCTGATGGACGAGCCGACCTCCGGCATGAGCGAGTCCGAGGCGGATCGCGCGATCGCGGCGGCGCGCGCGCTCGCCGAATCGGAGGGCATCACGCTGCTGGTCGTCGAGCACAACATGCGCGTGATGATGGCGCTCGCGCGACACGGTCAGCGTCATGCAGAACGGCGCGCTGATCGCCGAGGGAACGCCGGCGGAGATCCAGCGCAGCCACGGTCGTGATCGACGCCTATCTCGGCGAGGAGACGGCCGATGCTCTCGGTTGAGGCGTTGCGCTCGGGCTACACGGCGATCGACGTGCTGAAGGGCGTGTCGCTGACGCGTGCCCGACCGGCGCGATCGTCGGCGTGCTCGGGTCCGAACGGCGCGGGCAAGACGGCGCTGCTGCGCGCCATCTCCGGGTCTGAACCCGGTGCGCGGCGGACGGATCACGTTCGACCAGCGCGAGCTCGGCGGCGCATCGCCCGATGCGATCGTGCGGCAGGGCGTGATCCACGTTCCGCAGGGCCGGATGCTGTTCGGTCCGATGACGGTGCGGGAAAACCTGGAGCTCGGCGCGTACATGCAGACGGATCGCACAGCGCGTGCAGCAGCGGATGAAGCTCGTCCATCGGATGTTTCCGATCCTGAACGAGCGGAGCGGACAGCCGGCGGCGTACCTGTCGGGCGGCGAGCAGCAGATGCTGGCGCTCGGGCGCGCGCTGATGGGCGACCCGAAGCTGCTGCTGCTCGACGAGCCGTCGCTCGGCCTGGCGCCGAAGGTCTTCGACACGATCCTCGATCGCGTCCGCGTGATTCATCGAAGCCGGCGCGTCGATCCTGATCGCCGAGCAGAACGTGCGCAAGGTGCTGCGCATCGCCGATCATTGCTACGTGCTGGAGAATGGCAGCGTCGCCTTCGACGGCGCGTCGGCCGAGCTGCTCGCGCGACGCGCGAATCGAACGAACGTATCTCGGGGCGGGACATTGACATGACAAGAATGATCGACATCCATTCGCACTGGGGCACGCAAGCGCGGCTACACGCTGCGCACGGCGGAGGAGCTCGCGCAGCAGAAGAAGACGTGGAATTCGGAGCCGAAATACGCAACCGAGGACGAGATGGCCGACTACTTCCGGCAGAGCGGCGTGCGCACGATCCTCGATTTCGGCTTCACCAAGTTCATTCCGCTCGCCGAGGCGAAGCCGGTGCACGATTACGGCTTCGAGACGCAGCGCGCGCATCCGGACGTGATCCTGGGCCATTGGATTCACATCGACCCGCACACCGGCGCCGAGGGCGTGCGCGAGCTGCGCCGCTGCATCGACAACGCGCCGGCTTCGTCGGGTTCGCCGTGTCCGGCTCGGGCAGCGGACCGGCGAGCGATCCGGCCTGGAAGCCGTTCTACGAGCTGTGCATCGAGGCGAAGATTCCGGCGCTGATCTTCGTCGGCACGACCGGGCTGGGTGCGGGGTTGCCGGGCGGCGGCGGCATCGTGCTCGACGACTGTCATCCGCGCCATCTCGATCAGGTCGCGGTCCGCTTTCCCGCAACTGCAGATCGTCGCGGCGCGGCCGGGCTGGCCGTGGCAGGCCGAGACGATCGCCGTCCTGATGCACAAGCGCAATATCTGGTACGAAGCTGCACGGCTGGTCGCCGAAGTATCTTCACGCCGGATCTGAAGCACGACATTCCGCGGCGGCTGCGCGAGCGCGTGATGTTCGGCGCCGATTACCCGCTGTTCACCTACGAGCGGCTGGTCGCGCGACTGGCGCAGCGAGGGCTACGCGGACGATGTGCTCGACGACGTTTTCCACGACAACGCCGAGCGGTTTCTCGAACAGGTGAAGCGCGCATGAACCTGAACTGCAAGGGAAGGTCGCGATCGTCGGCGGCGCAAGCCAGGGCATCGGCTACGGCATCGCGCGCGCGCTGGCGCAGGAGCGCGCCACGGTCGCGATCACGGCGCGCCGGGACGCGGACCTGCAGGCGTCCGCTGCGCGGCTTCGCAGCGAGACGGGTGCGCAGGTCCTGCCGATCCAGGCGGATTGCCGGCGTGCGGAAGATTGCGATGCGTGTCGCCGAAACGGTGCGGCGCGAGCTCGGCGGCATCGACATCCTGGTGAACAACGATGGCGCGCCGCCGCTGGCGACTCGCGCTGAGCTTCGACGATACGGCGTGGAGCAAGGCGATCGAGCAGAACCTGATGTACGTCATGCGGATGGCCCGCGCGGTCGTGCCGCGCGATGCAGGCGCGCGGCGGCGGCAGCATCCTCAACATCACCGCGATCTCGGCGATCCAGCCGATACCGGGATTTTCGACTTTCGGTCGCGACGCTGGGCGGCGGTCATCGGCTATGCCAAGACGCTGTCGCTCGAGGTCGCGCCGTTCGGCATCAACGTCAACACGATCTGCCCCGGCTACATCGACACGTCGCGGTCTGCAGAAGGTGTTCGCCGCCGGCAGCGAGGGCGCCGATGTCGTGAAGGCCCGGTTGACCGACGAGATACCCATGAAGCGGATCGGCACGACCGAGGACATCGCAAGCCTCGTCGCGCTGCTCGTTTCACCGCAGGGGCGCTATATCACCGGCACGGCGATCCAGGTGGATGGCGGATTGCTGCGCGCGGTGCGGTAAGGCGTCAACGCACGGAGGACTTCATGATCGAGATACCACGGCCGCCGAGCCCGTCGGACATCGAACGCTTCCGCACGAAAGGCTGGTGGACGGACCAGACGTTCTTCGAAATCCTGCGAGCGGCGCGCGCGCGAGACGCACCGCAGCGCGAGGCGCTCTGCCGACGAACGCCGGCGCATCACCTACGGCGAGCTGTGGCGCGAGGTCAAGCGCTTCGCCGAGTTCCTGCGCCGGCAGCGGCGTGCAAGCGCGGCGACGTCGTCACGCTGCAGCTCCCGAACCGGATCGAATTTCCGGTCGTGTTCTATCTCGCTCGAGCTGATCGGCGCCGTGGCGAACAAGATCAGCGCCGATTTCCGCGCGCGCGAGCTCGAATACATCCTGAAGTTCTCGGCAGCTCGAGGCCTACGTCTGCGCGACGCCAGTTCAAGGGCTTCGACTACCTGGCGATGATTGGCGAGCTGCGGTCGCGCCTGCCCGAGCTGTCGCTCGTCGTATGCGTCGACGACGTTGCCGCCGGCGACGTCGTCAGCTTCGCGCAAGGTCGTGCACGACACGCCGCGAGATCGCGGACGCGGATCGCGTGCGCATGTCGCCGCTCGACGTGATGCGGATGTGCTTCACGTCCGGCACGACCGGCAATCCGAAATGCGTGCTGCACTGCTTCAACACGACGCTCTGCACGTGCCGAGACGTTCAACACCGAGCTGCGGTCACCGAGGACGAGGTGATGCTCGACTACCTGCCGGTCGGCCTCAACTGGGGGTACATGACGCTCGTGCAGGCGGTCGATGGCCGGCGCCCGCGTCGTGCTGATGGAGCGGTTCTCCGCCGAGGCTGCGCTCGAGCTGATCGCAACGGAGCGCGTCACCTACATCCCGACTGCGCCGGCGTCGATCGTCGCGATGCTCAACGCCCCGGCGCTCGACGAAGCACGACCTCTCGCTCGCTGCGCGATCGTGATCACCGGCGGCGCCTCGGCGGCGGTCGAGACGATCAAGGCGTTCCAGGCGGCCGTTCCTCACGCCAAGCTGATCGAGCTCTACGGCATGCTCGAGACCGGCTATCACACCTATCACGCGGCTCACCGACGATCCCGCTCAAGGTCAACGGCACCGTCGGTCGCCTGCGTCGACTCGATGGGTTTGCGCATGATCGACGACGACGGCGAACGACGTGCCGCACGGCGAAGTCGGCGAGATCGCCGCGCGTGGGTCCTTCGGTGCACATCGGCTATCTCGACAACCCGACCGCCAATCGCGACAGCTTCACGGCCGACGGCTGGTTTCGCACCGGCGACCTCGGCCGCTACGCGGACGCGCGACGGCAACGTGCGCATCGCGGGACGCAAGAAGGAGATCATCAACCGCGGCGGCAAGAAATATCTTCCCGCGCGAGATCGAGGAGCTGCTCTACCAGCACCCGAAGATCGTCCAGGCGGCGATGGTCGGCGCGCCCGATCCGCGGCTGGGCGAACGAAACTGCCTGTGCGCGATCGTCGAAGGAAGGATCGAGTCTGACGCTCGATGAGGTCGTTGCGTTCCTGAAGGGCCGGGTGGCCGACTACAAGCTGCCCGAGGCGCTCGTCGTCATGCAGGATTTTCCGATGACGCCGACCGGCAAGATCCGCCGGCCGGAGCTCGTCAAGCGGGTCAGCGGGAATCGTGTAGCCGGGTAAATCGCCGGGACGCGCGAATCCTTCGACCAAGGGGCAACCTCGCGAACGCTCGTTCGGTAGCCAGGCTCATGCAGTGAGCTAGCTCCCCCGCATGATCGGCGTGTGACGCGAGGCGCGTCGCGTTCCGGAGCCGAGCATGCCGAATACGAACGACCGCTTTCCCGATCGCCCTGCACGGGGCGACCGCGCTGCGATGGGGCCGATCGTCTCCCGGCACGCGCAGGCACGGATGCAGCAGCGGGGCATCGCACGCGCGGCGGTCGATCACCTGCTCGAATTCGGTCGCGAGCATCATGACCACCACGGCGCCATCATCATGATGCTCGATCGTGCGGCGATCCAGCGCATCGCGCGAAGCGGGGCGGCGCGCGGCGGCCAGCTCGAAGCATTGCGCGGGCTGTACGCGGTCGTCGCCACCGATGGCTGTGTGCGCACGGTCGGGCACCGTACCCGGCGGCTTCGGCGAGCGTAGGAGAAAACTATGGACCTCGTTCTTGCGATGGTGATTGGACTCGCGGCAGGGGGCGGAGTGGCCTGGGCGTACCTGCGCCAGCACGTCCACGGCGCGTTCGAGCGTGGGAAGGCGTCGATGGACGCCGAGCGGGCCGTGCTCGCGCGAGCGCATCGCCGCGCGCGACCGGGACGTCGAACGCCTCCAGGCCTCGGTGTTCGATCTTGAAGGTCATCGGCACGCGGCGAGCGAACTGAACGCGGAGAAGGCGCGGCTTACGGCCGAGCTCGAATCGGAGCGCGCGTCGACGCGCGAGAAGCTCGCCGTCCTCGACGAGGCCCAGGCGCAGCTCACGAGTGCGTTCCGCGCGTTGTCCGGCCAGGCGCTGCAGGCGAACAACCAGATGTTCCTCGATCTGGCGGCGCAGACGCTCGGCAAATTCCAGCAGGGTGCGCAAGGCGATCTCGAACGCCGCCAGCAGGCGATCCAGGAACTCGTCGCGCCGGTGAAGCTGTCGCTCGACAAGCTCGACGGCCGCATCCACGACATCGAGAAGGTCCGCGAAGGCGCGTATCAGTCGCTCACCACCCAGGTGCGCTCGCTGGCGGAAGGGCAGGGGGATCTGCGCCGCGAAACGTCGAATCTGGTCAACGCGCTGCGCCAGCCCGCGGCGCGCGGGCGCTGGGGCGAGCTGCAGTTGCGCAAGGTCGTGGAGATGGCCGGGATGCTCGCGCATTGCGACTTCGTCGAGCAGGCGAGCGTCGACAGGCGAGGACGGCCGGATGCGGCCCGACCTCGTCGTGCGGTTGCCGGGCGGCGGGAACATCGTCGTGGACGCGAAGGCTCCGCTAGCCGCGTACCTCGAGGCTACCGAGATCGACGACGACGAATTGCGCAAGCTGCGCCTCGTCGATCACGCACGCCAGGTCCGCGATCACATGACGCGGCTCGGACGCAAGTCGTACCAGGATCAGTTCGATCCGACGCCCGATCTCGTCGTGCTGTTCCTGCCCGGCGAGATGTTCTTCTCGGCCGCGCTGCAGCAGGATCCCGAGCTCATCGAATTCGGCGTGCGGGAGAAGGTGATCGTGGCGACGCCGACGACGTTGATCGCGATGCTGCGCGCCATCGCGTATGGCTGGAAGCAGGAGGCGCTGGCGCGCAACGCGCAGGAGATCAGCGAGCTGGGCCGGCAGCTTTACGATCGCATGTCGACGATGGCGGGGCATTGGGCCCGGGTCGGGAAGAATCTCGGCGATGCCGTTGGCGCGTACAACGGTGCGGTCGCGTCGCTCGAGACGCGCGTGCTGGTGTCGGCGCGGCGCTTCAAGGAGCTGAAGGTCGTGCCCGACGGCCGCGAGATCGGCGAGATCGAGCAGGTCGAGGTGCTGCCGCGCGCGCTGCAGGTGCCGGAGTTCGAGGTCGAGGCTATATAAGGTTCCGCGGACAATTTTCCATCACGATGCGGCCGGTGCGGAACCGGCGACCCGTATATATGGTAATATGGGAAGGATGAAAACAACCATCGAAATCCCCGATCCACTGTTCCGAAAGGCCAAGTCAAAGGCCGCGGAGCGCGGACAGACGCTGAAGCAATTCATGACTGAAGCGCTGCACGAGAAGCTCGCCTCCAACGCCGCTGATGCGCAGCATTGCGAGCCGCAATGGATGGAGGGATTCGGCAAATTGCGTCGACTGCGAAAGGAGACGTGCGCAGGTCCAGGCCCGCATCGACGAGGCATTCGAGCAGATCGAGCCCGAGGATCGCGCGTGATCCTGGACACGAACGCGCTGTCTGCGTTCGTGGATGGGGATAACGCCGTCGGCGACATTTTGCGACGTCAGGCGCGAGCCGCCATTCCAGTCATCGTTCTTGGAGAGTTTCGCTATGGAATCGCGGAGTCACGGCATCGTCCGGCGTACGAAGCGTGGCTGCAGGCGCAACTTCCCAATTTCGATATTCTTGCCATTACGGATTCGACGTCCGTCTGCTATGCGGCATTGCGCGTGGCTCTCAGGCGGTCGGGCCGACCGATCCCGGCAAACGATGCCTGGATCGCCGCCCTTGCGCTGCAGCACCGGCTCCCGGTGCTGAGCCGCGACCAGCACTTCGATGTCGTGCCGAACCTTGCCCGGACGGGGTGGTAGCCCGCCGCTCGATCAGACTCCGCGGGGAGGCACTTCGCGAACTTGTTCGGCGTGCCGGGCTCACCAGGTGAGCCTGCTTCGGCGCATGCTGTGTCCCCATGCAAATACGCCACCGCACGACGCTCTTCTCCGCGACCGACCTCGTCGGATTCCTCGAGTGCGAGCACATCACGACGCTCGGGCTCACCGACCTCGTGACGCCGCTTGCGCGCGCGCAAGGACGACGAGTCGGCCGTCCTGATCCAGAACAAGGGTTACGCGCACGAGGCGGAGTTCCTCGCCGCGCTGAAGGCCAAGGGCCTGCGCGTCGCCGAGATGCGCGGTCAGGGCGACCCCGCGGAGCTTGCGGGCGAAACGCGGCGCGCAATGGCGGAGGGGCACGACGTCATCTTCCAGGCGACGCTTCCTTCGCGGCGAGCTCTACGGCCACGCCGATTTCCTGCGGCGCGTCGAGCGGCCGTCGGCGCTCGGCGCATACAGCTACGAAGTGCTCGACACGAAGCTCGCGCGGAGCGCGAAGGCCAAGTTCGTCGTGCAGCTCGCGTTCTATTCCGATCTGCTCGCGAGCGTGCAAGAGCGTCGACCCGCAATCGATGCATCTCGCCCTCGGCGACGGGACGGAGCTGTCCTTCCGCGTCGCCAACTACTCGCGCTACTTCCGGCAGGCGCGCAATCGTTTTCTGGCATTCATCGCGCAGCATCCGAACGACACGTATCCGGAACAATGCGATTACTGCAAATTCTGCACGTGGCGCGACCTCTGCGATGAGCGCTGGAAAGCGGACGACCATCTGAACCAGGTCGCAGGCATCACTCGCAAGCAGATCGAGCGGCTGCAGGACGCCGGCACGCGGACGGTCGAGGCGCTCGCAGGTCTTGCCGCCGATGCGCGCGTCGTGAAGCTGCAGCCTGCGACGGTGACGAAACTGCGCTCGCAGGCGGCGCTGCAGCTTGCGCGCCGCCGGACGGGCAAGCCGGACGTCGAGTTGCTCGCGCTCGATCCCGAGCACAGGCGCGGTTTCTACCGGCTGCCCGACGCCGATGCGGGAGACGTGTTCTTCGACATGGAGGGCGATCCGTTCGAGGACGAGGGGCTCGAATACCTGTTCGGCCTGCGTTACGTCGAGGACGGCGCGCCGCGGTTCAAGCCGATCTGGGCGCACGACCGCGCCGCCGAGCGTGTTGCGTTCGAGGAGCTTATGGACTTCCTGGTGGAACGCATGCGCCGCTTTCCGCGGCATGCACATCTACCACTACTCGCGCGTACGAGCCGAGCGCGCTCGAGCGGCTGATGTCGCTGCACGGCACGCGCGAGGCGGAGCTGGACGACCTGCTGCGCGCGGGAGCGCTTCGTCGATCTCTACAAGGTCGTGCGCGAAGTCGATCCGCACGTCGGAGCCGGGCTTGTCGATCAAGGACATCGAGGTCTTCTACATGGCGGCGCGCGAAGGCGAGGTGCAGACCGCCGGTGCGAGCATCGTTCACTACGAACGTTGGCGCGAGACGCAGGACGCTGCGGAGCTCGGGAAGATCCAGAGCTATAACGAAGACGATTGTCGTTCGACCCATTTGCTTGCGGGATTGGCTGCTGACGAAGCGGCCGACAGCGCTGCCGTGGTTTTCCGGAGAAGCGCAGCAGGAGGATGCCAAGGTCCAGGCTCGTTCGGAGAGGATTCGCCTCGTCGAAGAGGGCCTTGCGCGCCATCGCGCAGCGTTGCTCGGCGGCCTGCCCGGCGATCCCGCGACGTGGGGACCGGACGGCGCATCTGCGCGCGCTCGTGTTCGATCTCCTCGATTTCCATCGGCGCGCGGCGAAGCCCGCGTGGTGGGCGATGTTCACGCGGCAGGACATGACGGAACGAGGAACTGATCGACGATTTCGAGTGCCTGGGCGGGCTCACGCGGACGGACAAGCCGCCGGTGCCGGTGAAGCAGTCTTTCGTCTACGCGTTCGACTACCCGCGAGCAGGAGACGAAGCTCCGCGTCGGTGATATGTGCCGCAGGACCGATACGACGCGAATCGCTCGGGCAAATCGTCGCGCTCGACGAGGAGATCGAACCATCGAGATCAAGATCGGCCGGCAGCGCGAAGTACCCGACACGATGTCGATCGGCCCGGAAGGTCCGATCAACACCGACGCGCTGCGCGATGCGGTGTGGCGCTTCGCGGACTCCATCGCACGGGGCGATCGGCCGCTTCGCGGCGCTGCGCGCGCTGCTGCGCAGGGATGCGCCCGTGCTGCGCGGCCATCCTCCGGGAGCGCCGGTCCTCGCCGGGAAAGGCGATACGGTGGCGAGTCGCGCTGCAGGCCGTCACGGCGCTCGAGGACAGCTACCTCTTCGTGCAGGGGCCGCCGGGCGCCGGGAAGACGACGATCGGCTCGCAGCTGATCCTCGGACTGTTGCGCGAGGGCAAGCGCGTCGGCGTGGCGTCGAACAGCCACAAGGTGATCAACAACCTGCTGAAGGCGGTCGAGGAGCGTGCGGACGAGGAAGGCTTCGCCGTTCACCGGCGTCAAGAAATCGAGCAGGCAGGACCCCGAGAGCGCGTTCGCCGGCCGGTTCATCGTGGACGTGTATGCCAACGCCGACCTCGAAGCCGATGCCCAGCTGATCGCCGGCACCGCATGGCTCTTCGCCGATCCGCAACTCGAAGCGAGCCTCGACTACCTGTTCGTCGACGAGGCCGGGCAGGTCTCGCTCGCCAACCTCGTCGCGATGGGCACGTCGGCGCGCAACATCGTCCTGCTCGGCGACCAGATGCAGCTCGGGCAGCCGATCCAGGGCGTGCATCCGGGCCGCTCGGGCGAGTCGACGCTGGAATTCCTGCTCGACGGACAGGCGACGGTCGCGGACGATCGCGGCATCTTTCTCGGCACGACGTGGCGCATGCACGAGGACGTGTGCCGCTTCATTTCGGACGCGGTCTACGACGGACGCCTCGCGCCCGAGCCCGCCAACCGGAACCAGCGCCTGGTGCTGAACGGTTCGGCGCACGCAGCGCTGCGGCCGACGGGGATTCGGTTCTTCGCCGTTCGACACGACGGCTGCACGCAGAGCAGCAAGGAGGAAGCGGTGGTCGTGAAGGACATGTTCGCAAGTCTGCTGGCCCAATCGTATGTCGACAAGGAGGGCAGCGCAGCGGCGCATGACGATCGACAACGTCCTCGTCGTGGCGCCGTACAACGCCCAGGTGAACCTGCTGAAGTCGATGCTTCCCGCGGGCGCGCGCGTCGGTACGATCGACAAGTTCCAGGGCCAGCAGGCGGAGGCGGTCATCGTGTCGATGACGACGTCGAACGGCGATTGCCTTCCGCGAAACATCGAATTCCTCTACGACAAGAACCGGCTGAACGTTGCCGTTTCGCGCGCGAAGTGCCTGGCGCTCGTCGTCGCGAGCCCCGACCTGCTGCACATCCACTGCAACAGCCCTGCGCAGATGGAGCTCGTCAACACGCTATGCTGGCTGCGCGAGTACGCCGACGGCCTGCCCACGTCGTAAATGGATCGCACCGAACGCTTCTACCGGATCGACCAGCTCCTGCAGGAGCGCGGCGTCGTGCCGCGCCACGCGTTCCTCGACGAGCTCGAGGTGTCGCTCGCCACGTTCAAGCGCGACCTCGAGTACATGCGCGATCGCTTGAACGCGCCGATCGTCTGGGATGCGGACGCCGACGGTTACCGCTACGGCAAGCAGTCGGCGGCGGGGCCGCGGTTCTCGTTGCCCGGCCTGTGGTTCACCGAGGCCGAGGTATTTGCGCTTGTCATGATGGAACATTTGCTCGCGTCGCTCGACCACGGCGGTCTCATCGGTCCGCACATCGCCCCGCTGCGCGCGCGGCTGACCGCGATTCTCGGCACCGGCGAAGCGTCGGCCGCGGAGGTTCGCAAGCGGATCCGCCTGCTCGCGTTCGCGCCGCGCAAGCTGCCGCTCGAGCACTTCGAGGAGATCGGACGCGCGACGCTCAAGCGGCGGCGGATCCATGTCGTCTACTACGCGCGAAGCACCGACCAGACGTCGGAGCGGGACGTTTCGCCGCAGCGCCTCGTTCACTACCGCGGCAACTGGTATCTCGACGGCTGGTGTCATCTTCGCAATGACCTCCGCACGTTCGCGATCGACGGCATCAGGAGTGCGCGGCTGCTTGACGAAACCGCGCGCGAAGTATCGGTGAAGGCGCTCGACGACTACCTCGCAACCGGCTACGGCATCATGCGCGGCGGCGACGACGTGACCTGGGCGACGCTGCGCTTCTCCGCCGAGCGGGCGCGCTGGGTCGGCTCGGAAATATGGCATCCGGACCAGCGGGGCGTGTTCGATCCGTCAGGACGCTACACGCTGGAGCTGCCGTACCGCGACGATCGCGAGCTGCTGCTCGAGATCCTCAAGCATGGAGCCGGGGTTGAGGTTCTGGCGCCAGCGGAGCTGCGGAAGAAGGTGCGGGAGGCGCATCTGAAGGCGGCCGAAGTGAATCGATGATGAGAGCGGGTATTGGACGCATCCTTTCTCTGCCGTAAGTCGCAGTTGCACTTCGGCTGCGGAGCGCGCAGTCGATTTGTGACAATACGTACGAACCTGCAGGAGCTATCTGTCGGAAGAAATTGGCTGCCAATGTCGATGAACACGGCAGCGAAAGCGAATTCAAACGCAAGGACGACTGACGGTTATGCAAGCTGCGCCCCCTCTCGTGGTCGACGTGATCTCGGACCTCGTGTGTCCGTGGTGCTTCATCGGCAAGCGCAAGCTCGACAGCGCGCTCGCGGATCTCGCACGCACCGAGCCGGCGCTCGGCGTTAATGTCCGCTGGCATCCGTTCCAGCTGAATCCCGATCTTCCGGCCGATGGAATACCACGCGCCAGCTATCTCGCGCAGAAGTTCGGTGGCGCGGCTCGCGCCGACGAGATATACGCTCGCGTGCAAAACGCCGGCGACGCTGTCGATATTCCGTTCCGGTTCGACCGCATCGAACGCCAGCCGAATACCTTCGATGGTCACCGGCTCATTGCGTGGGCTCAACAGCAAGGCGACGCGGCGGCGCTGGTCGAGCGGCTCTTCAGCGCCTACTTCCTCGAAGGCCGGCGCATCGGCGATCCTGACGAGCTCGCACGGCTCGCCGCGGAGGCCGGCTGGTCGGATCGGGACGCCCGTGCAATGCTGGCATCCGACGCGCTGCGCGAAGAAGTCGAGAAGGAGAGTCGGGAAGCGCTCGACGTCGGCATCCAGGGCGTGCCGTTTTTCATTTTCAACAGCAGAACCGCGGTTTCGGGCGCGCACGAGCCCCTCACGCTCCTCGAGGCCATTGCCGCCGCGCGCGGCGGCGCATGATGAGCGCCGCGATCGGATGAGCCAGGCGCTTGTCTCGGTCGCCGCCGCTGTCGGCGATTTTTTGATCCCCTACCCATCGACGGGAGCCTTGTCTCATGGAAGCGATCGCAGCGCTTACGACGCGGGTTTCGGGCAAGTTACTCGTCGATCCGGGACCTGACGAACTCGCGCTTCACTCGATATTGTCCGCTGCGACGCGGGCGCCCGATCACGGTCGACTCCGGCCCTGGCGATTCACCGTCATACGCGGAGCCGCGCGGGAACGGCTCGGCGCGTTGATGGGCAAGACGCTCCTGCGGCGTCACCCGGACGCGATGCCTGCGCAGATCGAAAGAGAGAAGAGCAAGCCGCTGCGGGCACCCCTGATCCTGGTGGTTGCCGCGAAGGTCGACGAACATTGCAACATCCCGGTGATCGAGCAGATCTTGTCCGCGGGAGCCGCTGCGGAGAATGTCATGGTCAGCGCTTTCGCGCTCGGATTCGGCTGCGCGTGGAAGACCGGTGAAGCGGCGTATGACCCTGAAATCAAATCCGCTTTCGGTCTGGCACCCACCGACGCCATCGTCGGGTTCCTGTACCTGGGGAGCAACGCGAATCCGCCGGCGGAGCCGCCGGCGATCGATCTGTACGATCACGTCGTCGAATGGCCCGACGAAGCGTCGCCGTAGCTTCCTGCCGCCACCGTCTCGTCGATCAATTTGCATGCTATGTTTGCATCCTCCGACCATCGACCGATGCGACCACGCGATCCATGAAACTGCTCACTTTCGTCCGCGCCGATTCAAACGCGAAACCCACGCTCGGGGCATGGCTCGATGGCGACGTCGTCGACCTTCAGGCCGCCGCAGGATTGTCTGCCAGCGCTGGACAAGATCGGCTCCCCGGTTCTCTCAAAGCGCTGATCGCGGCGGGCCCGTCCGGTCTCGCGGCGGCGAGACGCAGTCTCGATGCCGCGGCGCGCGTGACGGTCGGCGATGGCATTCGCTGGCGTCGCGACCAGGTCCGTCTGCTTCCCCCCATCGCCGATCCGAACGTGTTCTTCTGCGTCGGCAAGAACAACAAGTCGCACCTCGAGGAGCTGGTTCGAAATCAGCTGATCAAGGAGATTCCCAAGGAGCCGACGGGATTCGTGAAATTGAACTCGGTCATGGTCGGCGACGACGCGCGCGTAGTCCGGCCCAACGGGATTACGACGCTCGACTACGAGCCGGAACTCACATTCGTCGTGGGAAAGCGCGCTTTCCGCGTCGCGAGCGGCGACGCGATGTCGCATATCGCCGGGATCGCCGTGACCAACGACCTCACCGCGCGCGAGATCCAGAAGCGGGAAGTCGCCTCGGGTACCCGGTTCTGGGCCTCGAAGAACATGCCCGGATTCGGGCCCGTCGGACCCTTCGTCATTACGCTCGATGAAGTCCCCGATCCGCACGACCTCTGGATCACCTGCACGGTCAATGGAAAGCAACGGATGCGCGTGCATACCGGCGACATGATCTTTCGCGTCGGCGAGGTTCTCGAGCACTTCTCCCGCTGGATGCCGTTCGAGCCGGGTGACTTGATCGCGATGGGGGCGCCGGCGGGCACTGCAATGGGTCAGCCCGATGCCGAGGCGCTCTACCTCAGGCCCGGAGATGTCGTCGAGGTCGGCATCGAAGGGTTTGCGCCGTTACGCACGCGCATCATCGCGCCTGACGGGGAAGACGCATGACCAAGATCACTCGCGGCAATCCACCTGGTCTGAAAAACGTCCGCGCGAGCATCTACCATCACTACATCAGGGTCGACAACCCGACCTCGCTGATATTCCTGTCCGGCCAGCTTTCGCGCGATGCGGACGGCAATCTCGTCGGGCGCGGCGACATGGCGGAACAGGCGCGTCAGGCCATCCGCAACATGCAGGTGGTGTTGGAGTCGGCGGGCGGGTCGCTTTCGGACATCGTGTCCATCGTCGTGTACACGACGGACATACGGCAATTCAAGGAAATCGTCGCGGCGCGGATGGAGTTTTTCAAGGACCAGCTTCCGACGAGCACGATCGTCGAAGTCAATCATCTTGCGGACCCGGGTCTGCTCATCGAGTTTCAGGCGACGGCGGCGCTCTGAGCCGGCGTTCCGTGTCGCCTGCGATTTTCTCCGCTTGCGATATTCATCGATCCTCGATCACCGCAATCGCATTCACCTCCACGACCGAGCCGGGCAGGGCGAGCCGCGACACCTCCACCATCGTCGCTGCGGGCATTTCCGACTCGCCGAAGTAACGCCGGCGCACCGCATCCATGCCCAGCCGATCGTCGATGTCCGTCACGAAAATCTGAATCCAGCAGACGTCGCCAAGACCCGCGCCGATGCCCTCCAGCACCGAGCGCATGTTGATGAAGATCTGCTCGATCTGCCGCTCGGCGCTGCCGGGTGACACGACCGTTCGCTTGCCGTCGACAAACGCGACCCCGAGCTGACCCGCCAGGAAAACCAGCTTGCCCGCTTTGACCGCCATTGCGTAGGGCCGGTTTTCCGACCGGAACGGTTCCGGGTTGTGGAATTGCTTCATTGGTTCTCTTCTTCCGGTCATGACCGAATGTCGTGGCGGATGCGCGCGGCACGGTCGAGCGTGTAGACCACGATGAGCGAGAGCGCGAGCAGCGTAATCGAAAGCGCGGCCCCGCCAGGATAGTTGCCGATTTCGCCGAAGCGGCTGTAGATGAGGTTGGACACGAACAGGACGCGACCCTTGCCCAGCACCATCGGAATCACGAAGGCGCTGATCGAGAACGTGAAGCAGAGCATGAATGCCGCCAGGACGCCGCGCGCGGAAAGCGGAAGGGTGATCGTCGCGTGGGCCTTCCAGGCGGGAGCGCCGAGTGCCTGCGCGGCTTCGACGAGCCCCGGATTGAGCGCCTGCAGCGGCGCGAGCAGCACGATCGTCGCCATCGGAATCAGACAGTGCAGGAGCCCGAATATGATCGACAGCTCGGCGTAGCCTCGGCTGTTGAGCGAAAGGCCCAGCAATCCCGCGAGGCCGCGACCGAAGCCCGCCGGCCCTACCGCCAGCGATACGGCATACACGCGGATGAGGATGCTGAGGAACAGCATCACGACCAGAAACGCGATCCACGCACGGCGTACGCGGGGTCGCGCTTCTCGAGCGACGCGATAGGCGATCGGATAGGCGAGCAGGAGCGCAAAGAGCGTTGCGATCAGGCCGATCCTGAACGTGTCCGCGAAATAGCGCGCGTAAGCAGGACGAATGAGATCGGCGTAGTTCTGCAGGGTCAACGACGCGCCGCTTGCGGAACCCACGCGCCCCGGCACGAAGTGGCGGAAGCTCTCGTCGCCGACCAGCATCAGCGGCGCGACGAGCAGCACCGCCACCGCGACTACCGCAGGCAGGACGAGGCCGCCTCCGCGCCGCACGCCGATGTCCCGCCCGAATCCCGTTACAGCAACGTGACGATTTCCGTTTCGAAGCGCTTGACCGTATCGTTGAGTTGCGCCGCCAGGAGCGAGAAATTCGGAAAGTACGCGTACTTCGCGATCTCATCGCCCTTGAACGAGATATTTTCCGCGAACCCGCTCGACTTCGCCTTCCGGTTCGTCGTCCCTTGCCCCAGCATCTGGTTGAACGCCTCGTTGTTCTCCGGGCTGATGAAGGCGTTGAGATATTCCTTCGCCGCCTTCTTTTGCTTCGACGTCTTCAGCACGACCCAGCCATCCTGGTACATGAAGGCCTTCATGCCCTTTTCATCCGGCACGCGAGTCAGCACCTTGATCTGAAAGTTCGTCGACAGCTTTTTCCAGGGGGACATGTTCCAGAAGGCCACCGACGTCTCTCCGGTGGAGATCGAATTGATGAAGTCGGTTTCCGTCTGCGCCACGCGGCCGATGTTTCCGGACTTGGCGAGCTTCTTCAGAAGATCCCAGCCCGGCTCCATGTTCTGCTCGTTGCCTCCCGCCGAAAGCGCGAGCGACAGCAGCTGCAGGTTCGAGTTGATGCTGGGTCCCGGCCAGCAGATCTGGCCCTTGAGCTTGGGATCGAACAATTGCTCGATGTGCTCGACCTTCACCGGTGCGGTGTCAGCACGATAGCCCCAGAACATTCCCGCCAGGCTGCGCGGCACGTTGATGATCGCGCCGTTCTTGTCGGTGAAGAAGTACTCGCGCGGCACGTCGCGCAAGTTCGGCAACTCGTCGGGGGTCAGCGGTTCCAGCCAATCCTCGTTGACCATCGTCACGTACACCGGATTCCACGCGGCGACGATGTCGTACTTTGGATTGGGCCACGCGGCCTTGATTTTCGGCAGCACCGTTCCCGCGCCGCCCGAATGCAGCTCCCATGTGATGTTGACGTTCTTGTCGCTTTCGCTGATCTTGCGCGTCGCCTCGATCAGCGGTCCACCCCAGTCGATGCCGGTGAGGGGAACCGGCGCCTGCGCTCGACCCGGCACGCTTGCTCCCGCGATCAATGCGGCGCTGCTGGCGAGGAAACTACGGCGAGTGAACTTGTTCATGATTGCGACGACCTCCTCTTGGCTTCCATGCGTCCCAGCTTCTGCTGGGACACGTTGAACCCCCGTTCGTGCGCCATCCGCTTCCGCTCGGGAATCGGCTGCGCACGATCCACTTCATCTCCATCGTGCAGGATAGTCAGGATCTTCTTCGGATCGCCGAGGATGGCGATGTCGGCCAGCGGATCGCCGTCGACGACCAGGATGTCCGCGCGAGCGCCGCGGGCGAGGACTCCGACGTCGCCGGCCCAGCCAAACGCCGCAGCATTGTTGCTGGTCGCTGCCTTGATCGCGGCCATCGGGCTCATGCCGATGAGCTCGACCATCAATTCGAGTTCCCGCGCGTGCCACTCGCCGTAGGGGGTCACCGAAAAGCCCGCTTCCGATCCGGCGAGCATCGTAATGCCGGCTTCGTGCCCGCGCCGATGGATGCGCGCGAGCGCATCGAGCTCGCGCTTCTTGACGTCGATGTAGTTCGGATCGACGCCGACGTCGCGGCCCCACTCGACGATGTTGGCGGTGAACGTGAAGGTCGGGCAGATCGGGATAGCGGCATCGCGGACCAATCCGATGTCGCCGTCGCGCATGTACGACGCATGAATCACCCAATCGACGCCGGCGCGCACCGCGGCGGCGACCGTGTTGGGGTAACGCGCGTGGATCGTCGTCTTGCGCCCCAGCGCGTGCGCGGTGGAGACGATCGCCTGCATCTCCTCGTCGGAGAGGCACGGGCCCGCCGCATCGAGCCGCTCCTGCGCCTGGCTGTCGCCACTCATCTTGACGACGTCGACGCGATTCTTCACCTGCTGCCGGACTTCGCGGACCATCTCGTCGCGCGTATGGCACAAAACGCCCTCCGCGGAGACCGGCATCCCGAGCCAGGACGGAAAATAGTCGGCAAATCCGCCGTCGGCGGCGATGTGACGACCGGCCGCGAATATCCGCGGTCCCGCGAACATGCCGCTGGCGATGGCGTCGCGCGCGGTAACGGCCACGAGCCACGTCGATCCCGGGTCGCAGAAGCTCGTGACGCCGGCGCGCAGCACCTTGGCGCAATTCCACACCGCGCGCACCGCCGCCCACTCGGCGCCGCCGTAGACGTCGACCTCCTCGGCGCTTCGGCCCTCGCCGTAGCTGATATGACAGTGCGCGTCGATCAGGCCCGGCATCACCGTCTTGCCCGTCGCATCGATCATGCGGTCGGCGGGGCCATTCGCCTCGGCCGGGGCGCGCGCGCCCTCCCAAAGCGCGGCGATTCGGCCGTCCTTTACCCGCAGCGAGCAGTTGCTCTTTGGCCGGTCGGCAATCCCGTCGATGAGAGTGGCGCCGACGATGTCGAGCGTGCCGTTCATGTTGCGAGCGCGGCGACGTCGATGCCGTAAAGACGGCTGACGTTCCCCACGATCATCGCCGTGCGATCGGCGTCCGGAATGCCGGCCAGGATTTCGCCGATGCGCTCCCGGGTGTGGGGATACGGACAGGGTGGATGCGGGAAATCGGAACCCCACATGATTCGATCGACGCCGATCTCGTGGCGCAATTGGGCGGCCAGCGGATCGTTGATGATGCCCACGAAAACGTTCTCCTCGAGATACGCGCGCGCGCGCCTTTTCAGCGGTGTGAGACCGGGAAACTTCTCGATGCGGTCGACGCGATATTTGAGGATCGGCAGCCACGACGCATCGTATTCGGAAAGAAAGATCGTCAGCTTCGGGAAGCGGTCGAAGATGCCGCCGAAAATGAACTCGTTGGCGAGCACGGGAGCCGCTTCCCCGAACAGCTCCAGGAACGAGCGCGGAACCTCGCCGCGCTCGTCGGCGCCGTGATACGTGAACGGGTCGCGCACACGGCCGGTCACGATGTGCAGCGTCACCGGTACACGCGCGTCCTCCAGTACGGCCCAGAAGGGATCGTAAGCCGCGCTGCGGTACGGCGCTGCGCCGTCGATCGGCTGCGTCGGCACCATGATGCCTCGCGCCCCGCGCCGGATAATGCGCTTCGCCTCGTTGACCGCCCAATCGACGTCGTCGATGGGTACGATGCCGACACCGAGCAAACGGTTTGACGCGGTTGCGCAATATTCGACGATCCAGTCGTTGAACACTTCGGCGCACGCACGGCGCATCGCCGGATCCGGAATGCGCGGCACCCACAACGCGAACGTCGGGTTGAGGACCTCGGCGGAAACGCCGTCGGCCTGCATCAGCTTCAGGCGGAAAACGGGATCGCTGCCGGCCTGCACGAGTTCCTTGACCCGCTGGTCGTCGCCGACTGCATTGACGAGCTCATCGATCCTGGCCGCTTCACCGGGGCGGCCGAGATAGAAGAACGTGCCTTCGTGGCCGCCGAAGCCGCTGACGATGCGCGGCAGCGCATCGCCGAAGCGGCGGCCCAACGACTTTGTCCAGAGATCGCCGGGCTCGAGCACGTGCGAGTCGGCGGAAATGATCACGGAGCTCACGCAGGAATCCTTCATCGAGGAAGCGCGCCATCGATTCTGCGGCGAATATACACCGGAAGACGAGGGGTCGACATCGCCTGGCGCGCTACGCCGCGCGACGCGCCTCGAGCAGGAAAGCCAGCGCGTCCGCGGTGAAATCCGGCGTGAAATTGAGCAGGCGATGCGGCGCGCCGGCGTAGATGCAAAGACGCGATCCTGCAATTCGTTCGTGCAGGTAGCGTGCGTACGACGGCGGCGTCACCGGGTCGGAGCTCCCCACGGCGATCCAGGTCGGACACCGAATCGCGGACAGGCGCGACCGGACATCGTGCGCGAGGATGGCCCTGTAGTGTCCGGCCAGACCGACCTTCGATGGAGCGCCGGCGCCGAGCCAGCGCGCGGTGCGCAGCTGCGACCTCCTTTTCCACGTCGTCATCGTGCGCGTTGATGTACTCCTCGCCAAATGCGCTGAACGTCGTGAACATCGCCCACAGCTCGGGCGTCGTCTCGGCGAGAATCTTGACCAGAAGCTCGTAGCGCCGGCGAAGATACGGCTCGACGTGGGAGAACGCGGAATAGAGCGACAGCGAGCTCACGCGATCCGGCGCGTCGATCGCCATCTGCTGCCCGATCGCGCCACCCAGCGAGTAGCCTGCCACGTGTGCGGCGGGAATTTGCAGCGCGGCGAGCAAGCCCAATGCGTCACGCGCCATGTCGGGCACCGTGTAACCCGATTCCGGTACATCGCTCTTCCCGATGCCCCGCAGATCGTAGGTGATGCAGCGAAAATGTCGGGCAAACGTTGCGATCTGATCCCGAAACGCCGTGTGGTCCATGCCGTTGCCGGCAACGAGAAGGAGTGCTTCGCCCTCGCCGGCAATCTCGAAATACGTCCGCACGCCATTGGCAATCACAACGGGCATCGTCGATTCCTCTCTGTTGGCGGCACGGGTTCAGGCGGTGAGAATGCAGTCGGCGGGCCGGAACGTGATCATCAGTTGCGTGCCGGCGGCCGGCAGCCGCTGATCCCGGTTCTGTTCCACGCAAATGATCGTGCGGCCCGTCGCGAGAACGACCGCATGATGGATTTCCGAACCGAGGTACGCCGCGCTCGCCAGGGTGCCCAGCACCACGTTGAGGCCATCGCCCGCGGGCTCGTCCGGGGACAGGAGGCGCAGCCGCTCGGGCCGCACGCAAAATTGCGCGATCGCGCTGTCGGGCGATGCGGCGGCGGGCACCAGGAAGCGGCCTTCGGCGGCGACGAATTCACGAAGCTCCCCCGTTATCGCTCGTCCAAGCGTTCCTTCGAACCAGTTCGTGCGGCCGATGAACTCGGCCACGGTCCGGGTGCGAGGCGCATGATAGATCGCTGCGGCGTCTCCCTGCTGCAGGATATGCCCGCGATCCATCACGATGATCTCGTCGGCCAGGCTCATCGCCTCTTCCTGGTCGTGCGTCACGATAAGTGTGGTGCAATGCGCCGTCTGCAGAATCTGCTTCAGCTCGAAACGCAGTTCCTGCCTGAGCTTCGCGTCGAGCGCGGACAGCGGTTCGTCGAGGAGCATCACGTTCGGCGCGATCGCCATCGCACGGGCGAGCGCCACGCGTTGCTGCTGTCCACCGCTGAGCCCGGCGGGACGACGATCGCCGAATCCGTCCAGATGGACCAGCGCCAGCATTTCGCCGATCCGGCGCGTGATCGCGTCCCTGGCATCGCCGCGCTGGCGCAAGCCGTAGGCGATGTTCTGCCCGACCGTCAAATGGGGGAACAGCGCGTAGTCCTGAAACACCAGGCCCACGTTTCGCTCGTGCGGGCGCACGCCGCGCATGTCGAGACCCCCGATCTCGATCGACCCTTCGTCGGGCTCGACGAATCCGGCGATCATGCGCAGCGTCGTGGTTTTCCCGCATCCGCTCGGACCGAGCAGTGCGAGAATCTGGCCGCTTTGCACGGAAAACGACATGTCGATCACGGCGGAAGCGTTGCCATACCGCTTGCTGACATGACGCATTTCGAGAACGGTGCTGGTCATTTCGCTAGGTTCTGTAATAGCCCGAGCCGACGACGCGGTCGAGTCCGGCAAGCCAGTCGAGCAGCAGCATCAGCGCGATCGAAGCGCTCATGATCAGCACCGCGACCGCGGCAATCGTCAGGTCGAAGTTTGCATGCAGCATGCTGACGAGCGCCACGGGAAGGGTGTAGCGATCGGGATCGGACAGGAATAGGCTCACCGCGACGTCGTCGAGGGAAAACACGAAAGCGAAAATGGCTCCGGCGGCGATGCCGGTCCGCGCGAGCGGGAAAGTGACGGTCCAGAACGCCCGCGTCGGACTCGCTCCCAGCGACTGGGCGACTTCGACGACCGACGGGCGGATGCCGCCGAGCGCCGCCAGGACGGTTCGTATCGCATAGGGAAACGTGATCAGCACATGTCCTCCCAACAGGCGCAGAAACGTGCTGTCGACGCCGATGCGCGCGTAGAAGATCAGCAGCGCGAAGCCGATGACAACCCCGGGTACGATGAGCGGCGACAGGAAGAATGCAATCAGAAGCCGGGCATATCGGACGGGCATCCGATCCAGCGCCACCGCCGCGGAGAGTCCGAGGGCGGTCGCGGCAACCGCGGTCAGCGAGGCCAACTGAGCGCTCGTCTTCAAGCCTTTGAGAAGATAGGGATCCGAGAAGAACTTTTCGTACCATCGCAGCGACAGCGCCGGCGGCGGAAAGGCACCCAGATAGTCGCGAGCGTCGAACGACATGGACAGGGTGATCGCAAGCGGCAGCAGCAGGAGCAGCACGCTCGCGACGATCATGCCGGCGACGATGGCCCGCGCCATGTCATCGGCAATCCGTTGCATTCTGCGGCGCTTGCGCAAATGGTCGTTCGATGCCCTAAATGTCACGGTCCATTCCGAAAGCGGTCGGTTTGTCGGTGGTTCGCGACCCGAGGTCATTCAAGTCTACATCCACGGTCTGCAGCGCCCGCTCTGTTTTCCGCTCGCGGCGCGCGCAACCGAACGAAAAGCATCCAAGTCAGCGGAGCCTTCAATTGAAAACCCGGTATGGAGCGTCAGTGGCTGTCGTCATGCTCGTGGCGTGCGCAACGGTCGCGCTCGCTGCCCCGCTCACCGTCGGCTCGAAGCGCTTCACCGAGTCCTACATCCTCGGTGAAATCATCACGCAGACCGCCGAGACCGCCGGCGAACGAGCGCGTGCACCAGCCAGGGACTCGGCAACACGGCCATCGTGCTGAACGCGCTCACCTCCGGCAGCATCGACATCTACCCCGAGTACACGGGCACGATCGCCAAGGAAATCCTCAAGCTCGACGCCGTTCCCCGCTCGCCGAGCTCAACGCCGCGCTCGCGCCGCAGGGCCTCGGCGTCGGCGGTGCCGCTGGGCTTCAACAACACCTACGCGCTGGCGATGCGCGGCGACGATGCGCGCGCGAAGGGCATCACGCGC
This sequence comes from uncultured Pseudomonadota bacterium, assembly GCA_963718905.1. Classification (GTDB taxonomy): domain Bacteria; phylum Pseudomonadota; class Gammaproteobacteria; order Burkholderiales; family Casimicrobiaceae; genus VBCG01. Next base: position 33,791 of record CAVRAF010000011.1, read on the forward strand.
CTCTCCGACCTCAAGGCGCATCCGGAACTGCGCCTGGGCCTGTCGCAGGAGTTCATCGGCCGCGCCGACGGCTGGCCGGGCCTTGAAGCAGCGCCTACGATCTGCCTTCGCGACGCCGAGCGGCCTCGACCACGGCCTCGCGTACGAGGCGATTGCGCGGAAGCAGGTCGACGTCATCGACATCTACTCGACCGACGCCAAGATCGACAGCTATGGGTTGACGGTGCTCGACGACGATCGGCAGTATTTTCCGCGCTACGACGCGGTGCTGCTGTACCGCGCCGACCTGCCGCAGCGGCTGCCGAAGACGTGGCGTGCGCTCACGCGGCTCGAAGGGCACGCATCGACGACGCGTCGATGCGACGGATGAACGCGGCCGCCGAGCTGGAAGGCAAGGACTTCGCGTCGATCGCCGCGAGCTTTCTCGCGGGCACGCATTCGCAGCCGCGGTCGAAGGCGCCGCACCGGGCGCGACGCGAGGCGCTGCGGCGAGCTTCTGGCAGCAAGCTCTTCGGCCCCGACTTCGGGCGCCTGACGCTGCGAGCATCTCGGCTGCTCGTGTTCCTGTCGCTGGCCGCGAGCATCGTCATCGGCATGCCGCTGGGCATCGCTCGCCGCCAGGCGTCCCGCGACCGCAGGCGTGATCCTCGGCGCGACCGGCGTGGTGCAGACCATGCCTTCGCTCGCGCTGCTGGCGGTGCTGATTCCGCTGACCGGGCGCATCGGCGTCGTGCCGGCGTTCATCGCGCTGGCGCTGTACGCGCTGCTGCCGATCGTGCGCAACACGCATGCCGCGCTGGCGCAGATCTCCGCGCGGCATGAAGGACGCGGCGCGATCGCTCGGCATGCAGGCCAGGCACGATCCTGACAAGATCGAGCTGCCGCTCGCGGCGCCGACGATCCTGGCCGGCATCAAGACGTCGGCGGTCATCAACGTCGGCACGGCGACGATCGCCGCGTTCATCGGCGCCGGCGGCTACGGCGAGCGCATCGTCACCGGGCTTGCGCTCAACGATCACGCGATGCTGCTGGCCGGCGCGATTCCCGCCGCCGTGCTCGCGCTGCTGATCGAAGGCGGGTTCCGTGTCGGGGAGCGATGGGTGATCCCGCAGGGTTTGCGTTATGTCGCGTAAGCAGCGCTGAGTCATTCGACGCGTGTCGCCTGACTTCGCCCGCCGATGACGACGTTCCCGTCGCCCCCATCCGACGCCGCGCTCATCCACGCGGCCCCGTGCACCGCTCCCTGCGAGCCGTCGCAGGCGCGATGGGTGCTCGCGGCCACCATTCTTGCATCGAGCATGGTCTTCATCGACGGAACGCTGGTGAACGTCGCGCTTCCTGCATTGCAGCGCGACTTCCACGCGAGCCTCGCCGACGTTCAATGGGTCGTCGAATCGTACGCGCTGTTTCTCGCCGCGTTGCTCCTCGTCGGGGGCGCGGCGGGCGATCGGTTCGGACGCCGTCGCGTGTTCGCGCTCGGTGTCGCGCTGTTCGCGGTCGCATCGGTCTGGTGCGGCCTCGCCCGAAGCGTTGCCGAGCTGATCGTCGCCCGCGCAAGCCAGGGCATCGGCGGGGCACTGCTCGTTCCCGGCAGCCTCGCGATCATCAGCGCGTCGTTCGACGAGCGCGAGCGCGGCAAGGCCATCGGGACGTGGTCCGCCGCAACGGCGCTTACCACGGCGTTGGGACCGGTGGTCGGAGGCTGGTGGATCGACCATGGCTCGTGGCGCGCGGCGTTCTTCATGAATGTTCCGCTGGCTGCGATCGTGCTCGTCCTTACGCTGCGTCACGTTCCCGAGAGCCGGAATGCGGAGGCGCAGGGCCGCCTCGACTGGCCGGGCGCAGTGCTCGTCACGCTCGGACTCGGCGCCGTCGTCTACGGCCTCATCGAATCGTCCGCAACGGGTTGGGCGGCGACGCGAGTCGTGATGCCTCTCGCGCTGGGCGCGATGGCGCTGACCGCCTTCGTCCTGGTCGAATTGCGCCATGCATCGCCGATGATTCCGCTGCAGCTCTTCCGCTCGCGCGCGTTTGCCGGCGCCAATCTGCTGACGCTCCTGCTGTATGCCGCGCTCGGCGGCAGCCTGTTCTTCGTGCCGCTCAATCTCGTTCAGGTGCAACACTACTCCGCGACCGCCGCCGGCGCGGCGCTGCTGCCGCTGGTCGTGCTGCTCGCCCTGCTGTCACGCGGGTCGGGCGACTTCGTCGGCCGCCATGGCGCCCGCGTGCCGCTGGTCGTGGGACCAGTCGTAGCCGGCTGCGGATTCGCGCTCTTTGCCGTGCCCGGTGTCGGAGGCAGCTATTGGCTCACGTTTTTCCCCGCGATCGTCGTGCTGGGATTGGGACTCGGCATCACCGTCGCTCCGCTGACGACCACGGTCATGACGTCAGTTCCAGACGCGTCCGCAGGCGCCGCGTCGGGGATCAACAACGCGGCATCGCGAATCGCCGGCGTGCTCGCTGTCGCCCTGTTCGGCATCCTCATCGTGCCGATCTTCGAACGGCACTTGCACGCTGAGCTGGCGCGTGTCGCCATCGCGCCCGCGGCAATGGAGGCGCTGGAGGCACAGCGAGGCAAGCTGGCGGCGATTGAACTGCCGGCGCGGATCGACGCACGGAGCAGGGAAGTGGCCGATCAGGCGATCGCGCAGGCGTTCGTCGCCGGCTTCCGCTGGATCATGCTCGTCGCAGCCGCATTGGCGATTGCCGGTGCGCTCTGCGCCTTCATCCTGGTGGGCGATCCTCGCAGAGGTCCGGGAGGAGGCGCGCAGGACCGAGCCTGACGCGCCGGCGCTATGCAGCAAACGTGCAGGGTCCTGCCTCGCGCACGAGTTGCATCGTATTGCACCGGATTCCGCCGCCGTACTTGTGCACCTCGTCGTATTCGATCGGAATGACCTCCACGCCATGGCGCTCGAGGAGCGCGCGCGTCTTGACGGCGGACGCGTTCATGATCACGCGGCGCGGCTCGATCGTGATGCCGTTGACCGGGTACAGGTTGACTTCCTCGCGCGGCGCCTCGAGCAGCTCATAGCCGAATGCATGAAGCTTGCGGATCGTCTCGTAGTCGCACCACGGCGGATAGATCAGCGCGAGGCGGCTGTCGAGCGGCATGATCCACATGTCCGCGTGCATCCAGCCCGGGACCTCGTCGTGATAGCGGTACAGCGGCCCGGGACTCGACGCCAGCAGCACTTCCCTGTAGCCGGCGCGGCGCAGGATCGGCATCACCTGCTCCGCGCCGTCCCGGTTGCAATCGGTCGACAGCATCAGCACGATGAAGTCGTCGCTCATGCGCACCGAGGCGCCGATTTCGCACACGCCGTAGCCGTGCACTGTATAGAGAATCGGGCAGCCGAGCGCCATCAGAAACTGTGAAACGTAGCGCGACCGTCCCCGCCAATAAGGGGTCGCCTCGCGCGGAATGATCGCGCCTCCGTTGACGACAAAGCCGGCGGCTGCGGAAATGCTGCGCTTCATCGGCCCGTACGCGGACTTCGGCGGGTCGTCGGGCCACGTCACGTAGTGAACGGTGATGCCGAGACGCTCGTAGAGCCTGGCAAGGCTCTGGTGCTGCGCCTGCATCAGCTCGAGATCCGGCGTGATCCCGTTGAACACGAAGAATGCGCTGTCCTGCTCGTAGAGCTTGCGCACCTCGGTCGCGGTCGGCCGCACCATCGCCACTTCGCGCAGGCGGCCGATGCCTTGCGCACCCCACGGCTTGCCCCAGATCAGCGGCAATTCGTCGAGAAAAGACACCTCGGCGTGATACCGGTGGTACTGCGGAACCTTGCCTTCCTCGTAGAACGGAAATCGCGCCAGCAGGTCGGACGCCCGGTCCGATTCGTCGTCGTGCGTAGTGGTCGCGGTTTTGGGACGTTGCGTCGCGTCGTCCATGTCAGCTCCTGTCGGTCGCACCGGGGCGTCGCGGTGGCAGTCCTTGCAACACCCGCGCGGCGTTATCCCGCAGCACGTCGGCCAGCGCGTCGCCGATGCCCGCGGCGCGGTGCAGTTGCGCGTACACGAGATCGGGATCGGTCTCGGGCAGCCAGCTTCCGAGCACGATGCGCTCGAGACCCGAGCTCGCGCACGACGCGCGTGAGCAGCGCCTGCGGCAGCGCGTGCAGCGTGAACCAGAGGTTGCGATCGTCCTGCGCGAGCGCGAGATAGTCTTCCCATGCCGAGGGCAGCCAGCAGTGATCGAGCACGATGCAGGCGTCCGGACACGCTTCGCGGACGATCAGCGGAAGAAACGTGCTCCCGCCGGTGACGGGAATGTTGCCTTCGAGCGCGATCGACACATGCAGTGAACGGCTTTGCAGCGCTTGCGTGATCGGCACCACGACGCGGCGCACGTTGCCGATCGTGAGCCAGTTGCCCCAACCCGTGAGGATCTTGATGCTCTTGAACCCGGCGTCGAGCAGGTTCTCAACGGCGGGAAACGCGTGGAACGGGTTGACGAGGCCGATGGGCACGAAGCGGTCGGGATGGAGCGCAACGATTCGGCGCACGCCTTCGTTGGCCTGCTCGAAATCATGCGTAGCGACCGCGCCATAGCCGAAGATCCATCCTTGATCGATATTCGCGGCGTCCATGGCGCGCAGCAGCGGGTCGGCTTCCGCTTGCCTGGGATACTCCGGATGGCCGAAGCAGATGCTCGTGTCGGTCCAGCTTGAATGATCCCCCCGCGGTTGCGGTCTCACAGTGCCCATCGTCAGCTCGCCACGGCGGTGTCGAGATTGAGAATCCGCGCGATGTTCCCGCCGAGGACTTGCGCCTTGTCGCGATCGGAGAGCGGCGATTCCTCGATGATCCGCTTCATCGATCCGGGGTTTGCGTACGGGGAATCGCTGCCGTAGATCAGCTTGTGCGGACCCACCTCGTCGCATGCGGCGCCGAACGCATGGCCGCCCTGCAGCGAAATGTCGAGGTACAGATTCGGATGCCGCTTCGCCATGCACATCGCGTCGTAGAACATGCCGCTGCCCATGTGGCCGATGATGAGCTTCGCTTCGGGGAAGTCCCGGGCGAGCGCGCCCATCAGCGTCGGCGTGGCGTTCGGCTGGTGCCCGGTGTGTACCCAGACGGGCACGTCGTGCGAAATGGCGAGCTCGATGATCGGATGGACGAGCGCGCGGTCGTTCACCGGATAGCGATCGACCTGCGGATGCAGCTTGATGCCGCGAAATCCCCAGCTCGCCGATCGTGCGCGACAGCTCGCTTCGACAAGCCTCGAGCCCTTGCGGCGGCTTGATGTTCGCAAACCCGATCAGGCGCTTCGGATACGCGTCGACCGCCGCGCGCGTGTAATCGTTGGACGTTCGCTGGTCGAGGCCGATGTACGCGAGGCTGTCCATGATGATGGACACGTCGATGCCCCATTCGTCCATCAGCTCGACGACGTAGTCGACTTCGAACTCGCGATCGCCTTTCTGGAAGGACCACTCGTGGACGTGCACGTGGTCGTCGATGATCATGGCAATCTCCCTGGCTATGCGCGCAATGCGACGTCGTTCGGATCAGCGCCGATGCCGCGCCATGAACGCGAGCGCTTTCGGAACCCACGGACCCTCGGCCTCGCCGCCTGCGTAACTCGCGCTGAAATGCGTTCGCTCCGATAACGGCAGCTCCTCGACGTCGGCGCCGATCTCGCGCAGCGCCGTCGCGAACCGCGCGCCCTGCGTGATCAGGTGCGGAAAATCGCGCGTGCCGTATGCGATCAGGAACGGCGGCGGGACCTCGCGCAACAGCAGGCGGGGGCTCGCGCGCGCGTCGCTCCCGGGATCCGGTCCGAGGAAGCGCGGCCGGATGCTCAGGCCCGATCCCGCGCCGAACTCGAACACCCCCGAGATCGGCAGGCAGCCGCGGATGATCTCCCGCGGCGGACCGATGTCCGTCATCCATGAATCGTCCACCGCCAGCAGCGCGGCATAGTGACCGCCGGACGAGTGGCCGCCGATGAATAGATCGTGCGGATCGCCGCCGTGCGCGGCGATATTGCGCGTCACCCATTCGATGGCGCGCGACGCAGTCCGCGACTGCGGCGGGAAATACATGTTGCGGCGCGAGCCGATATCCTGCGGAAACGAACGTCACGCCGGCTGCGTTGAACGCGGGCGCCATGAACGCCAGCCATTCCTTGTAGCCGGACGTCCAGCCGCCACCGTGCCAGAACAGCAGCACGCGTCCGTCCGGGCGTGGGGCGCTCGCGACCAGTAATCGCTGATAAGGATCGCCGCCGAACGCGAACTCCTCGGCCGCAACGCTCGAGGATCGGCGCCAGCATTCCGCGCCGTACGCCTCACCCGCCTCCGACAGCGGTTCCTGCGCCGGGATAGTCTTCGAGCTTCATCGTGGCGCGTCCAGCGCATCGAGCACGCGCTCGGGCGTCATCGGCAGCGTGTTCAATCGCGCACCCGTCGCCTCGCGGATGGCGTTGCCAATCGCGGGTGCCGCGCCGACCAGCGACGGTTCGCCGATGCCTTTTGCGCCCAATGGATGCGACGGCTCCGGGTCCTCGAGCACGATCGCATGAATGTCGGCGGGCACGTCGAGCACGCCCGGTATCTTGTAGTCGGCGAGCGTCGTCGTCGTGAGCCATCCCTGCTCGTTCCAGTGCATCGCTTCGGTGAGCGCGTAGCCCATGCCTTGCACGAAGCCGCCCTGGATCTGCCCCTCGCAGCTCACCGGATTGATCGCGCGTCCGACATCGTGCGCGCACCAGGCGCGGCGCACGTCGACCCTGCCCGTGCCGGTGTCGACGTCCACTTCGACGCAGTGCGCGCCAAATGTATAGATGCCGAGGTTCGCGAACGCGAGGCGATGGATCGACGCACGCTTGGGATCGAAGCCCGGGCCGTCGAACACGAAGCCGTGGGTGGCCACGATCGGCCCGCCGGAGCGAAACTGCGAATGCAGCGCGACCTCCTTGAACGACACGGTCTTCGCAACGCCGATGAGCCCGATCGCGCCGCCGGCCCGCAGCTCGAGGTCGACCGCGGCGCATTCCATCATCTGCGCCGCATGATCGATCATCCGTTGCCGCATTTCGATGGTCGCCACGGACACCGCGCGACCCGTCATGTACGTCGAGCGGCTGCCGGCGGTCTTCCAGTTGTACGGCGACACGTCGCTGTCCTGCTGCGCATAGCTGACGCGCTCGATCGGAACGCCCAGCAGATCGGCGCACATCTGCACCATCACGGTGTCCGCGCCTTGCCCGAGGTCGACGCATCCGGTGGCGAGCGCAATCGATCCATCGGTGCGAAGCTGCACGGTGGCGCTCGTTCCCATCAGACCCGAGATGTGCGATATCGCCGCGAACCCGATGCCGCGCCGCGAGCCTTCGCGCGGCGGCAACGCCGGCGCGGCGCGCTGTGCGTCGCGTACGCGCGTCAGCGCCTCGCGCAGCACGCAGGACGGCACCGGCTGGCCGCCGAATGCGGTGTCGTTCGGGCGCATCGCGTTGCGCAGCCGCAGCTCGCACGCGTCGATGCCGAGCTTCGCGGCGAGATCGTCGAGCTGCGACTCGCCCGCGAAGCTTGCCTGCGGGTTGCCGAAGCCGCGCATGGACCCCGCGCGCAGCTTGTTCGTGTACACGACCTTGCCCTGCGCGCGGACGTTGGCGATCCGGTAGGGACCGCGCGACATCAGCAGCGCGAATGCGAGCACCGCGGGGCTTTCGTCGGCATACGCGCCGCCGTCGAGCGTGACGCGCACATCGCGCGCGATGATCGTGCCGTCGGACCGCGCGCCGGTTTTCATCCAGATCCGCGCCGGATGCCGCGAGCGCTGCATCTCGAAGTCCTGCATCCGCGACAGCACGAGCTTCACCGGACGCCGCGCCGCGCGCGCGAGCCACGCGGCGATCGAGTGCAGGTTCGACGCGTGCTTGCCGCCGAACCCGCCACCCACGCGGGTCGCGATCACCCGGATCCGGGCCATCGGTTCCGAAAGCTCCTCGGCGACGCGCTGCTGCACGTGATGCACCGACTGGCAGGTGACGTACAGCGTGACGCGGCCGGCGGCGTCGACATCGGCGACGCAGCCATTGGTTTCCAGATAGACGTGATGCTGCGCCTGCGTCTCGAACGTGTTCTCGACGATCGCATCGCATTCGGCGAACGCGCGCTCGACGTCGCCTTCGGCCACCGCGCTCTCGAAGACGATGTTGCCGCGTCCGTGGCCGTCGGCGGTCTTGACGTAGGCGGCGAAGTCCTCGTGCAGGAGCGGCGCGCCCTGCGCGAGCGCCGCATCGGTCGAAAGCACGGCGGGCAGCGGGTCGTAGTCGACCTCGATCGCGGCCAGCTGCGCGTGCGGCGGTTTCGGCATCGACGCGCAGCGACCGCCGCCACCGGCTCGCCGACGTAGCGGACCTTGCCGCGTGCGAGCATCGTCTCGTCCTTGACGATCCCGCCGTAACGCGGACCGCTGCAGTCGGCGCCGGTGACGATCGCGTGCACGCCGGGAATCGCACGCGCGGCCTCGAGTCGATAGCCGAGGATGCGGGCGTGCGCGTGCGGGCTCGTGTGGACCGCGGCGTGCAGCATGCCGGGCAGGCGAACGTCGTCGGCGTAGCGTGCCCGCCCTGTCGCCTTGTCGCCCGCTTCCAGTCGCGGCGGGCTGCGGCCGGCTGCGCCGCTCATGACGTCACGGCCAGCCAGACGTTCGGCGGCTTCCAGGATCTTCACGTAGCCGGAGCAGCGGCACAGGTTGCCCGAGAGCGCCGTGCGGATGGCGCCGCGGTCCGGGCGCGGATCGCGCGCGAAGAGCGCGGTCAATGCCATCACGAAGCCCGGCGTGCAGAAGCCGCATTGAATCGCGCCGGCATCGATCAGCGCGCGCTGAACGTCCGAAAAGGAGCGATCGCCGGTGACACCCTCGACGGTGACGACGGGGCGCTCCGCGACTTCGACGGCGAGCGTCAGGCATGCGCGGACGAGCATGCCGTCGACGAGGACGTTGCACGCGCCGCAAACGCCATGGTCGCAGCCGCGCTTGGTGCCGCACAGGTCGAGCTCGTCGCGCAGCACGTCGAGCAGCGTCGCGTCGGTGCGGACGAGCGCGTCGTGCGATACCGCGTTGACGCTGAGCGTGCAATGCACGTTGCGCCCGCTCATGACGCAGCGCTCGCCACTGCCGCGCGCACGGCGCGCCGGACGAGCTCGGGCGCGACGCGGCGGCGGTAGGCGCTCGATGCGCGCTGGTCGCCCGGCGGGTCGCGTTGTAGGACGAGTTGGCGCGCGGCTGCCTCGCGCGCATCATCCGACGCACCGAGTCCGGACAGCAGAATCGGCTTCGTGGCGTAGCCGCCGATTGCGACACGCACGTCCTTCCCCGCGATGGCGGCCGCGGACAGGATCGCGAAGTCGCCCGCCACGAGCGACAGCTTTTCGTACGCAGTACCCGCGCGCGGCGGACCCGGCGGGACGCGAACGGCGGTGACGATTTCGCCGCGGACGAGGGCGGTGTCGAACATGCCGCGGAAGAACTCGTGCGCGGGAACGCTGCGCGCAGCGCCAGCCGACGCAATCTCGATGAACGCGCCGATCGCGACCAGCGCGACGGGATAGTCCGCGGCGGGGTCGGCCAGCGCGACCGAGCCCCCGATCGTCCCGCGATTGCGGACCGCGGGATAGGCGACGACGCGCGCCGTCTGCGCGAGCAGGCGGGCGCCGGGCGAGTCCACGGCAAGCGCGGCCAGCTCGGCATGCGTCGTCATCGCGCCGATGCGCAAACCACCGTCGGGCGTCGCTTCGATGCCGCGGAGCCCGGCGATGCGCCGCAGGCTGACGAGTCGTTCGGGCGTGGCGAGCCCGAGATTCATCATCGCGACGAGCGATTGTCCGCCCGCGAGGCACTGCGAGCCGTCCGCTTCGAGCGCCCGGCAGGCGTCGGCGAGCGTCTCGGGTGCGACGTAGTCCAATTCGCAGCAGCCGCTACGCGAGCGGCTCGAGGACGTCGGCGACCCAGTCGGTCATCGCATCGATCGCCGTCGAAAACTGATCGCCGCTGCAGTGTTCGACGCCGCCTTCGTCGACATCGAACAGTCGCAATTCGGCGCGCGCGCTGTTGCGCGCCGCCTGCACGGTGCGCCGCGCCTGGTCGAGCGGCACCTGCCGATCGTGAACGCCGTGCACGACCAGCAGCGGACAGCGGACGCGCTCGATGACGCCGTCGAGCTTCATCCGCGCGATCTTCGCCGCGGCCTCTTCCACGTTGTCGGCCCCGTAGTACCAGAGCGCGTGGTCGACCCAGCCGGTGACCGAGCGCGCGGCGTTCGGGTCGCGGAGGATCTTCCCGTGCGCGCTCTCGTTGTCCCAGCGCGCGCCCCACGCGACGCAGCACGCGAGCCTCGGCTCGAAGGCCGCGGCGCGCGGCGCGTAGTAGCCGCCCAGGCTCATCGCGATCACGCCCACCCGTGCAGCATCGACGTCCGATCGTTTCTCGAGCCAGTCCATCGCCGCGCGCGCCCACCGCTCGCTGTCGTGGTTGACGGCGAGGCCCTGCAGGCGCAGCGCCGCGCCGACCCCCGGATGATCGACCATCAGCGTGGAAATGCCGCGCGCCGCGAATTCACGCGCGATGCCGGATAGATGGATCCATTCCTTCGTCACGTCGAATCCGTCGAAATGGATCATCGCGGGCCGTGGTCCCGGCTGCGGTGCGCGGTACAGCAGCGCGGGCAGCGTGGTGTCCTCGTACGGCAGCGTCACGAAGTCGACCGGTTCGTTCCGCAGCGTCACGCTCTTCGCGAAACAACGCGTCATCGCCGCGTAGAGCGCGAGCTTCTGCGGCGACCGGTGACTCGCCATGCGCTCGGCGGTGAAAAAATAGGCGCAGGCCCGTCGATACTTCCCGCCCGCGGACCGCGGATGCCCGGCCTGCTCGTCGCGCACGGCGAAGCCCTCCACGCGCTGCGCGAGATCGCTCCAGGCGGTGATCCACGCCGCCTGCGCCTCGGGATCGTTCTTCGCGTCGGGCCGCTCGGCAAACGCGCGCAGCGGACGGCATGCGCCGTCGATCTCGGTGATTTCGCCGCCCAGTTGCGCGGCCATCATCACGCCGAGGTTCCACGAATAATGCGAAGGAAAATACTCGAGCATCCGGTGTCGGGATGACTAGCGGACGACGCGGCTCACGCGCATCGCCTCGTCGACGATCCGGCCATCCTTGACGATGACGCGGCCATCGAGCTCGATCGAGCAGTCGCGCATCGGGACGTCGTAGTGACCGCGCGTGGTGCGCTTGCCGCCGCCCTGCGAGTTCGGGCCGGTGGAGAACAGGAAATTGCCCGGGAACGTGCGCGCGGCCGCGCGTGACACCTCCGGCTCGTCGCCGTTCAGCGCGATGCCGTACCACAGCGCCTGCGGGTTCATGCCCCAGCCGAGGTGCGATACCGCATAGGGATCGCGATCGTCGGATCCGGACTTGCCGTCGGCCAGCCAGTCGCGCATCAGCTTCGCGTCGAGACCGCCTTCGATGTCCACGACGTGGCCTTCGCGCACGGTGAGCTTCACCGGATCGGCGACGTAGCGGCAGTAGGGAAGGATCACGATGTCGCCCGGCTGCAGCATCACCGTGCCGCGCGTGCTCCCCTCGTTCGGAAACGTGTGGATATGTCCGGCACCCCAGTGGTCGAAGTGCCCGCGCTCGTCGGCGTAGCCCCACTGCGTCATCACCGGGTATTCGCCGCACGAGTAGGCGAGATCGGTGCCGGCATCGCTGTAAACGCGCACGGTGCGCGTCTTGCGATAGACGGACTCGGCGTACTTGCAGGCTTCCTTGAGCCCGGGCGGCGACATGAGCTGCGCCAGCGCGTCCGGCGCGTCGATGATCATCAGCACGCGGGTGCCGCCGTCCAGCACCGTCTTCAACCAGCGGCTGAACAGCGGCACGTGGAAGATCACCACCAGGTCCGCGGCGCAGACCGCTTCGAGCGTTCCCTTGCATTGGCCGATCGTGGGCACGCCCACGCGCGTCCAGCCCGGCAGCGAATTGACGCAGAGCTCGTAGATGTCCGCGCCGAGCTCCTCGGCGGCGGCGAAGGCGGACTGCACGTATTCGCGGCGGGTGCCGAGATCGGACACGACCGCGACGGTTTCGCCTTTCCTTACGGCCGAGAGCTTGAACTGCTCGACGTAGAGGCGGGTCAGCCTGGCCGGGTTGGTCTCTGAAGTACGAATGGCGGCAGTTTGCATCGGGCCTCCGCGTGCAGCGTGGCGTGTGGGCGGTGCTTGCAAAACCGAACGAGCTTTATTATTCGGCGCGCGCTGCGGGTTGTCAACGCGATGTTGCCTTGACAGCCTTCGTGCTTCGCACTCCGATGTTCGCGCTTGGCGCGGCCCTTCGCGCTCATCTTGACCGCCTTCGTGCTTCGCACTCCGGTGTTCGCGCTCGGGACGGCCTTCGCGCTCACGCCTCATTCACGTGCCAGAACAGCAGCCGCTCGCGCAGCGCCTGCGCGATCCGATACAGGACGTAGCCGATGAGCGAAATCGTCAGCAGCGTGGCGAACGCCGTGCGCACGTCGCCGTAGCGATAGGCGCGCATCATCATGGACCCGAGGCCGCTGCCGCCGGAAACCATCTCCGATACGACGGCGACCAGTACCGCCACCACCACCGCAACCTGAACGCCGTCGTAGATGCTGGCAAGCGACAGCGGCAGGACGACGCGCCAGAACATGCTTACCCGACCGGTGCCGCGCGCCTGCGCCGACCACAGGTAGATCGTGCTCAAACCCCGCGCGCCGTGGTAGCTGAAGAGCACGATGGGAAACAGGCAGTCGGTGAAGATCAGCATCACCTTGGACAGGCTGAACAGCCCGAACCACGAGACGTAGAGCGGAATCAGCGCGATCTTGGGCAGCGGGAAGGCGAACGAGAACAAGGGTTCGAGAAACCATTCCGCTGCGCGCACGCGACCCATCACAAGGCCGACGGGAACGCCGATCGCGATCGCCATGCCCAAGCCCAGCAGTGCGCGCCACAGCGTGTCCCAGAGCGGACCGAGCATCGTCGCATCCGCGAAAACCGCGAGCCATCGCAGCAGGATCTCCGACACCGGCGGGAACACGTAGGGATTCACGACGCCGAGCCGGGCGACGAGTTCCCAGGCGAGAACAAGCGCTCCCACCGGAACGATGCGCACGAGCAGGGCGCGTGCCCGTGACGGTCGATCGTCAGTGCGCGAATGCATGCCAGGCCATCGCCTTGCGCAGGCCGGCGACGTAGAGCCGATCGAGCAGGTACCCGAGGACGGCGAGGTACAGCACGACCGCCAGCATCGCATCCTCGGCGCCGACGCCGCCGTAGGAAAAGATCAGGTACCCGAGGCCGGCCTCGGATGAGATGAACTCCGAGCTGACCAGCACGATCACGGCGATCGCGATGGCGGTGCGCACGCCGGCGGCGATCTGCGGCAGCGCCGACGGAATCACCACGCGCCAGAGGAGCCGCCGCTCGGATGTCCCCCGTGCGCGTGCCGACCACAACAGCATCGGATCGACGCTGCGCGCGCCGTTGAACGTCGCGATCACGATCGGGACCAGGCAGGCAAGCGCGATGACGGCAATCTTGGAGAAATTGCCGATGCCGAGCCAGACCATGAAGAGCGGAATGAGCGCCGGCTTCGGCACCGGGTAGATGAGCACGAGTATCGGCTCCAGCGCGAGCTGCACCGACCGCACGCGCGCCATCAGCACGCCCGTCGTGATGCCGAAAATGACCGCGATGAAGAACCCCGCGCCCGCGCGGCCGAGCGAGGCGATCGTATGCGGCACGATTTCGCCGCTTGCGATGAGTCCTGCGAGCGCGGCGCCGACCTCGAACAAGGACGGCATCAGCGATTCGGGAAGGATGCCGGTGGCCGACGCCGCCTGCCATACGGCGAACACGATCAGAAGGGGCAGGAGCCGCAGAACGCTGCGACGCATCGAACGTTTCACGAACGTGTCCGCATCATGCGCGCGCCGCGTCGACTTCCGCCTTGACACTGCGCCAGACGTGGAGCTTCAGGGCCGCGAACGCCGGATTCGCCTCGAACTCGTCGCCGTCATCGACGTCGAAGCCGCGCGTCAGCACCTCCTTGACGCGGCCCGGTCGCGCGGTCATCACGACGATGCGCGTACCGAGCGCCACGGCCTCCTCGACATCGTGGGTCACGAAGAGCACCGTCTGGGTCCCGCGTTGCCAGATGCGTCGCAGCTCATCCTGGAGAATGCGGCGCGTCTGCGCGTCCAGCGCGCCGAACGGCTCGTCCATCAGCAGGATTTCCGGATTGCACGCGAGCGTCTGCGCGATCGCGACGCGCTGCTGCATCCCGCCGGACAGCTCGCGCGGGTACCGCTGCTCGCATCCTTCCAGGTGGACCAGGCGCACATGCTCCGTCACGATGCGCTCGCACTCCGCACGGGGCAGGCCCATCTCGCGCAGCCCGTACGCCGATATTGTCGTGAACGGTCAGCCAGGGAAACAGCGAATAACGCTGGAAGACGATGCCGCGATCGCGTCCCGGCCCGCTGATCGGCTCGGCCGCGAAGCCGTATGTCACCGGAGGTCGGGCTGAAGGAACCCGCCCACGAGGTAGAGCAGCGTGCTCTTGCCGCAGCCGCTTGGTCCCGACGATCGAGACGAACTCGTGTTCTTCGACCGAGAGTCCTATCGAATCGAGCGCCGCCACCGCGTCGGCTCCTTCGCCGTAGCGCATCGCAACGTCGCGCAGCTCGAGACACCTGACACCCACCGGCGCTATTTCGGGAGATACGAGAGGTCGAGGTACTTGCTCACGTCGAATTTCGTGATGAAGCCGTTGGCGGCCAGGCATCGACGATCGGCTGGATGGTCTTGCTGTCGACAGCCGGCCGTCGCGCCGCACAGGTAATCCTTCTTGGTCAGCAGATAGCTGTCGACCACCGGCACCGGCAATTTCCATTCCTCGGCGTAGATGCGCACGGCCTCGGCGCGATTGTCGAGCGCCCAGTTGACTGCGCGCAGATAGTCCTCGACATAGTCGCGAACCGCCTGCGGATTCGCCTTCAGGAACTTGTCGTCGAACGCCATGAAGACGTAATCGGTCGGCCCGCCGTAGATGTCGCTCGACGTGAAGAGCACCTTCAGGTCGCCCTTGGCCATCGCTTCCTCGTAGAACGGCTGGAACAGCGTGGCGGCCTGGATCTTGTTGTCACGCACCATGCCGGCCAGGAACGGCGGTCGCGCTTCGATGATCGTGAGGTCCTTCTCCGCATTGAGGCCGGCTCTTGCGCGCCATGATCCGGACACCCATGTCGACGCGTGCCGCCGATCGCGTTGACGCCGAAGGTCTTGCCTTTCAGATCGGCGAACGTCGTTGATCCCGCTGTCGGTGCGTACGACGGTGGAGTCGTCGTAGTACCCATCGAACCCGAACGACAGCAGCTGATGCACGATCGTGACCGGCACATGCGATTGGTTGATCGCGTTGGCCATCGGAAACGGCGTGGCCAGGCAGCCGTCGAGCTTGCCGGCGACCAGCGCCGGCATCGCGTCGCCGCTGCCGGCAAAGCGCACCCACTCGACTTCGTAGGTCTTGCCATAGTTCTTCAGGATCTCGGGCTTCTTCTGCATGAAGAGATGCGCACTGATGGAAATGTGCGTGCCGATGCGGATCTTCGACCTTCTCCTGCGCGCCGGCGGTACCGGCCAGCGTCATCGCGCACGACCAGGCCAGCGGCGAGTGCGTAAATGCGTCGAGTCAGCATGGACGTCTCCGGAAGTTCGGGTGGGAACGAAGGTTACGCAGTCGACGAAGTAGACCGTCGGCACCGGGGTCGTGTCAATACCGAACCGCGCTTATTTTTCGTCGGCCGCCGCGCGCGCCAGCAGCCTGTCGTCGATGACGTCTTGCGCGCGCGGCCCGGGTTCCTTCAGAAGGCCGCATTCGCGGCGCAGCGCGACCACCTCGTCCCATCCGTCGCGCGCGGGCAGGAGCGCGGGCACGACATCGCGGACGAGCCGCCGCGCCGCGACGTCCGAGTAGCCGCGCCGCGACGAGCGCCGCAACGGCTGCGTCTCGATTCGCCGGACTCGCCAGCCCACGCGTTGGCGGCTGAGCAATGCGCCGCAGATAGCGCGCGGCAGCGTCACCATTGGCATCCAGCCAGTCGGCGCGCGCCGCGACGACGACGCCGGGGTAGGCCGGCGCAATCTCCTCGCCGGACCAGAGCTTCGTGAATCCCGCCGCGAGCGCCCGATCGATGAATGGCGGGACGAGGATCGTCGCTGCCGCGGCGCCGCGCTCCAATGCTTCATACCGTTGCCGCACGCCGCCGACCGGGTCGAAGCGGCACGCCCGCCAGTCGATGCCGGCGCGCGCGAGCGCCCGATACAGGACGAGCACGAAACCGTTGGTCGTGGAATCGACGGCGATCGGGTCGGCGGCCGCATCCGTGAGCGACCGGTACCGCGGCAGACCGCAAAACGCCATGACGGTGGAGCGCTCGAGTTGGGCGATGATCCGCAGGTTCGCGCGGCGCTCCTCGTTCCAGGCGATGACGTTGTCGACGACCGCGATGCCGATGTCCCAGGTGCCGTCGGCAAGGCCCTGGCCGAGCTGGTCGGACGACAGCGTCTGGGTCGTCTCGACGTCGATCGCGTGGGTGGCGAAAAGATCGAGGTGCAGGGCCCACACGAGCGGCGCGGGGGGCACGAACAGGATTTGCCGCAAGCGGGTCATCTGGCGGGCGCGCAGCCGTCACAAAAAAGAATTTCCTTCATTATTGGATTGCGGTATCCGCCTGTCAATCGCGCAGGCGTTATCATTTGCAGATGGCGCAGCGCAAGAAGCCGGAGATCCGCGAAGCGATCCTCGTCGCCGCATTCCGGCTGTTCTCCCGCAAGGGATACGCGGCGACGATGGTCGCCGATATCGCGCGGGAAGCCGGCGTCTCGCCCGGGAACGTGTACATCTATTTCCATTCCAAGCTCGAGATCCTGTACGCGATCTACGATCCGTGGCTTCGCGCCCGGATCGACGCGCTCGAGCGCCAACTGGCCACGGTCAGGTCCCCGCGCACGCGATTGCGCCGGCTGCTGATTGCGCTATGGCGCGAGATTCCGGCCGAGGAGAACGGATTTCTCAACAACATCATGCAGGCGATATCGGCCAGCAATCCATCCGAGGGCTATCGAACGACGCTCGTCCGCTGGCTCGAGAAGCGCGTGACGGCAATGATCAACGACGCGCTCCCGCCTTCGCGGCGCGCACGGCTCGCGCGGGCTCGGCTCGCGCACGTGCTGATCATGGCGTTCGACGGATTCGCCATCGATTATCACTTGCATCCGCGGCGTCGCAGCATCGACGACCGCACGATTGAACTGCTGACGGAAATGCTGCTTGGCGAGCGCGGTGGTTGAACCCCGCCACCGACCCGCCTACACTCGCGCGAACATGCCGCCATGCCGGCGGACGGCGAAAGGAGAGCTCGGGCAATGGCACTCATCAAGGACATTGATTCGATACTGAAGGGCAGGAAGATCAAGGTCAGGAAGGCAGGCGAGAAGTTCGAGCACACCAGCTTGATGCCCGACGACGAGTGGTATCCGAAGGCCGTGCGAAGCAAGATCCGGCCAGCGCGCTGGAACTGGAAGGATTGCCATGCCAAGCTCAAGGAAATCGCGAGCTCGCCAATTCCCGGCGCCGACCGGCGTTTCATCATCCTGGTCAACAACGACACCGAGGAGATGGCCGGCACGGCTCCGGGCGCGCTGATCGGCATGACGATCCTCAATCCCGGCGAAGGGCTGAAGCCGCATCGCCACAATTCGTTCGCGATCTACCACGTGCTGCAGGGAAAGGGTTTCGACGTGATGCAGGACGAAGACGACCCCGAGCCCACGAAAATCGAGTGGGAGAAGGGCGACACGTTCCTGTGCCCCGCCTGGGTCTATCACCAGCACGTGAACGACGGCGACGAGCAGGCGATCATCCTGACCGTCCAGGACTTTCCGTTGCTTGCTGCGCAACGAAGCCTGCTCTTCGAGGAGCCGCGCGGCGTCGACAACATCAAGCTGGTCAGCAAGAAGTTCGTTCCGCACCGCGACACGGCCGACAGCTTCAAGCTCGACATCTGATGAAGGAAACGACTCGAATGGCCATCATCACCGACGAGATGGCGCGCATGGTCGCGGAACTGCGCCTGTGCTATGTCGCCACCGTGACGCCCGATGGAAAGCCGAACCTGTCGCCCAAGGGATCGCTGCGCGTCATCGATGGCGACCACCTCGCGTTTGCCGACATCATGTCTCCGGCGACGATGCGCAATCTGCAGGAGCAATCCCTATGTCGAAGTGAACATCGTGCATCCGTTCCTGCGCCGCGGCTACCGTTTCAAGGGGCGCTGCGACATCGTGACCGAAGGGGAGACGTTCGATCTCGTTGCGAACGAGCTGTGGGAGCGCGAAGGCCGACAGTATCCGGTGAACGCGGTCGTCAAGATCACGGTGGAGACCGCGCTTCCGGTCCGCTCGCCCGCCTACGTATTCAACAAGGGTGTCAAAGAGGAAGACGTGCGCAAGATTTGGCTCGCGCGCTATGGCGTCCGGCCGCTGCCATGAGCCAGGTCGCCGATGTCATGCCGAACGTCGCAACCACGCTGATCGATACGCTGATTGCGTCGAATCGTGGCGACCAGCACGCTTTTTCGTATCACGACAAGCGCTATTCGTACCAGGATGTTGCCGCGCTGATGAACCGCGCCGGGAACCTGGTCAACGGATTGGGCGTCGCCGCAGGTGGCTTGGTGCTGCTGCTGTTGCCCGCGTCACCCGCGCTGGTGGCGAGTCTGCTGGGCACGATAAAGGCGGGCGCGGTTCCGGTCGTCGGCGCGCCGCACGATTCCGAGGCCCTCGAGCAGTGCGTTGCGGCGGCAAGGCCGTCGGCCGCCATCGTGCATGAGAATCACCTGCCCAACGCGGAGCGGGCGCTTGCCGCGATCCCGCACGACGCCATCCTGGTCGTGGGCACAGGCCTGCACGACTACAGATCGTTCGTGCAGGAGTTGCGAGGGCAGGCATCCTGGCTCGCTGCAGAAAGCATCGGCAGCGATGCGCCGGCGCTCGGACTATGGACGGGATCCCAAGTGGAGGCGATCAGCCATGCCGCGCTCGCGGCCTTCGTCCAGGGTAGCGGCGAGCTTCGCGGGCCGGGCAACGCGAACAGCGAAATTGCCGCGATCGGCGCGATGCTGCGGGCCTTCTCGAAGGGCGAGGAAACGACGCTGTCCTAGTCGTCGTCGAAAGCCTCATGCCTGATGCGTCCGCAGTCCTGATCGTCGCCGATGTTCAGAACTCGTTCATGCCCGGCGGCAGCCTTGCGGTTCCTCGCGGCGACGAGGTGGTGCCGGTCATCAACGCGTTGGCCGAGCGCTTCGCCCATGTGGTCCTGACCCAGGATTGGCATCCCCGCGGACATCGCTCGTTCGCGTCCTCGCATCCTGGCGCAAAACCGTTCGACGTCATCGCGCTGGACTATGGCAACCAGATCCTGTGGCCCGACCACTGTGTCCAGGGTACCGAGGGCGCGCGGCTGCATGCGGATCTTGCCGTCCCGCATGCGGAGCTGGTGTTGCGCAAGGGATATCGCCCCGACGTGGACAGCTACTCTGCGTTCGTCGAGGCGGATCGCAAGACCCGGACCGGCCTTGCCGGTTATCTTCGCGAGCGCGGCATCGAACAGGTCTATGTGTGCGGGCTGGCGACTGACTTTTGCGTTGCCTGGACCGCGCTCGATGCGCGCAACCTGGGCTTCACGGTTGTCGTCGTCGACGACGCATGCCGCGCGATCGACACGCAGGGCTCGCTGGCGGCGGCGTGGACAATGCTCGAGCGGGCAGGGGTCGCCCGCCTGCGGGCTCGCGGCGTCGACTGACTTGCAAACCGGGGGTCGGCCTCGTGCCGACTGTCTCCCCGCGCTACGCCCGGCGGTTACGCCGCCCAGTCGAGTATGACCTTGCCGCTCTGACCCGACTGCATCGTCGCAAAGGCGCTTTCGAACTGCTCCGCGGCAAAGCGGTGAGTAATGATCGGCGTGAGGTCGAGCCCGCTTTGCAGCATCGCCACCATCTTGTACCAGGTCTCGAACATCTCGCGCCCGTAAATCCCCTTGATTTCGAGCCCCTTGAAAATGACCTGGTTCCAGTCGATCGACATGTTCGCCGGCGGAATGCCGAGCAGCGCAACCTTGCCGCCGTGATTCATGTGCGCGAGCATGCCGGCGAAGGCTGCCGGAACGCCGGACATTTCCATGCCGACGTCGAAGCCCTCCATCATGCCGAGGTCCTCCATCACCGCGCGCAGATTCTCGCGGCCGACATTCACTGCGCGGGTGGCGCCAACGCGTCGCGCCAGGGCGAGCCGGTAATCGTTGATGTCGGTGATGACAACATGGCGCGCTCCGACATGGCGCGCGATCGCGGCCGCCATGATCCCGATCGGACCCGCACCCGTGATCAGCACGTCCTCGCCCACCAGGTTGAACGACAACGCCGTGTGCGTCGCATTGCCGAATGGATCGAAGATCGACGCCAGCTCATCGGAAATGTCGTCGGGAATCCGGAACGCGTTGAAGGCCGGAATCACCAGATACTCGGCAAACGCCCCCTCACGGTTGACGCCGACGCCAATCGTGTTGCGGCACAGATGGCGGCGCCCGGCGCGGCAATTGCGGCAGAAGCCGCAGGTGATGTGCCCTTCGCCCGACACACGGTCACCGATCGTGAACCCGCGAACTTCCTGGCCTATCTCGACGATCTCGCCGACGTATTCGTGGCCGACGTGCATCGGCACCGGGATCGTTTTCTGCGCCCACTCGTCCCAGTTCCAGATGTGCATGTCGGTGCCGCAGATCGCGGTCTTGCGGATCCGAATCAGCACGTCGTTGTGACCCACTTCGGGCTTTTTCACGTCGGTCAACGTGAGGCCCGGTTGGCGTTCGAGCTTGGCGAGCGCTTTCATCGCGTGATCCGGCTCCGATGATCCTTCAGCGAAGCGCGCCGAGCGCTCTGCCGACTCTTGCGAACGCCGCGACCGCCTTGCCGATCTGTGCATCGCTGTGCGCTGCGCTCATCTGCGTGCGTATTCGCGCCTTGCCCTTGGGCACCACCGGGATACGAGAAGCCGATCACGTAAATGCCCTCCGCCAGCAGCGCGTCCGCGACCTGCGTGGCGAGCGCCGCATCGCCCAGCATCACCGGAATGATCGGGTGCTGCCCTGCCACCAGCTCGAAACCGAGGTCCGCCATCTCACGGCGGAATCGCTCGCCATTCTCGCGCACCCGACGGCGGAGCGCCCGGCCTTCTTCTCCACTCAGGAGATCGAGCACGCGCAGAGAGGCAGCCGCGATGCAGGGCGCGAGCGAATTGGAAAAGAGGTACGGCCGCGATCGCTGGCGGAGGATGTCGATGATTTCGCTGCGCCCGGCGGTATAGCCGCCCATCGCGCCGCCCAGCGCCTTGCCCAGCGTTCCGGTCACGACATCCACCCTTCCCTCGACGCCGCAGACTTCGGGCGTGCCACGCCCGGCGTCGCCGAGAAAGCCCACCGCGTGCGAGTCGTCGACCATCACCAGCGCACCGTGCTTGTCCGCGAGGTCGCAGATCGACCTCAAGTCGGCGATGGTGCCATCCATCGAGAAGACTCCGTCGGTCGCGATCAGCTTGAAACGCGCTCCGCGGGCATTGGCTTCCTCGAGCTTCGCGGCGAGGTCCGCCATGTCGTTGTTGCGATAGCGGAAGCGAGATGCCTTGCAGAGGCGTATGCCGTCGACGATACTGGCGTGGTTCAGCTCGTCGCTGATGACCGCGTCTTGTTCGCCCAACAGCGTTTCGAACAAACCGCCATTGGCGTCGAAACAGCTCGAGTACAGGATGGCGTCGTCCATCTTCAGGAAGGCGCTCAACGCGGTCTCGAGAGCCTTGTGGACCTCCTGCGTACCGCAGATGAAGCGCACCGACGCCATGCCGTAGCCCCATCGGTCGAGGCCGTCCCGCGCGGCCTGCAGCAGGCGCGAATCATCGGCCAATCCCAGGTAATTGTTGGCGCAGAAATTGAGGACCTCATTTCCGTCAGCGAGACGAATCTGCGGTGACTGCGCGCTCCCGATCACCCGTTCCATCTTGTAGAAGCCATCCGCTCGAATTTCGTCGAGCGTCTGTCGAAGATGGGACAGATAGGCGCCGCGCATGATCCTGATCCTGGGACGGACGGCGAACGTGGCGCCGCGCGCTACGGATTGTATCGAGGAATCCGGGTAGTGCGTGGCAAGCGGTCCTGGAGGACGACGCGCCGATACCATGCCAGCCAAAGCCGCACATGGCGTTTCGCATCGCGTTCGCGCGGGTCTCGGTCTTATGGGGCGGGGTTGCCGCTGCCCAGTCGGCGGAGATCAGCCGTGATTTCTGCCTACCGCGCGAGTAGCCATGCCAGCGGGAGCCAGAGTCCCACAATCGACACCAGGGTAACGAAGATGATGCCGCGCATTTCACGCAGCGGGTCTTCTGAATGCGCCGGGCGGTGTGCGGCTTTAGAGGACCAAAAAACGACCGATCGAGTGTGTCCCATGGCGACCTCCGATGCGAAGCGCGTTCAGCATGGAGCTTGTTTCCGTCCCGCAACCATTACAGCTCAGGGTATTTCCGGTCCGCGCCCTCGCATCAACCGACCTTGCGTCTTGATGCCATTCCAGGCGGGTCGGAGGCCAGCGGCCTTTGAGCGTGACGCCGTTCGACACCTCGCCAGGCAGCGGGTGCCCCGGCGGCGGCATGCCGCGCATCCGAAGGCTGATCCATCCACTCCTGGGTCGCGCGTGACGTCGTCATCATTGCGACGACGCGCTTCAGAGCGGTCTTCATGGGCACCCCCTCCGCCGTTGCCGGGGAATTGACACGCGAACTGTCGATAACCCATCGTAGTCCCAGCAAGGGGCAGGCTGAAGCAGTCATAAACCTGATTTTTGGTAGGAGCCGCCCCTGACGTCTGGCAGCGGCGACGCCGTCGCCCGGGCGGCATTCGGCCCGCCTGTCGGGACTGGAGGACAGTTGATCGAGCGGTAACTGCACCGAACCATGGGCAACGGCAACCCCCGTTGCGACGTACACTTCCAGGGCATCTTGCCCAAGGCGCCAACTCTCGATTGCTTGCGTGACTACGGCATCCAAACCGGTCCCGGGTATTCAGTCGCGGAGATCGGACCGGTCGAAGCAGAACCTGCGGCTGCGCAGGTTTCTGTTCGCGAGCGCGTTCTCGATGTTGTACCTGGTGGTTCTGGCCGTCTTCCATGAGCAGGACAAGCTCGACAGTGCGACGCTCCTGCAGGCATGCGCGATCGTCGCGCTGCTGATCCTTGCTTTCTGCGTGCTGTTCGTCACCGGAGTCAATCTTCGACTCCCCGACCCGAGCCTGACCGGATGGCAGTTTCTTGCATCGGCGTTCACGATGCTTTACGTCGTCTATCGCGCGCCGGACACCCGCCTCGCGTTCGCCGCCTTCTTCTACGTCGCGCTGCTGTTCGGGATGCTTCGTCACAGCGGCATGAAGCTCGCAGTGCTGGGCTTCGTCTCGCTGTTCTCCTTTGCGCTGCTGATCGCGCTGCGCTACGCCAACCATCACGAGTCCGACATTTTGCGGATGGACCTCCTCCAGTTCGTGGTGATTGCGGTGACCCTGCCGTGGTTCCTGTTCATCGGAGAGCACGTGAAGCGCCTGCAGCGCGGCCTCACCGAAGTGAGCGTCAAGCTCGAAGACATCGAGGAACTGGCGCGTCGCGACGATCTTACCGGCGTCTACAACCGTCGCACCCTGCTCGTGGCCATGGAGGAGTCCAAGCAGCGGGCCGATGCGGCGGGTGAGCCGCTCTCGATCTGTGTCATCGATCTCGATCTCTTCAAACGCTACAACGACGAATTCGACCACCTGACCGGCGATCACGTGCTGCGCGCTTTCGCGCTGGCCGTGCAGGACGGTCTGCGTGCAACCGATGTCTTCGGACGCTACGGGGGCGAGGAGTTTGTCCAGATCTGCCGACACACCACTTTGGCGGGGGCGGTCGCCGACGCCGAGCGCCTGCGCGAGCGAATCAGCGCGCTCGACGTACCGCTGCCGCGGTCGATCGGACGGCTGACCGTATCCATCGGTGTGGCGCAGTACAGGCCGGGCGAGACCATCATGCAGACGTTCGCCCGCGCCGACGAGGCGCTCTACAGGGCGAAACAACGGGGCCGAAATCGCGTGGAGAGCTGACGACTGCCGCTCACCGCCGATGCTCAGGCGCGGGGCTTCATCAGCGCCTTCGCGTACGCCGGCGCCGTTGGCTCGTGCATGAAATAGACGTGGATCCTGCGCCACGACGTGGCCTCGAGCCTGCGCGCCCAGCCGCGCAGATCATCGTCGCTGTACGTCTCGAGGCGCAGCCGCACGTAGCCCCACGGCGCCGTCTCCACCAGCGGCGGCGGCGCGTTGTCCTCGCGCTCGGACAGGCACAGCGCCGCGCCGGCGCCGTTCAGAGCGTCGTAGACGTCGTCGGCAAACCAGCTTTCATTGCGAAATTCGAATGCGGCGCGATGGTCCTCGGGGAGCAGGCGCAGAAACGCGGTCAAGCGCGGCAGATCCTTTTTCAGATTCGGCGGCAACTGGAACAACACTGGTCCGCGCTTGTCCCCGAGGGCGGCCAGGTTCCGGTAGAGAAATCCCAGCGGTTCCGCGACGGGCTCCGCCTTGAGACGCGCCAGATGCGTGATCCGGCGCGATGCCTTGATCGCGAAGCGGAAGTCTCCGGGCGTCGCGCCGGCCCAGGTTTCGAGCACCGTCGTCTTGGGCATCCGGTAGAACGTGTTGTTGATCTCGACCGTCGGCAGGCGCTCGGCATACCAGGCCAGCATGTCCTCGGCCTTGATCTTCTCCGGATAGAAGGTTCCCTTCCATTCCTTGAACGAATAGCCGCTCGCGCCCGCGAGGAGTCTCGACGTCGTCATGAGTTCGATCCCTCCGGCCGCGAGTCGCGCGTCCAGCGCGGCTATCTCATTTCGAGATCACCACCCATTTACCATTGCGCACCTCGGAAATCGTCATCAACCCGTGGGTCAGGTCGCCGTTGCCGTCGAACGCGATGTCGGCCGTGACGCCGGCGTATTTGATTTTCGCGAGCTTCGGCAGGTACTTCGCCGGGTCGGTTGAATCGGCGGCTTTCATCGCGGCGCCGATCAGCATCACGCCATCGTAGAAGTAGGGCGCATACAGCCCGATGTCCTGCCCGAATGCCGCCTTGTATTTGGCCGCGAACGCGGGGCCGCCGGGCCTCGATTCGAGCACCGCTCCCGGCGTCGATGCAATTTGCCCTTCGGCGGCCGGGCCCGCGAGCTCGATGAATCGGGCCGAGTTCATCGTCTCGCCGCCCATCAGCTTTACCTTCAATCCCAGCGTCGTCATCTGGCGCGCCATCGGCCCGGCCTGCTGGTCGTAGCCGCCGAAGAAGATTGCATCGGGCTTGGCACCTTTGATCGACGTGAGGATCGCGGCGAAGTCCACCGCCTTGTCGCTCGTCTGTTCGCGCCTGACGACCTGGCCGCCCGCCGCCGTCACCGCATGCGCGAACTCGTTGGCCAGGCCCTGCCCGTACGCAGTCGCGTCGTCGATGACCGCCAGGCGCTTGAACTTCAATACCTTCACCGCGTACTCGCCGAGCGCCTTGCCTTGCTTGCCGTCATCGGCCATCAGCCGAAACGCGGTCCGGAAGCCCTGCTGCGTGTACTTGGTGTTCGTGGAAACCGAAAGTTCCGGAATGCCGGCGTCGCTGTAGACCTTCGATGCGGGAATCGTGACGCCGGAATTGAAGTGCCCGACGACGCCGGCCACCTTCGCGTCCACGAGCTTCTGCGCAATCGTCGGGCCGAGCTTGGGCTCGCCCTGATCATCTTCCGCGAGCAGCGCGAACGTCACGGGCTTGCCGCCGATCTTCAACTGCCGCGCATTCAACTCGCGGATCGCAAGCTCCGCCCCGTTCTCGTTGTCCTTGCCGTAGCGTGGCCTGTCCTCCGGTCAGCGGCGACGCGAAGCCGATCTTGACGACCTCCTGCGCTCGCAGCGGCATCGCGACGAATGCGGCGGCCGTGGTCAATGCGCATGCAACAGCTACGAGGGTTTTCATCTGATGCCTCCCGATAGTTCGCAATACGTGTGTCCGGAAACACGGTGGCTCGGGATGCGGGACTCTGGTTGGAAGGTCGCCGTGCCATTGCCACAGGTGCATTCTCCATGATACGTTGCCCGGTCGATTTTGGTTCCGGTCGTTTCGTTCCCTCTGAAAATCGTCCGCAGCTCCGGAGCTCGGATTCGCGCTCCGCGTATGCTCAAACGACGACGCCCTCCAGGTCGGCCATCAGCACCTTCATCTCCGCGCCGCCGGCCATCATGTCGAGCACTTCGTCCTTCGCCACGTCGTCTTTCGCGAACGTTCCGAGCGATTTGCCGCGGTTCAGAAGCGTGAAGCTGTCGGCAACCGGGTACGCGTGATTGACGTTGTGCGTGATGAAGATCACCGAGATGCCCCGTGCCCGCGCCCGGCTGATGAGCTTCAGCACGTTCACGCTCTGCTTGACGCCGAGCGCCGCGGTCGGCTCGTCGAGGATCAGCACGCGCGCACCGAAGTGAATCGCGCGGGCGATCGCGAGGCACTGCCGTTCCCCGCCGCTCATCGTGCCGACGACCTGGCTCGCGTCGCGCACGCGGATGCCCATTTCAGCGAGCTTTTCGACCGCGGTGCGACCGGCCAGCGCGTGATCCATCACCTGGAATGGGCCGAAGAGCTTGCGCCGCGGTTCGCGCCCCATGAAGAAGTTGCGCGCGACGCTCATCAACGGGACGAGCGCGAGGTCCTGGTAGACGGTCGCGATGCCGAGATCGAGCGCCTCGCGCGGCGACTTGAAATGCATCCGTCGTCCGTCGACGAGGTACTGCGCCCTTGTCGGGCGGATGCACGCCGGCCAGCGTCTTGATGAGCGTGCTCTTGCCCGCGCCGTTGTCGCCGAGCAGGCAATGCACCTCGCCGCGCCGCAGGCGCAGCGTCACGCCATTCAGCGCGATCACCGAGCCGAAGTACTTGCTGATGTCCTCGAGCTGGACGATGTAGTCGACTGCGGCCTCAAGGCCTGGCTGCGCTGCCCCCGGAGGGGGCGTATCGCGCCTTGGGCAGCGGCTCCTCACATCCTTCAGCGGCGACCGAGCGCGACGCGCTTGCGGATGTACGTGTTGAACACGACGGCGGCGAGCAGCATCGCGCCCAGGAAGACGCGATACCAGTTGTTGTCGATGCTCGTGTAGCCGATGCCGATCTGCACGACGCCGAAGATCAGCGCGCCGATCGAGGCGCCGACGATCGAGCCGTAACCGCCGCTCAACAGGCAGCCGCCGATGACGGCTGCGATGATCGCTTCGAATTCCTTCTGCAATCCGCGATCGGCGGCGGCCGAGCCCGCGTCGGCGACCTGCAGCACGGCGAACAGCGCCGAGCAGAGCGCCGTCACGACGAAGAGGCTGATCTTGACGCGCGCGACCGGGACACCGGTGTTCTTCGCTGCATTGGCATCGCCGCCGGCGGCGAGGATCCAGTTGCCCGCGGCGCGTGCGGGCGAGCACGAAGCCGCCGATCGCCGTCAGCACGAGCCACCACACGACGACCTTCGGCACTCCTATCGCGAGCGCGCTGCCGCCGTCCGCGCGCGGCGATCCAGCCCCAGTGCGCCATCGCGTTGAAGAAGCCGGTCAGCACGTGGCCCGAGAACAGCGTCGAGAACAAATAGTCGCCGGTCGCAAGGTCGCGCAGCGCGACGCCTTCGTTGCTGCTGACGATCGTCTTGCCGGTGAGCATCGTCGACAGCGCGAGGCTCAAGCCGCGCAGGATGAAGTAGAACGCGAGCGTGACGATGAAGCTCGGCAGCCCGGTGCGGATCACCAGGTAGCCATTGAGCATGCCGAGCGCGCGCAGAGCAGGAACGTGAAGACGCACGCGACCCACAGCGGCCAGCCCCAATACAGCGCGGGAATCGCGAGCATCATGCCGGCGAAGCCGATCATCGAGCCGATCGACAGGTCGAACTCGCCGCCGATCATCAGCAGCGCCGCACCCACGGAAATGATGCCGAGGAACGCCGCCACCGTCGCCCAGTTGACGATGCCCTCGGCACTGAACATGCCGGAGTCGCCGGCCACGAGGAGGAACAGCGCGAACACCAGGATCGCGCCGGAGATCGAGCCGAACTCCGGACGCGACAGGAACCGGCGCAACGCGCCGATCTCGCGCACGCGCTCGTCGGACGGCTGCGCCGCGGGCGCCGCCGGGACGGCGGGCGGCGAAATGTCGGGACCCGCCACGGCGGCCTTCTCGACCTGGTCAGCGATATTGACCCGCGTACTTCTCGACCTTCGCGATGTTGTCCTTGGTCACGAAGCCGGGCCCCGACGAAATATGCCGCGGGCCGTAGTTCGGAACGAGCCCGTATTCAGCGAAGCGCTTCTTCGTCTTCGGATTGGCTTTCACCGCATCGGCGACCTTCTTGAGGTCGGTGGTCTTCATCTCCTTCATCGTCGCGAGCACCGCCACCGGGATGTAACCCTGCAGGTACGGCTGCTGGTCGATCGCGAATTTCACCGTGCCGTTCTTGATGCCGCGGCTGATGTCGTCGGAGAGATCGAAGGTCGCCATCCAGAGCTTGCCGGCCTGGCCGGATTTCTCGAGCGCCTTGATCGTCGGGCTGGCGGATGTGGGTCCGAGCGTCAGCACGCCGTTCGTGCCGGGGTTCTGGCGCAAATAAGCGGCGACCTTCGATTCGATCGTCGTCGGATCGTCACCCGAGTCGAGCGTCGACTTCTTGTAGTCGGCACCGATGGCTTCGGCGAAGCCGCGGCAGCGCTCGAAGCTCGCCGGGTTGGTCGCATAGTGATTGACGCAAAGGAAGCTCTTCACACCGGCGGCTTTGGCGCGCTCGCCGGCGCCTTTGCCCGCGGCGTACTCGGGCTGGCCGACGTGCATGATCGCGCCGAGCTTTTCGCTCTGTTCGGTCGTGCCGGAGTTGATCGTGATCAGCGGAATCTTCTTCGCCGTAACCTTGCCTATCGCGCCCTGCAGCACGTTGTAGTCGGCGATGGTCGTGATCACGCCGTCGTAACCGGCGGCTGCCGCTTGCTCGATCAGGCGGGCCATGTCGGCGAGATCGCCGGATGGCGGATTGCGGTAGTCGACGGTGACGCCGTAGTCTTCGCCCGCCTGCTTGATCGAGTTCTTGATCACGTTCCACCACGAGTCCGAATCGGGCGCGTGGCTGATCAGCACATACCTGCCCGCCGCGTGAGCCGTTCCCATCGCCAACAGTGCGACGAGCGCCAGGATCTTCAGCCAGGACCGCTTGTTCAACATCATCGTTGCCTCCCAGGTTGTGGTCCTCGAGGGGACCCGGCGGCGTTCGTTCGGAAGCCGAACGGCAAGTGTAGTGGCCTGCAACCGCCATTGCCAGATGGTCAGGCCGCGCGAGCCGCGCCGCCATCGGGATGCCCTCGAGATCAAAGGTCGCCTGCAGGCCCCATCAGAATCGGATCGGCGCGACGGCATAATGGCGGATGATCGTGCATCTTGTAGACGGCACCTACGAGCTCTTTCGGCACTTCTACGGTCTGCGCCGCTTCAACAAGGGGAAGGACCGACCGTTTGGCGCCGTGATCGGCGTGCTGCAGACCGTGCTGCAGATGCTCGAGCAGGGAGCAACCCACGTCGGCGTTGCGACCGATCACGTCATCGAGTCGTTTCGCAACCGCATCTGGCCCGGCTACAAGACCGGCGAGGGCATCGAACCGGCGCTGCTTGCGCAATTCCACCCGTTGGAAGAGGCGCTCGTCGGCATGGGTGTCGTCGTATGGCCGATGATCGAGCTCGAAGCCGACGACGCGCTTGCCTCGGCCGCACGAATCGCGTCCGAAGATCAGCGCGTGGAGAAGGTTTGCATCTGGACCGTCGACAAGGATCTGGCGCAATGCGTCCGCGGCGACCGGGTGGTTCAGATGAACCGGAGAGCGAAGAAGATTTTCGATGCGGAAGGCGTGCGACAGAAGTTCGGCGTGAAGCCGGCCCTGATCCCCGATCTCCTTGCCCTTGTCGGCGATGCGGCCGACGGATATCCGGGAATTCCGGGGATAGGGTCCGTCACGGCGACGCAGCTGCTGAACCGGTACGGCGCGATCGAAGACTTTCCGCCGACGCTGCTCGGCGAGCGCCGCAAGCTCGCGCTGCTTTTCAAGACGCTCGCAACGCTGAAGGTCGACGCGCCGCTGTTCCGCAATGTGGACGAGCTGCGGTGGCGCGGACCGACCCGTGCATTCGCGTCGTGGGCGGATCGTATGGCAGCGCCTCGTCTGCTCGAGCGCTGTCAAAAGCTGCAGATGGCGTTGGATGAGAGTGGCGGTTCATCCATCGATGCGGCGGGAATGCAATGACGACGCGAAGGAGCCCAACATGACCCAGCCACAGCAGCACCGGGATGCAGGAGCGTTGCGCGCCCAATTGTCGCAATGGGCCGAAATGGGGTCGCTGAAGCGCATCCTGGTCTCGCACGGCGAGCCGATCGACGCGAACCCTCAGCGGACGCCGCGCGACCTCGGCAGGCTC
The DNA here is from genome assembly GCA_963718905.1 of uncultured Pseudomonadota bacterium. Classification (GTDB taxonomy): domain Bacteria; phylum Pseudomonadota; class Gammaproteobacteria; order Burkholderiales; family Casimicrobiaceae; genus VBCG01. Next base: position 64,473 of record CAVRAF010000011.1, read on the forward strand.
CCTCGCATGACGCGGCGTCCGTTGCCAGCCGAGCATTGCATGGGCGATCCTCAATCCGTCGTTGCCTTGTCGAGGCTTCCGATCATTGGCCGCAAGCGTGGTCAACTGGCGAGCCCCGTCGATGGCCGCTACGGGGCACTGAATCCGGACGATTTGCGTCCGGCAATCGCAACGCTCGTCCGCGATGTCGATCTTGAAGGCGTCAAGTACGTGCTCGGCATTCCGGAGGGCGGCTGCATTCCCGCCTACGCGTTCGCGGTCGAGACCGGCCTGCGCGTGATTCTCGCCTCGATCTGGCGACCGAACGTGCCGGCGGTCGTGAGCTTTCTCGAAGAGCATGATCCGCCGGCGATTGCCGGAAAGCATTGCCTCGGGCTGACTGCGGGCGATCGCGTAGTCGTTGTGGAGGATGAAGTAACCTCTGGGCGAACCATCGTCAACTGCGTGCGCGCACTGCGGACCGCAGGCATTCGCTGCGACCAGGTGGCGACCGTATACGCCGCCGACGATCCTGCCATGCGCGCGCGCGTCGCCGCGGAAGGCATAGCACTCCATTTCGCGTGGTCATTCCAGCTGGACGCGAATGAAAACGTGCATTGCCGATGAGTCGGCGAATCGCACCTTCAACCGATGTCGAAGCCATTGTCCTGGCCGCAGGACCGGGCACCCGAATGGGTCTCGGGCCCAAGGCGTTCGTCGTGCTGGACGGCCGTACGCTGCTGGAGCGGGCGGTCACAACCATGCTTGCAGTGGCTGCGCGGGTGACGGTAGCCGTCCCGCCCACCGGATTGGAGCGTGCACAAAACCTGTTAAAGGGTCACTCGATCCACTTCATTGAGGGCGGCGGGCGGCGCATCGACACGCTTCGCGCCCTCGTGAACGCGTCCAGGGGACCGTGGCTGCTGCTTCATGATGTCGTCCATCCGTTCGTGACGACGACGCTGTCGCAGCGCGTCATCGAGGAAGCTCGCCGTACCGGCGCCGCGGCCGCGGCGCTGTCCAACGCAGACTTTCTCTATGGAAGAGACGGTATCCTGCGCGCCGCGCCGAATGACGTGGTGGCGATTCAGAAACCGGTCGCTTTTCGAAACACCGATATCGCGCGTGGCTTCGCAATGGCCGACCTTAACGCTGCGGGCGGCCCGATCTCGGATGCCAGCGTCCTGGAGATTCTCGCGCTCGGGGACCAACGCACCAGCTTCGTGGCGGGTCATGCGATGAACGGCAAGCTCACGCTACCCGAGGACTTCGAGCTGGCTCGGCTGCTCGTGACGAACGTGCAATAGCCGATCGTCAGCGCAACTTGTAGACGAACTCGAAAGCAGGCATCGGCGCACTCGTCGCCAATGCGTTTGGGCGGAGGAAGAAGTTGTCGCGGCCTTCCTGGCTGATCGAACTGAGGCACGCTTCGCCGAGCGAATTGACCGGATCGACGCCACGGTCGACGATATAAGCGCGTTTGGCCTGGACGCGATCCGCGAGAACGCTCCGCAGACGCTGAAATTCGGTGGCCAGATGGTCGGCGGCACGCGGATTATCCTGCCATGCTGCTCGAAAATGGGGGGCTGCATCGGGAAGCGATTTGAGAATCGGTCTGCCCGTCGAGTCCAGCGTAAAGAAGTGCAGTAGATTGCAGTGGTTGCCCGGATCGAGGCGATGCGCAAACAGCTCGAGGCCGCGCGAGCTCGCCATCAACGTGTAGGTTCTGTCCGTCACGGCAAAAGTCTTGGCGATGCCGTTCACGGCGTTATCCGGCTGGTTCGCAGTGAAGTTCTGCGAGTGCGCGAAATCGCGGCTTCCGCGCAAGAGGTCGACGCCGGAACAGGGAAACGAAAACTTCGCATCGATCCCCAGCAACGGCAGGCAAGTCGGCGCTATGTCGATGGTGCTCGCCATATCCTCGACTGTGCCGGGCGCAAGCCCGGAATCGCGAATGGCCAGGGGCGTCCAGATGATGTCCGTGTAGGGCTCAGTGCCGTGAATCATTCCGCCTTTGAACCCGTGCGTCCACGTGTCGTCGCCGTGGTCGCCGTACAGTACGATGGTGGTGTTGTCCAGCAAGTCTTTGCGCTCGAGGATTCCGCGCATTTCTCCCACAAATTCGTCCGCAACCGCACAGGCACGACGGAGCTGGTCCGTCACGCCATTCGAATACGGCGCCAGCGCAAGGCTGTGCTCGATGTGTGAAATGAGATCCCAGACATAGATCGCAAATGGCGCCGCGTCCGTCAGCCTGTCGAAGCGCGCAAGGAGGGTGGGAAAGTCGTGAGTTCCCCACACGGGGGGCAAATCCGCGGCCCACGATCGCAACCGGATGGGCCGCACCTGTTGAAAGCCGTTGAGACAGATCAGTTCGCTGTTGTAACCGTGATCGCGCAGAAGCGAGAAGAGATGCCGGTTGTTGGCGCCGGGCACCATTCCTTCGAAGCTGGAGGCGGTATCGAATTCGAAGTCGTTCCCATGAAACAGATAGCCCAGAACCATGAGCGTGGACGTCGCCGACGCGTAGAAATTGTCGAAGAAGCGCGCTTCCCGCAACAGGCGCGTCGTGTTGGGAAGGACCGCTTCGAACGCGGCAAGACGCTGCCGTGAGATGCTTTCCAGGTGAAGAATGAGGAGGTTCTTCATGGTCGACGGCAGCAAAGCCTAAAGGCTTGCGCATGGAACGCTGACTGCATCGTATGGTCCTTCAATTCGTCAGGCGGCATCGAGCCGCAACAACAGCCCTTGCTCGCCTGGTCAGATCAGATCACGGACTCCAATTGACGCCAAGGAATTGATCCTATGCAAAAGATAACGCCGTTCCTGTGGTTCGATGGCAACGCCGAAGAGGCGATGAATTTTTACCTGTCGGTTTTCAGGAATTCGAAGGTCGTCAGCGTTTCCCGCTATGGCGACGCCGGTCCCGGACCCAGGGGCACCGTCATGGTCGCTCAATTCCAGCTCGACGGGCAGGACTTCATGGCGCTGAACGGCGGCCCGCAATTCACGTTCTCGCCCGCGATGTCGTTGCTGGTGAGTTGCGAAACGCAGGAAGAAGTCGATCGGTATTGGGACAAGCTTTCCGAAGGCGGCAAGCCCGGGCAGTGCGGCTGGCTCCAGGATAAATATGGCCTGTCGTGGCAGATCGTTCCCACGATCCTCGGCCAGCTGATGCAGGACAAGGACGCCGCGAAGGCAGGCAGGGTCATGAAGGCAATGCTGCAAATGACCAAGCTGGACATCGAAGGCTTGAAGCGAGCGGCAATGCCGGGTTGACAGCGATTCTCGATGCGAGCAGATTCCACCTTCGGTCCACTGCGAAAGGAGGTGATCCATGAAGAGAATCCTGATCGGAACGGCGCTGGCCTTGTTCGGTCTGGCTCCAGCGATCGGCTCGGCATGCGAATACAACGACGCCTCATCGGCGTCCGCGACTCCCCCGGCACAGCTCGGGATGGCGTCACCTCCGCCGGCGAGCAAAGTACCGACGCCGGTGGCAGCGAAGGCGCCCATCTTGAAGCAGGTCAAGCAGGTCGGCGACAAGGTGGCATCACCAGCGCCGGAGACCAAGGTTGCAAGGGCGGCGACGATCAACTAGAGCGTTCCGACATCACTCAAAAAAGCCCGCCGAGCGCGGGCTTTTTCTTGCGCATGTTTCAAACGCGCGCCGGGTAGGGGAAGACCTACGACGATGTAAGAGGATCTCCGATAGGCAGAGGAAATGAACGCGCCATCATGGCGAAGCGGGAAATGCCCGCGTCACGGAGATTGGCAATGAATCGGGATCAGGTCAAAGGCACGGCCAAGGAAATCGCCGGCAAGGTGCAAAGGAAGGTCGGTCAGATGACGGGAAGCACATCGCAGCAAGCCAAGGGTGCTGCGAAGCAGGTCGAAGGCAAGCTGGAGAAGGGCGCCGGTAACCTGCAGCAGTCCGCCGAAGACGCCGACAAGAAGTCGCAGCCGTAGCGTGCTCGTCCGACGCGCCCCGGAGCGCGTGGATGTTCCGGGGCCGTTTCAAATTCCGAGCTGGTCGGCGAGGTCGACGAGACTTTGCGCCGACAGGTCGACGGGTACCGTGGCCCTGGTTTCTCCCCGCCCGGGACCGGATTCGTCGGGCCGCGCGATGAACGCCGTCCGCAGGCCGGCGCGTGCCGCCGCGGCGAGATCGGATGAGTGGGCGGCGACCATCATCGCCTCACCGGGCGCGCAGTCGAACGCCGCAGCGGCGGTCAGGTAGACCACGGGCTTGGGCTTGTAGTCGCGCGCGAGCTCGGCGCCGCAGATTGCGTCCCACGCGAATCCGTTGCGCCGCGCGAGGTCCGCCATCAGCGAAATGTTGCCGTTCGAGCACGGCGCGATGAAGCATTTGGCGCGCAGGCGCGCGAGACCCGCCGCCACGTCCGGCCACGCGTCCAGACGGTGCCATGCCCGATTGAGTCGCGTACGAGTCGCCTCGTCGACGTGATCGAGCCGAAACGCGCCGAGGATCACGTCGAGATTGCGCCGATGCAGCACGTCGAGCTTGCAGAACGGCAGGCGGCCGCTGCGCACCTCGTCCATCGCCGGCTGATATTGGTCGCGCCACGCATCGGCGAATGCCGGCCAGTCGATGGCCACGCCAAGGGGTGAAAGGATCTCGCGCGCTTCCTTCGCGATGGATCCACGCCAGTCGACCAGCGTTCCGAAGACGTCGAAAAAGAGCGCCTTGAGCTCCTTCATGTCGCTGCGGCCAGATAGGATTCGAGAAGGTCGAGATCGCGCTCATCGGGTGCAGGCACGGAGGACGTCGCGCGGTCATCGGGCTCCGCGGGGAGCGCCGGAGCACTACTTCTTTCTGCGGCCATGTCGTTTCTCCTGCTGTACCCGTGGGGGCGTTGTCGGTTTGGCGTGTCGTGCAGACTTTTGCCGCGCGATGCGGGCGGGCTTGATGTCCTGCGCCTTCAGTTCGCGCAGATAGCCTTCGAGTCGATCGAGGCGCCCATCCCAGAACCGCCGGTATTGCTCGACCCAATGCGCAACGTCGCGCAGCGGCCTCGCCGCGAGCTGGCACGGCCGCCACTGCGCTTCGCGGCCGCGCGTGATCAGCCCGGCGCGCTGCAGTACCTTGAGATGCTTGGTTACGGCGGGAAGCGTCATCGTCGAACGGCTCCGCAAGCTCGGTCACCGAGGTCTCGCCCGTGGAAAGACGCGCGAGGATCGCGCGGCGGGTCGGGTCGGCGAGCGCGGCGAACGTGACGCTCAAGCGGTCCGGTGACATCGAATACCAGTCGGTTAATTAACCAGAGAGTAAAATACATTCACTTCCAATTGCGTGTCAAGCACTTTGTAACGATTTGTTGCAACTGTGCTTTTGCATCTCCATACAACATTCATGCGTTGACATCGGAATAACTCGCCCCTAGTCTGTGTGCTGGCCGGCCGAGAGCGCCGCACGATGGCCAGTGACAGCCACCCGAGACGCCCCCGTTTCGCCAAGGAAGAGAGTCTCCCCGCAAGATTCACGACGAACGCTTCGAACGACCGACAGTGACCTTTCGGCGTGAACTCTCCTGATCGAATGAATGTGTTGTGAAGGAGGAGCGTCATGAAGCATGGACGTATTGCATTCGCGGTCCCGGCGATGGCAGCCGTTGCGATCGCGTCCGCGGTTTGGACCGGACCGGGAGATGCCGCAAAGCCCGGCGCTACCCCGGCCACGCCGGTCTTCGTGGTCGATGGAACGTGGCCGAAGCCGCTGCCGAACAACTGGGTGACTGCCGACATCGGCGGAACGTGCGTCGACTCGCAGGATCACGTATTCGTCGTGACCCGTGGATTCCAGAATGGCGGCTTGACGTCACCCGAGGGAGTCGGGGGCGCCAACAACCAGACGGGTGCGCTGGGCGGCGCGTTTCAGTCGAAAGCTTCGCCGCCTGTCATCGAGTTCGATCAGGAAGGCAACGTGGCCAACAGCTGGGGCGATCCGTCGCTGGTGGCGGCCGGCACCATCGGGCCTGCGGGCAACAACATCGGGCTTCAGAACGCCGTCATGCCGAACGGCATTCACGGCTGCTTCGTCGATTACCAGGACAATGTCTGGATCGCCGGCAACGGCGATGGCGTCGTGCAGAAGTATTCGCATGACGGAAGCACGCTGTTGCTCCAGATCGGCACCAAGTTCGTCTGCGACCGACCCGACCTCCCGGGCGGAACCGGCCCGTGCGGCAACGGCACTCCACCGCAGACCGGCACCAGCCATACGCTGCTGAATGACCCGGCGGACATCGCCGTCGATCCCAAGAATGGCGAGGTCTACATCGCCGACGGGTATGGCAATCACCGCGTGGTCGTGTTCGACAAGAACGGCACTTACCAGCGGCAAATGGGTGGAACCGGGTCGGGTGACGGTCAATTCACCGCCGGCGACGGCGGCCATCCGCATTGCGTGGTGATCGGCAAGGACGACCTCGTCTATGCGTGCGACCGTGGCCAGGATCGGATCAATGTCTATACGAAAGGCTCGGGCACGACGCCGGGCACGTTCGTGAAGACAATGCCCGTCATTCCCGGCACGGCAGCGCTAGGGACGGCCGGCTCGGCATGGGACATCGATTTCTCGCCGGATTCGATCCAGACCTTTGCGTACATTTCCGACGGCGGCAACGAAGTGATGTGGATCTTCAATCACGCCGACATTCTCAACGGGTCCAACTATGTGCCGCCGATCGGCGGATTCGGACAGCCGGGCCATCAAGCCGGTCAATTCACGTTCCTGCACATGATGGCCATCGACTCGAAGGGCAATCTGTACGCCGGTGAGACGATCGGCGGACGACGCATCCAGAAGTTCACGAAGGTCACCTGTCCCGGCAATTCGCAGGGCAAGGGGAACGCCGGACCTGACGGATGCCCGGGCAACAGCGGCGGACACTGAGCCGAAACCGATTGCAGCAGATACAGGTTGAGCGGAGCATCCGGCGGCCGGAGGCGTTGCAACCTCCGGCCGCCGCTTTATTGCGGCGGCTGCGCGGTCTCGCATGTGCGATCGTGGCGATCGCGCTGCTTGCATCGCCGCGCGTGACGTTCGCGAACGGCGCCGATCTCCCGCCGGAAATCGTCTTGCAAGGCTTTGCAAGGCAGGAGGGCAGCCGCATCCACCTGGTTGTTCGCATCCCGCTGCTGCTGTTTTCAACCTTCGAATTCCCGAAGCGCGGTCCGGGTTACCTCGATCTCGCGCGGATGGACGACAAGCTGCACCTGGCTGCTGTTGCCACCGGGCAGCAAATCGCGTTTGCCGAGGACGGCGTTCCCCTCGCCGCCGGCATCGCGAAAGCCCGCGTGTCGGCGCTGTCGGACCGATCGTTCCAGAGCTATGACGCCGCGGTTGCGCATCTGCAAGGTCCGCCGTTGCCGAGCGACACCGACCTCTTCTGGAACCAGGGGTTCGTCGACGTGCAGCTCGAATACCAGACGCGATCGGAGACTCCGCGCCTGTCGCTGCGCGTCAACGTCGCGCCCGAACTCGGCCGAAGGCTCAAGTTGCGTCTTCAGTTCGTGCCCGCCGACGGTTCCGTCAGGGCGTTCGAGCTTCCGGGCGGTACCGGCTGGGTGCCGCTCGATCCGCGCTGGTACGAGGTCGCATGGCTCTTCGTGATGGAGGGCTTCGTCGGCGCGTTTGCGATTGATCGGTTCGCGTTCCTGCTGTGCCTGATCGCGCCGTTCCAGCGCTTTCGCAGCTTGCTGGCGGTCGTGATGATCTTGACGGCGATGCAGGCCGTGACGTTGCTCGGAGTCGCGGAAGGGCGTGTCATCGCGGCTCACTGGCTGCCCGCCATTGTGGCGAGCACGCTCTCGGCGACGATCCTGCTGCTCGCGATCGGCAATCTCGCCGCACCGAGCCTTCGCCGCCGCTGGTTCATCGCCGCAGTCATCGGCGCGCTCGGCGGGTTCGGCGTCGGTCAGTTCCTCGGCGACCTCGGGCAGTTTGCGGGTCGCCACCCGTTCGTTTCCGCCGCATCGTTCAATGTCGGCATCGCGCTTGGCGAAGCGGCGACCCTCGCGATCGCATTCTTTGCATTGCGCCTGCTGTTCGCACGCGTGCTCGGGCCGCCGCTCGGCGTGATCGTCCTTTCCGTGGTCCTCGGCCTGCTGGCGTGGAACGGAACGATGGACAACAGCCACGAGCTCGTCCACGAGCTCGGTCACGCGGTATCCGAAGGATTTTCGGCCGCATCGCCAATGCTGCTGTGGCTGCTGCCGGCTCTCGTCGTCGGATCGCTGGCGCTCTTCCTGCCGCGTCGATTCGGCGGCATGCCGATCAGGACGCTGCGCGACGCGCTGCTCGGCCGGGATCCCGACCGCTAGCGTTTCATCGGGCGTGCGCAGCGAGGCGGGCGCAAGATCGCGGTCAGGTCACACGGGCGCGCGTCCACGCGACGGCGCCGTCGAGCGAACGAAAATCGTCGAGCGATCGCGCCTCGAGGTCCGGGAACCGATCGCGAATCATCTGCGACAGCGCCGCACCCGGGCCCAGTTCGAGGAACACGCGGCATCCGCGCTCCTGCAGCGCCTTCAGGCCACGCGACCAGTCGATCGTCTCCGCGAGTTGCTGCGACAGCGCGCGGATCGCCGCGTCGCGTCGGGTGACGAACGTCGCGTCGATGCCGGCGAGAACGGCAACGGACGGCGCGCGCAGCGCGGACGCTTCGAGCGCGGCGCGAAATGCCGGTACGGCGGCCGCGAGGAGCGGCGTGTGGGACGGCACGCCGACGGACAGGCATCGGACATGTGCGCCAAGCGCGCGCGCCGCCTCCGCGACCGCCTTGATCGCGTCCGTGCGGCCTCCGATCACGCAGGTCGACGCGTCGACGATGATGGCGGGCCATGCGTTGCGCCCCGCGCACAGCGCGTCGAGGTCGCGCTTGCGCAATCCACGCACCGACGCCATTCGTCCGGGATCGTCGCCGCACGCATCGTCCATCGCCCGTGCGCGCGCTTCCGCGAGTCGGCACAGGTCGCGCACGTCGAGCGCGAAAATTGCACCGCGATGCGTATTGACGCCACCGGTGGCCGCCAGCATCCGCTCCTCGGCGCGCTGACCGAGGCGCTGCAGTTCGCCGAACGCCGCGCCGCGGGCGCCGGCATCCGCGATGTCGACGAAGTGCCGTGCAGCGCGGCGATGCTGCGCAGGAACGTCGCCGCATCCATGTCCGCATGCGCTCCGCTGTCGCGGATGCTGACGAGGCCGGGTTTCGGATAGAGCAGGAGCTTCGCATGCAGGCTCCGTATCGAGAGCGCTCCGATCCGCAGCGCGAGCCGACGGCCGTCACTCGGCAGTCCTTTCCACGAGGCGCTCGCGACGCTCATTGAACGACCCCCACGCTTGCGGCCTCATTGGCCAATTCGGCCGCTGCGCTGCCCCCGGAGGGGGAGCAACTCGCGTCTTGGGACGGCCCGGCGACGCTCATGACGACCCCCACGCTTGCGGCCGCATTGGCCAATTCGGCCGCTGCGCTGCCCCCGGAGGGGGAGCAATTCGCGTCTTGGGACGGCCCGGCGACGCTCATGTCTCGACCTCAACGCTTGCGTGATCGAGGAGCTTCAGCAATTCCGCGGGCTTGCGCATGACGGGGCCGCGCAGGGTCTTCGCGAGCACGCAAGCATGGCGATCGTGCCGCGACCACTCGCGCCAGGCGACGGCGTCGTCGTCACCGAAGACGATTTCGCCGTCGGCACGCATGCCGGCAACTGGCTGCCAAGCCTCGAGAAGCGCGACACCTGCCGCCAATTGCGATCGGCTGGCCGGATGCCACAGCAGGTCGATATCGGATTTGTCCGTGACATAGGGAAGGCCGGTCAGCATTTGCCACGCCGCCGAGCCGAACACCCGGAACGAAACGTCGATCGCCTCGGCCCGCTGACGCAGCGACACCAGCGCCGGCTGCCACGACGGCGGCAAGTGGGGGATGACCGCGACAAGTGTAGGGGGTGATGAGACATCCTCGATCGTGCGGCTCGGCAGCGTCAGTGCGATGCGACGTCTCGCCGGTAACGGAAGGCCGAGCGCCACGCGATCGGACGCGGTCCGATGCCGCGGAGCTTGCTGGCGAGCGACGAATGGCCGCCCGGCCTCGGCCCATTCCGCGACCCGACGGCGCGCATCCGGATCCGCAGGCTCGATCGCGGCATGGTCACCGGCGGACGGGCCGACCCGAACGATGTCGTGTCGGCGCAACTTGCGCCATCGACCGCCGTCTGCATTGCTCGTCATTGGGTACGTGGTGCGCGGAGGAAAGGATCAGCGATCGTGCACGACGCGACGCGTCACCGGACGCGCCATGCGCCGTCCGTCGCGCTCGAGGCCGCGTTGCGAGCGGTGATCGCGAGGTCCGGCGGACGCAAGCGCGCGCTGCAGGCAGTCCGCGAGATCGCCATCCCACAGCGCATCGACGGCACCCATCTTCACGAAGTTGACCGCGCCGGGCGCGAACACCAGCGACGTCTGCGACAGCTCGCGCAGGCGTTCTTCGGGGATCCGCGTCACGCGCGCCATTGCGGAGAGGTGCATGACGCGTATCTCGGCCTCGGGGAGCGCAGCGCAGACGTCAGCGCTCATTGCGGTCGCGAGAATGCCTCCCGAAAGCGCCTGGTCATAAACGAGCGCGAGCACCGGGTGCCCGTGCACGCGTGCGATCTGCAGGCACGTCGCGAGATGCGCCATGTAGTGGTGAATGCCGAGCAGCTCGTCGCGCCGGCGCAGGCGCTGACCGTTGGTATCGATCAGAAACAGCAACGCTCGGCCGGGGTGCTCGCGGATGGTATGCAGCACCCAGTCCGCCATCGCAAGGCAGATTTCGACGCCGATCTCGGCGTGGTTGGCCGTTCCCGTCACGGCCAGCGTCTGTTGTTCGCATTGGCCTGTGCCAAGCAGCAGATCGCCGTTCTGGGCGATGTCGTGCCCTTGCGGAAACAGTCGATCGGCGACGGTGCGCCAAGTTACCGCATCGCGGCCCGGCAATACTTCGCTCGTCATGCCGCAACGCGCGCCTGCGCCAGGAAAATGTCGGTCGGCATCAGCGGCACCTGCTCCGGATCCGACCAGCCGAGCCGGCGCCACACCTCGCGCCCGTCGTCCGACGTGCCGAAGGCTTCGAGGCGCCGCGCCAGCATCGCGTGACTGCGCTCGGCGGTTTCCAGCGTCAGCGGCGCGATCGCATCGATCGCTGAGGCAAGCGCCGCGCGAAATGACGGCAAGTCGCTATCGACGAGCATCGTGCAGTCGCCGATCAGGTACCGATGCTTGCCACCGACCGTTCGCCACACGAGCGCGCGGTCGCGCGCGTCGAACTCCTCGACGCCGTGCGCGGTTTCGATCACCTCCGGACCCGACAATCCGAGACGTCCTTCCTCGCTCATGACGATCGCGTCGCAGCAGGCCGCTGCGATGCCCATGCCGCCGAAGCACCCGAATGCGCCGCCGATCGCTGCGACGACCCCGATCCCTTCCGATCGCGCGGTCAGGATCGCCCGCATGATTTCCGATACGGCAATCAACCCGGCGTTTGCTTCCTGCAAGCGGACGCCGCCCGATTCCGCGAGCAGCACGACGGCCGCCGGGCTTTCGTGCAGCGCGCGCTCGAGCACGCCGACGATCTTGGCCCCGTGCACTTCGCCGACCGAGCCCCCCATGAATCCGCCCTCCTGCGCGGCGATCAGCACGCGGCGCCCGCCGAGTGCGGCGCGCCCGACGATCGCGCCATCGTCGAAGGCGACCGGCAGATCGAACGCGTCCAGATGCGGACTGACGACGCGCTCGGTCGGCGGCAACAGTTCGACGAAGGAATCGACGTCGACGATGCCTGCGATCCGCTCGCGCGCACTCGCTTCGAAATAACTGCGCGAGGTCACGACGCATTCCCCTGTCTTGCGTGATTCAGGAATTCCTCGACCGCTTGATCGAGGCGAAGCGAGACCGTCGCCGGCGTCGCCCCGTTGTCGTTGATCGAAATGCGCACATCCGCGAATGAATGGCGGGCGAAGAAGTCGGCGACGACCGCCTCCCAAACCTCGCCGAATCCGCGCGCGGGCGTGCGGATGTCGACGGCGCATGCGCCGTCCAGCGGCATCGGTTCGATCAGCACTTCAAGATTGCCGGAAGCGACCACGCCGACGAGACGCGGCTTCGCGCCGCCGACCGTGCCGCCGCCCGAGAATCGATACTGGAGATATTCCATGCGCTCGCGATTGCTCACCAGTTTCGGAAACGCTTCGGCGGGTCGTACAGCCCGCCCGAGGCGATCACGAGATCCTTGATCGACCGCGCGGCAAGCAGATCGCGCGTGGCCATGCGGACATCGATGCCGAGATCCTCGGGGCGGCGGATGACGCCGCGCTCGCGCAGGTTCTCCACGATGCGCCGATCGCGCGCACGGCCGACCGCCGTATAGCCGGCAACGCCGCGGATCGCCTGCTCGCGCTCGTCGTCCGTTCGGCAAAGCAGCAGGTTGGCGATTCCTTCTTCGGTCAGGATGTGCGTCGTGTCATCGCCGTAGATCATGACCGGCGGCGACGGCATGCCCGCGCTCTGCGCGACGTCCCACGCGTCGAGCCGCTCGACGAACGTGGGCTGCAGGCGATCGCGGAATGTCTCGACGATCTGCACGACGAGCTTGCGTCCGCGCGGCATTCGGGTGCGGCGCTCGCTCATGCTTTCGCGGCCCGCCTTCAGCCATGCCCCGGAAGGATGGCGACGACCGCGTGCGTCGGCCCCCAGGTTCGGTGCGCCGCCAAAGCCGGCGATGCGAGCGTGGGTCGCCGTCGAGCTGTTGCCTTCAAGATCGATCTGCAGCGTCGAGCCGATGAACAGGTCGCATGCGTAGTGCCCGGCGGTCTGGCAGAACGCCCGGTTGGACCGCAGCGACCCATCGTGTCCGGTGAAGAAAATGTCCGGGCGGGCGGCGACGTAGTTTTCCATCCCGAGCTCCGAGCCGAAGCAATGAATCGATTCGACGAATCCCGCTTCGATCGCGGGTATCAAGGCCGGATGCGGATTGAGCGCCCAATGCCTGCAGATCTTGCCGCGAAGACCCAGGCTTTCCGCGTAGGTGGGCAGCAGCAGCTCGATGGCCGCCGTGCCGAACCCGATGCCGTGGTTCAGGCGTTCGACGCCATATTCCGCGTAGATGCCGCGGATCGCCATCATCGCCATCAGCACCTGGATTTCCGAGATGTGCGCCGGATCGCGCGTGAACAGCGGCTCGATGTAGTGCGGCGAGGGACTTCGCACGACGAAGTGGACCCAGTCGCCCGGGATGTCGACGCGCGGGACCCGATCGACGATCTCATTGACCTGCGCGATGACGATCCCGTGCTTGAACGCCGTCGCTTCCGCGATGACCGGCGTGTCTTCGGTATTCGGCCCGGTGTACAGGTTGCCGTCCGCATCGGCCGACTGCGCAGCGACCAGGGCGACGCGCGGTGTGAGGTCGATGAAGTAGCGGCTGAAAAGCTCGAGGTAGGTATGGATTGCGCCGATCGCGATCCGCCGATCCGCAACCAGTTGCGCGAGCCGCGCGCCCTGCGGACCGGCGAACGAGAAGTCGAGGCGGGTCGCGATCCCCATTTCGAACAGGTCGAGGTGCTCCGGCAGCGCGAGCACCGACTGGACGAGATGCAGGTCGTGGACCCGTTCCGGATCGACGAGCGTCAGGGCTTTCGCGAGGAAGTCCGCCTGCTTCTGGTTGTTGCCCTCGAGGCAGATGCGGTCGCCGGGGGCGATCACCGATTCGAGCAGGGCGACGATATCGTCCGGCTCGACGACTTTCGCCGGCAAACGGTCGGCGAGCCTGCTCCGGGCGCGCGCCAGCCGGGCGGCGAGGCCTTGCCCTTCAAGGTCCCACACACGTACCGGGTGCGTTGGTGCGTTCAGTCGACAGGTTCCGGGAATGATCCACCGCGACATCCCGCCTGGATGAACCAGCGCTTTCGGCGGGATTCCGTATACAACCTGATACCTTGGTGTATGCAAGAGTGCCACTTCGAGTGTGCGGTTGCAACCCTCCGGAGACCGTATAATGGTCTGATGCCACGCAAACCTTCGCCCGCCAAGGCTCGCTGGTCGCCGGTTGCGATCGGTAATGGTGCGACGCGGTCGGAGGCGCTGCGCGAGGCGATCGAGGACAAGATCGCGACCGGCGCGTTTCCGCCCGGGATGCATCTGGATGAGAGTCAGCTTGCGCAGATGTTCGGCGTTTCGCGCACGCCGCTGCGCGAGGCGCTGATCCAGCTGTCGTCGATGGGGATCGTGCTCGTTCGCCCGCGCCGTGGCGCGGTCGTCGCCGACGTGACGCCGCGGCGGCTGCTCGAGATGTTCGAGGTGATGGCGGAACTCGAAGCGATGTGCGCTCGCCTGGCGGCGCGCCGCATGTCCGATAGCGACCAGGAGAATCTGCTCAAGGCGCACAGCGAATGCGAGGCGGCGTGCCGCGCGGCGGACCCGGACGACTACTATCACAAGAACGAGCGTTTCCACCGGACCATATACGCGGCCGCTCACAACGAATTTCTGGTGGAGCAGGCCCTCGCGCTGCAGCGCCGGCTGAGGCCCTATCGACGGCTGCAGCTTCGGGTGCGCAACCGGACGGCGACCTCGTTCAGCGAACATGTGCAGGTCGTCGAGGCACTCTTGCGCGGCGACTCGGAAGCAGCAGCCGAACGGCTGCGCCAGCACATCCTCGTGCAGGGCGAACGGTTCGCCGATCTCCTCGTTTCACTCGCCAACCTGCGTGCCAATCTCTCGCCTGCGCCGGTCAGCGGCAGCGCGCTGGAATCAGTGGCCGCGTCCTGACTGACCCTGCTCGAGGCGCCGCGTTGCCGGGCGAGCGCTGCTTCGTCAGTTGCCTGTTGACTTCCCGCTGGAAACGGCGTTGTATACACGACGTGCGCTACAAGGTGTCAGCACAACCCGTTCTGTATACACAGTGTTCGCAAAGCGCCCACCTGCATGGCAGGGCGTCGCGGCACTAAGCCCAGGAGGATCCAGCATGAGATCGAGGCGACTTGTCCGCTCTTCCGGCATTCGTTCGACCGCGTCGCACACTCAGTCGAAAGTGTGGGTAACTGCACTGGCGGCCGTGCCACTTGCGATTCTCGTCTCCGCTCCGACCATGGCCGCCATCACCGGCGTCCAGGTCACGAGTCAGGCACCCGCGTTCGGCGGCGTGTCGTTCGGCAGCGTCGGCCCTTATGTGAATATCGTCGGCAGGGCGTCCGGCGAGGTCGATCCGGACGATCCGTTGAATGCCGTCATCACCGACATCGAGTTCGCGCCCCGCAATGCGCGCGGCATGGTCGAGTATTCGATGGATTTCTCGATCTTCGCGCCTGCCGATCCGTCGAAGGGCAACCACACGCTGCTCTACGACGTCGTCAATCGCGGAAGGATGAGCATTCCTGCGCTCGACATCGGCAGCAGCGGTGCGAACCCCGGCGACGGCTTCCTCGAGAATTCGGGGTTCACGACCGTTTACAGCGGCTGGGAGGGCGACGTCACTTCCGGAATCAAGATCACGCTCCCGATCGCCACGAACAAGGATGGCAGCCCGATCACCGGCCGCGTGCGCTCGGAATACATCCTCACCTCCCCAGCGTCGACGCAGGACGTGACAGGCCCACCTGCCTATGAATCGATCAGCACGAGCAACGCGGGCGCAACGCTTACACGGCGCGTCCATCAGTTCGATGCCAAGGAGCTGATTCCGAACAGCCAGTGGGCATTCGCCGATTGCTCGTCGACGCCGTTCCCCGGCGTTCCGAGTACGCTGAAGGTGTGCCTGCAGGGCGGCTTCGACACCAATCACATCTACGAGCTGCTCTACACGGCCAAGAATCCCACCGTCGCGGGACTCGGCTTCGCCGCGACGCGCGACTTCATCTCGTATTCTGCGCAACAGCAACGGTGCGAATACCGGGAAGGGAAATGGAGTCGGCAATGGCGACGGTCGCGGCAAATGTCACAACCGCGGCCAGGGCGCGAGCCATAACGGCTGCCCGCAACCGCTCCCAACTCCGGCGAGTCTGCTGGGCAATTCGATGCAGAACGCGATCATCTACGGCTCCTCGCAAAGCGGCCGTTGGATTCGCACGTTCATCGAGCTCGGATTCAACCAGGACGAGAACCTGCACATGGTCGTCGAGGGCGCCAATCCGCACAAGGCGTCGAACCGCGGCGCGTTCAACGTCCGCTTCGCGCAACCGACGCGTCTCTCCGGAACGCAGCACACCGAGACGCCAGTTTCCCGGGTCAGGAGTCGCCGCAGACCTGGGACGACTACAACGACAAGATCTCAGGCGTGAACGCGGGCCAGCTCGATCGCTGCCGGTCGACGAACAGCTGTCCGAAGATCTTCACACGGTCACCGACACCGAATACTGGCAGGCGTTGATGGCGCTCAACACCACCGACACGGACGGCACCAGGGATCTGGTGATTCCCGAGCAAGTTCGCATCTACCTGTTCTCCAACACGCAGCATGGCGGCGGCGATCCCACGCGCACTGCCGACGGTACTGCCCGAATCCGCCGGTCAATTGCCAGCTTCGAACCAACCCAATCCGTTCATTCCCGCCCAACGAGCGCTGCTGGTCGCACTGCGCGACTGGGTCGTGAACGGGACCGAGCCGCCCCCGAGCATGTATTCGTCGCTCGCGCGACGGGAGCCTCGTGCCGGTCGAAACGATTCGCGATTCCGTACACCGGCGCCGTCAACTTCACGCTGGCGGGCGTGGCCAACGCAAGTTCTATCTCGATCGCGGCAAGCAGTTCGACGTCGAGGACATTTCCGGCGTGATGGCCGAGCCGGCCGTGACGGGTGGCGCCTATGCGTTGCTCGTGCCGCAGGTCGATGCCGACGGCAGCGATATCGATGGGCTGCGCAACATCAACGTGCAGGTGCCACTTGGGACGTATACGGGTTGGAACCTGCGCAAGGCGGGATTCAGCGAAGGCGATTCCTGCGATCTCACCGGTGGCTACATTCCGTTCTTCGCGACCAAGGCGAGCGCGATGCCGCCGGGGATCCGCGTCTGTCGCTGGCAGGAACGTTATCCGACCCACGCTGATTACGTCGCGAAGGTCACGGCGGCGGCAAACAGCCTGGTGGCGCAGCGGGTGCTCTTGCCGCAGGACGCGGCGCTGATGATCATGCAGGCGAACGCCGCGGCCGTGCCGTAACGTCTCCTGCAGAAGGCCGCTGCCGACAAAGGTGCAGGTCGCGGGGATCAGAGATCGTCCTGTTCGTCCCCGCGGCAGCGCACCGGAAACGGCGGCGGCATCCTGATTCGCAGTCGTCGTTGCAGCGTCGCGATTCGCAGTAGTTACCTTTTCCTTGTTGACTTGCGACTTGAAGGCGTTGTATACACGAGCGTGCTAAACGAGGCACGATTAAGCCCGCCTTGTATACAACAGATTTGCAGAACGCCCGCCGGCACGGCAGGGCGTCGAAGAAGCTAAGGAGGAAGTCCCGATGTCCGCAACGCGTAACGTCGCTTCGTCGGCGTTTGCATGCCGGTCGCCTGCCCTCGCGCGCAACAACTGCCCTCACCTGCGCGCGACGCGGCTTCATCTCGTTGCCCCACTGACCGCGTTCAGCGGAAAACCGCCGAACGTCGCCTGGATTTGCTGATCGCCGCGTTACCGCGCAGCATCCGCAACGCATTGCAAGCCCAGCAGGGAAGACATGTCGGGTCGACGTCGATCTGACACGCCGCCACCACCTTACACCACCGATATCCGGTAATCGATCGACGACCGACAACCGGATTCGCCAGCAACCGGAGACCCAGTCATGCCAGAGCAGCTTCCGAAAGCGCTTTCGAGATTCACCGGAGTCGCAGCCGCGATTGCCGTGGCGTTCTTCGCGTCCGCGCAACCGGCACAGGCGCGCGTCACGCGCATCATCATCGACACCACAGCGCCTCTGCGCCGTCCGACATCACGTACCAGACGCTGACCGGCCGCGCGTTCGGGGAACTCGATCCGAACGACCCGCACAACACGCTGATCACCGATATTGCCGCCGCGCCAAAGAACGCGAACGGCAAGGTCGCGTACATCGCGAGCTTCACGCATCACGCAAGCCGACCGACCTGTAGCAGGCGAGCGGAGTCGATCTGGCACGATGTTCCCAACCGCGGCGGCGACGTCGGCCTACCGGCCGATCTGAAGGCCGTGCACGACATCAGATCACAGCGGCTGGCAGGGCGACAACGCGGGCGCGACCGCGGTGCCTGCCAACGCCGCGTGCCTTGCGCCGTCACGCCGGTCAACAACTATTGGTGCAAGACGCCGGTGCTGAACGGCACGACCGGCAGGATCCTCGGCCGCATCATCAATCGCAGCGGCCTCGACGCCGCGCCGCTGAACGTGATGGGCAATCCGATCCCGTATTTCCCCGCGAACCCAGCAACAACGCGGGCGACACGCTGACGATCCACACGCATGAGACGATCAACGGCGTGATCACGATCGGCGGCGTGGTCGCCGAACAGCGACTGGAAATACTGCGGCGGCGGGACGTTCGAAGCTCCGCTGCCCGGTGACGGCGCTGCCGGTCAACGTCTGCCTGAGGACGGCTTCGACGCCACGAAGCTCTATCAGCTCAGGTACACGGTGACGGATCCGTACGTGCTGGGCGCCGGCACGGCGGCGTTCCGCGACGTCATGTCCTTCTTCCGCTATGCGACGGCGACGATTTCGGCACCGCGAATCCGCTCGCCGGCGTCATCAAGCACGCGATCATCCGCGGCGTCTCGCAGTCGGGCAACTTCACGCGCCACTACATCTTCCTCGGCATGAACGAGGACGAGTCCGGCCGCATCGTTCACGACGGCGCCTGGCCGCTGATCGCCGGCCGGCGCGTGGCGAACAACTCGCGCTGGGGACAGCCCGACGGCGTGCTCGAGCTGTATCAGATGGGCAGCGAAGGCCCGCAGTGGTGGCACTCGTTCCCCGACAAGGTGCGCGACCTGCATCCGGGCGGGATCCTGGATCGCTGCGAGCGGACCAACACCTGCCCGAAGATCATCGAGACGTTCGGCGGCGTCGGAAGTATTCGCGCTGAAGATGACGACCTCATGGGTCGGGACCGATCCGAAGAACGACATTCCGCTTCCGGACAACGTGCGGCGCTATTACCTGCCGAGCTCGACGCACGGCGGCGGCAACGGCGAGATGACCGAGAGCCCCGACGCGAGCGGCGAGCTGTCCCGGCAACAACTACGGCTCTCCTGCGTACCTGGCCAATCCGGTGCCGTCGACGCAATTGGTGGACCGGATGAAGGTTGCACTGCGCGACTGGGTGATCAACGGCATCGATCCGCCGCCGAGCCTGTGGCCGCAGCTCAAGGGTGCGAAGAATGCAAGGACGCTGGTCGAGCCGACGATGGCGGACATGCATTTCCCGCACGGCATCCCGGGCATTCCGGACTCGGTCTTCCTGCCCGAGAACTTCGTGTTCCCGATCTTCGATTACGACTGGGGCCCGCAGTTCGACGAGTTCAACGCGACCGGCGTTCCGACGAACGAGCCGCCTCCGATCAAGAGCGTGGTCAACATGCTGGTGCCGATGGTGGATTCGGATGGCAACGAGCTCGGGGGCGTGCCGACGGTGCTGCGCGACGCACCGCTCGCGACGTATCTCGGCTGGAACCTCACGGCGACCGGCTTCCACAGCGGCCAGGTGTGCAACTACGTCGGCGGGCAGGTGCCGTTCGCGATCACGAAGGCGCAGCGGACCGCCAACAGCGATCCGCGTCCGTCGCTCGAGGAGCGGTATGGCACGCACGACGGGTACGTCGCAGCGGTGACGGCCGCGGCGAACAAGGCGGCGTGTGCCGGTTACATGCTGGCCGGTCCGCAAGCAGCGGCGATGGGCGCGACGTGCACGACGACGATACCGCCGGGATTCCCGGATGACTGGGTGCAGGTCGTGAACCAGGCGATCGCGAGCGATGTCTTGAAATGAACCGGGCAGCGGACGCAAGTGCGATGTCCGACCTGTGCAGGGGAGCACGCAGCGGGCTGTTGCAGTCGGTCCGCGATGTCTTTAACCGATGAAGCAACCGACGCGCGGGGCGTCGCAGCGACGACCCGCGCCCGGTAAACGGAGGAGCAACATGTCAGCCACGCAATACGATCCACCCTTTGCACGCGCAACGGAATTCAGTCGGCGCAGGATGCTGCAACTCGGCATCGCGAGCGCCGTGGCGGCCGGCCTGCTGGCCGGTGCGTCGGTTGCGGACGCGCGCATCACGCAAATCACGTATACGGTGGTCAGTCCGGCCTTCGGCGGTCATTCATTTCCCGGCGTGGGGCAGTACGAGGCGATCACTGGCATCGCGACGGGCGAAGTGAATCCGAGCGATCCGAAGAACGCGGTGATCACCGACATCGCGCTCGCGCCGCGGAATGCGAACGGCAACGTGGTGTACCAGCATAACTTCTACATCCTGAGGCCCGTCGACCTCAGCAAGGGCAATCACAAGATGATGTACGAGCCGCCGAACCGCGGCGGCAAGACCTACCAGACGCTGAATCGCACGCCCGACGGCACCAACGATCCGGGCGCGCTCACCGACGCCGCATTTCCTGGCGAACTGGCGAACTCGTTCCTGTGGACGCGCGGCTACACCACGGTGTGGAGCGGCTGGGAAAACAACCTTGGCGCGCTGAGCGGCCTGACGGCGACAGCGAGCTTGCCGATCGCGCACGCGGTCTTCAACGATCCGACGACGACGATCACGGGGCCCGGGTACGAGTACATCGTCAGTCCTGGTGCCACTTATGCGCTGATCTATCCCGCCGCATCGGGGAGCCAGGACCCGGCGAGCGCGACGCTGACGCATCGCGTTCACCTCGACGACCACGCGGACGTCGTTCCCGCTAGTGGCTGGGCCTATACCAGTGCGGCGAACACGGCGATCAAGCTGACGACGGGGAATTTCGTCAACAACGACATCTACGAATTCTCGTACATCGCGAAGGATCCGACGGTGAACGGGCTCGGGCTCGCTGCGATCCGCGACTTCAATTCGTTCCTGCGTAACGCGACGGCCGACGATCTTGGTACACCCAATCCGCTCGCCGGCGACGTGACGAGGATCTACACCGAAACGTCCTCCCAACCTGCGCGCACTCTCAACGACTTCACGCATCTGGGTTTCAACCAGGACGAGAATGGCAACAAGGTCTTCGACGGCATGATGCAATGGATCGGCGCCGGCGACGGCACTCAACATGAATTACCGGTGGTCGCAGACCAAGCGCACCGAGCGCAACCGCCAGGAAGAGCTGTATCTCGAAGGCCTGTTCCCGTTCGCGAACCAGACGACGACCGATCCGATCTCGGGACAGACCGACGGCCGCTACCAGAAGTGCACCGAGACCAACACCTGTCCGCTCGCGACGGAGTTCTATTCCGCGAACGAGTTCTGGGTGAAGGCCGGCTCGCTGATGAGCACTGATCCGACGGGGACGGTCGACTTGGCCGATCAGCCGGAGGCACGGGTGTATCTGCTGTCGAGCAAGCAGCATGGTGGCGCGGGCAATCCG
This sequence comes from uncultured Pseudomonadota bacterium, assembly GCA_963718905.1. Lineage (GTDB taxonomy): Bacteria > Pseudomonadota > Gammaproteobacteria > Burkholderiales > Casimicrobiaceae > VBCG01. The sequence continues at coordinate 86,040 of CAVRAF010000011.1, forward strand.
GCCTCCAAGGGCAGTTGCCAGCAGTTCCTGAACCCCCTCGATTCGCAGCAGGTACAGCGTGCGCTGTGGGAGGATCTGGACGCGTGGTCGACGAAGGGCATTGCGCCGCCGCCGTCGCGCGTGCCGAGGCTCGACAATGGCACACTGGTTCCGCCGCCCGATCCCGCGCTGACCGGCGGCCACTATGTCGGCATTCCGAGCGTCACGTACACCGGTTTGAAGACGACGCGCTACCGGTTCAACTACGGTCCGAATTTTTATACGACGTTCGTGCCGACGATCAACCCGCCGATTCCTCCGGGGTTCAATGGCATCATGGAGGACAACCCGCAGCTCGGCCCGATCTACCCGAGCTACGTTCCCAAGGTCGACAGCGATGGCAACGATATCGCCGGAATCCGGCTGCCCGAATTGACGGTGCCGCTGGCCACCTACACTGGCTGGGGACTGCGCTCGGGCGTGTGGGCGAATGATGGCTGCGAAAGCTCCGGGCAATACATCCCGTTCCAGTCGACCAAGGCCGCGCGCGTGGCCGCGGGCGATCCGCGGCCGTCGGTCGAGGAGCGCTATCCGTCATTCGGCGAGTATCAGGCCAAGGTCGTGCAGGCGATCGACGATCTCGTCAAGGATCGCCTGCTGCTCTGCGAAGATACCGACGCGATGGAAGATCGTCTGGTCCAGGCGGGCGTTACCGCCGGCGTGCCGGGCGCGCACGGGAACAAGCCCGTGCACAAGAAGATCCCGCACTGCTGATCGGCGAACGGGAGCACGGTCAAACCCACCGTCGTGCTGCGGCGGTGGGTTTTTTCTCGCGGATTCGCGTTTACAATGAACGACGCGTCATTGCCGTCGCATACGGAAAACACGATTTCAATCGGACCGGCGGCGCGGCATCCCGATTGACGAAAGATTGGAGGAGTGCAATGAAACGGTTGACCCCATGCGGCATGCTGACCGCGTTGGCGCTGGCGATCGCCAGCAGTTCGCTCCTGGCCGCGCCGGTCGTCTTGCGCGCATCACACCAGTTCCCCGGTGGCAAAGGCGACGTGCGCGACGACATGGTGCAGATGATCGCGAGCGAAGCGAAGGCGGCCAACGTCGGCCTCGACATCCAGGTGTATCCGGGCGCCTCGCTGTTCAAGCCGGAACAGCAGTGGAACGCGATGGTGAACGGCCAGCTCGACATCACGCTGTTCCCGCTCGACTACGCGAGCGGCCAGGTGCGCGCGTTCAGCGCCACGCTGATGCCCGGACTGGTGCGCAGCTACGACCGCGCCAAGCGCCTCAACGACTCGCAGTTCATGAAGGACGTCCGCACCCACATCGAGGACGCCGGCGTCATCGTTCTCTCGGACGCGTGGTTCGGCGGCGGGATGGTCTCCAAGCGCGGCTGCATCCTCGAGCCCTCTGACATCAAGGGGCTGAAGTTCCGCGCGGCGGGCCCGACCTTCGCGCAGATGTGGCAGAGCGCTGGCGCATCGATCGTTTCGATACCGTCCAACGAGATCTACAACGCGTTCCAGACCGGTGTCGCCGAGGCCACGGACACGAGCATGGGCAGCTTCCTGTCGTTTCGCCTCTACGAGCAGGCCAAGTGCATGACGGCGCCCGGCACCAATGCGCTGTGGTTCATGTACGAGCCGCTGCTCATGTCGAAGAAAAGCTTCGACAAGCTCGACAAGAAGCAGCAGGACGTGCTGATCGCCGCCGGCAAGAAGGCGCAGAAGTATTACGAAGACAAGGCCGAGTCGGTCGACGCGGCGACGATCAAGGCGTACAAGGATCACGGGGTCGAAGTCAAGACGTTGACCGACGCGCAGTACAACGACTGGCTCGATGTCGCGAGGAAAAGCTCCTACGTCGAGTTCGCCAAGGACGTGCCGGACGGCAAGAAGCTGATCGACGAGGCCCTGAGCGTCAAATAGGGTCCGGAACCGAATTGGGCGACCGCCGGGTGGCGCGCGCTGCGCGCCACCCACCGCTCGCGGCGCGCGCGTCGTCCGCCATCTGTCTGCCACTCCCCCAGTCACGCCGCACGGAATGATCAACCCCGCGCAGAGGTCGCATGAATAGTTTCGTCCGCGGCGTCGGACTGCTCTCGAAGGCATGCGGCTATGTCGCCGCCGCGCTGATCGCCGTCGGGGTCGCCGTCGTCTGCGAAATGGTGATCGTGCGCTTCGTGTTCAACGAGAACACGATCTGGCAAACCGACTTCGTCACCTACAGCCTGGTCGCCGCGACCTTCGTCGGCGCCCCGTTCGTGCTCACGCTGCACGGGCACGTGAACGTCGACGTGCTGCCGCTCTACCTCGGCCCGCGGCTGCGCTGGTGGCTCGCGCTCGTATCGATGCTGGTCGCCATGACATTCTGCATCGTCGCCGCCGTGCTCACGTCGAGGTACTGGCTCGAAGCGTGGAACCAGCACTGGCTCTCGAATACGCTGTGGCGGGTGCGTCTCTGGATCCCGTACGCATCGATGCCCGTCGGCCTTGGAATTCTCACGCTGCAATATGTCGCGGAGTTCTACCTGCTGATCACCGGCCGCGAGCCGCCGTTCGGCATGGACGCTTCGGGACAGCGCGCATGAGCGAAAGAAATCACCACCGCGGGGCCGACGCATGAGCCCGTCGATGCAGGGCGCGATCGTTCTCGTCGTCACGCTCGTCGTGCTGCTTTCGGGCACGCCGGTCGCCTTTGGCCTGGGCATCCTCTCCATTGCCTTCATCGGCGTGTTTCAGGGCTTCAGCGCGCTGCACGTGGTCGCGGAGACGTTGTTCTCCGGCCTGAACGACTTCACGCTGGTGTCGATCCCGATGTTCGTGATGATGGGCGCGGCCATCGGCTCGTCGCCGGCCGGCAAGGATCTCTACGAGGCGCTCGATCGCTGGCTCTACCGTCTGCCCGGAGGCCTGGTGATCTCGAATCTCGGCGCATGCGCGCTGTTCGCCGCGCTGACCGGCTCGTCGCCCGCATGCTGTGCGGCGATCGGCAAGATGGGCATTCCCGAAATGCGCCGGCGCGGATATCCGGACGATGTCGCGACCGGCTCGATCTGCGCCGGCGGCACCCTGGGAATCCTGATTCCGCCGTCGATCACGTTCATCCTGTACGGCATCGCCACCGAGACATCGATCGGGCGCCTGTTCCTGGCCGGGGTCTTTCCGGGAGTCATGCTGACCGGCCTGTTCATTCTGTGGACGATCTTCATTATCTGGAAGCGCGGCTTCCGCTCGCACGCGGCGGATTTTCGCTACAGCTGGCGGGAGAAATTCCAGTCGATTCCGAAGGTCGCGCCGTTCATCGTCATCGTCGTCGGCGTGATGTACGTGCTCTACGGCGGCGTCGCGACGCCGTCGGAAGCCGCGGGCGTAGGCGCCGCGCTCTGCGTCGTGCTCGCCGTCGTCATCTACCGGATGTGGCGGCCGGAGAAGTGGTGGGCGATCCTGCGCGACACGACGCGCGAATCGGTGATGATCCTGATGATCATCGCGGCGGCCGCGCTGTTCGGCTACATGCTGACGTCGCTCTATCTTACGCAGACGCTGGCGCAGGGGATCGCGGACGCGCACCTCAATCGCTGGGCGCTGATGGCGATGATCAACGTGTTCCTGCTCGTCTGCGGATTCTTCATTCCGCCCGCGGCGATCATCCTGATGACCGCGCCGATCCTCTATCCGATCATCAAGGCCGCGGGCTTCGACCCGGTGTGGTTCGGCGTGATCCTGACGATCAACATGGAGATCGGGCTGATCCATCCGCCGGTGGGGCTCAACATCTACATCGTCAGCTCGATCGCGCCGGACGTTCCGGTTACGAAGATCATGTGGGGCACGATTCCCTACGTGCTCTGCATGATGCTGCAGATCGTCATCCTGTGCATGTTTCCGGAGATTGCCACGTGGCTGCCCGATCACCTGATGGGCATCTCCCACTGACCCCACTGACCGCGGGATTCACGCGAGCGGGTGGGGCATTGCGGGAGACCGCAGCATTCGCAGCATCCGCACCGCAGCCTCCCGTCCGCGGTAATAGCCGGGCACGCGGAACGTCTCCGCGAATCCCAGCGCACGGTAAAAGGCGAACGCGGCCGCGTTGTCGGCCCGAAGCTCGACGTGGACCGACGCTACGCCGGCGACCCGCGCGGATTCGAGCAGCCACTCCAGCATCCTGCGGGCGATGCCCCGCCGCTGATGCGCGGGTTGCACGGCCAGCAGGATCAGATGCGACCGATCCTCGCCGAAGCGCATCGCGGCAAAGCCAACCGGACGCGCGCGCGCACGCGCCACCAGCGTCACCGTATCGGTGTCATCGATGATCGCGGCGATTCGCGGCGGCCGATACGCCCATCCGAGCCCGGCCTCGATCAGATCGCGCGCGAACGCGGCGAGGACCTGCGCGTCGCCGCTGTTCGCCAATCCAAGTTCCAGGTTCAGGGCGGCCATAACGGCGATTGTGCCATCGGCGCGTGCGAAATGCCGGCCTGCGCGACTGGAGTTGTCGTCGCTGGCAGAAGCTTCTAGGTTTCCGGTCCGGCACGCCGCGGAAGACGGCGCACGGCGCAGGAGGATCCGGGTGTATCCGGGTGTAATGGGCCGCGAGGAGTGCTCGTGAGCGCGTGTGCGCCCCTTTCATGCAACGACCAGGCAGGAGGATCGATGTACTCGAGAATGCGCAGTGTGTTTGCCGTTTGCCTCGTCGCCGTCCTCGGCGCGTTCTCCGCCGCGGCGGCGGCGCAGCAGGGGAAGATCGAGCTGCTCTGGCTCGGCCAATCGGCGACCCGCATCAAGACGGTGGCGGGCAAGGTGATCGTGATCGACCCCTGGCTCACCAAGAATCCTCTGACGCCGCCCGAGTACAAGAACCTCGATGGGATCGGCAAGATGGACATCATCCTGGTGACGCACGCGCATGGCGACCACCTCGGGGATGGGCCCGAGCTCGCCAAGAAGTACAACGCGCCGCTGTGGGGGCCCGCGGGACTCGACCAATCCTTGCAGACGCTCGGCATCCTGCCGCCGGCGCTCGCGCCGCGGATGGGCAAGGGCGGGACGATCCAGCCGTTCCCCGGCGTGAAGATCACCCAGGTGCACGCCGAGCACAGCTCCGAGTTGCTGTGGCACAACCCGGCGACCGACAAGGATGAAACGTACGTCGGCGGCGAGCCGGTCGGTTACATCATCGAGCTCGAAAACGGCTTCAAGATCTACCACATGGGCGACACATCATTGTTCGGCGACATGCAGCTCATCGCGGACCATTACAAGCCGGACCTGATCATGATCCCGATCGGCGGGCACTTCGTGATGAACCCCCAGGACGCGGCGTTCGCGACGAAGAAATACTTCAAACCGAAGTACGCGATCCCGATGCATTACGGCACCAGTCCATTCCTCGTCGGCACGCCCGAGGAGTACATCAAGGCGATGGGCAGCACGCGCACCAAGGTCTTCAACATGAAGCCCGGCGACAAGCTCGAGTTCTGATCGCGGGATGCGCACGGCGCGCCGCGTGCTTGCGGCGCGTCAGTCGGCGGGTCCCGGCGTCGTGCCGGCAGGCGCATCGTGCGGCGGACGCCGATCGCCTTCCGCGCCCGGTGGGGACGCAGCCGTTGCGCCGCGGCGCGTCGCCTCGTGAATGTACCGGTCGAGGTGGGTGACGGTGTTCGCCGCCAGCAGCCGACGGAATTCGCCGTGGCCGGCCTTGTCGCGCGCGAGCATGTCGGCGAGGTCCGCCCGATAGCCTGGCGAACGGCCGAGTTGCAGCACCTTCTCGAGCACATCCTGCGGTGGCGTCAGCGGCGGACTCGCATCGCGGTCGAAATGCCTCAACGCAAGCGTCAGCGCCATTTCGATGTTCGGCTGACGGTCGCACAGGTCGAACGAAACGTGCAACGAGCAGGGCGACAGCGTTTCGACGCGATGCGGCGTGTAGCTGCGCAGGTAAAGGACGTCTCCGGGGCGCATGACGACCTCGGTGTCGACCGGCCCCATCTGCGCGTCGCTCATTTCGTTGATGTTGACGCGCCGTGGCGCCTGCGGCCGGTAAAGGCGCCAGCGCTTCTCGCCCACGAGGTGGATGACGAGCACATCGTCGGTGTCGAGGTGCCCGCGATACGCCTCGTCGCCCTGCTGCGAGAAAAACGCCGTCGCATTGCAGAACGTTGCGGCATGCGCGCGGTCGAGTGACGCGGCCAGCGCATTGATCTCGGGCTCCAGGATATCGAGGCCTTCCAGCACGCACGCGGCGCCTTGCTCGAGGTACCGCTGCAGGATGCGGTGGTCGAAGAATTCGATCTTGCGCCGCTGCACCACCTTGTAGAGCCGCGCCTCTTCGAGGTCGACCGGCTTGCCCTGGTGGAACACGCTGACGAAATTCACGCCGAGCAGCGGATTGTTCAGATGTCGCCGCAACTGCTCGAGCGAGAACAAGCGCTGTTCCGGAACGAGATTCGGCCGGTGGACGTGGGTGACATCGCGTGCGGCAGGCAGCGCTTCCTTGAAGTAGAAGTCGCGAATCCTGCGGAGCGCCGGCGAGAGTTCCATGGGATCGGGTGGGGGAGACGCAGCGTGCGCTCAGAACGCCGTGCAGTCCGCGCGTTCGGCTTGCGTCGCGCATCCGGCGACGAACAGGATCAGTGCCAAAGCGGCCAGTCTTCGCATCGTGGTCTCCGTCCAACTTTTCGCATCGGCGCCAGTTTAGAGCCGGGCGTTCCCGAATGACTCCCGCCTCAGATGTCGCGGCGTCTTACAGTCGATCCGATCGGGCTGCAATTTTAGTTTTTAGATCAATGGCTTGACAAGAGGCGTAGTTGTTGCTTGCCGTGTTTCCGCGTCGATGGGGGTCGGAAAACTCCGTCATTGCCGCCGTCGTCGCGTACCGGAAGGATAACGGAGGCCGGAATGAGCCGATCAATCGCAAGCGTAATGTCCGTGCTGTTTTCGGCCAGCGCATATGCCGGTCCGCCCGTCATTCCGGTGTCGGAGCCCGGAACGATCGCGCTGCTCGGCGTCGGAACCGTGGCGGCGGTCGTCATCGCCATTCGCAAGCGCCGGAAGTAACGCCGAGCGAGGAGATATCGATGAAGCGCTGGATTCTCGGAGTCATCTGTGCGGTTTGGGCCGCGAGTGCCTACGCCGGTATACCCAATGTAGTTCCGGAGCCAGGCGTTCTGGAACTGCTCGCGCTGGGCGGTGTGATCGCCGCGGTCGTCGCGATTCGCAATCGACGGAAGTAGACGCGGCCCGCCATGCGTTGACCGGGCGTGTTCCACGGCGGCGCGCCATGCCATGACCCGATGGCTGCTCCTGCATCAGGCGTCGGTGCAGTTATACCTGTTCGTCGGCGCATTTGCGGCCGTCGCGCTCTGGGAGTCCTTCAGGCCGCGGCGCACGCTGGCAACCGCCACGCCGCTTCGCTGGATCAATAATTTCGCGCTGGCGGGCATCGGCGACGCGATTACGCGCGTCTGCCTCCCCCTGCTCGGAGTCTCGATGGCGGTGCTCGCCGTACAGCGTGGCTTTGGGCTCTTCAACATCCTGGCAGCTCCGGCGTGGCTGGCGTTCGTCGCAGCGGTGCTGCTGATCGATCTGTCGCAATACGCGTTGCATCGGCTCTTGCACGAATCGCCGCTGCTGTGGCGAATGCACAAGATCCATCACGCGGAACTCGATGTCGATTGCGTGACGGCCGTTCGCCATCATCCGATCGAGATCCTGTTCATGGGTGGCGCGGAATTGCTCGTCATCGCCGTGCTTGGAGCGCCGCCACTCGCGGTGCTCGTGGCGTCGATGCTCGGCGTGGTCACATCGCTCTTCAATCACGGCAACGTGTCGATCCGGACCCTCGGTCGAACGTGCATTGCGTCACGTGGTCGTCACGCCCGACATGCATCGCATCCACCATTCGACGCTCGGCGCCGAGTGCAACGCCAACTTCTCCATGGTCTTTTCCTGGTGGGATCGGCTGTTCGACAGCTGGTGCGCGTCGCCACTGCTCGGCCACGAGTCGATGAGCCTCGGGCTCACGGAGGCGCGCAACGCCGGCGACGTCACGTTTCTGAAGCTGCTGGCGATGCCGTTTCGCGGCAGGCGCATCACGGCGGCAGCCTGAGGCGTTCACGCAACGAATGCCCGGCAACCGGGTAAGGCCAGTCCTACGCGACAATATCGCCGATTCCTACGCAGAGATCCGCGCGGCGCCGATCGAGTATTCCGCACCTGCATGAGAAACTGACGCTTCGAATGTCCAAAAGGGGTTGCCCTATGAACGCAAGGAAAGCCATCGTTACCCTCTGCATTGCGGCCGGATCGCTCGCCGCGCTGGGCGCAACGCCCTCGCTGGCCGATGTCTTCGTGCGCATCGCGCCGCCGGCGCCGCGCGTCGAGGTCGTGCCGGCAGTTCGCCCGGGGTGGATCTGGCAACCCGGCTACTGGAACTGGAACGGTCATCGCTACGTCTGGGCGCGAGGACATAGCGTGCGCGGGCACCCCGGCCAGCATTGGGTAGCGCATAACTGGCGCCAAGACGGCGGCCGCTGGCGGATGGATCGCGGTCACTGGGATCGCGACTGACATAGCTGCCGGCCACCTCTGGCCGGTGACGGGATCGCAGCGGCGCAGCGCATGCGCCGCTTTTTTTTGCACCCGGTATCATCTGCGCCTCGCCTGCGGCGGCTGGGTTGCGCGTTGCGCCGCGATGACGTACCTCCCGCCTGAACGGTGGACGAAGACCCTCACGCCAATCCGCCTTCTCGACTGACTGCCATGCTGTGGGCGGCCCTGCGGCGGCCGACGGGAAGCGGACTGATGCACTGGCTGCACAGCTTTTCGCTGCACGTCGCAACGGGCTTTGCCGCGGTCGCGGCGCATTACGCGACGATGTACGGGCTGCTCAGCGCGGGCGCCGCGCCCGTTCCCGCCAGCGCGATCGGGCTCCTCGCCGGTGCGCTGACCCGCTTCCTGTTTTCGTATGCTCACATCTTCTCGCCGACGCGGGGTGTGCAGACAGCAGGTACGCGCTTCATCGTCGCAATCGCGGCGCAGCTCGCCGCCAATTCGGCGCTGCTGGCGGCGCTGACGCAGTCGGGTGTCGCGGTATGGCCGGCACAGGTATTGACGACGGTGCTGCTGACGTTTATCAACTACCTCGTCTATCGATGGTGGGTGTTTCGCTGAAGGGCCGATCGTGCTGCACGGACAGAAAATCGCCGTCGTCATGCCCGCGTATCGCGCGGCGAAGACCTTGCACAGTGCTACCACGCGATCCCGCACGACGTCGTCGACATGATCCTGCTCGTCGACGACGGCAGCGACGACGCAACGCTCGCCGTCGCCGCGCGAGCTCGGGCTGATCGCGCACCGCCATCCGCGAAACCTCGGCTACGGCGGCAACCAGAAGACCTGCTACCGCGCGGCGCTCGCGGACGGCGCCGACATCGTCGTCATGCTGCACCCGGACTATCAGTACGAGCCGCGGCTGATCACGCGCGATGGCGTGCGATGATCGCGTCGGGCGTCTACGACGTCGTGCTCGGCTCGCGCATCCTGGGCAACAGCGCGCTGCGCGGCGGCATGCCGCTCTACAAGTACGTCGCGAACCGCGTGCTCACCGTGGTCCAGAACCTGCTGATCGGCACGAAGCTGTCCGAGTTCCACACCGGCTATCGCGCGTTCTCCCGCCGCGTGCTCGACGCACTCCGCTGCTCGCCAATTCGCGACGACTTCGTGTTCGACAACCAGATGCTGGTGCAGGCGCACGCGTTCGGCTTGCGCATCGGCGAAATATCGTGTCCGGCGCGGTATTTCGAGGACGCGAGCCAGATCAATTTCCGCCGCTCGGTCGTCTACGGCCTGGGCGTGCTGCGGGTATGCGCGCAATATCGCCTGTGGCGCATGGGGCTCGCACGGCCGCGCATTTTCTCCAGCGCCAGTGATTTGCGCTTGCCCGCCGCGGCCGGTGCGCCGCTCGTGGCCGAGTGAGCGCTGCCGGCGAAGCCAGGGCCCGAGGTGTGAGTCGCAGCGCGTGGGCGGCGTTGCTGCTCACCGCGTTCGTGGCCGGAACGGCATTGCGCGTCTGGCAGCTCGACATCCAGATCCTGATCGACGACGAGTGGCACGCGATACACATGCTGTTGCGCGCTACGCCCATGACCATCCTGACGCATCTCGGCTACGCGGACTACAGTATTCCGCTGACCCTGTATTACCAGTGGCTCTACCGCAGCATCGGCTTGTCGGAATGGGGAATGCACGTGCCGCCGCTGGTCGCCGGCGTCGCGTTGCTTCTCGTCGGCCCGCGGCTGCTCGAGCGGTGGTGCGCATTGCCGACGCGAGTGGTCTGGACGGCGCTGGTCGCGATTTCGCCGCTGCTCGTCTATCACAGCAAGGTCGCGCGCCCGTACGCATTGACGAGCCTGCTGACGTTCGTCGCGATCGTCGCGTTTCGCGCGTGGTGGCTGGATCGGCGCACGCGCGACGGCGCCGTCTATGCGGCGACGACCCTGGCGGCCGGATGGCTGCATCCGATGACGCTGCCGTTCACGCTGCTGCCCTTCGCGTTCTACGGCGTGCAAGCGGTTCGCGGACTTGCGACCGCTGGAAGCTCGGCCGATGCCGGAAGGAAACCGACTGCGTCGCAGCTGCGCCGGCTCGCCATACTCGGCTTCGCGACCGCGATACCGCTTGCGGTCGTCCTGCTGCCGCCGCTCGTTATCGACTGGAGCGATTTCACGGCGAAGGCCGGGCGCGACGTCGTCACGCCGGAGAGCGTCTACCGCACGCTGCTGATGCTGGCGGGCACCGGCTCGCCGGTCGTCGCGGCGTCGCTCTGTCTGTTCGGCGTCGGCGGCTTCACGCGGATCATGCGTCGCGACCGCGATCTCGCGCGCTATGTCGCGACGGTAACCGGCATCGGAGCCGTTGTCGTCGCGTCGAGCGGTGCCGCATGGATCTTCCATCCACTGGTGCTGGCGCGTTACCTGATCCCTGCGTTGCCGTTCCTGCTGCTATTTTCGGCCGAGGGAATCGCCGCCGCTGCCGGTCGGCTTCGTCAGCGACTTGTCGAGGTGCTTGCGGTTGCGACGCTGATGATCGGGTTGTTTGCGTCCGGACCAATTCCCGGTGAATGGCGTTATCCGAACCAGTTCTGGGGACATCTGCGATACCAGTTCGATTACGACCCGGCGCACAATCCCTACGTCCAGCAGGCGCCGAAGGAGCGCATCCCCGCGTTCTATGCACAACTCGCGAAGCTGCCGCGCGCAAGCGTGACGTTGATCGAAACGCCGTGGCGGCTCGAATCGGAATTCAATGCGCAGTCGGCTTATCAGGATGTACACCACCAATTGATCAGGATCGGGCTTGAGACCCCGATCTGCGGCGTGCGCGATTTCGGCGAGTACCCGGAAGAGCGTACCGGAATGAAGATGCGCGAACTCGTGCATCTCGGCGCGGTCTTGCGCGGCGACTTCCAGGGTGCCGACTACCTCGTGATGCACCTGACGCCGGGCAGCGCCGCATCCGTCCCGCCGGAATGGCCCGATGTCGCGCAGTGTCTGCCTGCGATCGCGTCCCGGCTTGGCGCGCCTGTTTACCGCGACAACCAGATCGTCGTTTTTCGCCTGACTCAACTGTCGCCGCTAGGCAACGACCGTCGTCCTGTGCAACAATAACGTCAATCAATTTGCATCGGGGTGACCGCGATGCTGGACCGTGACGGCTATCGCCCGAACGTCGCCATCGTCATCGTCAACGGCAGGAACCTGGTTTTCTGGGGCAAACGGATCCGCGAACACTCCTGGCAGTTTCCGCAAGGCGGCATCAATCCCGGCGAGCCGCCCGAGCAGGCGATGTATCGGGAACTGCGCGAGGAAGTCGGGCTCCAGCCGAACCACGTCAGGATCCTCGGCCGCACGCGCGAGTGGCTGCGTTACGAAGTACCGCAGCATTGGATCAAGCGCGAATGGCGCGGCAGCTACCGGGGTCAGAAGCAGATCTGGTATCTGCTGCGGCTCGTCGGTCGCGACAACGATGTCTGTCTGCGCTTCACCGACCATCCGGAATTCGACGCGTGGCGCTGGCATGACTACTGGATCCCGCTCGAGACGGTGATCGATTTCAAGCGCGAGGTCTACCGGCGCGCGTTGATGGAGCTCGAGCGCTACCTGCATACGCGCCCGCAGACACGCCGCGAGCGGCTGTACGGCTGGGCGCATCCCGAGATGCCCGACTCGTACACGAACCCGGAAACGTCGCACGGGTAAACGCGGATTACATGCCGACGCCGGTGTTGAGATGTGGCGTCATGATCATGCCGCTGAACACGTAGCTGGCGAGCACGCCCAGCACGATCCCGCACAGCACGGTCACGACGGTGAAGGGCACCGCTTTTTCCGGCGATGACTTCCTGAGCACCGGCGCGCCGAGGAAGAACGTGTAGAGCGCGTAGATCGTGGCCAGCAGCGAGACGAATCCGCCCAGAATTCCGAGCAGCGTAGAAAATCCCGGCGAGCCACGCGACCGTATAGCTGTAGGCGGTCAGCTTCAGGGAAGCGATGAAATCCTTCGTGCCGCCGAACGACGGCGCCAGCGCGTCGACGATCAGCGCCAGCACGAACGTGAGGATCAGCGACAACACGTACTGCGCGATCGCGATCTGGATCGAATGCATCGAAATCAGCAGCGCGATCGGGCCGATTGCCGCGAGGATCATGATCCACCCGGTGTACAGCGACTGGACGGTGGACGGTTCTGCGGCGATCTTGACCCATTCGCTGCGCGGTTCCGTCAGGATGCCTTTGACGCGGTCGACCAGATTCATCCGTCGCTCCCCTTGATGATTCGCCGTCGCGGGCGGCTGCCCCGGGCTTCGTTGGACGCGCCGAAGTGTAGGGGAGAGCGCCCCGTCTGTCGACGTCGGCTTTCAGACCAGCAGCACGAGGTTCGACCGGTGAATCAGTTCAGGCTCGTTGACGTAGCCCAGCACGGCCTCGATCTCGGAGGACGGCCGGCGCGCGATGCGGGTGGCCTCCGGCGCGGCGTAATTGACGAGGCCGCGCGCGATCTCGCGCCCATCAGGCGCGAAGCAGCCGACGAGTTCGCCGCGCCCGAAGTTGCCCGCGACCTCGACGACCCCTATGGGCAGCAGGCTCTTGCCATCCTGCGTCAGCGCGCGCACCGCGCCGCTGTCGAGCGTGAACCGGCCCGCCAGCCGCACGTGATCGGCGAGCCACTGCTTCCGCGCGGCGAGCGAGCCGCGGTCGGAGGTCGACGCGGAACCGAGCATTTCTCCAGCGGCAAGGCGGGTCAGGACGTCGGCCTCGCGACCGCATGCGATGATCGTCGCCGCGCCGGAACGCGCGGCCCGCTTGGCCGCGAGGACCTTGGTGAGCATCCCGCCCCGGCCGATCGCGCTGCCCGCGCCGCCGGCCATCGCTTCGAGCGCGGGGTCGCCGGCGCGCGCCGTATGGACGATCGTCGCGGCAGGATCGTGCCGCGGATCGGCGGTGTAGAGCCCTTGCTGGTCGGTCAGCAGGATAAGGACGTCGGCTTCGATCAGATTGGTGACGAGCGCGCCCAGCGTGTCGTTGTCGCCGAAGCGTATCTCGTCGGTCGTGACGGTGTCGTTCTCGTTGATGATCGGAATGACGTTGAGACCGAGCAGCGTCATCAGGGTCGTGCGCGCGTTGAGGTAGCGGCGGCGATCGGCAAGGTCTTCGTGCGTCAGCAGCACCTGCGCGGTATGCAGCCCGTATTGCGCGAATGCCGTCTCGTACGCCTGGACGAGCCCCATCTGGCCGACCGCCGCGGCGGCCTGGAGATCGTGAATCGCGCGTGGGCGCGTCGACCAGCCGAGTCGCTGCATGCCCTCGGCGATCGCTCCTGACGACACGAGCACGACCGACTTGCCCGCTTGCACCAGTTGTGCGATCTCCGCCGCCCAGCGCGCCACGGCCGCGTGATCGAGGCCGCGGCCGTCGTTCGTGACGAGACTCGAGCCGACCTTGATCACCAATCGCGTCGCTTGCGTGATGAATGCGCGCATCACGATCCGTCCGCGAAAACAGGCTCGTCCACTGGTGCGTGCGTCACGCGTCTTCCGCCTTCGGGCGCCGCCGTGCGCGCCGCACGACCGGCGCCGGCGTGATGACGATGGGCACGCTGGTATCGGCGGTCGCGTCGTCCGGCGCGTCGGCGGGCGCCTGTGGGTGCGCGTCGAGCCATTCCTGGATGGCGAACGTAAGCTCACGGCAGCCGGTACCGTCGATCGCCGCAATGCCGAACACCGGACCCTTCCAACGATACGCCCTGACGAAGTCTTCGATGCGCGCCGCGCGCTCGGATTCCGGCACGAGATCGAGCTTGTTCAACACGAGCCAGCGTGCCTTTGCCGCGAGCGCAGCGTCGTATCGCTCGAGCTCCCGGACGATTGCGCGCGCGTCCGCGACAGGGTCGGCGGCGGGATCGGGCGGGACGAGATCGACCAGGTGCAGCAGCAGCCGCGTGCGCTGCAAGTGCCGCAGGAACTGATGGCCGAGGCCCGCGCCTTCCGCGGCGCCTTCGATCAGGCCGGGAACGTCGGCGACGACGAAGCTCCGCCCTTCGTCGGTGCGCACGACGCCGAGTTGCGGTGCGAGCGTCGTGAACGGGTAATCCGCCACCTTGGGACGCGCGGCGGAGATCGCGCGGATCAACGTCGATTTTCCCGCGTTCGGCAAGCCGAGCAGCCCGACATCGGCGAGCACCTTGAGCTCCAGGTGCAGCCGCCGCTGCACGCCCTTTTCGCCCGGCGTCGTCTGGCGCGGCGCGCGATTGACGCTCGATTTGAAGTGCAGGTTGCCGAGTCCGCCCTTGCCGCCTTTCGCGACGAGCGCGCGCACCTGGTCGCGATCGAGATCGGCGATCGGCTCACCCGTGTCGGCGTCGGTGATCACCGTGCCCACGGGCATGCGCAATACGATGTCCTCCGCGCCGTGCCCGTACTTGTCGGCGCCGCGCCCGTTCTCGCCCCGCTTCGCTCGATGAATGCGGGCGAAGCGGTAGTCGATCAGCGTGTTGATGTTGCGATCGGCAATCGCCCAGATGCTGCCGCCGCGGCCGCCGTCGCCGCCGTCCGGTCCGCCGCGCGGGATGTACTTTTCGCGACGGAACGATGCGGCGCCGTTGCCGCCGTCGCCGGCGACGACTTCGATGAACGCTTCGTCGACGAATTTCACGACGCGCAATCCCGGAAAGCGGGGCCGCGCTCACGCGGCTCACGATGAAGGACCCTTCAGATAGAGCACATACCGCTCGGTGGCGTCGCCCCGCCGTCCGCCTTCCCATTCGACGCGCCAACCGCGCAGCTCGGGCGCGGGACCGACGATGGCGCCATATTGAACGAGAAGCGCACGGCAGTCCGCTTCTTCATGCGTCTCCTCGCGCACGGTCGCGATGCCCGCGAAGTAGAACAGCAACGCGCGCTGCGGGTCGCCGAGGTTGCGACTGGTCACGCACCCTTGCGCGGGCAGGTGCGCGGCGAGACTTTCCACGACGGCACGATACGAGCGGCGCGAATCGAGATAGGGCAGCCAGATCGTCGAATAAAGACACCACGTCAGCGTGACACCGGCCGCCCAGTTCAACAGTACGCGCCGGTTGCTGCGGCGCGCGGGACGGACCAGGGCTACCCACAGCAACGTGAGGAAAATCGCGGCGATGATCGAGCCCAGGTGAAAGCTCGGCCGGAAGCCCACTTCCGTATCGCGAAACAACGCGGCCACGCCGGGTGACATGCCGTTGAGGCGCGCGTCGATCCAGAAGCCCCATACGACGATGGCGAGGAGGCCGAACGTCAGGATGCCGAACCAGTCGAGCGCTGCCGAGAATCCGCGCTTCAGCGAATCGACCTCGAGGGACGCGAGCAGCGCGCACGGCACGAGCAGCGGCAGCGCATGGATCAGCTTCGGATCCGGCATCAGCAACAGGTTGATGTAGATCACCAGCGCCAGAACGCCCGGAATCTGCACGGCAGGCTGCGCCAGCCCACCGTTGAAGCCGCGCCCGCGCGTCCAGAGCATCCACGCGATCAGCGGCAGCGCGGGCCACGCGAACCACAGCAGGTTGCGCGCGTGGTACAGCGGATCGGCGCCCGACGTGTCCCCGAAGAACGCGATGTGTTGCGACAGGCCTTCGGTGGCGAGCCATGCATCGATCAACGTGGGATCGCGCAGGTGGAGCGCGACGACCCACGGCGCGCTCAGCGCGAGCGGCGACGATGACGCGCGATCGTGAGCGTCACCGCGTAGTCGCGGCGGCGCCATGCCGGGTCCCAGCGCCGGCAGCGCGAGCGCGGTGATCGCGAGCCACAGCGGGCCCCTGAAAGCCATGGCTCAGGAAGGCAACCGCCGCTCCAACCCCGAGCCACGCGCCTCCGGACACGGGCTGCGCAGCGCGAGCGCGAACCCGTACAGCGCGATCGCAACCCCCGCCATCATGCCGAGCTCGCCGCGACAGCACGTGCGCACGGTCCCACAAGCCGACCGAGCCGATCAGCACCAGCATCGGCAGCCAGCGAAACGCGGGACCCGCGAGCTCACCGCTTGCAAGCGCCGTGAAGAGAAGAATCAGCGCAAGGACGCCGCCGGCTGCGATGCGCGCCGCATCGAACGGTTCGAGCGGAGGGGACAGCAGGCGTTGCGTGGCGGCGGCGAGCACCGGCATCAGCGGCGGATGCAGCAGGTACACCTCGCCGGCGAGGCGCGGGACGACGTAGTCGCCGCGCTGGTTCATCTCCCACGCGATGCCGAACGTCGTGGCATCGTCGAACTTCCACGGGTCGTGGCCCACGAGGCCGAGTGCGATCCAGACGAGCGCGAGCAGCAGAAGTCCGGCCTGCTTCCAGGCGCGATAGGGATCCGACGGACTCAGCGTCGAAGCGTCGGCGATCTCCGCGGCGCGTGGGCGCAGGCTTTGCATGGCGAAAGAATGGCCGCTAGCGCGCGTCGCCGCAACGAAAAAGGCAGCCGAAGCTGCCTCTTTTCGAGCGTCCGAACGACAATGGGGCGATCAGGCCGACGGCGGGCGCGTTTTGTGCCGTAGCGCTGGCGGAATTTTTCGACGCGACCGGCGGTGTCCATGATCTTCTGCTTGCCCGTATAGAACGGATGGCACGAAGAGCAGACCTCGACATGCAGCGGCTTGTTGATCGTCGAGCGGGTGGTGAAGACATGCCCGCAGCTGCAGGTCACCTGGATCTCGCCGTACTTGGGATGGGTGTCGATTTTCATGTCGTGCCTGCCTTCCGTCTGCCGGAGGCCCGGGAACACGCGCGCCCGGACACGGGCACCGGCTCGGGGCAAAAGTGAGTCGATAATTATCCGCGAACTTGCGGTGCAATGCAACATTGGGCCTCCGGTCGCGAATTGCAATGCTGGCGTCAAGGCCCTTGATCTTGAACAACAAGTTGCAAGATGCGCCAGACAGCGCGGCGCGTTGCGGCGTCGCGCAGCCGGCAGACCGGCGCCGGCGGCGCGACGGCAATCAGCTGGGGGTGCCTTCCTTTACGATCGAGCGGATCTGCTGGCGCAGTTGCGGCGAATCTTCGTGCTTGTGCACCGCCACCGCGTGTTGCGCAGCAGCATCGACGAGCTCGTCTTCGGTGTCCGCAGAAATGGCAATCGAGCACTTGCTATCGCTGGGGAACTGCCGGCAATCGACATATTTGCGACTCATTGCACGTCCTCCATCAAGCGGGATCAGAGCCACCCCGCAGGCCGCGCCCGCCACGCGACCGACCGGGTCGACGCCGTTACCCGCGGCGCATGCTGTCGAAGAAATCGGCGTTGCTCTTCGTCGCCTTCACCTTGTCGAGCAGGAATTCCATCGCCTCGAGCTCGTCCATCGGATAGAGCAGCTTGCGCAGCACCCAGACCTTCTGCAGGATGTCCGGCTTGAGCAGCAATTCCTCGCGCGCGCGTGCCGGAACGGTTCACGTTGATCGCCGGGTAGATGCGCTTCTCCGCCATCCGCCGGTCGAGGTGGATCTCCATGTTGCCGGTGCCCTTGAATTCTTCGTAGATCACGTCGTCCATCCGCGAGCCGGTGTCGATCAGCGCGGTGGCGATGATCGTCAGCGACCCGCCTTCCTCGATGTTGCGCGCGGCGCCGAAGAAGCGCTTCGGCCGCTGCAGCGCGTTGGCATCGACGCCGCCGGTCAGCACCTTGCCGGACGCCGGCACGACGGTGTTGTAGGCGCGCGCGAGACGCGTGATCGAATCGAGCAGGATGACGACGTCCTTCTTGTGCTCGACCAGGCGCTTGGCCTTCTCGATCACCATTTCGGCGACCTGCACGTGGCGCGTCGCCGGCTCGTCGAACGTCGACGCGACGACTTCGCCGCGCACCGTCCGCTGCATCTCGGTGACTTCCTCGGGGCGCTCGTCGATCAGCAGCACGATCAGGATCACATCGGGATGATTGGCCGTGATCGCGTGCGCGACGTGCTGCAGCATCACCGTCTTGCCGGACTTCGGCGACGAAACGAGCAGGCCGCGCTGGCCCTTGCCGATCGGCGCGACGATGTCGATGACCCGGCCGGTGATGTTCTCCTCGGCCTTGATTTCGCGCTCCAGCACCATCGGCTCGTCCGGGAAGAGCGGCGTCAGGTTCTCGAACAGGATCTTGTTTTTCGCGTTCTCCGGCGCCTCGCCGTTGACCTTGTCGACTTTGACCAGCGCGAAATAGCGCTCGCCGTCCTTCGGGGTCCGGATCTCGCCTTCGATCGTGTCGCCGGTATGCAGGTTGAAGCGGCGGATCTGCGACGGCGAGATGTAGATGTCGTCGGTCCCGGCGAGGTAGCTCGTGTCGGGCGAGCGCAGGAAGCCGAAGCCGTCGGGCAGGACTTCGAGCACGCCCTCGCCGAAGATGCTCTCGCCCTTCTTCGCCTGCGTCTTGAGGAGCGCGAAGATGAGGTCGTGCTTGCGCATGCGGTTCGCACCTTCGACCTCCATGGAGTTCGCGATGTCGAGCAGTTCTGAAACGTGCTTGGTTTTGAGTTCGGACAGGTGCATGGCGCGTGCGGAAACGGCGGAGGACGGCCGTTGAGCCGGGTGGAAGAATCGGGAAGCGTTGGGGGCGCCGCGATGGGAGAGCGGCACCCGGAATATGCGCCGGCGCTACGTGCGCTCGGCGGACCGGCGCGGTGGTGGCTGCGCCGGTCGGTCAGTGGAGGAGCGTAAAGGGGTTAGCGGCGACTGTCAAGAAACAAGGTCACAGATTGCTGTCGAGGAACGCCGTCAGTTGCGATTTTGTCAGCGCGCCGACCTTTTGGGCATGTACCTGGCCACCCTTGTACAGGATGACGGTCGGGATGCCGCGGATGCCGAACTTGCCGGGCGTGGCCGGATTCGCGTCGATGTCGAGCTTCGCGATGGTGAGCTTGCCCTCGTAGGCCTTGGCCACCTCGTCGAGGACGGGCGCGAACATCTTGCAGGGTCCGCACCATTCGGCCCAGAAATCGACCAGTACCGGGTTTGTCGACTGCAGTACGTCCTTGTCGAACGTCGTGTCCGAAACGTGCTTGATCGTGTCGCTCATCGATGAGTCCTTTTTGCTCCTGAGTTCGTCCGAGCCTGGCCGGTAACCGGGAGTTCCGCAGATGCTCGAGCAAGAGTTTACCGCAAGGCGGTCAGGCAGGCCGCTCACCGGGAGAATGGGAGCGATCTGATAAAATTCAAGCCGCAAGTCCCGCCGACCGCCGACCGCACTCTCCCGCCGCCCATGACCTACGTCGTCACCGAAAGCTGCATTCGCTGCAAGTACACGGACTGCGTGGATGTATGTCCGGTCGACTGCTTCCGCGAAGGTCCGAATTTCCTGGTGATCGACCCGGACGAATGCATCGATTGCACGCTGTGCGTGGCGGAATGCCCGGTCGATGCGATCTTTGCCGAAGACGACGTGCCGGACGATCAGCAGCCGTTCAAGTCGCTGAACGCCGAACTGTCGAAAATCTGGAAGCCGATCATCGAACGCAAACCGGCGCCCGCCCGACGCCGACGAATGGAAGGGCGTGCCGGACAAGCTTTCGCAGTTGCAGCGCTGACGTCGTCGCGCAGCGGTTTGACCGTATTGCGCGCGGGCCACTAGAATTGCAGGATTTTTGCGGGGGCGAGTCGATCGCCCTCGTCTTCGACCCCTACTGCCGCTGATGATCCGACATTGCGCATTTGCCACGTTGTTGATGTTGCTGTCCTCGGCGGCCGCCGCCCAAACCGCAGCGCCCGCCGGCGATCCGGCCAAGGGTCGCGACAAGACCCGCATGTGCGAAGGCTGCCACGGCATCGTAGGGTGGCGTACCGCGTTTCCCGAGGTGTACCGCGTGCCGAAGCTCGGCGGCCAGCACGAGGCGTACATCGTCAAGGCGCTGCAGGAATACAAGAGCGGCGATCGCAGCCACCCGTCGATGCGCGCGATCGCGGCGACGCTTTCGGACGCCGACATGGCCGACCTCGCCGCGTATTACTCGAAGGGCGGCCTCCAGGCCGCGAGCAAGTGATGGCCCGCGTACGCGCATTCCTCGCATTGACGGCATCGCTCGCGCTGGTGCCGGGCGCAGGCGTTGCCGCCGACCTGGCCGCGGGTCAGGTGAAGGTCAAGGAAAGTTGCCAGGCGTGCCACGGCCTGGACGGCAACAGCCAGACGCCGGATTACCCGAAGCTCGCCGGTCAATATCCGGACTACCTGGCGAAGGCATTGCGCGATTACAAGTCGGGCGCGCGCAAGAACCCGATCATGGCGGGGTTCGCCGGCACGCTGTCGCCCCAGGACATCGACAATCTCGCCGCGTATTACGCGTCGCAGCCGCCGGTGCTCGCCAGCAAGTACTGAGTGGGACACAGGCGCAACCGGTCGATCGCGCCGCCGCGAATCGGGGTCAGCGCTAATCACGTTTGGCGCGAAATACATCTCTGACCCCGATTAGTTACCGCTGGCGCGCAAGACACGCGAGGTAGATAGCGGCATCGGGCGCGCTGCGCGTCCGCTGCGCCTGCCACATCACTTCGCCCAGGCACTCCAGCACCGCGTGCAATGCCGCGTGCGCATCGCCCCGTGCAGCGCGCAGTCTTTCGAATTGCGCGACGATTCCCACCGGCTGATCGATCGCCAGCTGTTCGGCCACGGCGAGATGCAGCGACAGGTGCAGGAACGGGTTGACATCGCCTTGCTCGGGCCGGTAATCGCGCTCCAGGTGCGAGTCGGCCGCTTCGATCACCGGGTGATACTCGGGATGCATCGCGATCAGTTGCGCGGCGGTCTGCTCGAGGCCGGATAGCGGCTCGCCCGCGCGATACTTGCGCCAGGCATCGGTCAGGAAACGCCTCGATTCGTCTCGGGTCGGCGCGAACACGCGGTCAAGCCTCGGCGGTGGGCGCCCGCGTCTTGGCCGGGTATTCGCACAGATCGGCGATCACGCAAGTCGGGCATTTCGGCGTGCGCGCAACGCACACATAGCGACCGTGCAGGATCAGCCAGTGGTGCGCATGGAGCTTGAATTCATCCGGCGTGAATTTCACGAGCCGCCGCTCGACTTCGAAGGGGTCTTTGCCGGTCGCGAGCCGCGTGCGATTGGCGACGCGGAAGATGTGCGTGTCGACGGCGATCGTCGGTTCGCCGAATGCGACGTTCAGGACGACGTTCGCCGTCTTGCGTCCGACGCCGGGCAGCCTTTCGAGCGCCTCCCGATCGCGCGGCACTTCGCCGCCGTGTTCGTCGAGCAGCGTTCGCGCCAGCGCCACGACGTTCTTCGCCTTCGTGTTGAACAGTCCGATCGAGCTGATGTAGGGGATCAACCCGTCGACACCGAGCTTCACGATCGCCGCGGGCGTGTTGGCCACCGGGTAGAGGCGCGCCGTCGCCTTGTTGACACCCTTGTCGGTCGCCTGCGCCGACAAT
Source organism: uncultured Pseudomonadota bacterium (assembly GCA_963718905.1). Classification (GTDB taxonomy): domain Bacteria; phylum Pseudomonadota; class Gammaproteobacteria; order Burkholderiales; family Casimicrobiaceae; genus VBCG01. The sequence goes on from CAVRAF010000011.1 coordinate 107,969, forward strand.
ACGACGGCGACGAGGAGCTCGAACGGCGTCTGGTGCGTCGAGCTCCGTCCGCGGCTCGGGGTCGGCGGCGCGCAGGCGTTCGAAGATCTTCCGTCTCTTTTCCGGGTTCATCGGCGGATTATAAGTACCGTGGGTGCGCCGTCGCCCGGGGCGGCGCGATTGCGCGACCGGCCATTGGCGAAGCGCGGCGACCGTTCGCGCCGGCGCGGCGGGAGTTGGTCGCGCCGGGCTTCCGCCGCGCGCGTGGATTTGGACAATCGGTACCATGCCAACCCAGGCGATGATTGGAGCTCCGATGCCCGCAAGCGTTGCGTCCCCGACCGGTTCCGCGAGTTGCCCGCGCGGGATAACCACCCACCCGCTGGAAATAATTCCGCTGTTTCGCCGCTTCCGGCGCAGCGTCGTGCGGGACATCATCTACTCGGTCATCTGGAACTCGCTGTTCGCCGTCTTCTTTTTCGCGATCGGCACGATTTTCGATTCCCGTGCGCCGCTGTGGCCGTTGTTCCGCAACAACATGATCTTCGCGCAATGCATCGGATTCTCGATTTACGGGGGATTCCTCGCCGGCGACCGGCTCTTCGGCGCGCAGATCGGTCGCGCCGGCAACCTGGCGCGTGGCTTCTACTATGCGGCGATTCCGGTCATCTTTCTCTTCCCCGGCTACTTCCTGGCGTTGCGCCTGCTGGGCTGGGGAACGGCGACCGAGTGGTTCCTGTCGGCGCGCGGTCTGTTGTCGATACTGCTGCTCGCCTTGGTCATCACGGGCCTGATGCTGCTGATATTCATTCCGCGGGAACGGGCGGCACGCACGGAGGCCGCGATGGCGCAGGAGCAGGCGCGCGTGGCGGCGGCCGAGAAGGAGGCGGCGACCGCGCGCATGAAACTGCTCGAAGCGCAGGTCGAGCCCCATTTTCTCCACAACACGCTCGCGAACGTCGTATCGCTCATCGATTCCGAACCGGGGACCGCGAAGCAGATGATCGAGCGGCTGATAACGTTGTTGCGCGCGACGGCTTCGTCGGTTACCGGCGATGGGTCCCTGGGCGCCCAGGTCGCACTGCTGCGCGCGTATCTCGAGATCCTGCAGATGCGGATGGGCGGCAGGCTTGCGTGGCGAATCGACGTTCCCCAATCGCTCGCAACCGTGCGGGTGCCCCCGATGCTGTTGCAGCCCATCGTCGAAAACGCGATCAAGCACGGGCTGGAGCCCGCGCTGGCAGGAGGCGACGTCGCGATTGCCGCACGGCGTGACGGCGGGAGCGTCGTGCTGACGGTAAGCGACACGGGCCGCGGATTCCAGGAAATGGCCAAGCGCGCCGAACCCGGCGTTGGTCTCGCGAACCTGCGCGCGCGGCTCGCGGCAACCTACGGCGACGCCGCATCGCTGACCATCGAAGACCAGGCGCCGCGTGGTACGCGCGTCATGATCGTGCTGCCGGTGGATCCGATGCCGGCGAGCTGGGACGCCGGTGCGCCGGCGCTCGCGGCCATTCGATGAACGGCACGCGCAAGGTCGCGGCGATCATCGCCGACGACGAGCCGCGCCTCGCGGCCTACCTGCGCGATCGGCTGGCGGTGTTATGGCCCGATCTCGTGATCGCGGGCGTCGCCGCTAATGGACCCGAAGCGCAGGCGCTGATCGCGGATGAAAGCCCCGACATCGCGTTCCTCGACATCCGGATGCCCGGGCTGACCGGCCTCGAAGTCGCACGAAGCGCCGGACCGGACGTTCACGTCGTGTTCGTCACCGCGTTCGATCAATACGCGGTCGACGCGTTCGAGCGTGCGGCGGTCGATTACCTGCTGAAGCCGGTAAGCGACGACCGGCTTGCGCAGACGGTCGAGCGGCTGCAACGGCGCGTGGCGGGCGGGAATGCGCCGTCCGACTGGCAGTCCGCGCTGACGATGCTCGCGCAGCTCGCGCCTTCGCAAAGTGCGGGCGGGGCGCCCGAGCGCCTTGCCTGGATTCGCGCGTCGGTCGGGGCCCAGGTGCGACTGATTCCCGTCGAGGAGGTCTGCTACTTCCAGTCGAACGACAAATACACGAGCGTGTTCACCGCGGACGGCGAGGCGCTGATCCGCACGCCGCTGCGCGAACTCGCCGAGTCGCTCGATCCGAACCGGTTCTGGCAAGTGCATCGCGGCACGATCGTCAACGTATCGCACGTCGCCGCTACGCATCGCGACCTCGCCGGCCGCGTGTCGCTCGCGCTGAAGACGCGCGCCGAGAGCGTCGCCGTTTCGCGCGCGTTTTCGCATCGGTTCAAGCAGATGTAGACCGATGCGGTCCGGGCTGTCTCCGGCGCTTCAGCGCGTGGACCCGCCCGGCCTCGCGATTTCTCCCAACCGCGCGAGACGCGCTGCGTCATTGGCGCGCAGGTTGGCATCTTCGCCGAGTATCGCCAGCGCCTTCGCGGCCCACGGCTGCGCCGCGGCGCGATCGCCGCGCGCCAGTGCGATTTCGGCGAGCTCCTCGAATACGTAACCGTCGGGCGCGTGGGCGGCTTCCAGCTCGTCGGCCAGCGCGCGTTGCATCGTCTCCGCCTCGCTCAGTCTTCCGAGCGAGCGCAGGCCGCGCGCGACGGTCCAGCGCGCGATGCGGGTGCGGGAAACGTCGTGGGTCGCTTCGCGCGCCGCCAGCGCATCCTGCCAGTACGCGAGCGCCGTCGAGAAATCGCGCCGCTCGTGCATCGTCCAGCCGAGGTTGTTCAGAAGCGAGCCTCGCCAGCCGCGCGCGCGTGGATCGGTTGCCGCGTCGGCTGCGGCCAGCGCCTGCAGGTTCCAGTCGAGTTGGCGTTCCGGCGGCGACGCGATCGCGAGCATGTGCAGCGCGTCGATGCGGTAATACTCGGCGCCTGGGTGGCGATCGTCGCTGGCGGCAGCGAGCGCCCGTTCGAACCATGCGAGTGCGGTGTCGGCGTGACCGCTCGAGTTATCGCGCCTGCCGCGCTCCAGCAGATAGCGCACCCGTATGCGGGCCGGTTGCGCATCGAGGCCGCTTTGCACCGCGTCGAGCGTCTGGTCCGCCGCATCGAACCGACGCTGCAATCCCTGCGCCCGCGCCACTTGCGTATTCGCCTCTGCGGCTTCGCGGGAATCCGCCCGCTGGCGCGCGGCCTCATCCCGGAAACGCGCTTCGGATTCGGCCGGACGGTCGAAGTTCCACAGCGCGTCGAGGCGCGGCGAATAATCGTCGGTGGCGTTGTTCATCGCCGCACAGGCGCATAACGACGCCGCGGCCAGCAGAAGGGTGGTGCCTTCTCGCAGCAACCGCATGCTATCGATTCGGGCGCGCGCAATCTGCGACCCGCTACGACCGCGAATGCGTGAGGCCGCGGCGCGCGCGCGCGCGCGCCAGCGCGGCCGCGACGGCCGTCTTGCGCTTGCGGTGGTCGGCTGTGCGCGCGGAGGGTTCGCTCGCGGCCGCCAGCCGGTTGTGTCGCTGGTCGAAGCGGGCGCGTGCCGCATCGGCGTCGGCGGATTCCCAGGACCTTCCGGCGGGCGCCATCACGATGCAATCGACCGGGCATGGCGCCACGCAAAGCTCGCATCCGCTGCACAGCGCCGAGAGCACGCCGTGCATGCGCTTGGGCGCGCCGATGATCGCATCGACCGGGCACGCCTTGATGCAAAGCGTGCATCCGATGCACCGGCTCTCGTCGATCCGCGCGACGAGGAGCGGTCCGGGCATGCCGCACGACGCATCGAGCGGTACCGGTTCGCGATCGAGCAGCGCGGCCAAATCGCCGAGCGTCGTTTCGCCGCCGGGCGGACAGCGGTTGATGTCGGCCACACCGGTGGCAACGGCTTCCGCGTACGGGCGGCAGCCGGCGTAGCCGCAGCGCGTACATTGCGTCTGGGGCAACAGCGCGTCGATCCGGTCGACGAGGTTGGTCAGGGGCATCATGGTGGTGCTATTTTAGGGCCTGTGCACGCCATGTTCACAGGCCCTGGCGTCCGATGAGCCTGCATCCCCATCCGGGTTCGCTCCACGCGCACGACGGCGACGCGCGCGACCACGGCGTGCCGACGGGCGCCGGCGCGGTGCGCGCGCTCACCTTCGCGCTGGTGCTGACCGGAGCATTCGCGTTCGTCGAAGCGGCCGGCGGATGGTTCGCCGGATCGCTCGCGCTATTGTCCGACGCCGGACACATGGCGACCGACGCCGCGGCGCTGGGGCTCGCCCTGTTCGCGCAGTGGGTCGCGCAGCGCCCGCCGTCGGTGCGCGCGTCGTACGGCTATGCGCGCGCGGAGGTGCTCGCGGCGTTCGTCAATGCGCTGGCGCTGATCCTGCTAGTTGCGTTCATCGCGATCGAGGCGATCCGCCGGATCGCGCACCCGGCGCCGGTTGCCGGAGGAATCGTGCTGGCAATCGCGGCGGTGGGCCTCGCCATCAATCTCGGCACCGCGTGGCTCCTGTCACGCGCGACATCGTCGACGAGCGCGCGCAGCGCGCTGCTGCACGTTCTGTCGGATGCGCTCGGATCAGTCGCCGCGCTCATCGCCGGCGCCGTCATCATCACGACGGGCTGGACCCCGATCGATCCGCTGCTTTCGCTGTTGACGGCCGTATTGATCCTGCGCGCGACATGGCTGCTGCTGGCGCAGACGACGAGCGTGCTGATGGAAGGCGTTCCATCGCATCTCGACTACGAGGAAATCGGCACGGCGCTGACGCAAGTCCGCGGCGTTGCCGGCGTTCACGACCTGCATGTCTGGCACATGAGCGCACAGCACGCGGCGCTTTCGGCGCATCTGACGATCGACGGGGGGGATGGTTGGCCGCACATTCTCGACGAGGCGCGGCAGATGCTCGCGACGCGCTTTCACATCGATCACGTGACACTGCAGCCGTCATGGCCGCTTCAGCCCGCGTTCGGCGACCGGCGCGTGATCCCGATCACGCCGGCGAGCGGCGGCTAGCGGAATCAGCCGCCCGACGCGTCTGGATGCCCGCGTTTGGCCAAGGCGTGCTTCACCCTAGATCCATTTCACTCGCCGGAACCGGAAGAAGAGCAGCGCGTCGACCAGGAACATCATAAACACCGCAAACGGATAGCCGATCGCCCAGTCGAGCTCGGGCATGTACTTGAAGTTCATCCCGTAGATGCCGGCGATCAGCGTCGGCACCGTGATCAGCGCCCCCCACGCCGCGAGGCGTTTGGTCACTTCATTGTCGGAAATGCCGATCAGCGCGAGATTCACCTGGATCCCCGTCGTCAGCGTTTCGCGAATGCTCTCGATCGTTCCGTTGATGCGGGCGAGGTGGTCGTAGACGTCGCGAAAGTACTCCTGCGTTCCCTGGCACAGCTGGGGCACGCGGCCGCCGTAGAGCTTGCCGACCGCTTCCATCAGCGGGGTGACGACATGCCGCAAGGCCATCAGCTGGCGCTTCAGCGCGTACAGCTCCTCGATCTTGCCGCGTGACGACGCGCTCGTGAAGAGCTGCTCCTCGGCGGCTTCGAGGCGCGTCTCGAGCTGGTCGAGCACCGGGAAATAGCGGTCGACGACGTTGTCGATCAGCGCATAGAACACGAATCCGGCGCCATGCCGCAGCAATTCGGGCTCACGCTCGGTGCGGGCGCGCACCGACGAGAATCCGAGCTGCGTCCGATGACGGACCGTCAGCACGTAATTCGGGCCGACGAAAATATCCACTTCGCCGATCTTCAGCTCGTCGGCGCCATCGGTCTGCTTGACCAGTTCGACGGGGTGCAGCACCGCGAACAGCGAATCGCCGTATTCCTCGATCTTCGGGCGCTGGTGGCCGCTGCGTGCGTCCTCGACGGCCAGCTCGTGCAGCCCGAACTCCTGGGCCATCTCGTCCAACTCGGCCTGCGTCGGCTCGAACAACGCCACCCAGATGAAGCAGCCGGCGCGATGCACGTATTCGCTGATGTCCTCGACCGGAATGTCGGCGAGCTTCCGGCCGTTTTCGTAGGCGACGCAACTGACGAGCATGGGAGGTACGCGAGGGTTGGGAGCGCCGCCATCATAGCGACGCGGTAAGATGACTGCCACCCCATCCCGGTTCCCGCCACGACGGCTGCGTGCGCCCGATGATCATTTCGTCGCTGCTCGATACGGATCTCTACAAGTTCACGATGATGCAGGTCGTCCTGCATCATTTTCCGGCCGCCCAGGTCGAATACCGCTTCAAGTGCCGGAACGCCGACGTCGACCTTCAACCGCACGTGGGCGAGATCCGGCGCGAAATCGCCGGCCTGTGCAGCCTGCGGTTCGACCGGCGGGAACTCGATTACCTCCGCAGCTGGCGCTTCTTCAAGAGCGACTACGTGGATTTGCTGGGTCTCTTCCAGCTCGACGAGCGATTCATCCACGTGAGCGCGATTCCGGGCAGCCGCGACATCGACATTGCGATCAGGGGTCCGTGGCTGCACACGATCCTGTTCGAGGTGCCGGTGCTGTCGATCGTCTCGGAGGTCTACAACCGCAATGTGTACGCGACGCCCGACCTCGCCGAAGGACGGCGGCGGCTCGCGCGAAAGATCGACCAGTTGAACGCCGTGCCCGATCCGGCGTTCAGGATCGCGGACTACGGCACGCGGCGCCGCTTCTCGCGCGGCTGGCAGGAAGAGGTGATCGTTGCGCTCCGCGACGGGATCAAGGGAAAGTTCGTCGGGACGAGCAACGTCAAGCTCGCGCTCGAGCATAACCTGACGCCGCTCGGCACGATGGCGCACGAATATCTGCAGGCGTGCCAGGCGGTGGGGCCGCGGCTGCGCGACTCGCAGGTGTTCGCATTCAACATGTGGGCGCGCGAATACCGCGGTGACCTGGGCATCGCGCTGTCGGACGTGTGCGGAATGGACGCGTTCATGCGCGACTTCGATTTGTTCTTCTGCAAGCTGTTCGACGGCGTCCGCCACGATTCGGGCGATCCGTTCGAATGGGGCGAGAAGCTGATCGCCCACTACCAGCGGATGCGGATCGACCCGCGCAGCAAGGCGATGGTGTTTTCGGACAGCCTGAACGTGCCGCTCGCGGTGCGCCTGTTCGAATATTTTCGCGGACGCAGCCAGACGGCGTTCGGCATCGGCACGAACCTCACCAACGACCTGGGCTACGAGCCGCTGCAGATCGTCATCAAGATGACCCGGTGCAACGGACAGCCGGTCGCGAAGATCAGTGACGAGCCGTCGAAGTCGATGGATTACGATCCGTCGTACGTAGCCTATTTGCGCGAAGTGTTCCAGGTCCCCGAAACGCCCGAAAGCACGGGTGCTGCGGCTTCGCGCGCGTAGTACGCGAGAGACGGCCCGCGGGAAGCCTCAGCCGATCGACTTCAACGCATCCTGGTAGATCGCGAGCGCCGCGCCGCCGAAGCACGCGAAGATCACGCGCTCGAGCATGGGCATCGTCTGCGCAAGCGAAGTCACCTCGCTTACGGCAATCGCGGCCGCCGCGGCGAGCGGATAACCGTAGACGCCGCAGCTGATCGCCGGAAACGCGATGGATCCGATCGCATTCGCGCGAGCGAGCAGCAGGGCGTTCCGATAACACGCCGCCAGCAGCGCGGGCTCGCCGTGCTCGCCACCCTGCCATACCGGACCCACGGCATGGATCACATAGCGGGCCGGCAGCCGATAGCCGCGCGTCAGGCGCGCTTCGCCGGTCGGACAGCCGCCGAGATTGCGGCATTCCGCGAGCAATTCGCGGCCGGCCGCACGATGAATGGCGCCGTCGACGCCGCCGCCGCCCAGCAGCGTACGGTTGGCGGCATTGACGATTGCATCGACGTCGAGCGTCGTGATGTCGACGTTCCGCGCTTCGATGAGCGTCCCGGCAAGGGTCGGCATGGTCGCGAACGATGAGAGGGTGCGTGACAGTGTAAAGTGCCCGCATGGCCACTGCCTATCCCGACGGCAAGATTTCGCCGCCTTCCGCCGACGGACCACCGGCGGCGCGCGCGGTCCCGGCGGATCGGCGTCTGCGGTTGGACGACATCCTGAAACTGATGGTCGCCGATGGCCTGATTTCGGCGGCGGAATCCGACCGGCTCGCCAGTTCGCGTACGCAACGCTTCGAACATCCGCTCGAGCTGATCGCCGAGCAGAAACTGAGATCCGTCAGGCCTCCGCACAAGTTGCTCGTGCTCGACTCGCTGGTCGAATGGCTCGCCGGCAAGCTGGGGATTCCCTACCAGCATATCGATCCACTGAAAATCGATCTTGGCGCGGTCACCGCGACGATGTCCAACGCGTACGCCGAGCGCTATCGAATCCTTCCGGTGGCGGTCGACCGCCTGACGCTGACCGTTGCGACCGGAGAGCCGTTCGTCCGCTCGTGGGCGGACGAGCTCGAGCGCATTCTGAAGCTGCAGATCCGGCTCGTGTTCGCGAACCCCGCCGACATCCGGCGCTATCTCGGCGAGTTCTTCAACCTCGCGCGCTCGATGCGCAAGGCGCAGGAGAACTCGCAGGGCGAATTCGCGCTCGCGCGCAATTTCGAGCAGCTGGTCGAGCTGGGTCGCCACGGTCACCTCGACGCGAACGATCAGCACGTCGTCCACATCGTCGACTGGCTGTGGCAATACGCGTTCGACCAGCGCGCGTCCGACATCCACGTCGAGCCGCGGCGCGACGTCGGGCTCGTGCGCTTTCGCATCGACGGCGTGCTGCACCAGGTCTACGCGATCCCCACGTCGGTGCTGAACGCCGTCACGTCGCGGATCAAGCTGCTGGCGCGGATGGAAATCGTCGAAAAGCGGCGCCCGCAGGACGGGCGCATCAAGACGGTCGCGCCGGACGGCGAGGAAATCGAGCTGCGGATCTCGACGATGCCGACCGCGTTCGGCGAAAAGATCGTCATGCGGATCTTCAGCCCGGAAGTGCTCGTCCGCGATTTCCTGGACCTCGGGTTCACCGCCGACGATCGGTCGCGCTGGGAAGCGATGACCGGCGAGCCGCACGGCATCATCCTGGTGACCGGCCCGACCGGCTCGGGCAAGACGACGACGCTCTACTCGACGCTGAAGGGTCTCGCGACACCGGAAGTGAACGTCTGCACGATCGAGGACCCGATCGAGATGATCGAGCCCGCATTCAACCAGATGCAGGTGCAACCGGGAATCGGCGTCGATTTCGCATCGGGCGTGCGCACGCTGCTGCGCCAGGATCCCGACATCATCATGGTCGGCGAGATCCGCGATCGCGACACCGGCGACATGGCGGTGCAGGCGGCGCTGACCGGTCATCTCGTGCTGTCGACGCTGCACACGAACGATGCGCCGACGGCGGTGACGCGGATGCTCGATCTCGGCATTCCCGCGTACCTGCTGAACTCGACGCTGCTCGGCGTGATGGCGCAGCGCCTCGTGCGCACGCTGTGCCCGCATTGCAAGAAGCCCGCCGATCCGCCGGACGACGAGACCTGGGCAACGATGACCGCGCCGTGGCGCGGCGAGAAGCCCGCCCAGATGATGGCCGCGAGCGGTTGCCTCGAATGCCGGATGACCGGCTATTTCGGGCGGATGGGCCTCTACGAAATCATGCTGATGACGCCGGCGTTGCGGCGGATGATGACGCAGGAGGCCGACGATCGCGCGATCCGGGAACAGGCGTTTCGCGACGGCATGAAGCCGCTGCGCGTATCGGGCGCGATGAAGGTCGCGGCGGGGCTCACGACGCCGGACGAGGTCATCAAGGTGGCGCCGCTCGCGTAGCGGTGGTCACCGAGGGCGCCGGATCCGCCGCGACTCGTATCCGCGCGGGACGACCTCCTGGCGCCACAGCGCCAGTCGCCGAGCTCGGAAGCCGAGACCCGTCAGCGGGCTTTCTTCTTCTTCGCCAGCACGCCCTTGTCGCGCAGGACCTCGCGCGCCATCGCCTGCCGCTGCGTGTCAGACATCGTCGGAAACGACTTTTTGAGCTTCAGGTCGGTGTCCTCGAACGCCTGGAACGCCTTTGCGTCCTGCGGGCTCAGCCTGTTGTTGTCGGGCAGCCCGAGCTGCTTGCGGATTCTCCTCCGCTGGGAATTGCCGACCAGCCGCGCCAGCAGCAGCACGAGCAGCAGCGCCACGACCCCGAAACCGATGGGGACCCAATAAAGTTCCATAGACTCCCTCCCTCCGACTACATCCGGAAACGATACTCTACGCGGGAGCAACCATTATGCCATTGGCATGGCAGGTATCCGGGTTTGCCTGCGAACTCGCGCACGGCCGGCAGCGGTGTAAACAGTTGTAACCCGACAGCGCGTGCGATGAACGCGGTAGCAGAATCACCGTCATAGCGTGCATCGATGGTGACCAGACATTCCAGGCGTTCGTTTCTGTCGTCGACGGCGCTGTTCGCAGGCGCTCTCGCAGGGAGCGCAAACGCGCAATTCGGCGGGCGGTCGCATGGCTCCGGCAATTCGGGTTCGAGCCGCTCGTCGCACACCGGTGACGACAATCCGCACGCAACGGGTGGTCCTCCGCGCGATCCGGTCGTGGCCGTCGAGCGTGAATTGCCGTCGCTACGCGTCGATCTCAAGCTGACCGCCGATCAAACACCGTTGTTCGACAGCTTCGAGCGACAAGTGCGTAACGCTGCCGAAGCCGAACGTTTGCGCGCGGGCCACGTGGCGGCGTTCCGCTTCGACGACGGCAGTACCGTAACCGCCAGCGCCGTGCTTGGCACGATCGCGAGCGACGACGCGGAGCGCGCCGATTCGGCGCGGCTGGCGCAGGAGCAGATGACGGCGCTCTACGCGGCGTTGACCGCGGACCAGCGGAAGCAATTCGACCAGCGCATCGTCCAGTCGCTGCGCGACCCGCTCGGCAACTCGTAGCCCGCCGACAATCGGCCGATCGCGGAATTCGACCGTTCGATCTGCGGCAGTTGACGCGCGTCGATACCGGGTAAGCGCGCATCGCGTTGGCCGGGTACGGCCGTAGCAGCTCGGTCGCATCGGGCAGCGTGCGGACAGAGGTAGGGTTTGTCACTGGGACGGCAAATCCGCCGCCATCATGTTGCATGAAATGACCGCTCCATCCGGTGGCCGGGCTACGCCAAAGATGAAATCGAGCGAGTCGCCAAATGCGGGTACATCCATTTGAACGTGACCCAGGTCGTACTCCAGCATCTCCAGTTGCAGGCCGGTGTAGCCGCGAGCGCTGATGGTTTGGCACAGCGGTAACACGTTGGCCAGATTGCCCAAAACATCGGCGGACATGGCAAGCTTCACGGGCAGGTTCTTGCTCCCCTCAAACATCTGCTGCTCCAGCGCATAGAGCTCGGCCGGCTGTTCGAACATCGACCCGTCCTCCGAAATGAACGACGCAAAATGACGATTGCCGGGCGGTTCCATAAACAGCGCGTACATCACCATCAGCCCGCTCAACGATTGGCCATTGAGAATTCGCTGCTTTGGATCGGCGCGCACCTGTGACTCGATAAATGGAATGAGTTCCAGGGTTAGAAAGCCATAGTACGCGGTAGCGCCTGGCAGTTCGAAATCGACAAAGCGGCGATCAGCACCCATGTTGCCGATGCCGACCAGAACGGCGTTGCTACCCCGCTCCTGCAAAACCTGAATGGAAGGAGCGAAGCGGGTTTCGAGATCCATCTGATAAATGACCGGGAAGGCCGCGGTGCTCTGATCGTATGACGGAGGGAAATAGATCTGAATGGTGTAGGCAATCCCCGTCTGCGCGGACGCAACGCTGGTTGATACCGTCCTGCCTGTAGTTGGGGCAGTTGGGGCTACGTGGCCACCGCCTCCGCAGGCCGACAGGAAGAGGCAGAACAGGCACATCGCCACGCCAATGAACGCGCTACGCATGAGAACTCCGCTGTCTTTGCTGCAAACGGTCACGTATTGTAGTGTCACGCGTTGGTGGCCTCCGAAGCCAAGACGCACTACTCGAAGCACTACCGGCGGGGCGCTGGCTTGGTTTGGGGAGGTTTGGGGATGATTGGGTAGCTCACCCCGATGATTCACCGCAGATTTTCGATCTGCGGTCGCACGAGTTGGAGGGATTTGGGTAAAGCTGGACGATCAAACTGGCGGATGGGGTGGGATTCGAACCCACGAATCGCTTGCGCGATCGCCGGATTTCAAGTCCGGTGCATTCAACCGCTCTGCCACCCATCCGGGGCTTTTCACCGGCCATTGGCACGCTCCGGCGCGCCTGCGGGGTGCGGGTCTTGTGCCGCAGAGGCTTGATTCCGCCGAAGGCGGGCGCATCTTAGCATTCGCGAGATTCCGCGATTGCTGCGCCTTCGCTTCAAACCATCGCGGTTTCTGCTAGTCTAAGCGTGCTGGTGTCGGGCTGCGTGCCCATTTTGGAGGTTTCATGGAACCCAGGTTGCAACCGGTTTTCACCCGCGAGTCGACGCCCCAGGCGGGCGGCGCCGTTGTCGAGAGCCAGAACCGTGTGCTGCGAAACACCTATTGGCTTCTCGCGCTTTCGATGCTGCCGACGATCGCCGGCGCGTGGGCAGGGATGCAGTTCAACTTTATCGCGCTGTTCAAGGCGGCGCCGATCATGACGCCGCTGCTGATGTTCGGCGTTGATGATCGGCAGCCTGTTCGTCGTCACCCGCCTTCGCAACAGCACGTGGGGCATCGCGGCGCTGTTCGGCTTTACGTTCATCGCCGGCGCGATGCTGACGCCGATCCTCACGGTTGCGGGTCAGTTCAGGAACGGCGGTCAGCTGGTCGGCGCTGGCGGGCGGAATGACCGCGGCGATCTTTTTCGCGATGGCTGGCATCGCCACGGTCACGAAGCGCGACTTCTCGTTCATGGGCAAGTTCCTGTTCGTCGGCCTGATCCTGCTCATCGTCGCGTCGCTCGCCAATCTGTTCTTCCAGCTGCCGGTGTTGACGATAACGATTTCGGCGATCGCCGTCTTCGTCTTTTCGCTGTACATCCTGTTCGACGTCAGCAACATCGTGCGGGGCGGCGAGACGAACTACATCACGGCCACGCTGAACCTGTTCCTTGACGTCTACAACATCTTCATCAGCCTGCTGAACCTGCTGCTCGTGTTCTCGGGGCAGCGCGACTGACCTGCTGGCTGCGGCCGCAGCACGCGAACGGGGCCCGCGCGGCCCCGTTTGCTTTTGTGGCGGCAGGGCCTGCCACCGTGCTTGCCCGGCGGATGCCGCTGTTGCTCAGGGCTCGAACACCGCCATCGATTCGACGTGCGCCGTGTGCGGGAACATGTTGACGACGCCGGCGGCGCCGAGCCGGTAACCGCGCTCGTGCACCAGCACGGCCGCGTCGCGCGCGAGCGTCGCCGGATTGCATGACACGTAGACGATTCGCCGTAGCGCGTGCCCGTCGTCGCGGTGCGGCAGCGCTTTCACGAGTTCGATGGCGCCCTCGCGCGGCGGATCGATCAGCGCCCGGTCGAGGCGTCCGTGCGCGGCGATCTGGTCGCGCGTCGCGGTGAAGAGGTTGGCGCAAACGAACGTTGTCGAGTTCGCCAGGCCGTTGCGTTTCGCATTGGCCTCCGCGCGCGCGAGGAGCGGCTTGCTGCCATCGACTCCGATCGCATGCGCGCCGCGCCGCGCGATCGGCAGCGTGAAGTTACCGAGCCCGCAGAAGAAATCGCCGACGCGTTCGCCGTGCTGCGGAGCGAGCAGCCGCAGCGCGCGGCGCACGAGGACGCGATTGATCGCCGAGTTCACCTGGGTGAAATCGGTCGGAGCGAACGGCAGCGCGACGTCGAATTCCGGCAGCGTATACGCGAGGGTGGCGCCCGGCGGATGGAACGGTACGACCGTATCCGGCCCGCCTGGCTGCAGCCAGAATTCGACGCCATGTGCGTCGGCGAACGCAACGAGCTTGGCTTCGTCGGACACTGCCAGCGGATCGAGAATGCGCAGGACGAGCGCGTACACGAGGCGCCCGGCGGCTACCGCGCTTCCGGCGCCGGGCTCGGTCGCAGCGCGTTCGCCGATGCCGTCCGCGCCGGCGCTTCGCGGCGTCAGCCGCTCGCCGACCGCCAACTCGATCTGCGGCAGGCGCGTGCGAATCGACAGCGATTCGACGAGCGACCGCAACGCGGGCAAGAGCCGCGATACGGCCGGCGGAATCACATGACATTCGCGCATGTCGGCAACGAAACTCGACTTGCGCTCGTGGAAGCCGATCAGCACGCCGCCTTTCTTCGCAACGTCGCGGACCGACAGCCGCGCACGATACCGATAGCCCCATGCGGGACCGGCAATGGCGGGCAGCAGCACGTCGGGGCGTACGCGGCCGATGCGCAGCAGCGCGTCTTCGAGCGCGCGCTGCTTCGCCGCGATCTGCAGGGCCGGATCGGCGTGCTGCAGCGTGCAGCCGCCGCAGACGCCGAAGTGCGGGCAGCGTGGCGTGACGCGGTCGGCGCTCGCCGCGTGGATCGTCGCGACGCGCGCGATATCGAAGCTCGGCTTGCGCTTGAAAATATCGGCGCTGACGACTTCGCCCGGCAGCCCGCCTTCGACGAACACGACCTTGCCGTCGGCGTGCGCGACGCCGCGGCCTTCCTGGTCCAGCGATTCGATCGTCAGTCGGGGCATGATGAGAGGCGCGGATTGTACGCGCCGCGATTTACGCGACACCGGTAAAATGACGGCATGAAGATCCTCGCGCTCGATACCTCGACCGAATGGCTGTCGGTGGCTGCGTTCGACGGCCGAACCGCGGTCGCGATGCGCGAGCGCGCCGGCAACGCCGTCGTCCGAGCGCGTATTGCCGATGATCCGACGGGTGCTCGCCGACGCCGACATGCCGCTGTCGGCGCTCGGCGGCATCGCGTATGGCGCGGGCCCCGGTTCTTTCACCGGCGTGCGCATCGCGTGCGGCGTCGCGCAAGGGCTGGCGTTCGGCGCCGGCGTTCCGGTGTGCGGTGTGCCGACGCTGGGTGCGATTGCGCAGACCGCGTGGCGCACGCGCGGAACGGCGCGCGTCGTCGCTTGCCTCGACGCGCGGATGCGCGAGGTGTACGTCGCGGTGTACGCACGCGACGGCGACGGGTGGACGCTCGTCAGCGAGCCGGTGGTCCGCAAACCCGACGATGTCGATGTGCCGGTCGGCGACGGCTGGCACGGCGCGGGCGATGGATTCGCCGCCTATCCGGAGCTCGCCGCGCGGCTCGGGCTCGTCGATGCCGATGCGACGATCATTCCCGACGCGCAGTCGATCGCGGAGTGGGCGTGGCCGAAGCTTTGCGCAGGCGAGGGGATGGCGGCCGCGCACGCGCAGCCGCTGTACGTCCGTCATCGCGTCGCGCTGACCCGCGCGGAGCGCGCGGCGGGCTTGCGGCTCTGAGCGATCGCGATGGCTTCGCTCCCCAGGGCCCCGCTGCTCGCCCCCGTTCGCTGGCGGCCGCTGGCCGCGCACGATCTGCCGGTCGTGGCGGCGCTCGAAGCGCGCATCCACGCCGCGCCGTGGACCGAGCGCAATTTTCGCGATGCGCTCGCCGCCGGCTATTCGGCGCGCGTCGGCGTGCGGGGTGACCGGATCGTCGCCTACGGCGTGCTGATGCTGGGGCCGGGCGAGGCGCAGATGCTGAACCTGTCCGTGGTTCCGGAGGCGCGCCGCGCAGGGCTTGGCCGCGCGCTCCTCATGCAGTTCATCGACGATGCGCGGCGGCTGTGCGCCGAGCAGCTGTTCCTCGAAGTGCGGGTCGGCAATCGCGGCGCCATCGCGCTCTACGAAGCGACGGGATTCGCGTCGATCGCGCGCCGCATCGCCTACTATCCGCCGATGACGAAGGGTGCGGCGCGCGAGGACGCGCTCGTCATGCGTTGCGCGTCTGCACGCTGATGCCGCCGGAGTTCCCGGGCTGATGGCAACCCGCGAGGAGCTGTTGCGCGAGCTGGGGCTCGATCCCGTGTGGCAGTTGCGGCGCGCATCGCCGCGGACCGAGGCCGCGCCGGTCGCCGACGTCGCGACCGACCGGCAACGCGCCGGCGTTCGCACTCCAGCGGCCGGCCGATGCCGAAGATGCGGACGCACGCCGCGCCCGCATCGGAGCGCTCGATTTCGAAGCGCTCATCGAGGACATCGCCGGCTGCACGGCATGCGGGCTTGTGCAAGACGCGTCGAATGACGGTGCCGGGCGTCGGCGACGTCAATGCGCGGTGGATGTTCGTCGGCGAAGCGCCCGGGCGCGGACGAGGATGCGCAGGGCGAGCCCTTCGTCGGGCAGGCGGGCAAGCTGCTCGACAACATGCTGGCGGCGCTCGGACTTCGCGCGCGGCGCGACGTCTACATCGCCAACGTGCTGAAATGCCGGCCGCCGAACAATCGCACGCCCGAGCCGCTCGAGGCGCAGCCTGCCGCGCCTATCTCGACCGGCAGATCGAGCTGATCGCGCCGCGGCTGATCGTCGCGCTGGGCAAGAGCGCCGCATGCACGCTGCTCGACGTCGATGCGACGATGGCGAGCCTGCGCGGCCGCGTGCACCGCTACCGCGGCATGCCGCTGATCGTCACGTACCATCCGGCCTACCTGCTGCGCAAGCTGCCCGACAAGGCGAAGGCGTGGGAAGACCTGCTGTTCGCGCGCCGAACGCTGCGCGACGCGGTTGCGGCGGCGCGGACGGATAACCGCGGGCGGCGATGCCCCTTGCGTGCGGCGCGTCGTGGCCGCATATTCCGGGCGGCGGACGAACGTCTCATTCTTGGATCGGAGGAGCGACATGTTGCGCAAGCTGGCCATCGTGCTGGCCGCCGTCATGGCGCTGGCGCTCGGCGGCTGCGGCTACAACGACCTGCAGCGGCAGGACGAGGGCATCAAGGCGGCGTGGTCGGAGGTCGTGAACCAGTACCAGCGCCGCGCCGACCTCGTGCCCAATCTCGTCAACACGGTGAAGGGCTACGCGCAGCAGGAGCAAACGGTGCTGACCGAAGTGACCAACGCGCGGGCGAGCGTCGGCTCGATCAAGGCGACGCCGGAGCTGGTCAACGATCCGGCCGCGTTCCAGAAATTCATCCAGGCGCAGAATCAGCTCCAGGGCGCGCTGTCGCGCCTGCTCGTCGTCTCCGAGAATTATCCGCAGCTCAAGTCCGACGCGTTGTTCCGCGATCTGCAGTCGCAGCTCGAGGGCACGGAGAACCGGATCGCCGTCGCGCGCAACCGCTACATCAAGACGGTCCAGGAGTTCAACACGACGGTGCGTCAGTTCCCGACGAATCTGACGGCGATGATCTTCAAGATGAACGTGAAGCCCAACTTCACCGTCGCGGACGAGGCGCGATCAGCGCGCCGCCGAAGGTCGACTTCGGCAAGCCGGCGCCCGCATCGCCGCCGGAGCCGCGCCCGCATCACCGGCCGCTCCTGCGCCGCGCGCCGGCCGTTCCCGCCCGGCGCCGAAGTCCTGACGCACCGCCTGGATACTGCTTCGGCCGCGTGTCCGCGTGGCCGCAGCAGGTCCGAACCGCCCTCCTTCGCCCGGCCGACCGTGCCCGCCTCCGCCCGCGCCGCCGCCCCGCGTGCGCGCCGCGTTGCGAGGCGTGATCGCGCTGGCGGCGCTCGTACTGGCTTGCGCCGCACGCCGCGCAGCAGCTCGCTCAGCAGCAAGCGCAGCAACCCGTACCGCAGCGCGTGGGAGACGGGCTCCGACGGCCTGGCGCCCGATACCGCAGCTGAAGGCGCGCGTCACCGACCTGACGCAGACGCTGTCGCGCCGGGGACCGCCAGGCGCTCGAAGCGAAAGCTCGCCGACTGGGAGCGAGAGCGGCAACCAGCTCGTCGTGCTGATGGTGCCGTCGACGAAGCCGGAGCCGATCGAGGCGTATTCGATTCGCGTCGCCGAGGCGTGGAAGATCGGCCGCAAGGGTCAGGACAACGGCGCGCTGTTCGTCGTCGCGAAGGACGACCACAAGATGCGCATCGAGGTCGGCTACGGGCTCGAGGGCGTGCTGACCGACGTCACGTCGCGGCGCATCATCGCCGAGAACGTCGCGCCGCTGTTTCGGCAGAACCAGTTCGCGGCCGGCATCAACGCGGGCGTGGACCGCATCATCGCCGTCGTCGGCAGCGGGCAGCCGCTGCCGGCGCAGCGCGCGGCTCCGGCGCGGCGCGGTTCGCGGATTCGACTTCCAGACGCTGCTGATCCTGCTCTTCGTCGGTGTACCCGTCGATCGGCGGCATCCTGTCGCGAATCTTCGGCCGCGTGCTCGGATCGACGGTCGGCGCCGGCGTCGTCGGCGCGGGCGCATGGGTCGTCGCGGGCTCGATCGCGATCGCGTGGGCGCAGCGGCGATCGCGCTTCTTCATCATGATGCTTTTCACCGCCGGCGGCGGGATCGGCCGGCGCGGCGGCATGTGGATTCCCACCGACGGGTGGTTGGGGCGGCGGCTTCGGCGGCGGCTGGCGGGTGCGGTGGCGGCGGCTTCTCGGGCGGCGGCGGCAGCTTCGGCGGCGGCGGCGCATCGGGCGGCTGGTAACGACGAGGGTCACGATGCAGAGCAATCGCACCCATCGGCTGCTGCGCCATGTCGTCACCGATCACATGTCCGTGCGCCGGGCATTTCCGGCGCCGGTCGCTCGCGCGAGATCGAAGCGGCGATCGGCGCCGGCGAACGGACGCACCGCGGCCAGGTGTGCTTCGCCGTCGAAGGCGCGCTGCCGGCGCTGCGCGTGCTGCACAACGCTGACGCCGCGCGAGCGCGCGCTCGAAGTGTTCGGCCTGCTGCGCGTCTGGGATACCGAGGAGAACGCCGGCGTCCTGGTCTATCTGCTGCTCGCCGATCGCGGCGTCGAGATCGTCGCCGACCGCGGCATCGACCGCGTTGTCGATGCGACCGCGTGGCGGTCGATCTGTGCGCGGATGGAGGCGGCGTTCGCCGAAGGGCGCTACGCCGATGGCGTCGTGCAGGGCATCGCCGACATCTCGGCGTTGCTCGCCCGGCATTTTCCGCGCGCGGGCGCGGACGCCAACGAATTGCCCGACAGGCCCGTCATCCTCTAGAGCCGGCGGCTTGCCGATGCCGATGAGGTGCAGCGAATCGAACTCCCTCTGATTCGCGCGGTGGCGCCACATCACGAGCACCATCACGCCCGTCACGAACACGCCGAAGAGGACGATCGCCGAGTTGATCGAGAGGCCGGCGCGCACCATCAGCGCGTAGAGCCCGACCATGACCAGGATGCCGATGTTCTCGTTGAAGTTCTGCACGGCGATCGAATGCCCGGCGCCCATCAGCACGTGACCGCGGTGCTGCAGCAGCGCGTTCATCGGCACGACGAAGAATCCCGCGCAGGCGCCGATCGCGACCATCAGCACCATCGCGAGCGGAATGTCGTGCACGAAGATCATCACGATGACGACGACGCCCATCGCGACGCCGATGGGCAGCACGTTGACCGCGCCGCGCAAGCGAGACGAGCCGCGCGGCGAGCACCGCGCCGAGCGCGATGCCGAAGCGCCACCACGCCCTGGAGCATCGACGCCTGCGACAGGTTGAGCGACAGCGCGCGCGCCGCCCAGTCGATCACGATGAACTGCAGCGTCGCGCCCGCGCCCCAGAACAGCGTCGTCGTCGCGAGCGAGATCTGCCCGAGCCGGTCGCGCCACAGCAGCGAGACGCAGTGCGCGAACTCGCGCATCAGATAGAGCGGATTCTTGCTCGGGACGCGGTGATCGACGCCGGTGTCGGGAATGAACCAGTTGAAGATCGCGGCGATCACGTAGAACCCCATGATCACGGCGATCGCGGCTTCGGGCGGCGTGTCGATCGCCGTATCGATGAGCGGAAAGTCGAATCCGAGCAGCGCCGCGGACACGCGCGGCGTGATCAGCGCGCCGCCGAGCAGGACGCCGAGGATGATCGAGCCGACGGTCGCGCCTTCGATCCAGCCGTTGGCGACGACGAGCTGCTGCGGCGGCAGCAGCTCGGTGAGGATGCCGTACTTGGCCGGCGAATAGGCGGCGGCGCCGAAGCCGACCACCGCGTAGGCCAGCAGCGGATGGACGTTGAACAGCATCAGCGCGCAGCCGACGAGCTTGATGCCGTTGGTGATCAGCATCACGCGGCCCTTCGGCATCGAATCGGCGAATGCGCCGACGAGCGGCGCCAGCATGACATAGGAGATGACGAAGCTCTGCTTCAGCGCCGGCGTCATCCATGCCGGCTCGTGCAGTTCGCGCAGCAGCGCGATGGCGGCGATGAGCAGCGCGTTGTCGGCGAGCGACGAGAAGAACTGCGCCGCCATGATCGTGTAGAAGCCGGATTTCATTAGGCCTTGTGGATCAGGGTGCAGCTCCAGGGAACCTCGCGCAAGCGCGCTCCGCGGCGGAGTGGATCGAGGTTCGCTGCATGCGCATCGGTCGTTCGCTGTCGATTGTTATAATGCGAACATTGCGCGGCCGGCGCTTTATACCATGATCGCACACGCCTCCCAAACGCCGCCAATGGCACCGCGCGGCAACCCCGGTTTGTAGCGAACAGCGCCGCCGCGCCGTTCAGTCCGTCGCCCAACCCGCATGGCCCGACCGCTCGTTGCGCACATCGACCTCGCGGCGCTGGCCGGCAATCTGGCCCGCGTCGCGACATACGCGCCCGGCGCCGAGGTGCTGGCCGTGGTCAAGGCGAATGCCTACGGGCACGGACTGGACCGCGTGCTTCCGCTCTCGACGCCGCCGATGGGCTCGCGCTGGTCGAGCTCGACGCCGCGCTGCGGTTGCGCGCGGGCGGCTACCGGCGTCCGATCCTGCTGCTCGAAGGATTTTTCGATTCGCGCGAGCTCGACCCGAATCGCCGCGACATTCGCTCAGTATCGTCGTGCACGACATCGAACAGGTTCGGATGCTCGAGCGGGCGCAGCTCGCGTCGCGCGTCGACGTGTACGTCAAGTTCAACATCGGCATGAACCGGCTCGGCTTTGCGCCGGGCGACGCCGCGCAGGTCTGCGCGCGGCTGGCGCAAGCGCCGGGCGTGGCGACGTTGCGCCTGATGATGCATTTCGCGCGCGCGGACGAGGCGGAAGGCGTTGCCGAACCGCTGCAACGCTTCGAAGCTGCGTGCCGCGGATTGCCCTACCCGCGCTCGCTCGCCAATTCCGCGGGTGTGGTGCGCTATCGGGAAGTCGGCGGCGACGGTCGTCCGGCCCGGCATCATGCTGTACGGCGCGACGCCGTTCGCCGATCGCAGCGCAAGGCGACTTGGGCCTCGCGCCGGTGATGACATTGCGCTCGCAGATCATCGGCGATGCAGGCACTCGAGGCGGGGGCGAGCGTCGGCTACGGCGGCCACGTTCACGGCACCGCGGACGACGCGCATCGGCGTCGTCGCGTGCGGCTACGCCGATGGCTATCCGCGGCACGCGCCGAATGGAACGCCCGTGCTGGTGTGCGGGCGGCGCGTGCCGACCGCCGGCCGCGTGTCGATGGACATGCTGACCGTCGATCTTTCGTCCGTTCCCGACGCGCGCCGTTGGTGCCGACGTTGTGCTTGTGGGGCGAAGGATTGCCGGTCGACGAGGTCGCCCGCGCGGCGGGAACGGTGGGATACGAATTGCTGTGCGCCGTCGCGCCGCGTGTACCGTTCGCCGTGAGCGGCGCAGGTGCGCACACCGCATGAAACGTCGGTCCCGGGTGTCCCGCAATGTAGCAACGGCGCCGCGCTGCGGACGCAGGAAGGGTGGATCGTGTACATCGTCGTAACCGGCGCGGCCGGCTTCATCGGATCGAACCTGGTCAAGGGACTGAACGCGCGCGGCGAAGCCGACATCATCGCGGTCGACAACATGACCCAGGCCGACAAGTTTCGCAACCTTGCCGACTGCGACATCGCGGACTACGTCGACCAGGAGGAATTCCTGGCGCGGCTCGCCAACGGTGATTTCGACGACGACATCGCCGCGGTGTTCCACCAGGGCGCATGCTCGGACACGATGGAGACCGACGGCCGCTACATGCTGCGCAACAATTACCGCTACTCGGTGACGCTGCTCGAGCATTGCCAGGACAACGACATTCCGTTCCTGTACGCGTCGAGCGCCGCGGTCTACGGCGCGGGCAATGTGTTTCGCGAAGAACCCCAGCATGAAGCGCCGCTGAACATCTACGGCTATTCGAAATTCCTGTTCGATCATTACGTGCGTCGCCTGCTGCCCGAGCGCACCGCGCAGATCGCGGGCTTTCGCTATTTCAACGTGTATGGGCCGCGCGAGGCGCACAAGGGACGGATGGCGTCGGTCGTCCGGCACTTCTTCGACGAATACCGCAGCGAGGGCCGCGTGCGTCTGTTCGCAGGCACCGGGGGCTACCCGGACGGCGAGCAGCGGCGCGATTTCATCCACGTCGACGACGTCGTCGCCGTGAACCTGGCTTTCTTCGAGCATCCGCACCGGTCGGGCATTTTCAATCTGGGCACCGGCAATGCGGCGTCGTTCAACGCCGTCGCCAACGCAACGATCAACGCGTGTCGACGCGCCGCCGGCGATTCGCCGCGCGCGCTTGCCGAATTGGTGCGCGACGGTGCGATCACGTATGTCCCGCTTCCGGATGCGCTGGCCGGCAGGTACCAGAGTTTTACGCAGGCCGATCCGACCCGCCTGCGCGGCGCCGGCTATGACGCCGCAATGGCGCCAATCGAGCAGGGTGTGCCGCGCTACGTCGAAAGTCTGATTTCACCCGGAACGGCGCCTTCGTAAGCTGTGGGCTCGATCGCGTCGGTCCGGTGCGAAAGCCGCGTCACCGGACTGATGCGACGAACCCATCATTTCTTCGAAGGAGACGCACATGTTCCGAACAGTGCTCGCGCTGGGCCTGGCACTCGTGTCGCAGTTGGCGCTGGCGGCGCTCAATTTGAATACCGCAACGAAGGAAGAGCTCGTCGCGCTGTCGGGCATCGGCCCGGCCCGCGCACAGGCGATTCTCGACTACCGGACCGCGCATGGCGGATTCAAGTCGGTCGACGAGCTGAAGGACGTCAAGGGCATCGGCGCCCGGCGGTTCGACAAGCTCAAGTCCGAGCTCACCGTCACGCCGGCGGCGGTTAAGACGGCCGCACGGCAGGATGGCAAGGCCATCTCGCCGTCATCCGGAAAGGCGGATGCCAAAGGCAGCAAGTAAGCGCCGATCGGGGCCAGGGCCTGTTAACGCCGGGAGGCCCCGTCGTTCTCACCGGCCTTCGGGTTTGCGGGACGTGCCGGTCAACCTGCGCGACAAGCTGCGCGTTAGTGGCCGGCGCGAACCGTTTTCCAGGGAGGCTTGGGCCGCGGCAGGCGCTGGTGCGGCATCCCGCACGCCTACCGACGGAGAACGACATGAAACGGCTGCTGCTGGCAATCGTGCTGCTCCTTGCTTCGAGCCTCGCGCTTGCGGCGATCAACCTCAATACGGCGACCAAGGAAGAGCTCGACGCGCTTCCCGGCATCGGCCCGGTCAAGGCGCAAGCGATCATCGACTATCGGAACGCGAACGGCCCGTTCAAGTCCCCCGAAGATGTCATGAAGGTTCCGGGCATCAAGCAAGGCGAGTTCAGCAAGATGAAGGACGGCATTTCGGTGTCCGGCACCACCACCGTTCCGGCGGCTGCGGCCAA
This sequence comes from uncultured Pseudomonadota bacterium, assembly GCA_963718905.1. Lineage (GTDB taxonomy): Bacteria > Pseudomonadota > Gammaproteobacteria > Burkholderiales > Casimicrobiaceae > VBCG01. The sequence continues at coordinate 131,469 of CAVRAF010000011.1, forward strand.
ATCGTCCGGTGCGATGGCGCCGGCCAAGACGGCGACGCCGATGGCCGCACCTGCGGCCGCTGCAACGGCCAAGGGCGGTTCGGCGATGGCCGGATCCGCGCCAGGCACGACTCCAATGGCTACCGGCGCCAAGAGCGCCACGACGAGCGCCATGGCCGCGCCAGCGAAGGACGCTGGAAGCGCGAAGATGAGCAAGGCCGACGAGAAGGCGGCACGCGCGAAGGCGAAGGCCGACAAGGCCGCCAAGGCCAAGGAAGACAAGATGGCCAAGGCGCAGGCGAAGAAGGACAAGGCCGAGAAGGACAAGGTGGCGAAGGCTTCGCCGACCAAGGCCGACGCGAAGGACGACAAGGCAGCCAAGTAACCATTCTCGATCGTTCGAGGCCAAACCCCGCCCGCGTGGCGGGGTTTTTCATGGGATCCGATGGCCGGCACGGCAACGTCCAATCGGCAGTTGCGGGCACTGAACCGCCCATTTCGACGGCTCCGCTACAATTGCTCGATGACCTACCGCACGCTGGCTGACGTCGTCGGCGATACGCCGCTCGTTCGGTTGCAGCGCCTGCCCGGCGCGACGTCCAACGCGATCCTGGGCAAACTCGAAGGCAACAATCCGGCGGGGTCGGTGAAGGATCGTCCCGCGCTGTCGATGATCGTCGAAGCGGAACGCCGCGGCAGGATCAAGCCGGGCGACACGCTGATCGAGGCCACCTCCGGCAATACCGGCATCGCGCTCGCGATGGTCGCGGCGATCCGCGGCTATCGAATGATCCTCGTCATGCCGGAAAGCCAGACGGCCGAGCGCGTGCAGACGATGCACGCGTACGGCGCCGAGCTGGTGCTGACGCCCAAGGCGGGGGGCATGGAGGCCGCGCGTGACATCGCCGAGCGGATGCGCGACGAAGGCAAAGGCACGATCCTCGACCAGTTCGCCAATCCCGACAATCCGCTCGCGCACTATCGCGGCACGGGGCCGGAGATCTGGCGCGATACCGAGGGACGCATCACGCATTTCGTTTCCGCGATGGGAACGACGGGGACGATCATGGGCGTGTCGCGCTTCCTGAAGGAAAAGAATCGGGCGATCCAGATCATCGGCGCGCAGCCGGAAGAGGGATCGTCGATACCGGGCATCCGCAAGTGGCCGCCGGCCTATCTGCCGAAAATCTTCGATGCAAGCCGCGTCGATCGCGTCGAGAACGTCTCGCAGGCCGACGCCGAGGACATGGCGCGGCGGCTCGCGCGCGAGGAAGGCATTTTCTGCGGCATCTCCTCGGGCGGCGCATGCGCCGTCGCATTGCGAGTTTCGCGAACGCTCGAGAACGCGACGATCGTGTTCGTCGTCTGCGACCGCGGCGACCGCTATCTGACGACCGGCGTGTTCCCCGCGTGAGCCGGTCTCGGCTGCGCGGATCCTCCGGTACGCGCTGATCGATCCCCGGGCTCGTCGCGCTTCGCATTCATGACGCCGATCCTCGTGTTCGACATCGAGACGGTGCCCGATGTGGCGGGCATCCGGCGCATTCACGACATCGCATCGGATGTCGACGACCAGGGCGTGCTCGACTGGTTCATGCAGCGCCGCCGCGCCGCCACCGGCAACGACTTCGCGCCGCTGCATCTGCAGCAGGTCGTCGCGATTGCCTGCGCGCTGCGCGACGGGACGGGCATCAGGGTGTGGTCGATCGGCGAACCTGGCGATCCCGAGCCCGAGCTGATCCGGCGCTTTTTCGACGGCATCGAAAAATACACGCCGCAGCTCGTGTCGTGGAACGGCGGCGGATTCGATCTGCCGGTGCTCAATCATCGCGCGCTGATTCACGGCGTGACCGCAGCGAAATACTGGGACTGGGGTGACGACGACCGCGAATTCAAGTTCAACAACTACCTGTCGCGCTTTCACACGCGCCATCTCGACTTGATGGACGTGATGGCGCAATTCCAGCCGCGCGCGGGCGCCGGGCTCGATGCGGTCGCGCGGCTGTGCGGGTTTCCCGGCAAGCTCGGCATGGATGGCAGCGAGGTCGCCGCCAGTGTCGCAGCGGGGCGCATCCTGGAGGTGCGCAGCTACTGCGAGTGCGACGTGCTGAACACGTATCTCGTCTACCAGCGCTTCCGCCTGATGCGCGGGGAGCTCGATGCCGGCGAGTATGCGCGCGAGATTTCGCTCGTGCGCGAACGGTTCGGTGCGTCCGACGCGCCGCACTGGCGCGCGTTCATGGCGCGCTGGAACGCCTGAGCGGACAACGGTAACGGCGCGCGGTTCGTGCGGCGGCTGACGCGCAGCGCCTAAGCGCGAACGATCGGCAGCGTTTCGAATCGGCCGCCCAGCACGTCGCGGGAATCGAGTCCCCACCACCGTTCGAGCGCGGTTGCGTAGACGCTGCGGAAATCGATCGCGTGCGCGAGATTGGCGCCGGGGGCCAGCGAGGCGAGCGCCGGTTGCGCACCGTACAGCCCGCCCGCGACACGCCCACCGAGCGCGAAATGAACGTTCGCCGTTCCGTGATCGGTGCCGCCGGAAAGATTCTCGTGCGGGCGGCGCCCGAATTCGGCGTAGGTCAGCACGAGCGCATCGTCCCAGCGCGACAACTCCTTCAAGCCGTCTGCGAGCGCGGTGATTCCGTTGGCGAATTCGGCCAGCAGCCGCGCCTGCGTCGCCGTCTGGATGGCGTGCGTATCGAACCCGTTCAGCGTCAGGCGCATGACCGCGACGCCCTTGGCGCGCGCGACGATGTTGCAGGCGGTGCGCACCGCGCCGCCGAACGCACCGGCCGGAAATTCGGTCGAGAGCGACCGTCCGGCCGTCAGTTGCGCCGACGCCTGCACGATGTCGGCCTCGGTGCGCAGGATGTGCGCAAGCGCCGGTGTGCGTCCGGCGCGGAGGTCGGCGGCAGGCGCATCGTTGTGTTGCAGTTGCGCCGTGTCGAACAGCGTCAACGCGCGGGCGCCGCCTTCGAGCGGACCGAGATCGAAGCCGCCGATGACGAAACCGTCCGCGGCAAAATCGCGGGGCGTCGGCGTTGCGGCGAACGCGCGCGTCAGCCAGCCGGTGGTCAGAACCTGATCGCTGCGCGACGCGGTGTCCCAGATGTCGATCGAGCGGAAGTGCGACAGGTTGGGTTCCGGATAGCCGACGCCCTGCAGGACCGCGAGCTCGCGGCTGTTCCAGAACGCGAGCAGCGGCTGGAGGGCCGGATGGAATCCGCAGCGATCGGTGAGCTGCAGCACGCTGTCGCGTGCGATGGCGAGCTTCGGGCGCAATGCGTAGTACGCGGGATCGGCATACGGGACGAGCGTGTTGAGGCCGTCGTTGCCGCCCTTCAGCTCGACCAGAATCAACAATCGCCGGTAATCGCCGTCGCTTCGCGCCCGCGCCGCGGGCGGCAACGCGGGCGGCGACGCACCGGCGCCGATGCCGGCACAACCAGCGAGTGCTGCGGACACGGCAGCGCCGAGCGGCGCGCCGGCGAGCGCTGCGCCGCGCTGCAGGAACCGGCGCCGGGACCGGACAATGGAATCGCCGCGCATCGCCGTCATTTCAGCTCGTACACGGGGTCGAGCAACGCCGCGCGCATCACGGCCGCGGGTTCGCGCTCGGCGCGTGCTTCGGCGACCGCATCGCCGACCGGCGGCAGCGGCAACAGCAGCTCATCGGCGGCTACGCTGCGATCGGTGGACGTGCCGGCATTCATCGTGGCGCTCGACTGGGCTCGACGGGTGACCGTGGCCAGGAATCGCGTGCGTGCGATGAGCGTCGCGCTGCTGATCCACGCGTCGCCGCCGGGCCATCCCTTGACGTTCGGCGGCGCGAAGAGCGCCTGGCCCATCCGGCCCGTCGCCGCGGCGACGGGCCGCATGTCATCGGGTTCGACGGCGAGTGCGCGCAGCGTGCCGACGACGAGCTCGGCGGGACTCTTCACGAGCGTCCCGCGATTGTCGGCGGACCAGAACGCGTCGCACAGGAACAACGCGCGCAGCGCGACCTTGATCGAGTAGCCGGAGGCGCGGAAATCGGTGGCGATGCGCTGCACTTCGCGCGGATCGGGTGTCGGCGACACGAACTCCCGCCACAGCTTGGTCACGATGAAGGTGGCCGTTTCGGGTCGCGCCAGCAGCACGTCGAGCATCGCATCCATATCGAGGTTGCCGCGCGTTCCCAGTACGTTCTTCACCCCATCGTCGTGCAGGCGCGGCCGGAAGATGGCCTCACCGCTCCTGCGGTCGATGCCCATGCCGGTGAACGCCCGCGCGGCTTCGCTGACATCGGTTTGGCCGTAGTGGCCTTCGCCGAGCGTGAAGAGCTCCATCACTTCACGCGCGAAATTCTCGTTCGGCGCGCCGCGGCGGTTGCGCGCGCCATCGAGGTAGATCAGCATCGCCGGGTCTTTGGCCGCAGCGTGCAGAAGCGTGCCGAAATTCCCCAGCGCCGCGCGGCGAAACATCGCGTTCTGCGCGTACATCAACCGGGCATCGCGGACTTTCTGTTCGCCGGATACGAAATGGTTGTGCCAGAACAGCGTCATCCGCTCGGTCAGCGGCGACGGCGTCACCAGCATCTCGTCCAGCCACCAGCCGCGCAGTTCCGCGATGCGGGTGGTTTCGCGCAGGCGCAGATCCTTGCGCTCGGCGACGGTGAGTTCCGCCAATGGGCGCTCGTCGGGATCGTGTTCGGCGACCCACGCCGGCGGCGGCCTGACGGAAACGCTGCGCGTGCCGGCGAGCAGCGCATCCACGGCGTCTTCGCGGGTGCGTCCTTCCAGCGCGCGCGCTTCGGCGGCGGTCGGCGAGAATCCCGCGCGGGTCAGCAGATGACGCGCCGCGGCGAGATCGAGCGCCGCGCCGGGGTTCGCCGAAGCGAGTATCGGTACGAGCGCGCAGGCGGCGCCCGCGAAGGCGCGGACCAGACTCGCGCAGATCGGAGATGCCTGAAGCGTCATGGGTCGCGTGCCGATTATGACGCGGTAACGGGACACTCTAGCGCGTCGTTGACCGGGCGCGCTGCGGGCGGATGCAACAGGATGTTACGTTGCTGCTCCGGCAATGCCGTCTGGTTCAGAGCGCCATTCGCCCGCGCCCGATCTCGATGACGCGGCCCGATACCTGGATCGAGCGGTTCTCGTCGACGGCAAGCCCGAGCCGGCACGGGCGGCCGACCGCCTCGCCCTGATCGATCGTCAGGCGCTGCGGCAGGGTCGCGCCGGTGGCGAGCAGCCAGCCGCCCAGGTTCGCGCACGCCGAGCCCGTGCCGGGGTCCTCGATCACCGCGCCGTGCTTGGGAAAGAAGAAGCGCGAGAGCACATGCGCGCCGTCGCGCGCGAACACGTACGCCATCGCGCGCTCGCCGTTGTTGCCGTGCGCCTGCATTTGGGCCGCGGACGGTCGAGCGCGGCGCACGGCATCGAACGAGGCCAGCGGGATCATCAGCTGGTCGCTGCCGGTGTCGACCCACAACGGCTCGCTCGCCGCGTCGAGATCGTCGGGACGCAAACCCAGCATGTCGGCAAAGGCGTCGCGCGATGCGGACGGGCGCCGATGGCGCGGCGCATTGGCCGTAAACGTCCAGACATCGCCCTCGGCGCGAACCGGTATCACGCCCGCGCGCATCTCGAGCGTCACGTGATTTCCGCTGGATCGAAGCTCGCGCACCACGTGCGCCGTGCCGAGCGTCGGGTGACCGGCGAACGGCATCTCGAACGTCGGCGTGAAGATCCGCACGCGAGCGGTCGCGGACGTCGACGGCAGCACAAACGTCGTCTCGGACAGGTTGAACTGCAGCGCAAGCGCCTGCATCGTGGTCTCGTCGATGTCGCGCGCATCCTCGAACACCGCGAGCGGATTGCCCGCCAGCGGCGATTCGGCGAAGACATTCACGATTCGGAATCGATGCTCGGTCATGATCGGGTTCCCAGGGCTGTTCGCGCTTGCTGATGCAGTGCGAATCGGTACAGGTTCAGGCGGCTTGCGGCCGCTCCAGCAATCGCGCGCGCGAGTCCGCGGAACGCCGCATCGGAGACGTCGTCGACCTGCAGGACCGCCGCGTTCCGGTAGCGAGGAAAGTTCGTCTGGATCGCGCGCCGATAGGACGGATCGTAATGCAAATCCAGCAGCTCCGCGGTGAGCTGCGCGGTCTCGCCGCATCGGACCCACTCCGACCATCGCGCGATGGTGGCCTTGCCGTGCAGCTTCGCGAGCGGCGCGAGCCGCGTGTCCAGGCCGGCATGCCGATCCATCAGGTGGGCATAGTCCGCTTCGAGCAGCGCCAGGCGCAACGCTTGCGATGTCTCGAGACGAATGCACGGCGAGGCACGCATCGTCGTCAACAACATTTCTGGAACCTGCAACTTGCCGATGCGCTGGCTTTCCGATTCGACGAACACCGGGCGTGCCGCATCGAACGCCATGAGCTCGGCGAAGATCGCGCTCTCGAACGCCTTTTGCGTGGGCTGCGGGTCGCCGGGAAGGTCGCCCAGCAGCGAGCCGCGGTGTCTGGCGAGGCGCTCGAGATCGAGCACTTGTCCGCCTTCGGCCGCGACCGCTTCGATCAGCCGCGACTTGCCCGAGCCCGTCAATCCGCAGATCACGCGAAACCTGAATTGTCGCGGGCTTTCGGCGAGCGTTGCGACGACGTGCCGCCGAAACGCGCGGTATCCACCGTCGAGCTGCGCGGCGCGAAAGCCGATTTCCGCAAGGATGTGCACGAGCGCGCGGCTGCGCTGACCGCCCCGCCAGCAATAGACGAGCGGCGCCCAGTCGCGCGGCTTGTCTCTCGCATGGGTCTCGACGATACCTGCGATGTTGCGCGCGACGATTGCCGCGCCGACCTTGCGCGCATCGAACGCGGACATCCGCGCGTACATCGCCCCGACCAGCGCGCGTTCGGCGTCATCGAGGACAGGCAGGTTGACCGCGCCAGGCAGATGATCCTCGGCGTACTCGCCTGGCGAGCGGACGTCGATGCGGTCGCGATACGACGCCCAGCTCGCCGCGTCCGCTCCGGCGGTTGCTCGCGGCGGCGGTCCCGGCGGCAGCGGCGCGATCATCGGTCTTCGGACGGGAACAGTGGCTGCATCGCCTGCTTCGACGGTCGTGACTCGCCGCTTGCGGCGCGCATGATCATTTGCGCCCGAGCAGCGGCACGAGCGCCGGCCAGACATTGTCGAGGATGCGCGGCTCCGCGGTGGCGATCGGATGAACGCGATCGGCCTGAAACTGCGCGAGGTCGTCGCCAAAGCCTTCGAAGAGATACGGAACCACGGGTGCGCGACGCGTCCTGGCGACGTCGGCGAACATCGCCTCGAAGGTTCGCGCGTAAGCGGCGCCGTAGTTGGGCGGCACTTGCATGCCGAGGATCAGCGGCCTGGCGCGCGCGGCCTGAACGGCTGCGACCATCGCGTCGAGATTCGCGCGCGCCGCCCGCAGATCGCCGCCGCGCAGCGCGTCATTGCCGCCGAGCTCGATGATGACGATGGCGGGATGGTGCTCACGCAGGAGCGCCGGCAAGCGCGCGAGGCCGCCGGCCGTCGTGTCGCCGGAAATCGACGCGTTGACCACACGAGTCCGATAACCGTTCTGCGCAAGCCGCGCGGCCAGCAGATCGACCCAGCCCTGACCGTTCGCCAGTCCGTATCCGGCGGATATCGAATCGCCGACGACGAGGATGATCGGCGCGGCAGGTTGCGCGATGACGGGCGCGCACAACGCGATGCAGGCAACGACCAGCAGGCGGCGGAAACGAGCGAGCATCCTCATCGGCACGATTGTAACGGTCGGCTGGCTCCGGGTCGTGCCGTGGAACGCACGATCGCCCCGGGTGTCTGCCGTTGCACGCAGGTAGAATGCATCGATCCATGGAACATCAGTCGGCCTCCCCGCTCATTCGCGCGCTGTCGCTGTCGAAAATCGTGCGAAGCGGCGATGCGCCGCTGACGATCCTGGATGCGGTGACGTTCGACATCGCGTTCGGCGAAACAGTTGCCATCGTCGGTGCGAGCGGCTCGGGCAAGACCACGCTGCTGGGTCTGCTCGCGGGCCTCGACCGGCCGACATCCGGCGACGTCACGATCGACGGCGTTGCGCTGTCGACACTCGATGAGGACGGCTGCGCCGCAGTGCGCCAGCGCCTGCTGGGCTTCGTGTTCCAGTCGTTCCAGTTGCTCCCCGCACTGACGGCGCTGGAGAACGTCATGTTGCCGCTCGAACTCGCCGGCGCAGTGCGACGCCGCATCGCGGGCGACGGCGTGGCTGGCCCGCGTCGGGCTTGCGCGACGAACGACACACTATCCGCGGCAGCTGTCGGGCGGCGAACAGCAACGGGTGGCGATCGCGCGCGCCTTCGCCGGAGAGCCCAAGCTGCTGATGGCCGATGAGCCGACCGGCAATCTCGACGGCGCAACCGGTGTTGAAGTTGCCGACCTCATGTTCCGGCTGAATCGCGAGAACGGCACGACACTGCTGCTCGTTACGCACGACATCACTATCGCGAGTCGTTGCGAGCGGCGCCTGTCGCTCGCTGCGGGGCAGTTGGTCGCGGACGAGCGCATCGAAGCGCCGGCGCCGGCCGCGGTATCGGCGATGCGTGCCCGTGCCACGTGAGCGCGATCCGCGCGTGCGATGCGCCGCGTGATTTGCGGTTGCGAGTCGCGCGGAGCGTGGTGTCGCGCGGCGCTGTGACATGCGAACGCTGAATCTCGCGCTGCGGCTCATCGCACGCGATTGGCGCGCGGGCGAGCTGCGCGTGATGATCGCGGCAATCGTGCTTGCCGCCGCAAGCGTGGGTACCGTGGGTTTTTTCGCCGATCGCGTCAAGAGCGGACTTGCGGAACAGGCGAATCTGCTGCTCGGTGCGGACCTGATGGTTTCCGGCGATCGCCCATTGCCGGAGCGCTACGCCGATGAAGCGCGCGCACGCGGCCTGTCGACGTCGCCGGCGATACGCTTCAACAGCATGGTGCAGCAGGCCGACGCGGGCGCGTCGAATGCGGTGCTGACCGACGTCAAGGCGGTTTCCGATGGCTATCCATTGCGCGGATCGATTGCGCTTGCGGGACCCACGCCGGATGAACGCCGATCCGCCGTCGGCATTCCGCAACCCGGGGAAGCGTGGATCGACACGCGGCTCGCCGATCGGCTGGGCGCGCGGGTCGGAACGAAGCTCGCCGTGGGCGACGCGACGCTGACCGTCACCGCGATCATTGCGCAGGACCCCGAAATCGCTGGACTCACATTCGCACCGGCGCCGAAGCTGCTGCTGAATCTTCGGGAGGTTCCGGCGACCAATCTGTTGCAACCGGGCAATCGCGCGACCTGGCGCCTGCTGGCTGCCGGGCGCAGCAGCGGCGATATCGAGCGGTACAAGACGTGGCTCGCCGGCGAAATCAAACCGGGGCAGCGTGTCGAAACCGTTCGCGATCTGCGCCCCGAGGTGCGCCAGACGCTCGAGCGCGCGGAGCGGTATCTCGGTCTCGCGGCGCTGGTTGCGGTGTTGCTCGCGGCGGTGACGGTGGCGCTGGCGGCCTCGCGCTATCTGCGCCGGCACCTCGACATGGCCGCGATGCTCCGCTGCCTGGGTGCGCCGGTCGCGCGAACGTTGATGCTCTTCGTCATTCAGTTCGGGGCGCTCGGCATCGCCGCCAGCGCCGTCGGTGTCGTCGCTGCGCTGATCGGCCAGCAATTGCTCGCCGCGCTGTTGTCGAACGCGTTCGCCGAAACGCTTCCGTTGCCGTCATGGGTGCCGGGGCTGACGGCGTTCGCGACCGGTCTGCTGCTGCTGTTCGGCTTCGCGCTGCCGCCGCTGGTCGCGCTGGCGAACGTCCCGCCGTTGCGCGTGCTGCGCCGCGACCTGCCGCGGCCGCGCGCGGGCGGCGTGCTGGCGTATGCATGCGGCGCAGCGTCGGTCGCCGTGCTGGTCGCATGGCAGGCGCACGAGGCGCAGGCGGCGACGATCATCCTGGGCGGCGTCGCGGCGCTGCTCGTCGCCTCGGCCGGCCTGGCATGGCTGCTCCTCGCGCTGCTGAAGCGCGTGCCGCAACGTGGCGTGTCATGGCGCTTCGGCCTCGCGAACCTGCGCCGCCGGCCGTTGGCGTCGAGCCTGCAGATCGGCGCGCTGGCGCTGGGCTTGACGTCGCTGCTGCTGCTGACCGTCGTGCGCGGCGATCTGCTGCGCGACTGGCGCGCCAACCTGCCGCCCGATGCACCCAACCAATTTCTGGTGAACGTGCTGCCCGACCAGGTCGATGATGCGCGCCAGTGGATGGCGACAACGCTCCACGTCGAGACGCAATTCAAGCCGATGGTGCGCGGGCGCCTCGTCGACGTGAACGGCACGCCGCTCGATACGACGCGCTTCACCGACACGCGCGCGCGCCGGCTTGCCGAGCGCGAGTTCAACCTCTCCTGGACCGATCAGCTACCGGTGGGCAATCGCGTCGTCGACGGAAAGTTCTGGTCGCCGCAGGCGCGAGGCGCCGATGCCGGCATTTCGCTCGAGGAGGGTATTGCAAGTACGCTGGGCGTCAAGGTCGGCGACCGGCTGACGTTCGACGCGGGCGGAATGCGCGTCACCGCGCCGATCACCAGCACGCGCAAAGTCGACTGGGACAGCTTCCGCGTCAACTTCTTCGCGCTGTTTCCGCCGGGTGCGCTCGACAATCTGCCCGCAACCTACATCGCCGCGTTCCGCGCGCCGGAGGGCGATAGCGCGTGGCTGTCGGCGCTGGTGCAGCGCTATCCGAACATCCTGTCGATCGACGTCGGCGAGATCCTGCGGCAGATCCAGGCGATCGTCGATCGCGTCGCGCGCGCGGTCGAGTTCGTGTTCCTGTTCACGCTCGCCGGCGGATTGCTGGTGCTGCAGGCGGCCATCGCGTCGACGCAGGACGAGCGCACGTTCGACGCCGCCGTCGTGCGCACGCTCGGTGCGTCGAAGCGGCAACTGCAAAGCGCGCAGGCGACCGAGTTCCTGCTGCTCGGCGCGCTCGCCGGATTGCTGGGCGCGGCCGGCGCCACGGGCATCGGCTGGGCGTTGGCGGAGCACGTATTCAACATCCGGTTTACCTTCAGTCCGGTCGTGTGGCTCTATGGAATCGGCGGCGGGGCGATCGCCGTGACGCTCGCCGGCTGGCTCGGCACGCGCGCCACCGTGAACGAGCCGCCGCTTGCGGTTCTGCGCGAGCTCGGCTGAGATTCGCCACGTCGTCCGGCGCTCCGGCCGATCAAGGCTTCGAATCACGCGCGCGTCGATCGACCGGAAGCCGAGGCGGCGCGCTGCCTGATCATGTCGTAAAGCGCCTGCGCAGCCGGTGACAGCTGCGCGGCCTTCCGCGTCACCAGCCCAAGCGTTCTGGAGACGACGGGGTCGGTCAGCGCGATCAGCCGCAGGTTCGGGTACGCCTCCTTCTGCATAGCCATACGCGGCACGACCGCCGCGGCGACGCCCTGCGCGACCAGGCCGACGGCGGTCGAGCTCCGCTGCACTTCATAGTAGGACTGAAGCTTTACACCCTGTGCCGCCAGCGCCTGGTCGAGCAGCGCCCGATTGGCACTGATGTCGCCGGCGAAAATCAGCGGATACGGCTCGAGCGCTTTCCAGGGGAGGCGTTTCCTGCGCGCCAGCGGATGGTCGTCGCGGCAGATCAGCGCGAACTCGTCCCGCAGCAGCGTCGTGCCGGCAAGGTCGGCGTCGTCGAGACCCTCGATGGCGATGCCGAACTCGGCCTCGCGCCGCCGCACGGCCTCGAGGACTGCCGACGACGCGTGATCGAGGATCTTGATCCGGTTGTCCGGATACCGCGCCGAGTACGCCTGAATGATGCGCGGCAGGAACTGGACGCCGGCGGTCGGCACGCACGCGATGCAGACGTCACCGCGCTGCGCCTTGCCGGTTTCACGGATTTCGACGATCGCCGCCGCAAGATCGGTCAGCAGCCGCTGCGCTTGCGGCAGAAAGTCCCGGCCGATCGTCGTGAGCGCCACCGAGCGCGTCGTGCGTTCCACCAGCTTCACGCCGAGAAACGCTTCGAGATTCTGCAGCCGTCGCGTCAGCGCGGTCTGCGAGAGGTGCAGCGCGTCGGCGGCTTTCTGAAAACTGCCGTGCTCCGCGATCGCGATGAATGCCTGAACCCCGAGCGTGTCGATTTTCATGCAAAAAGCGCATCAATCCAGGTAATAAATTCATTATACGGAAGGCGCGGATTGTCGCAAGATCGCGCATCGAATGGACGGCCTGCGAGCCCGGCACGGGGCACCATGAGCGACACAACGCACGCACTGACGCTGCAGCTCCTCGAATGGATTTCGGATCGCCCCAGGGCCTATGCCGAGGTCATCGACGCGTGGCGCACCACCTGTCCGCGCCTGTCGATCTGGGAGGATGCCTGCAGCGACGGGCTGATCGACTACGAGGCGGATGGACGCATCGTCGCGGTCAGCGCCAAGGGCAGGGCAGTGCTCGACGGACACCGATGACAGCGCAATCCACCGACGCCGGGTCCCGCACGTCGAAATCGGACTTCGATTTCCATCGAGGCAGATATGTAGAAATTGCCTAATATTGCAGTGATGCGGCACAATGTGCAGTCTCCATGGACACGATTTCCCAGAGCCTGTCGCTGGCGCTCGCGATGGTTGCGCACCTCGATTCGCGCCTCACCGCGATCGTTGCGCTGTCGCTCGCCGTCAGCCTGTCCGCGACGCTGATCTCCGCCGTGATCGGGCTGCCGTTCGGCGCCGCCGTGGCGATCGGCCGCTTTCCGGGCCGCAACGCGCTGATCGTCGCGCTGAACGCCGCGATGGGACTGCCCCCGGTGGTCGTCGGACTGCTGATCTATTTGTTGCTGTCGCGGGCGGGTCCGCTGGGCGCGCTGGGCCTGCTGTTTACGCCTTCCGCGATGGTGATTGCGCAAACGGTCCTGATCATCCCGATCATCGCCGCGCTGACCCGCCAGGTCGTCGAGGACGCATGGGCCGAGTATCGCGAGCAACTGCACAGCCTCGACGCTTCGTGGCTTCAATCGACGCTGACGCTGCTGTGGGATACGCGCTGGTCGCTCGCCACCGTGCTGCTTGCCGGATTTGGACGGGCGGCCGCGGAAGTGGGCGCGGTCATGATCGTCGGCGGCAACATCGACGGTGTCACACGCGTGATGACGACGACGATCGCGCTCGAGACGAGCAAGGGCGATCTTCCACTCGCGCTCGCCCTGGGGCTGGTGCTGATCGCGCTGGTGATGGCGCTCAATGTCGGCGCGCACGCCACGCGTCAATGGGCGAGAGCGCGCTTTGGGTGATGCCGAAGTCCTCGAGGGCTTGCCGATCATCGCGTCGCGCGTCGACGTCATTCAGCGCGGGATCCGCGTGCTGGACGCGGTCGATGTCACGATCGAGCCGCGCCAGCGCACGTTCATCCTGGGCGCCAACGGCGCCGGCAAAAGCACGCTGCTGCGCGTTCTGCATGGGCTGATTCCCGCCACTCGCGGCAGCGTGACCTGGGGCCGCTCGCCGACTCGCCCACCCGGGCAGGCGATGGTGTTCCAGCGGCCGGTGCTGCTGCGCCGTTCCGCGGTCGGCAACATTCGCCACGCGCTCGCGCTCGCCGGCGTTCGCGGCCATGAGGCCCGGCGCCGCACCGACGACGCGCTCGTGAGCGTCGGACTCGAGGCGATCGCGGACCGGCCGGCGCGCGTGCTGTCCGGCGGCGAGCAGCAGCGGCTGGCGCTGGCGCGCGCCTGGGCATTGGCGCCCGAGGTGCTGTTCCTCGACGAGCCGACCGCAAGCCTCGATCCGCCATCGGCGCGCGCGGTCGAGTCGATCGTCAACGACATTCACACGCTCGGAACGACGATCGTGATGACGACGCACCATCTTGCGCAGGCGAAGCGACTTGCCGACAGCGTCGTTCTGCTGTGCGCAGGCAGCGTCGCCGAACACACCGCGGCGGCGGAGTTTTTCACGTCGCCGCGATCGGCCGACGGCAGGGCGTTTCTGGAAGGAGAACGATTGTGATGGCAGCAATGATTCGAAGGATCGCGACGCTGGCGCCTGTCGCGCTGGTCGCGCTGGTTGCTGCGGGCGCATTCGCACAGCAGCCGTTCATCGTCGTCGCATCGACGACGTCGACCGAGCAGTCGGGATTGTTCTCCTACCTGTTGCCGGCGTTCGAGAAGGACAGCGGCATCAGCGTGCGCGTGGTGGCCGTGGGCACCGGCCAGGCGCTGGACATCGGGAAGCGCGGCGATGCCGACGTCGTGTTCGTGCACGACAGGCCGGCCGAGCTCAAATGGCTTGGCGAGGGCAACGGCGTCAAGCGCTACCCGGTCATGTACAACGATTTCGTGCTGATCGGTCCCTCTGCCGATCCTGCGCACGTCGCCGGGGGCAAGGACATCGAGGCAGCGCTGAAAACCATTGCGGCGGCGAAAACGCCGTTCGTTTCGCGCGCCGACAAGAGCGGCACGTACTCGGCAGAGTTGCGGCTGTGGAAGGACGCGGGCATCGACATCGCGACTGCCAAGGGGCCGTGGTATCGCGAGACCGGCTCGGGCATGGGCCCCGCGCTCAACACGGCCGCCGCGATGGACGCCTATATCCTGTCCGATCGCGGAACGTGGCTCAATTTCCACAACCGCGCGCAGCTTCGCATCGTGGTCGAGGGCGACAAGCGGCTGTTCAATCAATACGGCGTGATGCTGGTGAATCCCGAGAAGCATCCGAACGTCAAGAAGGATCTGGGCCAGAAATTCATCGACTGGCTGGTGTCGCCGCATGGCCAGGAGGTGATCGCGGGCTACAAGATCAACGGCGAGCAGCTGTTCTTTCCCAATGCGGGATCGGATTCGTGAGCGCCGGGCGGGAATGAGCAATGGGCAGGCGAGCGCGCCGACGTATTTGCCAGCGCGAACATGGAGCATCCGCGCTCGCTTGCCGAGCGTGGCTGGACGACGCGCGTCGAACGGTTTGCCCGTAACAGCATGTGCCTGCTCACGGCGCCCGGCGTCACGGCGGCACCCGATTCGGCGCTCGACACGATGCTCGATCCCCGCATCAAGCTCGGAACCTCGACGCCCGAAGCCGATCCGTCCGGTGACTACGCATGGGACGTGTTTCGCAAGGCCGATGCGCTTCGGCCCGGGTCATTTGCGAGACTGTCCGCGAAAGCGCGGCAGTTGACCGGCGGCCCGCAATCCGCTCCGCCGCCTGCGCAAGGCAGCGTGTACGGGATGCTGGTCGCGCAAGGCGACGCCGACGTGTTCTGACCATTGCACCAACGCCGCGCTCGCCCACAAGGAAAACCCGCTGATGCGCGTCGTCAAGCTTCCCGGCAATCTCGCGGTCGCCGCCGATTACGGCGTCGCGGTGCGCAGCGATGCGCCGCCGCCGGCACGCGATTTCGCCGCATATCTGCGCAGTCCCGCAGGCGTTCGCGTTCTCACGGCCTACGGATTCGATCCGCCGTGATCGCAGCGCTCGCCGCGGCGCTGGCGGCAGCAGGGTTGTGCGCGCTCGCTCCGGCGTCTACTGCGCAGACGCGCGTCATCGATGCCACCGGACGAGCCGTCACGGTGCCGGCGACGGTCGAGCGCATATTTGCCGCGGGACCGCCGGCGTCGGTGATCCTGCTGGCGCTCGCGCCGCAGAAACTCGTCGGATGGACGCGCGGGCCGCGGCCCGACGAGGCGGCGTATCTGCCGGATGCGGTCGCGTCGCTGCCGACGCTCGGGCGACTCACCGGACGCGGCAACACGGCGAACGTCGAGGTCGTCATGCGCGCCAAACCCGACCTGATCGTCGACGTCGGCTCGACGTCGGCCACGTTCGCGACGCTGGCCGAGCGCGTCGAACAGCAGACCGGCATTCCGTATCTGCTGTTCGACGGATCGCTGCAGGACACGCCGCGATTGTTGCGCGACATCGGGCGCGCGATCGGGGCTGCCGATGCTGCGGAGACGCTGGCGCGTGACGCCGATCGCCAATTGCGGGAAGTCGCCGAGCGCATCGGTCCGATTCCGGAGCGCGACCGCCCTCGCGTCTATTTCGCCCGTGGGCCGAATGGATTGACGACGGCACCGCGCGGCTCGATGCAGGCCGAAGCACTGTCCCTCGCCGGCGGGTTCAATGTCATCGCGATGCCGCCCGCATTCGCGGGCAACCTGATCAACGTCTCGCTCGAGGATGTGCTGCTCGCGGCACCCGACGTCATCATCGCCAGCGATCCCGCCTTTGCATCCGCGGTGCGGACGCTGCCGGCATGGCACGAGGTCCCGGCGGTCCGGGCCGGTCGCATTTATGCTCCGCCCGACCTGCCGTTCGGATGGTTCGATTCGCCGCCGTCACTCAATCGCCTGCTTGGGGTACAGTGGCTTGTGCGAGTTCTGCATCCCAAGCTCTTCCCCGAGCCGCTCGGCCCGCGCGTCAAGGCATTTCACACGCTCTACTACCATCGAACGCCCAGCGACGCGCAAGTGCGCGCGCTGCTCGAAGCCGCCGGCGTATCGCCGTGAACGCCACGGACGCGATGCGCGCGCCTTCGCAGGCGGCCGGTCGGACGTGGCTCGTGCTGGCGGGCGCCTGCATCGCGCTGTTCGCATTGGCGATGCTCGCGCTTGGCTCGGGTCGGTATCCGCTGACCGCGGCGGACGTCGGCGCCGTCGTGTGGAACCGACTGACCGGCGGCGCCGACACCGGCATGGCCGACGCGGTGGTCTGGCAGATTCGCATGCCGCGCGTCGGGATCTCGATGCTCGTCGGCGCGGCGCTCGCGGCCGCGGGCGCTGCTTATCAGCATCTGTTCCGCAATCCGCTGGTCGCGCCGGATACGCTCGGTGTATCGTCGGGTGCCGCACTCGGCGCGGTGCTGGGCATTTTTCTCGGCGCGGGATTCGTCGCGATCGAGACGGCCGCGTTCGTCGGCGGGATCGCGGCCGTCGCCGTCGTGATGTTCATCGCGTCCCGGCTGACCGCCCACGAGCCGCTGGTGACGCTGATCCTGACCGGCATCGTCGTCGCGAGTCTCCTGGGCGCGGCGATATCGCTGCTCAAATATCTCGCCGATCCCTACAACGAGCTTCCGGCGATCACGTTCTGGCTGATGGGCAGCTTCGCGGCGGCATCACGGCAGGAGCTCGCGAGCCTGTTGCCCGCGGCGGCCCTTGCGCTCGCCGTGCTCTTCGCACTCGCGTGGCGCATCAATCTGCTCGCGCTGCCCGAAGACGAGGCGCGCGCACTCGGCGTGAATACGCGGCGCCTGCGCGCCGTCGTGATCGGCGCCGCGACGCTCGCCACGTCGGCAAGCGTCGCCGTGTCCGGCATCATCGGGTGGGTCGGGCTCGTCGTGCCGCACATGGCGCGATTGCTCGTCGGTCCCGAATTCTCGCGCCTGCTGCCGGTCGCGGCGCTGTTCGGCGCCGCTTTCATGCTCGCGATCGATACGCTTGCGCGGACGGTGGCGACGATCGAAGTGCCGCCCGGAATTCTCACGGCCGTCGTCGGCACGCCGGTGTTCATCGCGCTGCTCGCACGGGCGCGACGCATCTTCTAGGATTCCCATGCTCGACGTTCGCGATCTTGCGTACGGCTTCGGCGCGCGCCGCGTGGGCGAGGCCGTGACGTTTGCGCTGGCACCCGGGGAAACGCTCGCGGTTCTGGGCGGCAACGGTGCCGGCAAGACGACGCTGTTTCGCACGGTGCTCGGCCTGCTGTCGCCGCTTGCGGGCCGCGTTGCGATCGACGGCGTGCCGGTGGCGTCGCTGACCGCCGCGGCGCGTGCGGCGCGCATGGCGTACGTCCCGCAGCAACACACGCCAGCGTATGCGTTCAGCGTGACCGATGCCGTGCTGATGGGTCGCGCCGCGCATGTCGGGACGTTTGCACGACCGGGTCGCAATGATTACGCGGCGGTGAGCGAAGCGCTCGCGACCCTTCGGATCGGATCGCTCGCGGCCCGGCCAGTCACCGAGATTTCGGGCGGCGAGCGGCAGCTCGTCATGATTGCGCGCGCGCTCGCGCAGCAGGCCCCGGTGCTGGTTCTCGACGAGCCGACGGCGAACCTCGACTTCGGCAACCGGGTGCGCGTGCTGCGCGAGCTGGATCGGCTGCGTGCGCGCGGCATGACGATCCTGTTCTCGACCCACGAGCCGGACCAGGCCTACGCGCACGCCGACCGCGCGCTGCTCCTTGCCGACGGCAAACCGCTGGCGCTCGACGCCGTGGCGCGCGCGCTGACCGCCGCCAACATCGAGCGGTTGTACGGAACGCGCGTGCGCCTGCTGCCGGTCGAAGGACGGGGTTACGCGTGCGTGCCGATCGAACCCGATGCCGTCGAGCGCGGCGCGGCGACGCGCCAGACGGGATGACGCGACCTGTCGGCGCGCTCGCGGTTACGCGTTGAACACGACACGACCGGTGTTCGCGACGTTGTAGCCGCCGAGCGAGGTCGCCTGCGCGGCGAACTCGGGCGCGCGCGACCACGCGAACAACGTCTGCAGCGGCGGCTCGAACGCATCGCGCCGGAAGGCGATCAGGTCGAGACGTTCGGTCGCGAGCGGAATGAACGCGAGGCCGTGCGCGCGTGCGGCGGCCTCGATGCCGAGCCCGACGTCGGCATGGCCGTCGCGAATGATCGCGGCGAGCTCGGTTTCGGCGTGCGCGGCGCGCGGCAGCCAGTCCAGCGACTCGGGCGCGACGCCGGCGCGCGCAAGCAGGTGCTCGAACAGTCGATGGCTCCCGGCTTCCGGCTGCCGCGTCGCGATGCGCAGGCGCTTTTTCGACAGATCCGCGACCTTGCGAATCCGGTGCGGGTTGCCCTCGCGCAACAGGAATCCCTGGGTACGCCGCGCCCATTCGAGGACGACGACTTCGGCGCCGGCGAGCGTCGCGCGGACGAGCGGCACGTTGTACTCGCCGCTCGCGTCGTCCAGCCAGTGCGCAGCGGCCGCGGTGGCTTCGCCGCGCGCGAGGGCTTCGACGCCCGCGCGGCTGCCGCCGGCGAGAATCGCGAGGCCGCACCGCGATTCGCGCACCGCCCATTCGAGCAGCGGGTCGTGGCTGCCGGCGATGATCGGCGGTCGCGCGTCGCGCGCGCTCGTCGGCGCCTCGCCCTTCGCCGCGATCCACGCGTCGATTTGCGTGCGCGGAAAGAGCAGCTTGCCGGTTGCGCGCACGTGCGGGATGGCGCGCTGGCGCACGAGGTCGTAGATGCGCCGCTCTTTTAGCCGCAGATACGCGGCGACTTCGCGCGTATCCATCATTTCGGCGCGCGCCGTGGGCG
This sequence comes from uncultured Pseudomonadota bacterium, assembly GCA_963718905.1. Classification (GTDB taxonomy): domain Bacteria; phylum Pseudomonadota; class Gammaproteobacteria; order Burkholderiales; family Casimicrobiaceae; genus VBCG01. The sequence continues at coordinate 150,730 of CAVRAF010000011.1, forward strand.
TCTGCGTATCGCGTGAGCGTGCCTTGGCCACGGCGCGATTCTCGCATGGATGCACGGTCGCGCCGCCATGGACGGGCGCATGCCCGCGGATCACTTGCCGCTCAGGATCGATTCGCGTCCCAGGCGGCGGGCCACCGCGACGAGCGCGATGACAATGAGCGCCGCCGGCGCGAGCCACGACAGCGCAAGCTGCGCCGCCGCGGGCGCCTCGCCGCGCAGCGACGTGTTGAGCAATGCATATTGCGCGGATACGGGCACCAGCATGATCCAGTCCGGTTCCTTGCGCTGCATGAACAACTGGACCATCGGAATCACCGAAACGACGAACAGCAGCACCGAAACGTTCGCCTGAGCTTCCCGGTACGTGCGCGCGCGGCTGCCGACGTACAACAGGACGGCGGGCAGCATCAGGATCATCGGCACCAGCACCAGCGCGAAGCGGGCGAACTCGCGCATGCCGAACAGGAAGGGCACGCCGACCGGCGGCAGGGGCGCGAACGACAGCGTCAGGTAGAACCCGGTCAGCGTAAGCACCACGACGAGGGCGTCGAATGCGCACACCGCGAGCCATTTGCCGGTCACGATTTCCGCCGGGCGCGCGGGTGTCATCAGCAGCGGCTCGAGCGATTGGCGCTCGCGCTCGCCGGCGGTCGTGTCGAGCGCGACCGCCATCCCGCCCATCACCGACGCGAAAAGGCCGTAGTACGCGACGAGGAACAGCACCAGCGCGCCGGACTGCTGCGGCGTCGCGAGATCGGCGGTCTCGACGCGCAGCGGATTCGCGACACTGGATGTCAGGCCGCGCAGCATCAATCGCTGCTCGCCCCACAGCCGGTTATAGGCGCGCAGCAGCGATTCGGCCTGGTCGATCGATGCGCGCGCACGATCGCGCGACCGGTCGAACACGAGGCGGACGGTACCTGGCTTGCCTTCCGCGACGTCGACGGCGAAGTGGTCGTCGATGATCAGCACGACGTCGAGGTCGCCCTGACGGATCTGCGCATCGTAATCGGCGGGCGCCTGCGTCACGGTGACCTGCTGCCGCTCGAGGAACGCGACGAGCGGCCGGCGCGTATTCGGCGCCGAGGACCGGCAGCTTCAGGTCTCGCGGCGCGCTCGGATTGGCTCGCGATCAGGTTGAAGATCAGCAGCAGGAAGATCGGTCCGGCCGCGATCGACGACAGCAGCGTCACCATGCCGGTGCGGCGGTCGCGAAAAATGTCGAGCAACTCCTTGCGCAGGACGGCGAGCGTCCGATCGGCGGCCGATCCCATGGGCGGCGGCGCGTGCATGCTCGAGGCCTAAGCCGCCAGCCCTTCGTCGGAACCGAGCAGCGCGACGAACGCGTCTTCGAGGCCCGCCGTGCCCGCGCGCGCGATCAGTTCGGCGGCCGTGCCCGCGGCGACGACGCGTCCGTGCGCCAGTACGATGATCCGGTCGCACAGCGCGGCCACTTCCTGCATCACGTGCGACGAGAACAGCAGGCACTTGCCCTGCGCGCGCAGCCTGCGCAGCTCGTCGCGCAGCGTGCGCACGCTCATGATGTCGAGGCCGTTCGTGGGCTCGTCGAGCAGGATCGTGTCGGGATCGTGGACCAGCGCGCGGGCGATCGCCACTTTCATCTTCTCGCCCTGCGAGAATCCCGCGGCGCGCCGGTCGGCGATGTCCGACGAGCCCGAGCGTCGCGAACAGCGCGTCGATCCGCTCATCCGAGCGCTTGCCCCGACAGACCGTGCAGCGCGCCGAAGTAGCGGACGTTCTCGCGCGCGGTCAGGCGGGGATAGAGGCCGCGCGCGTCCGACAGCACGCCGATGCGGCCGCGCACCGCGTAGCGGTCCCGCGACGACGTCGAGTCCGCCGACGCTCGCGTGACCGTCGTCGGGGACGACCAGCGTCGCGATCATGCGCAGCAGCGTCGTCTTGCCCGCGCCGTTCGGACCCAGCAGGCCGGTGATTTCGCCGTCGGGTGCGTCGAACGTCACGCCGCGCACCGCGTGCACTTCGCGCGCGCTTGCCGAACGCCTTCTGCAGGCCGTCGACGGCGATCATGGCTGCGGCGCGAGGCGATCGGGCCAGGACGGCGGCCGGCGCGAATGCTCGAGAAAGTCGACGCACGTCTGCGGCAGCGTTCGCGAACCCGGCGCTGTCGACGAACGCGGCGATGAGCCGCGGCGCGCAGGCCTGCGGCGACACGATGTGGCCGAAGCCCGCCGCGACGATGTGGCGGCTGTTCGGAAAGCCTTGCGCGACTTCGTTCGCCGTACGCGGGCGGCGTCACCGGATCCAGTCCGCCCGAAAGGAGCAGGACCGGCACGCCGCTGCGCACCGGCGTCGCGAAGTCCGTGCGGCATCGTGCCCTTGGGCCATTGATCGCAGACGGCGATGGCCCGGCGCGCAAGCGCGCGCACGCGATCGTCGGCGACACCGTTGGCGCGCTCGTCGCGCGTGACGCGCGGGACATCTTCGGTGCACGTCACCGAGTAATGCAGCGCCGGATTGAACTGCTCGGGCAAATCGCCGACGATGGTGAGCGATGCGGCCATCAGCGGCGCGTAATCGCCGGCGCGCGCGAGGGCGAGCAGCTCGGGTATCAGCGTCGCCGCCTCGGGGAGATACGTGAGCGGCTGCAGCGCACCGATCACCATGTCGTAGTCGAGCGTCATCTCGCGCGCAATGCCGGTGCGCGGATCGCGCATCGTGATCGTCTTGCCGCCGCCAAGCGCGCGCTTGATCGCAGCCAGCGTCGCAGCCGGATCGGGATGCGCTTTCGCGCACGGCGGCGACGACCGGCAGGCGGCTATGACGCCGTCGAGCGCGTCGTCGCGCGTGCGCCACACGTCGAACGATATCCGCAACGACGGCGGCGCCACGCCGTCCAGCACGACGCTGCGCACGCGATCCGGATGCCGCCGCAGATACTCCTGCGCGACGCGCGTGCCGTAACTGCCGCCCCACAGGTTCAGCTGTCGATAGCCGAGCGCTTCGCGCATCTGATCGAGATCCGCAACCCAGGCGCTCGTCGTGTATTGCGACGCGTCGATGTCGCGACCGGCGAGCTGCAACTCGCACAGCAGCGACTTGGGGACCGGATCGGTGTCGAACTCGGCGTGTTCGTCGGGCGCGAACGCCGCGCAGTCGAGCGGTGACGAGCGTCCGGTGCCGCGCTGGTCGATCAGCACGATGTCGCGCGTGCGACGGATCGCCGTCAGTTGCAGCGCGAACGGCCCGAGCGTGGACGCGGCCTGGCCGGGACCGCCCGCCAGCAGGACGACCGGATCGGGCTTCGGCGTCAGCGTGTTGGCCGGCAGCACTGCGACGAAGATCGACAGCCGGCGTCCCTGCGGCCGCTCGCGGTTCTCGGGCACCTCGAGCGTTCCGCACTGGACTGCCTGCGCGACTTTGGGCAGCCGGCAATCGGTGAGCGCGATGCGGCGGGTGATCGCCGTGCGATCGCCGCAACCGCCGGTAGCGACGATGGCCCCCGCGGCCATCGCAACGCAAGCGATGCGGACGCAAAGGCGGCGGGAATGCGATGCGCTCATGGTTGTACCCCCACGCTTGCGGCCTCATTGGTCAATTCGGCCGCGGCGCTGCCCCCAGCGGGGGAGCTATTCGCACCTTGGGGCGGCCCGGCGGTGCTTGGTCGCGGATGGTACATCAGGGGTCAGGCGGCCGGCATCAGTTCTCGCCAGGGCCACGGCGTAAAATGGTCCGCGCCATGCAGGTGCACGCGAGCCTTGAAGCGCCATGATTGACCTCGAACCGGGCATTGTCACCGATCTTCGCGATCGGCTGACCTACGGCGGTTACCTGCGGCTCGACCGGCTGCTCGATGCGCAACAGCCGCTATCCGGTTCGTCCGACCATCCCGCGCGGCACGACGAGATGCTGTTCATCGTCCAGCATCAGGTGTCGGAGCTGTGGATGAAGCTGATGATCCACGAGTTGCGCGCGGCGATCGCCAACGTGCGCGCCGACGCGCTCGAACCGTGTTTCAAGATCCTGGCCCGGGTGAAGCTGATCCAGAAGCAACTGTTCGAGCAGTGGGCCGTGCTCGAGACGCTGACGCCGTCGGAATACGAGAGCTTCCGGCCCGCGCTCGGCACGTCGTCCGGATTCCAGTCGGCGCAGTACCGGGCGATCGAATTCCTGCTGGGCAACAAGCACGCGGCGATGCTCGACGTGTTCCGCCACGATGCGCCGGTGTTCGACGATCTGAACGCGCTGCTGCACGCGCCGTCGCTCTACGACGAATTCCTGCGGCACCTGGCGCGTCGCGGCCTGCCGATCCCGTCCGCGTCGCTCACACGCGACGTCACGCAACCCTACGAGCGCAATCCGGACCTCGTGCCGGCATTCCGGCAGATCTACACCGATCCGCAGCGGTGGTGGGATGCGTACGACATGTGTGAAAAGCTGGTCGACGTCGAGGAAGCGTTCCAGTTGTGGCGCTTTCGGCACATGAAGACGGTCGAGCGCATCATCGGCCACAAGCCCGGGACCGGCGGATCGTCGGGTGTCGGGTTTCCTCCGCCGCGCGCTCGAGCATTCGTTCTTTCCCGAGCTGATCGACGTGCGCACCGTCATCGGCGGACACTGAAACACTTGCGTGACCGACAGACCGGCGTTGCCACACGATGACTTTCGCGCGATGAGCGCGCCGCCCCCGACCGGCGCCATCGAAGCCGCGGTTGCGGCGCTCGGCCCGGGGCCGTTGACCGAGGCGGCGCTCGCCGCGCACGTCGCGCCGCTGTTTTCGCGGGCACGGGCGGCCGCTCCGCAACGGGTCTACCTCGCCAACCACTCGCTCGGTCGTCCGCTCGACGCGATCGAGGACGACGTCCGCGAAGGGCTCGCCGCGTGGTACGCCCGGATGGGCGGCGCATGGGATTCCTGGATGGCCGAAAGCGACGCGTTCCGCGATCGAATCGCGCGATTGCTGGGCGCGACTGGCGGAGACTGCGTGGTTCCGAAGACGAGCGCGGGTCAGGGGCTGCGCGCGATTTTGAACACGTACGATGCAAACGCGCTCCCACGCGTGGTCGCGACGCGCGGCGAATTCGATTCGCTCGACGTCATCCTGCGCGAATATGCGCGTCGCGGCCGCATCGCGCTGACGCTCGTCGAGGCGCGGGCCGATGGATACTTCGACACCGAAGATGTCGTGAGCGCGATCGGCGCACGCACCGATCTGGCCGTCGTGTCGGAAGTGATCTTCAATACCGGGCAGCGGCTCGCCGACCCGGGCGCGATCGTTGCGGCGGCACACCGGGCAGGCGGCCGGGTGCTGCTCGACGTCTACCATTCGCTCGGCGTGTTCCCTGTCGACGTCGCGGCGCTGGACGTCGATTTCGCCGTGGGTGGCAGCTACAAGTATCTGCGCGGCGGCCCCGGTGCGTGTTTCCTGTACCTGCATCCCCGGCATCTCGACGGCTCGCTGCGCACGCTCGACATCGGTTGGTACGCAAAGCGCGATCCGTTCTCGTACCAGCGGCCCGATCCTCCGCAGTGGGCGGAAGGGGGCAACGCGTTCCTCGAATCAACGCCGCCCGTCGTGACGTTCTATCAGGCGCGCGCGGGCCAGCGGCTCACGCTGGCATTGGGCCCGGCGCGAAGTCGCGCGCACTCGATCCGGCAGCAGCGGCGGCTCGTTGAAATGCTGGAGGCTCGCGGCATCCCGGCCCGCGGCGGCAGCGACGACCATGGCGCGTTCGTCGTCGTGACCGATTCGCGTGCAGCGGCGTGGTGCGCAGCACTCACCGAACGCTCGATCGTCACGGACGCCCGCGGACCGCATCTGCGGCTGTGCCCGGATATCCTGACGACGGAGGACGAACTCGTTCGCGCGTCGAACGCGCTCGGTGCGATTGCGCGCCGATGACGGCGAGGCGAACGATGACGGCGAGGTGAACGATGACGCTTCGCCTCCTCCGTCGCAGGCCCGGAATGGGTTTGAAATCGATGCAATCGCGCGCAGGGGCCCGCAGATCGCTTCAGCCGGTGCGGACAATGATCCGGACGAGCGCCAGCAGGCCGGCGACGAGCATTGCGGCGGCCACGAGGCCGACGATGATCACCTGATGCGGCTTGATCGTGACGGCGTCGCGGCGCATCGCCTCGCCCTTGCGCACGCCGAAAAAGCTCCAGAGCACCGCGCCGATGATTTCCGTGAGCGTTGCCTGTCGTGCCGCCGGCGCGCGATCGACATTGTCGGCGGCGTCGACGGCGTCGCCGGGCGGTGGCGGCTCTGCGGCAGGCATGGTGGCGACGGCGGGGAAAAGGGGAAAATGGTAGCACCGGCCGCCCATGAGCGCCGCAGGGCTGTCCCAAGGCGCGAAATCCGCCCCGCCGGGGGCAGCGCCCGGCGCGCGAGCCCGATGGGCCGACCCGAGGGCGAGCACCTGCGTGCGGAGCACAAGTGTCGTCCGATCGGCCGCAAGCGTGGGGGGCATCATGCATGCCTTGAAAGCCGGCGCTCGCGCCCCACTGTTCGCTTGTTCACCTCATTCACACAAGATCCGGCCCATGCGATTCGACAAGCTGACGACCAAGTTCCAGCAGGCGCTCGCTGACGCGCAGAGTCTCGCCCTCGGCCACGACAACGGCTTCATCGAGCCGCAGCACCTGCTCTCGGCACTGCTCGCGCAGGAAGACGCCGGCACCGCGTCGCTGCTGGCGCGTGCCGGCGTCGCGGTGCCCAAGGTGCAGACGGCGCTCAAGACGGCGATCGGAAATCTTCCGAAAGTCGAGGGGACCGGCGGCGAGATCACGATTTCCCGCGATCTCAACAACCTGCTGAACCTGACCGACAAGGAAGCGACGAAGCGCGGCGACCAGTTCATCGCCAGCGAGCTGTTCCTGCTGGCGCTGACCGACGACAAGGGCGCGACGGGCCGCCTGCTCAAAGAGCAGGGGCTGACGCGCAAGGCGCTCGAATCCGCGATCGAAGCGGTCCGCGGCGGGGCGGGGATCGATTCGCAGGAAGCCGAAGGCCAGCGCGAGGCGCTCGCCAAGTACACGATCGACCTCACCGAGCGCGCGCGCGAAGGCAAGCTCGATCCGGTCATCGGCCGCGACGACGAGATTCGCCGCACGATCCAGATCCTGCAGCGGCGCACCAAGAACAACCCGGTGCTGATCGGCGAGCCGGGCGTCGGCAAGACGGCGATCGTCGAAGGCCTCGCGCAGCGGATCGTCAACGGCGAAGTGCCGGAAACGCTCAAGAACAAGCGCGTGCTGTCGCTCGACATGGCGCAACTCCTCGCAGGCGCGAAATACCGCGGCGAATTCGAGGAGCGCCTGAAAGCGGTGCTGAAGGACATCGCGGCCGATGCCGGCCGCACGATCGTCTTCATCGACGAGCTGCATACGATGGTCGGCGCCGGCAAGGCGGAGGGCGCGATCGATGCCGGCAACATGCTGAAGCCCGCGCTCGCCCGCGGCGAGCTGCACTGCGTCGGCGCGACGACACTCGACGAATACCGCAAGTACATCGAAAAGGATGCCGCGCTCGAGCGGCGCTTCCAGAAAGTGCTGGTCGACGAGCCGTCGGTCGAATCGACGATCGCGATCCTGCGCGGCCTGCAGGAGCGCTACGAGATCCACCACGGCGTCGAAATCACCGACCCCGCGATCGTCGCGGCGGCGGAGTTGTCGCATCGCTACATCACGGACCGCTTCCTGCCCGACAAGGCAATCGACCTGATCGACGAAGCCGCGGCGCGGATCAAGATGGAAATCGACTCCAAGCCGGAGGCGATGGACCGTCTCGAGCGCCGGATGATCCAGTTGAAGATCGAGCGCGAGGCGGTGAAGAAGGAGAAGGACGACGCGTCGAAGAAGCGACTCGCGTCGATCGAGGACGAGATCACGCGCCTGCAGCGGGAGTACGCGGATCTGGACGAGGTGTGGCAGTCGGAAAAGGCGCAGGTCGAGGCCAGCGCGCACATCAAGGAAGAGATCGACAAGATCAAGGTGCAGATGGACGAAGCGCGGCGCAAGGGCGACTGGCAGCGAGATGTCCGAGCTGCAGTACGGCCAACTGCCGGAGCTCGAAGCGCGGCTCAAGAAGGCGGACAAGACCCTCGCCGCCGACCAGGCGAAAAAGCCGCAACTGCTGCGCACGCAGGTTGGCGCCGAGGAAATCGCCGAGGTCGTGTCACGCGCAACCGGCATTCCGGTCTCCAGGATGATGCAGGGCGAACGCGACAAGCTCCTCCGGATGGAAGAGCGCCTGCACGCGCGCGTCATCGGCCAGAACGAAGCGGTGCGGCTCGTCTCCGATGCGATCCGGCGGTCGCGCTCGGGATTGTCCGATCCGCATCGCCCGTACGGCTCGTTCCTGTTTCTCGGCCCCACCGGTGTCGGCAAGACCGAGCTGACGAAGGCGCTCGCCGAGTTCCTGTTCGACACCGACCAGGCGCTGGTGCGCATCGACATGTCCGAGTTCATGGAAAAGCATTCGGTCGCGCGACTGATCGGCGCGCCGCCGGGGTATGTCGGCTACGAGGAGGGCGGCTACCTGACCGAGGCGGTGCGCCGCAAGCCTTATTCGGTGATCCTGTTCGACGAAATCGAAAAGGCGCACGCGGACGTGTTCAACGTGCTGCTGCAGGTGCTCGACGACGGCCGCCTCACCGATGGCCACGGACGCACCGTCGACTTCCGCAACACGGTGATCGTGATGACGTCGAACCTCGCGTCGCACAAGATCCAGCAGATGACCGACGACGACAGCGATCCGGAGATGATCAAGATCCAGGTGATGGCCGAAGTCAAGGCGCATTTCCGGCCCGAGTTCGTGAACCGGATCGACGAGATCGTCGTGTTCCATCCGCTCGCGCAGGATCAGATCGCGAACATCGCACGCATCCAGCTGCGCGGGCTCGAGCAGCGGCTCGCGAAGCTGGAGATTCGCCTCGATGTCAGCGATGCCGCGCTCGAAGCGGTCGCGCAGGCGGGCTTCGACCCGGTCTACGGTGCGCGGCCGCTGAAGCGCGCAATCCAGCAGCAGATCGAGAACCCGCTAGCGAAGGAAATCCTGGCCGGCGCTTTTGCGGCGGGCGACACGATCCACGTCCGCGAGAAGAACGGCCATCTCACGTTCGGCAAGTAGCGCGGCCTACATCAGCGGCACGTTGCGCATCTGGCGCAGGTCGCGCGCCGGCCGTTCGACGGCGGGTTCATGCGCGGCATCGCGCACCGAACGCGTCGCCGCCTTGTACAGGCCGGCCGTCAGCGCGCCCTGGACCACGTACGCGAGAACGCTCGTCCAGTCGCGCCAGTCCGCAAACCACGGAAAGCGCACCGTCAGGCCGTACACGTCGACGTAGTACGCGGCGAGCGCGAACAAGGCGCCGACGACCAGCGCCGATGTCACGTCGAGCCGGCGCACGATGAGCGCCAGGATCACGCCGGAAAACAGCGCGATTGCAAGGAGGATGGATCCCGCGACCGCGACGAACCTGGAATCGGCGGAGTTGGGTGCTGCGAGCGCGCCTGGACCGAGAACCGTTGCGCCGATCATGTGCAGCGGTGTCCACGGCGATTCGCCTTTGAGTGCCCATGCGAACGCCGTTTGCAGTGCGATGAATGCGAGCATCGCGAGGATGCCCGCCGAGAGCGCCGCACCCCACTGGATCGTTTCGGTGTTGCCGCGTGCAACAACGTGCGTAGCCATGATTTTCTCCCGGGAGGATTCGATGCGTCATGGTGCCTGACGCAGATTCCATACCCGGCGGCGGGCCATCCTTCAACACGCCGCTTCAGCCGGCGCGAAGGCGTATAGCGCGCGGGATTCCGCGGGATTCCGTCATGCCGCGCGGTGCGGCTCGCGCGGGCGGGAAACATCTACCACAGGGCGTTGCACGCCTTGCGATACGGGTGTCAGTGCAACGCCGACGGCGTCGCCCTGCGACGCTCGCCCGACGCGTAGGACGAACGGACGCTGCGGCGCCGGAATGCTACGCGGCGTGGAGCAGCCGACCGCCGGCAAACGCCCAGTTTTCCCAGGCGGTTTCGGCGAGGACGATCATCACCTGTTCCGGATCGAGCCCGGGATCGCGCGCGAGCGCCGCCACGACGTCCGCGACAAGCTTGCGCTTGATCTTCACGCTGCGGCCGACCGACCAGAGGATTTCGATCAGCACGAAATCATCGCCACGCGCGCTCCCCACGTCCGGATAGCGCGCGTCGTAGCGAAAGTTTTCCGGGTTGAGCTCGAGCACGCGTTGAAAGCGATCGGCTTCGGGTACGCCGGCCGCGATCAGCGATCGATGAACCGCGTCGAGTATTGCCGATTTGAATACCGGGGCGCGAGCTCCCTTTACCGTAACCGTTACGAGCGGCATGACGCGATCCTCCGAGGTTGAATTGTGCGCACCATCGCTACGCGTACGGTGCGTGATGGCGCGGCGGCGCGCTGAGCCATGCCGAAAGCGTGGACAGGATGCTCTCCGAAACGCGCGGGAATGCAGGCAATTGAAGCGCCGTCCCTTGCCGTCCGACGATACGAAACACCGCAGAGTTCTGCGCCTCGACGACGGTATTGCCGTCGGATTCGACGACCCAGTTGTCGCCGGGCCCGAGCACGATGTCGTTGCGGTCGCGCTCTTCGGTCAGCCACAGCGTGCCGTTCGTTACGCGCAGCGTCGCACCGCGAACATCGGGCAGTGTGATCACTTCGCGGGGTTCGAGGGTGATGATGGTGCCGGATTCGAAGCGGGCCATGGAAACCTCCAGTAGAATGCAGGAAATTCATTCGAGATCGCGTAAATGGCAGTTGGCTGCTGCGACCCGATGCGATGGATTGTGAAGCCGGGGCGGCTGCCGCTCAAACGTTCAATCGGAATGGCTGGCATGCATGGGGCGAATGCATAAGACACTGCGCGCGCTGCCGTCGCTCGACTTCCTGCGCGGTTTCGAGGCGGCCGGGCGGCGGCTGTCGTTCACGCTGGCGGCCGAGGAGTTGTTCCTCACGCAATCGGCACTGTCGCGGCAGATCAAGGCGCTCGAAGACGCGCTCGGCGTTGCGCTGTTCGAGCGTCGCCACCGCGCCCTCGTCCTGACCGCCGCGGGTACGACTTTTCACCGCGAGGTGACCGGCGCGCTGGAATCGCTGGCCGCGGCAGCGGACGGCGCGCGCGGCGGCACCCGCTCACCGGGACTCACGCTGTCGACGACGGTTTCATTCGCGTCGCTCTGGATCATTCCGCGGCTCGCGACGTTTCGGGCCCGCCACCCTGACGTCGAAGTCTATGTTTCGGCCGACGACCGGCTCGTCGATCTTGCGCGCGGCGATGTGGACGTCGCCGTCCGCTATATGCCCGATTCGGCCGCGCCGGAAAGCGCTGTGCGCCTGTTCGGCGAGCGGATGACGCCGGTCGCGAGTCCGGAGATTGCGCACGGTGCGTCGCCATTGCGCTCGCCCGCCGACCTCACGGCGCACGTGCTGGTGCATCTGGACGATCCCGACGGACGCACGCCGTGGCTGGACTGGCGCAGCTGGCTCGCGTCGAACGGCCAACCGGGATTGAAGCCCGCCGGCGCGCTGCGGTTCCGCATCTACGACCAGGTCGTCCAGGCGGCCGTCGGCGGCCACGGCGTCGCGTTGGGCCGCCTGCCGATGATCGCCGAGCACTTGCGCGACGGTCGGCTCGTGGCGCCGTTCGCTCGCAAGTACGATTCCGCGCGCGGCTACTTCGCGATCGCCGCGCCTCGTGTCGCGGACCGTGAAGACGTCGCGGCGTTTCTGCGCTGGCTCACCGACGAAGCGGCGCTCGAAACGACGCTCGCCGATGCACCGTCGCACCCCGTCCCTGCGCGTGCGAAGCCGCGAAGCTCCGGGATGGAGAAACGCAGGCGCTAAAAGCGCCGTTGCGATTCCAGCGACCGAACACGACCCCGGACGCCCTGGCGATGTCGCCGGATCATCACGCATCGACCCCTTCCGCCTGGATCGAGCGCTTCGCGCATCTCGTCCCGGCGGACGCACGCGTGCTCGATGTAGCCGCCGGTCGCGGCCGCCACGCGCGCTACTTTGCGTCGCGCGGTGCACGCGTGGTGGCTGTCGATCGCGATCCCGCCGCGCTCGCCGAACTGGCGGGTGTCCCGGGCGTCGAAACGCGCGCGCTCGACCTGGAGACGGGCGGGTGGCCGCTGGCGTCTGAAACGTTCGACGCGATCGTCGTAGTGAACTACCTGCATCGCGCGCTGTTTCCGTTCCTCCTCGGCGCGTTGGCGCCCGACGGCACGCTGCTGTACGAGACGTTCGCGATCGGAAACGAGCGCTTCGGCCGGCCGTCGAATCCCGATTTCCTGCTGCGCCGGGACGAGCTTCTCGATTGGGTGCGAGGGCGTCTCGCGGTCGTTGCGTTCGAGCAGGGGCGCGTCGACGGGGATCGTCCGGCCGTCGTGCAGCGGCTTGCCGCGGTTGGTAGCGCGCGGATGGCGGCGCCGGCGCGACGCGGAAACACTCGGCACGACGCCCGCGCGTCCCTGATGCGCGCGGCCGTTCGCAGGGGGAATCGGGTAGAATCTCCGTCTTTTACAAGCGGTTTTTCATGCTTTCAGGAAGTCTGGTCGCGATCGTCACGCCGATGCAGCCCGGCGGCGCGCTCGATCTTTCCGCGCTCGCGAAGCTCATCGACTTCCACGTTGCGAACGGCACCGCCGGAATCGTCATCGTAGGGACCACGGGCGAGTCGCCGACGGTGGATGTCGACGAGCACTGCCGGCTGATCCAGGAGACGGTCGAATCGCGCGGCGGGCCGCGTTCCGGTCATCGCGGGAACCGGCGGCAATTCGACCGTCGAAGCGATCGCGTTGACCCGTTTCGCGAAAAAGGCGGGCGCGCACGCATGCCTGTCGGTCGTGCCGTATTACAACAAGCCGACGCAGGAAGGGCTGTATCGGCATTTCCGGACGATCGCCGAGACCGTCGATTTGCCGCTGATCCTGTATAACGTGCCAAGCCGCACGGTCGCCGATCTCGCCAACGACACGGTGCTGCGGCTGGCGGAGATTCCGAACATCGCCGGGCTGAAGGATGCGACGTCCGATCTCGTGCGCGTCGTCGACTTGCGCAACCGGCTGCCGGCCGGACGCGAATTCGCGCTCTATTCCGGCAACGACGATACGGCGCTGGCGTTCATGCTGCTGGGCGGCGACGGCGTCGTTTCGGTGACGGCGAACGTCGCGCCCAAGGCGGTGTCGGAGGTGTGCGCCGCGGCGCGGAGGAACGACCTCATCGCCGCGCGCAACGGAAACGCGCGGCTGATGAATCTGCATACGCGCCTCTTCGTCGAGGCGAACCCGATCCCGGTCAAATGGGCGCTGGCCGAGATGGGCCTCATCCACAACGAATTGCGGCTGCCGCTCACGCCATTGTCGCCGCACCATCACGACGCCGTCCGCGCTGCGCTCCGCGCGGCGGGCTGCCTCGGTTAGCGCTGCTCTCTTAAGGTCCATTGCTGATGAAACACCTTGACGCCTCGCACCTGCGCACGTTCGCGCTCGCGTGCTTGCCGCGTCCTGTCGCTCGCCGCCTGCGAATCGATGTCGCTTTCGTCGATCAGCAAGCGCATCGATTACAAATCATCGGCCTCGGCGCCCTCGCTCGAAGTGCCACCCGATCTGACGACGCCGCAATACGACGACCGTTATGCGGTGACCACCGCGTCGGGCCTGGCGGCGCAAACGGCGGCGCGGCCGAAGCAATCCGACCTGCTGCCGACCAATCCGGAAGCGCGTATCGCGCGCGAGGGCAACGAGCGCTGGCTGGTCGTCAAGGCCACGCCGGAGCAGGCATGGTCGACGGTGCGCAAGTTCTGGACGGACACCGGCTTCGTCATCGCGACCGAGCAACCCGCCGTCGGCGTCATGGAGACCGACTGGGCGGAGAACCGGGCGGAGGTTCCGCAAGGATCTGTTCCGCAAGTACGTCGGCAAATACATCGACGCGTTCTATTCGACGTACAAGCGCGACAAGTTCCGCACGCGCATCGAGCGCGGCACCGATCCCGGCACCGTGGAAATCTTCGTATCGCACCGGGGCATGGAGCAGATGCCGACGGCGAAGATCGACAACTGTGCGGGGTGCCGGCTTTGCGTGGGCGGTGATGCCGCCCGAATCCCGGCCTCGAAGCGGAAATGCTGTCGCGGCTGATGATGCGATTCGGCGTGCCCGAGGCGCAGGCCGACGGCGGTCGCGTCGCCTGCCGCACGCGGCGGCCGCGGCGCCGCAGCACGCGCGGCTGGAGAAAGGCGGCGACGGCGTGTCGACAGCTCGTCGTCGACGATCCGTTCGATCGCGCGTGGCGGCGCGTGGGGCTGGCGCTCGATCGCAGCGGCTTTACGGTCGTCGATCGCGACCGCTCGACCGGCATCTATTTCGTGCGTTTCTCCGATCCCGACGCCGGCATGACGCGCAAGGATCGCCAGAAGGGATTCCTGTCAAGCTGATGTTCTGGAAGAAGGACGACGAGAAGGACAAGCCCGAGCAGTACCGGATCAAGATCGTCGAGACCGCGCCGCAGAGCACCGTCAGCGTCCAGGATCCCAGCGGCAGTCCCGACAAGTCGCCGGCGAGCGACCGGATCCTGGCACTGCTGCGCGACCAGCTCAAGTAGCGCGGAAGCGGCAGCGGCCGACCGCGATGCACGACGCCGATCGCGCGTCCGGCGTCGCGCTCGCGCCGGGCGCGGCGCGTGCGGGCCGCTGGCGTGCGCTTCGCCTCGCTCGGCAGCGGCAGCGAAGGCAACGGTCTCGTCGTCGAAGTCGGCGACACGCGCGTGCTGATCGATTGCGGTTTCGGGGTGCGCGATACCGCCGCGCGGCTTCTCGCGGCTCGGGGTCGAGCCTGCATCGACTCGCCGCCGATTCTCGTCACCCACGAGCATGCGGATCACGTCGGAGGCGTGGCCGCGTTCGCCGCGCGCTACGGCATTCCCGTATGGCTCACGTTCGGCACGCTCGAAATGGTCGACGAGCGCTTCGCGCGGATGGAGCGCAGGTCTACGGATTCGACAGCCACGATGCGTTCGCGGTCGGCATGCTCGAGGTGCGGCCGTTTCCGGTGCCGCACGACGCCCGCGAGCCGGTGCAGTTCGTCGTCGGCGACGGCGCGCGCCGGCTCGGCGTGCTGACCGACATCGGCGTGACGACGCGCTACGTCGAGGCGAGCCTGACCGGCTGCGACGCGCTGGTGCTCGAATGCAATCACGACCTCGACATGCTGGCGAGCGGCGACTATCCGTTTTCGCTCAAGCAGCGGATCGCCGGCCGGCTGGGGCATCTGCACAACGAGGCTGCCGGCCGAGCTGCTCGCGCGCGCTCGACACGTCGCGGCTCAAGCACATCATCGCCGCGCATCTTTCGCAGGAGAACAACACGCCGGACAAGGCGCGCGCGGCGCTCGCGCGGCGCGCTCAACTGCACGCCGGACTGGATCGGCATCGCCGATCAGGACGACGGCTTCGGCTGGCGAGAGCTCTGTATGCGAAGCACTCGCGGCACCGACTCGAACGGAGAGGACAGCATGGAAAAGCGGCAGGAGCTCTATCGCGGCAAGGCGAAGACCGTCTATGCGACCGACGATCCGCAGCGCCTCGTCATGCACTATCGCGACGACGTCTCGGCATTCGACGGGGCGAAACTCGCGCAAGCTCGACGGCAAGGGCGAGACGAACAACCGGATCAACGCGTTCGTCATGGGCAAGCTCGCCGACGCCGGGATTGCCGACGCATTTCGTGTCGCTGCTGAACGAGCGCGAGTCGCTCGTCAAGGCGATGAAGATGGTGCCGGTCGAATGCGTCGTGCGCAACATCTGCGCCGGCTCGATGGCCAAGCGCTACGGGATCGAGGAAGGCACGCGCCTGCCCGAGCCGATCTTCGAGTTCTTCCTGAAGAGCGACGCGCTGCACGATCCGCTCGTCAACGACGATCACATCCGCGTGCTGGGGTGGGCGAGCGCCGGCGAGATCGCGCAAATGAAGGCGTTGACGCACCAGGTCAACGCGGTGCTGAAGCCGCTGTTCGCGAGCGCCGGGCATCGATCTCGTCGACTACAAGCTCGAATTCGGCCATCCGCTCGACGACGCCGAGCGGCGCGCTCGTGCTCGGCGACGAATTCACGCCCGACGGGTGCCGCCTCTGGGATGCGCGGACCGGCGAAAAGCTCGACAAGGACCGCTTCCGCCGCGATCTCGGCGAGGTGATCGAGCACTATCGCGAGGTTGGCCGCAGGATCGGTGTCAGCCTTTGAGTCTGTCGGACGCGGCGACCGCCGCGGGAATGGCCGCGCGCAACGCGCTGTTGAGCCCGCCCGGCGCGATCGCGCCGGGCGGGATTTCCCGTTAGCCGCAGGCCTTGCCGTGCGCGGCGTGCGCGCCCTTCGCCTTCGCGTCGGCTTCGGACATGTATGAGCCTGCCTTGGTCTTGCCATACCACTCGTCGTTCATGCAGTGGTACACGTTCGACGACGTGTTGACCCATACCTTGCCCGGGCCGCCTCCGGCGGCAGCCATGGCGGGCATTTCCGACTTGTTCGACGCCTTCATCGGGGCCGCCGATGTCGAAGGCGCCGCGCTCATCTTCGAAGTCGCGCCGGCGGCACCCATCGCGCCCGCGCCCGCGGCACCTCCCGCAGCGGCCGGCGCCGCTGACTTGGCGGCTGTCGCTTCCGCGGCCTTCTCCGCTTTCGTTTCCTTCGCGGCCTTGGGCGTCTTTTCCGACTTCGAGGCATCCTGGGTCGCGTACCAGGTCTTGACACCCTTGTGACCGGCGCAAGCGCCGCGCTTCGTCGCATTGCTCGTGTAGGTGCCGTCCTTGCATTCTCCGGTCGACCCGGCCGGCGCTTGCGCATAGGCGACGCCTGCAAACATCACGGCAGCGCCGACACTCATTGAAACGATGGTTGCCTTCATGTTCATTCGCTTGTCTCCTGAGACGAAATGACCTACGGTGGATTGATTGCTGCGCCATGCGGCACTAATGCGAATTGGCTGCCCGTTCGATTGCGATTGGCGGGGGCACGCGATGCCGGGCGACCATTTTACCCGCTCGGCATCCGCGGCGATGACCAAGCGTCAATCGGCCAGCAGCAGACCGCGCACACCGCGTGAGGCGGGAACCTCGCCGTGGACGAACTTCTCGTGGTTGCTCTGAATGTCGCGAGGCACGTACAGGTAGTTGACCATCACGCCCAGCGACTCGCGCAGCCCCTTTTTCGACACGTCCGCCAGCCAGTTGATGCGCTCCAGCCGGGCGCCGTTGTGCAGATGGAACCTTGCGACCGGGTCGTGTGCCTGATCGTTGCCATCGCCGACTTGCAGCAGGTACGTCGCGCATAGCTGCAGCAGCGGGTCTTTCAGCGGCGCCAGGCGTTCGACCGCGCTTTTCGGATCGCTGGCGACCTTGGCAGGGTCGATGCCGAGCTCGTTGCCGACAATGTCCACGGCGTGCTCGAGCGGCTTGCCATTCCGGGTGCCCGGCTCCTTGAGAAGCGACGCCAGCCAGCCGGCAAACCCGGGAACCGGCGACAGCGTGCAGAACACCTTGAGCCGCGGGAATTCCTGCGACAGCACGTCCACGACCTGCTTGATCAGGAAGTTGCCGAGCCATACGCCGCGCAGGCCCGGCTGGCAGTTGCTGATCGAGTAGAAGACCGCCGCGGTCGCGCGGCTGGGGTCGTTCGGCGCGGACTGGACGTCGAGCAACGGCGCCACCGTGTCCGATACCTGGTCCACCAGCGCGACCTCGACGAAGATCAGCGGTTCGTCGGGAAGGGCCGGATGGAAGAAGGCAAAGCAGCGGCGGTCGGCGGCGAGCCGCCGCTGCAGGTCGTTCCATCCCTGGATTTCGTGCACGGCCTCGTGCGCGATGATCTGCTCCAGCAAGTAGGCGGGCGTGCGCCAATCCACGCGAACCATTTGCAGGAAGCCGGGGTTGAACCACGACGACAGCAGGTGCCGGAAATCCCGGTCGACCGCGTCGAGCTCGGGCCGCTCCCGTTTCTCCTCCAACAGCCGTTCGCGCAGGCGCAGGATCATCACGGTGCCGCCGGGCGCCCGGTTCAGCCGCCGCAGCAGCTCCTGGCGCGGCGGCTCCGCGGCCGCGCTCAGTCGGGCAAGATTGGCGGCCGAAGTATCCGCCGCGTACGCCTGGGCCGCTGCGAGCACCTGCTCGGGATCGGGCGAAAACTCGGCGAGCAACGCGGCGATGAAACGCGCCTGGTCCTTCTTGTCGAGGTCGCGATACAGATCGAGCGTGCTCTTCGCCAATGCCACGCCGGCTGCCTCGCCGCGCTGGGACAGCAATTGTTCGCAGCTTGCGACGAGGCGACGCACCTTGAGGCCGTCGCGCACGAACACGGCGGCGCGCTTTTGAACCGATTCGAACATATGCGCCCGATCGCGGCGACGTCCTCGCTATAGCCCGAGCACCGTTCCGGTCAGTCCGGGTTCACCGGTTTCCCAGATCTCGTCAAACCGCTCGATAAACGGCTTCGCGCGTTCTTCGTCGCCGATCGACAGCGTCGCGCCGGTCCGGTCGATGTGGTAGCGATGCAGGAAATGCGTTTGATCGACGATCATCAACGGGTCCATCACGGCGCGTGCCGCGGCGCCGGTGCGATAGATCGTCATCGCGCTCGCGAAGTGCGCCAGCAGCGCGGTAAGCCGCGAGCCCATGCCTTCGAGCCAGTGGGTGTCGTGCACGATGATGTCGAGGCGGGCACCGGGAATGCGACGCATGAAGAACGCCAGCGCATCGCATCGCGCCGCGTTATTCCAGCCGCCCCAGGACAAGTCGATGTCGAAGACCTTGATGTGCCGCCTGCGCGAGCGCAATCAGCTGATCCTGCGCGCAGGCTAGCGCGGCCACGGTATCGAGCCGCTCCTCGCGCGGCTCGATGACCCAGGCGGGCGGCGT
This sequence comes from uncultured Pseudomonadota bacterium, assembly GCA_963718905.1. GTDB lineage: Bacteria > Pseudomonadota > Gammaproteobacteria > Burkholderiales > Casimicrobiaceae > VBCG01. The sequence goes on from CAVRAF010000011.1 coordinate 169,658, forward strand.
TGGTTCAGGCGATGTCGGCAAGGAACCCATGACGATGCCACTCGTGCAGTATGTCGACCATCCGCGGCGCAAGCGACGCACACTCGCGCCCGCTCAGCCGGCGCGTGTCGGCGAGCCGCCGCAACGCGTCGCTCCCGGGACCCGGCAAGGCGCCATCGTCGCCGTTGAGGTAATACCGGGTGTCATCGTAGAGCAGTTGCGTGCGCCGGTCGAGCCTGACGCCGTGGCGCGCGATCTGCCGCTCGAAGCGGGCGCGCGGAGGACGCCGGCGGGGCGTGAACACCACCTCGGCCTTGGGTTCGGTGAGAAATCGCCCGAGAAACCGCGCGACGTCGGCGCCGTTCCAGCGGATGCGCCGCATCGCTTGCACCGCGCGGCGGCGCATCCGTGCATCGATATGCGCCGGCGCGCTGGATGGGCGCAGGTCCGGATCGGCGTAGCGGCCCGGAACGATCGATCGTGTCGCGCAGATGATCGACGAACGCCTCGGCGAGCTCCTGATGGAGCGGGGCGCGAAAGCCGATCGAGTAGGTGATGCACGCGTCGATGGCGACGCCGTCATGCGCGTAGTCGGGCGGCAGGTACAGCATGTCGCCCGGAGCGAGCGTGGCGTCGTGCGTCGGCGCGAAGTGCCGCAGGATCTTGAGCGGAGCGCCGGGCTCGAAGCGCAAGGTCGCGCTGGCGTCCGTAGCGCCAGCGGCGCCGGCCGGCTGCCTGCAGCAGGAAGACGTCGTACGAATCGTAATGCGGCCCGACGCCGCCGCCGGGTGCCGCATAACTCACCATCAGGTCGTCGAGCCGCGCATACGGAATGAACGCAAAACGGCGCAGCAGCGCGTCGGCCGCGTCGCTCGCGCAGGTTGACGCCCTGCACGAGCAGCGTCCAGTTGCGCGGCGGCAGGCGCTCGAGCGCGCGCGCGTCGAAACGGGCCGTGCTCGAGCGACTAGCGGCTGCGCGTGCGATCGCACGAGCGCGCGACGTCGACGTCGTCGCGTGCGGCCAGCGCGAACAGGCTGTCGCGCGTGATGATCCAGCGGATCGCCGGGAGTGCGCCGCGGACGAGCAGCGCGCGCTTTTGCCAGTAGCGGCGCGAGGAACGCGCCGGGTGGCTGGCCGCCGCAGCAGTTGGCGAGAGCCGCGGAGCGTCATCGCGGCGAGTATAGCGAGACGCGGCGCCGCCAATCGTCGGAGGTACAATGGACGGCGCCATGTTTGCTGCGAGCTTTCGCGCGCCGATTCGAGGGGATCGCGCACGCTGTCATCGCCGTCCCGCCAACGCATTTCCTCAACAGGTCCATGAACGTTTTCGCCAACACCGTCGTCACGCTGTCGTTCAAGCTCTTCGATGCGACCAACCGGCTGATCGAGGAAACCGACGAGCCGATTACCTACCTTCACGGCGGCCATTCGGGCATCTTTCCGAAGGTCGAGGCGGCGCTCAACCACAAGAACGTCGGCGACGCGGTCTCGGTGACGCTGGAGCCCGACGGATGCGTTCGGCGACTACGACGCCGAATTGATGCGCGTCGAGGCGCTCGACCAGTTGCCGCCCGACGTCGCGGTGGGCGGGCAACTGTCGCCGAGCAGGACGGCAGCGAAATGGTCTGGCGCGTCACCGGGCATCGCCGACGGCAAGGCCGTGCTCGACGGCAATCACGAACTGGCGGGACAGCGGTTGCGCTTCGACTGCAAGGTGCTCGACATCCGTCCGGCGACGCAGGAAGAAATCATCCACGGCCACGTGCACGGCGCGCACGGTCATCACCATTGACGATGCGCTACGACGACCATCCGTCGGGCCGGCATTTCCTGCAGATTCCAGGACCGACGAACGTGCCCGATCGCGTGCTGCGCGCGATCGACCATCCGACGATCGATCATCGCGGACCGGAGTTCGCGCGGCTCGGCCTGTCGATCCTCGAGCGCATCCGGCCGATCTTCCAGACGCGCGAGCCGGTCATCATCTACGCCGCGTCCGGCACCGGCGCGTGGGAAGCCGCGCTCGTCAACACGCTGTCGCCGGGCGACGTCGTGCTGATGGCCGAAACGGGGCACTTCGCATTGCTGTGGAAGCGGCTGGCGGAACGCCTCGGTCTGAAGCCGGTGTTTGTTCCCGGCGACTGGCGCCACGGCGCGGACGTCGAGGCGATCGATGCGCGGCTTGCGGATGACCGCGAGCATGCGATCAAGGCCGTCTGCGTCGTGCACAACGAGACGTCGACGGGCGCCGTCGAGCGACATCCCGGGCGCGCGGCGTGCGATCGATCGCGCCGCGCATCCGGCGCTGCTGCTGGTCGACACGATTTCATCGCTCGGGTCGATCGATTATCGGCACGACGAGTGGGGCGTCGACGTGACCGTCGCCGGATCGCAGAAGGGCCTGATGCTGCCGCCGGGCCTGTCGTTCAACGCCGTGAGCGCCAAGGCGCTCGCCGCGTCGAAGCACGCGCAATTGCCGCGCTCGTACTGGGCTTGGGACGAGATCCTCGAGTCGAACAAGACGGGGTACTGGCCGTACACGCCGGCGACGAACCTGCTGTACGGACTCGACGCCGCGCTCGACCAGTTGCTGGAAGAGGGATTGCCGGCGCTGTTTGCGCGTCACGCCCGCCATGGCGACGCAACGCGCGCGGCCGTGCGGGCGTGGGGGCTCGAGATCCTCTGCCTCAATCCGCAGGAGTACAGCAATTCGCTGACGGCGGTGCTGATGCCGGACGGGCACGACGCCGACGCATTTCGCAAACGCGTGCTGGAGCGCTTCGACATGTCGCTCGGCACCGGATTGTCAAAGCTCGCCGGCCGCGTATTCCGGATCGGACATCTTGGCGACTTCAACGACTTGACGCTGATGGGTACGCTTTCCGGCGTCGAGATGGGACTGTCGATCGCGAACGTGCCGCATCGCCCGGGGGGCGTGGCGGCCGCGATGGCCGCTCTCACCGCGGCCGCGCAGACGCGCTAGGCCGTGTCCGGTTCGCCGCCCTCGCCGCCGATCCGCCGTCACGCGATTGCCATGGCTGCAGCAGTCCCGCACGATCTCGAGCCGTTGCGCGATGCGTTGATCGACGCACACCGTCGTCACGCAACGGTCGCGGTGGCGGGACTGCCCGTGCCGCGCACCGACGCGGATGCCTATGCCATCCAGCGGGCCGTGGCGGAAGCAGCGGGCTGGTTTGCGTCGTCTCGGCCGACCGCATGGAAGGTGGGCGCGGCGAGTCGCGACGCGACGCCCAACGCGGCGCCGCTGCGGCCCGGCGTGGTGCGTCCAAGTCCCGCGAAATTCGCGCACGGCAGCTTCAACCGGATCCTGATCGAAGGCGAGGTTGCATTCCGGTTGCGCGAGCCACTGGCGCCGGAGGGTCCGGACATCGGTCCCTCGCACGTCGCGGCTGCGGTCGGCGAACTCGTCGTAACGATGGAAATTGTCGATCCCCGTTACCGCGACATGGATGCCGCCGGGCCGGCCTTGCGTCTCGCGGACCAGAGCCTGAACGGAGCGCTGGTCGTCGGCAACGGCATTCCGTATCGCGAGCCCGTCGCGTGGTCATCGCTGGTGGCGACCGTCCGCTGCAACGGCATCGTCGTGAAGGAAACGCGCGGCGGCCATCCGCTCGGCAATCCGCTGTTCCTGCTTGCGTGGCTCGCAGGGCATGCGGCCGGGCAGGGTCATGCGCTTGCGGCCGGCGATCTGGTTACGGCGGGAACGTGGACCGGCGTCGTCGAAGCGATGCCAGGCCAGACGATCGACGTCGAGTTCCCGGCCATCGGACGCGCGAGCGCGCGCTTCGAATAGACGCTCGCCCGCTTCCGGGATGGCTCTGGCGCGCGGTCTACTTGCTAGCTCTCGAACAGCCGCTTCAATTCGTACAGCGCCGCCAGCGCGTCGCGCGGCGCCAGCGTATCGGGATCGAGCGCGGCGAGGCGGGTTTCGAATTCCCCCAGGCGCAATAACCGGGGTGCGATCGCCGTCGCCGTCGAGGGGCCGCCCGCGAAGAGGTCCTGCTGCGTTTCGTCGCGCACGTTGAACTTGTCGAGCCGCGCGAAATAGCGCTGCGCCTGCTTGAGCGTCTCGGCCGGCACACCCGCGAGACGGGCAACCTGCAGGCCATAGCTGCGGTTGGCGGGACCTTCTTCAACGTGGTGCAGGAAGACGATGCCCGGTCCCTGGCCGCGACTCCTGGTCTCGACCGCATCGAAATGCACGTTGGCGCAGCCGTCGATTTCCGAAGGCAGCGCCGTCAGCTCGAAGTAGTGGGTCGCAAAGAGCGCCAGGCTGCGATTGTGCTCGGCCAGCCGGTGCGCGATCGCCCATGCAAGCGCGAGGCCATCGAACGTCGACGTCCCGCGACCGATTTCATCGATCAGCACGAGACTCTGCGCGCTTGCGCGATTGAGGATATACGCGGCCTCCGTCATCTCGACCATGAACGTCGAGCGGCCGCCTGCGAGATCGTCGGCGGCGCCGATGCGCGTAAAGATCGCGTCGAGCGGTCCGAGCGTCGCGTGCGCCGCGGGAACGAACATGCCGCAATGCGCGAGCAGCGCAATGATGGCGGTCTGCCGCATGTAGGTCGACTTGCCGCCCATGTTGGGGCCGGTGACGACGAGCAGGCGGCGCGTCGCATCGAGGCGCAAATCGTTCGGAATGAACGCGTCGACCTGGCGCTCGACGACCAGATGCCGGCCGGCGTCGATCGCAATGCCCGCTTCCCGGGCGAAGCGCGGCCGCGTCAAACGCAGTGCGTCGGCGCGCTCGGCGAGTGCCGCCAGCACATCGAGCGTCGCAAGCCCCGTGGCAATGCCCTGCAGCACCGGAATCGCCGGTGCGAGCTGCGTAAGCAATGCCTCGAACAAGCGTTTCTCGCAGGCCAGTGCGCGCTCCTCCGCAGTCAAGGCCTTGGACTCGAACGCGGCCAGCTCGGGGGTCGTGTAACGCTCGGCGTTCTTGAGCGTCTGTCGCCGGCGATAGTCGCCCGGGACGCGCTCGGCGTTCGCGCGGGTCACTTCGATGTAGAAGCCGTGCACGCGGTTGTATTCGACGCGAAGATTGGCAATGCCGCTGCGCTCGCGTTCGCGGCGCTCGAGCTCGACTAGGAATTCCGCGCAACCGGCGTCGATGGCGCGCAGCTCATCCAGTTCGTCGTCGTATCCGGCGGCAATGACGCCGCCGTCGCGCAATTGCGCCGACGGATCGGGCGCGATGGCCCGCGCCAGCAGCGCGTGCCATCGCGCGTCGCACTGCAGCGCCTGCGCAACCTGGCGCAGCAACGGAACGTCGATGCCGGTGATCATCATCGAGACATCGGGCAGCATCGCGAGCGTGTCGCGCAGGCCGGCGAGATCGCGCGGCCGCGCATTGCGCAGGGCGATCCGCGACACGACGCGCTCGACGTCGACCGTGCGGCGCAGCCGATCCGACAGCGCGCGCACGAGCGCGGCACTCGACTGCATCGCGGCGATCGCGTCATGGCGGGCGGCCGCGCGATCCTGCGCCCGCACCGGCTGCGTGAGCCAGTGCCGCAACAGCCGGCTGCCCGCGGCGCTTGCGCAGGTGTCGAGCAGCGAATAGAGCGTGGGTTCGCGCGCGCCAGCAAGAGTCTGCGTGAGTTCCAGGTTACGCCGCGTGGCGGCGTCGAGCGCGACGAATTCGCTGGGCGACTCGACGTACAACGACCTGACGTGCTCGAGCGACGACAGTTGCGTCGCGCTCGCATAGCCGAGCAGCGCGCCGGCGGCACCGATTGCAAGCGGCGCCATCTCCGCGCCGAATCCCGCGAGGCCGATCGTTCCCATCTGGCGGGCGAGCGCACGCTCCGCATTCGCGCGGTCGAAGTGCCACGCGGGAAGCGCTCGCACCGGCGCCGCTGCGCCGCGCCACGCGGGTGCGGCCGCGTCCTCGGGCAGCAGCAATTCGGCCGGCTCGATCCGCTCCAGCGTGGCCGCGCAATCGGCACTAGCGATATCGGTCAGCGTCAAATGCCCGGAGGCCAGGTTGAGCCAGGCGATGCCGGTGCGATCGCCGTCGGAGCAGAGCGCTGCGAGCAGTGCATCGCGCTTGGCGTCGAGCAGGCTCGCATCGGTCAACGTTCCCGGCGTGACGATGCGCGTGACCTTGCGCTCGACCAGCCCCTTGCTGGCCGCAGGGTCGCCGATCTGGTCGACGATCACTGCGGATTCCCCGCGGCTCAGCAGCCGAACGAGGTGCTGCTCCAGTGCGTGATACGGCACGCCGGCCATCGGAATGGGCGCGCCGGCGGATTGGCCGCGCGCGGTCAGCGTGATGTCGAGGACGCGCGACGCGCGTTCGGCGTCGGCGTAGAAAAGCTCGTAGAAATCGCCCATCCGGTAGAACAGCAGCCGGTCGGGGTGCTCGTCCTTGAACCGGAGATACTGTTGCATCATCGGTGTGTGCGGCGACACCTGGGAAGGCGGGGAAGTCATTCGTGACGAGCGCTGCTGCCGTTGAACGAAAGGCAGCATTATCCTCGACCGGCACGGCGGGACGGCCGCGAACGCGGGAATGGACGCCGTCGTACGCGACCGCTGTCGGTCAGGGCGACGTGTACGCGGTCTTCACCGTCGTGAAGAACTCGGCGGCGTAGCGGCCCTGTTCGCGAGGGCCGTAGCTGGATCCCTTGCGCCCGCCGAACGGTACGTGATAATCGACGCCCGCGGTGGGGAGATTGACCATCACCAGGCCCGCTTCCGCGTTGCGCTTGAAGTGGCTCGCATGTCTGAGACTGGTCGTGCAGATCCCGGACGCCAGCCCGAACGGCGTGTCGTTCGCCGTCGCGAGCGCCGCGTCGTAATCCTTGACCTTGATCACGGCGGCGACGGGGCCGAAGATCTCTTCGCGCGCGATTCTCATGTCGTTGCGCACATCCGTGAAGAGCGCCGGCGCAAGGTAGAAGCCGGGCGCGGCGCGTTCGAGCACCTCGCCGCCGAAATGAAGGTGCGCGCCTTCCTGCCGGCCGATCTCGATATAGGACAGGTCCTGCTCGAGTTGGCTCTGGTCGACCGCCGGACCGATGTGCGTGCCGGGCTTCAGCGCATCATCCACGACGAGCGCTTTCATCCGCGCGACCAGTGCGTCGAGGAAGCGGTCGTGAATGCCTTCGGTGACGATCAGCCGCGACGATGCGGTGCAGCGCTGGCCCGTCGAGAAGAACGCGCCGTTGATCGCGCAGTCGACCGCAACGCCCGGATCGGCATCGTCGAGAATCACCAGTGGATTCTTGCCGCCCATTTCGAGCTGGAACTTTTTCATTCGCGCGACGCAGGCGGCCGCAATCTTCTGACCCGTGGCGACCGAGCCGGTGAACGAGATGGCGGTGACGCCTGGATGCCGCAGCAGCAGCTCGCCGACGACCGAGCCGCGGCCCATCACCAGGTTGAACACCCCGCGTGGCAGTCCGGCGCGAGCGATGATGTCCGCGAGCGCATGTGCCGAACCGGGGACGAGGTCGGCGGGCTTGAATATCACGCAGTTGCCGTACGCGAGCGCGGGGGCGATTTTCCACGCGGGAATCGCGATCGGGAAATTCCAGGGCGTGATGATGCCGATCACGCCGAGCGGCTCGCGCGTGACCTCGACGTCGATGTTCGGTCGCACCGAAGCGATCTTCTCGCCGGCCAGCCGCACGCACTCGGCCGCGAAGAAGAGGAAGATCTGCCCGGCGCGCGCTGCCTCGCCGATGCCCTCGGCGGCGGTCTTGCCTTCCTCGCGGGCGAGCAGGCGGCCGAGCTCCTCCTTGCGCGACAGGATCTCGTCGCCGATGCGTTTCAGGATGTCGTGCCGCTCCTGGATCGACGAGCGGGCCCACGCGGGAAACGCGTCGCGCGCGGCATGAATCGCGCGCTCGGCTTCGGCGGCATCGGCGCGCGCGAAGATGCCGACGATATCCCGTGTATTCGAAGGGTTGACGTCCTCGGCGCCGTCCGTTGCGCTCAACCATTCGCCCGCAATGAAGTTGCCTGCCACTTGCATGTCGTTCAGCCTTTCCGTTTCGTCCCCGCGCGAAGCTGCATGGGCGAGAGATCAGATCATCTTGGAATGCCCGCCCAGATCAGTGATGCGAAGCGCCCGTTGACAATCGATGTCGAGCGCCTGGTGCACGATCGGGTGGGTCGGCGCTGCGCGGTGCGATGATGATAGGCCGGGATGGCGAGTTTGGCGATGCCTGTCGCGCGTGGCGGGTTCAGCGAGCGCATCGACGGTCGCGTCAAGAGTGGGATCGGCCATGCGTTGCATGAACGATCCCGTCGGAGGTCTTGACACCCAAGTCGAAGCAAAGCACTAATATAACCGGAGGTCGTGCCATGTCGCTCGCTGATTTCGCTGCATCGCTCCGCCTGGATTCCCATGCCGCTGCTTGACATCAGGCCCGGTGCGCTGACGCTCGCATCGTTGCGCGGGGTGTGGGGCGATGCGCATGCGCTGCGGGTCGACCCCGCGGCGCGCCACGCCGTCGACGCCGCAGCGGCGGTCGTGACCGAGGTCGTCGCCGCGCGTCGCACCGTCTACGGCGTCAATACCGGCTTCGGTCTGCTCGCCCGGACCCGCATCGACGACGCGCGCCTTGCCGAGTTGCAGCGCGCGCTCGTCCTCTCGCATTCGGCGGGCACGGGACCGTTGCTCGATGAGGCGACCGTGCGGCTCGCGATCGCATTGAAAGTGGCGTCGCTTGCGCGCGGTTACTCCGGCGTGCGCTGGGACGTCATCGACGCATTGGCCGAGCTCAACAATCGCGGTGTCGTGCCGTGCATTCCGGCGCAAGGCTCGGTCGGCGCGTCCGGCGATCTCGCGCCGCTCGCGCATCTCGCGTCGGTGCTCATCGGCGAGGGCAGTGCGCGGATCGGCGAGCGAACGATGCCCGGTCGCGCTGCGCTCGATGCGGCGGGAATGAGCCCGCTCGAACTCGCGCCCAAGGAAGGGCTCGCGCTGCTGAACGGCACGCAGGTGTCGACGGCGCTGGCGCTGGGCGCACTGTTCGCGACCGAGCGCGCGATGGCCGCGGCGTTCGTCGCCGGCGCAATGTCGGTCGATGCATGTCTTGGCAGCGACATGCCGTTCGATGCGCGCATCCAGGCGCTGCGCGGTCAGCCCGGGCAGATCGACGCCGCGGCCGTCTATCGCGCGCTGCTTGCGGGAAGCGAGATCCGCGCATCGCACTGCGCAATGCCATCGCGTGCAGGATCCGTACAGCCTCCGCTGTCAGCCGCAGGTCATGGGCGCCTGCCTCGATCAGATGCGCAATGCGGCGGACACGCTGCTGATCGAAGCGAACGCGGTGACCGACAATCCGCTGGTCTTCGCCGACCCGAACACGATCCTGTCCGGCGGGAACTTCCACGCGGAACCGGTCGCGTTCGCGGCCGACAGCCTGGCAATTGCCATTGCGGAAATCGGCTCGCTGTCCGAGCGCCGGATCGCGCTGCTGATGGACACGCACCTGTCCGGACTGCCGCCGTTCCTTGTCGAAGACGGCGGTGTCAATTCGGGGTTCATGATCGCGCAGGTGACCGCAGCCGCGCTGGCATCGGAAAACAAGGCGCTCGCGCATCCGCGCAGCGTCGATTCGCTGCCGACCTCGGCGAACCAGGAAGACCACGTCAGCATGGCGACCGGCGCCGCGCTGCGCCTGCTTCCAATGGCAGGCCATGCGTCGGCGATCGTCGCGATCGAACTTCTGGCGGCAGCGCAGGGGATCGAATTGCGCAGGCCGCTGCGGACGTCGCAGCCGCTGCAACAGGCGATCGCGCAGGTGCGCGAGGTGGCCGCGTTCTGGGACCGCGACCGCGCATTCGCGCCGGACTTGGCCGCGATGCGGGCGCGCGTCGAAGCGGGCGACTTCGCGCGTTACGCGCCGATATCTGCGCGGTGACGGCGCGCAGCAGCGGTGTCAATGGGAGAACGTGAGTCGCTGAGGGCACCCGCGGTATTTCTCGAGGGATCGAACGAAGAAGTCTTCAATCGGCATGGATATTCGCTTCGCGCGCGAGCTTTGCCCACCGGGCGGTTTCGGTGCGCTGGACGGCGGCGAATTCCGCCGGCGTATCGGCGACCGGGTCGGCGCCCAATCCGGCGATCTTGTCTCGCGTGGCGGGATCCGCGAGCGCCTTGGCGATTTCGCGCTGGAGGCGGTCGATGATGTCGGATGGCGTACCGGTCGGCGCCACCAGCGAATACCACGACGTGACATCGAATCCGGGCAGCCCCTGTTCGGCGATCGTCGGCAGTCCTGGCGCGGTCGCAATGCGCTTGGGAGTCGCGACGCCGAGCGCGACGACCTTGCCGGCCTTGACCTGTTGAAGCGCAACGGAGCTCTGCGCGAAGAACATTTGCACCTGGCCGCCGAGCACGGCGTTCATCGCGGGGGCCACGCCGTTGTACGGGACGTGCACGATGTCGATTCCCGCCATGCTCTTCAACAACTCGCCCGCGAGATGGGGGCCGCTGCCATTCCCGGGTGACGCGTAATTGAGCGTGCCGGGTTTCGCCTTCGCGAGCGCGATCAGTTGGGCCAGCGTTTTCGCGGGAACCGATGGGTGAACGACCAGCACGTTCGGGACCGAGGCGAGAATCGTTATCGGCGCGTAGTCCTTGACCGGGTCGTAGGGCAGCTTCGAATACAGGCTGGGCGCGATCGTCAGGTTACCGACGGGCGCCAATGTCAACGTGTATCCGTCGGGTGCCGCCCTCGCGCCCAGTTCCATGCCGAGGTTGCCGCCCGCGCCCGGCCGGTTCTCGATGATGAACGACTGACCAAACGCCTGTGCCAGCTTCTCGCCGGTAATTCGCGCCAGCGCATCGGCGGGTCCGCCGGGCGGGAACGGCACGAGAATCCGCACCGGGTGATTCGGATACGCCGCTTGCGCGCGGGCGTCCGGCGACGCGAACGGCATCGCGACGACTGCGGCGATGATCAAACGGGTTAGCGCTATTCTCATGAGCTCCGCTCCGAAATGTTGAAACGCGATCGCGGCCCGGTTCACGCGCGGGTGCCGGTGCCGAATGACCGAGATTACTGCAATCGCCGATAACCGCGGGCGTCGCAACTGGCAACGCCGTGCGCATCTGCGTTTCTGTCATGACGGGGCGCATCCGGAACTAGCGGTAGCGCAGCGCCTGTCCGATGCGAAGCCGTGCCGCCTTCTCGAGCATGGCGTGCACCGAGCGCGATGTCGGACAGCGAGAGCCCGCGATGCCAGCAGCAGGATCGTTTCGTCGTCGCGCTCGCGTCCCGGCTTGCTTTTCCGCGACGATCTCGCCGAGCTCGCCGTAGAGCGTCGCTCGGAGAGCTTGGCCGGCTCGACGTGCGCGCGCAGCGCGCCGAACGGGCCGCTCTGGCACTGGCCCCAGTCGTCGACGACGACCTTGTCCATGATGTCGGTCAGCGACAGCTCGACCGCGCTCATCGTGCCATAGGGCACGACCAGTGCGCCCGCTTGATCCATTCCGTCTTCAGCAACGGCTCGGGTCGGGCAGACGCGAGGCCTCGACGACGATGTCGGCGCCGCGGACGCAGCGATTCCCAATCGGTCGTTGCGGTGACGGTCTTGCCGAGATCGCTGCGCCAGCCGCGCGGCAAATGCGTGCGCGGCTCTCGGCGCGGCGGGAGTGGATGCGGATCTCGTCGAAGTCGAACAGCCGATCGAGCAGGCGCACGTTCCAATACGCCGTGCCGCGGGCGCCGATGTGCCCCAGCACGCGGCGTCACGCCGGGCGAGGTGCCTGCGCGCCGAGCGCCGTGACCGCACCGGTGCGCATGTCGGTGAGTCCCGCGGCGTCGATCACCGCGACCGGGCGCGCCGGTTGCGGGATCGAACAGCGTCAGCAAGCCCATCTCCGAGGGCAGGCCGAGCTCATAGTTGTCGACGAAATCGCCGACCACCTTGACGCCGGCGAGCCGCAGCGGCGCGACGTAGCCGCGCAGCACGTTGAAATGGCCGTGAATCGGTGCGCCGTCCGCCGACCGGCCGGGAATGAGGTGCACGCGCGGCTCGATGACCGTCGAGTCCTGCCCCCTGCGCGCGCAGGCCGCCCTCGACTGCGGCAAGGATCTCGTCATCGGTCAGCTGCAGCGCATCGACATCCGGCGCATTCAGATACGTGAGCGGAAGCGGATCGGCGGGGGTGGCGGACACTGGACGTGGCGCATCGATTCTGGCAACTTGCCTGCGGATGGTAGCGCAATCGCGCGTGCGCGTTGCGAGCGCCGGCAGACCCGTTCGCGATCGCATCGACTGCGGACGATCCACTCGAAGGAACCCCATGCTGCAACGCGCACGCACCGAATGGACCCGTCACAGCGATCGCGTCGTCCGCGCGCCGCGCGGGACCGCGCGCACGGCGAAATCCTGGCTCACCGAGGCGCCGTTGCGGATGCTGATGAACAACCTCGATCCCGAGGTCGCGGAGAATCCCGCGGAGCTCGTCGTCTACGGCGGCATCGGCCGCGCGGCGCGCAACTGGGAATGCTTCGACGCGATCGTCGCGGCGCTGACGCGAGCTCGGCGACGACGAATCGCTGCTGATCCAGTCGGGCAAGCCGGTCGGCGTGTTCAAGACGCACGCCGACGCGCCGCGCGTGCTGATCGCCAACTCGAACCTCGTGCCGAAGTGGGCGACCTGGGAGCACTTCAACGAGCTCGACCGCAAGGGCCTGATGATGTTCGGCCAGATGACGGCCGGCTCGTGGATCTACATCGGCAGCCAGGGCATCGTGCAGGGCACCTACGAGACGTTCGCCGAGGCCGGCCGCCAGCACTACGGCGGCGAGCTGGCCGGCAAGTGGATCCTGACCGCGGGCCTGGGCGGCATGGGCGGCGCGCAGCCGCTGGCGGCGACGATGGCCGGCGCGTCGATGCTCGCGATCGAATGCCAGCAAAGCCGCATCGACATGCGCCTGCGACGCGCTATCTCGACCGGCAGGCGAGCGAATCTCGACGATGCGCTCGCGATCGATGCGCGACGCGTGCGCGCAGCGGCAGGCCGGTGTCGGTCGGCCTGCTCGGCAATGCGGCCGAAATCCTGCCGGAGCTCGTGCGCCGCGGCGTGCGCGGCCCGCACATGGTGACCGACCAGACCTCCGCGCACGATCTCGTGCAACGGCTATCTGCCCGCGGGCTGGAGCGTCGAGCAATGGAGGACGGCGCAAGCGCGATCCGACGCAGCACGCGGCACTCGTCGCCGCGGCGCAAGCAGTCGATCGGCGCGCACGTCGAGGCGATGCTCGCGTTCCATGCGCGCGGGCGTCCCGACGTTCGACTACGGCAACAACATCCGGCAGGTCGCGTTCGACGAGGGGGTCGCGAACGCGTTCGACTTTCCCGGGTTCGTGCCCGCGTACATCCGGCCGCTCTTCTGCGAGGGCAAGGGACCGTTCCGCTGGGTCGCGCTGTCCGGCGATCCCGAGGACATCTACAGGACCGACGCAAGGTGAAGGAGCTCTTTCCCGACAACGCGCACCTGCATCGCTGGCTCGACATGGCGCGCGAGCGCATCGCGTTCCAGGGGCTGCCGGCGCGCATCTGCTGGCTGGGGCTGGGCGAGCGGCATCTCGCCGGACTCGCGTTCAACGAGATGGTGGCGACGCGGCGAGCTGAAGGCGCCGATCGTCATCGGCCGCGACCATCTCGACACCGGCATCGGTCGCGAGGCCGAACCGCGAGACCGAGGCGATGGCGGATGGCTCCGACGCGGTGTCCGACTGGCCGCTGCTGAACGCGC
>CAVRAF010000012.1:0-129497 GCA_963718905.1 uncultured Pseudomonadota bacterium
TAACGTAAAGTCGAGGACCTAAACGACGCAAACGAATGCGTCAATCGGGGAAGGACTTTCGTCTTGCGCAACGTGACTGCCTTGCGAATCAAGGTGGGCATGCGAAATAGTGCCACCTAATCGCCGCCGTCGCCGGGTAACTGGATGAGTGGCTAACGCTCTGCCCGCTGCAATCAATTGAAAAGGATCAGGCCGACACCTTCGGGTACTGGTACACCGTTTCCCGGCTGATCCCATAAGTTCGCGCCAATTCCGCTTTCGGCATACCCACCCCCGCCATCTCCCGAAGCGCGACAGCCTCCTCCGGCTTCAGAGCCTTCTTCCGGCCGGTGTAGACGCCCTTCATCTTGGCAATCGCGATGCCCTCCCGCTGACGTTCGAGAATCAAGGCCCGTTCGACTTTGCGATCCCGGCGAGCACCGTCATCATCAACTCGGCAATCGCGTCCTGTTGACCGCCGAAGGTCGATGCTGCTCTAACGTACGGCACCGTCACGCCCTTCGCGGTCAATTCACGCACGATGCGCAGAAGGTCTTCGGCGTTGCGCGCGAGCCGATCGAGCGCTAAGCTAACCAGCCCCGGTGCTGCTGCACTCTTCGTGCCGCGCCAAGCGCGAACCTAGCGCGCCGAAGGTTTAGTCGACATATTTCACTTTTGCTCTCTCTGCCACGGTTACATGGGCGAACCCTGGACCGCCCGCTGCACTTATCCGTCAATATGCTAAACGACAACATTTCCCCAGCAAGCTTCCATCCATACTTGCCCATCTCTTCCCCGGCCTTTAAGCATGCGTCAACTCCCCGTTTGTCAATGAATGAGACTTCGTTTCCCTTGACACTGTACTCGCCCTCCACCAACATTTTCTTTTGCTCGACGACGCGGAACTGTCCATTTTTCTGAAAAATTAGTGTGTGACCTCCAGCCGTGTAGCCCCCTATAGGGAACTTATCAGCGGCGAGGGCGAGCGGGCACTGCGGCAAAGCACAGTGTAAAAGTCGATCTGCAAAGGCAAACGGCTAATGTTCTACTTTCGTTGGCCATGACATTCTCTCCAGATTACGTGGTTGACCGCACGGCGTCCCAAGCATAGACCGAAATCAAACTCAATGCCTAACGAACCAACCGGCGCCGAGCGGACGGCGCGCAGCGCCGCCGGCGAGGCGGCCGAGTTAGCGAGGGGTTAGGCCTGTTGCTAAGAATAGCCAACCTCGTGAATTTCTTTGGTGCGCGACGCTTTAAAAGGGTCGCGACGCTCAATGGCTTGTTGATCTAGCCACCAACCCTTCACTTCAACAAACGTGCCGGCGGGCGCCCGCAAAGCTGCGCCGTCTTCGCTCGCATTCTGCCACGGAGCATAGAGAATCTCCGGCACGTCGCTTCTCATATGTTGCGCGACCTCTTTCTCGAATATCCAGCATTTTGCGTCAGTGGCACGTAACGATCGAAGCGCCAGAGGACCAAGAGTGCGCTGCTCCGGAGAAGGATTCGCCAGTAACAGAGGCTCCAGCCTCGATAGAAGTGCACGGTTTGCGGCTTCGCCAATTTGAGGATTACGGGCAAACTGGCCACGTTCGCCCAGCTGGAGAGTTAAAGAAGGCGTCGTAGGCGTGCTCGGACACCTTTAAGGAGGAACGATGCCCGGTTGCGCCCACGCAAGCGCTCAGCGTCGAAGGGCTCCCAGACGAAGCCAACTACCGTTGCATCGGCCGCGATAAGGTCAATGATTGAGGCGAACGCAGAATAACTGCGCAGGCGCTCGCTTCGGTGACGCGGGATCGCATCTGCAAAATCCCACATGAGCACAGGCCTAACGTACCAGTTGAGGGGCGCGCCGCCACCGCAGTGCGGATGAAGAACGCCCGAACCGGCGCGTCCCCTCGAACGCCGGGTTAGGCCCCGGCTTCATGGGAGCCTGAAAGTGAACTCGGGGTAGGTTTCGGCAGGATCCGCTGCTCGTTCCACTTCAATATGGCCTGACTAGATTGAGAGCCGAGCACAATGAATTCGCGTTTCCGATCCAGCACCGTGATGTAGATCTTGCCATCGTGAGGGTGGGAAGCCATACCCCATTGTTTCCTTGGATCGTACGAGACCTGAGAGATGTCTTCGTACGCAACGCAAAAGTTGGCTCGGTTTGACTTGAGGAGTTCAGGACCAAGCAGATCGACATCCTTGACCCTTGCGAGATATCTTTCTTTCAGACACGACAATGGGTTATAAACGTCGCCTTCAATTGCAAGACTGCCGGTTACTACTGAAGTTATCGGATCGGCGCGATTCACTGCGCTGACAACCCCCGTTTGCGACGATACCAACCAGATGCTTCTCGGTAACCAATAGAGTTCAGGTTAAGTATCAGCGTGTGGTACTCCATCGCAACAAAGAAGTTGCCTTGGCCCAGCGTGAAGTCGGACAGTTTCACGAGAGAAGGTCCGTTTTCATGATGTGGCTCCCGGGAGGCCTAACGTGACCAGTTAACAAGACACCGCCACCAGCAATCGCCAGATAGAAGTCCCGTACCGGCGGGTCCGGTTGAACGCGTGGTTAGGCCTCGGCTTACGCATGGCTTGCAACGAGATAGGCGGCGAGTACTAGACCAAGAAGACCGACCGTGGCAGAGAGGACGACCGCGAACAAGCGACTGTACGGTTCTGGGAGGTCGGAGCGCGGTAGAGTTGTAAGCGTCCGGGCAAGACCGTCTTGATGCGGGATCAACGCCGCTTGGTCTTGGGCGGCGGGCGGTTGATTTCGTCGGTGAATTGATCGGTTTCCACGCGAGATCGATGGCGGCATCGAGGCGCTCGAGCAACTGCTGCAGTGTTTCTCCGGGCCTCCGCTGCAGCATGGCCAGGCAGTTGTGGTCGTCGTTGGCGATGGCCGCACATACGATCGGATGAGCGCACCCAGCTGATCTGGCCGCCGCCGTCGATCAACGCGGCGATGTTCGCCAGCGCGCGCCTTCGCGGGCGCCAGAGGAGACCTACGCGGCTTGGCGTAGTTCCTCGGCGGGCGCGCTTGCGAGATTCCATGGCAGCAGTTCGTCGATGCGGTTGATCGGATGCTCGGCGATGCGCTCGAGCACGTGCGCAGATAGCTTCCGGGTCCAGGCCGTTGAGCTTCGCGGTGCCGATCAGGCTGTAGAACGCGGCAGCACGCTCGCCGCCGGCGTCGGAGCCGGCAAAGAGATAATTCTTGCGGCCGAGCGCCACCGCGCGCAGGCCCGCTCGGCGGCGTTGTTGTCGATCTCGATGCGGCCGTCGTCGCGGTAGCGGGTGAGCGCAGTCCAGCGCGTGAGCGCGTAGCGGATCGCCATGGCCAGTTCCGACTTCTTCGACACCGTGCGCCAGCGTGTCGCTGCAACCAGTCGTGCAAGTCATCGAGCAGCGGTCCGGCGCGCGCCTGGCGGTGCGCCTCGCGTTCATCCGGCGGGCGGCCGCGGATGTCGGCTTCGATCGCGTAGAGCGCGCCGATCCGGCTCAGCGCCTCGGCCGCGATCGGCGAGTCGTTGGCGTCGTGGATATCGTAGAACTTTCGGCGCACGTGCGCCCAGCAGGCCGCTTCCATGATATCGCCACGCGCATAGAGACGCTCGAAGCCGGCGTAGCCATCGGCCTGGAGGATGCCGGTGAAGTCCTCCAGGTGGGCGAGCGGCCGTTCGCCCTTGCGATCCGGCGAGTAGCGAAACCGCACCGCCGGCGGCTCGTCGCTGCCTGCTGGCCGATCATCGCGCACATAGGTCCACAACCGGCCGGTCTTGGTTACGCCGCGCCCGGGATCGAGCACCGGCACCGGCGTATCGTCGGCATGCAGCTTCTTCGCCGCCAGCACGTAGCGCCCGAGCGCGTCCACCAGCGGCTGCACCAGGCGCGCACGCCGCCCACCCAGTCGGCCAACGTCGAGCGTTCCAGCTCGACACCTTCGCGCGCATAGATCTGCGCCTGCCGATACAGCGGCAGATGATCGGCAAATTTGCTCACCGCGACATGCGCCAACAAGCCCGGGCCCGGCAGGCCGCGGTCGATCGGTCGGACGGCGCCGGCACTTGCACGATGCGCTGGCAACACGCGCAGCTCAGCTTCGGTCGCACGTGGCGGATCACCTTGAAGCGTGCCGGCACATACTCCAGCACCTCGGACACGTCCTCGCCGATCCGCGCATCGCCGCGCCGCAGTCCGGGCAGGTGCAGCCGGCGCGTGGATCACCGCTCGCGCGGCAGGTGCTCGGGCAATGGCTTGCGTACCGGTTTGCGCGCCGGTGTCGACGACCGCCACGGGCGTCGTCTGCGCCGCGCTGGTCTCGAACTCTTCGACGAGCAGCTCGAGCTGCTCGATGCGCTCGAGAGCTTCTCCGAGGAGCGACCGAACTGCATGCGCCGCAAGCGCGCGAGCTCCAGCTTGAGCCGCTCGATCCAGGTCCGCAGATACACGAGTTCCTGCTGCCCGGCCTGCAGTTGCGCATCGCGCGCTTGCAAGCGTCGTCGCGACTTGCGCAGTTGCGTCTGCAGATCAATGACGAGCGTGCGCAGCGCAGCGACGTTGTTCGGAAGTGTTCTGCATATCGCCTCGCGCATGCATGAATATTAGCGACTCGCAGTGCGTGCATGTGAATACTCGCGCGCATATTTCGCGCGCGATGTTGCATTCACGCAGCGCAAGTTCGGGTTGTCACGTTCTCGTTGGTCGGCGCCAATCAATGCCTTCGATCAACATCGACAGTTGCGCGCTCGTAAGATGCACCGTGCCGCTCGCGGCCTGCGGCCACACAAAGCGACCGCGCTCCAGACGCTTCACATACAGATTCATGCCATCGCCGCTCCACCACAACAACTTCACCAGATCACCGCGCTTGCCGCGGAACACGAACACATGGCCGGAGAACGGATTCTCGGCGAGCGTCGTTTGCACCAGCGCCGCCAGACCGTCCATGCCTTTGCGCATGTCGGTCACGCCGGCGGCAAGCCACACCCGCGTACCCGCGGCAAAGCGATCATCGCTGCGCGAGCACGTCGAGCACGCTGCGCAGTGCCTGCACATCGACACCACCGCGCAGATGAATACGCGCACCGTAGAGTTCGATCTCGATAGTCGCTGCGCCAAGCTGCCTTCGCTTCGTTGCCGCTTCGACCGGATTGTCTGCTCGCCCATCCGCCGGTGCGCTCGCTGCGATGGTTACCGGAAGCAGGGCGGCCTGCAGCTTTGGCGGGGATTTGGCAGCGCGGACTGGTGACGAACAATCCACCGCCGGACCAGGTTGGCGTTGATGCCGGTGCTAACGCGACCGCCGCTACCGATACGCCCGGCTTGCGGCATTGCCGCACGACCTCGAGCTTGTAATCCAGCGTATAGGTTCGCCGCCCCGTACGGTTAACCCGAACGCCATCGGTGAATGCCGATCGCGATGCACGCCTCTTGGTGTCCACTATCTTCATGGTGGACACCATCTTCGGCGCGGATCACAATCAATTCAAGACGGTATTGCCCGGACGCTTACTTTGGAGCGATCGGGCTCTTCAAAGAACTCGATGATCTTGGTGCCCGCCACGAGCCTCGCGCTGTGGACGGCACCGCTGGAATGTAGTACGAGCTTCCCGCGGTGTAGACTTGGGTTGATCCGCTAACCGTGAGCTCAACTGTCCCTTCGAGGACCAGACCCATTGGCCTTTGTGGCTGTGGGCGGAGAGGTCCAGGTAGCCAAGATCTGAAAGAAGACGAGTTGGCCATGCTCGGACTGCAGGAGGCTGGTGCGCACGGTAGTTGAAGGGATCGGAAGCTCTACCTGCGGCAGTCGAGTGATGATGTCTGGGAGTTCCATCTGCATTCCCTTCGGAGTGGCATGCGTGGTCGCGGGTTGGGTGCTGTACTCGTTGCATTCGTTACGGCGACTGGTGGAACTGTTTCTGACGCCTAACGAACCAAGGTAACCGGCGACCACCAAGGCGCGCAGCGCCGCCGGTGGGCGTCCGTGTTGACCGAGAGGTTAGGCGGCAGCGCCTGATGGATGCGTTCAGGGCGGTTGACGACATCGGGCCGATCGCTGAAAGCTCGACTCGCGCGAAATCTAGTCAGCGACTCTACGCCAGCCGACAGCCAAGCCATTCCCGACCTCCATGCCAACACCAACAGCACTGACTTTGCCCTCGGTGATCCACGACACCTTGTAGCCATCCATCTTCTCATGTCTAAGTTAATACTCGTCCGAAAACTCTCCGCTGTCGTAGAAGTAGCGAACGTGATAATGCCCGGCGAAGCCTTCCTTCGGCCGCCCGGTCGCGATGCCTGGCCCACTATACTTGTTCGCGTAGATCCATCTCGCGTTTAGGGTGCCCGGAGCATAGCTCTTGGTGTACAGGACGAACCCGATATTCGATGACGCCTCGGAAGCCGCAGCCACTGATGCGCAGCCGGAGACCCACAGCAAACCTGTCAGTGACACTGCAATGAAGAATGACTTAAGCATGCCCTCCCTTTCGTTGCGTGTGGAACACGCTTGTTCTGACGCCTAACAGGCTGTTGAAATTCGAATCTACTCGACAATGCCACGCCACTTTGACCTCGTAGAGACGACCCATGCGCGATTATTTTCGGTTTGAGGGGTTGGAGAGGTACGGAATTTGCTGGTTTTCTCCACCGAGAATCGAATTTCAACAGCCTGCTAACGTGCAAGGTAACCGGCGCGCCGCGCGGACGCTGGCCAAGTAGAAGACATAAACCGGCGCGTCCGGTGCCTGACCGCCGGGTTAGGCGTGCCATTCATCAGGTCCACCCGATTCAATTGACGCGATCGAAATGGCTTCTGGCTCATGTGGGTTAGCGCCCGGGGCGAACGAACGTGCCGTTGAGCAGAACGGCCGGGTCTTCGCGGAATCGGAGCCACAGACCCTTCCGCGGCTTCGGCAGCTCGCGCCAGTGCGCGCACCAGCTCGCAGGAACAAGATTACTTCGGGCCAGTTCCGTAGTCGAAGGGAACACTCGGATCGGTGAATTGCTTCGGGAACCAGAGCTTTGAATATGGCCCATGAAGAAGAATCCGCACAGTGGGCCACAGAGAATAGATCACAATACAAGTGCTCGGCTTTCACCAATTGGGGTACAACGCCGCTTACCAATTCGCGATTGAATGCCTCTCCTGCCTCAATGCTCAGTGCATAGTGCGCCCGATAACCCATCGGCCCATTCATCAACTGGTCGAAGAGTACGCGGCCCAGAGGAATGGTGACACAGACGCGTGAATGCCCGGGGCAGTCATTGCATGGGTCCTTAGCGGAAGGCAGCCAAAGTTTGCGATGGCCTGTTCTGTCGCGGCAAGAAACCGCTGGACAAGCTCCGTCGGCGAGGCAGACTCGCACGCATAGGCCCAATATCGAGCTTGAGCCTGAAATCTTGATAACGTGTTCATTGGCTCGCACGCCTAACGACCGGCGTTCAGTCAGCTGCAACGGCATGTTAGGCGGTGCTCCCGGTGCCCTTGAAACGGCCGAGTCGTGAAGCCCCAGCGGGGAACGGCACGCCGGTAGGCCCGATACGACTCCCCGAACTGTGACTCAAGGACAGGCTCCTCGTAGAGGACCACGAACAAGTGGAAGAGGATGAGGACTAGAAGTGCGTACTCCCAGACCGATGCTCCGGAAAAGCCACGCCTCCCCGAGGATGAGGGCGATGACGCCGTTGTACATAGGGTTGCGGGTGAAGCGGTACAGACCTTGGACAACAAGGAAGCGTGGGGGATCGATAGGGGCGAGAGTGCCCTTGCCTGCGGCGAAGAAGTCCCAGACGCACCGGAGGAGGACAAGAGCACCGGTGATGGCGAAGACGGCGGCGCAGACGGAGGCGAGCCCCAGGCCGGGACGCGCAGTAGGTTCCCGGCTCGGAGGATGCTGAATGGATGTAGCCGGCGACAGTGCCCTCGCAGAAGCAGGACAAGAAGGCCGCTCGCACAGCGAGGAAGAGTTCTCTCATGAGAGGGACGCGCACCGCCTAACGAGCAAGGAGAAGCGGCGCGCCGCGCCGATGCTCGCGAGCGAGAAAACATGAGCCGGCGCGTCCGGTTGACCGTAAGTTAGGCCCCGCTCAGCCATGCTGGGACAGTTCCTCGCGGAGAATTCGGCGCAACGCTGTTACGGTAAGCGGTGCTTCGTCGACTCCCAGGTGCGCGCGCAGTGCCTCATTCAGCAAGGTCTGATACCCCTTTCCGGTTTTCTCAGAGGCGCTTTGAAACGCTCGATGACAACGTCGTCCAGGTAAATAGTGATGCGCGTCTTGCCCTCAGACGCCAAGACTGCGCCTCGCTTCGCTTTAGAAAAGTCATACTCCTTTTTCATAGGCCCGGATCTCCTTCGGTTTTGCCTTGCGCACCGGATGAAGTTCGCGCGTCGTCGCCACGGAGCCATAGACAACTACACGGGAGTCTTCCGAACACGTTCATCCCGATGGAAATGAATCCTGTTCGTCCTGCGACGAGGAATCCTCGATCGTTAGCGCCAGCGGAATCGTTTAGTACACCGTCGCCTTCGGCGAGGGAAATACCGTGCTTTCGCGAATTGGCCGCATCTTTCGCCGGATCAAAGGTACTCGGCATGCGGGTATTATATATGCATAAGATATGCATATTGCAACCGCTAGCGCCGCACGCGGGGCCTAACGACAAGGTAACCGCGCGACGCCTGAGGCTCGCCAAGTGAAGGCATGAATCGGCGCGTCCGGTTCACCGCCGGGTTAGGCGTCATAGTCGCCATTGTCGGAAAGCGCTGCATTCGGAGAACTGAAACGAGGACGCCCCAATACCCCGATAGTCAGGTAGATAGCGATAAGGAGGTGCACGGAAACCAGCCACCTTGCGGGTGCGGTGACGGGCGCGATATGTCCGTACTTGGCCATCGTTAGGATGCTGTAATTGAACGTCCGGTCAGCGTGGCAACACAGAGGGGCGACGCTCTCGGTAAACTGATGCGCGAATAATGCGTATGCCGCTGCAAACCAGAACATGACCTCGATGTAGTTCAAGACGCCAAGGATCAGGCTACGCAGGGCGCTAAGAGCCGTGGACTCGGCATCGGTGGGTACGCCGAGCATGACGCTGAGCGTTGTGAGACAAATTTCCCACGTTGCAGGGCGCCGTAGATGAGCAGGAAGAGAAAGAGCAGCACGGCCAAACATGCCCAGGGCAAGCCACGCAGAGACCGCCAGTCCCAGATGACCAAGGGCCCAGTGTCCAGAAGCCGCCAAGTCCCATACCGATTCGGGAAATAGTCGCCGAGCGAGGAAGCCGTACGGGGTCGCCGGTCCGCCAGCTGAACGGCGCGCGATACACAACGGACGATGTACGAGTCGTCGGATTGATTCGGCTGCACCGTAGTGGCCCGTATGTTTGTGAGGTCTAACGTTGCAAGGTAACCGGCGCGCCGCGCTGCCGCGGACCAAAGACGAAAGCATGTGCCGGCGCGTGTCCGGTTCGATCGTGAGGTTTAGGCGCGCGATTAGAAAAGATGATTAACAAGAAGCAGCTTGAGAATCAGCGACAACGTAGCGCGATCTGGAAAGCCACCAAGTACGGCCGACCACGGCATCCGCGCCATATCAATGAAGCCACTAATAGCGACATCGCGAATCCGCCTCGAGATACCACGACGATTGAAACATGTGCTCGTTCGATGTGCCACGAATCGCGACGATTGCCCGTGCGACCGAAAGAACGATTCCATTCTCGCGCTTCTCCTTCGCGATGGGACCTGGCTCGACAGCTGGCCGAGCGATCACTTCGCCAAGAGTTCGAGCAAGACGCTATGGCAAAGCAGCAGCAGATCGCGATAGAACAAAATCGGAGAGAAGGTTTCGCTCACTTACGCAGAGGATAAGCTGCGCGGGGCGCGCAAGGAGGATCTTGGCATACCAATCACCCAGCTGCGATATAGGATCGGTGATCGATAATCTGCGATTCACACTCTGCGGAGTAGCTTCTGAGTGCACGGCAGTGAAGCAACCGCCTAACGTTGAAGGTAACCGGCGCGCCGCGCTGACGCTCGCCAACGAAGAAGGCATGAGCCGGCGCGTCCGGTTGACCGTAAGGTTAGGGCCCGGAAGGCATGTCATACGCGATCATCGTGCCATAGGCTTTGGCAACATCCCGCTTCACAGAGCAGCGAACAATGCCGAAAGTAGCTCTTCCGAGAGCTCGTTTCTTGAACAGGGCGTGCAGGGTGCTCTAGCAGGGTCCTTTCAGTTGGCCTTGGCCACTCAGCTCCTCAATGGGCAATCGCCGACTGAAGATGATCGTCACTAACGGAAGGCAGGACTGGCTTCACGGAGAGGGATGGAGGTTAAGGAAGGAAGCCACTGAGCGTAGCGCGTCTCAGCTTGAGGTGTTTGATCAACGGATCGAAGCCTGTGTCCTTGGAAATGATGTGAAAGCGGGCGACTGGGTCTTGGGCGGAAAGTACGCCAATGTAGTAGGCAATGTGGAAATCTAAAACATTGAGGCCGCGGATTCGAGGAGCGCATACTCGGCTTCGACCCCATTGCCTGAAGCGCTGCGGCGAGAGCAACGGGGATTTTTGCTTGGCGCCTGCCAAGAACTATGACCTTAAGGAGCCACCACGAAGCAATGCGAGCTCCGTGGGCTGGACATTCTCTAGTCGATCAGCACAAACTCGTCGTCATCGTTCTACTCCTCCCGACTACCGGGCCCTAACCTAAATTCGCGAATCCCTAAAAAACATCAATTACGACCTATTTGACGAAATAAGGGAGGGCATCGGCCAAATGGTCGATGGGGCTCCCTCCCGCCGCGAATTCAAAATCAACACCTTGGTCTCCATTAGTACTTCCTAAAGCGCTTGTATCGTGCCGGATCCGGCTCTTCGGTTACTGAGCCAGGTCCGCGCCAGGATCCGGTTCAAGCATTACAGCCTTCGCACCGAACAGGCCTACGTCGACTGGATCAAACGCTTCCTTCGCTTCCATGGCAATTGCCATCCGTCGGAACTCGGCGCATCCGGTATCGAGGAGTTCCTGACGCACCTGGCTGCGGATCTGGACGTTGCCGCGTCGACGCAGAATCAGGCGCAGAGCGCGCTGCTGTTCCTGTATCGCGAAGTGCTCGCAATGGAGTTGCCGTGGCTCGACGGCGTCTCCGGGCGAAGACCCGGCGCGCCTACCCGTCGTGCTCACGCGCGCCGAGATCGCCCTGCTTTCTGAGCAGGCTGAATGGCATGCACCGCTGTTCGGGGAACTGTTGTACGGCACCGGAATGCGCATCATGGAAGGGGTGCGGTTGCGGGTCAAGGACGTCGATTTCGGCAGACGGGAGATCCTGGTCCGCGATGGCAAGGGCGCGAAGGATCGGGTCACGATGCTGCCGCGCGCAATCGGTGCTGCCGATCTGCGGCGGCAGCTCGACGAGTCCGCCGGCAGCACCACGCCGACCTCGCCGATGGATACGGCGCGGTCTGGCTGCCCTCGGCGCTGGAACGCAAATATCCGGCCGCGGCGCGCGAGTGGGGCTGGCAATACGTATTCGTCGCGGATCGCCGTTCGATCGATCCGCGTAGCGGCGTCACGCGGCGCCATCACATGAGCGATCAATCGTTTCAACGCGCGCTTCGCGAGGCGCTTCGTGCCTCCGGCATCCCCAAGCTCGCAACGCCGCACACACTGCGGCATTCGTTTGCGACGCACTTGCTGGAATCCGGTCACGACATCCGCACCGTGCAGGAGCTGCTCGGGCATTCGGATGTGCGTACGACGATGGTGTACACCCACGTACTCAATCGCGGCGGTCGCGGCGTGATCAGCCCGCTGGATCGCATGGAAGAGCTGCAATCGAGCGGCGACCGATCATGAAAAAGGGGTCCGATAACGAACCCCCTTGTCTGAACCCGGCTCCGAACGCGTAACTCAATCCCAGCTCAACGCTCCGCCGGTCTGGTACTCGATCACGCGCGTCTCGAAGAAGTTCTTTTCCTTCTTGAGGTCGATCATCTCGGCCATCCACGGGAACGGATTGTCGGCCTTGTCGAACAGCGGATCGACGCCGATCTGCTGGCAGCGCCGATTGGCGATGAAGCGCAGGTACTCCTTGAACATCGTCGCGTTGAGTCCCAGCACGCCGCGCGGCATCGTGTCCTCGGCATACGCGTATTCGAGGTCGACGCCCTTCTTCATCAGCGCGCGGATCTCCTCGCGGAATTCCGGCGTCCAGAGATGCGGATTCTCCATCTTGATCGTGTTGACGAGATCGATGCCGAAATTGCAGTGCATCGACTCGTCGCGCAGGATGTACTGATACTGCTCCGATGCGCCGGTCATCTTGTTCTGGCGGCCCATCGCGAGGATCTGCACGAAGCCCACGTAGAAGAACAATCCTTCCATGATGCACGAGAAGACGATCAGGCTCTTCAGCAGCTCCTGGTCGGCCTCCATCGTTCCGGTCTTGAAGTTCGGATCGGTCAGCGTGGCGATGAACGGGATCAGGAACTCGTCCTTGTCGCGGATCGACTTCACCTCGTGATACGCGTTGAAGATCTCCGCCTCGTCGAGGCCGAGGCTCTCGACGATGTACTGGTACGCGTGCGTGTGGATCGCCTCTTCGAATGCCTGGCGCAGCAGGTACTGCCGGCATTCGGGCGCGGAAATGTGGCGGTACGTGCCGAGCACGATGTTGTTCGCGGCGAGGCTGTCGGCGGTGACGAAGAAGCCCAGGTTGCGCTTGACGATCAGGCGCTCGTCGTCGGTGAGGCCGGCCGGGTTCTTCCACAGCTCGATGTCGCGCTGCATGTTGATCTCTTGCGGCATCCAGTGATTCGCGCAGCCGGCGAGATACTTGTCCCATGCCCACCGATACTTGAACGGTACGAGCTGGTTGACGTCGGCCTGGCCGTTGATGACGCGCTTGTCCTCGACGCGCACGCGGCGAAAGCCGTTCTGCATCGCCTGCTGCTCGGCGCCAAGGTCGTGCACGGGCTCATTGGACAGCTGAGTTGACAGAATGCCGCCCGCGGCCTGCGCGCGGATCGTCTCCGGCCCGGGCATCGGCGCCATCGGCGGGGCGGGCATTGCGGTGAAGTCGTCGTCGAAACTCAGCATGGCGGGTGTCTCCGGAACTACTTTCTTCATATTGGGGCAGATTCGGATATTTCACGGCCGGTACCGCCAGTCCCCGCCGGGCGTCCCGGCGGGGAGGGTGACGGGCTCCGGCGGTACGTTCGTCAGTTCATCGCCTTCAACTTGTCGTAGAGGAACTCCGGCGTGAAATCCTGGCCGTCGAGCCAGGCGATCGACGCAAGTCCGTAGTCCAGGTAGAACTGCGAGAAGCGATCGCGATCGCGGAGCGGCTCGAGCTCTTCGCCGTGCAGCTCGTCCGCGAGATCGACCACGCCTTTGCGTCCATCGTTGAATTCCAGCCAGACCTTGTAGTCACCGAGATAACGTGCGTCTACCACGTGTCGGGGTGCGTACTCGTACCGGGCCAACAGGTGCCTCCTTTCGCGAAGTGGACGACGCGCACGGCCGCCGGTTGCCGATGCGCTCGCAGGCGCTCGGCAACCATCCGGCCGCACTGCACCGGGAATCCAGCGCTGGGAAAAATCGGCGCGCGGCGGCTTCTGCTTCGACGACTGCCGCGCGCCCCCAGCAGAACAACAGCGAGCCGTTGCCGGCCCTTTCGGTCTTGCTGGTCCCTGGCGCGTCCACGCCAACTTCGCGTCCTGTCTGGGTCCGCGCGGGTCCGTCGTCTCCGGTGCCGCCGCGCGATGCTCTTGGGGTCATCGCTGCCGTCGCTAAACCGGTTCACCGAATTTCGTCGGGCGCCGTGCCGGTGAGAATCCACCGCGCAATGACGTCCACCACTTGATATTCCTTGCCGCCAAACTGCCGTGCCGGTCACGCCGGGAGGTGCGACATCCGCCCACGGCTGACGCTCGTCATGCACGGTCACGAGCGTCTTGCGTCCCTCGCGTGTGCGCGAGCGTTGCATACGACAAGCAACTGTCGCGCCGGTGGACGCACGGCCAGCACGCGCATGCGCTCCGTCTTCTGCGGCTGCTCGAGCGCCTCCTCGGCACACGCCAGCAATACGGCGCCGGCCAGCTCGCCGATGCACGCCGTCGCAAGGCCGCCGACAGTGCACCGCTGCTGAAGCCGAGTATCCACGTCTGGCGCCAGCGGCCACTGCGCCTTCGTCCAGTCCACCGCGGACTGCAGGTCGGCGACATGTCCATCGGACATCCGCCACGTCCGATCCATCACCGGCCGGTCGGTGGGCGGTGACAGTGCAACGACCGCGCCGCCGATCGCCTTCGCCAGCCGCTGTCGCTGCGCCGGCGGAAGGCCGCCATGAACCCGCAATACCCCATCCATCGACGTCATCGAAAAACCGCCGCCGCCGCCGCCGAGCACGATGATGACGTGATGGTCCTGCGCACCCTCCGCTCGGCTCGCGGTCACGAGCAGCACCTGACGCACGCCCGGGCGCGGCTCGAGCACCTGCACGCGCTCGTGCGCCAGGCGGCTGCTCCGCTTCCGGCGCGATCGAAACGGCGAGTGCTGCGGTCATCGTGGCGCGTCGTGGCCGAAAGCCTGTTACTGGCAAGACCTCGCACGTGCGGATCGTCGATCGCGCAGAACGCCGGCTCGGCTTCCGCCAGCGGCGTCGGCTCTTGCGGCGACCCGTCGCAGCTCACCGCCTTCAGTGCCGCCGGACTCCGGCACCGCGTTCAACTCGCCGCCCTGTCCCGTCGATTTCTCGGCAGACGTTGCGGCGAGCGTGCGCAGGTAGTACGTCGTCTTCAGGCCGCGCATCCACGCGAGCTTGTACGTGTCGTCGAGCTTCTTGCCCGATGCGCCCGCCATGTAGATGTTGAGGCTCTGCGCCTGGTCGATCCACTTCTGGCGCCGCGCGCCGGCCTCGACGATCCACGCCGGCTCGACTTCGAACGCCGTCGCATAGAGCTCCCGCAGTTCGGCCGGAACGCGATCGATCTTCGCGAGCGAGCCGTCGAAGTACTTGAGGTCCGACGACCATCACGTCGTCCCACAGCCCGAGCTGCTTCAGGTCCCGGACGAGCTGCTCGTTGACGACGGTGAACTCGCCGGACAGGTTCGACTTCACGTAGATGTTCTGGTACTCGGGCTCGATCGACGCGGCGACGCCGATGATGTTCGAGATCGTCGCCGTCGGCGCGATCGCCACGCAGTTCGAGTTGCGCATGCCGTGCTCGTCGATGCGCGCGCGCAGCGCGGTCCAGTCGAGCGATCGACGATTCGTCGATGTCGACGTAGCCGCCGCGCTCGTCGCGCAGCAGCTGCAGCGTGTCCTGCGGCAGCAGGCCGCGATCCCACAGGCTGCCCTTGTACGACGCGTAGCGGCCGCGCTCTTCGGCGAGCTCCGTCGATGCGTAGTACGCGTGGTAGCAGACGGCTTCCATCGACGTGTCGGCGAACTGCAGCGCCGCCGCGGACGCGTAGGGCACGCGCATCGCGTGCAGGCAGTCCTGGAAGCCCATGATGCCGAGGCCGACCGGCCGATGCTTGAGGTTCGAGTTGCGCGCCTTGGCGACCGCGTAGTAGTTGATGTCGATGACGTTGTCGAGCATGCGCATCGCGGTGGTGATCGTGCGCTTCAGCTTCGCCTGGTCGAGCTGCCAGCGACCGTCGATCTCGTGCATGTGGGCGAGGAGGTTGACCGAGCCCGAGGTTGCACACGGCGATTTCGGTCTCGCTGGTGTTGAGCGTGATTTCCGTGCAGAGGTTCGAGCTGTGCACGATGCCGACGTGCTGCTGCGGCGAGCGGACGTTGCACGCGTCCTTGAACGTGATCCACGGATGGCCCGTCTCGAACAGCATCGACAGCATCTTGCGCCACAGCTGCACGGCCGGAACGCGCTTGAAGAGCGTGCAGCTCGCCGCGGGCGATCTTGTCCTCGTAGCGCTGATAGCGCTTCCTCGAACGCGCGGCCCCAGATGTCGTGCAGGTCGGGCACGTCGGACGGCGAGAACAGCGTCCAGTCGCCGCCTTCGACGACGCGCTTCATGAACAGGTCGGGAATCCAGTTCGCCGTGTTCATGTCGTGCGTGCGGCGGCGGTCGTCGCCGGTGTTCTTGCGCAGCTCGAGGAATTCCTCGATGTCGAGGTGCCACGTCTCGAGGTACGCGCAGACGGCGCCCTTGCGCTTGCCGCCCTGGTTGACGGCGACGGCCGTGTCGTTGACGACTTTCAGGAACGGCACGACGCCCTGCGACTTGCCGTTGGTGCCCTTGATGTGCGAGCCCAGCGCGCGCACGTTGGTCCAGTCGTTGCCGAGGCCGCCGGCGAACTTCGAGAGCAGCGCGTTCTCCTTGATCGCCTCGTAGATGCCGTCGAGGTCGTCGGGCACCGTCGTCAGGTAGCACGACGAAAGCTGCGAGCGATGCGTGCCGGCGTTGAACAGCGTCGGCGTCGAGCTCATGAAGTCGAACGTCGACAGCACGTCGTAGAACTCGATCGCGCGCGCTTCGCGATCGACTTCGTTCAGCGCGAGCCCCATCGCGACGCGCATGAAGAAGCACTGCGGCAACTCGAAGCGGCGCCCGCCGACGTACTGGTCGACGAGGAAGTAGCGGTCGTAGAGCGTCTGCAGGCCGAGGTAGCCGAACTGCAGGTCGCGCTCCGGCTTCGAGCGCGGCGCCGAGCTTCGCCAGGTCGAACTGCGCGAGCGCCTCGTTCAGCAGGCCGACCTTGATGCCGTGCTTGACGAAGTGCGGGAAGTACTCGGCGTACTTCGTCGCCATGTCGCGCCTGCGTCGCTTCCTCGCCCAGCGCCTCGAAGCGGAGCGCGTCGAGCAGCAGGCGCGCGGTGACGTACGAATACGCGGGGTCCTTTTCGATCAGCGTGCGCGCGGCGAGCACGACGCACTTGCGCACTTCCTCCATCGGCACGCCGTCGTAGAGGTCCTTCAGCGTCGCCTTGAGGATGCGGTTGGGCTCGGCGTCGGGCAAGGCCCTCGCAGGACTCCTTGACCAGCGTCGGTGAGGCGCTCGAAGTCGAGCGGCTTGCGCACGCCGTTGTCGAGCACGTGCAGCGTCGTGTCCTCGGTCTTGCGCGCTCTTCTTCTGTTTTTCCTGCGCGCGCTCCTGCGTGCGCTTTTCGCGGTAGAGCACGTACGCGCGCGCGACCTCGTGCTCGCCGCCGCGCATCAGCGCCAGCTCGACCTGGTCCTGGATTTCCTCGATGTGGATCGCGCCGCCGTCGGGCTTGCGCTTCAGCAGCGCCACGACGACGGCGTCGGTGAGCTTCGTCACCTCGTCGCGCACGCGCGCCGAGCCGCGCCCTGGCCGCCATTGACGGCCAGGAACGCCTTGGTCATCGCGATCGTGATCTTGGCCGGCTCGAACGCCACGACGGAGCCGTTGCGGCGGATCACCTTGAACTGGGCGAAGCGGGGATCGGCGCTGCTCGCCGACCGGACTTCCAGGCTCACCCACGATCAGATCCCGCGGCGGCTGCGCGGTGGGGGACTTGGAAGTGGGGGCGATACGCATGAGGTGTGCTCCTGATCGATGCTGGCTCGTTGCTGCTCGGCGGCAGCGCTGTTCACGGAGAAGCGCGATCGCGCATCGCGCCAACGGGCGCGACTTTCCGGGCAGCGGGCCCGCGAAAGTGGCGTCGGTTCTCCGCATCCCAAACGCCGGGGGCGCCAGGGCGGCGCCCAAAGATGACATTCTGATTAAATCTACTATATGTTGTGTCGGGCTGGGCTTTCAATACTAAGCATAGTAGCTCGGGGGGGCAAGCGCAAGGCCTTTTTAGTCCACAGACGAGGCCGCGGCAAAAGCGGAAGAAAAACAGCGCGCTCCGAGGCCGCGGCCGAACCATCACCTGCCTTTGCACCGGCTATCCACCGGTTTGTCCACAGCGGCGCGGGAAAAATGCGATATCCGACCGGCGGAACGCCCACGTTGCAGATTTGCGACAGTGCCGCAGTGCGCGCGGTGCGTCCGGCCGATGGCTCCCGAGCAAGCGCGATGCTCGGGGCCGCCCGGTTGTGCGGCGACGGATCGGAAGCGCGGGAGAAGAACACGGTACGCGTCGAATTGCATCGGATTGCACGGCCAAGCGTTCACGGCGCACAATCACACCGCCAATTGTAAACCCGCGCTAGACCGCGCACGCAGTCTCCGAACCAGCGACACGTGGCCGGATCCTTACGCAATCGACGATGCCTCGATTTGCCGCGAACCTGACGTTCCTGTTCAACGAGGTGCCGTTTCTCGAGCGCTTCGGCGAGGCCGCGCACGCCGGCTTTCGCGCGGTCGAATTCGCGTTCCCGTACGAATACCGGATCGACGAGCTGGTCGCCCAGCAACGCGAGCATCGTCTCGAGGTCGTGCTGCTCAACACGCCGCCCGGCGAATGGGAGGCGGGTGATCGCGGACTCGCGTCGCTGCCGGGGCGCGAGCACGAATTCGCCGCCAGCATCGCCAACGCGCTGCAGTATTCGCAGGCGCTGGGTTGCACACGCGTGCACGTGATGGCGGGGGTGCTGCCGCCGGGCGCCGATGCCGTCGAACGCGAGCGCCGCGTGCGCACGTATGTGCGCAATTTGCGCTTCGCGTGCGCGGAAGCCGCGGCGCGGTCGGTCACCGTGCTGATCGAGCCGATCAATCCGCGCGACATGCCGGATTACCTGCTGACCACGCAGGCGCAGGCGCACGCGATCAGAACCGAAATCGGCGCGGCCAATCTCAAGGTGCAGATGGATTTCTATCACGCGCAAATCGTCGAGGGCGATCTCACCGAAAATCTGCGGCGGTACCTGCCGCACATCGGCCACGTCCAGATCGCCAGCGTGCCGGGCCGGCATGAGCCGGACGCGGGCGAGGTCAACTACGCGCACCTGTTCAAGGTGCTGGACGAATTGCGCTACGACGGCTGGGTCGGCTGCGAATATCGACCGGCCAAGAGCACGACGGCGGGGCTCACATGGCTGTATCGGCTTCTCGACCGCAAACCCGCGGTGCAGAAGACGCCGGGCTGATCGCGCTGGCGGGAGAGGATCGCGCGCATGGCGTTCGCATACCGGTGGCTCACCTCCGACTTCGCCACGGCGGGGCAAATGGCCGCCGACGACCTTGCGCAGGCGGCCGCGGCCGGCTTTCGCAGCGTCATCAACAACCGTCCCGATTTCGAGGCCGGTCCCCTGCAACCGACGTCGGACACGATGCAACAGGCTGCCGAAGCGGCGGGCGTTCGCTACGCGTTTCTGCCGGTGCAGTCGTCGTATCAGACGCCGCGAGGAGATTGCGCGGATGCGCGATCTCCTGCAGGCGTTGCCGAAGCCGGTGCTGGCGTTCTGCCGCTCGGGAGCCCGCTCGGGAAATCTGTTCCAGGCGGCGCAGGCGCTGGCGGCGAAGGGGTCAGTGGCCGCGAAGGGGTCAGAGCCGTAATAAATGGAATCTCTGAGCACCCTGCGCGGTTGCCTTCGTGGTCCATTTATTACGGCTCTGATCCCACATAAAGGCCCCGTGTCACCCGCTCACAGCTCGGCCTCCACGCGAGGTTATGGGGACGCGTCGCGTAACGTCGTCGGCCTCCGGCGCTGATTCGCGATGGGTTCCGATCCCCGCTGCGCTTCGCGACAGCGGGGCCCCTCGTCACCCGCTCACAGCGCCACCGACATTCCGCCGTCGATCATGATGTTCTGGCCGGTGATGTAGTCGGCCGCGGACGACGCGAGAAACACGGCGAGGCCGGCGATCTCGTCCGGCTCGCCCCAGCGGCCCGCGGGCGTGCGCCGCTTCACCCACGCGTCGAATTCGGCGTCATCGAGCAGTGCGCGGTTCATCTCCGTCGCGAAATAGCCGGGCGCGATCGCGTTGACCTGGATGTTGTGCGGCGCGAGCTCCACCGCCATCCCGCGCGTCAGTTGCCGGACGCCGCCCTTCGCCGCGGTATAGGGGACGACGCTCGGCCGGCCGAGATCGCTCAGCAGCGACGCAATGTGAACGATCTTGCCGCGCCGCTTCGCGATCATCGCCGGCAACACCGCCTGCGAGACGAGATACGGCGCGGTGAGGTTGGTCCTGATGATCGCATCCCAGTCGTGCTTGCGGAAAGTCGACGAAGGCATGCCGTCGCTGGATGCCGGCGTTGTTGACCAGGATGTCGATCGCGCCGACGCGTTCGGCGACAACCGCCACGCCGTCGCGAACCGCCCCGGCGTCGGTAACATCGAAGAGCGCGCTCTCAACGGTCAGTCCGTCGTCCCCAAGCGCCGCCACCGCGCCGGCCAGCGCGTCGGGATCGCGGCCGTTGATCACCACGCGCGCACCGGCGGTCGCCAGTCCTCGCGCGATCGCGAAGCCCAGGCCGCGATAAGCCCCTGTCACGAGCGCGACGCGGCCGGACAGGTCGAACGGGTTGCGATTCACGGCCATCAGGCGAACTCCGTAACGAGCGGCGGGGTGTCATTATCGGTCGAGCGGCGGGCGGGTACGAATTGTTGCTGCACGTTGCCGGTTCCGGCGTCGGAATGCACAATGCGGTACGCCGTTTGATTCGGCGCTCGTACGCGCCCACACGTGTCCCTCCACGACCCCGCGCGCCGGCGCTTCCTGCAATCCGCCGCCGCCGTTACCGCAGGCGCGGCGCTCGATGGCTGCGCCAGCGCCCTTTCCGTGCCGGGGCAGCCGGCGCGGCTGTCGGACATCGACCACGTGATCGTGCTGATGAAGGAGAACCGCTCCTTCGATCACTATTTCGGCACGCTCGCCGGCGTGCGCGGATTCGACGATCCGGCCGCGCTCACCTTCGCCGACGGGCGCTCGGTCTTCCATCAGCCGGACGCGGCGCATCCCGACGGGTACGTCCTGCCGTTTCGCCTCGACACGCGCGTCACCAGCGCGCAGCGATTGCACGATCTCAATCACGGCTGGGGACCGCAGCACAGGTGCTGGAACGGCGGCGCGATGGATAGCTGGCTTCGCATCCATCGCGCGGTCGACGGCGCCGCAGGTCCGCTCACGATGGGCTACATGACGCGCGACGACCTGCCGTTTTATTACGCGCTCGCGGACGCGTTCACCATCTGCGACGGCTACCACTGCTCGTTTTTCGGCCCCACCTATCCGAATCGGCTGTTCCTGATGACCGGCTCGATCGATGCCGACGGCAACTTCGGCCGCCCCGCGCTCGACAACAGCGACCGCAGTTTCAGTTGGGAAACGTATCCCGAGCGGCTCGAACGGGCCGGCATCTCGTGGCGCATCTATCATGACCTCGACGACTACGGCTGCAACGTGGTCAAGCATTTTTCCGCGTACCAGAAGAGTCCGAAGAGCTCGCCGTTGCGCGATCACGCCCTCCGCAATCGACCGTACTACGAGCTCCTGCACGACCTCGCGACCGGCAACTTGCCGCAGGTGACCTGGATCGTGCCGCCCTCGACGGTGAGCGAGCACCCGGACTATCTGCCCGCAGCCGGCGAAAACCACACCCGCGAAGTGCTGCAAGCGCTGTGGTCGAATTCCCGCGCATGGTCGCGCTCGGTGGTGATCATCAACTACGACGAGAACGACGGTCAGTTCGACCATGTCGTGCCCCCGACGCCGCCGCCCGGCACGCCGGGCGAA
The DNA here is from genome assembly GCA_963718905.1 of uncultured Pseudomonadota bacterium. Classification (GTDB taxonomy): domain Bacteria; phylum Pseudomonadota; class Gammaproteobacteria; order Burkholderiales; family Casimicrobiaceae; genus VBCG01. The sequence goes on from CAVRAF010000012.1 coordinate 21,598, forward strand.
TTCGTCAACGGGCTGCCGGTCGGGTTGGGATTTCGCGTTCCATGCCTCGTCGTTTCGCCGTTTTCCAGGGGGGGCTATGTCGTCGGCGACACCTTCGACCACACGTCCACGCTGAGGCTGATCGAATCGCGCTTCGGTGTTGAAGTGCCGTACCTGAGCCGCTGGCGCCGTGACACCTGCGGCGATCTCACGAGCGCGCTTGGACTGGGCACCCGGCCGCAGATCGACGCGCCGGCGATGCCGCCGACCGCCGCGCGGCTGGCCGCGGCCGAGCGCAGCGTCATGGATTTGCCCGCGCCTGATGCGCCGGCCGCGCAACTGATGCCGCACCAGGAGTCCGGCACGCGCAAGCGTCGCGGCGCTTGAGGCGTTGGCGCGAGCGCGGGCTGGTGTATGCCGCGGTCGCGCTTGCCGCGCCTCGACGGATCAATCGGCGGCGACGGCAGCGACCTTCTGCGCAGCAGCGCTCTCGGGCGCGCCGCGCAAGCGTTCGAGCAGCGCAGCCTCGCGCGCCTTCGCGTCCTGCAGGTGCCGCTCCTTCACGTGGCCGTAGCCGCGGATGTACTCGGGAATCGACGCGAGCGAAACCGCCAGCTCGTAGCTGCTGCGGCGAGAGCCGGGTCAGCAATTCGTCGACCAGCGTTTCGTATTGGCCGATCAGCGCGCGTTCCTGCCTGCGTTCAGCGGTCTTGCCGAAGACGTCGAGCGCGCCGCCGCGGAAGCGCCGCAGTTTCGCGAGCACGCGGAACACCGGCATCATCCACGGTCCATACGTCGATTTCCTCGGCTCGCCGGTGTCCTTGCTCGGGCTTGTTGAGCGTCGGCGGCGCGAGGTGGAACGTGAGCTTGTAGTCGCCTTCGAACTGCGCGGCGACGCGCTTGACGAAATCGGTCTCGGCGTACAGGCGCGCGACTTCGTATTCGTCCTTGATCGCGAGCAGCTTGAAGTAATAGCGCGCGACGGCTTCCGTCAGGTCGGTGCTGCCCGGCTGCTTCGCCGCCTCTGCTGCGCGCACCTTCGCGACGAGGTCGGTATAGCGTTTCGCATACGCGGCGTCCTGGTAGTCGGTCGAGGAACCGCTGCCGCCGCTCGATCATCTCGTCGAGCGATTCCGACAGCCGCTGCGACTCGGGTTTGGCCGTCGGAATCGCGGCCGCCGCGACCTTGCGCGGGATCGATCGCCGCGAGCCGCCCCCAGTTGAAGCTCTGCTTGTTCGATTCGACGGCGGCGCCGTTCAGCTCGATCGCGCGCAGGATCGCCGCCTCGCCGACCGGCAACAGGCCGCGCTGGTACGCGTAGCCGACCATGAACAGGTTGGTCGCGATCGAGTCGCCCATCAGTCCGGTGGCGAGCTTCGTCGCGTCGAGGAATTCGGCGTCGCCCGGCGCGACGGCGTCCTTGATCTCCTGTTCCATCGAGCCGGTCGGGAACGCGAGGTCGGGCTCGCGCGTGAATTGCGCCGGCATCACCAGCGCCGTGTTGACCAGCGCCTTCGTCACGCCCTTCTGCATCTTCGCGAGCGCCTCGTCGCCGACGCCGGTCAGGATGTCGCAGGCGAGCACGAGCCTCGCCTCGCCGGCCGCGATGCGCGTCGCGTAGCAGCTGCTCCGGCGTGTCGGCGATGCGCACGTGCGACACGACGGCGCCGTTCTTCTGCGCGAGGCCGGTCATGTCGAGCACGCTGCAGCCCTTGCCTTCGAGGTGCGCGGCCATGCCGAGCAGCGCGCCGATCGTCACGACGCCGGTGCCGCCGATGCCGGTGACGAGCGATGCCGTACGGGTCTGCGCGTCGACGCGAGCGCGGGCTCGGGCAGCTGCGAGAAATCGGCGCTGTCCGCCTTCTTCGGCTTGCGCAGCTGCCCGCCTTCGACGGTGACGAAGCTCGGGCAGAAGCCGTTGACGCAGGAATAGTCCTTGTTGCACGAGGACTGGTCGATCGTGCGCTTGCGGCCGAACTCGGTCTCGACCGGCGCGACCGACACGCAATTCGACTTGACGCCGCAGTCGCCGCAGCCTTCGCAGACCAGCTCGTTGATGACGACGCGCTTGGCGGGATCGGGAAACTTGCCGCGCTTGCGGCGGCGGCGCTTTTCGGCCGCGCACGTCTGGTCGTAGAGGAGGACCGTCGTGCCGGTCGTGTCGCGCAGCTGCGCGCTGCACGTCGTCGAGGTCGTCGCGGTGATGGATCTCGATGTCGTCCGCGAAATAGTTCGGCGGATACTTGTCGGGCTCGTCGCTGACGACGACGATCTTCGTCACGCCTTCGGCCGCGCATCTGCCGCGCGATGGCTTGCGGGCGAGATCGGGCCGTCGACCGGCTGGCCGCCGGTCATCGCGACCGCGTCGTTGTAGAGGATCTTGTAGGTGATGTTGACCCTGGCGGCGACCGCGGCGCGGATCGCGAGGATGCCGCTGTGGTAGTACGTGCCGTCGCCCAGGTTCGCGAAGATGTGCTTCTCGTCGGTGAACGGCGCCTGGCCGATCCACGGCACGCCTTCGCCGCCCATGTGCGTGAACGTCGACGTGCTGCGGTCCATCCAGATCGCCATCACGTGGCAGCCGATGCCGGCCGTCGCGCGGCTGCCTTCGGGCACCTTCGTCGACGTGTTGTGCGGACAGCCCGAGCAGAAGTAGGGGATGCGCGCGAGGGTGATCTTCGGCTTGGCGAGCGCGGCTCCTTCGCGTTGATGAAGTCGACGCGCTGGCGGATCTTCTCGATCGTGCGCGGATGCAGGTCGAGGCGCTCGATGCGCTGCGCGATGACGCGCGCGATCATCGCCGGCGTGAGCTCGGACAGCGCCGGCAGCAGCCAGTCGCCGTGCGGCCGCACCCATTCGCCCTTTTCGTCGAACTTGCCGACGACGCGCGGGCGCACGTCGTCGCGCCAGTTGTAGAGCTGCTCCTTCAGCTGGTATTCGACGATCTGGCGCTTTTCCTCGACGACCAGGATTTCGTCGAGGCCTTCGGCGAAATGGCGCACGCCCTCGGGCTCGAGCGGCCACGGCATCGCGACCTTGAACACGCGGATGCCCGATCTCGGCCGCGTCGGCTTCGGTGATGCCGAGATCGTCGAGCGCCTGGCGCACGTCGAGGTAGCTCTTGCCGCTGGTGATGATGCCGAGCCGCGGCCTCGGCGAATCGATGACGATGCGATTCAGCTTGTTGACGCGGCAGTAGTGCAAGCGCTGCGTAGATCTTGTAGTCCTGCATCCGCGCTTCGGTGGCGAGGAATGCGTCGGGCCAGCGGATCGACACGCCATCCGGCGGCAGCGGGAAATCGTCCGGCACGATGATCTCGACGTGGTCGGCATCGCCATGCACCGACGACGAGCTTTCGACGGTGTCGGACACGCACTTGAAGCCGACCCAGCAGCCGGAGTAGCGGCTCATCGCCCAGCCGTGCAGGCCGAGGTCGATGATCTCCTGCACCGACGACGGATAGAGCACCGGCATCATCGCCGCCGAGAACTGGTGATCGGATTGGTGCGGCAGCGTCGACGACTTGGCCGCGTGATCGTCGCCCGCGAGCACCAGCACGCCGCCGTGCTTCGACGTGCCGGCGAAGTTCGCGTGCTTGAACACGTCGCCGCAGCGGTCGACGCCGGGTCCCTTGCCGTACCACATCGCAAAGACGCCATCGACGTTCGCGCCCGGGTACATCGATTGACCTGCTGCGAGCCCCAGATCGCCGTGGCCGCGAGGTCTTCGTTCAGTCCCGGCTGGAACTTGATGTGCGCGCGGTCGAGGAACTTCTGCGCCTTCCACAGCGACAGGTCGAGGCCGCCGAGCGGCGAGCCGCGGTAGCCCGACACGAATCCGCCGGTGTTGAGGCCCGCCTGCGTGTCGCGCTGGCGCTGCAGGATCAGCAGGCGGACGAGCGCCTGGACGCCGGTCAGGAAGACGCGGCCGGAGCCGAGCTCGTATTTGTCGTCGAGCGAGACGTCGCGAAGCGCGACAGTGCCGGCAGGATTCATCGTGAAGCTCCGCGAGTGGATCGTGTCTTTTGGACGCGTGTTCGATCCGATCTAACGTCCGGATCCGCGCGAGATCGAAGGCTCGTGGCCCCGATCGTCTGGGCGCGCATCATACGCCTCATCGCCTCGCACCGTCCATGAAAACGCCAGGTCGCGATGGCAATTCTCCGCTTGAACATGGGGTCGCGCGACGCATTCCCAAAGAATGATCGCGGGGCCGGCCCGGCGCCTCACGATGCTTCGGTAAAATGCGCGGCTTCCCTCTCAGGACTTGCCGCAGATGAGCGAACCGTTGCTGGATGCGATCGAAATCGAAACCGGGGCCGCGCCCGATGCCGCGGTGATCTGGATGCACGGTCTCGGCGACGATGGCCGCGGGTGGTCGGAGGTCGTGCCGACGCTGGGCTTGCCGCGCGAGCTGGCGATCCGATTCATCTTTCCGCATGCGCCGGTGATGCCGGTGACGATCAACAACGGCATGCGGATGCGCGCGTGGTACGACATCCGCCAGGCGAATCTGAACGAGCGCGCGGACGTCGACGGCGTCAGGCGCTCGCAGGCGCACGTGGAAAACCTGCTGGCGCGCGAAACCGCGCGCGGCATCGCCGCGGATCGCACCGTGCTCGCGGGCTTCTCGCAAGGGGGCGCGATCGCACTCTACGCAGGCGTGCGTCACGCGACGCGACTCGCCGGCATCGTGGGCTTGTCGACGTACCTGATCGCGGCCGATCGCGTGCAGGCGGAGGCGAGCGCCGCCAATCGCGAGGTTGCGATCTTCATGGCGCACGGCACGCTCGATCAGGTCATCCCGTTCGCCGCCGCCGAGCAGTCGCGGCTCGCGCTAGAGAAGGGTGGGTGGAGCGTCGAATGGCACGCCTATCGGATGGACCACGCGGCCGTCGCGGAGGAAATCGCCGCGGTCGGCAATTTCCTCGCGCGCGCACTGGCGGCGCGATGAAGTTCCGCTGAGCGCACCCGCACCACCGGCGCTTGCGCCGTCGGCGTCGCGGCCCCGCGCGTCTCGACAGTGGGGGCGGGACGCCGGCCCTCTAGTTCGATCCGCCTCGGGTGTTCTCGGACGCTGCGGGAGCCGGGGCAATGCCGCGACGCCGCAGCGCTTCGCGCAACAGGAACTCGATTTGCGCATTGACGCTGCGCAATTCGGTTTGCGCGAGCCGTTCGACCTCGGCCCAGAGCGCGGGCTCGATGCGCAGCAGGAAGGATTTCTTGGCGGCCATGACGCGGCGGGGCTACGCGTGCGCGCGGCAGCCGGTCGACGTGCGGCGGTCGATCATCCGACTTGGCGAAACCGCCGCTTGACCACAATCGCGGCCGCCGTCATGCCGACGATCGCTACGGCCATCAGAACGATCGGCACTGCGAGCGGCGGGCTTCCCGGTCCGGTCACGTTCTTGGCGAGTACCAGCAGATGCACGCCGAGGATCAGCACGACGCTGGTCGCGGCGAGCACGAGCGCGTACGTGGACAGTCGCCGCAGCGTATCCGCGCGACGCGGCGGCGCGAGCCAGTAGTCGCGGTTCGGCAGTTTCGTGATGCGTGGCGCAAACCGAGGCAGCGTGCCGACGAGCAACGCGGTGATGAGAGGAAATCCGACGACCAACGCGTAGATTCCCGTCATGTAGCGCGCGTGCGTCATCCAGCCGTTGGGTTCGCCGTTGAGGCCGAAATGCGTGGCGATCGCTGCGGGCAGTGCGTCCGACGTAGCGGCAACCAGGCCCATGCCGCCGGCGATCATGACTGCGACGAGGGCGGCCAGCAAACGATTCATCGAAATCGCTCCCGGGTCATCGCGTGCGTCAGTGATACAGCGTGCCGGTGTTGATCACCGGCTGAACGTCGCTTTCGGAACACAGCACGGTCATCAGGTTCGACACCATTGCGGCCTTGCGCTCGTCGTCCAGATTGACGACCTGCTTGGCGGACAGATCTGCGAGCGCCATCTGCACCATCGACACCGCGCCGTGGACGATTTTCGTCCGCGCCGAGATGATCGCCTCCGCCTGCTGGCGGCGCAGCATCACCTGCGCGATTTCCGGCGCATAGGCGAGATGCATGAGCCGCGCCTCGTCGACGACGACGCCGGCCTGATCGAGCCGCGCCTCGAGTTCCTGCACGAGCGCTCGCGCCACGATGTCGCCGCTGGCGAGCAGCGTCGGCGCGGTGTCTTCGTCCGCGTCGCCATGATCGTAGGCGAACGACGATGCGAGGTGGCGCACGGCGGCTTCGCTCTGGACCTTGACGAAATTCTCGTAATCGTCGACGTCGAACGAAGCCTTGCCGGTGTCGTCGACATGCCATACGACGACCGCCGCGATCTCAATCGGATTGCCGCGCTTGTCGTTCACCTTGAGCCGCTCGCCGTTCAGGTTGCGTGCGCGCAGCGACAGCTTGCGGCGCGTGTAGAACGGGTTGGTCGCACGCAGGCCGGAAACGCGCGTCGTGCCGCGATAGGCGCCGAACAGGAGGAGCAGGGCGGCTTCGTTGGGCTGCAGCGTGTACAGGCCCGCAAGCGTCAATGCACCGATCGCGATGATGACGAGTCCCGCGACGAACCCGAACCATGTAACGCCGCCATGCGCGACGGATTGCCATAACGATGTTGCGCCGCCGGCGAGCAACAGCAGGCCGATCGCCAGCGCGACAAATCCGTTGGCGGTCGCAATCCGGGTTTCGTCGTGCGTCGTGCCGTTGCTGCGAATTTCGTGTTCCATCGAGCCTCCCAGTCCGGCGCAATGGAAGTGAATCGGTGCCGGTATCAGAATGATATCATTTTGATACCAGACGTCAAGCGGATTCATTGACGTATTCCTAAACACGCCTAAACAATTACTTACAACGGATACTTACTCTGATGGATCAGATTTATACGGTTCGGATTTCGGCTCGAACGTGAGCGCCGCCGAGTTCATGCAATAGCGCTGGCCGGTCGGGGCCGGGCCATCGGGAAACACATGACCCAGGTGCGCGTCGCACGACGCGCAGACCACTTCGGTACGCCGCGCGAAGAGCGAGTTGTCGACTTCTTCGCGCACGTTTTCCTTCGATACCGGTGCGTAGAACGATGGCCAGCCGGTGCCCGATTCGAATTTCGTCGACGCGTCGAAGAGCGGCGTGCCGCAACAGACGCATCGATACAGGCCATCCGCGTGATGGTCCCAGAATTCACCGGTGAATGCGCGCTCGGTGCCTTGTCTGCGCGTGACGCGATACTGCTCGGGTGTCAGCTCGGCTTTCCAGTCGGCGTCGGTTTTGCGGAGGGTATCGGTCATTGCGATTCTCACGAGGGTGATGAAGGCGTGACGGCGCCGGCGGCGCCCGTGCGTTATAGTGGATCTTTCTCGCCGCATCCTTACACGTTCACCCGCATTGGATACCGCACCCGCCGAGTCGTTCCGCCGGGATGCCCGCGTCATCGGCGTCGTCAGCCTTGCGCACGGCTTGTCGCACTTCCTGCAGCTCGCGCTTCCGCCGCTGTTTCCGCTGTTGCGCGCCGAGTTCGATGTCTCGTGGACGATGCTCGGGCTCGTCGTCGGCGCGTTCTATGTCGCGAGTGGCCTCGTTCAATTCGCCGCCGGATTCTTCGTCGATCGCCGTGGCGCCCGGCTGATCCTGCTGTCGGGCCTGGCGCTGCTGACCGGCGGCACGCTGGCCGCCTCGCTCGCGCCCAATCCCTGGTGGCTGTTCCCCTGCGCGGCGATCATGGGCGCCGGCAACGGCGTGTTTCACCCATCGGACTTCGCGATTCTCAATGCGAACGTGACGCCGCGGCGGCTGGGTCATGCGTATTCGACGCACGGCGTCAGCGGCAACCTCGGCTATGCGCTCGCGCCAATCGTGAGTTTCGGGCTGGGCTCCGCGTTCGGATGGCGCGTTGCGCTGTGCGCAATGGGCGTCGTCGGGCTGATCGTGCTGGGCGTGCTGGCGAAGGAGCAGCGGCTCCTGACGTCGCAACGCGCGCCCGACGCGCATCTGCATACGCTGAAGGGCAGCATCGGGTTTGTTCGTGCAGCCGGCGATCCTGCTGTGCTTTTTCTATTTCATCTTCCAGACGACCGCGGTGGTCGGACTGCAGACGTTCCTGCCGGCCGCACTCAACACCGGTCTCGACATTCCGTTGATCGTCGCGACGTCCGCGGTAACGGCGTACCTGCTGGGCGGAACGGCGGGCATCGTCGTCGGCGGCTTCCTGGCCGTGCGCACGGCCCGGCATGATCGCGTCGCGGCGACGGGACTGCTGACCGGCGCGATGCTGCTGATGCTGGTGGCGGGCAACCTCGTGCCGATGCCGGTCCTCGTGCCGCTGTTCGTCGTCATCGGGTTGTCCGTCGGCGCGACGGGTCCGTCACGCGATCTGATCGTGCGCAACGCAACCCCCAAAGGTGCCGCGGGCCGCGTCTACGGATTCGTCTATTCCGGTCTCGACATCGGCGTCGATGCTGGGGCCGGTCTGGTTCGGCTTGCTGCTCGATCACGCGCTGCCGCGTGCGATGCTCTACGCGATCAGCACGCTCTTCGTCGTGGCGATCGGAACCGTCGTCCAGGTGCGGCGGGCGATCCCGCCGCGCGCGGCCTGACTCGAATCGAACGGAAACCTTTGCGCGCCTTCGCGGTCGATCCCGACGATTCCAAAGAGTACCCGGTCAACTTTGCGGCTCGCTCGTGAGTTACTGATGGTCGATCTCTACTACTGGACGACGCCCAACGGGCACAAGATCACGATGTTCCTCGAAGAGACGGGCCTCCCGTATACGGTGAAGCCGGTCAACATCGTCGAAGGGCGAGCAGTTCGCGCCCGAGTTCCTGGCGATTTCGCCGAACAACCGAATCCCCGCGATCGTCGATCACGCGCCGGCGGACGGCGGCGCGCCGATCGCGCTGTTCGAGTCGGGCGCGATCCTGCTCTATCTCGCCGAGAAGACCGGCCGGTTGATTCCGTCGGATCCGCGCGGCCGGTGGCAGTGCATCCAGTGGCTGTTCTGGCAGATGGCGGCCTCGGGCCGATGGCCGGGCAGAACCATCACTTCGCGCAGCTACGCGCCCGAGACGATTCCCTATGCGATCGAGCGCTACGTCAACGAGACCGGCCGCCTGTACGCCGTGCTCGATCGGCGGCTGCGCGGTCGCGAGTTCATCGTCGGCGACTACTCGATCGCCGACATCGCGTGCTATCCGTGGGTGTTGCCTGAGCGGCAGGGCCAGAACATCGAGGATTTCCCCGACCTCAAGCGCTGGAAGGAAGCCATCGCCGCGCGTCCCGCGACGCAGCGCGCCTATGCGATCGCGAAAACGGTCAACGTGAAACCGGCGGATGCGCGACGAGGAATCGCGCAAGATCCTGTTCGGACAGACGCCACACGGTGCGATGAATTCAGCACGGGCCGCGGCGCGGCGAACGCGGATCGTGCGGCGCCGCGCGAAATCAGCGCGTGTCGGTGAGCGCGATGGCAATAGCGGAGATCCGCGGGGCGCGCAAGCGGCGTCAGGGTCGCCGTCGAACGCACGGTCGCCGCCGCGCGCTGGGCTCGCCGGTCGCGCCGACCGCCGCGAAATCGTGCAGCGTGCGATCCATCAGATGCGTCGGCACGACGTTGCCCATCGCGTTGAAGATCGATTCGACGCGGCCCGGGTGGCGCTTCTCCCACTCGCGCAGCATCGCGGCGACCTGCTTGCGCTGCAGGTTTTCCTGCGACCCGCACAGCGTGCAGGGAATGAGCGGAAACGCGCACGCCTCGGCATAGCGCGCGAGATCGCGCTCGCGCACGTACGCGAGCGGCCGGATGACGACGTGCCGGCCGTCGTCGGAGACGCAGTTTCGGCGGCATCGTCTTCAGCTTGCCGCCGTGAAACAGATTCAGGAAGAACGTCGCAAGGATGTCGTCGCGGTGATGCCCGAGCGCGATCTTCGTTGCGCCGATCTCGCCCGCGACCCGGTACAGCGCGCCGCGCCGCAGTCGCGAGCACAGCGAGCACATCGTCGCGCCCTCCGGAATCACGCCGCTTGACGACGCTGTAGGTGTCCTGCTCGGCGATGCGGAATTCGACGCCGCGTCCGCGCGAGATAGCGCGGCAGCACGTCGGCGGGAAATCCCGGTTGCTTCTGATCGAGATTGACCGCGACCAGCGCGAACGGCTGCGGCGAGCGCGCCTGCAGCGACAGCAGGATATCGAGCAGTCCGTAGCTGTCCTTGCCGCCGGACAGGCAGACCATGACGCGGTCGCCGCGCTCGATCATCGCGTAATCGCCGATCGCCTGGCCGACGAGCCGGCGCAGGCGCTTGCGCAGCTTGTCGACCTCGAATTCCGCCTTGCGCGGATCGCGCCGAACCGCGGGCGCGGTCGGAGACGTCGGAGACGTATTCGGGACGACGGACTCGGTCATCCGCCGATTCTACTGCAGCGGTCGCACGCGCCGGACGTTGACCGCCGCCGAACGCCGGCACCGAAATGCCTGGCGCACCGAATCAGTCGCGCTTGAACGCGACGTCGACCGTTGTCGAGCGGCCGGCCGTGCCAGGCGGGAATTGCCAGCGCGACAGCGCATCGCGCACCGCGCGATCGAAAACGCGACGCGGCATCGCATCGACGATCTCGACGCTGCTGACCTTGCCCTGCGCATCGATGGCCAACCGGGCCTTGACCATCCCCGTTTCGATGCCCTGCGCGATCGCCTCACGCGGGAAGTCCGGCGCTTCGCGCGCGATCGGCACGAGTGCCACCGGCGCCGCTCGCACCGACGTGGCGGACGGTGTCAAGCTCGCGAGTTGCGTGTGCGCCACGACGGGTATTGCCGCCGGCTCGCGCCGCTGCCCGCGGGGAGCGCCGCAGATGCCGCGGCCGGTAGGGGCGCGGGCGGGGCCGATATCGGCGGCGCGGTGACCGCGGGTTGCGACGTCGGCGGCGCGGCGACACTCGACTGCGACGTCGGCGGCGAAGCCTGCGTTGTCGTGGCCGGCGGCGCGGCGGTGGACACGGGCGCGGCGACTGCCGATGACGCGGCTGCGGATCCGTCCGGCGGGGTCGCATCCGGGGTTGTCGCAGCACCTGGCGGCGACGTGGTGTCGCCCGGGTTCGGAGAGTCGTGCTGCGCGTGCGCGGGCATGGCCGTGGAAGGCATCGCGACAACGCCATGATCTGCGGGTGCCTCGATCGTTGCGGATCGATCGGAAACGCTCGGTGCGATCGCTGCCGCATTCGAAGTTGCGCGTTCAGGACTCGCAGCCGGCGTAGGCGGGCGCGCGCCCGTCGCAGCCGCGCGGGCGGAATCGCGGGTGCGGTCGGCGATGTCACCGCGCAGCACGCGAGTCGCAATCGCAGCGGGCTCCGCCGCGGCCGATTGCGCTTGCGCATCGAGACCGGCCTGCGTCGCGCCGCCATGCGTGCGGCTCGGCGCGGACGGCGTGCGCGGCAGCGCGTATTGCCAGCCGACCCATACGAGCGCCGCCGCAACGCCGGCCACCATGACGACCGGAAGCTTGCGCATCAGTGCGGGCGCGCCGAGCCGGACCGTCGTGACGGCGTCGCCGCCTTGCGCCGCGTCTTCGGACCCTCGTTCTTCACGCACCAGCCCGGATTGCGCAAGGCGCGCGACGTCGCGCTCGATCCGTTCCCGGTCGAGCGAAAGCCGCAGGACGATCGTGCCGATGCGGGCGGGGGTGTCGAGCAGCGTCAGAATTCGGCGCTGGGTGATCGACAGTCCGCGACTAGGGACCGCCAGCTCGGCGTCGCCCAGCGGCATGCGGCGCAGGAGAGTGGTTGCGTCCAACGTCCTGATTGCACCGGAGAAAGGGAGGTGGTTGCGACGGCAGCGCTGCGGGACGATGCGTCCTGCCCTTTGGAGGGGAAAGCGCCGGGTGCCGGCGCAACCGTCCAATGCGATGCAATCGCAATGCCAATGGCATATGCGGGCCGACGAACGTACGCCTCGGCCGCTTTCGTCCGCCCGCTTGATACGGAACATCGCGCGACGGCCTCATCAGGCGACGCGCATTGCGATCCACGCTTCGCGTGGGGACGGGTGACGCCGCTGCTCGCGCCACCAAACAAAACGGCCGTCGGGTGACGGCCGTTGTTGCGGGCAGCGATGCGCGCGGTTACTTCTTCGCTGCGTCCTTTGCCGCGTCGGTCGCCTTCATCGCAGCGTCGCCCGCCTTGGCGGCTGCATCCTTGGTTGCATCGACGGCTTGCGCCGCGGCGTCCTTCGTCGCATCCGCGGCCTTGCTGGCGGCATCCTTGGTCGCGTCCGTGGCGTCCTTGGCGGCGGTCGTGGCGGCAGTCGCGGCGTCCTTCGCAGCGGTCGCTGCGGAATCTGCCGCCTTGGTTGCGGATTCCTTGGCCTTGTCGGCAGCCTGCTGAGCTTGCTGACCGCACGCCGTGAGCGTTGCAGCCAGCGTTATCGCCGTCAACGCGGCGAGCGTACGCATCTTCATCTCTTCATCTCCCAGAATTCGCAAAGGAACATCGTGTCGGTTGGCGGAAACGTCCTGATGCTCGTGCTTTCCGTCAGCCTCTGATTATAGCGCATCGGCGGCGGCAAATCACGGACCGCGGGTTGCCGCAAAGGCGAACGAACTGCGGGCGCATCGTCGACGACATCACAGCAGCCGCATCCGTCGGCGCTCCCACGCGGCGAGCGAGACGCCGCTCGCGACGATGATGCCCATGCCGAGCGCCGAGACGCGGTCCGGATGCTGCCCGAAGATCAGGTAGCCGAACCCCGTCGCCCAGAGAATTTGCAGATACGTGAACGGCGTCAGCAACGACGCGGGCGCTTGCAGGTAGGCGCGCGTCATGAACCAGTGCCCAAGCCCGGCGAAGAGACCGAGGGTCAAGAAGGGGACGATTGCCCCGGCAACGGGACGCGCATCGTCGATCGCCCATGGCAGCGCAATCGACAGCAGCAGCGCGCCGACGCTTGCGCTGTAGAAGAGCGTCGTGTGCATGCCCTCGTCGAGGAGCTTGCGCGTCAGCAACTGGTAGAGCGCATTCGCAAATGCCGCGCCCACCAGCAGCACGACGGCCGGGTGCATGATTGCCGACCCGGGGCGCAACAGGATCACGATCCCGAGGAAGCCCGCAACGGACGCGATGCGCCGCGCGCGCGTCGCGCGCTCGTGCAGCAGCGGCCACGACAGCACGACGACGATGATCGGCGCGAGGAACGTGACCGCCGACGCTTCGGCGAGCGGCAGGTAGCGCAATCCGCCGAAGAAGCCCATCGTGGCCAGCACGAGCATCAGCGAGCGCAGCAGTTGTAGCCCGAGCTTGCGCGTGCGCCAGAAGCCCGGTCCCGCGCGATGCCAGGCAAACGGCGTGACGACCAGCATCTGTCCCGCGTAGCGCGCCCAGACGACGAGAATCAGCGAATGCTCGCGCACGAGGTATTTCGCGGTTGCGTCGAGCGACGACAGGCACACGCCCGCGAGCAGGAACAGCGGCAGCGCATGCCGCAGCGGGTGCGCCGCCGGCGCGTTCAACGCGGAGCCGGCGCGCTCACGCCCCGCCCGGCGCGCTCACGCCGCCCGCACCAGCTCGCGCAACACGAACGGCAGGATGCCACCGTGCCGGTAGTAGTCGACCTCGATCGGCGTATCGATGCGGCACAGCACCCGGATCTCGCGCTTGCTGCCATCCTTGCGCGTCATCGCCAGCGTCAGGCTCTGCTGCGGCTTGATGTCCGCGGGCACGGCGATGTCGAACGTTTCGTCGCCGCGGATTTCGTGGGATTCCGCGCTGTCGCCGGGTGCGAACTGCAGCGGCAGCACGCCCATGCCGACGAGATTGGAGCGGTGGATCCGCTCGAAGCTCTTGGCGATGACCGCCTTCACTCCCAGCAACTGCGTGCCCTTCGCGGCCCAGTCGCGCGAGCTGCCGGTGCCGTATTCCTCTCCGCCGAAAATGACCGTCGGGACGCCTTGGCGCTGGTACTCCATGGCCGCATCGTAAATCGGCATGCGCTCGGGAACGGCGCCATTGCCGCGCTGGAACAGCGTGATGCCGCCCTCGATGCGCGAGCCGTCGGCGTTGGTCGGCAGCATCAGGTTCTTGATGCGCACGTTGGCGAACGTGCCGCGGAGCATGACCTCGTGGTTGCCGCGGCGCGCGCCGTAGCTGTTGAAGTTGCCCACCGATACGTCTTTTTCCTGCAGGTAGATGCCGGCGGGCGACGTCGGCTTGATCGAGCCGGCCGGCGAAATGTGGTCCGTCGTGACTGAATCGCCGAAGATGCCCAGCGCGCGCGCGCCGCGGATGCTCGTGATCGCGGCGGGCACCATGTCGAAGCCATCGAAGAACGGCGGCTTGGCGATGTACGTCGACGTCGGCCAGTCGTACACCTGTCCGCTCGACCCGGCGATGGTTTTCCACATCGGATTCGCGTTGGCAACATCGCCGTACAGCCTGCGGAACGTCACCGGGTCGCGCGCATAGTTGAGCAGCGCCGCGACTTCGTGCGACGTCGGCCAGATGTCGCGCAGGTAAACCGGACCGTCGCGGCCTTTGCCGAGCGGCTCCGTGGTCAGATCCTTCAGCACGTTGCCGGCAATCGCGTACGCGACGACGAGCGGCGGCGACATCAGGAAATTCGCCTTCAGATTCGGGTGGATCCGTGCCTCGAAATTGCGATTGCCCGACAGCACGGACGCGCACACGAGATCGTGGCTCGCGATCGCGTCGTTGATCTCGGGCGTGAGGTCGCCGGCGTTGCCGATGCACGTCGTGCAGCCATACGCGGCGAGATTGAATCCAAGCTGGTCGAGGTAGGACAACAAGCCGGCCTTGGTCAGGTAATCGGTGACCACTCGCGAGCCCGGCGCGAGCGACGTCTTGATGTGCGGCGCGACGGTCAGTCCCTTTTCGACGGCCTTCTTCGCGAGCAGCCCGGCCGCGAGCAATACGCTCGGATTCGACGTGTTCGTGCACGAGGTGATCGCGGCGATCATGACGTCGCCGTTGCCGATGTCGATCGCCTTCGGGGCCTGCGGTGCGATGCGGTCGGGCGTAGGCCGGTTGTTCACCATCTCGACGACATCGCGGGGCAGACCGTTGTGCGCAAGCTGCTGTTGCGCATCGCTGATCGCGCCGCGGCCGGCGATCATCGGCAGCGTCGTGTACCGCCGGCGCAGCTTTTCCGGCGTCTGCGAAAAGCCGTTCTCGCTGGCCGGCTTGCTGAAAAGCTCGGCAAAGCGCGCGGCCAGCTTCGGCAGCTCGATCCGGTCCTGCGGACGCTTGGGTCCTGCGACCGACGGCGTCACCGACGCGAGGTCGAGCGACAGCGTCTTCGAGTAGTCGATCTCGCCGGCGCGCGGAATGCCGAACAGGCCCTGCGCCTTGAAATACGCTTCGAACGCCTCGAGCTGCGCATCGGTGCGGCCGGTTGCGCGCAGATAGTCGACGGTCGCTTCGTCGACCGGGAAGAATCCCATCGTCGCGCCGTACTCGGGGGCCATGTTGCCGATCGTCGCGCGGTCGGGAACCGACAGCGTCGCCGTGCCTTCGCCGAAAAATTCGACGAACTTGCCGACGACCTTTTCCCGGCGCAGCATTTCGGTGACGGTCAGCACGAGGTCCGTCGCCGTCGAACCTTCCGGCAGCCGCCCGGTCAGGTTGACGCCGACGACATCGGGCGTCAGGAAATACACCGGCTGGCCGAGCATGCCGGCCTCGGCTTCGATGCCGCCGACACCCCAGCCGACGACGCCGATGCCGTTGATCATCGTCGTGTGGCTGTCGGTGCCGACCAGCGTATCGGGATAGTAGACCCCGTCCCTGAAGTGCACGCCCGGCGCCAGGTATTCGAGGTTCACCTGGTGGACGATGCCGATGCCCGGCGGCACGACCTTGAACGTATCGAACGCCTGCATGCCCCATTTCATGAATTGATAGCGCTCGGCGTTACGGTCGAACTCGAGCTTCATGTTGAGATCGAGCGCGTCGGGCGAGCCGTAGTGGTCGATCATCACCGAATGGTCGACGACGAGGTCGACCGGCACGAGCGGCTCGATCAGCTTCGGATTGCGATCGAGATCGTGCGCGACGTTGCGCATCGCGGCGAGATCGCACAGCAGCGGCACGCCGGTGAAATCCTGCAGCACGACGCGCGCGACAACGAACGGAATTTCGTCGGTGCGCGGCGCATTGGGCGCCCAGTTGGCGACCTGGCGAACGTGCGCCTCGGTCACTTTCTTCCCGTCGCAATTGCGCAGTACGCTCTCCAGCACGATCCGGATCGAGACCGGCAGCCGCGATACCTTGGCGACCCCGGCGGCTTCCAGCGCCGGCAACGAGTAGAACCTGCCCACGGCACCGGACGCGAGCCGGAGTTCTTTCTGCGTGTCGAACAGATTGTGTGCCATGACTTTTCCCGTTATTGGCTGCGTTTCGGGCGCTCGCCTTTCGCGCCGCTCATCGCGTCGCGGATGTTGAGCGTCTGACCGTTGGGCAGGGTCATGTCGCCCGGACGCTGACCCGGCTTGCAGGCGCCGACGTTGTGTGCGGTCATGACGATCTTCGTCTGTGTCTGCCCCATGAACGGCGGGTCGTAGGTCGTGTCGACCTCGGTTCGGTACGCGGTGTTGCCGGTCAGGACCATCACCGATTTCGTATGCATCCGGCTGCCGCCGATGTCGCAGATGAAATCGCCGGTGCCGCGATTGCCGGTAAAGGTGAAATCATGCTTGCTGCACATGCCCTTCATCGCGCCCACACCCATCTCGAACATGTCGTGCTGCACCGAATCGTCCAGGCACATCGACGTGCGGTTCGTCTGGTTCGGCGTGCGATCCGATGTTCTCTCCATGTCCCACAAGCCCGCCTTGAGCTTCGGATAGTCCTGCGCGGCGGCCGGCAGCGTGCATAGCGCGAAGAGAGCGGCAATGGCGATGCGCATTTATCCCACCATCAGGTCGACGAATTCGTGTACCGGCAGCGCGGCGAGCCGGGCCGGATCGAGCGCGGCGTCGAGGATCGCGCGTTGCTGCTTCACCGCAAAGCGGCGCGCCAGGTTGGTCCGGAATTTCTCGATCAGCACCGGAATGCCTTCCTCGCGCCGCCGCCTGTGGCCGATTGGGTACTCGACGACGATCTCGGGCGTCTTGCTCCCGTCGTTGAACTCCACGGTGATCGCGTTGGCGATCGACCGGCGCTCGGGATCGAGATAATCCTTCGAAAATTGCCGGTCTTCGACGCACACCATCCGGTCGCGCAACGCGTCGATCCGCGGATCGGCCGCGATGCCGTCTTCGTAGTCGGCGGCCGTCAGCCGTCCGAAGATCATCGGCACGGCCACCATGTACTGGATGCAGTGATCGCGATCAGCGGGGTTGGCGAGCGGTCCTTTCTTGTCGATGATGCGAATTGCGGATTCGTGCGTGCGAATCGTGATCCGCCGGATCTCCGGCAGCCGTTCCCGTACGCGAGGATGCAACTGCATTGCACATTCGACCGCGGTTTGACCGTGGAATTCGGCGGGGAAGCTGATCTTGAACAGCACGTGTTCCATCACGTAGCTGCCGTACGGCCGGTCGAACCGGAACGGCTGCCCCTTGAACAGCACGTCGTAGAAGCCCCAGGTCTTGGCGGTAAGGACCGATGGATAGCCCATTTCGCCGGTCTGGGCGATGAGCGCGAGGCGCACCGCTCGCGACGTCGCGTCGCCGGCGGCCCAACTCTTGCGCGATCCGGCATTCGGCGCGTGACGATAGGTGCGCAGACTTTGCCCGTCGACCCACGCGAGCGAGACGGCGTTGATGACCTCGTCGCGCGCGAGGCCCAGCATGTGCGCGACGACTGCCGTCGACGCGACCTTCACCAGCACGACGTGGTCGAGGCCGACGCGGTTGAAGCTGTTCTGCAGCGCGATGACGCCCTGGATTTCGTGCGCCTTGATCATCGCCGTCAGCACGTCGCGCACCGTCAGCGGCTCGCGGCCCGCCGCGATGCGATTGCGCGACAGCCAATCCGCGGTCATCAGGATGGCGCCCAGATTGTCGGACGGATGTCCCCATTCGGCGGCGAGCCACGTGTCGTTGAAATCGAGCCAGCGGATCATCGCGCCGAGGTTGAACGCGGCCTGCACCGGATCGAGTTGATAGGGAGTACCTGGGACTCTGGCGCCATTGGGGACCGTCGTCCCGGGAACGACAGGGCCGAGCAGTTTCGTGCACGCAGGGTACGCAAGCGCTTCGAATCCGCAGCCAAGCGTGTCGAGCAGGCAGTAATGCGCGGTGGCGTACGCCTCGTCGCTGGCGATCCGGAAATTCCCGACGTAATCGGCGATATCGACCAGCACCTGGTCGGGCGGCGGACGGACGTTGGAGACGGGAGCGGACATCGGTCGGGTATCGGGTATCGGGTTATCAGGCGCCCGGAGGCGCGGCGAGCGGGGTCAGCCGCGCTGGTCCAGAGGCACGAATTCGCGGTTTTCGGGCCCGGTGTAGTTCGCGGACGGCCGGATGATCTTGCCATCCTCGCGCTGCTCGATCACATGTGCGGACCAGCCGGATGTGCGCGAGATGACGAAGAGCGGCGTGAACATCGCCGTCGGAACGCCCAGCATGTGATAGCTGACCGCCGAGAACCAGTCGAGGTTCGGGAACATCCTCTTCGCATCCCACATCACCGTCTCGAGGCGCTCGGCGATATCGAACATCTTCGTGTCGCCCGCCGCGACCGATAGCTCGCGGGCGATTTCCTTGATCACCTTGTTGCGCGGATCCGCGACCGTGTACACCGGATGCCCGAAGCCGATCACCACTTCGCGCGCGGCGACGCGCCTGCGGATGTCGGCTTCCGCTTCATCCGGCGTCGCATAGCGCCGCTGGACTTCGAACGAGAATTCGTTGGCGCCGCCGTGCTTCGGTCCGCGCAGTGCGCCGATCGCGCCGGTCAGCGCCGAGTACAGGTCCGAGCCGGTGCCGGCGATCACGCGTGCGGCGAACGTCGATGCGTTGAATTCATGCTCGGCATACAGGTTGAGCGACGTATGCATCGCCGTGACCCACGACGCCGGCGGCGGGCGCCGGTGGAGCAGGTGCAGGAAATGGCCGCCGATCGATGCGTCGTCGGTTTCGACGTCGATTCGCACACCTTCGCGGCTGTAGTGGTACCAGTACAGCAGCATCGACCCGAGCGATGCCATGAGCCGGTCGGCGATGTCGCGTGCGCCGGTAGCCTCGTGTGCCTCGTGCTCCGGCAGCACCGTGCCGAGCATCGACACCGCGGTGCGCATCACATCCATCGGATGGGACGAGCCTGGAATCTGCTCGAGCGCGGCCCGTACGGGCGGTGGAATGCCGCGCATCGACCGAAGCTTCCGGCGGTAGGCGTCGAGCTCGGCGCGCGTCGGCAGCGTGCCGTGCACGAGCAGATGCGCGATCTCCTCGAACTCGGACACGGCGGCCATGTCGAGAATGTCGTAGCCGCGGTAGTGCAGGTCGTTGCCGGTGCGACCGACGGTGCAGAGCGCCGTGTTGCCCGCGGCAATGCCGGACAGCGCGACGGACTTCTTGGGCTTGAATGCTGCAACCGGCGCGTCGAGGGTCGTCGTCATGGGGTGTCGGTCGCCTTGTGCCGCGCGAACAGCCGGTCGAGCCTCTGCTCGTACGCGTGGTAGCCGAGATAGTCGTAGAGATCGTTGCGCGTCTGCATCGTCGCGACGACATTCTTCTGGGTGCCGTCGCGCCGCAGCGCCTGGTAGACGCCGAGCGCGGCCTGGTTCATCGCCCGAAATGCCGACAGCGGGTAGAGCGCCATCGCGACGCCGGCGCCGGCAATCTGATCGACGGTGAAAAGCGGCGTATGGCCGAACTCCGTCAGGTTCGCGAGTATCGGGACGCGCACGGCGTCGGCGAATTTCCGGTACATGGCGAGCTCGGTGATCGCTTCGGGGAAGATCATGTCCGCGCCCGCGGCGACGCATGCGCCTGCGCGGTCGATCGCCGCGTCGAGCCCTTCGACGGCCAGCGCATCGGTGCGCGCCATGATGACGAAATCCGGATCGGTGCGCGCATCGGCGGCCGCCTTGATCCGGTCGACCATTTCCTGTCGCGAAACCAGCTCCTTGCCGGGCCGGTGGCCGCAGCGCTTGGCACCGACCTGGTCTTCGATGTGCATCGCACCCGCGCCGAACTTGATCAGCGACTTGACGGTGCGCGCGATGTTGAACGCCGAGGCACCGAAGCCGGTGTCCGCATCGACGAGCAGGGGCAGCGCGCACGCATCGGTGATGCGTCGCACGTCGGTCAGGACATCATCGAGGCTGCTGATGCCGAGGTCCGGCAGCCCGAGCGAGCCGGCCGCCACGCCGCCGCCCGACAGGTAGATCGCCTTGAAGCCGCTGCGCTCGGCCAGTATCGCGTGGTATGCGCAGATCGTGCCGGGGATCTGCAGTGGCCGCTCGGCGGACACGGCGGCGCGAAAGCGGGCACCGGCGCTTGCGATCATCGGACGACCCCCACGCTTGCGGCCCGATTGGTCAAACCGGCCGCAGCGCTGCCCCCTGAGGGGGTGCAGTTCGCGGCTTGGGACGGCCCGGCGCCGCTCATGGCCATCGCAGCCATCAGCCCAGGAGCGCCGCGACGCCTGCGCGCTCTTCTTCCAGTTCCCTGAGCGTCGCGTCCATCTTTTCGCGTGAAAACGCGTCGATCTCGAGCCCGGGTATGCGGGTGTATTCGCCACCCGCCGTCGTGACCGGAACGCCGTAGATGATGTCGTTCGGAATGCCGTAACTCCCGTCGGAGGGAACGCCCATCGTGACCCACTGCCCGTTGCTGCCCATTATCCAGTCGTGCATGTGGTCGATCGCGGCGTTGGCCGCCGAGGCGGCCGACGACAATCCGCGTGCTTCGATGATCGCGGCGCCGCGCTTGCCGACCGTGGGCAGGAACACGTCGCGGTTCCAGGCTTCGTCGTTGATCAGCTGCTTGACCGACAGTCCGCTCGCGGTGGCGAAG
Organism: uncultured Pseudomonadota bacterium; assembly: GCA_963718905.1. Taxonomy (GTDB): domain Bacteria; phylum Pseudomonadota; class Gammaproteobacteria; order Burkholderiales; family Casimicrobiaceae; genus VBCG01. Next base: position 42,541 of record CAVRAF010000012.1, read on the forward strand.
CGGTAATCGGCGTACATCGTCGGCGAGTGGTTGCCCCAGACGATCAGGCGCTTGATCGATCCGACCGGCTTGCCGCTTTTCAGGGCGAGCTGCGACAACGCCCGGTTGTGATCGAGCCGCAGCATCGCGGTGAAATGACGGCTCGGCAGCGACGGCGCCGACTTCATCGCGATGTAGGCGTTCGTGTTGGCCGGATTGCCGACGACGAGCACGCGAACGTCGCGCGCGGCGACGGCGTCGAGCGCCTTGCCCTGCTCGATGAAGATCTTCGCGTTCTCGAGCAGCAGGTCCTTGCGTTCCATGCCGGGCCCGCGCGGGCGCGCGCCCACCAGCATCGCGATTCCGGCGTCCTTGAACGCGACACCGGGATCGGCGCTTCCGCTCATTCCGGCAAGCAACGGGAATGCGCAATCCTCGAGCTCCATCATCACGCCCTTCAGCGCGGCCTGCGCCTTGTCGAGCGGCAGCTCGAGCAGTTGCAGGATCACCGGCTGATCCTCGCCGAGCATTTCGCCGGATGCGACGCGAAACAGCAGGCTATAACCGATTTGGCCGGCGGCGCCGGTCACGGCGACGCGGACGGGTGGTTTCATTGCGGACTCCTGGCGCGGAAGGTGGCGGCCCGGCGGCGCGGCACGCCGGTTTCGGCCGGTTCGCGTACGCTGCCGAGCATTTGCGCGACAACGGATGCAGTCGAATGGTAGGCGCGGCCCGGGGCGCTGTCAATGTCCTATAACTGATATAAGATATAAGAGTGAAATCGCCGCCGCCGACGTTTCAACCGTTGTACGTCCAGATCAGGACGCTGATCGAGCGCGCGCTCGAGGCGGGGGAGTGGGCGCCCGGCGCGGCGATTCCGTCGGAGCAGGACCTTGCGGCGCGCTTCGGCGTGTCGCAGGGCACCGTGCGCAAGGCGATCCAGGCGCTCGCCGCCGGCAATCTTCTCGTGCGGCGTCAGGGCAAGGGGACGTTCGTCGCGACACACACGGAGGAGCGGGCGTCGAACTTCCGTTTCCTGCGGATTCGCCGCAACGACGGGCGTTCCGAATACCCGGCGAGCCGCCTCGTCGATCTGCGGCGCGGCAAGGCGAGCGGCGACCTCGCGCGAGCGCTGTCAATCCGGCCGGGTGACGGCGTGTTCGTCCTGCGCCGCATTCTCGAATACGGCGGTGTGCCGACGGTGCTGGACGACATCACGTTGCCGGCCGCATTGTTCCGCGGCCTGACGCGCGCCCGGTACGCGGCGTATCCGGGATCGATGTACGGGTTCTTCGAGACCCAGTTCGGCGTGCGGATGCTCCGCGCCGACGAGCGTCTGCACGCGGTCGCTGCCGACAGCGCAGCAGCAGCCCTGCTGCGCGTTGCGCCCGGAACACCGCTCCTTGCCGTCGATCGCATCGCGTACACCTATGGTGAGCGCCCCGTCGAGTTTCGCCGCGGACTCTGCGCGACGCTGCGCGAACATTACTGGAACGCGCTGACCTGACCTCTGGAAAATCGTCCGGAGACGAGCGCGCGTCATCGCGGCAACCCCGCGCGAGCTTGCGGGGCTATAATTTGATGCCGTGCAAAAAGAACCGGATTTTCACGTCGCGAGCCCGACCAGCGCGTTTCCGGCGCTTTTGCGACGCGTTACCTTCAAGCGCTGATCCATGCCCGCCGCCCACAGCCCGGTCGCCAAGCCGCGCCCCAAATACCTGAATCTGGTCGCAATAAGACTGCCGCTGCCCGCGTTGATTTCGATCCTTCATCGCGTCAGCGGCGCGCTGCTGTTCCTGCTCGGCATCCCGCTGCTGCTGTGGTTCATCCAGCGCTCGCTCGCATCGCCCGAAGTCTTCCAGGCAACGTTGCGTCCGCTGGCAACGCCCGTCGGCAAGCTGGTGCTCCTCGCGCTCGCATGGAGTTACCTGTTTCATCTGCTGGCGGGACTGCGCCACCTGGCGCTGGACCTGCACGTCGGCGTCGATCTCCTCGCGGCGCGCACGTCTTCGGCCGTCGTGCTCGTGCTGTCGGCGCTGCTCGCACTGATCGTCGCGGTGCGCCTGTGGTAGACGGCGTCGACAAGCAACCGGTCGTTGCGCACTACGGCTTGCGCGACTGGCTGTCGCAGCGCGTGAGCGCGATCGTCATGCTGCTTTACACGGCGCTCGTGCTGCTGGTCGTCCTCTGGCACGGCGGTCTCGACTATCCCGCGTGGAAGGCGTTGTTTGCCGGGTCGGCGTTCCGGATCGCGACATTCCTGTTCATGGTGTCGCTGTTCATCCACGCATGGGTCGGCGTGCGCAACATCCTGATGGACTATGCCAAGCCGGCCGGCGTGCGGCTCGCGCTGCAGATCGTCGTCGTCTGTGTGCTCGTCGCGTACGCGGGCTGGACCATTCAGGTGTTATGGGGTGGCGCGTGATGCGCTCATCCCCGCATCGTTTTCGGCGCCGTCCACAATGAAACTGCCGACGCGCCGTTTCGACGCGCTGATCATCGGCGCCGGCGGCGCGGGCATGCGCGCGTCGCTGCAGCTCGCCGAGGCGGGCCTGACGGTCGCGGTGCTGTCCAAGGTGTTTCCGACACGCTCGCACACGGTCGCAGCGCAGGGCGGGATCGGCGCGTCGCTCGGCAACATGTCCGAAGACAACTGGCTGTGGCACATGTACGACACGATCAAGGGCTCCGACTGGCTCGGTGACCAGGACGCGATCGAGTACATGTGCAAGATGGCGCCGCAGGTCGTCTACGAACTCGAGCATTTCGGCATGCCGTTCGACCGCAACGCGGACGGCACGATCTATCAGCGCCCGTTCGGCGGTCACTCGATGAACTTCGGCGAGAAGTCGGTGCGCCGCGCCTGCGCGTCCGCCGACCGCACCGGTCACGCGATGCTGCATACGCTCTATCAGCGCAACGTGCGGGCGCGCACACAATTCTTCGTCGAATGGATGGCGCTGGACCTGATCCGCGACGCGGACGGCGACGTGGTCGGTGTCACCGCGCTGGAGATGGAAACCGGCGACGTGATGGCGCTCGAGGCGAAGGCGACGGTCTTCGCCACCGGCGGTGCCGGGCGCATCTTCGCCGCGTCGACGAACGCATTCATCAACACCGGCGACGGCCTGGGAATGGCGGCCCGCGCCGGCGTGCCGCTCGAGGACATGGAGTTCTGGCAGTTCCACCCGACAGGTGTCGCAGGCGCCGGCGTGCTGATCACCGAAGGCGTGCGCGGCGAAGGCGGCATCCTGCTGAACGCGAGCGGCGAGCGATTCATGGAGCGCTATGCGCCGAATCTCAAGGATCTCGCGTCGCGCGATGTCGTCAGCCGCTCGATGGACCAGGAGATCAAGGAAGGTCGCGGCTGCGGTCCGCACAAGGATTACGTGCTGCTGAAGCTCGATCATCTCGGTCCCGACGTGATCATGAAGCGACTGCCGTCGATCCGCGAAATCGCGATCAAGTTCGCGAACGTCGATCCGATCAAGGAACCGATTCCCGTCGTGCCGACGATCCATTACATGATGGGCGGCATCCCGACCAACATCCACGGGCAGGTGGTGGCGCCGAAGCAGGGGGACCCCGAAAGCGTCGTCGAAGGACTCTTCGCGGTCGGCGAATGCGCGTGCGTATCGGTGCACGGGGCCAACCGGCTGGGGACGAATTCGCTGCTCGATCTGCTGGTCTTCGGGCGAGCGGCCGGCGATTTCATCGTGAGCCGCAACCTGCGCGCGTTCGCCCACAAGCCGCTGCCGGCCGACGCCGGCGATGCGGCGCTGGCGCGGCTTGCGCGCATCGATTCGGCGACGTCCGGCGAGAGCGTGGCGGCGGTCGGCGGTGACCTGCGCAAGGCGATGCAGTCGCATTGCGGCGTATTCCGGAACCAGCAGCTGCTGACCGAAGGGGTGCAACGAGTGACGGAGCTCGAGGCGCGGGTGCGGCGCACGGCGATCAAGGACAAGAGTCGAACGTTCAACACGGCGCGTGTCGAGGCGCTCGAGCTCGACAACCTGATCGAAACCGCGAAGGCGACGATCGTCTCCGCGGAGGCGCGCCGGGAATCGCGCGGCGCGCAGGCGCGCAGCGACTATCCGAACCGCGACGACGTGAACTGGCTGAAGCACACGCTCTGGTATCGCGACGGGAACCGGCTCGACTACAAGCCGGTCCACTTGAAGCCGCTGTCGGTCGAATCCTTTCCCCCCAAGGCCCGTACCTACTGACACTGACACTTCGCATATGGGCTCCATGCTGCGTTGCTGCTCGCTCGCGATCCTCACGTACATCCAGGTACGTTCCGGTCGCTCGCTGTGCGGCGCCTTGCCTGGCGCCCATCTGCTCGGTCATTGCGCGGCGCAGGCGCACGGGGGGCTGCGATGAAATTCCGCATTTACCGCTACGACCCGGAACAGGACGCGAAGCCGCGCTACCAGGACTACGACGTCGCGCTCGATCCTCACGATCGGATGCTCCTCGACGCGCTGATCCGGCTCAAATCCGTCGACGACACGCTGTCGTTCCGGCGCAGCTGCCGCGAAGGCGTCTGCGGATCGGATGCGATGAACATCAACGGCAAGAATGGGCTGGCGTGCATCACGAACCTGAAGACGCTCAAGGAACCCGTCGAGCTCCGTCCGTTGCCGGGCCTGCCGGTGATCCGTGACCTGATCGTCGACATGAGCCAGTTCTTCAAGCAGTATCATTCGATCAAGCCGTATCTCGTCAATGACACGCCGCCGCCGGAACGCGAGCGTCTGCAGTCACCGGCCGACCGCGAGGAGCTGGATGGCCTGTACGAATGCATCCTGTGCGCGTGCTGCTCGACCGCCTGCCCGTCGTTCTGGTGGAACCCGGACAAGTTCGTCGGGCCGGCGGGCCTGCTGGCCGCCTACCGGTTCATCGCCGACAGCCGGGATCAGGACCTGAACGAGCGCCTCGACAACCTCGAGGATCCCTATCGGCTGTTCCGGTGTCACTCGATCATGAATTGCGTCGACGTGTGCCCGAAGAATCTCAATCCGACGCTTGCGATCGGCAAGATCAAGGACATCATGGTGAAGCGGACCGTGTGACGATTTCAGGCAACCGGCAACGGTGGCGGAGACAGGACGCGGGAAGCCGGATGGCCGGCGATGGACAGCGGATTGCGGATGTAACATGGGGCGACACGCGGCCAACATGACGATCGATTATCGTCGCCTGGAACGAATCCGCTGGCGCTGTCGGCGCGGGATGCTGGAAAACGATCTCGTTCTCTCCCGCTTTCTCGATGCGCAAGGCGATACGCTGACCGAACAGGACCTCACGCAGCTGGATCGACTGCTCGACATGACCGATAACGCGCTGTGGAATGTGATTGCGGGGCGTGAAGAGCCCGCCGATCCCTCGGTTGCGCCGCTGGTGGCGCGCCTGCGCGCAAAATGAACCAGTGCGCGAAGACGCATCGCAGTGCGGGAGGACGATCCGGGCGCCGCGGCACCCGGCCATGAACCAGGAACCGAGGGACGCTCGATGACCGACCGCACTGCCACGCTCAACTTCTCGGACGGCTCGTCACCCGTCACGTTCCCCGTGCTGTCCGGCACGATCGGGCCCGACGTGATCGACATCCGCACGCTCTACGCGAAGACCGGCAAGTTCACGTACGACCCCGGATTCATGTCGACTGCGGCGTGCAGCTCGTCGATCACCTACATCGACGGTGACAAGGGTGAGCTGCTTTATCGTGGTTATCCGATCGAGGAGCTCGCCGTGCGCTGCGACTACCTCGAGACGTGCTACCTGCTGCTCTATGGCGAGTTGCCGACGCAGGCGCAGAAGGAGGATTTCGTCGACCGCGTGACCATGCACACGATGGTCAACGAGCAGATGCAGTTCTTTCTGCGCGGTTTCCGGCGCGACGCGCATCCGATGGCCGTGCTGACCGGGTTGATCGGCGCGTTGAGCGCGTTCTATCCGGACTCGATCAACCTGAACGACGCGCACCAGCGCGACATCTCGGCGATCCGCCTGATCGCCAAGACGCCGACGCTGATCGCGATGGCGTACAAGTATTCGCTGGGCCAGCCCTACATGTATCCGCGCAACGAGCTGTCGTACGCGGCGAACTTCACGCGGATGATGTTCGCGACCCCGTGCGAGGACTACAAGGTCAACGATGTGCTGGTGCGCGCGCTCGACCGGATCTTCATCCTGCACGCGGATCACGAACAGAACGCGTCGACGTCGACGGTGCGCCTGTGCGCGTCGTCGGGCACCAACCCGTTCGCGGCGATTGCCGCCGGCGTCGCCTGCCTGTGGGGTCCTGCGCACGGCGGCGCGAACGAAGCCGCACTCAACATGCTGTTCGACATCCAGGCGCAGGGCGGCGTGGCGAAGGTCGGCGAGTTCATCGCGAAGGTGAAGGACAAGAACTCCAATGTGCGGTTGATGGGGTTCGGCCATCGCGTCTACAAGCACTACGATCCGCGCGCAAAGCTGATGCGGGAAACCTGCCACGAGGTGCTGGGCGATCTCGGCCTGGCCGACGATCCGCTGTTCAAGCTCGCGATGGCGCTGGAGAAGATCGCGCTGGAGGACGACTATTTCGTCCAGCGCAAGCTCTACCCGAACGTCGATTTCTACTCGGGCATCGTGCAGAAGGCGATCGGCATCCCGGTGCAGCTCTTCACGGCCATCTTTGCGCTCGCGCGCACCGTTGGGTGGATCGCACAATTGAACGAAATGGTGTCCGATCCGGAATACAAGATCGGCCGGCCACGGCAGCTCTTCACCGGCGCTGCGCGCCGCGTGGTCAAACCGATCGGACAGCGCTAGCGCGGGACGGGCGCCGATCGACGTTCGTATCGGCGAGCTTGGCGTGCAGGGATGCGCAACGCAGCGGCACTGAGGTGAACGCATGGGTACGATGAAAGAACTCGAATCGACCAGCACGCTCTTCGGCGGCAACGCGCCGTTCATGGAGGATCTGTACGAGACCTATCTTGCGGATCCGGCCAGCGTGTCGGCCGAATGGCGCGGCTATTTCGACGAGCTTCGCGGCGACGCCGCGGACGTTCCGCATGCGGCCATCGTCGAATCGTTTCGCGAGCTCGCGCGCAACAGGCGCGTCGCGGGTGCAATGGTCGACGCGACGACGATGCACAAGCAGGTGCTCGTGCTGCGGCTCATCAGCAAGTTTCGCACGCTCGGGATGCTGCACGCGGACCTCGATCCGCTGCAGCGGCAGGCGCCGCCGTACATCGCCGACCTCGATCTGCGCACGTACGGCTTCACCGATGCGGACCTCGACACCGAATTCGACGTCGGATCGTTCAAGGCCGGTCCCGCGCGGATGCGGCTGCGCGACGTCATCGACGCGCTGAAGCAGACGTATACCGGCACCTTCGGCGCCGAGTACATGTACATCTCGGACACGGCGACCAAGCGCTTCGTGCAGCAGCGGCTCGAGCCGATCCGCTCGCGCCCGAATTACAGCGCCGACGAGCGCAGGCACATCCTCGAGCGCCTCACGGCGGCGGAAACGCTCGAGCGCTACCTGCACACGAAGTACGTGGGGCAGAAGCGCTTCTCCGGCGAAGGCGGCGACTCGATGATCCCGATGCTCGACCTGCTGATCCAGCGCGCAGGCGCCGCCGGCGTCCAGGAGCTCGTGCTCGGCATGGCGCATCGCGGCCGGCTGAACGTGCTGGTCAACACGCTGGGCAAGATGCCGGGCGACCTGTTCTCGGAATTCGAAGGCAAGGCAGCGCAGGATTTCCCTGCCGGCGATGTCAAGTACCACCAGGGATTCTCGTCGGACATATCCACGCCGGGCGGCCCCGTGCACGTGACGCTCGCGTTCAATCCGTCGCACCTCGAAATCGTCAATCCCGTCGTCGAAGGCAGCGTGCGTGCACGCCAGCACCGGCGCAAGGACGTGCGGGGCGACCAGGTGCTGCCGGTGCTGATCCACGGCGATGCGGCGATCGCCGGACAGGGCATCGTGCAGGAATGCCTCAACATGGCGCAGACGCGCGGCTACTACACGGGCGGGACGATCCACCTGGTGATCAACAACCAGATCGGCTTCACGACGTCCGATCCCCGCGACACGCGGGGCACGATCTACTGCACCGACGTCGCAAAAATGGTCGAGGCGCCGATCTTCCACGTCAACGGCGACGACCCCGAGGCGTGCCTGCTCGCAACGGAGCTCGCGCTCGACTACCGGCAGCAATTTCACAAGGACGTGTTCATCGACCTCGTCTGCTTCCGCCGGCTCGGCCACAACGAGGCCGACGAGCCGATGATCACGCAGCCGCTGATGTACAAGAAGATCAACCAGCATGCCGGCACGCGCAAGCTCTACGCCGATCGGCTGGTCGCAAGCGGCGTGATCAGCGCTGAAGACGCCGATGCGATGATTGCGACGTACCGGACGGCGATGGACAAGGGCTACCACACGAACACGACGGTGCTGTCGAACTACAAGCCGCCGTTCATCGTCGACTGGCTGCCCTTCAAGGACCGGCATTGGACCGATCCCGCCGATACCGGCGTGCCGATGGACCACCTGAAGGCGCTCGGTGTGAAGGCGACGAGCGTGCCGGCCAACTTCAAGCTGCACTCGCGCGTGGAAAAGATGATGGCCGATCGCCGCGCCATGGTCGACGGCACGCAGCCGATCGACTGGGGCATGGGTGAGATCTTCGCGTACGCATCGCTGGTCGACCAGGACTACGGCGTGCGCATTTCCGGCGAAGACGTCGGGCGCGGAACGTTTTCGCATCGCCACGCGGTGCTGCACGATCAGAACCGCGAAAAATGGGATTCCGGCACCTGGGTCCCGCTGCAGCACGTGCGCGACGGGCAGCCGGATTTCGAGATCATCGATTCGGTGCTGACCGAAAACGCCGTGCTTGGCTTCGAATACGGCTACACGACGTCGGAGCCGAACCAGCTCGTGATCTGGGAAGCGCAGTTCGGCGACTTCGCCAACGGTGCGCAGGTGATCATCGACCAGTTCATCAGCGCCGGCGAGGTCAAGTGGGGCCGGATCTGCGACCTGGTGCTGTTTCTCCCGCACGGCTACGAGGGACAGGGGCCCGAGCACTCCTCGGCGCGTCCCGAGCGCTATCTGCAGCTCTGCGCGCAGCACAATATGCAGGTGGTCGTTCCGACGACGCCCGCCCAGATGTTCCACCTGTTGCGCCGCCAGATGATCCGGCTGTTCCGCAAGCCGCTGATCGTCATCACGCCGAAGAGCCTGCTGCGGCACAAGGGAGCCGTATCGACGCTCGATGAGCTGTCGAGCGGCCGCTTCGAGAACGTCATCGGCGAGGTGGACAAGCTCGACGCGAAGAAGGTGCGGCGCGTCATCGTCTGCTCGGGCAAGGTGTATTACGAGCTCCTGGCGTATCGTCGCGAGCGCAAGATCGCGGACATCGCGATCCTCAGGCTCGAGCAGCAGTATCCGTTTCCGCACGACGACTACAAGCGCGAAGTCGGCAAATACCCGAACGCGAAGGAAGTCGTCTGGTGCCAGGAAGAGCCGCAGAACCAGGGCGCGTGGTATCGGCTGAACTTTTACCTTCGCGCCGACCTCGACGCGAAAAAAGTGCTCGCGTATGCCGGCCGCCCGATATCGGCCTCGCCCGCGGTCGGCTATGCGGCCAAGCACAATGCCGAGCAGAAGCAATTGATCGAGGATGCGTTCGCCGCGACGCTCAAGTCCGGCGAGATGGTGCTTGCGCGCTGACGATGCGGAACAGGACGAGAACCGAACGATGAGAATCGAAGTCAAGGTCCCGCAGTTGCCCGAGTCCGTCGCGGAGGCAACGCTCGTCAGTTGGCACAAGAAGCCCGGTGAAGCCGTCAAGCGCGACGAAAACCTGATCGACGTCGAAACCGACAAGGTCGTGCTCGAGCTGCCCGCACCCGGTGACGGCGTGCTGGTCGAGATCACGCGCCCCGACGGTTCGTCCGTGACGTCGAACGACGTGATTGCCGTCATCGACACCGACGCGAAGGGTGCGGCCGCGAGCGCTCCGGCGGCAAGCGCCGCGACGGCCGCTCCGCCTTCGCGCCCGCCAGCCACTCCGGCTACCGCAGCGGCGCCAGTTCCCGCCGCTCCGAGCGCAAGAGCGGGCGACGGCGCAACTGCGTTGCCCGCCGCGCGCAAGATGATGGCGGATCAAGACGTCGACCCGTCGACGATCGCGGATCCGGCCGCGGCGGTCGCATCACGAAGGGCGACGTTGTCGAGGCCGTGAGTGCACGCGCGTCAGCGCCTGCGCCAGCGGAGAAGGCCGCTCCCGCGGCACCGATCGGGCCTGCGGCCAAGCCCGCGCCGCCAGCGCATTTGCCCACCGCGCTCGGCTCGCGTCCCGAGCAGCGCGTGCAGATGTCGCGGCTTCGCGCGCGCGTGGCCGAGCGGCTGGTGCAGTCGCAGGCGACCGCGGCGATCCTGACGACGTTCAACGAAGCGAACATGCAGCCGGTGATCGATCTGCGCAATCGCTACAAGGAGCGTTTCGAGAAGGAGCACGGCGTCAAGCTCGGCTTCATGGGCTTCTTCGTCAAAGCGGTCGTGCACGCGCTGAAGAAATTCCCGCTCGTCAACGCGTCGATCGACGGCAACGACATCGTCTATCACGGCTACTACGACATCGGCATCGCCGTCGGCAGTCCGCGCGGGCTGGTCGTTCCGATCCTTCGCGACGCCGACCAGCTGTCGATCGCGGACATCGAAAAGCAGATTGCCGACTACGGCAAGCGTGCGCAGACCGGCAAGCTGACGCTCGAGGAGCTGACGGGCGGGACGTATACGATCAGCAACGGCGGCGTATTCGGCTCGATGCTGTCGACGCCGATCATCAATCCGCCGCAGTCGGCGATACTCGGCGTCCATGCGACGCGCGAGCGAGCGGTCGTCGAGAACGGGCAAGTCGTCGCGCGGCCGATCAACTACCTCGCGCAGTCCTACGATCACCGGATCATCGACGGACGCGAAGCCGTGCTCTCGCTCGTCGCGATCAAAGAGGCGCTCGAGGACCCGGCGCGGCTTCTGCTCGATCTCTAGGGTGAACAGACCCTGACAATGGCGGAACAACAGGCATTCGACGTCGTCGTCATCGGCGGGGGACCGGGCGGCTACACCGCTGCGATCCGCGCTGCGCAGCTCGGATTCGCTACAGCGTGCATCGACGACTGGGCGCGCGCCGGCGGCAGGCCGGCGCTGGGCGGCACCTGCACGAACGTCGGCTGCATCCCGTCGAAGGCGCTGCTGCAGTCGTCGGAAAACTTCGCGCACGCGGGTCATGCGTTTGCAGATCACGGCATCAAGGTCACCGGATTGTCGATCGATGTTGCGACGATGCTGGCGCGGAAGGACAAAGTCGTCGGGCAGAACAACGATGGCATCGCCTACCTGTTCAGGAAGAACAAGGTCGCGTTCTTTCACGGTCGCGGTTCGTTCGCGGGCAAGGCCGGCGACAACTGGGAGGTCATGGTCGATGGACCCGGCGCCGCCGGGCTTGTCGCGCGGCACGTGATCATCGCGACGGGCTCCGCGCCGCGCGCGCTTCCGGGTGTCGCATTCGACAACGTCCGGATCCTGGACAACGCGGGCGCGCTGGTCATCGGTGAGGTGCCGAAACGCCTCGGCGTCGTCGGTGCAGGGGTGGTCGGGCTCGAATTGGGCAGCGTATGGCGCCGCCTGGGCGCGGAGGTCACCGTGCTGGAAGTGCTGCCGGCGTTTCTCGGTGCGGCCGACGAAGCGGTCGCGAAAGAGGCGTTGAAGCAATTCACGAAGCAGGGTCTCGCGATCAGGCTTGGTGTTGCGATTCGCGCGGTCGATGTCACCAACGATGCGGTCGAAATCGACTACGCGGATGCGAGCGGCGCCACGCAGAAAGCGACGTTCGACCGGCTGATCGTCTCGATCGGCCGCGCGCCGCTCACGACCGGGCTCGGCGCGGATCGCGTCGGTCTGAAGCTCGACGCACGCGGTTTCGTCGACGTCGATGGCGAGTGCCGGACCAACCTGCCCAATGTCTGGGCGATCGGCGACGTCGTGCGCGGTCCGATGCTCGCGCACAAGGCGGAGGACGAGGGTGTCGCGGTCGCCGAGCGCATCGCCGGCCAGCACGGTCACGTCGATTTCAACACGATTCCGTGGGTGATCTACACGTCACCGGAAATCGCCTGGGTCGGCAAGTCCGAGCAGCAGCTGAAGGCCGAGGGCGTTGCCTATCGCGCGGGCAGCTTTCCATTCTCGGCCAACGGCCGCGCGCGCGCGATGGGCGATACGACGGGATTCGTGAAGATTCTCGCGGATGCGCGGACCGACCGTGTCCTCGGCGTGCATATCATCGGCCCGCTGGCGAGCGAGCTGATCGCCGAAGGCGTCGTCGCGATGGAATTCGGCGCGTCGAGCGAGGACATCGCGCGCATCTGCCATGCGCATCCGACGCTTTCCGAAGCAACGCGCGAGGCCGCGCTCGCCGTCGACAAGCGGACGCTGAATCTCTAGGCGGCGATCGGTGGCGCACACACGCGAGCGGACGTCAGGCACGCGGTCGCGTTCATCGCCGCAATGACCGAGGCCGATTATCCCGGGCAGATTTCGCGCCGCCGCGGCGGCCTCATCGATTACCTCGAACCGCTGTTCGAGCAACGCCGTTCGACGCTCGACCACGCGCAGGCCGCCGCGCTCGACCGGCTGCAGGTGCTCGACGACGAACTGGTCGCATTCCGCAACGCGCGCCGCTCGACGCTGAAGCGCCTGTTCGCGGCACCCGAAGTCCCGCGCGGCGTGTACCTGTGGGGCGGCGTCGGTCGCGGGAAAAGCCTGCTGATGGACGCGTTTTTCGCCACCGTGCCGATTCGGCGCAAGACGCGCACCCACTTCCACGCGTTCATGCGCGACGTCCATGCATCGCTCGCCGCTCTCAAGCGGCAGACCGACCCGCTCGCCGCGGTCGCGGCGGAGATCGCGCGGCGGCATCGCCTCGTCTGCCTCGATGAGTTCCACGTGACCGACATCGCCGACGCGATGATCCTCGGCCGCCTGCTCGCGGAGTTGTCCGCCGGCGGCGTCGTGCTGGTGATGACGTCCAATTACGCGCCGGACGACCTGTGGCCGAACGGCCTGCTGCGCGAGCGCTTCCTGCCGGCGATTGCGCTGATCAAGGAGGGAATGGACGTCGTCGAGGTCGATGGAGGTGTCGACTACCGCTTGCGCATGCTCGAGCACGTGCAATCGTTTTATGTCCCGCCGGGCGTGGCCGCCGACGCGGCGATGGCCCGTGCGTTCGACGCGATGCGCGGCGGCCCCGACGAGGCGTCCCGCCTCACGGTCGACGGACGGGCGATCCCGGCCCGTCGCAGGGCGGGCAGTGTCGTCTGGTTCGACTTTCGGGCGCTGTGCGACGGACCGCGCTCGCAGCGCGACTACCTGGAGCTCGCCCGGCGATTCGCCGTCCTGTTCCTGTCCGACATCCCGCAGATGGGGGCGGGATCGCCCGATCAGGCGCGGCGCTTCACGTGGCTGATCGACATCCTGTACGATCACCGCGTGAAGCTCGTCGCATCCGCGGCCGTGGCGGCCGCAGCGTTGTATCCGGAAGGACCGAACGCGGCGGAGTTTCCGCGCACGGTCAGCCGGCTGATCGAAATGCGCACGCGCGACTACATGGCGCTGCCGCACGCAAGCGATGCCACGGCGGCTTTCGGGCCCGCGTAGCCATCGTCCAACCCGCGCTTTTCCGACAGGAGACTCCGGTGCAGACATTCAAGGCCTACCGCACGTTCGAGCAGGACAAGGTCGTGTCGAGCCAGTTCGTGAATCTCGGACTGGACGACCTCGACCCGGGCGACGTCGTCATCCGGACCAAGTATTCGACGATCAACTACAAGGACGCGCTCTCGTACAACGGCAGCGGGAAGATCATGCGCAAGTTTCCGACCGTCGCCGGAATCGACATGGCGGGGACGGTGGAATCGAGCCACGATCCGCGGTGGAAACGCGGCGACAAGGTGATCGTCACCGGCTACGATCTGGGGGTCGCGCACGACGGCGGATATGCCGAGTACGTGCGGGTTCCCGCGGACTGGATCGTCCGTCGGCCCGAAAGCATGACGGCGTTCGATGCGATGACGCTCGGCACCGCAGGATTCACGGCGGCGCTTGCGATCCACCTGATGCAGCACAACGGATTGATCCCCGACAGCGGCCCGGTCGCCGTGACGGGCGCGACCGGCGGCGTCGGATCGGTGGCGATCGAGATTCTCGCCAAGCAGGGCTATCACGTCGTCGCAATTACCGGCAAGCAGCGGGAAGCGGACTATCTGCGCGGGATCGGCGCGCGCGAGGTGATGCTGCGCTCGTCGCTCGATTTCTCGAAAGTCCGTCCGCTCGAAAAAGCGACCTGGGGCGGTGCCGTCGACAACCTCGGCGGGGACATGCTTGCGTGGCTGCTTTCGACATCGAAAATCGCCGGGACCGTCGCGGCAGTGGGGCTCGCGGCCGACATGAAGCTCGAAACGACGGTCGCGCCGTTCATCCTGCGCGGCGTCCACCTGCTCGGGACCGACAGCGCGAACTGTCCAATGGCGCTGCGGCAGACGCTGTGGAATAAACTCGCCGTCGAATGGCGGCCGGATCGTGTCCATGACCAGGTCCGCACGATCGATTTCGACGAGCTGCCGACGCATTTCGACGCCTATCTGAAGGGCTTGGCGCGCGGACGTACCGTCGTCCGCGTCGCGTCGGACAGCCATCCCTGATCGGGTATCCGGGGGTCAAGGATCTGCTATCGGCAAGATCGGATGCGGCCCCGACCGAAGGCCAGCCCGGCGTGAACGTCATCACCACCTACGAGCAGTTCCACCGGCGCTCACTCGAGGATCGCGACGCGTTCTGGCGCGACGAGGCGCGGCTCGTCGATTGGCAGACACCGTTCGATCAGGTCCTGGATTACTCGCGGCCGCCTTTCGCGCGGTGGTTCGTCGGCGGGCGGACCAACCTCTGCCATAACGCGGTCGACCGGCATCTGGCCACGCGGGCCGATCAGCCGGCGCTGATCTACATCTCGACCGAAACCGGTCTCACGGCCCAGTACACGTACGCCGAGCTCCACGATGAGGTGAACGCGTGCGCCGCCATGCTGGAGGCGCATGGCGTGCGGAAGGGCGATCGCGTGCTGATTTACATGCCGATGATCGCCGAATCGGTGTTCGCGATGCTCGCGTGCGCGCGGATCGGCGCGATCCACTCGGTCGTCTTCGGCGGATTCGCCGCCGCCAGCCTTGCGACGCGCATCGACGACGCCAAGCCGGTGCTGATGGTCACCGCCGATGCCGGCATGCGAAGCGGCAAGGTCGTGCCGTACAAGCCGCTTGTCGACGAGGCGCTGCGCATCGCGCGGCACCCGCCGCGGCGGGTGATCCTCGTCAACCGCGGCCTCGATGCGTCGCTCGCGATGCACGCCGGGCGCGATCTCGACTATGCGGTGTTGCGCGCCGAGCACGCCGGCGCACGCGTCCCGTGCCAATGGCTGGAATCGTCGGAGCCGTCGTACATCCTGTTCACGTCGGGCACGACGGGCCAGCCCAAGGGCGTGCAGCGCGACACCGGCGGCTACGCGGTCGCACTCGCGTCGTCGATGCGCCGGATCTTCTGCCTGGCGCCGGGCGAGACGATGTTCTGCACGAGCGACATCGGCTGGGTCGTCGGGCATTCGTACATCGTCTACGGGCCGCTGATCAACGGCTCGCCGACGATCATGTACGAGGGCCTGCCGATCCGCCCCGATGCGGGCATCTGGTGGAAGATCGTCGAACAGCACAATGTGAAGACGATGTTCAGCTCGCCGACCGCCGCGCGCGTGCTGAAAAAGCACGATGCAGCTCACATGAAAAAGCACGACGTGACCTGCCTCCGATACCTTTTTCTCGCCGGCGAGCCGCTCGACGAGCCGACCGCGCGGTGGGCTGCCGACGCGCTGGGTGTCGCAATCGTCGACAACTACTGGCAGACCGAATCCGGCTGGCCGATTCTCTCGGCGCAACCCGGCGTCGAGGCCACGCCGCGCAAGTTCGGCTCGCCATCGTTCGCGGTGTACGGCTACGACGTGAAGCTCGTCGACGGCGCGACCGGCGCCGATGTGGCGCAAGGCGAGAAGGGCGTGCTGACGATCGCGCCGCCGCTGCCTCCCGGGTGCATGACCACGGTCTGGGGCAACGACGAGCGCTTCCTGTCGACCTATTTCGCGACGATCCCGGGCCGCCAGCTGTACTCGACGTTCGACTGGGCGACGCGCGATGCCGACGGCTATTACTTCGTCCTCGGGCGCACCGACGACGTGATCAACGTCGCGGGGCATCGGATCGGCACCCGCGAGATCGAGGAGGCCGTCCAGTCGCACCCGGGAGTCGCCGAAGTCGCCGTCGTCGGCGTGCATGACGAAATCAAGGGGCAGGTGCCGATTGCGTTTGCGGTGGTCAAGGATCCGTCCCGGGTCGAAGGCGATGCCGCGGCCGCGGCGATGCAGCGCGAGGTGATGCAGGCGGTCGACCGGGCGCTCGGCGCGATCGCGCGACCGTCGCGCGTTCACTTCGTCACGCTGCTGCCGAAGACGCGCTCCGGCAAGCTGTTGCGCCGATCGATCCAGGCGCTGGCCGAGTCGCGCGACCCCGGCGATTTGACGACGATCGAGGATCCCGCCGCGCTCGAACAGATCCGCGCCGCCCTCGCAAGCTGATGCGGTCACGAGGGGTACTGCATCGGCCTGCCGGACTCGATAGGCGATAATGCGGGTTTGCCCGCGCTCGCCTGATGCCCGAACCGACCCCTGCCGCCGCGCACGTTCCCATTGCCGAAGTCACGCGCGGGAACGTGGTCGAGAGCACGCATTTCGGGTCGGTCGCGGTCGTCGACCGTCATGGGAGGGTCGTGCAGTCGGCGGGCGATCCGTACACGCTTGCGTTCACGCGCAGCGCGCTCAAGCCGCTGCAGGCGCTTCCCTTCACCGCCGGCGGGGGCATCGAGCGCTTCGGCTTTTCAACGGCGCAGGTCGCGCTGATGTGCGCAAGCCATTCCGGCGAGCCACGCCACGTCGAGGCGGTGGCCGACATGCTGGCTCGCGCTGGATGCTCGGCGGCCGATCTGCAGTGCGGAACGCATGCGCCGGGGTTCTACGACGCACGCGGCGAGGTTCCGCCGCCGCCCCCGTATTCGCCGCTGGCGCACAACTGCTCGGGCAAGCACAGCGCTATGCTCGCCTACTGCGTTCAATGCGGGCATTCCAAGGCCGACTATCTTGCGTACGATCATCCGTTGCAACAGGCGATCCGCAGGGCGGTCGCGTGCTTTACGGGCGTGGCCGAGGAGCGCCTCGTCACTGGCATCGACGGATGTTCGGCGCCCAACTACGCGGTGCCGCTCGCTGCGCTCGCGTCGGCGTTCGCCCGGCTGGCCGGCGCCGAGGTCGATCCGGACTACGCGATGGCGCCGCGCACCCTGGCCAACGCGATGACCGCGCATCCGGAGATGGTATCCGGCGAGCATCGCAGCGACCTGGCGCTGATGGAGGCGGGCCGCGGCGACTGGGTGACCAAGATCGGCGCGGAGGGCGTCCAGGCGATCGGCATCCGCAGCCACGGTATCGGCATTGCCGTCAAGGTCGCGGACGGACAGAAGCGGGGCCTGTATCCGGCGACCGTCGCGGTCTTGGACCAGCTGGGACTCCTGGACGCGGCCGCCCGGCTCGCACTTGCCGACTGGGGACGGCGAACCGTGCGGAACTACCGTGGCATCGCGACCGGCGACGTGCGGCCGGCGGTCGTGCTGCATAGCGGCCGGCGGCCGCCCGGCCATCGGGCGGTTTCCGGTGTGGCCGGCTGAACTTGGAACGCCCTAAATGGTCTGTTGCTGCAAGTGTGCGCCACGAGCGGCCCGCGACCCGACGGAAGGGTTGGGCGGCCCTGTCGGCAGCCGCGCCCGCCGTTCGGCGGGCATAACAACGACATGAATCAGGGACTACCCGCGGATGGGTGATCGCGAAGTCGATCAGCAGCTCGTCGTGCGAGCGCAGCAGGGCGACAAGCGCGCATTCGAGTTACTGGTCGTCAAATACCAGCGCAAGCTGGGGCGGCTCCTGTCCCGGCTGGTACGCGACCCGGCGGAGGTCGAGGACGTGACGCAGGAGGCATTCATCAAGGCGTACCGCGCGCTGCCGAGTTTTCGCGGTGACAGTGCGTTTTACACGTGGTTGTATCGGATCGCGATCAACACGGCGAAGAACTACCTGGTTGCGATGGGGCGGCGTGCCCCGACGTCGACCGGGTTCGATCAACGAGGACGCGGAGAGCTTCGAGGATGCGGAACAACTGCGCGATTCGGCGACGCCGGAGGCGGAGCTGATCGGCAAGCAGATTGCGGCGACGGTGAATCGCGCGATGGAACAGTTGCCGGAGGATTTGCGCACGGCGATCACGTTGCGCGAGATCGAAGGATTGAGCTACGAGGAAATTGCAAGCGTGATGAATTGCCCGATCGGCACGGTGCGGTCGCGCATTTTTCGCGCGCGGGAGTCGATCGCGGCCGAGTTGCGGCCGATGCTTGGCACCGATGAGAACCGGAGATGGTGATGAACGAGCATGTTTCGCGGCTGATGGATGGCGAGGTCGACGCATCGGAGCTGGATGCCGCATGCACGATGCTGAAAGGCGACGCGGGAATGGCGATCTGGAACTGCTATCACACGATCGGCGACGCGCTGCGCGGCGAATTCGCCGTCACGCGCAACGTCGGCGCCGCGGTGTCGCGCCAGCTGGCAGCGGAGCCGACCGTCCTCGCCCCACGCGCGCGGCCCGCCTCGCGGCCGGCGGCGTGGGCATGGGCCGCGGCTGCGTCGGTCGCCGCGATGACGGTCGTCGGATGGACTGCCTACTCGATGATCGACGCGACGCCCGCGGGATTCGCGAAAGCGCGAGAGGCGGGATCGATGCGTGCCGCGCAGATGCGGCCGGTCACCGTTCCGGCGGATTACCTGCTCGCGCATCAGGAATACGCACCGGCCAATGCGCTGCAGGGTGTCGGCCCGTATCTGCGCGACGTGGCGGCGACGGGTCCGATGCGTCCGATGGTCGAGGAATGACGGTCGTCATCCAGTAGAGCCCGGGTACCCATCATCTTCTTGCCGATGCGGCGCGCGATCCGCGGTCACCGTTCCATCGCCGGCCGGCTAGCCCCGGCCGTCTTTGTGCTTGCGCTCGTCGCGTCCGGCGTTCGCGCCGACGACGCGATGCAATGGCTGACGCGCGCGGCGCAGGCGGCGCAGCAGCTCAACTATATCGGCACGATCGTCTACCAGATCGGTCCGCGCGTCGAGATCGTCGCGAATCACGCACCTGAACGACGACGGCCACGAGTTCGCGAAGCTCGTGAACCTCGATGGTCCGGCGCGCGAAGTCGTGCGCAGCCAGGGCGAGATCCGCTGCTACTATCCCGACGCGAAAGTGGTGCGGATCGAGCCGCGGACGTTCCGTAACGTGTTCCCGTCGCTCTCGTCGGCACAGCAGCAATCGCTGTCGCACTTCTACGACTTCCGCGATCGTCGGGGCCGACCGTGTCGGCCGGACGCGACGGTGCAGGTCGTCGTGTTCGAGCCCAAGGATGGCCTGCGCTACGGGCACGCTTCTGGTCGGAGCCGCGACCGGCCTGCTGCTCAAGGCGCGCATCCTGAACGAGCGCGGCGATGGCGTCGAGCAGTTCGCATTCAGCGACCTGACGATCAACGCGCCAGATCGATCGCGGCGATGGTGAAGCCGTCGTGGCCGTCGGTGCCGTCCGACTGGCAGGTGCGTCGAGGGTGCGCCCGGCGACGTGGTTCTGCAGGACACCGGCTGGCTCGTCACGCCGCGTTCCGCCCGGATTCTCCAAGATCATGGAAGGTTTTCGCAAGCTGCGCGGGACGGCGTGATCCGCGTCGCGCACTGGTGTTTTCGGACGGCCTCGTGTCGGTCAGCGTGTTCGTCGAGCCGCTCGTCGCGGCGTCGCCGCCCGGCGGGCTTCATGCAGCACGGCGGTCTCAATGTCTACAGTCCGTCAGGCAGGACGATTACCTGATCACGGTGATGGGCGAGACACCCGGCGCGACGGTTCGCCAGATCGCGCACTCGGTCGTGCGCCGATAGCGGCGCCCGCGTCGAAATCGCCGTCATGGCCTCGAATTTCATCGACACTATCGCCGTTCGTCCATTCCCCGAAATGGGGCTGCCCGCCACCGAAGAGGAACGTCATGTCTCTCCCCGAGTCGCTGACCACCGCATTGGGCGCGGCGCTCGTCTCGCTGATGCCGCTCTGCGTTACGCTGCCGGCGGTGGCGCAGGGGCGCGCCGGCGCATTGCCCGATTTCACCGAGCTCTACGAGCGCCAGGGACCGGCCGTCGTTCGATCGACGTCACGCAGAAGGCGCGGCGTCAGCGCTTTCCCGACATTTCCGAAGACGATCCGTTCTACGAGTTCTTCCGGCGCTTCGGCCAGGTTCCGCGTCGCGGCCGGAGCGGGCGGACCGGGCGGCAGGACCGCGAGTTGGAGACGCAATCGACGGGCTCCGGCTTCATCTTCTCCGCCGACGGTTACATCGTCACCAACGCGCACGTCGTCGACGATCGAGCGAGGTCACCGTCCGCCTGTCGGACAAGCGCGAATTCATCGCCAAGGTGATCGGCAGCGACAAGCGCACCGACGTGGCGCTGCTGAAGATCGACGCGAAGGACCTGCCGCGGGTCGTCGATCGGCGATCCCGACAAGCTGAAGGTCGGCGAATGGGTCGTGGCGATCGGCAAGCCGTTCGGACTCGAGAACACGATGACGGCCGGCATCGTGAGCGCCAAGGGTCGCGACCTGCCGCAGGAAAACCTGGTGCCGTTCATCCAGACCGACGTGGCGATCAATCCCGGCAACTCCGGCGGACCGCTGTTCAACATGAAAGGCGAGGTCGTCGGCATCAATTCGCTGATCTATTCGCGCACCGGCGGCTACATGGGACTTGCCTTCGCGGTTCCGATCGACATCGCGATGAACGCCGTCGAGCCAACTGCAGCGACAAGGGCCGCGTCACGCGCGGCCGCATCGGCGTCCAGATCCAGGAATTGACGAAGGAATCGGCCGAGGCATTCGGACTCAAGCAGCCGAACGGCGCGCTGGTGAACGGCGTCGAAAAGGACGGTCCGTCGGCGAAAGCGGGCGTCGAGACGGGTGACATCATCCTCAAGGTCGACGGGCGCGACGTGCACTCGTCGAACGACCTGCCGCGCATCATCACGGCGATCCGTCCAGGATCCAAGATCACGCTGACCATCTGGCGCAAGGGGGCGCAGAAGGACATCGCGGTGACGGTGGCGGAAATGAAGGAAGACGCAGGCGCGCCGCCAACAGCGCCGGACCAATCCCGCGCCGAAGGAAAAGGCGAAGCCCAACCGGATGGGGCTCGTCCTGTCCGACCTGACCGACGAGCAGCGCAAGGAGCTCGACCTGAAGAGCGGCGGCGTACTGATCGAGGACGTCGTCGGCGTCGGTGCGCGGCAACGTGCAGCCGGGCGACGTCATCCTTGCGATCGTCCAGCGGGGACAGCCGATCGAAGCGAAAACCGCTGCGCAGGTGAACGAATCGCTCGGCGAAGCTCGACAAGGGCGCCTCGGTCACGCTGCAGTTGCGCCGCGGCGACAACCAGTTCTTCGCGACGCTGAAGCTCGGCAACGGCGACGACGGCAAATAGCGCTTTGGTGCCGGCCGAAGGCGGTATCGAGCTGACGCTGCTCGTGCGCATGTACTGCCACCTGTGCGACGACATGCGCGCGGCGCTGTCGCCGCTCGCGGCGGCACGTGGCGCGCTCGTCACCGAGATCGACGTCGACGCGGATCCGGCGCTCGAGGTGCGTTACGGCGAGCGGGTTCCCGTGCTGCTGCTGGGAGGCCCGAAGGGCGGCAGGGAGCTGTGTCACTACCGGCTCGACGCGGCGCGCGTCGCTTCCGCGCTCGATGCCGGACGATAGATGCAACGCCATGGCTTCCGGTCTGCGAAGCGGCGCAGGGGAGTCGCGCTGCGGCGCGTTTTCCGCTAAAATTCAATGTTTTGCGCAACGCAGCCGCGCCCGCCGATCCGCCCGGGCGCGTCCCGCGGGCGCGCCCGGCTCCCGCCAGAGCGTCACCGAGGGCACCGCGCCGGTGCCCTTCGACTTGTCCATGCAGAACATCCGCAATTTCTCGATCATCGCGCACATCGACCACGGCAAGTCGACGCTGGCCGATCGGTTCATCCAGCGCTGCGGCGGCCTGTCGGATCGCGAGATGAGCGAGCAGGTGCTGGACTCGATGGACCTCGAGCGCGAGCGCGGCATCACGATCAAGGCGCAGACCGCCGCGCTGGTCTACACGGCGCGCAGACGGCGAGGTCTACCAGCTCAATCTGATCGACACGCCGGGACACGTCGATTTCGCTTACGAGGTTTCGCGCTCGCTCGCGGCCTGCGAAGGCGCGCTGCTGGTCGTCGACGCATCGCAGGGGGTCGAGGCGCAGACGGTCGCCAATTGCTACACGGCGATCGAGCAGGGCGTCACCGTCGTGCCGGTGCTGAACAAGATCGACCTGCCGTCCGCGGATCCTGACCGCGTGATCGAGCGAGATCGAGGACATCATCGGCATCCACGCGCACGACGCGATCCTCGCGAGCGCCAAGACCGGCGAAGGCGTCGACGACATCCTCGACGCCGTCATCGCGCGGATTCCGCCGCCGAAGGGGATCCCGATGCGCCGCTGAAGGCGCTGATCATCGATTCCTGGTTCGACAACTACGTCGGCGTGGTGATGCTGGTCCGCGTGATGGACGGCGTGCTGAAGCCGCGCGACAAGATCCTGCTGATGGCGAACGGCGCGACCTTCACATGCGAGCAGGTGGGCGTGTTCACGCCGCGCTCGGCGGCGCGCGAGCTCCTGTCCGCCGGCGGACGTCGGCTTCGTCATCGCGGGGATCAAGGAGCTGAAGGCGGCGCAGGTCGGCGACACGGTGACCCTCGCCGCGCGGCCCGCCGCTGCGGCGCTGCCCGGATTCAAGGAAGTGAAGCCGCAGGTGTTCGCCGGCCTCTACCCGGTCGAGTCGAACCAGTACGAAGGCGCTGCGCGACGCGCTCGACAAGCTGAAGCTGAACGACGCGTCGCTGCACTACGAGCCCGAAGTGTCGCAGGCGCTCGGGTTCGGCTTCCGCTGCGGGTTTCTCGGACTGCTGCACATGGACATCGTCCAGGAGCGGCTCGAGCGCGAATACGACATGGACCTGATCACGACGGCGCCGACCGTCGTCTACCAGGTGCTGCTGCGCGACGGCACGCGTCCTCGAGATCGAGAATCCGTCGAAGCTCCCCGACCTCTCCAGGGTCGAGGAGATCCGCGAGCCGATCATCACCGCGACGATCCTGATGCCGCAGGAATACGTCGGGCCCGGTGATCACGCTGTGCACGGAAAAACGCGGCGTGCAGAAGAACATGCAATACCTCGGCCGGCAGGTAATGCTCACCTACGAGCTGCCGATGGCCGAAGTGGTGATGGACTTCTTCGACAAGCTCAAATCGGTGTCGCGCGGCTACGCGTCGCTCGACTACGAATTCCTCGAGTTCCGCGCGGCGGACGTCGTCAAGCTCGACATCCTGATCAACGGCGAGCGCGTCGATGCGCTGTCGGTGATGGTCCACCGCTCGGTGGCGATCTACCGCGGCCGCGAGGTGGCGGCGAAAATGCGCTCGCTGATTCCGCGGCAGATGTTCGACGTCGCCGTCCAGGCGTCGATCGGCGCGCAGATCATCGCGCGCGAGAACGATCAAGGCGATGCGCAAGAACGTGCTCGCCAAGTGCTACGGCGGCGACATCACGCGCAAGAAGAAGCTGCTCGAAAAGCAGAAGGCCGGCAAGAAGCGCATGAAGTCCGTCGGCAGCGTCGAGATTCCGCAGGAGGCGTTCCTCGCGATCCTGCAGGTCGGCGACAAGTGACTGCCGGCGTCGTGCGACCGACGAATGCCGGCCCGCCGGACGGTCCAGTCCGGCGGATTCGCCTTTCTCGAAATCCCACTTCGTCCGCGTCCCGCGATGAACTTTGCCCTGATCCTGTTCGTATCTGACGCCGTAACCGGCGTCATCTGGCTGCTGGACCGCCTGTTCTTTGCAGCCAGCGCGCCAGGACGCGCGCGGAGCCGGTCTGGGTCGAATACGCGAAGTCGTTCTTCCCGGTATTGCTCGTCGTGTTCGTCCTGCGCTCGTTCCTCGCCGAGCCGTTCAAGATTCCATCGTCGTCGATGCGACCGACGCTCGAAGTCGGCGATTTCATCCTGGTCAACAAGTTCGTCTATGGCATTCGCCTGCCTATCATCGAGCAGAAGATCATCCCGATCGGAGACCCGCAACGCGGCGACGTCGTCGTGTTCCGCTACCCGCTCAATCCGTCGCAGGACTTCATCAAGCGCGTGATCGGCGTCGGCGGTGACGACGTCGAATACCGCGACAAGCGGCTGACGGTCAACGGAAAGCCGTGGCCGTCAGCAGTCCGACGGCAGCTACAGTTACCTCGAGGGCCTGCGATTCGAGACGCTCGAGCGCGACGTCGAGCAAACCGATGGCGATGCGGCGCGCGCGACGCACACGATCGGCGTGAACACGCAGGCGCAGCCGGTCTATCCGTCGAACGTGCGGCCGTTCCCGGGTCGGGAGAATTGCGACTACAATGAGCGCGGCTTCAAATGCCGCGTACCGGCCGGCCATTACTTCATGATGGGTGACAACCGCGACAACAGCGACGACAGCCGGTACTGGGGATTCGTCCCGGACGATCACATCCGGGGTCGGGCGTTCTTCATCTGGTTCAACTGGGACGATATCGCGTCGTTTGCATTCAAGCGCGTCGGCAGCGGAATTCACTGACGCGCAACCGGGAGGGGACATCGTGGTTGAAAACGAGCGCGGCTTGTCGATGGTGGCATTCCTGTTCACGACGATCGTTGTCATCGTCTTCGCACTGGTCGCCTTCCGCGTCGGTGCCGTCCTACATCGAATACTTCACCGTGCAAAAGGCGCTCGACCAGACGATGGCCGAGGTGGAGACCCCGAGCGTCGCCGACGTCCGCCGCGCGATGGACCGCCGACTTTCCGCCGATTACGTCGACTCCGTTCGAGCCTCGGACGTGCTGGTCACGCGCGAAGGCAACTCGATCGTCGCGTCGCTGTCATGGCAGAAAGTGCTGCACATGATCGGCAACGCCAGCATCCTGCTCGAGTTCGAGGCGCGCTCCGCGCGCGGCTGACCGCTGCGCCTTCGCCGGCGCAACCATGAGCGAAACATCGCGCATCGCGATCGGCCACGCCTTCGCCGATCCCGATCTGCTGCGCCAGGCGCTCACCCACCGAAGCTACGGCATTCCGCATAACGAACGGCTGGAATTCGTCGGTGACGCGATCCTGGATTGCGTCGTGGCACTCTCGCTGTACGAGCGCTTTCCCGACCTCGCCGAAGGTGACTTGTCGCGCGTCCGCGCGCATCTCGTCAACCGGGACACGCTGGCGCAGGTCGCGCGACGTCTCGGGCTCGGGGCGGCGATCCGCCTCGGCGAAGGCGAGCTCCGAAGCGGTGGCGCCGAGCGTCCGTCGATTCTCGCCGATGCGCTGGAGGCGGTTTTCGGCGCGGTGTTTCTGGACGCCGGATTCGCGGCGGCAAGGCGAACGATCGACACCGCGTTCGCCGACCTGCTGCGGGATGCCGACCCATCGACGCTCGGCAAGGACCCGAAGACCCGGCTGCAGGAATGGCTGCAGGCGCAGCGCCTGCCGGTGCCCGAATACGCGATCGTCGCGGCAACCGGCGAAGCGCACGCGCAGCAGTTTGCCGTCGAATGCCGGATACCCGCGCTTTCGATCGTCGCCGCCGGGACGGGCGGAACCCGGCGCGCCGCCGAGCAGGACGCCGCGCTGCAGGCGCTTGCGGCGGCTTCGAATGCGAGACACCCGCGCTAGCGGCGCCTGCCGCGCGCTGCCCGAATGAGCACCGTGATGGGACAGCAGGGTCCGATGCGTCCGGGTGGCGCGGCGCATCGCTGCGGCCACATCGCGATCGTCGGCCGTCCATCGGTCGGCAAGTCGACGCTGTTGAATGCACTGGTCGGCGCGCGCATCAGCATCACGTCGCGCAAGCCGCAGACGACGCGCCATCGTGTCACCGGGATTCTCGGCGAGCCCGACGTGCAATACATCTTCGTCGACACGCCCGGCTTCCAGACCCGCCACGCTCCAGGCTCAACGATCGGCTCAATCGCTCGGTCCGCGACGCCCTCGCCGGCGTCGACGTCATCGTTTTCGTCGCCGACGCCGCGCGATTCACCGCCGAGGACCGCGCCGTGATCGCGCTGGTTCCGCCACAAGTGCCCGTCGTCGCGGCGCTGAACAAGGTGGATATCCTGGCCGACAAGCGCGGGCTGCTTCCCCGGATTGCCGAAATCGCGGCGTTGCGCGAGTTCGCCGCGATCGTGCCGATATCGGCCGAGCGTGGCACGGAGTTGACGTCGCTCAAGCGGGTGATCGCGCAGCACCTGCCCGAAGGGCCGGCGCTTTACGGAGACGACGAACTGACCGATCGCGACGAGCGGTTTCTCGCAGCGGAGTTCATCCGCGAAAAGATCTTTCGCCTGCTGGGCGACGAGGTGCCGTACGCGACGGCGGTCGATGATCGACAGCTTCGAGCAGGAGGGTGAGTTGCGGCGGATTCGCGCGACCGTATATGTCGACAAGGCCAGCCAGCGCGCGATCCTGGTCGGCGAGGGCGGCGAGCGGATGAAGGCGATCGCCGTCGCAGGCGCGCGCCGACATGGAGCGGTTGTTCGGCGGACGCGTGTTCCTCGACGTGTGGGTGCGGGTCAAGAAGGGCTGGTCGGACAGCGACGCAATGCTGACGCGGCTGGGATATTGAGGCCGGATGAGACCGAACTGCGCGAGCGCCGCGATGACGAGCCGGCGTTCGTCCTCCATACCTACCCGTATCGCGAGACGAGCCTGATCGTCGAAGCGTTCACCGAACACGCGGGACGCGTCGCGATGGTGGCGCGCGGCGCCAAGCGGCCGCGCTCCGAGATGCGCGGGGTCCTGCAGGCGTTCCAGCCGCTGGCGCTGTCATGGGCCGGCGCCGCGGAGCTCAAGACGTTGATCAGGGCGGAGTGGCGCGGCGGCCTGCCGCTTCCCGGGGGCTCCGCGTTGCTGTGCGGCTTTCTATCTGAACGAGCTCCTGCTCAAGCTGCTGCCGCGCGAGGATCCGCATCCGCCGCTGTTGAACGCGTATGCGTCGGCGCTGCAGGCGCTGACGTCCGACGCGCAACCCGTCGACGCAGGCCGCGACGCTGCGTCGCTTCGAGCTGCGCCTGCTCGCGGAACTCGGCTACGCGCTGCACTCTCACGCATGATGCCGACACCGGGGCGGCGGTCGACGCCGATGAGCGCTACCATTACGCATTCGATCGCGGACCCAGGCGCCGTGCGGCCGAGCCGCGAAGCCGCTGGCCGATCGTTCGCGGCGCGACGCTGATCGCGCTCGCGACCGAATGCTATCCCGACGCCGACGTGGCCGCCGAGGCCAAGCGCCTGATGCGCGGCGTGCTCGATCACTACCTCGAAGAGCGACGGATATTCAGCCGCCGCGTCGTGCAGGACCTGCGGCACTCGAAGACGAGAAGGACGTGCAATGACGAACGGCAGCGTATTGCAGGTATCGGCGATGCATCGCGGGAGCCCGCGATGATCGAGCTCGGCGTCAACATCGATCACGTCGCGACGTTGCGCCAGGCGCGCCGCACGTACGAGCCGGATCCGGTGTGGGCCGCCGTCGAGGCGCATCTGGGCGGCGCCGACGGCATCACCGTGCATCTGCGCGAGGATCGCCGCCACATCCAGGACGAGGACGTGCGCCGGCTGCGCGAGCTCGTGCACATCAAGCTCAATCTCGAAATGGCCGCGACGAGCGAGATGGTCGACATCGCGTGCGCGTCTGCGGCCCGAGATGGCGATGCTCGTGCCCGAAGGCCGCGAGGAGGTGACGACCGAAGGGGGCCTCGACGTCGCGGGCCAGGAAGCGAAGCTGCGGGACGCGGTCGCCGCGCCTCACCGACGCGGGGATCGTCACCAGCGTGTTCATCGACGCCGAGCTCGCGCAGGTCGAGGCGGCGGCGCGCATCGGCGGCGCAGGTGTGCGAAGTTCACACCGGCCCGTATGCGCATGCGTTCCACGCCAAGGGACGCGACGCGGAAAGCGCCGCGGTCGTCGCCGAGCTCGACAAGATCCGCGTCGCAGGCTGCGGCGATCCGCGACGCTCGGCATGCGCTTCAATGCGGGACACGCGCTCAACTATTTCAACGTGCAGCCGGTCGCGGCGCTGCCCGGCATACGCGAGCTGCACATCGGCCATGCGATCGTCTCGCGCAGCGTGTTCGTCGGCCTGCGCAGCGCAGTGCGCCAGATGAAGGCCTTGATGCGCGAGGCGGCGGGGTGACGGACGAGCTAGACGCCCGCGGACCCGTCATGCTCGGCGTCGAGGCACTGGTGCTCACGGACGCCGATCGCGCGCGGCTGCGCGATCCGCGCGTCGGCGGCGTCGTCCTGTTCACCCGCAACTTCGAATCGTCCGCGCAGTTGCGCGCGCTGACCGAGTCGATTCGCCGCTGCGCGGCCGCGCGCTGCTGATCGCCGTCGATCACGAGGGCGGCCGCGTGCAGCGCTTTCGCACCGATGGATTTTCCGCGCTTCCGCCGATGCGCAGCCTGGGCGAGCAATGGGACGCCGATGCCGCGGGCCGCGAGCGAGACGCGCGGTCCGGTATGGCGAGACGATTGCAAGCGAGCTCCGCGCGCACGGCGTCGACTTCAGTTTCGCGCCGGTGCTCGATCTCGATTACGCAGCGAGCGCCGTCATCGGCAATCGCGCGTTCCATGCCGATCCGGTCATCGTGGCCGACCTGGCAGGCGCATTGCTGCGCGGAATGAATGCGGGGGGCTGCGCAGGCGTCGGCAAGCACTTCCCCGGCCACGGCTGCGTCAGCGCCGATTCGCACGTCGATACGCCGGTCGACGCGCGACCGCTGGACACGATCCTGCGCACCGACATCGTGCCCTACGCCGCGCTGATTGCGCAGGGTCTCGACGCGGTGATGCCCGCCCACGTCGTTTATCCGGCCGTCGACGTGCGGCCCGCGGGGTTTTCGCGCGATCTGGATCGACGGGATCCTGCGCGGCCGGCTCGGCTTCGACGGTCTCGTGATTTCCGACGACCTCGACATGGCGGCCGCGCAATCGGCCGGCGACATCGTCGCGCGCGCCGACGCGGCGCTCGACGCCGGATGCGACATCGTGCTCGTCTGCAACGACTTCGCGGCGATGGACGATCTGCTGGCGCGCTGGTCACCGGCGGCGCAGCCGGCGCTCGCGCGCCGCGCCGCGCGAATGGTCGGCCGTGCGGCCGGCGTCGTCCACTCGCGACCGTGACGCGAGGTCGCCGTGTGCGAATTGGCGATTACGGATCGGTCATTGCTGCGGTATGCCCGCCGCCTTGACGATCGGCGCCCAATAGTCGACCAGCGACCTGATCTCCTCGCCGAACTGGTCGGGGTCGTTGGTGGCGGGTTCGGCGCCCAGGGCCGCACATTTTTCACGCACGTCCGGCAGTTCCAGGATGCGCACCATTTCGCGATTGAGCTTGTCGATGATCATCGGCGGCGTGCCGGCGGGCGCGAATGCGCCGAACCAGGACATCACCTCGAAGCCGGGAAAACCTGACTCGGCGATGGTCGGGACGTCGGGCATCGCCGCGACGCGCCGGCGGCTGGTGACCGCCAGCGCCTTGAGATCGCCGCGCGCAAGGTACGCCGCGACGGCGCCCATCGTGATGAACGACACCTTGATCTCGCCTTGCAGCAGATCCTTGATCTCCTGGCCGGAATTGGCGTAGGGGATGTGCAGCAGGTCCACGTTGGCGCGCATCCACAACGTCGCCGCCGCCAGATGATCGGTCGTGCCAACGCCTGCCGAGGCGAACGCCAGCTTGCCGGGCTCGCTCCGCGCGAGCGTCACGAGGTCGGACAGCGAGTTGACCGGCAGCGAGGGATGGACCGCAATCAGTATCGGCTGCGTGACCAGACGCGCGATCGGGGCGAATGCACGAACCGGGTCCACCGCGCGCGCCCGTGCGGTGCTGGGGAGGATCGTGACGTTGTTGCCGGTGATGAGCAGCGTGTAGCCGTCCGGCGCAGCCCTTGCGAGGGTTTCGCTGGCGATGTTCCCCGAGGCGCCGGGCCGATTCTCGATGACGACGGATTGTCCGAATCTCCGCTCGAACTTGCTGCCGATGATCCGCGCCAGCGTGTCGCTGACGCCGCCCGGCGAAAATGGCACGATGATCCGGATCGTGCGGCTGGGGTACTGGGCATCCGTTGCGGCGAACGCGTCTCCGACCATGGGCAGAAGCGCGGCGAAGCCAATGGCAACCCAGCCGAGGACGCCCAGCGTCCGGCATGACGGCGCTCGGGCGGGCGCCGTCATTCGTGCCTCAGCGCAAGCATCGCGTCGATCAGCTCCGGATCATCCCAGGGCACGTCGACCGGATGATCGGTGAGCCACGTGCTCGCGGGATCGCGCAGCCATTCCTGCGGGAAGTGGACCGTCACGTGTTCCTCGCCATCATCGAGATCCCGGCGGGAGGAAAACGGCAGCTCGTTGAGGGCCGCGTGGAGCGCAGCGCAGTGGTCGACGCCGATCGCGCTGCCCCGATGTGCGCCACCCACGAGGCGCCGATTGATTTCGATCAGATACGCAACGCCCGTGCGTTCGTGCTCGATGAATTCGGGCGAGAAAAAACCGGAGATCGCGAAGCCAGCGGCGAGCCGTTCGGCGGCGTTGCGAAGGTCCGGCGATCGATGATATCGATTCACCGTGGGCGGCCCCTTGGGTTCGGGGTTGCCGACGAGTTTCACGCCGGCATACCCCGTCAGGATCCGGCCCTGCCAGGCCATTGCCGGATAGAACTTCGTGCGGCCCGGCACGTAAGCCTGAATCAGCAGCCGGTCGTGCGCAACGCGGATGGGCGCGACGGGATGTTGCAGCGTCGCGATCGCTCGGGTCAGCGCGTCGGGATCGGCGCAGATTTCCACGCCGTCGCCGGCGCTCGAGTGTTCGCGCTTCAGCACGGTCGGGTAGCCGTGCAGTGCGGCGAACGCCGCCGCCTCGTCGGCGCGCGTGACGACCCGATACGCCGGAACCCGGACCCCGAGCGCTTCGGCGGCCGACGGAAGCATCGTCTTGCTGACGCTCGTCCGGAAGTACGCCGGATCGCCGAGCGATTCCCGGATCAGCGCGGCGAGCTGCAGCGCGAGCGTCGATGGCATCGAATCGGGGGGTGAGCTCGCCAATGCCTGCAGCAGCCTGAAGGCAGTGTCATCGCAGGGCATCACGATCCGCGGTGATGTCGCCTTGACCATCTCGGCAAATGCATGCTGCCATTGCGCCGCGGTGGTCGCCACGCCGAGCTCGCGGATCTTCGCGACATAGCGGCTCCTGGAGGCAAGCGAGCCTTCCGGCGCCAGCAATGCGACGTCGAATCCCGCGTGGGCCAGCGCACGGGGCATCCGCGCGGCTCCCAGCCACCGGGTCTCGGACGCCACGAGCAGGATCGACGTGCTCACGCCGAACTATCGGTAATGAGGCAACGCATTCTCCTCAACGAGGGTGCGGCCATCGGCCTCCGAGCCGGCGCGTGATGTCCTCGGCGATATGCGAGACGATCGGTCCGAGCTGCTTGATCCGCTCGTCCGGAAGGCGCGAGCATGGGCCAGCCAATGAAATGGCGCCCAGCGGCTCCGCGTGCTCATCGTAGATCGGCGCGGCGACGCAGCGCGTGCCGAGCGCGTGCTCCTCGTCGTCGAACGACCAGCCTCGCTGGCGAATCACGCGCACGCTCGCCCACATGGTCTCAGGCGCGGTGATCGTGTTCTCGGTGATCCGCGGCAAACCCTTCACCTTGAGGATCGCGTCGATCTGGTCGTCCGGCAGCGCCGCGAAGATCGCCTTGCCGACGCCGGACGCATGCAGCGGCACGCGGCTGCCGAGCTTGACGATCGTGCGCATCATCTCGCGGCACTGCACCTGGTCGATGAATACCGCCTCGGTACCGTCGAGTATCGCGAGGTTCGCCGTCTCGCCGGACTGCTCCATCAGCCGCCTCATGTACGCGTGGCTGTGCGCGACGAAATCGCGATTGGCGAGGAAGCTCGAGCCTACGGTGAACGCTTCGACGCCGACGTACCAAAGTCCGAGGTCGCCCGCCTGATACACGTAGGCCATCTTCTCGAGCGTCGACAGCAGCCGATGCGTCGTCGACGGCGGCAGCTGCACCCGTTGGGCCACGTCGGTCAGCGTCAATCCGCCTTCCGCGCGCGCCAGGCACTGCAGGATCGATAGTCCTCGCGTGAGGCTTTGAACCTGCGCGGTCTCGGTGCCGGGTCGCAACGGTGTGCGGCCGCGGCGGGCGGGCGGTGTGAGGCGATGCAGGACGGTCACGGGGCGGGCACTGCGAAAAAAGGATTCGAATCATACTCCGCGCGTCGGAGGCGCACGCCGAATCGTCCCGCGCACTCGATGCTTCATGCGGGCAGCGACGGCCTTCGCGCGGGGCTAGCGCGGCGTGCGCAGGTGCACCGTCGCAGGATAGCGCTCGCCCGCGATGTCGATCGCATAGCGGGCCTTCGCGATCGTCGCGTCTGACAAGGGCGTTCCGGCATCGGGCGACTTCGCATAGCCGAACGCGACGGCGCGACCGAGCTTGCGGCTGTAGCCTGCGGACGTCAGTTCGCCGACGTAATGACCGTCCATCAGGATCGGCTCGCCGCCCCAGGGAAACGCAGCGGGATCGTCGAGCGTGAACTGGACGAGTCGCTTGCTGATGCCCTGGGCCCGCTGCCGCAACAATGCGTCGCGTCCGATAAAGGCGGTGGGCTTGTCGAGCGCGACCGCCTGGGAAAGTCCTGCGTCGAGCGGGGTTTCATCCGGCGACAATTCCGCGCCCCACGCCCGGCGACCGGCTTCGATGCGCAGCGCGTCGAGCGTGTAGTAGCCGGCGTCACGCAGTCCGAAATCCGCGCCGACGCTCCACAGCGCGTCATACAGCGTCGCGCATTGGTCGGTCGTCACGCAGAACTCGTATCCCGGACCGCCGACGTAACTGATCCGCGCAGCGCGCGCGCGTGCATGGCCGACGTCGACGTCGCGCGTTTGACCGAACGCCAATCCGGTCTTCGACAGGTCGTCGCGCGACACCTGCGCGAGCAGCGCTTCCGCCCGCGGACCCATGACCGACAGGATCGAGTAGGCGCTGGTCACATCGACCAGCGCCGCGTGCTCGTCGGCGCCGATGCGGCGCTCGATCCACGCGAAATCGCGGGTGGCTTGCGCCGACCCGGTCAGGATGAAGAATTCGTCGGCGGCGATACGCGTAATCGTCAGGTCGCTTTCGAACCCGGCACGCTCGTTCAGCATCGCCGTGTAAACGATGCGTCCGGTGTTCACGTCGAGGTGGTTCGCGCACAGGCGCTCCAGAACGCCAAGTGCGTCGCGCCCCTTCAGCACGAACTTCGAGAACGACGTCTGATCGAAGACGACGACATCCTCGCGGCATGCGCGCTGCTCGTCCAGCATCCAAGGGAGCCATGCCGGCGCGCCCAGCGTCGGCGGCGGCTCCGATGCACCCTCGGGCAGGAAATAGTTCGCGCGCTCCCAGTTGAGCTTGGTGCCGAACACCGCGCGGCGTGCCTTCAGCCGATCGTAGAGCGGCGAGCGGCGCAAGGGCCGCACCGTCGCCAGCTCCTCGCGGGGCCAGCGCATCGCGTAATGCAGGCCCAAGGTCTCGACCGTACGATCGGCGAGATGACGCCGATTGACGTGGAACGGCGCGAAGCGGCGGATGTCGATATCCCACACGTCGAACGGCGGCTCGCCGCCTGCCACCCACTCGGCGATCAGCCGGCCGGCGCCTCCGGCATTGGCGATTCCGGCCGAGTTGAATCCGGCGCAGACGAAATAGCCGCCGAGCCCGGGTGCCTCGCCGAGCAGAAAATTGCCGTCGAGCGTGAAGCTCTCCGGGCCGTTCAGCAGCAGCCTGATCTGTGCGGTCTCCAGGCAAGGGGTGCGGTGCAGCGCGTTTTGCATCAGCACTTCGAACTGGTCCCAGTCCTCGGGCAGCAGCTGGAATTCGAATCGGTCGGGTATCCGGTCGACATTCCACGGCTTGGCGACCGGCTCGAATCCGCCCATCACCAGGCCGCCGACTTCCTCCTTGTAATAGATATAGCCATCCGGATCCCGAATGACCGGCGTCATTGGCGTCACGCCGTCGATCGGTTCGGTGACCAGATAGAAATGCTCGGCGGACTGCAGCGGAACGGCGACGCCCGCGAGCGCGCCGAACTCGCGCGCCCACTGGCCCGCGCAGTTCACCACGTACTCGCACGCGATGCGGCCGACCGATTCGGCCTGCCTCCATTCGATGCCGCTGACGCGACCGTTATGGCGATCGACCGCCGTGACCATTGCATGCTCGAAAATCCGCGCACCTCGGGCGCGCGCGCCCTTGGCGAGCGATTGCGTCAGGTCGGTCGGGTTCGCTTTGCCGTCACCGGGGATCCAGACGCCGCCGGTCAGATCGTCGGTGCGCAACAGCGGAACCCTTTCCGCGATGTCCGTTGGCGACAGCCATTCGAACTCGACGCCGAAGCTTTGCGCGCGCGCCATCTGCCGCCGCATCAGTTGCAGCCGCTGCGGCGTCTTGGCGACGTTGATGCTGCCGCATTGCTTCCAGCCGGTGGCGAGCCCGGTCTCCTGCTCCAGCGATGAGTACAGCTCGATGCCGTAGCGGCTCATGCGCGTTGCATTGCGCGTCGCGCGTGTCTGTCCCACCAGGCCAGCCGCGTGCCAGGTCGTGCCGCATGTCAGCTGGCCCTGTTCGAGCAGAACGACGTCCGTGATGCCGAGCTTCGTCAGGTGATAGGCCGTCGATGCGCCCGCGATGCCGCCGCCGACGACGACGACGCGCGCGTGCGATGGGGGAGAGGGACTCATCGGTCGAAACGTGAAACGGGAGCCGCTTGCGCGCCGGTCAAAGCTTCAGCGCGGCGATGCCGGCCACGACGCTTGCAGCGCCCGCGAGCCGCATCGCGCCGAAGCCCTCCTTCAGCCACACCGCGCCGATCAGCGCCGCGAACAGCACGGAGGTCTCACGCAGCGCAGCCACGGCCGCCACCGGCGCGCGCGTCATCGCAAAGAGCACGATGGCGTACGCGGCGAGACTGCAGGCGCCACCGAGCAAACCGCGCCGCCAGCCGCGCCGCAGATACGCAACGGCGGGCGCACCGCTGCGCCATGCGATCCAGGCGAGGAACGGCAGCCCTTCCAGGGCGATCAGCCAGGTCACGTAGGCGATGGCATTGCCCGAAGCACGCGCGCCGGTTCCGTCGACCAGCGTATAGGCGGCGATGATGGCGGCGTTCGCGAATGCCCACGCGGCCGCCGCGGGCGGATGTCGCTCGCGCCGCACGAACGCGATGCTCACGATGCCGGCGCAAATCAGCAGGATCCCCGCCGTGACGTGCGCGCTCGGCAACTCGCGCAGAAACACGATGCCGAGCACGGCGACGATCAGGGGCGCGGTGCCGCGCATCAGCGGATACGCGAACGAAAGGTCGCCGGTGCGGTACGCGTGCGCGAGGGTGATGTAGTAGGCGAAATGGATCGTCGCCGATGCCGCGACGAACTTCCACGCGGCAGGCGCCGGCAACGCGACGAACGGCAACAGCAGGAACGCGCATGCGCAGGAACCGGCGACGACCGACGCGGTATCGAGCATCGGATCGCCGCCGGGTGCCATCTTCAGCAGCGCGTTCCAGCCGGCATGCAGCAGACCCGCGCCCAGAACGGCCAGCGTGATGCCGAGCGACAGCTCCTGCGCCGGCATCACCATCGCGGGCTACGGGGCGCGCCGCTCGGCGGCTTCGAGACAGGTGACGTAGTGGGCCAGCGGGGGCGTCTGCGCTCCGGCGACCTTGGCGAGATCGTCCCAGAGGCGGACGTTGACGGCATCCTGCGCGTACGGCTTGGCGATGAACGCGGCCGCCTCGTCCGCCGTGTAGATTCCGCCCTGCAGTGCCAGGCTGCGCTTCGAATCGGTCGACAACGCCTCGTGGTAGCCGGGCCGTGTCGCGCACAGGTAGCGCTTCGCATCGACGTGCAGCCGGATCGGCTCCAGCACATCGTCGCCGAAGCGCTCGCGCAGGAACGGCAGCGCGGCGTATTGATGCAGATCGTCGATGCCGCGCAGCGTCGGTGTGTCGCCCTGGTCGTTCAGCATGTGCCCGAGGTCGTGCAGCAGCGCGGCGCACACGAGCGCCGGGGGCGCCGACTGTGCCTCGGCACGTGCCGCGCTCTGCAGCGCATGCTCGAGCTGCGTCACCGGCTCACCGTCGTAGAGTCGCCCGCCCTTCCGCGCGAACAGCAGACAGATGTCGGAGATCGTCAGCGCCATCCGGCAACTCCGAATCGATGCGCGAGGAACGCGGCGGCACGCATCAGGCGGTTTTCGGCTTGCGCTTTTGCCATGTGGCCGGGTCGTTTCCCGATGCCGCGCGCTCCGGTTGCGCATCGTCCTGCGTCTTCAGCCGCGTGCGCGCCAATACGCCGGCCTCCTCGAGGATCGGGTAGGCGATCGAGCAGATGTGCGAGTTGATGCGCCGCAGGTCGGAGATCAGGTCCAGGTGCAGCGACGAGGTTTCGATGCTGTCGACGGAGTTCCCGGCGAGTCGCCCGAGATGCGAATTCGCGTACGCCCGCTCGAGGTCGCGGAACAGCACCTTCTGCGCGAGCAGCTCCTGCGCGTGCTTCAGATCACCGTTCAGGAACACCGACAATCCGAGCCGCAGATTGGCGATGAGCCGCGCGTGCAGGTCGCAGATTTCCGCCATGCCCGCCTGGGAAAACTTGCGGCCCTTGTCGATCTTCTTGTCTTCGATATCGATCAGGATGCGCTCGATGATGTCGCCGACCTGTTCCATGTTGATCGTGAACGATACGATGTCGGCCCAGCGCCGTCCTTCCTTCGGCTCGAGCGCCTCGCGCGGGATCTGCGTCAGGTACAGCTTGACCGCCGTATAGAGCTCGTCGACGACGTCGTCCATGCTGCGCAGCCGGTGCGCCAGCGTCCGATCGTTCGTCGTCAGCACGGTGAGCATGCCTGACAGCATCTGCTCGATCACGTCGCCGATGCGCATCGCCTCGCGTGCGGCGCAGGCGATCGCGAGGCCCGGCGTGTCGAGCGCCGAGGGATCCAGGTGGCGGGGCTTTGCCGGATCCTCCGATGCGGGGCGCGCCGGGAGCAGCCGCTCGGCGATGCTCGCGATGCGCTCGGTCCAGAACACCAGCAGCAGCGCGAGCACGACGTTGAAGAACAGATGGAACAGCACGACCTCGCGCGCGGCATCCAGGTACATGCCGGCAATCCAGGGCTCGAGATGACCGACGCAGCGGAATGGCCAGGACGCAACCGATCAGCTTGAAAATGAAATTGCCGAGCGTGACTCGCCTTGCTTCCGGGGTTGCGCGCAGCGTCGACAGCATGCCGAGCAGGCCACTGCCGAGATTGGCGCCGAGCACCAGACCGAGCGCGACCGGCAACGCGATCACGTGCAGCGACGCAAGCGTCGCGACGAGCAGGACGACGGCGAGGCTCGAATAGCAGAGGACGGTAAAGAATGTTGCGACCAGCATGTCGAGCAGCACATCGCCGGTGAGCGATGCGAAGATCACCTTGACGCCGGCGGCCTGCACGATCGGATGCGCGGCGACGGAGATCCATTGCAGCGCGAACATGATGAGGCCGAGGCCGATCAGGATATGTCCGAAACGGCCGGGGCCGGACTGGTTCGTCAGGTACAGCACGATGCCGCTGAATATCAGCAGCGGCGCGAGCCACGACAGATCGAAGGACAGCAGAACCGTGACGAGCGCCGTTCCGACGTCGGCCCCCAGCATCACGGCGAGCGCAGGCGCGGTGCCGATCAACCCTTGTCCGGCGAACGATGCGACGATCAGCGCGGTCGCGGTGCTGCTCTGGATCAGTCCGGTGACGCCAAGCCCGGCGAAGAACGCCGACGCGCGCTGCGACACGCTGCGCCGCAGGACGCGGCGCAGGTTCCCGCCGTACAGCCGCAGGATGCCCGTGCGCACGATGTGCGTGCCCCACACCAGCAGCGACACGCCCGCCAACAAGTTGAGAAGGACCTGCACTTACGACTGACTCCCAGCCTTTGACAGGCTTGTAGGTGACACTCGTCGTTCCGTGACTTTGCCGCGTTGAATCGACCGGCTTCGCCCGCGATTCAACGCAAGAAATCCCGGACAAAAGCAGGGTTTCACTTTTGTCCGACGAACTACCACGGGAGCGAGTACGTTTTCACGTTCGTGAAGCTCTTCATTGCCTCCTGCACGCCCTCCTTGTAACCCAGCCCCGAATCCTTGACGCCGCCGAACGGCGTCAACTCCAGCCGGTAGCCGGGAACTTCGCGAATGTTCACGGTGCCGACATGAAGCTCGCTGACGAAGCGCGTGATGTAATCGAGCCGGTTCGTGCAGACGGCCGACGACAGTCCGTACGCAGTGGAATTCGAAATCCGGATGGCGTCGTCGATGTCCTTGAAGCGAATCACCGGCGAAACCGGACCGAATGTCTCCGTGCGCACGACGTCCATCTCGGGCGCGACGTGATCGAGCACCGTCGGCGAGTACAGCGCGCCGTCGCGGTGGTTGCCGTACAGCAGCCGCGCGCCCTGATCGACCGCCGCACGGACCTTCGACTCGAAGGTCGCCGCGGCATCGGCACTGATTACCGTCCCCATGTCCATCCTGGGATCGGCGGGATTGCCGTACGTCCACACCTTGGTGCGCGCCAGCAGCCGCTCGACGAATGCGTCGGCGATCCGCTCGTGGACCAGCATGCGCTTGACGGCCGTGCAGCGCTGCCCGGAATTCTTGTACGACCCTACGGCGGCCAGCGTCGCGGCCTCGTCGAGATCGGCGTCTTCCATGACGATGATCGGGTCGTTGCCACCCAGCTCGAGCACCTGTCGCTTGTAGACGGCCTTGGCCGCGATGTACTTGCCGACCGCAACGCCGCCGGTGAACGTCACCAGGTCGATGTCGGGATTGACGAGCATTTCGTCGGCGATCTCGCGCGGATCGCCCGTCACGACCGACAGCATCGGCGGCGGCAATCCGGCTTCGTACAGGATGTCGGCGAGCGCCAGCGCGGACAGCGGCGTCTTTTCGGTAGGCTTCAGCACCATCCGGTTGTTGGTGGCGATCGACGGCGCCACCTTGTGCGCCACCTGGTTCAACGGATGATTGAACGGCGTGATCGCGGAAATCACGCCGAGCAACGGCTCGCGCAGCGTGTAGACCTTGCGCGAGCTTCCGTGCGGCGTCAGGTCGCAGGAAAACACCTGCCCGTCGTCCTGCAGCGCGGCGTTGCCCGCGAACGTGAAGACGTCGCATGCGCGCCCGACCTCGTAGAGCGAGTCCTTCTTGCAGATCCCGCACTCGGCGGTGATCAGGTCGGACAGCGCCGCCGCCCGCTCGTGGATGATCTCGGCGGCCTTGCGGCAGATCGCGGAACGCTCGTAGCGCGACAGGCGCGGGCGATACGCGCGGGCGATCGAGAATGCGCGGCGGACGTCGTCGACGCTCGCGCGCGGCACGGTGCCGACGAGGGCACCCGTGTACGGGTTGCGAACCTCGAGCGTGCGCGAGCTGCCGACGCGCTCGCCGGCGATCCGCATCGCTTCGTGCACCACCGGCGGTTTGTGAATGGGTTTGGCTTCGGTCAGCATTCAGGGCAGCGGGTCAACGGGTAAGTAACGGGACGGTTGAGGAGCGCGTGACGCAAGGTTCATGCAAGATGATTGAGCGCGAGATCGAACGCGTCGAAATTGCGCCATCGGCGATCGGGCAGGTCGGGCGCCGGACCGATTCGCGATCAGGGGCACGCGCTGCTCCGACGTTCCGCCGTGCGATCGCAGCGGGGCGTCGAGGCCCGACAAATCGTGGCGGGTGCGCCGGCTCCCGATGACGGTCAGCCGTTCGGATACGACCACCAGATCGCCGACCCGGTTCTCGGGCAACTCGAACCGCGCGCAGGCCGCAGCACGCGGGAGGACGAGCTCGATGCCGGGCAGGGCCGCGATGCGCTTGCGGACGTCGTCGACCGGACCGTATCGCCGTTCATGTAGACGGTCGCATAGGAGCCCAGCGCGCCGTGATGGACGACGTAGGGATCGGTGATGGGCAGGATCACGCGCGTCGTGTCCGGCGCCGTAGGCCGCGTCGAGCATATCCTGCAGGTAGACGATGTTCGGACGTCCGAACGCGTCGGTCTTGGCGTTCATCCCGTGGTCTGCGGTGAGCACGACGGTGGCGCCGGCCGCGTCGAGGCGCTTCAGATAGCGGTCGAGCATGCCGGTGAACGCGTTGGCGGCCGGCGTTCCCGGCGCGTGCTTGTGCTGGACGTAGTCGGTCGTCGACAGGTACATGATGTCGGGCCGGTCGCGCTCGAGCAGCGCGCAGCCGGCGGCGAACACGAACTCGGACAATTCCGCGCTGTAGACCGACGGCAGCGGCATGCCGGCGAGCGCGAGCGCGTCCGCGATGCCGTTGTCGGCCAGCGTCACCTGGTCGGCGCGTTCCGACGAAAAGCAGATGCCCTTCATCCGATGGCCCGAGCAGCGCGCGCAGCTTGTCTTTGGCGGTGATGACCGCGACTTTGGCGCCCGCGTCGGCGAACGCCGCGAGGATCGTCCCGGCGCGGAGGTACTTGGGGTCGTTCATCATCACTTCGGCCTGCGCGTCGGGGTCGAAGAAATAGTTGCCGCAGATGCCGTGCACCGACGGCGGCGCGCCGGTGACGATCGACAGGTTGTTCGGATTGGTGAACGACGGCACGACGCAGTCGGCGGTCAGGCAGGTGCCTCGGCCGTTCAGCGCGGCCATCCAGGGCGCGCTGCCGGCGGTGATCGCCTGGTTGACGTAGTCGGGTTCGCAGCCGTCGACGCAAACGACGACCACCGGCTGTTCGGGCCAGCGGTAACGGCGGCCGTTGACGGTGACGGGGTTCATCGGGCGGTCTTCCGCGCGCGCGGCGGTGCTGCGGCGGTTTCGCTCGGTGCGATGCACGCGGTCACGGCTTGCCATCGCGTGTTCGTAGAGCGCACGCCCGGCGGCGGCCGCCTGTCGCGTGGCGATATGGTCGACGATCGCGCGGTGCTCGCGCATCGACACCGGCAATATGCCGGCCTGCGCCGAGCGCTGCGCGCCGGTGCAGATGGAGCTCGTTGACGAGCCGGCGATAGAGCGACGTCAGCTTCGGATTGCCGGCGAGCTGGACGATGCGGTCGTGAAACGCGATGATTCGCATCGTGGTATCCGTCGACGTCGCCGCGCGCAACGGATTTCTCCATCCGGCCGACGAGCGCGCGGAGCTCGGCCGCGTCTTCCGGGGTCGTGTTCTGCGCGGCACGCCGCCCGGCGAAATCATCCAGCACCGCGCGCAATTCGAAGATGTGGTCCGCCTCGTCGACGCCGATCTGGCGCACGAAGACGCCGCGATTCTTCTCCAGCCGGACGAGGCCCGATTCCTCGAGCGCGCGAAACGCCTCGCGTACCGGTCCGCGCGACACGCCGAGCATCGACGCGACCTCGGTTTCGCGCAGCTGCGCGCCGGCCGGAAGATCGCCGGCGAGGATCATCCGCTCGAGCTCGCGCTGCACGAGCGCGGGCAGCGAGTTCGTCTGGATCAGCGCGATCGGGTGGTCATCGGCGACGGTGCGGCGCGGCACGGCGTCGCGGGCGGGACCGGCGCGCACGGCGTCGTGCCGCGTGCGCGCCGGATGCGTCGGCGGGCGTCGTGGCGGCGCGACCGCGGCGGAGGAGCGGGCCGTCTGTTCAACATGTTGCCATTAGACGATGGCGGGTGTAGATTGTCAACAATCTGCAATCGCGAACGCCGGTAGCGATGCGCACGCGAGTCCGATCGCTGCGCTGTCGCGGCGCAGAGCGGCAGCCGCTGCGACCGGAGTACGATCGCAGACGCTCGTGCCGACCCGAGCGCAGTGCTCTATCGGCTGCGCGCACGCCGACGGGACTCATTCGAGCCATCGAAGCTCCGGGAGGACATCGTCGATGAAACGCGGTTCACTGAAATTTCGATGATGGCGAATTGACTGTTCGTGCTGGCGCATCGCTGCGGGCCCGGCCCGTGGCGCAGTCCGGCGTGGTAACGCTCTATGCTGCCGACGGCTTGCACGACGGCAATCCGAAGCTGGTTCGGCGACGCAGTTCGCCGCGTTCACCAAGGCCACCGGCATCAAGGTGCAGTACATCGAGGCCGGCTCGAGCGGCGTCGCCGACCGGATCGCCAAGGAGAAGTCGAACACGCAGGCGGACGTGCTCGTCACGCTGCCGCCGTTCATGCAGCGTGCGGCGGCCGACGGCCTGCTGCAGCCGTACACGCCGGCGGACGCCGGCAAGCTGGCCGCCGGCGACAAGGACCCGAAGGGCGCTCTACGTCGTCATGATGAACAACTATTCTGAACTTCATCTACAACGCCTCGGCGCTGAAGGACGCCGCCGAAGACCTACGATGACCTGCTCGATCCGAAGTTCAAGAAGAAGATCCAGTACTCGACGCCCGGCCAGGCCGGCGACGGCACCGCGCTCATGCTGCAGACGTTCCATGCGTTCGGCAGCAAGGAGGCGGGCGTTCGCCTATCTCAAGAAGCTGCAGGCGAACAATCTCGGGCCTTCGGCGTCGACCGGCAAGCTGACCGCGCTGGTGAACAAGGGCGAGATCTACGTCGCCAACGGCGACATGCAGATGAATCTCGCGCAGATGCGCGACAATCCCAACGTGCGCGTCTTCTTTCCGGCGGGCGCCGAACGGCAAGCGATCGGTGTTCGCGCTTCCGTACTACATCGGCTCTCGTCACCGGCGCTCCGCACGCCGCCAACGGCAAGAAGCTGATCGATTTCCTGTTGAGCGAGGCGCGCAGAAGGAGATCAGCTCGGTCGCCCAGGGTTTTCCGGTGCGCACCGACGTGCATCCGACCGACGAGAATTCAAGAAGCTGAATGCGATGCTCGAAGGCGTGACGTCTGGTACGCCGGACTGGGCCAAGGTTCTCTCCGATCTGTCCAGCGGATGTCGGCCGCTGTACAACAAGGCGATCTCGGCAACTGATGCCGGCCGAACTCGTCGGGAGCCGGGTCGGCGGATGCGGCTCCGACGGCCGCGCCGCCGCGCGCGGCGGCCCGCGGCAGCAGCCGGGCATCCGCTTCGAGGACGTCACGGTCGCCTACGGCGACCTGGTCGTCCTCGATTCCTGACGCCTCGCCGTCAAGCCCGGCGAGATCGTGGCGCTGATCGGTCCGTCCGGATCGGGCAAGACGACGGCGCTTGCGCGGCGGTCGCGGGATTCGTGCGGCCGACGCGGGGCCGCATCATGATCGGCGACGCGCGACGTGACCGAACGTCGCGCCGCATCGCGCGCAACATCGGCATGGTCGTGCAGAACTACGCGCTGTTTCCGCACATGCGCGCCGAGGAGAACGTCGCGTTCGGCCTGCGCGCGCGCGGCGCGCCGCGCGGCGACGTCATCCGCGGCGCGGGTCCCCGAATGCCTGCGCATGGTCGGCATGGCGAGCT
Organism: uncultured Pseudomonadota bacterium; assembly: GCA_963718905.1. Lineage (GTDB taxonomy): Bacteria > Pseudomonadota > Gammaproteobacteria > Burkholderiales > Casimicrobiaceae > VBCG01. Next base: position 86,373 of record CAVRAF010000012.1, read on the forward strand.
ATGCGGAGCGCTATCCGCGCGAGCTCTCGGGCGGCCAGCAGCAGCGCGTCGCGATCGCGCGCGCGCTCGCGATCCGGCCCCAGGTGCTGCTGCTGGACGAGCCGCTGTCGGCGCTCGACGCGCAGATCCGCCGCGCGATGCTCGACGAGCTCGCCCGGCTGCATCGCGATCTGCCCGACGCTGACGGTCCTGTACGTCACGCACGACCAGACCGAGGCGCTGACCCTGGCCAACCACATCGGCGATCATGCGCGACGGCAAGCTCGTCGCATTCGGCGACGCGCAATCGCTCTATCGCTATCCGCCGAATCGCTTTTCGGCGGAATTCCTGGGCCGCGCCAACCTGCTGCCGGTACAGGCGCTCGACCTCGACCGATCGCCGGCATGGCTCGCGTGCGCTTCGGCGAAGCGGCGTTGGTCCGCGCGCAATCACCACGGTCTGCCGGATGGCGGCGATTGCCTGCTGTGCGTTCGGCCCCACGACCTGCGGCTGCATTCGGCCGACGCGGCGGGCAACGTGCTGACCGCGACCGTGCGCAGCGTCCAGTGGCAGGGCGACATGCAAAACGTGGAGCTCGACGTCGACGGCGACATGTGCTGCGGCTGACCTGCGCGCCGATGCACGCGCCGCCCGAGCCCGGCGCAGCGCTGACAGTGCACTTCAGCGCCGCCCAGGCGACGCTCGTCCCGCGAGACGCGGAATCGGTGGCTGATCTCGCCATCGCCCGCGGCGCGCGACGCGGCCGAATCCCGATCGGCGGTGGGCTTCCTGGGTTGCTCCGCCGCTGCTCGTGCTCGCGGCGCTGTTCTTCTATCCGCTCTGCCTGATTCTTCGGCAGGCGCTCGCCGGCGACGGCCAGGCGCTGTCGTCACTTCGCATTTCGGCGACGTGCTCGGTCGAGCATGTTCCTGGATGCGCTCCATCACACGATCGTCATCGCGCGTCAGCGCGACCGCCGGCTGCCTCGTCCTCGGATTCGTGTTCTCGGTCGCTGATCGCCTTCACGCCGTTTCCCGGCAGCAGGCTCCTGGCCCGGTTGATCGACACGTTCATCGCGCTTCCGCACGTTCCTGGTCGCGCTGGCCTTCACGTTCATCTACGGCTCGGCGGGCATGCTCAACGAATCGCTGATGCGGCTGCTGCATGTCGACCTGCCGCCGGTCGACTTTCTGTATTCGCAATGGGGCGTGATCCTGTCGGAGATCACCGTCTACACGCCGTTCGTGATGCGCCCGCTGCTCGCGGCGTTCTCGCTGATCGAGCCGGCGCAAATCGAAGTGGCGAGCAGCCTCGGCGCGCGGCCGCTGCGCATCATCCGCCGGATCATTCTTCCCGCGGCGCTGCCGGCGCTGCTCGCCGGCGGCAGCCTGTGCCTGCTGCTGACGGTCAACGAGTTCGGCATCGTGCTGTTCATCGGAGCGAAGGACGTGATCACGCTGCCGCTGCTGATCTACGACAAGGCGATCCAGCAGTTCGACTACACGGCCGCCTGCGTCATCGCCGTCGTCAACGTCGCGCTGTCGCTCGGCCTGTATCTCGCTTTATCGCTTCGTGCTGTCGCGCACTTCGGAGGGCCGCCGTGCTGGTCTGGTCTAGATCCGGGCGCGCGCTGACGCTGGGCCTGTTGGCGCTGCTGTTCGCGCTCGTCTACGGCCTGCCCATCGCGGTGGTCGCGCTGGCGAGCATCAGCCGGCCAATGGAACGGCGTGCTGCCGAGCCAGCTGACGCTGCGCCACTACGCCAACGCGCTGCGCGGCGACTCGTTCGAGCAACTGCGCGCCAGCATTCTGACCGGCTTCGATCGCAAGCGCGATCGCGCTCGGGAGCGGCACCTGGGCGGCGCTCGCGCTGCGCAGGCTGGCGCCCGCGCCCAGGCGGGCGCTGGACGCGGTGTTCTTCATTGCCGAGCGCTGTGCCGTCGGTGTCCGTCGGGCTTGGATTGCTGGTCGCGTTCAGCCGGCCGCCGGTCCTGCTCAACGGCACGACGCTGATCGTGCTGATCGCGCACTTAGTCCTGATGTCGGCGTTCACCTATGGCAACGTGTCCGCCGGGCTCGCGCGGCTGCCGGCCGATTTCGAGCAGGTAGCGGAGAGCCTCGGCGCGCGGCCGTTCTACCGGTTGTGCCGCGTAACGCTGCCGCTGGTCGACGCCCTACGCTCATCGCCGCGGCGGCCTGAGCTTCGCGCTGTCGATGGGCGAGCTCGGCGCGACGATCATGGTGTATCCGCCGGACTGGGTGACGCATGCCCGATCGGCATCTTCGCGCTGTCGGACCGCGGCGCCATGTTCGATGCCGCCGCGCTGACGATGGTGCTGCGCGCCGTGACGCTGACGTCATGGTGGTCGTGAGCCGCATCCGCACCCGGGCTAGTTTCCGCTAGCGGGCCCCGAGACCATGCGAACCGACAGGCGCGGCGACGTCGAGCAAGGCGATGTCGATACCGCATCCCAGTATGGGACGAAGGACCCTCGGTGACGTTGATATCGGCGACGCCAGTCGCAGCCGCGCTGCCGGCGCCACGGCACGCTGCTCGTTTTCGACGAAATCGTCGAAGCCTTTGCTCGCACGCGCCGGATGTTCGCGTGCGAGCACTACGATCGCGCCCGACGTGCTCGGCGAGAGCATCGGCTTGATCGAGAACGCGGTAGGGCGGACAAGGATAGGAGAGCCACGACATGCAAAGCCGCGATCCGATCCTGCTGACCCCCGGGCCGCTGACGACCTCGCTCGCGACGAAGAGCGCGATGCTGCGCGATTGGGGCTCGTGGGACTCGAGTTCAACGCCGTCACGGCGATCGTGCGGAGCGGCTGCTCGACGATCGTTCCGGGCCGACGATGCGCACGTCTGCGTGCCGATGCAGGGCAGCGGGACGTTCTCGGTCGAAGCGGCCGTCAACACGCTCGTGCCGCGCGACGGTCACGTGCTGGTGCTGATCAACGGCGCCTACGGCAAGCGGTTCGCGAAGCTGACGCAGATGATGGGCCGGCGCTCGTCGGCGTTCGAGACGGCCGAGGACGTGCCGACGACCGCCGCCGGATGTCGACCGGCTGCTCGCCGGCCGACGCGTCGATCACGCACGTCGGCCTCGTTCATTGCGAAACGTCGACCGGCATCCTGAATCCGCTGCCGGAAATCGCCGCGGTGGTCGCGCGCCACGGCAGGAGCCTGCATCGTCGACGCGATGAGCTCGTTCGGCGCACTGCCGATCGACGCGCAGGGCATGCCGTTCGACGCGCTGATCGCGGCGTCGGGCAAGTGCATCGAAGGGCCGCCCGGCATGGGCTTCGTCGTTCGCGCGCAGGAGCGCCTCGAGCGCTGCGCCGGCAACAGCACGTCGCTCGTCGCTCGATCTGCACGACCAGTGGCAATACATGGAGAAGACGACGCAGTGGCGCTACACGCCGCCGACGCACGTCGTCGTCGCGTTCGCGCGGCGCTCGACGCAGCTTCGTCGCCGAAGGCGGCCAGCCGGCGCGCCTCGCCCGCTATACGCGCAATTGCGAGACGCTCGTCGCGCGGCATGGCCGAGCTCGGCTTTCGTCCGTTCCTCGATCCGCGATCCAGGCGCCGATCATCGTGACGTTTCACGCGCCGGCCGATCCCGCGCTACAGCTTCCGCGAGTTCTACGACGCGTGCGCGAAAAGGGCTTCATCCTGTATCCCGGCAAGCTCACGCGGTGGAGACGTTTCGCGTCGGCTGCATCGGCGCGATCGGGCCCGAGGAAATGCGTCACGCGGTCAACGCGGTGCGCGACACGCTGCGGAAATGGCGATCGAGCGCGTTGCGCCGGTGGCGCCGCCCGGCGCGGCCGCGTGACAGCGTTGCCGGCAGCACCGATATCGAGCGGCGATCGATGGGCGCCGCGGTAGCCGGAGAGCGTCAGCGCGGTCGAAGCCGCGCTGGTCGGGCGCGATTGCGCCGTGCGGAACAGGCAATCGAGCACGACGAGGCTCGCGTCGGCGGTCATTTCGTCCGGGCCGCCGCGCAGCGCGCAATCATGCGCGCGGCTGCGGGCGAGATCGACGAGACGATGCTCGACGCCTCGCCGTCCTGGTTGGCCGGCATGAAGTCCGCGCGGCAGCCGCAGGTCGTGGACGAAGACGTCTCCCGCTGCAGGCCGTCGGCAGCGATCGGCCGCAGCACGTGCACGGCGCCGGCCGGGCGATGCGTTGCGCGCAAGCGCCGGCGTCGATGCCGGCTTCTTCCCATGCTTCCTTGATCGCCGTGTCGTCGATGCGCATGCCCGCCGCGATTCCCCCGCCGACGAGATTGTCGAGCAAGCCGGGATCGACGGCTTTGTCGCGGCTGCGGCGCGCAAACCACATCGCGTGGCGGCACCATCGTCGACGATCCCGTTGATGTGCGCGGCCCACGTCCGCACGCCGAAATAGCGCGCCGCGCCGCGCTCGAGCCGCAGCGCGGGCGGCGCGCCGAAATCGACCGCCACCGCATAGAGCTCGTCGCGCCACGCGGGCAGCGCACCTTCGTCGCGCAAGCGCTGTGCAACGTCGGCGAGCGCGGCGGAACGGGACTCGCAGCCGCGCAGCCGGGGAACGAGGTGGATGGCGTCGCGGTCGACGGCAAACACGTCCGGCCCGAAGCGTGCCAGCCGCTCGGAACGCGCGTCGTCGACGCGGCCGAGCGCTACGCCATCGATGATGAAGGGGCGGTAGCGCATCGCGGGTCGCGCGAGCGTGCGGTCAAGCCGTTCGTGGATTGCAGCTAGAATTGCGGCCTCGATCACACCGTGCATTCTAACGATCCGTTCGATCGCTGCCCGATGACCCCATGACTGCGCGCATCCTGGACGGCAAGGCCATCGCGGAGCGCTTGACGGGCGAGGTTCGCGACCGCGTGCTCGCTCGCGTCGGGTCCGGCAAGCCCGCACCCGGCCTCGCGGTCGTATTGGTGGGCGAGAACGCCGCGTCGCAGGTCTACGTGCGCAACAAGCGCAGGACGACGGAGGTCGTCGGCATGCAGTCGGTCGCGATGGACTTGCCGGCGACCGCGACGGAGAGCGACCTGTTGTCGCTGATCGATCGTCTCAATGCGGATCGGTCGGTCAACGGCATCCTCGTCCAGTTGCCGCTGCCGAAGCAGATCGCCTCGGAGCGCGTGATCGAGCGCATCGACCCGCGCAAGGACGTCGACGGCTTCCATCCATACAACATCGGGCGTCTCGTGCTCAAGATGCCGACGCTGCGGCCCTGCACCCCCTACGGCTGCATGCGCCTGCTGGCCGAGACGGGCGATAGCCTCGTCGGCAAGCACGCGGTGATCATCGGTCAGTCGAACATCGTCGGTCGCCCGATGGCGCTCGAGCTGCTGATGGCCCGCTGCACCGTCACCGTCTGCCATTCGGCGACGCGCGATCTGCCGGGGCTCGTGCGTCAGGCGGACGTCGTCGTCGCTGCCGTGGGCAAGCCGAACTTCGTGCAGGGCGAGTGGATTCGCGAGGGTGCGATCGTCATCGACGTCGGCATCAATCGCAGTGCCGAGGGCAAGCTCGTCGGCGATGTCGATTTTGCCGGCGCGCGCGAGCACGCGAGCTGGATCACGCCGGTGCCGGGCGGGGTGGGGCCGATGACGATCGCGACGCTGCTCGCCAATACGCTGCGCGCGGCGGAGTTGCAGGACGACTGACGGTAGCTTGCTTCCCGGGCCCGCCCGCGGGCCACGGGGCTTCTCTCACGCAGAGCGCAAATGCCAGGCTTTCGGACGCGTGAACGTCTGGATGCCCATCGTCGACAGCGTGAGACCGATGCCGGAGTGCTTGACGCCCGACCAGGGCAGCCGCGGGCTGACCCGGTCGCAGCAGTTCCAGTAGACGCTTCCCGCGTGCACGCGCGACAGCACGCGGCGCGCGCGCGTCGGATCGCGCGTATAGGCCCCCGCGGTGAGGCCGTACTCGGTGTCGTTCATCAGCTCGATCGCGGCGTCATCGTCCGCGACGGCCTGGATGCCGATGATCGGTCCGAAGCTCTCTTCGCGCATGACGAGCATCGAATGGTCGACGTCGGTCAGAACCGTCGGCGCGAACCAGTTGCCCTTGCGCTTGATCACCGATCCGCCGAGCGCGAGCTGCGCGCCCTTGCGCTTCGCATCGGCGACCTGCCGTCGCAACACGTCGAGCTGCGGACGGCGTGTGATCGCGCCGATGTACGTCGCATCGTCCATCGGATCGCCGATGCGAAACCCTTTCACGTCGGCGACGAACGCGTCGACGAAGTCGGGGTAGATCGCCTCGTGAACGTAGATGCGCTCCACCGAGCAGCATGATTGCCCGGTGTTGTAGAACGCGCCGTCGGCGATCGCCGCCGCCGCCGCTCTGACGTCGACGTCGTCGCAGACGTAAACCGGGTCCTTGCCGCCCAGCTCGAGCTGGACCTTGATCATCCGCTTGCCCGCGCTGGCCGCGATCTTGGCACCCGTGGCGTAGGAGCCGGTGAAAAACACGCCGTCGATCGGCTGGCGCAGCAACGCCGCGCCGGTCGCGCCGCCGCCGATGACGGGCACGAAGACGTCGTCGGGAATGCCCGCCGCGTGCAGCATGTCGGCGATGTGGCGGCCGGTCAGCGTCGCGAATTCCGACGGCTTGTACAGCACCGCGTTGCCCGCGACGAGCGCCGGAATGAACACGTTGCTGCCGACGAAGTACGGATAGTTCCACGCGGAGACATTGGCGATGACCCCGAGCGGCTCGTGCGAGATCCGCTCGTCGAGCCTTTGTGCGGCATCCGCGAATACCTTCTGCTCGCGCAGGGTCCGGGCCGACTCGGCCAGGAAGAAATCGATTCGGCCGAGCAGGCCCTTCAGCTCGTTCCGCGATTGGGCGATCGGTTTGCCAACCTCCTGCGTCAGCGTGTGCGCGAGGGTCTCCGACCGGGCGACGACCTGCGCGCGAAAGTTCGCGATGGCAGCGAGACGTTTGCGGATCGACGTCGCCGCCCAGCGCGGTTGCGCGTTGCGGGCGGCGGCGTAGCGCTCCGCGACCTCGCGCGGGCCGTCGGCCGCGACACGCAGCAGCACCGCACCGTTCGCAGGATTGGTGATCGCAAGCGTCGAGGTCATCTGTTACCGCTTCGCCTTGCGCACGCGGACTGCCTCGAGAAACTCGTTCAGGATCGGTGCGCCGTCCAGATGGTCGCTGCCCATCGCCGGTCCGAACATGAATTCGGGATGCCATTGCACGCCCAGCACGTAGCTCGGGCCGCGCCAGCGTATCGCCTCGACGATGCCGTCCGGAACGGCGAGCGCCTCGACGACCATTCCGCGACCGAGCTTGTTCACCGCCTGGTGGTGGATCGTGTTGATCGTCGCCTCGGTGCGGTCGGGGTACAGCTTGGCGAGGCCGGTCCCCGGCACGAATTTGAGCGGATGGAAGTTGAGCTCGTATTTCGTGACGTCACGGTGATTGAGCGCCTGCGGCAGCTGGGTGCCGATGTCCTGGTACAGCGTGCCGCCGAACGCGACGTTGATCAGCTGGCAGCCGCGGCAGATGCCGAGCACCGGCTTGCCCTTGCCGACGAACGCCTCGAAGAGCTCGATCTCATAGCGGTCACGCAAACGATCGCCGGTCCACGCCGGGTCGCGTGCGTCTTCACCGTAGGTCGGGGGTGCGACGTCGGCGCCGCCCTGCAGCACGAGACCGTCGAGCGCATCGGCGTAGTGGTACAGGCGCATTTCGCTGCGCTGGACCAGGCCCTCGCTTTCGATCGCGGGAATCATGAATACCAGCACGTTCTTCGACATCACCCAATGCGTGACCGATTGCTCGAGGTAGTGCAGCGTTTTCGTGTACACGCCACCGAGGCTGTGCGTCTGCGCGTCGGGATGATGAATTCGCGCGGAAATGCCGATGAGAAGCGGAGCGGCCATGGGAGTCCGGGAACCTACATCGATTCGGCGAAGATCCGCCGGAAATCCTCCGCCGTGCAGGGCCTCGGATTGGTTTGGTGGCAGATGTCGGCCGTCGCGATCTCCGTGAGCTTCGGAATGTCGTCCGCCGTGATGCGCCGGGTTGCCGCGTAGCCGGAGAGCTTCGCGGGAATGCCGAGTTCGGCCTTCAATCGGCCGAGCCAGACGATGAACGCGCTGGCGCGCGCTTCGTCCGAGCCGCTATCGCTGCCCGGCACGCGCGCCACGCGCGCAAGCTCGGCGAGCTTTGCCGTCGCGGCCGGCAGATTGAAGCGCATCACATGATCGATCATGATGCCGTTGGCAAGGCCATGATGGAGATCCGCGACGGTCGACAGCGCATGCGCGCACGAGTGCACGGCGCCCAGGTCCTTCTGGAACGCGATCGCACCCATCATCGAGCTCATCAGCATGTCGCCGCGCGCGACCAGATCATGTCCATTGCGCACCGCCACCGGCAGCGCGGCGGCCGCGATGCGCACGCCTTCAACGGCGACGCCGTCGCAAAGCGGGTGATAAGCGGACGACAGATACGATTCGACGTTGTGCGTCAAGGCATCCATTCCGGTCGCCGCCGTGACGGCCGGCGGCAGGTCGACGGTGAGCTCGGCGTCGGCATAGACCGCCTTGGCGAGCAATGCGGGCGAAAAGATGATTCTCTTGACGTGCGTGACGTCGTCGGAAATGACCGACGAGCGGCCGACCTCCGATCCCGTTCCCGCAGTGGTAGGAACGGCAACGAACCACGGAAGTTCCGCCGTGATCGGACGCATCTGCGGATGGTCCCACGCATATTCGAGGATGTCGCCGGGATGATGGGCCATCAACGCGATCGCCTTGGCGACATCGAGGGCCGCGCCGCCGCCAATGCCGATGACGCCGTCGGCCCGATGGTCGCGAAACGCCTGCGCGCCGTGCATCGCCTGGCTGCGCACCGGGTTGCCCCAGACCTCGGAAAACACCGCGGGACTGACGCTCGACAACTCCTCGAGAAAGCGCTTGAAAACCGGCAGCGCGGCGAGCCCGCGGTCGGTGACGACGAGCGGGCGCGATACGCGCTGCTCGCTCAGGTCGCCGGCAACGCGCTTGCGCGCACCGGCGCCGAAGTGAATGGTCGTCGGGAAGCTGAATCGGTGTATCGTGGGCATCCGAGAGTGGGCGTGTGGGCGGTATTTCCTCAATCCTACCGCGAAAGCCCACCGCGTCCGTATGCCCATGGCGCCGATGCGAATCCATCGGCTCCGAAGAGCCTTCGTCGCCGGATTCGCCGGTTTCGTCCGATGCCGGTTGTCACCACAAAAGCTGATCGGTAGCGTCCGTCGCGCAAGCTGACGATCGGACTGGGACGCGGACCCGATGGCGCGGAGTTGCAAGCCGCGAACGGCGCGCGATTCGCCATGGTTTGGAAACGAGAGGGGAAAACATGATGAAGCGTGAGGCGGTCAAGCAGAACATGTGGAACATGAGATCGACCACCCTGCTGGCGGCGGGCTTGATCGCCGCGTCGCTGTCGCTTGCGGCGAACGTGTCGATCGCGGGAAAGCCAACGCCAAAGGGTCAGACGGCAATCGTCACACAGTTTGTTCCCGGCGGGCTCAACAATCCGCGCGGGCTCAAGTTCGGACCGGACGGGAATCTCTATGTGGCGGAAGGCGGCTTCGGCGGCTCGAATCCTGCGCCGCTCGGTGATTTCGGGAACTGCACGGCGGGGCTGAACGGGCCGGGGCAATATTTCGGCAGTACGACCGGGTCGCGCATCTCGAAGGTCGATACCAACGGCAACGTCACGACGTTCGTCGACAATCTTCCGTCCAGCGAGGCGGGCGGCCTGCGTCAGTGGTGTCGCGGACATCGCGTTCATCGGCGACACGATGTATGCCGTCCTGGCGGGTTCCGGATGCTCGCACGGTGTGCCGACCCCCAATGGGGTCATCCGCGTGAATCCGGGCCAGCCCCCGACGATGATCGCCGACCTCAGCGCGTATCTCAGGGCGCATCCGGTCGCACATCCGACGGATTCGATGAACGGCGACTTCGAGCCGGACGGCACGTTCTACAGCATGATCGCCGTCGGCGGCGACCTCTATACCGTCGAGCCCAATCAGGGGGAGGTCCTCAAGGTCACGCCTTCCGGCGCGGTGAGCCGGCTGATCGACATCTCCGCCACGCAAGGCCACATCGTTCCAACCGCGATCGCCTACCACGGCAATTTCTATGTCGGCAACCTCGATCGGTTCGGCATCCCGTCCGGCTCCTCCAAGGTCTACAAGATCACCCCCAGCGGAAACATCAAGATCGACTCCAGCGGGTTTTCGGTGGTGACGGGCGTGGTTTTCGACGGTCGGGGGCGGATGTACGTTCTTGAGGCATCGACGGACTCCGAAGGTCTGGCAACGCCTGGCCAGATCGTGCGGGTCGATCCCTCGGGACGCCAGGAGGTGATCGTGACGGACCTGACGACGCCGACCGGCATGACCATGGGACCGGACGGCAATCTCTACGTCTCGAACGTCGGGTTCGGTCCGCCACCGATCGGACTGGGCCAGATCCTGAAGATCGAACTCGCGGATTGACGCTCGCTCGCGCCGCCGCGTCACGGTGACACGTGGCGCGGCGATCGCCGCCGCGGGGCTCAGATGATCTCGAAATAACGCCTGCGCTCCCAGTCGGTCACCGCATCGAGCCACTGCCGCCACTCCCATTCGCGGGTGGCGGCAAAATGGTCGACGAAATCGTCGCCGAACCAGTCGCGCGCACGCTCGGATTGGCGAAAGATTCGCGTGGTTTCGATCAGCGTGCGCGGCGCGCGGGGAACGTTCTCCGCGCCCGCATTCGTGCCCTCGATCGGCTTCGCGGTAAGTGCGCGTTTCCGCTCGATGCCGTCCAGCCCCGCCGCGAGGCACGCCGCCACCGCCAGATACGAATTGACATCCGATCCCGGACACCGCGTCTCGAGGCGCGTCGATTTCGGCGATCCGGCGAGCACCCGGAAGCTGGCGGTGCGGTTGTCCACCCCCCACGTCGGCTTGACCGGCGCCCAGAACCCGTCGACGAGCCGCTTGTAGCTGTTGACGGTCGGCCAGAACATCGGCGCGAACTCGAGCAGCGTTGCGACCTGTCCGGCCAGATAGCTTTCGAAGAGCTTGCTCATCCCGTGCCGGCCCTTCGCGTCGTGGAACAGGTTCTTCCGGCCGTCCGACAGCGACTGGTGGCAGTGCCCGGAGCAACCCGGATATTGCTGGCTCCACTTGGCCATGAAGCTCGGCATGATCCCGAACCGCGCCGCGATTTCCTTTGCCCCGGCTTTGAACAGCAGCCCGCGGTCGGCGGCTTCGAGCGCTTCGGAGAACACGATCGCCGCCTCGTAGACGCCGGGACCGGTCTCCGTATGCAGGCCTTCGATCGGAATGCCGAACGCCGCCATCTCTTCCGACAGCGCCTTGAAATAGTCGCGCGAATGGTAGGCGCGCAGCAGCGAATAGCCGAACATGCCGGGGGTGAGCGGCGTCGGCGCAAGGCCTTGCTTGTTCGCCCACGATTGGGGCGTCTCGATGAAATTGAACCACTCGAATTCGAGGCCGCACATCGGAACGACGCCGAGTTTTTCCGCGCGCTTCAGCACGCGCTTCAGCACTTGCCGGCCATCGAGCGGGAAGGGCGCATCGCCGCCGTTGTCGCGCACGATGAATTCGCCGAGGAAGAAATCGACGTTGTCGTCCCATGGCACCTTGCGGTGCGTTCCGAGGTCGATTCGCGCCAGCGCATCCGGAAAGCCCTTGTGCCACCCGGTCAGCGTCGTGTTGTCGTAACACTGATCATGGCAGTCCCAGCCGTAGACGACGTCGCAAAAGCCGAATCCGCCCTCGAGCGCCGATTCGAACTTGTCCTTGTGGATGTACTTGCCGCGCAGGATGCCGTCGATGTCCGCGACCGCGACCTTCACGCGGTTGCCGGGCGATTTTCGGACCGCCGCCAGCGTAGCGGCGGCATTGGCAGGCACGGGCATGGCGGGACTCCTGGTCGGCTTTGTTCTTGTAATGAGGGCCGTGGCGCGCGGGTTCGCGCCGGGCCGATCCACGGCGCGGCAACGGGCCGATTCTAGCGCAGCGGAGCGCGACGCAGCCGCCGCGAAGGCGGTCGAGCCGATTGCGCTGGCACAATGGGCGCCCGATGGCGGCGACGAGTGAATGCGCCGTCATCGGATTTACCCCTCCCGATCGAACTCCGTTGACGCCCCGGACCGCTCTCGTTTGGCTGCATGTGGCCGCCGCGCTGTTCGGTGTCGCGGCGCTCTTCGGCAAGTGGATCGCGCTGCCGGCGACGGCGATCGTGCTGGGGCGCACGACGATCGCGGCGCTGACGCTCGCCATCATCGCGTATGCGCGCGGCCGGACGGTCGGTCGACCGGATCGTGCGCTGGCGATCAACGGCGCGATCCTGGCGCTGCATTGGGTTTCGTTCTTCGCTGCCGTTCAGGTCGCGAGCGTGACCGTGGGACTGCTCGGATACGCGAGCTTTCCGATGTTCGTGCTGCTGCTCGAGCGCCGGTCCGCGGCACCGGCCGCACCCCGTGGCCAGTACCTGGTCGCAATCGTGGCGACGATCGGCATGATCGCGCTGATCCCCGACTACACGTGGTCGAGCGGCACGCTGCGCGGCCTCGCCCTCGGCCTCGTGTCGGGATTCACGTTTGCGCTGCTCGCGGTGCGCAACCGCACGCTGGTCGCCGTCGATACGCCGACGCGGATTGCGCTGTGGCAGAACGCATTCGCGGCCGTCTGCCTCGTGCCGTTCGTGGCCTATCTGGCGGATGCGACCGCAGCGCCGAAAGCGACGGATGTCGCGTTGCTGATCGTGCTCGGCGTCGTGTGCACCGGCCTCGCGCACACGCTGTTCATCGCGAGCATGCGCTGCGTTTCCGCGCACGCGGCGAGTGTCGTCGCGGCGCTGGAGCCGGTGTATGGCATCGCGCTGGCCGTGCTCCTGCTCGGGGAAGTGCCCAACGGGCGCACACTGGTGGGCGGCCTGTTGATTGTCGCAGCCGCGATCGTTGCATCGAAGCGCGCACGATGAGGTCCGATGGTTGGCGCCCGTCGTGCGATTCGGTAGCATCGGGGATTGCATGGGTGAACAGCCCCTCATCGCCGTGGCCATCGGAAAGACGTGGGCATGATCGTCGTACTCATGGGCGTTTCCGGTTCCGGCAAGTCGACGGTCGGTGCCGCACTGGCCGCCGCAGTGCAATGGCCGTTCATCGATGCCGACGACCTGCATCCACCCGAAAATGTGGCCAGGATGGCGGCCGGCATTCCGCTCACCGACGCCGATCGATGGCCGTGGCTCGATCGCGTGTTGGCGGATCTTCGCCGCACGATCGCAACAGCCGGGCACGCCGTGCTTGCGTGTTCTGCCCTGAAGCAGACTTATCGCGATCGCCTCAGCCAGGCGGGCGACTTGCGGTTCGTGTATCTGTGGGGCGATCAGCCGACGATCGCCGCGCGGCTCGCCTTGCGGCAACACCGCTACATGCCGGCCGCGTTGCTCGCGAGCCAGTTCGCGACGCTGGAAGCTCCGCAAGATGCGCTGCGTGTCGACATCCGGAACGCCGTCACGGTGCAGGTTCAGATGATCATCGACGCGCTCGGCCCGCGCGGCCTGCCGCACGCGAGCGCGCAGCCGAATCGAGCGAGCGTGGCGCAAGCGTTACCGGCCTGCCACCGAGCTCGTGCATCTGGGGCGCGATCCTCGCCGCTATCTCGGCGTGGTCAATACGCCGGTGTTTCGCGCATCGACGGTTCTGTTTCCAACGGTGGCCGATCTGGAGCAGGCCGCACGCGGCGAGTATCCGGGTGTGGCGTACGGCCTGCACGGCTTGCCAACCGTGCGCGACCTGCAGGTGGCGCTGGCGTCGCTCGAAGGCGGACACGCGGCGCTGATGGTCCCGTCCGGCCTGACGGCGACGACGTTGCCGCTGCTGGCGCTCGCGAAACCGGGAGATCACGTGCTCGTGACCGACGCCGTCTACGGTCCGACGCGGCGGTTTTGCGAGAATCACCTGCGCCGTCTCGGCATCGACGTCGGCTACTACGACCCCCTCATCGCTGGCGACATCGCGCGCGAGTTCCGGCCGAACACGCGGATCGTCTTTGCGGAATCGCCGGGGTCGCTGACCTTCGAAGTGCAGGACATTCCCGCGATCGCGGCGGCGGCGCATGCGCACGGCGCAATCGTCGTGCTCGACAACACCTGGGCGACGCCGCTCGGCTTTCGAGCGTTCGAGCATGGCGTCGACGTGTCGGTGCACGCGGCGACGAAATACATCGGCGGCCACTCCGATGTGCTGCTCGGCGCGATCGTCGCCAACGCGGCAACGTTTCCGTCGTTGAACCGCCTGTGGACGGACATGGGCGTCGCGCCGTCGAGCGATGACTGCTTCCTTGGCCTGCGCGGTTTGCGCACGCTCGGCGTGCGGCTCGCGCGGCATCAGGCGAGCGCGCTGGAAGTCGCCAACTGGCTGCGGCAGCGGCCGGAGGTGCGCAGCGTCCTCTATCCTGCGCTGCCCGACGATCGCGGACACGCATTGTGGAAGCGGGATTTCCAATCCGCCTCGGGACTCTTCGGCGTCGTGCTCGAGCCCGCCGACGCCGCTCGCGTCGCGACGATGCTGGACGGCATGCGGCTCTTCGGAATGGGCTGGAGCTGGGGCGGATTCGAGAGCCTGATCATCCCGACCTGGCCCGAGCGCTCGCGCAGCGTCACGACGTGGAATCCCGGCGGACCGTGCCTGCGCCTGCACATCGGCCTCGAAGACCCGCAGGACCTGATCGCGGATCTGGACGAGGGATTCGCGCGACTGCGCGGCTGACCTTCTTCAGTGCTCACCACGCAGGATTTTCGGATTGGAGATCGCGACATGGGCAGCGGCAATTTGCAGGAGCTGCGCCGCAAGCGCCGCTTCCCGCCGCGGGTCGTCGAATGCGCCGGCGCGGATGGCGTCGCACACGGTCGTCCGTAGCGCCGGCAACTCGCCGCGCGCATCGACGCCGGACGCTGCTCGCGGCGACTGGCCGAGTCCATCCACTAACCTGCGCAACCGTCCCGCCTCATCGCGCTCGGCGCTGGCGCCGAGCCGTCGCTCGCGTGCGGCGATCGCCATCGCGTTGGCAATCATCAAACCGGCATATCGCCGCTCGTTCGGCAGGGCGGGGACGAGATCGTCCAGCAGTGTCGCGCGCGCGATTTCGAGCAGGTCGGCGGCATCGGAAATATCCGTCATCGCGCACTCCGTTCGATCAGTTGCAGCACTTCGTATTCGAGCTCGCGAGCGATGTGCCCGGTCAGCGCCAGCTCCAGCGAACGCTCACCGCCGGCAATGTGCCGGCGTGCCTGCTGAAGCGCGATGATCGCCCAGCGAAGGTGCGCCATCGTCTGCCAGTAATCGAGCTCGCCCCGCGAGATGCGGTGGCCGGCGACGGACTCGTAGCCGCGGAGAAACGGTTCGAGAGCCGCGATGCCGCCGGCTTCACGATCGGCTCTTCCGAATCGCCAGCACCGTGCGGTGAACCAGCCGAGATCCTCGCGCGGATCACCCCAGCCGGCGAACTCCCAGTCCAGCACGCCGCAGAGCCGCCCGCCGTCGACGAGGTAGTTGCCGGTGCGGTAATCGCGGTGGATCAGCGTCACGCCGGATGCCGCCGGAGCATGCCGCTCGCACCAGCGCAGGCCGTATTCCAGCGCCGGATATGAATCGTCGAGACGATCCAGGTATGCGCGATAGCTGTCGATCGATATGAGCGCATGGCTTTTCGGTGACGGGGCGGAAACGCCAAGTTCCGGAAGCGGCGGACGGATCGCGTGGATTCGCGCGAGATTCTCGCCCAGTGCACGCGCGAGCGCATCGGGATCCGGCACGAGCGAGGATTCGCGCGTCAGGCGATGGCCGGCCGCGATACCGGGCAGGCGTTCCATGACGAAGAACTCGCGTCCCAGCACCTCGAGATCCCGGCAGAGGAACAGCGGCTTCGGAGCGATCACGCCGGCCGCGTGTGCCACGCGCAGCACCGCGAATTCCTGCGCGCGACCGAGGCTTGCCGCAACCTTGGACGGCGCGTCGGCGCGCAGCACCAGCGCATGCCGGCCGCTCCACGCTCCGCCGTCGATCTCCACGTCGATCGTCGCGTTCTCCTGAATCGCACCGCCCGGGAGACGCTCGAATCGCGCAATTCGCACGTTCTCCGCGCCGGCTTCGCGGCGCAGCCAGCGGGAAACGGCGGCGGCACGCACCGCCATGTCCGCATCGACGATCGGAGTTTCGCGGTCGCTCAAGGATCTGCGCCGAAGGTCGACTCAACGATCGCGCTTCAGGATTCGCCTGGCGATGCTGAAGCGATGCACTTCGGACGGCCCGTCGTAGATGCGGAACGCGCGCAGATCGGCGAAAATCCGCGCGACGACCGATTCGCCGGTGACGCCCCGGCCACCGAGGATTTGCACGCAGCGGTCGACGACGCGCCACGTCGCTTCCGACACGATGACCTTCGCGCGGCTCGATTCGTGCAGCGCCAGCTCGCCGCGGTCGAGCACCCACGCGCAGTGCCAGATCGCAAGCCGCGCGACGTGCATGTCCATCTCGTTGTCGGCCAGCATGAAGCCGACGCCTTCGTGGTCGCCGATGCGCCGGCCGAACGCCTCGCGCGTGCGCGCGTAGTCGACTGCGACATCGTGCGCGCGCCGCACGGCCCCGAGCCAGCGCATGCAATGCGTGAGACGCGCCGGGGACAGTCGAACCTGCGCGTACTGGAAACCCTTGCCCGGCTCGCCGAGGACGGCATCGGCGGGAACGCGAAGGTCGTCGAAGCGCACGACGCCGTGCCCGCCGGGGAAACACGAATCGAGGCTCGCCATCGATCGCTCGACGGTGATCCCGGGCGCATTCATGTCCGCGACGAACATCGTTGCGCCGGCGTCGTCGAGCTTCGCCATGATGATCGCGAACGCCGCGCCGTCGGCGCCGGTGATGAGCCACTTGGTGCCGCTGATCGCGTAGTGGTCGCCTTCGCGCGTGGCGGTCGTCGCCAGCATCGACGGGTCCGAGCCCGCGCCGGGGGCGGGCTCCGTCATGCAGAAGCAGGAGCGAATGACGCCCGCGGCCAGCGGACGCAGCCAGCGCTCCTTTTGCGCCGGAGTCGCAACCGCTTCGAGCAAGTGCATGTTGCCTTCGTCGGGCGCGAACACGTTGAGCGCGACGGGTCCCAGCAGCGAATAGCCGGCTTCCTCGAACGCGATCGCGCGGCCGATATGGCTGAGCGCAAGGCCCCCGTATTCCCGCGCGACGTGCGGCGCGAGCAGCCCTGCCGCACGCGCCTTCGCGATCAGTTCGCCGCGCAGCGCTTCCGTCGGGCCATGGGGCGTACGGCGCGGATCGGACTCGAGCGGAATGACTTCGTCGGCGATGAATGCGCGAATGCGCGTTCGCAGCGCCTCGAGCTCGGGATCAATGGCGAAATCGATCGTCATGCTCACGCGTCCCGAACAGCCGGTGGCTGTCGCAATCGCTCGCGCAGATCCCGCTTCTGCACCTTGCCGGTCGACGTCTTGGGCAGCGCGCCGAAGACGATCCGCTTCGGCACCTTGAAGCCTGCCAGCTTGCCGCGCACGTGCGCGATCAACTCGGCGCCGGTCGCGAGCGCGCCATCCTTCAGCGTAATGAAGGCGACCGGGATTTCGCCCCATTTCGCGTCGGGAGCGGCAACGACCGCAGCTTCCAGCACGGCGTCGTGCGACGTCAATGCCCGCTCGATTTCCACCGAGGAGATATTCTCGCCGCCGGAGATGATGATGTCCTTGGCGCGATCGCGCAGCTCCAGGTAACCGTCCGCGCACATGACCCCAAGATCGCCGGTGCGAAACCAGCCATCGGGGCAGCTGTTGCGCGTTGCTTCGTCGTCCCGGTAATAGCCGAGCATCACGTTGTTCCCGCGGATCGCGATCTCGCCCATCGTTTGCGCATCGGCCGGCACGTCGTGACCGCGTTCGTCGACGACGCGCATCGTCTGACCGATCACGTTGTCGACGCCCTGGCGTGCCTTCAGTTTCGCCTGCTCGGACATCGGCAGGCGGCTCCAGTCGCTGCGCCATTCGCAGATGCCGGCCGGCCCATAGGTTTCCGTAAGACCGTACAGATGCGTGACGTCCATTCCGAGCTCCGCCAGTCGCTCGAGCAAGGCGGGCGTCGGTGGCGCCCCGCCGGTGCCGATGCGGACGGGACCGGGAAGCCGGGACGCACCGGGATCCCAGATCGTCATCGTCAGCACCGTGGGCGCAGCGCAGAAGTGCGTGACGCCGGACTCGCGCATATGCTGCCAGATCGCCGCGGCGGAGAGCTTCGGCAGGCACAGGTGGACACCACCCACCGCCGTCACGCCCCATGGAAAGCACCAGCCGTTGCAGTGAAACATCGGCAGCGTCCATAGATAGACGGAATCGCTTGTCAGGCCCATGTGCAGCGCCATCGCGAGTGCCTGCAGATACGCGCCGCGATGGTGATACATCACGCCCTTGGGACGCCCGGTCGTCCCGCTCGTGTAGTCGATTGCCAGCAACGAGCGCTCATCGGCGACTTCGTGCAGCACGCGCTCGGATTGCCGGATCAGGGCATCGAGCTCGCCATCGCCGCCGGCGCAGGCGAGCTTCGGCCGTGCCGCGGCCGCCGTTGCCGCACGCTCGGCCACCGCCGCATGCTGCGGGTCGTGGATGAGGATCGACGCACCGGAATGGTCGACGATGTAGGCCATTTCAGCGGGCGTGATCCGCGTATTGAGCGCGACGAGCACCGCACCGGCGAACGGCACTGCGTAATGCGCCGCCAGCAGTACGTGCGTATTAGCTGCGACGATCGCAACGCGATCGCCGGGACGTGTGCCGAGCGTGCGCAGCGCACCCGCGAACCTCAGGCAATAGTCCAGGAATTCGCCATAGGTGAAGCTGACGCCGCCGTCGACGACGCCGATACGATCCCGGAAAACCCGCGCCGAGCGTCGCAGGAACGCCGTCGGCGTCAGCGGCTCGAAACTGAATTCCGGCTGCATCGGCTGTTCCCGCATGTACGCTCACCACTTCGCATGTTTTGTGCGATGATCATCATCTGCGACGTCGACGTTCCCATCGAATCATAGACAGGCGTGCCTTGCTGTCAACTCGGGCGGCTGACGAACGCCACTGAAGGCCCCATCGATGATCAGCGGCAAGACGACATTGATCGCGCATCTCGGCTATCCGACCGAGGCGTTCAAGGCGCCGATGATCTACAACCCGTATTTCGAGCAGGCCGGGATCGATGCGGTCGTGGTGCCGATGGGTGTCAAGCCCGACAACTACGCGGCCTTCCTGCGATCGCTGTTTCGACTCGCGAACATACGCGGTGCGCTGGTGACGATGCCGCACAAGGTTTCGACCGTCGCGCTGCTCGATGAAGTGTCGACCACCGTGCGGATCGCCGGGTCGTGCAACGCGATCCTCAAGCGGCCCGACGGGTCGCTTCTGGGTGACATGTTCGACGGCGCCGGCTTCGTTCGGGGCGTTGCGCGCAAGGGCCGGCCGCTCGACGGCGCGCGGGCGCTGGTCGTCGGCGCCGGCGGAGTCGGCTCGGCGATTGCCGCATCCCTTGCGGCGGCGAACGCGGCGGCGATCGGACTCTACGATGCCCACCCGTCTGCCGCCGAGGCACTGGGCGCCCGGTTGCGCGAGCATTACCCGAAGCTCGCGGTGGCGACCGGCTCGAACGATCCGGCCGGTTACGATGTCGTGGTCAATGCCACGCCGCTGGGGATGAACGATGCCGATCCGCTGCCAATGGACGTGTCGCGCATCTCGCCGAAGACGTTTGTCGGCGAGGTCGTCATGAAGCAGGAAGTCACGCCGTTCCTGCGCGCCGCGATGGAGAAGGGATGTCCGGTGCAGGTGGGTACCGACATGCTGTACGAGATGATCCCGGCGTATCTCGAGTTTTTCGGTTTCGAGACCGCGACGCCCGCAAATCTGCGTGCGCTGTCGCAAATCAGCTATTGAGAACATCATGAAGAAAGTGCTCGTGCTGAACGGCCCGAATCTCAACCTGCTCGGCGCCCGGGAGCCGGCGGTGTATGGCACCGAAACGCTGGCGGACGTCGAGCGCCTGTGCCGCGACGAAGGCGCGAAGCTCGGCGTTGTCGTCGACTGCCGCCAGTCGAACCACGAGGGGCAGCTGATCGACTGGATCCACGAGGCGGGGCGTGAGATCGCCGCTGGAGACATGATCGGCGTGGTGTTCAATCCGGGTGCGCTTACCCATACGTCGGTCGCCTTGCACGACGCGATCAAGGGCGCCAGCGCAACGGTCGTCGAGTTGCACATTTCGAACGTGCACGCGCGCGAGGAATTCCGCCATCACTCGTTCATATCACCCGCGGCACGCGGGATCGTCGTCGGCTTCGGGGTAGAGGGCTATCCAGTGGCCATCGGCGCACTGGTGCGGCTCGCTGCCAGGAAGTAAGGCGATCGGCGAGCCGATCCGGTATGCAATCGCAGCGCCTGTCGCGTGAAGGAGGAAGCCATGGCTGAAGTTGCGCACGGACCCGAAGGTACTCACGAGCCCACCGGCATCAAGACGCCCGGCAAGGCGGCGCTCGCGAGCTGGATCGGCAGCGCGCTCGAGTACTACGATTTCTTCATCTACGGCACCGGCGCGGCGCTCGTGTTCAACAAGGTCTTTTTCGCGAGCAGCGATCCGGCGACGGGAACGCTGCTCGCACTGGCGACGTTCGGCGTCGGCTACGTCGCGCGCCCGATCGGGGCGTTCTTCATGGGACACATCGGCGACCGATTCGGCCGCAAGCGGGTGCTGGTGTTCACGCTGATCCTGATGGGAGTGTCGACGTTCCTGGTCGGCTGCCTGCCGACGTACAACCAGGTCGGTGTCTGGGCCCCGATCCTGCTGGTGTTCCTGCGCCTCTGCCAGGGATTTTCCGCATCCGGCGAACAGGCCGGCGCCAATTCGATGACGCTCGAGCACGCGCCGGCCGACCGGCGTGCATTCTTCACGAGCTTCACGTTGAGCGGCACGCAGGCGGGATTGATCATCGCCACCGCCGTATTCCTTCCGATCGCGAGCTTGCCGGAGGAGCAACTGCTCGCGTGGGGCTGGCGCGTCCCGTTCTGGTTGAGCGTCGTCGTCGTCGCCATCGGCTACTGGATCCGGCGCACACTCGAGGAAACGCCTGCATTCAAGGAAGAGCAGGCGCACGACGAGGTTCCCAAGCTGCCGCTCGCGGTGCTGTTCCGCGATTATCTGCCGGACATCCTGCGCGTCGTTCTCGGCGCGCTCGTCTCGGTAGTCAGCACGATATTTGGCGTCTACGCGCTGTCCTACGCGGTCAATACGATCCACATCCCGCGCGGCACGATGTTGTGGGTGGCCATTCTGACCAACGTCGTCGCGCTGATCGCGATACCGCTGTGGGCGATGCTGTCCGACCGCGTCGGGCGCAGACCGATATTCATCATCGGGGCGATCGTGCCCGGCGTGCTGATGTTCCCGTTCCTCTGGGCGATCAGCCAGTCGAACATCCCGTTGATGTTCACGCTCGGGATCCTGATGTCCGGCGTCTTCTACAGCGCGTCCAACGGCGTATGGCCGTCGTTCTACGGCGAAATGTTCGGCACACGCGTGCGGCTGTCCGGGATGGCCATCGGTACCCAGATCGGGTTCGCTCTGGCCGGTTTTGGTCCGACGATTGCAGCGGCGATCCAGAAACCTGGCCCCGACGGCTGGATGCCGGTGGCGTGGCTCACGCTCGTCGCGTGCGTCGTGGCGTCGATTGCGGCAATGACGGCGCGTGAAACGTACCAGGTCCACATGCATGATCTGGGGCAAAGCACCGGGGCGAGCGTGCGAGCGGCAGCCTAGCGCGAATCCGGTTCGTCGAATCCCAGGTAGACCGCCTGCACCCGCGGATCGGCCCGGATTGCCGCCGGAGGCCCCACGGCGATGATCGCGCCGCGGTCGAGCACGATGATGCGATCGGCGAACGCAAACACGATGTCCATGTCGTGTTCGGTGAACAGCACGGCGACGTTGTGGCGCTTCGCGAGGTCCGTCGCGAGCCGCATCAGATCGTGCCGCGAACGCGGCGTCATGCCGGCGGTCGGCTCGTCCATCAGCAGCAAGCGCGGGTCGCCCGCCAGCGCGAGCGCGAGTTCCAGCCGCTTGGCGTCGCCGTAGGCGAGCGCCGCACAGTGAGCGTCCGCGAGATCGCTGATGTGCAGACGCGCGAGCAGGGCGTCTGATCGTGCCGATCGCGGGGCGAGCATCGTTGAAACTGCGGCATGATCGCGGCGGTCGTGGGCAAGGAGCGCCAGCACCACGCTTTCGCTCACGCTCATCGAGGCGAACGTTGCGGCGACCTGAAAGGTGCGGCCCACACCGCGGCGCGCGATCGCATGGGTCGACGCTCCGACGAGCGAGCGGCCATCGAGCCGTACGTCGCCGGCGTCCGGCGCAAGTTCACCATGGATCAGGTTGAAGCAGGTCGTCTTGCCGGCGCCGTTCGGGCCGATCATCGCCACGACCTCGCCGGCATCGACGGCAAACGATACTTCGCGCACGGCCGCTACGCCGTCGAACGACTTCGAGAGCGCGCGGATTTCGAACAGCGGCGGCGGCGGTGTTGTCACGAGTGGCGGCGGAAGCGCGGCAACCAGGCGGGCGGCGCGCCGCCGATCCCGTGCGGGAACACCGTGACGATGAGCAGGATGCCGAACCCGACCCACGCGTGCCAGTAGTCGGTCGCGCGCGCCAGCGCATCCTGCAGCCAGGTGAACGCAGCGGCACCGAGCAGCGGACCGAACAGCGCGCTCTGGCCGCCGAGCAGCATCATCACCAGCGCATCGATCGAGCGCGGAATTGCGAGCGAATCCGGCCCGACACCGCCTTTGGAATACGCAAACAATCCACCGGCAATTCCCGCGAAGCCTCCGGCGATGGCCAGCCCCTTGATGCGCCGTGCCCGCGCGTCGATTCCGGACGCGGCCGCTCGCAGCGGCGAGTCGCGACCGCCGCGCAACGCATAGCCGAACGGCGTGAACGCGACGATGACGAGCGCGACCAAGCCGAGCGCGACGACGGCCAGCACCAGCAGGTAGTAGTGCAGGCGATCGGCAAGCCAGCCGGGGGGCCATACGCCGGTCAACCCGTTGGACCCGCCGGTGACGCCGTCCCATTGCAGCGCGATCGACCAGACGATCTGCGCGAAGGCCAGCGTCAGCATCGCGAGATAGATGCCGGACAGCCGGACGCAGAGCGCCCCGAACGCGAGTGCGGCGAGACTTGCCGCAAGCGGCGCGACGACCAGCGCGACGAGGAACGGATAGCCGTGCAGCGCCGCCAGCGCCGTCGCGTACGCGCCGATGCCGAAATACGCCGCATGCCCGAACGACGTGATGCCCCCGGTATCTGCAATCAGTCGCAGGCTCGCCGTGAACAGCGTGGCGATCAGGATGTCGATCGCCAGTACCAGCGCGTACGCGTCACCTGTGAATGGCAGCACCAGCGCGAAGGCGACGAGCGCGGCCGCGACACCGGCGTCGCGAACCGAAGGACGCATCACCTGCGCACGCTCCGCGGGTATCGACGTCGTCGCGGGCGCCGTCGCGGGTGTGCCGAACAACCCTGACGGTCGTATCAGCAGGACCAGCGCCATTACGATGAACTCGATCACCAGCGTGAGCTTGGGCATCGCGAACGCGAATCCCCCGATGCTGACGCTTCCCGCCGCGATGCAGAACGCCTTCGTGACACCGATGATGATGGCCGCGACAAATGCCCCGGGGATCGAGCCGAGTCCGCCCAGCACCGTGACGACGAACGCATCGGCGATGACGGCGAGGTCCATGCCGAGATTGGCCGGCTCGCGCGGCAGCGTCAATGCGCCGGCGAGTCCCGCGAGAAACGCCCCGATCGCGAACACCGCGGTGAACAGCTTCGCCTGGTCGATGCCGAGCGCACTCGCGAGCATCCTGTTTTCGGATGCGGCACGCACGATCATGCCGAAGCGGGTCCGGCGCAGCAGCATCGTCAGCGCCACCAGCACGACGGGTCCGATGACCAGCAGGAACAGGTCGTATTGCGGCACGGCGCGATCCAGCAGGTGCACGGCACCGTCGAGCCCGGGCACGCGGGGACCCAGGCGGTCTTCGGGTCCCCACAGCGCGAGCGCCGCGTCACGGACGATCAGCACGACGCCAAACGTTGCGGTCAGCTGCAGCAGCTCGGGCGCGGCATAGAGGCGCTTCAGCAGCAGCACTTCGATCAATGCGCCGACGATCGCGACGGCGACCGCTGCGAGCAGCACGGCGCCCCAGAACGCGAACGGCGAGCCCGCGTACGCGCCGAGCGCGGTTGCGGTCGAGTACGCGACGTAGGCGCCCAGCATGAACAGCGAGCCATGCGCGAAATTGACGATCCGCGTGACGCCGAAGATCAGCGTCAGGCCCGCGCTGATCAGAAACAGCGACGATGCCGACGCGAGGCCGTTCAGCAGCTGGGCAGCAACGGAGGCGAGCGACACGCGCTACCGCGTGCGACGCGATCGAGACGGTGTGGGCGGTGCGCTCACCGGCGCGTGCGCGGCCTCACTCCGCCGGGCGCAAGCGGCGCACGACATCGTCGGGCGGCAGATTGTCCTTGCCGTCCGCGTAGCGCCAATCGACCATGATGCCCTTGCCGTCGCGCACGGCGGTGCGGCCGACATAGGCGCCCATCGTCGACTGATGATCGATCGCGCGATACGAAACCGTCCCGAACGGCGTGTCGACATGCAGGTCCTGCATCGCCGCGACGAGCTTCTCCGTATCGCTCGAGCCCGCGCGCAGCAGTGCGGCGGCAGCCGATTTGACGGCGCTGTAGCCCACCACCGACCCGAGCCGCGGATAGTCGTTGAATTTCGTCTGGTAGGCGTCGCGAAACCGCTTGTGCTCGGGTGTGTCGATCGCATACCACGGATAGCCGGTGACCCACCAGCCGATCGGCGCTTCGTCCTTCAGCGGGTCGAGATACTCGGGCTCGCCGCCCAGCAGGTTGAACACCGGCCGATCCTTGAACAGGCCACGGAGCTGGCCTTCGCGGACGAAGCGCGCGAGATCGGGTCCGAACAGCGACGAGAATATCGCGTCGGGATGCGCATCGAGCAGCGCCTGCACGACCGGACCGGGATCGATTTTGCCCAGCGGCACCGCCTGCTCGACGAACTCGATGCCGGGCTGCGACTGCATCTGCTGCTTGAATGTCGCCGTCGCGGCCTGGCCGTACTCGTAATTGGGATAGACGATCGCCCACCGCTTCCGATTGGCCTTGATCGCGTCGGGAACCAGCATCGCCGTCTGCATGTAGGTCGATGCGCGCAGCCTGAACGTGTACTTGTTGCCGCTTTCCCACACGATCTTGTCGGTCAGCGGCTCGGCGGCGATGAACAGCACCCGCCGCTGCTTGGCGAAGTCCGCAACCGCAAGCCCGACGTTCGACGCGAACGTCCCCATCAGCAACGCTACGTGCTCGCGCGTGAGCAGCTCTTCCGCGGCGCGGACGGCGTCGCCGGGCACACCATTGTCGTCGCGCGACACGATTTCAAGCTTTCGCCCGAGCACGCCGCCGGCGGCATTGATTTCGTCGGTTGCGAGCTCCATGCCTTTGCGGTACGGCTCGAGGAACGCCGGGAACTGCTTGTACTCGTTGATTTCGCCCAGCTTGATCGTCTGCGCGCCGACGCCGGGCGAGAGCGGGCCGCACAGCGCGATCAGCACGGCGAGCGGGGTAGCGAATCGGATCGGCATGACGTGTCCCTGACGTTGGAGCCGCGCGCGGCCGCTTCGCATGCGCGCGAACACGGAACGCCGACGGCTTCGCGCGATGGTAGCAAATCGCCGGGTTACGGGAGCGGCGCGGTCGCGCTTCCGCCGACCGTTTCGAGGACGCCGGGCGATATGCATATGCCGATGTCGCGCTGTCGCCGGACGCGACCGCGGCGGTAGAATCGACGATTTGCCCGGTGCCGCCGGCGTTTCGTCACACCGCGGCGCGCGCCACGAAACCCATGCTGAAGCTTGCCCACGGTCTGACGTTCGCCGACCTCTACTCGGTCAGCGGCGCGGCCCGCATCGACGATCTGTTCGTCGCCGAACTCCAGTCCGCGGACACTGCGCTAGCCGAGCGCTTGAGGAGCGCGCGCGCGGCGCCCGCAACGCTCGCGGCGAAAGAAGAATCGGCGCTGCTGATCGCCGTCGCGCCGCATCTGGAGGACTTCATCGCCGGGTTGTTCGGCATCGAGTCCGCCGTGCAGGCGCTGGAAGCGCAGCACCACGCACTGGCACCGCTGTTCGCAGTCAAGCGTCAGTTCGTGCAACGCAAGGCGATGAATGCCTACAAACCCGAAGCCGCAGCGGCACTCGATGGCGCGCTGCTGCGAGCCGAAGTCGACGCGCTGATCGGAGCGTCGGAAGACGTTCAGGCATTCGAGCTCGCGTTTGCGCGCGCGGTCACGCGGTGGCAGCGGGACGAACCGGCGAACGCGGGCGCGCTGGATGTCGCGCAACGCTACGCGGCCTGGGCCGCGCATACGCCGGCCGGCAAATCCGCACATCGGCGTGGCGTGCTGTTTCGCGCACCGCGCAAGCTCGATCTGCTGAAGCTCGTGGCCGTCGAATCGGTCCCGATGAGCGGCATCGAGGCGTTGCAGATTCCTGCAACGCATGGGTTGCGCCGCCGCGACGGATTTGTGCTCACCGACCCGGGCACCGACCTCACGGGCGGTCTCGACCAGGCGCATTACTGCATCTGGTGCCACGAACAGGGCAAGGACTCGTGCGCGCGTGGAATACCGGAAAAGAGGGCGGCCGCGGGCGCAAGTCCGACGAACCCGTTCAAGAAATCGCTCTTCGGCGTGACGCTCGCAGGTTGTCCGCTCGAGGAGCGCATTTCCGAATTCCACAAGCTGCGCGCAGAGGGCTGGCCGGTGGGCGCGCTCGCAATGATCTGCATCGACAATCCGATGGCAGCCGCGACGGGCCATCGGATCTGCAACGACTGCATGAAGGCGTGCATCTATCAGAAGCAGGAGCCCGTCGACATTCCTCAATCCGAAACCCGCGTGCTGAAGGACGTCCTGGCGCTGCCCTGGGGCTTCGAGATCTATTCGCTGCTGACGCGCTGGAATCCCCTCGATCTGCGCCGGCCCAAGCCGTTGCCGGCGACCGGGAAGCGCGTGCTGATCGTGGGTCAGGGCCCTGCCGGCTTCACGCTCGCGCACCACCTGCTGAACGATGGCCACGCGGTCGTCGCGATCGACGGGCTGAAGATCGAGCCGCTCGCGCCGGCGCTGTCGGGCGTCACGACGACGGGCGAGCGCGTTGCGTTTGCGCCGGTCGAAACGCTGGCGTCGCTGATCGAGCCGCTCGACGATCGCATCATGGCGGGTTTCGGCGGCGTCGCCGAATACGGGATCACGGTGCGCTGGGACAAGAACTTCCTCAAGGTCGTGCGATTGCTGCTCGAGCGCCGCTCGACGTACGCGCTGTTCGGCGGCGTGCGCTTCGGCGGGACGATCGACGTCGAGGACGCGTTCGCGCTGGGGTTCGATCACGTGGCGCTCGCAGCCGGCGCCGGGCGGCCGACGGTGCTGGAGCTTCCCCACGGTCTTGCGCACGGCGTGCGCACGGCTTCCGACTTCCTGATGGCGCTGCAACTGACCGGCGCCGCGAAAGGCGATTCGATCGCGAACATGCAGGTGCGTCTGCCGGTCGTCATCATCGGCGGCGGGCTCACCGCGATCGATGCGGCAACCGAGGCGCTGGCGTACTACCCGGTGCAGGTCGAGAAGTTCCTCGCACGCTACGAAGCGCTGGTCGAGAGTTCGGGCCGCGCCGCGGTCGAGAATGCGTGGAGCGATCACGAGTTCCTGATCGCCGAGGAATTCCTGTCGCATGCACGGGCGATTCGCGCCGAGAAGGCGCGCGCGGCCGCCGAGCAGCGTGCGCCTGCCCTTGTCGAATTGCTGCGGACCTGGGGTGGAGCGACGATCGCCTATCGCCGGCGGCTGATCGACAGTCCGTCGTACACGCTCAACCACGAAGAAGTCGAAAAGGCGCTGGAGGAGGGTATCCGTTTCGCCGAAGGATTGACGCCGCTGGCGATCGAGGTCGACGAAGTCGGTCACGCGATCGGGCTCACCGTTGCCGCCGACCAGCGCGGGACGGACGGCGGATGGGGCGGACACAAGCGGACGTTCATTCCCGCGCGGACGATCCTGGTGGCGGCAGGAACCCAGCCGAACACCGTGCTCGCGCGGGAAGATGCCGCGCATTTCGAGCTCGACGGCAGGTACTTCGCGTTGCGCAACGAGGACGGAGCGCTCGAACAGCCGCTGCGCGGCCTCGCCAAGCCGGCGCGGGCGACGGTGTTGACGAGTCTTCGTGCCGACGGACGCGCGGTCAGCATCTTTGGCGACCTGCATCCATCGTTCTACGGCAACGTCGTCAAGGCGATGGCCAGCGCCAAGCAAGGCTATCCGATCGTATCGAGGATGCTCGCTCGCGTGAGCACCGGGGAGCGTCCTTCCGACGCGGAGTTTTTCGCGTTGCTGGACGATGCCCTTCGCGCACGCGTCGAGCGGGTCGTGCGGCTCACGCCGACGATCGTCGAGGTCGTCGTGCATGCCCCCGCGGCCGCGCGCCGCTTCCGCCCGGGGCAGTTCTATCGGTTGCAGAACTTCGAAACGCTCGCCGCGCACGCGCAAGGTACGCGGCTCGCGATGGAAGGATTGGCACTCACCGGGGCCTGGGTCGATCGGGAGCGCGGCCTCGTTTCGGTGATCGTGCTCGAGATGGGCGGATCGTCTGACCTGTGCGTTGCGCTCAAGCCGGGTGAACCGGTGGTGCTGATGGGCCCGACCGGGTCGCCAACCGAAATCGAGCGCGACAAGACGGTAATCCTGGTCGGGGGAGGGCTCGGCAACGCCGTGCTGTTTTCGATCGGGCGCGCGTATCGGGACGCGGGGTCGCGCGTACTCTATTTCGCTGGGTACCGCCGCATCCTCGACCGCTACAAGATCGGCGAGATCGAAGCCGCAGCGGACGCCGTGGTCTGGTGCTGCGACGAAGGTCCGGGCTTCGCGCCAAGCCGCCCGCAGGACCGCGCATTCGTCGGCAACATCGTCGAAGCGATGCGCGCGTACGCGAGCGGCACGCTGGGTGAGCAGACGATCGCCTTCCGCGATTGCGACCGCATCATCGCGATCGGGTCGGACCGGATGATGGCGGCGGTCGCATCGGCGCGCCACAACGTTCTGGCGGCGTATCTGTCACCCGAGCATCGCGCGCTCGGCTCGATCAATTCGCCGATGCAGTGCATGATGAAGGAGATCTGCGCGCAGTGCCTGCAACCGCATCGCGATGCGCAGACCGGCAGGACGAGCTATGTCTTTTCGTGCTTCAACCAGGATCAGCCGCTCGACGACGTCGACTTTCCTGCGCTCGATGCGCGCCTCAAGCAGAACGCCGTGCAGGAGAAACTGACCGCGCGCTGGGTGGCGAATGTCGCGCCGTCGGTTGCGACCGACTGCAATGGATTTTGGTCGCGCGGTTGCGGTCGTCGCCTTCGGATTGCTGTCCGGCCCGTTCGCATCGCCCACGGCGGTGGGGCAGACGGCTCCGGTCGAGTCCGCGGCGCCGGCCCTGCGCATTCCCGACGGCGCCCGGCCGGCGCGCTATGCCGTCACGCTGACCGTCGTTCCCGGCGAGGCCGAACGCGTCCGGGCGAAATCACGATCGACGTCGCGCTCGACCGTCCGCACGCCGTGCTGTGGCTCAACGCCGATGCCGTTGCCGTGGCGAGCGCCGCGATCGAGGCGCCGGACACGCGGCGTCGAGATCGTCGCGGGACGACGAGCAGTTCGTCGGCCTCGCGTTCGAGCCGCCGCTGCCCGCCGGCTCGCATCGCGTGACGCTCGCGTTCGAAGCCAAGCAAAATCGCGAACTCCGCGCGGGGGATCTTCACACTGCAGGAAGGCGGCGCATGGTACTCGATGACGCAGTTCGAGCCGATGTCGGCGCGGCAAGGCGTTCCCGTGCTTCGACGAGCCCGGCTTCAAGGTGCCGTGGCAGTTGACGCTGCGCGTGCCGCGTCGATGCTGGTCGCGTATCCGAACACGCCAGTCGTCACCGAAACCGACGATCGCGCGACGGGCTGAAGATCGTGCGGTTCGCGCAGACGCAACCGCTGCCGTCCTATCTCGTCGCGTTCGCAGTCGGCCCGTGGGAGATGACCGACCTCGGCCGCGTCGGCACGCAGCCGACGCCGATGCGAATCGTCGTGCCGCGCGGACGCGCAGCCGACGCTGCGTTTGCGGCGCGGCGCTTTTCCGGAGCTCTTCGCGCCAGAGGAGCGCTGGTTCGGCATCGACTATCCGTTTGCCAAGCTCGACCAGATCGCGATCCCGCTCACCGTGGGGTTTGCGATGGAGAACGCCGGGCCTGATCACGTACGGCGCGCCGATCCTGCTCGCGAGCCCGGGGCCGCGACACCGTCGTTTCGGCATGGCGCCGCGAGCGTCGGTGCGCATGAGATGGCGCATCAATGGTTCGGCAACCTCGTGACGCCTGCCTGGTGGGACGACATCTGGCTGAACGAGGCGTTCGCGACGTGGTTTGCCGAGAAAATGGTCGACGCCTGGCAGCCGGCGTACGAGCGCGGTGCGCAGCGCGTGCGCGAGCGTGCCGATGCGATCGAGGAGGACACGCTCGCGTCGGCGCGAAGAATCCGCGAGCCGATCGTCTCGCGCGGCGACATTTTCAACGCGTTCGACTCGATCACGTATCAGAAAGGCGCGACCGTCATCGGCATGTTCGAAGGCTGGATCGGCGAAGAGGCGTTTCGCCGCGGCGTGCGCCTCTATCTCGAACAGCATCGCTACGGCAACGCGACGGTGCACGATTTCCTCGACGCGCTGACCGTGGCGAGCGGTCGTCCGGTCGCGCCGGCATTCTCGACGTTTCTCGACCAGAACGGTGTCCCCGAAGTGGACGTCGAGCTGCAGTGCTCGACGCAAGGATCGCGTCTTGCACTGGCGCAGCACCGGCACGTGCCGTTCGGCTCGACGGCGATAGGCGGTGCGTCGAATGGCGCTCCAGTGCAGTCCCCAGTGCCTGCAGCAGCGTCGGCAGGCGCGGCGCAACGCTGGCAAATCCCCGTGTGCGTTCGCTATGGTGCGGGAGATTCCTCGTCAAGCGTGTGCACGCTGCTCGCCGCCGCAACCGCGACGCTCGAGTTGCGCGGCCGCTGCCCGGCCTATGTGTTCGCCAACGCAGGCGGTCGCGGCTATTACATTCCGAACTATCGTGGCGACCTGCTCGCGCGGCTCGAAAGGCAGCGAAGCGTGCTGACCGCCGCCGAGCTGGCGAGCCTCCTCTACGACCTGCGCGCGTTGGTGCGACTCCGGGTCGCTCACGGGCGCACAGGCACTCGACTGGATACGGACCAGCGCCCACTCGAACGACCGTCATGTGACCGCCGCCGCGATCGAGCTGGCGTCGTTCGTTCGGGACCGCTCGTCACCGATGATGACCATGCGCATTTCGCGGCGTTCGTCCGGCAGACTTTGGGTGCTCGTGCCCGGTCGCTTGGTTTTGCATCGCGTCGCGGCGAGGGGGACGAAGATCAGCTGGTGCGCCGAGCCGTGATCCGGTTCGCCGCGCCCGAGGATCCGCGGCTAGCGGCCGAGGCGCGCCGCTTGGCGCAGGCGTGGCTCGGCGATCGCAAGGCGATCGATCCCGGGCTCGTGGACACGGTACTTCTGGTCGCCGCGCGGACGGGAGACCGGCGCTGTTCGACGCGATGGTGCACGAAGCGAAGGCGGCCACCGAGCCGCTGGATCGACGCAACCTGCTGGTCGGGCTCTTTTCGTTCGGCGATCGCGCGCTTGCGCGCCAGGCCCTCGAGTTGCTCCTCGATCCCGACCTCGATATTCGCGAAACGACCACCGCGCTCAGCATCGCGCACGGGCTGTATCCGGCGCAACGCGACGCTCACGACTTCATCGTGACGCACTTCGACGCGTTGACGAAGCGCGTCGATCGTGACGCACCGAGCGGTTGGCCCGGTTATGCCGGGGGCCTGTGCAGCGCGGACGACCGGGCCGCCGTCGACTCCTTCTGGCGCGATCGCCTGGCGCAATACTCGGGCGCCGAGCGCAACCTGGCGCAGGCGCTGGAGGCGATCGACAATTGCACGCGGTTGCGCAGCAAGGAACGCGCTGGCGTCAGCGCATTTCTCGCGAAGTACTGACGGCTCGCTCCGCGCGGATCCGGAAGCGCAGGCTGATCTCGTCCTTGACCTGGACCGCGCCACCGAGAATCGACAACGGCGTGATGCCGAAATCGGTTTGCTTCAAGGCAACGCTTCCGCTGACGGCAATCGCTTCGTTTCCCGCTTCGACACGCACCGGAATCCGCATCGTTCGCGTCGTGCCATGAAGCGTGATCGCGACGGCGATCGCATCGTCACCGCCGTTGCGAATCACGTCGGTCACGGCGACAACTGCGAACGGATAGCGATCGATGTCGAGGACGCTGCCGAGCATGTTCCGGCGCGTGCCATCGATGTCGGCCTGCGTTGGATGCGTGTCGAATCCTGCCTCCACGCGCAGATCGGGCTCATCGACGGCCAGCTCCGCAAGCGGAAAAAACAAATCGGCACGGTGCTCCTGCGGCGCGACGTAGCCTCGCAGGTCGTGGCTGGCGACGACGTGATCGTGCCCAATGCGCGCGAGCGATCCCGCCCGACGTATCTCGATGACGACGAGCGAATGCGCAGGATCGATCCGGTAGATCGGCTCGCCGCGTGCGAGGGCGGTTTGGTAGTGCGGCGCCGGGAAGTCGGAGGGTCCCGATGGCGCGGATTCGGTCGGACGGAGAGCCGGCGGGGCGCAACCCGCCGTCAACCCGGTGACAATGATGAGTGCTGCGAGCGTCCTGCGCATCACCGAAACGCGAGCGCCGTCACAAACCAGCGTGAGGGGGCGCGACGGCGGGCCGCTTGCCGTCGTCCGCACTGCGCCGCTCGATCTCGTTGGCGAGCGCCTGAAAGCGGCGCGCGATATTCTGCCGGACGGCAGCCCGCTCGATCGGGTCGAACAGCGGCAGTCCGGAATCCAGCGTGCCGCTGTATTCCAGGCGCGTTCCGGCCGCCTCGGGCGTCAGCACGTAGCGGCTGTTCAACGCGCGCAGACCGCCGGCCACGACATGCGAAATGAGCCGCGTCGGGGGCGCTTCGGTGATCTCGAACGTGACATCGAGCGGTATGGGAAACAGCCAGAACAGGACGTTGCCGGTTTGCTCGACGGTGACGACCGCACCGTTGCGCGCGATCACGTGGCTCGCTTGCAGGCCCGGGATGAAGTCGGCGTAGTGATCGTAATCCGTCAGCACGCGCCATGCCGTCGGCGCATCGGCATCGAGCATCGCGCTCGCTTCGATCTCGATCATGTTCGCGTGGGTAGCGACGTCGATTGCGACGGTTGCCGCTGCCGCATTGCTCGCCATGAGCGCGACCAGCAGCGTAGTCGCTGCGCCCAGAGTGAGAGAATCGCGGAGTTTCGACACGTTCGTCTTGCGGCAGCCCATATCAGGCAAACAGCGGGGCGAGCATCGCATTCCGTGAGCGAGAGGAAGTGGTGGGGTCATCGGCGGCGGAGGCAACGGATGCCGATGCTGGGTAGCGGTCTCTGAACCACTACCCGATGCTGCAGGTCCGTGCCTGTTCCGCAGGTCTCCCCATGGAATAAACTGCTCTGCACTCGTCCACTGATGACTGTCGGTCGCACTGGGCGGCGTCCTGATTGCGCGCCTGGGATGAACGGCCGGCTTGCGCACCTGGCGTTCGCTCAATGGCAGACCGACCCTTAGCCAGAGTTTGACCGAAGGAAACCATGCAACGGCCCGAGCGGCAGTTCCAGACCGCGTTGCGCATAAACGGACAACGCCTATGGCGTTCGCTGATGGGCCTGGCGCAGATCGGAGCGACTGAAAAAGGAGGCGTTCGTCGTCTTGCGCTCACCGATCTCGATCGGCAGGGTCGCGACCTGGTTGTCGGCTGGATGCGCGAGGCCGGTGCGGTGGTGGAGATCGACCAGGTGGGTAACATCTTCGCGATTCGAAAAGGTCGCGGCCCCGGTCAGTCCGTGGTCTTGGCCGGAAGTCATATCGACACCCAACCCTCCGGCGGGAAATTCGATGGCAATTATGGCGTACTCGCGGGCCTGGAGGTCTTGCGCTCTCTCAACGATGCGGCGGTCGAAACCGAAAAGCCCGTTGGTGTCGCAATATGGACAAACGAGGAAGGCAGCCGATTCATCCCGGTAATGGGAGGATCCGGTACGTTCGCCGGAGTGTTCACGCTCGAGTATCTGTTGAAGCAGCGCGATCTCGATGGTGTCACGTTTGGCGATGCGCTCAACCGGATCGGGTACGCGGGCAGCGTGGCTGTCGGCGGCCGTCCGGTGGACGCCTATTTCGAGGCCCATATCGAGCAGGGGCCGATCCTTGAGCGCGAGGACAAGATCATAGGAGTGGTCACCGGAGCGCTCGGCCAGCGTTGGTACGACTGTACTTGGACCGGGCAGGATGCGCATGCGGGCCCAACGCCCATGGAGGCACGTCACGACGCACTACTCGGCGCATCTCGAATGATAGATGCCGTCAACGCCATAGCATTGCAGCACGCGCCGCACGGGCGCGCTACGGTGGGGTTCATGCAAGTCAGTCCGAATTCGCGAAATGTCATCCCCGGGCGCGTGATCATGAGCATAGACGTGCGAAATCCAGAGGACAATGATCTCGCAACCATGGACCGCGAGCTGCGCGATGCAGCCGCAACGATTGCATCGAGTCTCCGTCTCGAATGCGAAATGACACAAGTGGTCCAATTTGCGGCATCGCGCTTCGATGGGAGTTGTGTTGACTCCGTCCGTAACGCGGCGCAAGGGCTCGATTATTCGCACCGGGACATGGTGAGTGGCGCAGGCCACGACGCAGTGTATGTGTCCCGGGTCGCCCCAACGGCAATGATCTTTGTGCCATGCAAGGACGGTATCAGCCACAACGAGATCGAGGACGCCAAGCCAGAGCATCTCGAGGCAGGAGGAAATGTACTCTTGCAAGCGATGCTCGAACGAGCCGGCGTGAGAGTCCGAATCTGACAGCGACGCATATCGCAGATCAGCTCGCCGCAACTTCGATCGGAAGACCGAGCGAACACATCACAGCGGAACGACCGGAATGCATATCTCGCACTCGAACGCCCCGGTCTCCGGGTTGTACGTTGCGTCTTTGGGATAGTACTCAAAGCACGGACGAGCATCGAGTTGCAGGCCGCTGGACGGGATGCATCCGGCTCTCGTATTCCGAGCGACTATCGCGAGCGGTCATGCGGCACCTGGTGACGCCATCTGGCTGGCCCAGGCCGCGCGCGACCGAAGGCCCGCCGAGAACTCCGGTGAGCGCCGGCATTCATATCGCTAGCCTTGAACCGAGGCGACCTCTTCGGTCTTGAAATCTGCCGGCAGCACGATTTCGAGCATTTCAATATCGCTGCTGTGTCCGATCTCGCGATGACGAAGCTCATTCGGTTGATGTACGCACGAGCCCGCCTCGAGCCGCACGACGCCCTGGCCTTCGTATTCGAACTCGATCCAGCCTTTCAGCACGTATACGAGTTGAAAGCTCGTTTTGTGAAGGTGAGGCTGGCTCGAGAACGCCGTGCCTGCTGCCGCCCGGATGACGTGGGCAACGACTCTTCCGGCGGTCGCGTTCCTGATTCCGAGATCACGGTACTCAAAAAAGGACCGCAGGCCACGCTCGAAGGCCGCATTGTTGGTGTGGGATACGACAAAACCTTGTGTAGTCATAGCGTCTTCACTCCCGTGAGATTGAACTGCGTCATCGACTTTGCCCGCAGCTTGACAGATCCCCACCGGTCGATTCGCTCATGCCTTCAGGTTCCACGTGTCGGCCTCCCACATCGGCTTGCCGCGCAGGTCGGCGGTCCGGTCGTCGAATACCGAGCGCGCGGGCACGCGGCCGGTCGCCTCGTACGCTGCCCCCGTGACACCTGCTCCCAGGCTGAACAGTTTTTTCGCCGTCTCGGCGTCGAGCGGGCCCTGGAAGATTGCCTTGGTGCTGGACAGGCCGACCAGCGTGCGAGCGTCACCTTCGGTGATCCACGACCAGCCGCGACGCCTCCACAGCACGGCGTCGATCCAGTCGCGCTGGGCCTCTTTGGTGCCGGCCCAATTCGGCGCGCCGATGCGAATGATCTCGTCGGTGCCGGCCTTGGCCAGCATTGCAACCGCACGCTGGTTCGCAATCAGCAGCGCGGTCACCG
This sequence comes from uncultured Pseudomonadota bacterium, assembly GCA_963718905.1. Lineage (GTDB taxonomy): Bacteria > Pseudomonadota > Gammaproteobacteria > Burkholderiales > Casimicrobiaceae > VBCG01. The sequence goes on from CAVRAF010000012.1 coordinate 122,754, forward strand.
CCTTCGGGTTGCTCGCCAGAAAATCGCGGCGCGCGACCAGCCAGATGCGATGCGGGTAGTACGCCTCGGGGGCGAACGGCGTGCGGGCGAACGATGCGATCGTCTTGCCGGCGCCCTTGCCTTCGGGACCATCGTAGGCCGCACCCGTCTTGCCATCGTTGCGCAAGAGGGTGATCAGATCGCCGGCTTGTTCTGCGGCGGAAGACGTCGGATTGACGCCGACGACGGCATCGATGCCCGCCTGGGCGCGACCCAGCTCGGTCAGCGCGTTGATATTGCGCACCGTGATGCCGAGTGCCTTCGTATCGTCCGTGCCGAACTGCGCCTGCAGCATGCGGACCAGCGTCAGATGCAGGTCGGAGCCGACGATGGTCAGGATCGTCTTGCCCTTCAGGTCGTCGAGATTCTTGATTGGCGAGCCGCGGGGCACCTGCAGCGGAAACGTGTTGCCGCCGCCCATCAGCGCGATCGGCACTACCGGGTCGGGGCCGGCGAGCGCGCGGATGCACGGTGTCGAACCGAGCGTACCGAACTGAAGCTGTCCGGCGGCGATACCCTGAAGCATGCGCAGCAATACCGGGAAGGCGAGGTACTCGGGATCGACACCCGACAAGCCGAGTTCCTGCGCGGCCTTCTCGAACAGATGGTCCTGCTGCATCTTCAACGTCAGTGCGCCGGATTCCTGGCCAACCCCACTCCCATCGTGAGCTTGACCGCCTGCGCGAGAGCGGGGCTCGCGCGCAACATCGGCAGCGCTGCGAGTGCCGAGGGGTGGCGAAGAGGAATCGGCGGCGGGCATTCGCATTCATGGCGGGTCTCCGTTGTGGTTGCGGGCGAAACGACTAGGCGTCGACGATGGCTTGGGCCGCCTCGTCGCGGATCAGGCTCCACACCCGGTCGGTCAGGCGCGCCATCTCGGGTGAATTGCGAAGCGCTGCGCGCGGTCTCGGGAGCGGTACCTCGACCACCGACTTAAGACGGCCGGGCCGTCGGCCGAGCACGAGAATGCGGTCGGCGAGCAACACCGCCTCGTCGATGCCATGAGTGACGAACATGACCGTGGGTCGCTGTTGCGTAGCGGGCGAGTCGCCCCACAGGCGCATCAGCTCGTCCTGCAGGATGATCCGCGTCTGGAGATCGACCGCAGCCAGCGGTTCATCCATCAGCCACACCGTTGGATCGTTGGCCAGCATGCGCGCGAGCGCGCAGCGCTGGCGCATGCCGCCGGACAGTTCGTGCGGATAGCGGTGCTCGAATCCAGCCAGGCCTACGAGATCGATCAGCTCGCGCGAACGCCGCTGCCGTTCGCCAACGGCGATGCCCCGCGCGTAGGGCCCGAACTCGATATTGCCGGTCACCGTGCGCCACGGAAAAAGTGCGTAGTCCTGAAACATCACGCCGCGTTCGGGCGCCGGGCCGTTGACAGGCTTGCCGTCAAAAAGCACCCGGCCAACCGTCGGCGTGCTGAAGCCGGCGATCAATGACAGCAGCGTCGACTTGCCGCAGCCCGACGGACCAACGACGGTCAGGAACTCGCCGCGTCGCACGTCGAAATCGATGCCGGTGAGCGCCTCGACCGACTCGGCGTTGCGCGCCGAGACGTAGGTCTTGCCGACTCCGCGCAGTTCCACCAGGGCATTCATCTCGGTGCTCCACGGCAGCAACTCCTTTGCAGGCGGCGCAGGCCCGCATCGATCAGCAGGCTGATCAATCCGATCGTCAGCATGTAGAACACCAGTGCATCGACGTCGCGGTTGACATACAGCGTCTCGACCATCAGCTGTCCGATGCCGGCGACGCTGCGGCCCTGGCCGGCGATCTTGATGCCGATCGCGAGCTCGGCCGCGATGATCGAACCCCATGCGAAGGCGAGCGCGATGCGCGCTCCGGTAAAAATCAGTGGCAGCGCGCTTGGCCACAGCACCGAGCGCAACAACAGCCAGCGACCGGCGCCCAACGCGCGGGCGGCGGACACCAGACGACGGTCGACCTGCCGCGCCGCCTGGCTGGCGTTTACGACAAAGGGGAACACCGCCGCGTAAGCGACGACGAACAGCGCCGCGTCGCCGCGGATGCCGAGCCACAGAATCGCCATCGGAATCCACGCGATCGGCGCGATCGAGCGCATTGCATCCAGTACCGGACGCAACGCGCGATCGAGGAACTGCACAGTGCCAATCGCGAGGCCGAGTGGAATGCCGATCAGCGCGCCGATCACGAACCCGATCAGCACCCGTTGCAGGCTGCCCGACAGCGCGGTCACCAGCGTTCCGTTTGCCAACATCGCACTGCCCGCGTGCAACACGCCCGAGGGCAGCGGCACCAGGCCTTGCGTATGCGCCGATCGCACTGCGACTTCCCAGCCCGTGAGCAGCGCGACCAGCGTCATCGATGGCAGGCCCCAGCGCACCCGGATGTCGAGTGGAGTAGACGCTGCGAAGCTCATCGTGCCGCTCCCGCAGGATCCCAGTTCATCACCCGGTGCTGCAGCATCTGCAGCGCGGTGTCCGCGGTGAGGCCGAGCACGCCGACCATCAGGATGGCCGCCATCACGCGGTCCATCTGAAAAAACTCCTGGTACCACAGGATGCGCCACCCGATGCCCGCGTCGCCGCCGACGATCTCGCCGGCCACCAGCGACATCCATGCAACGCCGAGCGACAGACGGGCGCCGGCAACCACTGCGGGCAACGCCGCCGGCAGGATCACATGAGTTGCCACCATGCGGCGCGACGCGCCCAGCGACTGCGCGGCGTGGATCAGCGACCGGTCGACGCGCCGGATCCCGTCGAAGGCGTTGACGAAGATGGGGAACACGGAGGCATAGAAGATCAGGAAGATCGGCACGGCGCGGCCCACGCCGAACATCAGGATCGCAATCGGGATCCATGCAATCGCGGCAATGGGACGCAGGAATCAACAGCCGGGTCGACGAGCGCCTCCACCCACTGCGAACTCGCCGCCAGCAGCGCGAGCAGCAGGCCGACGCTGGCGCCGGCGCCGTAGCCCACGCCCAGGTGCACCATGCTGGCGCCGATGTCCGTCGGCAACTCGTCGTCGAGCATCGCCGTGAACGCCCGCCACACTGCGGTTGGCGATGGCAGCAGGTTGGCATTGGCTACGTGCCTGCTGAGCACGCTCCACAGCAGCAATACGCCTGCAATGCCGAGCGCCGGTTCGACCAGGCGGCGCACGCGCGTCCACGCATATGCGCGCAGTCCGACGTCGATGGTCAGGCCTGCAGGCATCAGGCCAGGTCCCATGCTCGTGGAGCGATCTCGGTGAGCGAGGCGAGCAACGTGGCGTCCAGCCCGACGCCCAGGCCGCTGCATCGCGGCAACGCGGCGAAACCATTGCCGGGCCGGCGCAGTCCATCCGCGACCAGCGATTGGAACAGCGGACTCTCATCGAACTGCATCTCAAGGCAATCGAGGCCGGCGATCACGGCGGAGGCATGCACGCTCACCGCATGGCAGATCGGCCCGCTGGGGTTGTCGAGAGACTTCGACGCCTCGGGACGCGAACCATTCGCTCGCCCGCAAAAGGTGCAGCAGGCCGCCGAAATACTTCACATCGGGCATCACGACGTCGTAGGCGCCGGCTTCGACGTAAGGCGCGAACGCGTCGATGCCGATGCCTTCCTCCAAGCCGGCGAGGCGCAGCCCGTGGTCGTTGGCCCAACCACGCAGCCTCACGAGCGCGGCGACGTTGTCGAGCCGTTCGGGCAGCGGGCATTCGACCCAATGCACGCCGAGTCCGGCGGCCGCCGTAATCAACGCGGCGGCGGTTGGCTCGTCGAAGCGCCAATGGCAATCGACCATCAGCCGCGCGCCGCGCCCTACGACGGCGCGGACGGCGCGCACGCGCTCGAGACCCGTCTGCATGGCTTCCACGCCCTCTCCCCTGGCACAGGCCTCGCTGTCGACCTCGTCGAATGGCGCAACCTTGAAGGCGTAGAAGCCGGCGTTCTGCGCGTCGCGCGCGCTCGCTGCAAAGCCTTCCGGGCTGCGGTCGAGCGTGCGCCGGTTGAAGTTGGCGTAGACCGGGATCTGCTCGCTGCGGACGCCGCCCAGCGCATCGGCCAGGCGTACGCCACCTGCCTGCGCGTGTACGTCCCACAGCGCATGGTCGATCGCCGACACGATCGCCGCTTCGGGAAGTGTGCGCGGCGCCATCGCATCCGCGAACTCGCCAGGTCGCGCGAGGGACACCGATGCGCGTGCGGCACGATGACCTCTGCCGCGGCGACCAGCGCGGCCTCCCTGCCGTTCAGTGTCGCCTCGCCGCAACCGGAGAGACCGTCGCGCGTCTGCAGCGAGACGAACGCCCACGAGGTCTTCGGCGTCACGCGTGCCACGCGCAGCGCGATCGACTTCGGCACGTCCATCAGGCACGCTTGCGTTTCGTCGGCGCGACATCGTCGCGCGCCGAGACGCGCCCGAGCAGGTCCTGCCGCGCCTTGATCACATGGGCAGCCATGATCACCGAGGCCGCCTCCGCATCGTTCTGTTCGAGCGCGCGAATCAGATGCCGATGGTCGTTGGTGACGCCCGCAAAGCGGGCTTCGCCGTAACCGTAATGGCGCCACAGCCGGCCACGAGCGTCCAGTGGCATTGACGGCCAGCAACGCTTCGGGGTTGTCGGGAATGCCGTTGATCGCTTGATGGAAGCGATGATTCTCGGCGATTACTGCGGCGTAATCGTGCCGCTCGATCCGCTCCTCGAGGCGGTCCTGTATCTGCAACAGTCGCGCCGTATCGGCTGACGTGAAGCGCCTGGCGGCCTGGCGCACCAGCATGATCTCGAACGCACTGCGCATCTCGAACAGGTTGGAGATGAAGCCGGCATCCACCGGTCGCACCCGCGCACCGCGGTTCGGCTCGATCACGACCAGCGCTTCGCCCTGAAGATCGCGCAATGCCTCGCGCACCGGCATGTGGCTTACGCCGTAGCGCGTCGCCAATTCGTTGATCGTGATGCGCGCTCCGAACGGCAACGTGCCGTCGACGATGTCGTCACGAATGCGTTGGCGGATATCGGATGGGTGCGTTGCCACGGGATCCCCTCGACGTCTGCTGCCGGCGCACGGGGATTCGCCAAGAATCCAGCGCCAGCCTGATGACCAAGCTTCTTTCTCTACTATTTGATCAAAACAGGCCTATGCGAGCCTGCAATGCTTCATATTTGTAGCATTTTAGATCAAATTGTCAAACGGCGCTCTCGCGATTTGATCGCGATCGGAGGCACGCATGGAGGAAACGGGGCGCCGTAGGGGCAGGTTTGGGGGTCGTTGACGCCGTGATCGTGGAATGCTTGAACGCCGAAACGCGCCCGAGCGCTATTGGCGTTGCCGATGGCGAAAGAGCGCGACGAGACCCAGCGTTGCGAGGGACGACGCCAACAGGGGCGACTGCGCTGCTACAGGCGGCAACTTCGCAATGCCTATCCTGAGCAATCCGCGCGAACCGCCAGGACGTTGTAAGCGGGAACCGGGCGGTTGAAGCCCTTTAGGGAGAGTTCCCCAACCGGTTCCACATCTATCCGAGTTTCGGTCTTCGAAAAGATTCGCGGCGAGATGAGAATCTGGCCATTGCTGGCCTCGCCGCAGAGGCGTGCGGCGAGATTGACGACCGTTCCGATCGCGCTGTATTCGAGGCGACCCTCGTAGCCAATCGCGCCCATAGTCGCGTATCCACCGGCGATCCCTACACCGAAGCCAAGTGCGTAACCGTGTTTTTTCCAACCTTGGGCCAGCAGCGCCATCGATTCGCGCATCCGGAACGACATAAGGATTGCCTGCATTTCGTGGTTGTCGACCGGCACCGGAGCGTTGAACAAGATCATGGCGCCGTCGCCGGCGAAGTGCTCGATGGTTCCATCGTGCGCCATGATCTGGCGGCCCAGTTCGGCGTGATACTCACCCAGGACGCTCATCACCTCCTCGGGCTCCGCCGTTTCGGTGAAACCCGTGAAGCCGCGTAGATCCACAAACACGACCGTAATCTCCGTTCGACGCGCTTTTAGCGAGGCGTCCCCATCGCCCGACATGATCAAGTCACTGATTTTGGGCGAGAGAAACCGTGTTAACTTGGACATCTGCCCGATCTTCGATACCTGTTCCGTAACGCGCGTTTCTAGTCGTGCATTCCATTCAGCGATCTGAGCAGCTTGCTCTTCCACTTGGCGGTTCTTGTCCTGGATCTCGCGATACAGGGCCTCGAGCGATCGATTCTTTTCCGTGATGAGCTTGTTCGCTTCCTCCGTTCGCCGCGTTGCATCGAGAAGATCGCGCTCAGCCTGTTTTTGCTCGGTGATGTCCGTCATGACCGTCACCGCACCACCTGCCGCCACCCGACGGCGCAGTATGCGATACCACCGGCCGTTGGGGGCGTGGTCCTCAAAGCCAATCCCCGAGGGATTGCGCAGACTCTCCACGCGCTTGGCGACGAGCGCGTCGATGTCACCCTCGCCGTAGTAACCGTTCTCAGCCAGATAGCGCAGAAAATCGGGATAGGGAGCGCCGGGTTGCAGCAACTCCTCCGGCACGGTGTACATATCTTTGAAGCGATTGTTGCAGACGACGATTCTTAAACCGTCATCCGTGTAGACGAGCGCGCCCGGCATGTTGTCAAGCGCGACATGAAGCTGGGCTTCCCCATCCGCCAAGGCCTGCTCAGCCTGTTTTTGCTCGGTGATGTCCGTCATGACCGTCACCGCACCACCTGCCGCCACCCGACGGCGCAG